>JBNAVJ010000001.1:0-613754 GCA_049700455.1 Ignavibacteria bacterium
ACTGAATCAACACCGATATTATCAGTAACAACACAGTTTATCGTTACAGGCCAGGTTACCTTCGGGATTTGTGTATAAGGAGTATGGGTAATAACAGGTTTTACTGTATCTGTTGCAATAGCCTGGAACATATAAAGGTTACCAGGAGCACCAGCAGGCGCTACAGCAGATCTTCCCTGAGAATCAATAGCCTTCAAATAATACCTGTAAGTTGCAGCAGTACCATTACCCGGAATGTTACCAGTGTAGTTATTACCAGTCCCTGTCATTGTAATACTGTCTGTAACAGTCGGATTATTTCTTGACCAGAAAATTTTGGCATAAGTAATAGTAGAACCCTGAGGTGGAGTAATAACAGCATTTACAACATAAGGTCCAGTCAGGTTTTGAGTATTGGGAAGTGGAGTATGTTGAATTTGCGGACCAGCAACACCCGGAATAGCAAATCCATCAATTTCACAGTTGGTAGCTCCAATTAATGTTGAAGCTCCAGTTTGAACATTGATTCTTCTCAACTCACCAAGCGTTGTATAAGAAGCCCAGTAACAGGAGTCCACAGTTCTATCCCAGGACATCCCCTGAGCATAGTTAGCATTAACACCAAGTGGTCCAACAATGGTACCCACCCCTGTTGTTTTGTTGATAGAATACAAATTGTCATCACTGATATTGACAGCATAAAGTTGTCCCGCATTGCTGCATGCTATATCAATAAGAATGCCAGTAATTGTAGCAGAGAGTGGGGTAAAGACATAGGTTGACATATTAAGAGTACCCACATTGCTTGCAGAACCTGTATAGTTGCAGCAGTACATTGTGTTGGTGCTCGGGTCATAAGCCATACCTGTAATTGTTTGTGCACCGGTAATTGTTCCTTGTGCTGTAATAGCCCCTGTTGAGGTATCAATTTTAACCAGCTGGTTACTACCATATCGAACACCCCACCATATTCCAGCAGCATCAAAGGAACCGGCAGTTACAAAGTTCCCTGCATCAGAGGCTAATGAAGTCAAAGAACCAGGATTGTTCAGGAAAAATTTAAAGGGACCTACAGGAACAGGAGTTCCATAAGCATTATATCCAAATGCACGGCTATACCAGTAAGTTGGGGCATCTGGATTGATTGACGGCGGTAATACCACAGTTGCTCTTGGTGCCAATCCAAGCGATGGTGCAACCTTATCCTGGGCATAAGACATAGTAACAGTCAACATAAGGATTAGCATCAAAAAAGAAAGTGTCTTTTTTAACATTGTTTGCTCCTTTTTTTTAGTTTTCTTGAAACATTTTAAAAAGAATATTTTTTAGTGTAAAGCCCTTAAATTATAGTATCTTCGCTACTAAAATTTTAGGCTACTCAATTTTACTTGAAATTAATTTAATTGTCAATATACTTTTTTATTTTTTTTTATCCTCGAAATTACTAAGGTTTCCCTTGCATTTAAAAATCCTTTTCTATATTATATAAAAAAATAGTTTAAACTTAAAATAGTTATGAAAAAGTTATTCATTGCTGTTTTGGTTCTGATTACACTGGGGAATCTTACGCAGGCTCAGTATAAATCAGATGTAAACAAAGTTAGTAGCACGACCAATAGTCTGATATTAGGGATTTTCAATCCCAAAAACTTTTCTATGAAACATAGTTTTCAGGTGTCAATGTTAACTTCCTCATACGGGACATTTTCAGTTACTTCGTATATAAATAGTATGGAATACAAATTTTCCGAAAAACTTAAAGTTTCAGCTGATGTGAAGCTACAATATTCTCCTTATGCAAATTCATATCTGGGTAAAGGTTATTCAACAGCGGTACAAAACGATTTAACAGGACTGAAACTTTCAAGATTGTCACTTGATTATAAGATAAGTGAAAATTCAAATTTATATTTTGAATTCAGAAATCTTGACGGGATTTACCCATATGATAGATACTATTCACCATTTTTTTATAATGACACCCCACGATAAGGATTTAGAATAACTAAAAATCAAGATAACCGAAAGTAGATTTATACTTTCGGTTTTTTATTTTAATTTTAAGATATGAGCGAAACAAAGAACCACAAAACCACAAGAGAATATTTATTAAACGTTACAATTATTATACTATTAGGGCTATGTGGCTACTTAATAATATCTTTGATTTTATCAGCTTATTCAGAAAAGAAGCCGGGTCAAAGAGAAGCTATTGATACAATTATACATCCGACAAAGCAGCCTAATTTTTCCATACAAATAAGAATTGAAAATGGAACTGGTGAAAACCGTATAGGAGCAACTTTTCGCGAATACCTGAAAAAGAAAGGCTATGATGTTGTAGAACTTGATAATTATAAATCGACTGAAGTTGAAAAGACATTAATTATCGACCGAATTGGAGATTTAAAAAAAGCGATTCGTATTGCCGAAGCACTTGGAGTAAGTCAAAGGAATATAGTGCAGATGATAGATCCTACAAAATTTGTTGATGCGACAGTGATAATAGGAAAAGATTATAAAGAATTGAAACCATTTTTAGAAAAAACTAAATAGTATGGCGAAGAAAAAATCCGATCCTTCAAAGTTAGCCAGAAAAATTGGAGAACTCATTTTAGAAAAGAAAGGCACAGACATTAAGATTATGGATTTAAGAAAGATTACCACGATTACCGATTTTTTTGTAATATGTACAGCTTCATCAGACATCCAGGTAAAGGCAATAGCAGATTATGTCCTCGATTCAACAAAAAAACTTGGCTATAAAGCCTGGCATAGCGAGGGATACACTAATTTAAGCTGGGTATTACTTGATTTTGTTGATGTAGTTGTTCATATTTTCCTACCTGAAACAAGAAAATTTTATAACCTCGATTCACTCTGGGCAGACGCCGAGATCACTGAGCTAAAAGAGAAATAAAACGTAAAAATGGATAACCCTAAAATTCTTATCACAAGCGGAGATCCAAATAGCATAAGTCCGGAAATTATCTTGAAGGTTTTTGCAACTAACATAACTAAAAAATATAATCTCAAGGTGATTGGTGAAAAATCTGTTTTTGATTACTATGCCAGACATTTGAGTTTGCCTGAAATACGAGATGAGTTTTTAGTTCCTCTCGATTATAAAAATTTCAAAGTAAAATTAGGAAAGATAACAGCTACAGGAGGCGAGATGAGTGGTGACGCAATAAAAAAAGCAATCTTTCTATGTAGGGAAAGAGTGTTTGATGCAGTCGTTACAATGCCCGTTTCAAAAGAGGCTCTTACACTTGGCGGATATAAGTTCAGAGGGCATACTGAAATGTTATCCAGGCTTCTAAATACAAGACCTGTAGTTATGATAATGTATTCAAAAAGACTGATTGTAATTCCTCTTACCATTCACATACCGTTGAAAAAAGTAGCAGGTATTATATCAGCTGAGTTTTTGATTCTACAGATGAAATTACTCTACAAAATATTACAAACTGAATTATATATAAATCATCCTCAAGTTGCCGTGCTTTCACTAAATCCCCATTCAGGGGATAATGGACTTATTGGGACAGAGGAAGTAGAAATCATTACACCTGTTATCAGTGGAATAAAAAAACTGGGATACAATTTTTCAGGACCCTATTCAGCAGATGGGTTTTTTGGCAACAAAAAGTACTTTAACTTTGATGCAGTAATTTGTTTTTATCATGATCAAGCAATGATACCATTCAAAATCATTGCAGGAAACAAAGGAGTTAACTATACGGGAGGATTACCAATAGTTCGCACATCTCCAGCCCACGGGACGGCATTTGATATTGCCGGGAAAGGTATAGCTAAAATTGAAAGCACAGTTGAAGCAATTAAACTTGCCCATAAATTAGCAAAAAGGAGATATTATGATAAAAATCGATAGTTTATCTTTTTCATATGACGGAAAAGAAATTTTTGCAGATGCTTCAGCTACTATTCAAAAGGGAGATTTTGTTTTTCTCGTTGGAGAGACTGGAATAGGAAAGACCACTTTATTAAGACTTATATATCTTGACCTATTCCCTAAAAAGGGAAAGATAATATTTAATAGTTTTAACTCATCAACTATTGATAAAAAAGAGATACCTCATCTCAGAAGACAAATCGGAATAGTATTTCAAGATTTCAAATTAATGAATGATCGTCCAGTATTTGATAACATTGCTACTCCTCTATATATTACTGGACATCGAAAGGAAGAAATTAACAAACGTGTTTTTCAAGTTGCATCTGAGCTTGGCATTTCATCCCATCTAAAAGAGATACCTTATGATCTATCAGGCGGAGAACAACAACGCGTTGCCATAGCAAGGGCAATTGTAAATAATCCACCTTTATTGATTGCCGATGAGCCAACAGGAAACCTTGATCCTTTTGTAGGTGCAAATATAATTAAACTTCTACTTGAAATTAATAGTAGAGGAACTACCGCAATTATTGCTACACATAATTTTGAGATTGTGAGAAGACATAGCGAGAAGAGAATCCTTCAGATAAAAGATAAAAAACTATACGACGTTAGAATTAAGAGTTCCAGTCAGTCTTTTTAAAGACATAGTTGACTATTTCGTCAATAGAGCCTTCAATAAAGATTCTGTATTCTTCAAGACCTGTTTTTTCATACAGGTTTTTTAAAATATTATTGAACTCATCCTTCCTACCAGCAAGATAATAATTTTTTGCCTGTTCAAGCAGTAATATATCAGGAACAAGTTGAGGATTTTCATTAATGTATTCATCAAGAAATGTTATCATTCTTGAATACTGTTTAATTCTCCCCATCAAACTAATATACTCATAAAGAGCAGTCTCATTATAATTATCCAACTCTATAACCATTTCAAGGCTATCAGCAGCATTATCATACAGGCAACCAGAAATTTCAGCATCTGCTTTAGCATTCCAGATATGAAAATCATCAGGTTCAATTTTCAAAGCGCTTTCATAATCATCTATTGCTTCGACATACTTACCTAACATAAAATAACTATTTCCCCTGCCAAAATAAGCATCCACCGATAAAGGGTCAGTATGAAGTGAGCGAGTGTAATATTCTATTGCCTTATAGTACTCTTCCATTTCCTCAAAGGCATTAGCTATTGAATTAATGATATAAACATATTCTTTTTCACTATATCGTAAAGCCTGTTTATAACATTCAATAGCTTTATAAAATCGTCCCAATGAATAATAAGCATTGCCACAACTGAACCATGCTGCTGTAAATTTGTGGTCAATTGCAAGAGCCATTTCATAGCACTCAATTGCTTTTCTATATCTTCCCATTCTGCTATAAACTATACCAAGATTATACCAGGCGTTAAAATTAGTCGGGGTTATATTCAGATAGGTTTGATATGAATTGATTGCTTCTTTGGTATTATCAAGGAAATCGTAGCAATAGCCTAACTCATAATAGACTTCAAGAAAATCTGGTTCAATCTCAAGTATTTTCTTAAAAACCTCAATAGCACCAGTAAAGTCATCCATTTTTTCCAGCAATACTCCAAGCCTGAACAATGTTTCTGTGTCTGATGGGTCAATTTCAAGAGCACTATTCAAAGTTGAGCGACAGGCTGCAAGATTACCAAGGGCAAAAAGTGAACTCGCCTTTCCAAGATAAAGGGATATATCTATTGGATTTAAAGCTAAAGCCTTATCATAATATTCAATTGCTTCACTGTGATTTCCAAACCCAGTTAAAATAAAGGCTTTTTTATAAAGGGCTTCCGCAGAATAAGGATGGTACAGGAGAAAAGCATTGGTGAACCTGAGTGCTTCCTCAAATTCAAGGTCTTCGATGAAATCTTCAACTCTCTCTTCAAATTCCTCTATATCCATTGTAGCAGCTACGTCTTCATAGAATCCTTCATCAAATTCATCTTTACGCTTCTTTCGTGCAAAATTCTCTCCAAAATTATCTTCATCTCCATAATATTCAAAATCATTAAAGCTATCCATTTTCTTTTTTTATTTCTTAAATTAAATTAGAAAATATACTCCGTGATGTCAAGTACTATTATTTATAGGATAAATTTTTGCAGATTTCACATATAAAATTTTCTGTTGACTTTAACTTTTTGATAAAATAACTTGTGTTTTGTTTTGACCTTGAGAACAATAAGTATTATACTAACCGCAACACTGGTTATATCCTGTTCTGCTCCTGAGTTTAAGTATAACATCAGCGTCCAGCCAGGTAAAGGATGGATAATGAGAGGGGGAAATGTTTTTAATAATAACGTTTCAAATTCTCCACTCATAAACTGCTCCTTCCCAGTTTCTATCTGGGATTACTCAACTGAAGGAGCATTTCCACCGTTTTGTTTTGTAGCAAATGAAGATTATTTGTTTGTCTCATCATACTCCGGACATCTCATAGGACTAAACCTTCAAACCGGAAAAAGTATTGGTAATTTCAAGAAGGGAAAATCAATTTCTTCATCACCAATCTTATATAACAATAATATTTATTACATTACATTTGATAAAAACTCCTCATATATACAATGTTTCAATGTTTCTTTCAATTCTGTAGTGTGGTCAAGGACTATTCCATTTTCAGAATCCTCACCAATTATATATAACAATAATATTATCACAACTTCACGAAATGGTTTTACCTATATGTTTGAATCACAGACGGGGAAATATATCTGGTCCTACAAACCATCTACCAGTAAAAATTTCTTTTACATTACTTCAGCAGTAATATTTAACAATTATATTACACTCACAAATTCTGGAGGGGGAATAATTTTACTCGATATAAACGGTAACAACAAAAAGGAAATAACTCTTCCAGGTGCTATTTGTTCAACTCCTTCTGTGAACAACAATTTACTCTATGTTAATTGTGATGATCTTTATTCTTACTGTATTGATACAAATCTTGAAATAAGATGGAAAAGCTATCTCGGGACAAAAAGTAATTCTTCTTTAACGTTTTATAAAGAGACTATTATAACAGCAGGCATTGACGGTCGTGTATTCTGTATAGATAAGGATGGAAAGATAAAATGGGTATTTGCAACTCAGGGAGCCATAGTAGCTACACCCATATTGACCGGGGATATGATTTTGATAGGGTCTTATAATAAATTTCTTTATTGTTTCAATGCTGAAGATGGAAATCTTATCTGGAAAAAAGAATTTGATGCACCAATTATTTCAGGTGTTATAGTAATAAATAAATTTATTATTGTAGCATCTTCAGAAAAGAAAATTTTCGGATTAAAATGCGAATAATATTTATTTATTTGATATATTTGTTTACAGGCGGGAGTTTATTATTTGCTCACCAAGCAAAGGATACTCTTAATCTTGAGGACAAGATATTTTTTATCAATAGTATTCCTTATAATGCTGAAGTTTATTCCTATAACAAAATAATCGGCTTAACTCCAGTTCGAATATACAGTGATTCTTTATTAGAGAAACAATTAACAATGAAAAAACCCAACTACTTTGATAGTACTTTCATATTAAAGAGCAATAATCTATTGATTGAATTACGTCCTATAAAAGACAAAGAAGAGTTTGTAAAAACTAACTATCATCGTTATTTTAAAAAACAAAAAAATTTTATACTTATTGGCAGCATAAGCCTGTTTTCTTTAGGAAATGGAATTAGTAGTTACCTTTTGAAAAATAAAGCAAATGATTACTATAATGAATATGTAAATACACTAAACCGAGATTTTCTTGACAAGTCTAAACGGTACGATGTGTATTCAGGGGTTACACTTGCTTTACTGCAAGCAGGATTAGCTTATGTAGTTTATCTTTTGTTTTTTGACGAATGAATTTCTATTCAGAGCGTTTTAAAAGATTGTGAATCAGAATTGCTGATAGTACTATTGCTCCACCAATGATAGCATATACTGAAGGAACTTCTCCAAGTCCGATGAATACCCAGATAGGATTGAAAATTGCTTCAAGCATTCCGATTATCATTGATTCTGTTGCTGACACATAATTCAGTCCTATATTGAATATAATATAACTGATGCCAATTTGAACAACACCCATATATAAAACAATAAGGAATTCCTGAGGGGTAATGTTTAGTTTGTCAAAAACAAATATACCAGCAATTATAACCACAAGATAATTACCAAATATCACAGAATAAATGCTTTGCTCTGACTTATCGATAACTTTATTCCATTTATTAAAAAGAGAAAAAAAAGCAAAACATATTCCTGCTGTTATAGCCAGAAGATTCCCAATAACACTACCAATTTCCAATTTTCCGAAGAAAAATAATGTCATTCCTAAAAGAGTAACAATGACAGTTATAATATTTCGGAATTGAAACTTTGTTTTTAAAAAGAGCGGCTCTAAAAACAGCAGGTAAACAGGTGCTGTAAATTGCAAAAATATTGCATTTGCTGAAGTTGTAAGTTTATTAGCTAATACAAAAAAAATCAAGATGCCAGCATACGAGAATGATGACAATACACTAATAATGTTAGGAACCGGGACTCGAAAGCTCCTCTTATGCAGAGAAGTCAAAATGTAAATTGTCAAACCTGCAAATAGTGATCGGTAAAATGATATCTGTAATGCGTCTAATTTAAGGATCTTAATAAACAGCCCACTTGTACTCCACAAAAAAGCAGCTGATGAGATAAGAATTAACCCTTTATAATGTAATGGGAGCTTTGACCAAAATAATTTCAAAATAGAAAGTTGTCTATTTTACAGGTTAAGCTTTTTTCTTATTTCTTCAAGCATTATTTCTGTCATTTTAGAAAGGTCATATTTGTAATCACAGCCCCAATCATTTCTTGCAACACTATCATCAATACTTTGTGGCCAGGATTCAGCTATTTTTTGTCTGAAATCCGGTTTGTAGTTAATAGTAAATTCAGGAATATGTTTTTTAATTTCGGCCGCTATTTCTCGAGGACTAAAACTAAGCCCCCCCAGATTATAACTGGAGCGCACAGTTATTTTATTTGCATCAGCTTCCATCAGTTTTATTGTACAACTAATAGCATCTTCCATAAAGAGCATTGGTAGAGTTGTATTCTCTTCAAGAAAACAGTCATAATGCTTGGAGCGGACAGCATCATAAAAGATTTCAACAGCATAATCAGTAGTACCACCACCAGCCTCTGTTTTATAACTTATCAGGCCCGGATAGCGAATACTTCTTACATCTATATTAAATTTGTTAAAGTAGTATTCACACCATCGTTCACCTGCAAGTTTACTAATACCATAGACAGTATTTGGTTCTGTAATAGTCAATTGGGGAGTATTAATTTTGGGAGTTGTGTTTCCAAAAACGGCAATTGAAGAAGGCCAGAAGACTTTTTTTATTTCCACTTCTTTAGCAAGATCAAGTACGTTAAGCAACCCTCTCATATTGATATCCCAGGCCTGTAAAGGAAGTTTCTCAGCATTACCAGACAAGACAGCGGCAAGATGATAAATCTGTGTAATTTTGTGTCTGATTACAAAATGAATTAGAGCTTTGTCGTTTAACACATCGAGAATCTGAAAGGGACCGGTTTCAACAATGTCCTTTGGTGCCTGTTTGATGTCTGTAGCAAAAACATTTTCATTTCCATAAATTTTTCTTAGAGCAATTGTTAGTTCCGAACCTATCTGGCCGGATGCACCGATAATTAGAATTTTTTCCATTTGAAAAAATTTTATATTAGAGGAATTTATAATTCAAAAATTTCTGTCTTTGGAGCTATTAAACTTTTCTTAATTAATGAGGGCCAATAAGCAACCACTTCTGAGGGTTTTGGTCTTCCTCCAGCAAAACCTGTAACACTTGGTGGACCTGTTAATATTAACGGAGCAATCTCCTTTCCGAATCTATCCACCGAATTAAAATCTTTTGACCTGACAGCAACTCTCAAAACAACCTCATTTATATAAGAAAGCTCTTTAGCTACAGGGCCAAAACAGGCATTATAACCCTGAAACTCAGTTCTAATTTCATCAAATTCTAATCCAAGTTTATCGAGTCTTTTACGAAGTATCTCATCTGCCTTTTTCGCTTTTTTAAGAGCATCGGGAGCAGTATAGGTTAAAGTTCCAACAGCAGAATAGCCATCGGAATAAGACATTGAAACTTTATAAAATTCTGTAGGTGGCTTGCCTTTTATTCCATAAACCTTTACTCTGTCTTCACCAACCTGCTCCAGTTTAATAGAGGTAAAGTCACTAATGCATTCAGGCGTAATATACATTTCAGGGTTACCAATTTCATAAACAAGTTGTTCACTTACTGTTTCAACTGACACTCTGCCACCAGTCCCTATATGCTTGGTAATAATGAAAGTGCCATCAGGATATGCCTCAGCAATAGGAAAACCTATGTTTTCCATATCGGGAATATTTTCCCAATCACCAAGGAAATTGCCTCCGCTTGATTGAGCTCCACATTCAAGAATATGTCCGGCAATTGTTCCAGCCGACATAAGATTGTAATCATCATAACTCCAGCCGAATTCATAAATCATCGGAGCCAGTGTTAGACCTGTATCAGTAACCCTTCCAGTGATAACGATATCAGCACCAGCATTTAAACAATCTACTACAGGCTTTGCACCAAAATATACATTTGCACTTAATAATCTATCCCTGATAGTAATCAAGCTTTCTTGAGTCTCCATATTAACAAGATCAATTCCTTGTGTAAGTAAACTTTCAATCTTATCAAGTATATCATCACCGGTTACTAATCCTATTTTCAAGTTCTTAACACCAAGTTCCCTTGCTACTTCAAAGATAGCATCTTTGCAGGCAATAGGGTTTACACCACCGCCATTGGTAATAATTTTTATTCTTCGTTTAATAACTTCCGGAAGGATTTTTTCCATCAGTATAGGTATATCCCTTGCATATCCAAGTTTCGGATTTTTAAGTTTCTGTTTTTGAAGGATTGACATAGTAACTTCCGCAAGATAATCCATCACAAGATAATCAATTGGACCTCCCATTACCTGATTCACTGGAGCATCAAGCAAATCCCCCCAGAAACCCTGACCGGACGCTATTCTTATAAGTTCTTTCATTACTCCATTTTAGATTTCGAAATGTCTATTACTTTTGAGTAAAACTTAGTGTTATATTCCTGTACCATACGTTCTGTATTGAAATAGCTTGAAAGTTTACAGATAGAATTTCTTATCATCTGAATCCACGCTACTGGAATATCGTTTTCATTGCGTTGATAGAACATAGGTAATATTTCAGTTTCAAGTGTATCATACAGTGATTTTGCTTCATAAGCATCTACTTCATATTCAGAAAGATTTTCTTCCTCACCCGGGCTTTCAATCTTCCAGCCACAACTTGGGTCATAACCTTCAACCCACCAGCCATCAAGTATACTGAAATTTAGGCCCCCATTTAAGATAGTCTTCATACCACTTGTTCCGGAAGCTTCCAGAGGACGGCGGGGATTGTTTAACCAGACATCACAACCACTAACAAGATATTTTGCCACCTCCATATCATAATTATCCAGGAAGACAATTTTTCCAGCAAAGTCAGGGCTCTGAGTATAGGTCATTATCTCATGAATAAGACTCTTTCCACCATCATCTTTGGGGTGTGCTTTACCAGAAAAAATAAATTGTATTTTGTAATTACCATTAATTATTTTTTTCAACCTTTCTATATCTCTAAAAATTAATGTTCCCCGTTTGTATGTTGCAAAACGCCTTGCAAAGCCAACTGTCATTACATCAGCAGAAAGAATACACCTGGCGTTTTCTATTTCTTCATCGGTAGCATTACGGAACTTCAGATTATCTACTAATTTTTCCCTGACATATTTGATAAGATATCCACGGTTTTTATTTCTCATCTCCCATATCACTGAATCAGGCAAGGAGCTTATTTTTTCCCAGATATTTTCCTCGCTATACCAGTAATCCCCAAAATATTTTCTGTATATTTTCTCTGAATGAGGGCTCAGATAAGTACGGATATGAACTCCATTTGTAATGGAATCAATTTGTGTTCGGGTTGAAGGGAGAGCCCACATTTTACTTGCAATTTTACCGTGAAGTTTGCTGACACCATTTACAAAATTGGAATTGTTAATAGCAAGAGCAGCCATATTAAAATTCTCATTCCACGAACTATGATACAGATCTCCTTCAAGGAATAGTTCATCAAAACTAATATTCAATTCGTTTTCAGCATAGTGCTTGAAATACTTTTCCATCATCCATCGCGGGAAGATATCGATTCCTGCCGGGACAGGGGTATGTGTAGTAAAGATGTTTGAATAATAACAAAGATCCTTAGCTTCTCTATATGAGATGCCACGTTTTTTCATCGTTGTCCTTATTCTCTCAAAGCAAAGAAATGCAGAATGACCTTCGTTAATATGACATCCTTTGACTGGAATATCAAGAATCTCCATAACTCGCATTCCTCCTATCCCAAGAAGAATTTCCTGTAATACCCTTTTCTCAAGTTCTCCGCCATAAAGAATATCTGTAATTCTTTTGTCTTCCACATCATTTTCATCAACAAAAGTGTCAAGCAGAAATAGCTTAACTCTTCCTATGTTGACCTGCCAGATTTGAGCATAGACCTGACGTCCTGGAAGGTCAATAGTAATTTTCACCGGTCGGTAATCTTCATCCAGAACAAGTCTCATAGGCATTTTGTCAAATTCGTTTTTTTCAAATAACTCTGACTGTCTGCCTTCAGTATTTATGTACTGCCTGAAGTATCCGTATGAATATGCAAGACCTACAGCCACCAAAGGAATATTAAGGTCTGAAGCGGACTTGAGATGATCGCTGGACAATGTACCAAGTCCACCCGAATAAAATTTCAGACATTTTGTAATTCCATATTCTGCAGATAGGTAACATATAGAAGGTTCCTTATTAATCGAAGACTCCTCATTATTATTTTTTCCTGCGTGATTGATGTACTTTCGATATTCCCTGTATATTTTACTTATTCTCTCTCTAAGATTCTTTTTTTCAATGATTTCAAAGAGATATTCTTTATTAATTGCCCTAAGGAATTTCACTGGATTTTTCTGACTCCAATTCCAATAATCTCTATTTAATTCTTCAAAAATAGAGTAAAAATCATTGTTCCAGCTCCAGAACAAATTATATGATAACTCATTAAGTTGATTCAGTATTTCTTGCATAGATGAAAAAAATTCAAAATAATAAAATATCATTCCTATTTAAATTTTACTACACCTTAATTTCTGCTATTTTTAAACTCTGAATTTTTTCTCATTTTTAGGTATGAAAAGATTCTTTATAATATTAATGCTGATAGTTCCCCTCCCGTCTGCAATACCGTGCAATATCTATGTTGTCGACTATAAGTATCAAGCTGATATAAAAGTTTATATGGTGGATTATGAATATCAGGCTGATATGATTGTCAATATTGTAGACTACGAATATCAGGGAAAAGACAAGGAATATTTGTGGTTCTTTGTTGATTATGCGTATCAGGCTGATGTTAAAATCTATTATACAAAATATTCCTATGAGGCGGATGTAAAAGTTTACTTCACAAACCTGAAATACAGGGCAAAGTGGAAAAATAAGGCTAATCAATTTGTTGGCAAATTTTGTAAGTAACTTAATTATCATCAGACAATGCTTTGCAGAACCGGGGGGAGATATCTATACTCCTTTAGAAAGAACTGCTCATTAATTTTCTAAAACAAAAGTAGTCCTTGTGTTCTTTTCTTTATAACAATTCATAATACTTGGCTGCAAAAGTACAACCCACTCGAATAATGTCAGAAGGGAAAATACAGGGGGGGTCTAATGGAGACGATATATTAAGTTTGTGTTTATTAATGCTTTTTATAATATAAATAAATCAAGTATTTTTAATAGCAGTATTTGCGATTATGTTATTGCTTATTTTGAATCCAAAAATCTAAGTGTGAAATATGGACAAATATCCAATTAAGATAAGAAAAAAAGATACTGATATTTTAGTAGTAGAATGGAATAACGGGGATGTTACAGAGTTCCCAATAAAATTATTGCGTGATGAGTGTCCCTGTGTAAACTGTAAGGGAGAATCTGTAATTTTTGATAAATATATTCCTATAAAATCTCCATTTAAAGCTGCCGGTTTTTACGATATTGATAAAATTGTACCAGTAGGAAATTATGCTATACAAATTATATGGAAAGACGGACATGACACTGGTATTTATTCGTGGGAAGTACTTAGACAGATTGAAAAAAAATTGAGAGGTAACAATCAATAAATTATTTCAAGGGCAGTACGATAATAAATTCTGTTCCCCTACCTTCTTCGCTTGTTACGTTTATTGTCCCTTTATGTAGCTCTACAAATTCCTTTACTAGGATTAGCCCCAAACCACCACTTTCTTCTCCTTCAGTCCCTTTAGTAGTAAACCTTTCATCAGTAAAAATTTTTCTTAATTTTTCTTCGGGTATTCCACTCCCAGTATCCGAAACCCTAATTTCTGCAGTGTTATTAACTATTGAGGCTTTAATTTTTACATACCCGCCTGAAGGAGTAAATTTTATAGCATTAGAAATAAGATTCCTAATAATTGACTTAAGCATATTCTCAGAAGCATAGATTTTAATATCGTTTTGTAAATTTGGCATTAAGATTATATTCTTAAGCATAGCGTTGTGCTGGTAAATTTCTACTATTTCGTCAATTATATTATTCAAACTAACTTCCGCTTTTTCTAATTTGAGTATACCTGTATGCATCTTAGTCCACTGCAGGAGATTATCAAGCAAATCAAATAAATTTCTTATGCTACTCTCAATAAGATTCAGGAACTCTCTAATTTCTTCCTTTTGCATTTTATCAAAATCTTTCCTCAAGATGCTGGTAAGGCCAATCAATCCCTGAAATGGACTGCGTAAATCATGCGCAAGTACTGAGATATACCTATCTTTGGTTTTAACAAGCTCTTTCAATACTTTTTCTGACTCAAAGAGCTTAATATTTTTATTTTCTAGTTCGTTGTTAATTACCTCAAGTTGAGCGGTGAGTTTTCCCTTCCTTTTATAGAAAACATAAGAAATTATTACAACAAACAAGGCAAGGATTGATGCTGTTAAATAAAAAGTTCTTTGCCATAATAGCGTCGTATTTTCTTTTTTGAGAATTTTTATATTAGCATCTTTCAAATCAAGTTCATATAGAGCCTTTTCTTCAGCAATTTTAGCTGCAAGTTCTGAAGTAAAAATCGAATCCTTTAGAAAATAAGATTTTGTTCGCCACTTGTAAGCAGTTTGATAATCCCCCATCTCTCGGTATATCGTACTAATCATATTATAACCGATTAGTATATTATTTTTGAGATTACACTCTCTCGCTAATTGAATACCCTTTTGAATTTCTTCCAGTGCACGGTTGTACTGTTTCATTTTTCCAAGTAAATCGCCAATGTTAAGATAAGAACTTGCCATTGCTACCTTATCATTTTCTGCTTTCTCGATTTCATAGCTCATCTGATAATACTTTAAAGCTTCAGTATACTGTCCTTTATTTTCGTAATAAATTGCCAGCCCTGTATAAGTATCAGAGATAGATCTCATTTTCTTTACAGTAGTTTTGTAATCCAGGGACTTCATATATTGAGTAAGAGCCTCTTCATATTTATCTTCTGATAGATATGTGTTTCCAATGTTACAATTAAGAATTGCAAGGAAATCTGGGTCTGTTGTTAATTTTAATGTTTCAATGTAAACATTCCTTGAATCTGAATATTTTTTCAGGTCATAGTATAAGTCTCCAAGGCTTATTCGAACATTAATCAGGTTTAATGTATCACCCAAATTCTGGAATATTTCCAATGCCATAATCAAATACTCATAACCACGTCCATAATCTGATTCGAGAGAATAAAGCTCCCCAAGAAATCTGTAAGCCTTTCCTCGTTCTGTTTCTTTACCAAGTTGCTCTGATAAAGTGAGGGATTTTCTCGCATATTTAATAGCAAGTATAACATCTTTGGTTTGGTTTTCTTGTGTCAGTCGGAGGAAAGTATCAAGTTTTTCTTCCTCTGAAAGATTCATAAACGGTAATTCCAGAGAATCAATTACCTGAGAGTAAGATGTAATTGATAACACTGAAAGGGAAATTATTATCAGCAGCCGGAATTTTTTCATTTCACTGATTTTTTACTGTTTATAAAATCAGCTATCAAAAACCCTAATAGACCGCCTTGCAAAATCATAAGGTATACATTTGATTTCAAAGGACAGCTGTCGCTTATACAACCAACAAATCTCCAATAAAGAAATCCAGCAATAATACCTGCAACAACAAAACTGATAACTATGATTATTGATTTTCGTTTATTCATTATTAAAGTACAGTTTTTAAATATTGACCTGTATAAGATTCGGGTACTCTGGCAATTTCTTCAGGAGTGCCTTGAGCTACAATATTTCCGCCCCTGTCACCCGACTCTGGGCCTAAATCAATTATGTAATCGGCACATTTAATAACTTCAAGGTTGTGTTCAACAACAACAATTGTATTGCCATTATCAATTAGACGCTGAAAGCACTGTAACAATTTCGAAATGTCATAAAAATGTAATCCCGTTGTAGGTTCATCAAAGATAAAAAGTGTCCTGAAACTTTCACTTTCATTCAGTAAATGGTAAGCCAGCTTTAATCTTTGAGATTCCCCCCCTGAAAGAGTATTTGCAGCTTGCCCCAACCGAAGATACCCAAGTCCCACATCATCAAGTATCTGAAGCTTTTTTACAACCCGTGGATATTTCTTGAAAAATTGCAGTGCTTCGGTGACCGTCATTTCAAGTACTTCATAAATATTTTTAGATTTGTTATCTGCACCTTTGATTTTTATATCTAAAATATTTTTTTTGTATCGCTGTCCATTACAGGCATCACATATAAGGTAAATATCAGCCATAAATTGCATCTCAATTCGAATTGTACCAGTACCCTCACAAGCTTCACATCTGCCCCCCGGTACATTGAAAGAAAAATATCCGCTCGGATAGCCTCTCCTTATTGCTTCTGTAGAATCAGCAAATATATTTCTAATTTCATCAAACACCTTAATATATGTTACAGGATTACTACGCGCTGTTTTTCCAATTGGAGTTTGGTCAACTATTTCAACATTTTGAAAATACTCAATTCCTTCCATTCTGGTATGAGCTCCTATACGTTCCTGATAGAAACCTGATATTCTTTTCTTAACACCAGCATACAGAATATTTTCTACTAAAGTACTCTTACCGGAGCCACTTACACCCGTAATACAGGTAAACA
Organism: Ignavibacteria bacterium; assembly: GCA_049700455.1. Taxonomy (GTDB): domain Bacteria; phylum Bacteroidota; class Ignavibacteria; order Tepidaquicellales; family Tepidaquicellaceae; genus JBNAVJ01. The sequence continues at coordinate 17,271 of JBNAVJ010000001.1, forward strand.
TATTAATAGGAATATGAACATCTATATTTTTAAGGTTATTTTCCCTTGCTCCATAAATTGTAATAAACTTAGTTGATGATTTAATTTTCCTTCTGGTCGAAGGAACTTTAATTTTTTCTCTGCCACTCAAATATTTCCCTGTTAGAGAATTTTTGTCCTTTAAAATCTCATCATAAGTTCCCTGAAATACAACTTCCCCTCCATATTCACCAGCTAATGGACCCATATCTATAATCTGATCAGCTTCCTTAATCATATCCCTATCGTGTTCAACAACAAGAACGGTATTTCCAATATCCCGTAAGGATTTCATAATCTTTACAAGCCGTTCCGTATCTCTTTGATGTAGTCCAATAGTTGGTTCATCAAGCACATAAATTGAACCAACCAGTGAGGAACCAAGCGAGGTTGATAAATTTATCCTCTGGGCCTCTCCTCCGGATAGCGTGTTTGAAATTCTATCCAGAGTAAGGTAATCTAATCCAACATCAATAAGATATTTCAGACGTGTATTAATTTCTTCACGTAGCCTTTCAGAAATCTGACGTTTGTAGTCATCAAGTTTAAGATTAGAAAAGAACTCATAAGCCTGTCCAATAGTCATTCTTACCACATCAAAAATATTTTTTCCACCAACCCTGACATAAAGAGCTTCCTTTCTAAGGCGAGAACCTCGACAGGCACTACAGGTAGTATAAGCACGGTATCTATTAAGTAGAATTTTATAATGTAGTTTATAAAGTGCTTCTTTTTCGACAATTTTGAAAAACTTATTTAACCCAATATATTTTTCCCCCCCTTCAAAGACAAATTCTACTTCTTCATCGGTTAATTCTTTAAAGGGTTTAAAAATATCCACACCATATTCCGGAGCTTCCTTGATTAAATCAGAATAATGCTTGGAATGTTTTGGAGTAGTAAAAACAGCAATTGCATTGTCGATAAGTGACCTGTCTTTATCCGGCACAACGAGCTCCATATCTATATCCATTGTTCTACCAAAGCCCTGACATTTTTCACAAGCGCCAAATGGGTTATTAAAGGAAAAAAGTCGTGGTTCAGGTTCAATAAATTTCATCCCATCTGCCTCAAAAAATCTACTATAAGATACAACGGTAGATTTTTTTTCCTTATAGTAAATTACCTTAAGGTAGCCATCTCCTTCCCTAAAAGCAGTTTCTAAAGATTCGTAAATTCTCGATACATCATTAAGAATGTCAGAGTCTTTAAATCTAATATCATCAATGATAGTAATAAGCTCATCTGAGAGTAATTTCAAAATTTTTTTTTCAGAATGTTCTGTTAAATCGTATATTTTATCTTTTATGAGGATTTTATAATATCCCTTCTCTTTTAATATTCTAACTTTATCAAACAATTCTTTTTCAGATTCAAAAGCAAATGCACAACATATTAAAATTCTATCAGGTGAGTGTTGATTAATTTCTTTAAGAATTGAATCGGGCGTATCTCTCTTTACAAGTCGTCCACTAACTGGTGAGTAAGTATCTCCAATCCGTGCATACAATAATCTTAAATAGTCATAAATTTCAGTTGCAGTACCAACAGTGGAACGAGAAGTTTTTCCTCCTGCTTTTTGATCAATAGCCATTGATGGAGCCAATCCGGAAATATATTCTACCTCGGGTTTATTCATCCGCTCTAAGAACTGGCGGGCATAAGAGGAGAGACTTTCAACATACCGCCGTTGCCCTTCTGCATATATAGTATCAAACACAATAGAAGACTTGCCGGAACCACTGACTCCCGTAAATACTATTAATTTATTTTTAGGTATATCTAAATTAATATTTCTCAAGTTATTGACTCTGGCTCCTCTTATTATAATATAGTGTCTTGGGTCGGGTAAATCAGTGTATATTATTTCTTCTCTGAGTAGATTTTGCGGTAACTCTTCCTGTAGTGTTATTTTTCTTATCTGTTTTTTCATAAGCTTTAAAGTTAAGAAATCTACACCTAAAAATTAAGGCAACAAATTAGTCCATTCGGAAAGACGGTTATGGGGGTATACTTTGTTAAATTAAAGAAAATACTTACGGGCAAGCATCCATGAAGCAAGGGTCATTCCATCAGAAATTTCATTCTTTATAATTTTTTCTTCAAGTTCTTCAATTGATAATAGCAGAAGTTCAAATTCTTCCTGTTCATCTTTAGTTTCAGCAGTTGATGGTTTTAAATCCCTTGCAATAAAGACATAACAGATTTCATCAGAAACCCCGTTATAAGGGACAAAATATCCTACTTTATGGAGTGCTCCCTCATAACTTGTTTCTTCAATCAATTCTTTCCGAGCAATGTCAATGGGGTTTTCTCCCTTTTTTAAACCACCTCCAGGAAATTCAAGACTAAACTTATCTATTAAATACCTGTATTGATTTACCATTAATATTCTACCATCAGCAGAGACAGGAACAATAAACACAGAACCAGCCGTATGGACATAATGGTATTCATACGTTTTACCATTGGGAATCTTACACAAATCTAATTTATATGTCCAGAAAGGATTAGAAAATTTTTCCTCAGAAGAAATCCTGACCCATTTTTTTAGCATTGTACATTGTATTTAATTAATTTTGTGATTCATCGGTTGGACTTGTCTCTGAAATCAATTGTTCACCGGAAGGATATTTTGAGATACCATACTTTATTAGGAATCTAACACTTTCCTTCATATCATTGAGTGAAAGGTTTGACTTATGGGATACCCAGGTTGATAGTAATTCTCTAAAAGAGCCTATAACAAAATGCCGCATAACCTCCCAGTGAATGTTTTCATAAAAAGTTCCTTCCTTGATACCTTGTTGAATAATTTTTTTTGCTAGCTCCAGAAACTTATCATAATAAGGTGTAAATTTCTTGCTCGGGTCAGCATAAAGTTTGCGCTGTTCGTTTGTTATTATTATAGCAAGGTCAGGATTTTTAGAAAATGTATCAAAAATCAAATCAATCATTAAATCAACTTTATCAGAGGCTTTCAAGTCTGTACGGTCATAAATAAAGAGCAAATTTTTGTAGAGTTCTGTCCAGGTCCTGTCGAAAATTCGATAAAGAATATCTTTCTTATCATTATAATAAACATAAATACTTCCAATAGAAACACCAGCGTTTTGAGCAATCTCCTCAATTCGCGAACGATAAAAACCGTGTATAGCAAAACTTTTCAGAGCTGCATAGAAAATCTTTTCTTCTTTATTACCCTCTTTTTTTCTCATAGCATTTTATGAATCCTCTTTCAATTTTAAAAAAATCAATAATAATATTCAATCATTTATTAATTCTATAAAAAAAGCTGGGGAGTAAAATACTCACCAGCTTTTTTTCTAAAGGGGAAAATAGGAGAACTATCTTCTGTATGGACAATTCCAACCACGACCTCTTCCATAACCATATCCCCTACCATATCCTCTGCCCCAGCCTTTTCCTTGTGACCATTTTGGTAATCCGTTATCATCAGCAAACACCATTACTTTTCCAGATTGTTCGATTGTGAATGGAAAAATATCATAAACTCCGTTAACTTCTTTTACATTCCCTTTTATTGTGGCATTAGAAAGTGACAGGCTATATCCATTCTGATCCCAGTACCAGATAGGTCCTAAATGTACTCTGTATTCTTTGCCATCATCGGCTTTTAGAACTGCACAGGGTCTTTGATTATCTGTAATAACACCAGACACTGTCTTTACATTATCATTACTCCACATATAAGTTGCACGTTGACCAAATACTGTTGTTGCAACAAACATTATCAGGATTACTAACATTAACTTTTTCATTTTTTTTACCTCCGTAAATTTTAGTTTATCGTTTTCTTATAACATGCAATTATCGTGCCACTTAAAATAGTTGTAAAGAGGTCGTTGAGTGAACTACTATATATCATTCTTCGCCATATTTGTCGCAACCTGCAAAAATGAACGAATCATAAACAAAACTTTGTTCCATCAAAAGGCAGTAAACAGTCCCAACGAGACTCGTGATGTTTTAGTTTCCTTCAAATACGAATATTCACCTATTAATCTGATATTTCTTGCAATTAAATAGGTCAAATTCGCTGTATAACTTTCATAGTTAAGGTAACTTTTATCAGAGCTGATTTTATTAAATAACAGGGTAGCAAGCCACTTGCTTTTATCCCCTTTTGGAGCAAGAACAAGTTCTACAAACCCCCCCTGTGTTTTTGCTTTATTTGTTGTGCCAACAAGCAGGTCAGGATTGTTATCATTTCTGTAAAGGTATTGTACATTTAGTTGTATAGGTTCCAGATCAATGGTGGCATCTGCTCCAGCCATCCAGAGTTCATTGCGGGTTGAATCAAAATCCTCCTTTCCATAATAACCAAATGTTCCTACTCGCACATTCTTATTTAGTCTTTGGGATAATCTTAGAAGCACATTTTTATTATTGTCATTATCAAAGATATCTTCTGTATCAATTCCATTGCCATTAACAATTTCTGCAACAATATCAGTATTTGTAGGCAAGGTATAATTTAGCATAATACCTCTTTCATATTTTAAAGTTGCAAGACTATACCCTACTCGTGTAGAATATATTTTGTAATCCTCAAGCTCAAGTCTCAATTCTCTTTTAAAAAGAGGATCAGATGCTTGAAATTGTCCCACGTATGCATCAAGCCCAGTTTTTGCAATATCATTAAACATTACATAGGCATCTTCAATGCCTGCAAGCTTACCCCTTTCGCTGATAAAGAAATAAAAGTAATAAGAAACATTTTTAAAAATATTACCACCCGATAGGAACTTTAAAATGTAAGGAGTCTTAAAATCCCCATTAACCGTTGTTCCATTTTCATATTGACCCCATAGTTCAAACCTCAATGCTATTGGTAATTCTCTCATAAGCAAAAGTTCATCATCACCAGTATTTCTAAAAAACCGTACGGGTTCTTTATCCTTCAACTGAAATCCATTAGAAGCAAATTCTTCACCATATGGTTTTAACTTTGGTGCAGCAAGATGGCAAACATTACAGGACATATTGTATTTTCGTGCAAACGCTGGAATAGAAAAAGTTTCGCTTGTAAATAGTAGTATTAAATTTAACACTAATATTGTTTTTAAAATTGAGTTTTGCATAGTTTTTTCTCCTATCAATCTACTATTGATATTTTTGTTTGGTGGTAATTAATTACAATAGTTTCAATTTCATCGTCCGGAACACCAAGAAACTTTGCTACTGCAGTTGGGAGTCTTTGATAGTTCAGGACTGCTGTAACTACAAGATCTCCCGGTTCAACATTATCAGGCACAGTCCAGGTATAAGTTTCAACCTTTGCCTCCCGCGGTCCAATTCTGTAATCAACCCCAAGAAAGGCTGTATTCCATTGCATTATTGTCATTCTTCCCTGAGGATCAAAGTAAGGTAGCCTGAAAATTCTATCTCCTACAGGAACAGCATCTCTCAGTACGCCTTTGAAATCAGGAATATTTAAAGGGATACCCATATCCTGATACGCCAGTGAACTATCAGCTATTGTATATTCTTCTCCCTTGAATCCCTTTCTGTCAACTTTTAAGTGGTAAATGTTCCCTTTTGAATCTTTTGCTTCAACATGTAACCAGAGCATTCGTTCTTCAGCTGAACCAGTTGGAATCTTGTGTCCTGCTTTTGTATTATATAATACAACTGTAAACTTAACCTGTTCACCTGGTTCAACTTCTCTCGTATCTGGATGAATCCTTAATTCAACAGTTCCTCGTAATTTCCCTGGATCATGTGCCCCGTGAAAAAGGTGTTGAGCGACATCAGGATAATACTCTCCCATATCTGCAAGCTTTCCAGGCGCTTTTGGCATATGACAGGTTTGGCACTGTATCCCTTCCTTTGCATAGGGTCCCTCTCTCCATTCAAGCTGGGTTGATTTAACCCATACACCATAGGGTGATTGTTCATTGTGACAGGTGCCGCAAAACTCAGCCTTTTTAAGAAAATCATTTTTCTGAATTTGATGAGCAGGAGAAGTGCCGGTAGCACGTGTTCCATATTTAAGAATCCCGGGTCTTGAAATATAATTATAATTAAAAGGAGTATCTCCAGAAAATCCATAAATTGTATGACATACATCGCAACTTACAGATTCATTAGCGCGTGAGTTGAGTTCAGGTTTGGGAGGTGGTACATCACCACTTAAAAAAGCAGTCGGAGCATGACATCCATTACATCCGGCTTTAACACCTGCAACTTTTGGGTCTTTTTCAGCATGGGGAACAGCAAGTTTGAAATATTCAATTTCATCCCAATGATGAGTATATGCCTGTGACATCATCATTTGTATCCACTGCTGGTAAATATCAGTATGACAAGATGTCCCGCAGACTTGTGGCTTTTCAAAATTGTCATACTTAAAAATACCAAATGCCTCATCCCCTGCTTTTGTGTTTTGTGCATAAATAAATACAAGAGGAAATACTAAAAAGATAATAACAAATAGTGTCTGTTTCATATTGCTACTCCCTTTTAGTTTAAAATAAAAGTTAATCGAAATTTGTTTCAAGAAGTTGATACATCGAATGCATATGTTCGACAGCCCGATCTATTTTTTGGGGATCATTAGTCTCAAGCACTGATTTAAGTTCTTTGGTTGAGATTAATAAATTCTCAGCAGCTTTTTTAAAATTATCACTTTTTTCTTTTAGTCTTTTTTGAAGCTTATTTGAAGAAATATTAACAATAGACTCCGCATAACTGATAAGGTTATCTATAACGTTTTTGATACTTTCATATTTCTTTTCAGGTAGATACTTATGATAAATAATATAAAGTATCTTATGATAATCATCTACTTCTTTAAATACAGGCTTTAGAATCCGTACCATCATTTCAAATTTTGCGTGTAAATCCTCCGCAGCATCAAGCATTTTTTGTGCATCCCCCGAGGAACAGGCCTCATAATAATTTTCTGCAGCCTTATTAAATTCAACTAAACCTGCTTTCCACTTTGCTTCTTTATCCCGTTGTATTCCTGGCAGATTAGCATTATTTATTTTGCTTATGTGTTCTTTTACTTCAGGAACCAATGAAACAAGTTGAACAGTATTTTTTTGAGGCCAGGCTTCGTGCCAGATAATATAAATTACATCATGAAATTTCATAAGTTCTGGGACTGTCCAATCTATTTCACAGGAATCAACTTCATCTTGAGGTTTTATTGACACCACATCCTGGGAACGAGAAAAAGAAACAAAAATTGTTAAAAACGTAAAAATAAAGATAAGTTTTCTCATAGGTATTAATTTTTTAGTTAAATTATATAAAACAATTGACGGCAAAAATGACGAAATTTTTATCTAACTCGTCATTCTTGTTGTCCGTATCGATGTCTATATTTCATTCCTCTTCCAAAGTAACACTGTCTTTGTGGATCAAGATAATAGTTACGATTACAGTTCCACCTTTGATTCTTTCCTCCACGTGGAGGTGGAACATAATCAGGTACGCTGGTTTTTAAAGTATCGATGCTATGGAATACAGGAATGGTTTGAGCTTTATTAAGTTCAGGGGTATAGAAGGAAGACCTAAGCAAATAAAAAGAAATTACCCAGATAATAGTAAATACAGGAATCAATATCATAAGAGATTTTTTCATCAACTTTAATGTGCAATTCTTGTGCCAGAATTATTCTTCTTCCTCTTTTGGAATACATCTATAATGTTCTCGTAAAACGGTTGCATATTCATTTGCATATCTGAAAAGATCTTCTATCGTTTGCTTTGCTGTTTCACTTCTAAAAAACTTAACACTTATTAATGAAGACAATAAAATATTTTCTCTATGTACAGCAAAACTGAACCTTTGTAAATGGTCATTTTCCTTTAATAAATAGGTGTATAAATCCATAATATTTGATTTTGGTAAAGTCCCAAGGTATGCTCCACAGATTATCAAGCCTGTTTCACCTATTGAAATAAAAATCACGGTTTTATTTTCCTTAAACTCCCAATCTCTTTTTCCTCTTTTTGCAAGCTTAACGTTTTTACCCAGTTCATTAAGAATCTTTTCAATGGTGTTATTAATACCAAAGTGCATAGTATCAGATTCCAGTTTTATTTTAGGAAGCTTTAATTCAGTCCCACAGTTTGGACAATAGTTATCATTAAAATCTTTAAGTAAAGTAATATTCATACAGGAAGGACATCTTACAGCGGGTTTCCCATAATAGGCTCTATATTCATCAAGAGATTCTTTAAGGTGTTCAGCCGAAAGTGCAAACCCAAGATTACTCCCTCCCGAAATTACAAAAGTGTTAACTCCAACGACTTCAGCAAGTTCGTTTACCAGAGGACCTCCACTATTTCCAGGATTAATCGCAGCATCAATCTGGATATAAGAGACACCATCAAACACCCTTTTTTTCTTTGAGACAATACCCTCTGTAGAAGTATAAGTCAAACCATAAGGATGCCCTATTGCGATTACCCTCTCACCATCTGAAGGTAATTTTTCAGCAATTCGTAGAAGAGGAAATTCTATTTTTTCCGGAGGTTCAATGAAGGCCAAATCATATTTATAATCATAGAAAAGAACAGGTTTAAGCATTTGCTCAAATAGGGTTCCGGCAATTCTTACCTCTGTGTTTTCATCCACCACATGTTTATTAGTAATAATTAGATTATATTCTTTAAGATAAAACCCGGAGCCACCTCCTGCTTGAGAAGTCACCTGGATAATAGCAGGTTTATATATATCAATTATTTCCTGAGTTTGCATCTTTTTGTTTTAAATTCATTTTTGAAATTAATTCATAAAAAGTTTGAAAAAATCTTTCAAGAGTCTCAAAATTCAGTTCATCTGTATTAAACTCAAGCTCTTGATATAACTCTTTACTTTCCGCTATAATACCGCTAATCTTCTCTTTTATTAGAGAAACATTAAAATTATTATTTTCTTTACTGTATAATTTTTCACCTATTCCCAGAGCATTGAAATATTCAGGGTATAATACTATAAACCCTATGTGTAGAAGTTTTACTATTGGTTTAGGGAGTTTAAAATTAAATAGGCAATACCCACTTATATATTCATATATCAAGGTCTTATATTCTTCAAGAGCATTATCTTCAAGCCATTTAATATGCCTCTGATTTTCAGCTATTACTTCTTGAATTACCTGATGAGAAACAGGTTGAAGCAAGCTAAATGAATTATTGAGATAGTAAAAATGTTTTGATATTTCAGTTTCGTTTTTACTGAGTAATTTGCGATATAAATCTGTAACATAATCAATTTTTTCATCAATGGTCTTTGTTTCATCAAGAAAATATGTATAGTTAACTTTATCAAGTTCAGAAGAGAGAACCCCTTCAGGATGAAGTAAATAATCTATACGGTATGTAAGTGTAAGTAAAAGATAAGATGTAATTAATGGGTCCATACTTTCATCAAAACTTGAGATTTTATTTAGTGTTTCCTGTATCCATTTTACAAAATATTCATATTTAATTTTTTTAATGTCATCAGGGAGCGGAATTTTAATCTCCTCGTCAACCGGGATAAGATAACCAGCAAACTGGTCAAGTATAATATCATCCATTGAATCTGCTTTAACACTTAGTTCAATTAAACCCAAATAAAGTTTTTCTGGGGGACAATCAATAGTATTACTGTCAAATCTGACTATAATTTCATTATCCCTTAATAAAGTTTTGGAATACATCAAATAATAATTCTGTTCAAGCAGTTTCCTTAACAAAGATACATTACTTTGTTTAATCACAGCCACTATTGATTCAGCCAAAATATCCGTTGGAGTTAATGTAACTATACATCGCTTCGAACCCTGAATTAATTCAAACTTTATCAGTCTGTCACTATCTTCTAAGATTTTTATGTTGTCTCTACGAGGATTCATCAGATACTCTATCAGATTTTTGTACGCCTTCAGGTACTGGAGTTTCTTAAATTGTTTTTCAGCTTCTTTCAAAGCTTGAAGTTGTTCGTTTGATTTTACAAAGTCGTTATATTTCCCAAAAATGTGATACATAAAGGATTTATTTTTTTTTCATTCCCCATTTTTCAAGTTTATATCTCAGATTCCGTTCACTAATCCCCAACAATTTTGCTGCCTGTAACTGATTGCCTTTTGTTCGAGAAAGAGCATTCAAAACTATTTTTTTTTCAAATGCTTCTACTTGTTCAGGCATACTTTTATGAGTTGCTATAATGTCACTTGTTTCATCTTGAGATACATTACTCTCAGTAATGGGTAGGTCATCTGTGGTTATTATTTCATTTCGTGAAATTATGAGTGCATGTTGAACAATGTTTTCAAGTTCACGTATATTGCCAGGGTAGTTATATCTCATCAGAATATCCACTGCCTCTTTGCTAAAAGTAGCATTGGTCTTGCCTGATTCAGGCAAATATTTTCTAACAAGATAATCAAGTAATTCAGGGATGTCTTCCTTTCTCTCACGCAACGGGGGAATCGAAAGGGTTACAACATTAATCCGATAAAAAAGATCTTCTCTAAATGCACCTTCAGCAATTAATTTCTCCAAAGGTCTATTGGTAGCAGTAATCACTCTTACGTCGACTGTTATAGGGACATTCCCACCAACACGTTCAAATTGAGATTCTTGCAAAACTCTTAGTAACTTAATTTGTGTCTGTAAAGGTAAATCTCCAACTTCATCTAAAAATAAAGTTCCACCATCAGCAACTTCAAAACGCCCTTTTCTTTGCCTTTCAGCACCAGTAAAAGATCCCCTTTCATGTCCAAACATCTCACTTTCAAGAAGGTTTTCATTAAGTGCTGCACAATTAACAGCTACAAATGGCTTGTTTGCACGAGGACTGGCAAAATGAATTGCTTTTGCAAGCACTTCTTTCCCGGTTCCACTTTCACCACGAATTAAAACAGTAGCTTTTGACTTTGCAACACGCCAGGCAAGGTTTATTACCTCTTCCATTTTTGGGGATTTAGCTATAAGCCCTGAAAAATTATACTTTTCTGACAACTGTTCCCGGAGAAGTTGGTTCTCTGAAATTAAACTTTGTCGCTCACTGATTCTTTTTACTATGATTTCTAATTCATCAAGATTAATTGGTTTCGTCAGGTAATCATAAGCACCAAGTTTCATCGTTTCCACAGCATTTTCAATTGTTCCAAAGGCAGTAACTATAACAAAAGCAATTTCGGGATTGATTTGCCGAGCTTCTTTTAACAACTCAATACCTGTCATCTCAGGCATTCTATAATCTGATATAACAATATCCACAAAATGATTTCTAATAATTTCCAGAGCTTCCGCACCAGAACCAGCTTCAAAAGTATTAAAGCCTTTCTCTCGCAAAAATCCGCTTAAAATCACCCTTTGAGAGGATTCATCATCTACTACTAAGATTGTAATTTTCATTATTAAGGCAATGTTATTTTAAAAGTCGTTCCTTTTCCTACTTCAGAACGAGCAATTATCGTGCCACTGTGTTGAAGTATAATTCTTTGCACTATACTTAACCCAAGCCCGTTTCCTTCTTTCTTCGTAGTAAAATATATGTTAAAAATTTTTCCCATATTCTCTGGAGAAATTCCTCTTCCGGTATCTTTTACTTCAAATACGTTTCTATTGTTTTTAAAAGTATAAGCAATTGAGATTTCTCCCTCAGAGTCAATTGCATCTATCGCATTTTGTATCAAATTTATAAATACTTGTCGCATTTGCTCGATATCTATTTTTATTATATTATCTCGTTCTATTTTAAACCCAAACCTGATTTTTTTGTCTTTAACCATTATATCAACTATAGGTTTTAACGACTCAAAAAATTCACTTACCTTAGTTACCACTGGCACAAGTTTGGGGGACCTTGCAAATTTTATAAAATCTTCTATAATTTTATTTACTCTGGAAGATTCATCCTTTAATACTTTAGAGAGAGAAACAAACAATTCATTCTTAAAATAGGGCTGAATTTCTCGTTCCAACCTTTGTGAAATCATCATTATAGAATTCAATGGATTACGTATCTCGTGAGCGACTGATGATGCCAGTTCTCCCATTGCAATCAGTTTTTCATTTTGTTGTTTTATCAATTCATTCTGTTTAAGCTCTGTAACATCTTCTATTGTAACAGTATAAAACTGAACTTGTTCGTTTTCTATAATTACAGAAGAATTTATCTTCAATATTTTTTCTTCATCCCCAATCATTATCTCGAGTTCTAAATCCGAAACAATAGCTTTTTTCTCAAACAATTCCCTTAGTGAAGGATTGCTAAAAAGGTTAAGCTCAAATATATTTTTGTTAACCACCAAGTTACTTTCCAAGGCAAATAGTTGCGATGCAAACCTATTAAAAATCCTCACAAAGTTATCTTTATCAATTGTTATCACAGCAAGGCTAAAGTTTTCCAGGATGTTATTTGTAAGAGATTTTATTTTTTTATACTCTTCAGATAGGATTCTGTAATTTTGGTTAGTTACAACAACACTTACCAAAATCACTGTTATTACAAACAAAACAAAAGTTAAAACAAATGCTCTTCTATACATACGCATTTGTACAGATTTTACCTCATCCATTGTCAAACCTATTCTGAATACCCCATACTTTACCCCATTTATAGAAAGTACTTTTACAACTTCAAAAACAGGATGTCCTTGAAATTCTGTTGTACGTGTTAAAACTTTCTCTTCTTCATAAACCTTCCTCAAAAATTCATCATCTTTAAAAAAAGAAATCCCTTCCACTGATTTGTTAGCAGCAATTATTTCATCACTTGATTGCAATACAATATAATCAACACCACTCTGCTGTCCGACATCCTGGATAAGCTTACCAAACCCTACTTCGCGACGAAACTCCAGAAATAATTTGGCATCAAGATTTACCACAATAGCTCCTCCCTTTCTCCCTGCTCTTGACACTGCCACTGCAAATCGTTCCCCTTCTTCAAATCTGGCTGGTTTAAATCCTATAATCAGTTCTGATTTCTTCCCTTCCAATATAGGCTTTAGATAATCAAGAGGAGAATGTCGGTCAGCAAGAGTATGTATAGTATCCGTTATAAGATTTGTAAACACTTTTTCCCCGCTCTTATTAAATACATTAATTCGATAGACGCCACTTTCTTGTGATATATGTTCCAGTAAATTGTTTGTAAGATATCCCAGGCTATCAAGTCTTTTTACATTTCTTGCTACTGCAAATAAATGTTGTGTTAACAACCCTTCCAATTCCTGATCTGATATAATTGTATTCACGCTACTTCTTTCAATTGTATTAATCAGTGAACGAGCTGATTCATCAAGCATATGATAAACTTCTTTTTTGTTTTCCAGAAGCTCATAATAAGCTGATACAATCATTAACAAAAAAAGAAAAACAGAAAGTATAATTAGATAACGAGGCTGTAGCCTGGAAATTCGACGCAATTTTTTCCCTTCATCAAGAATATCCATATATCACCGATTTAAATTTAAAACAACTTACCTCTCCTCGAAGCCACTCCGTTCAATAATCAACCTTGACAGTTAGAAAGAATAAGTGGTCGTAAGTTTTTCTATTGAGATATAATAAATCCTGAGCAAGTAATCTATACTCAAATTCACAATAGAATTGTTTTATGGGCTCATACTTAAGGTTCAAAGTTAAAAGATTTCGATTAATTCTATTGCCCCCCAGAAAATCATTTTTTGCCAGAGTATCTCCTACACCCCAATTAATATAACCACCATAATTTCGAATAAGCACCCCTGTTGAATCAAAAATAAGCCCCTCTCCTGAACGCTGATACTGATACAGAAGGTTTAAAGTTAATCTATTTGTAATGTTATAAACAACTTTAAGAGAGATTTCCTCGCCATTTGGGGGTAGTTTTACACCCAATGGCATTTCAGAATGTGTATATTGGCTCTTATTAGAATGGTGAGTATAAACAAATGGAGACAGTCGTAAATACTCAACAGACAAAGTCAAGCCGTTTAAACTAAATGGGTTATTCCACATCATTCCCATTTGATAACCAAGTTTATTATCATTTGAACTTTTATCGCTATTGTAAAGTGTTGATAAGTTTAAATCATCTATCAAGAGTGTCCCCTGCAAAGCAAGATTTTTTACAGGCAATACTTCCATATCAAAAGCCAGAAGAGTATTATTGTTATAAGTTTGTTCAATGCTACCATTAATATCAGAAGAAAAGATAAAATTTATAGGATTCACATAACTAAGTGAAAATGGATTATCAGAAACTATAACAGATTCCCAGACACCAAATCTAACATCAGGTGAAAACTTAATGTCAAGCCTGTTTGTAACAATGTTCTTATAAAGAATTTGTCTTCCAAGCGAATCACCACGCAACGCCCCATATAAAAAACTATATTTAAAAGACTTATATGCAAGATCAAGTTTTGCAAAATCAAAAGGTACAGTGTTACTGGATAACAACATTTTATCATTATACCCAAATCCTTCTAATAGTAACTCTCTACCAATAGTAAGGCTAATCCATCTGCTCGGGGCTCTATATCTAATATAACCTTCAAAGTTATCATACTTTGAGTATTCATTCATAAAATGATTACTTGCTTTTAATCTGGGATCAAATTTTGCAGAAAACTCAACATCTTTTTTTTCTCCCCTCAGCCTTCTTCCGCTGTATGGATGTAAATAAACCCCAACTGAATTAAACAATGTCCCTCGAAATGTAAACCCTAACTCACCTAAGGTAATAGCATTACTACCAAGAGAGTCACCCTTAGAATTCCTTTGGGAGAGTGCACCCTGTACATCAAAAAAGAAAGATAAGTTTGAGTCAGCGTAAGCAAAAATATGTTTCTGTTTTGAGTCATCAAAAATATTCTTTAATTTAGGCTCATTCAGAAGAGAAGAATTAGTTTTGAGATTTTTATCAATTTCAAATCCAAATTCAATTTTCAAATCGCTTAAGATTTTCTTATCAATTGTGGACAGCAGCTCTGATTTCCTGGAGACTTCTTTTATTAAATCAGCAACTTCCTCACGAGACATTGGAAGTATTGCTGAATTGTAGTCCTCAATGATTCCTCCAAGTTGCATGCGTTTCAAGAAGTGGTAAACAGGATGATTAGCTGGCACCAATTCAACTTGGGCTGTAGCATTACACCTGACGATAAACAAAAATAGAATAAGAAAGCAATAGTTTTTTATCATTGACAATTTATTAGAAGCTTCTACATACTATATCAATTTACTTTCTAAAAGAATAAATTAAAAGTTATTTAATCAAGCCCATATAGTATTCCAGCTCATCTTCTATATGTGAAATTGGCTTTTCATCCATCATTGTACGAAGCATATTTTTAAGCTTCATTTGCTGAATAAAGAGATCATGTTCAGGTACTTGATCGGGATTGTGCATAGGTGATTTGAAGAAAAACGATAGCCAGTCCTGGATACCAAACATTCCCATTCGCTTAGCCAGATCCATAAATAAAACAAGGTCTAATACCAGTGGAGCTGCAAGTATTGAATCCTTACAAAGGAAATTTATTTTAATCTGCATAGGGTATCCAAGCCATCCAAATATATCAATATTATCCCATCCTTCTTTATTATCCCCGCGAGGAGGATAATAATTTATGTTAACTTTGTGATAATAGTCAGCATACAATTCAGGATAAATCTCTGGTTGCAAGATGCTTTCCAGAACGGAGAGTTTACTTACCTCTTTGGTTTTGAAGCTATCGGGATCATCAAGCACCTCCCCATCACGATTTCCAAGTATATTGGTAGAAAACCAGCCTTTCAATCCAAGCATCTTTGCTTTAAGCATAGGAGCAATAACAGTTTTTACCAAAGTCTGTCCCGTTTTAAAATCTTTTCCAGCAATAGGTACTTTCATTTCATTAGCAAATTCAACAAGTGCCGGAATATCAGCAGAAAGATTTGGTGCTCCATTAATAAAGGGAATACCCTCTGAAATAGCAGCATATGCATACAACATACTTGGAGCAATAAACTCATCATTGTTTTTCATTCCTGCCTCAAAGTTTTCTTTTGTACTATGGACCTTTTTTATCTCAAGAAATACTTCCGTACTCGCACACCAAATCATCACTACTCTATCAAGGCCATTTTTTCTTTTGAATTCTCTTATGTCTTCACGTAAAGCTTCCATCAATTCATATTCAGTCTTTGCCGATTTTACCCAGTCTCCATGCAACTTTTTAACAAATTTTTGATTAAACACACCTTTCATAGGTCTTAATTCATCAAGTTCATTTTTGACTTGACTAATATCAGACTCCATCAAAACTTTTGCAGAAAGCCCAGATGCATAACAAGTTTCATTCCTAATATCCCATCCTCCAAACACAAGGTCATCTAAAGTAGCAAGAGGGACAAACTCCCGTATCAGGGGGAACTTATTAGCAATTCGTTTTCCGACTCTTATAGTTCCCATTTGAGTTAGTGAGCCAATAGGTAATGAAAGTCCTTTTTTAACAAGATACAGTCCAGCAAGAAAAGTTGTTGATACTGCTCCGTTAAGTCCTACTATGAGAACTCCAAGTTTCCCTGTTGGTTTTGTTTGCTTTGTTAATGAACTACTCATTTTTGTATTTTAGTTTTTAAAGTTAAAATTTCTTTAATTTCCGATAAGGTTGTAATTATAAAATCCGCACAGTTTGGTTCACTTTCCTCTTTCCACGACTTCCCTTTAAGCCATATGGTTTTGCATCCAATTTGCTTTGACGGTTTGATATCACGCTCATAGGAATCCCCTACTACAATACACTCTTCAGGAGAGGAATTAAGACTCTTTAAAGCAAATAAAAATATTCCCGGATCTGGCTTACTATAACCTATTTTTACCGAATCCACAACAATATCCAGCAGATTTAATAAGTTCAGGTTGTTACATATTATTGGAAGATTACCATAGAAATTAGAAACAACTCCTATTTTGTAATTTTGTTTTAAACTACTAATAATTCTTCGGGAACTATTAATATTATCCCGAACATCCCAGTATATTTCTTTTAACATAGTTTCGTATTGCTTCTGGCTAATATGTAAATTAAGTTTTTGATTTAGCAAATCACATTGCAAGCTAAACTGTTTAGTCAACAATTCATAATAATCACTTATATTTCCAGCATACAGTCGTAATTTTTCATCAGCCTTTACAAAAAGGTCTGAATAAATTTTAAAGTCCAATGAAGGGAACACCTTTTTAAAAGCTTCATAATATTTTACACTCCAATGCACTCCATTAGTATCAAGAGTACCTCCAAAATCAAACAGTATTACTGTATAATTATTAGTCATTAATCAAATGGTGAATTCTACAAAATTTCTTTTTCAAGTTTTCTTGTCCCTGTAAATTGCATTAATAATAAACCTACAATTATCCAGAAGAACTCTCTCAACCTATTCACTATTGAAATGTAAACACCTATCCCAGGAGAATAACCTAACGACGCAGAAATAGCATACAATCCTGCCTCTCTGGTGCCTGCTTCCATAGGAACAAAGAAAAGTATATTAAGAATTAAAGATGAGCCCGCATATATATAAATCGCCTGAAGAAAATTAGCAGGATAACCAATTGAAAAGAGAATAATATAAAACTCTATTGCAGAAATATATCGAGCCAGAAGCTCATAACTTAAGGACACATAGAAAGCTTTTTTGTTGTTATTAAATAAATCCTTTACCAGCTCATCTAAAACAAGTAGCTTCTCTTTTTTTCTATTCAAGAACTTGCCAATAGGCTTTAGAAAAAAAGTCTTATTGGAAAGTGAAACAAAAGAAAGAAATATTCCATTTTTGTGCCATACAAAAAAAAGTAAAATGCCAGACAACAATATTATTATTAAAGGAATAACAACAAGATATATCTCTACATTTTTAATAACTAATAGTGCCGTAAAACAACTAATGAGCCAGAAAATCAGATGGGATAGAATATGAATCATATTATAGAGAAGGGTGGAACTAACAGATGTTTCAAAGCCGAGACGTTCCTTTGTAGCCATTATTCGGAATGGTTCCCCTCCAAGATTCAAGAAAGGAGTAACATAATTGAGGGCACTGCTACTCAAATGAATTGCAAATAACTCTGATAACTTTATTTTTGCTCCTCTACTTCTGATAATTTCAGACCAGGCAAAGGTGTGAAGTATATAAATAACAAACCATACCGAAATTACAGCAATCAACCAAAAACCCGTTTGCTTGATATACTCAATAATATTATCTACACCAAACTGGTATATCATATAAAGAAAGAGTACAACACCTATAATAAAGAATAATATTCTATATTTTCTACTCACAATTGACAGTTTACTGATTTTCCAAGCCTGGCGGAAAGATAACATTTCCGCAATAGTCTCTGAGTATTGTAAGCCTCCTCAATACCAGCAGTAAAATTTTGTTTCGCTTCTACTATATTAATAAAATCGCTTATAAGATTAACATAAAATGAAATATATGTTTTCTTATCAGAAGCATCCGGTACTTCAATTTTTTCTATTTCATCCTCCGTTATTTTCAAAAGTGATTCTCCATCATATTTCATCAAGCTACTGCCAGTAGTAATAAACGCGGAATTGGAACGACTGGATGCTGCCCAGGTAAGATTAATTTGCACAATACCTTTATCAAATGTCAAAATTATTGCGGCTGTATCTTCAACTGCATAGGGTTCTAATCTTAATTCGGCAGTCAATGCAGATATTTTATCAGGTTTTCCTAATAACCATTGAGACAGGTACAAATAATGATAACCTGTATCAGCAATAATGCCACCACCGCTCTTAGTCCTATCAATCCTCCAGAACGGAGCCAATGCATCATAGCCAATATCTGCTTCTTTTCTTAATACATTAAATTGAATAAAAAATTTCTCGTAAGGATTGGATTCAATAATAAATTTTTGAAAGTGTTTCCAGATAGGCGAATATTTGTATTGATGGAAGGGGAAAAATATACCTTTGTATTCACGTGTCAACTTCTTCTTGATTTGACGTGCTGATTTAATGTCTTCAGTAAGTGGTTTTTCACATAGGATATGAAGCTGACGCGAGATAGCTTCCTCAATATAAAACGTATGAAAGTTTGGCGGTACACTTATATCAACAAAATCAAGCTGACAACTATTAAACATCTTTTCAGCATTGGTGAACACCTCAGCATTTGGAAAATGTGTTTTAAATTCCTTCAGCCTGTTTTCATTAGTATCCATTCCAGCTACAATTTCGACCTTATCTTTTACCAGAACATCAAGAAAAGCTGGAATATGACCTGTTTGAGCTATTTTGCCACATCCTATAATTGCTCCCTTAAGCATTTACCATATCATTTGATTTTAGTAACTGCAATAATTTATCGGCGTATTTATTCTCTACGACAATTACATAAACCAATACAAGATTATACAAAACAATTGTAGCAACAATAAAAATTATAGGCTCTCTGAATAAAAGAGAAATAATAAGTATGATTATTCTTGAATTAATAGTCAAAAAGTTATAGTATTTAATAAGAGGTTGATTTAATCTCTTGTATTCTTCCCTAAGTGCAGGGAGAATTTCTTCTGGATATTTATTATTTACTAAATCATAAAGACTTTTGAAGGACTTAGTAAACAACCTCTGAATTCCAAGAACTGCTGAATAAAGTTTATAATATATTGATGTACTTGCACCAGCATTAAGAGGTGCTCCTGAAGAAAGGCTATCAAGTTCTGCCTTTTTCTTATCAATAACAATATACAAATAGGCATTTCGATAAAAATCTGCAATAGGAAATTGTATACTATGACTTACTACCGCAAGAAAAACTAACCCTATGTATAAAACAGAACCCAATTCGTTATATAATCTCAAAGCAAGATGAACATATATACTTAAGAAAACTGCATTCCCACTGATTCCATCAAGAATTCTACCTGTTGTTGTTTTATTATTTGTAATTCTGGCAAGTACACCATCAGCACTGTCAAAGATATCAGATATAATGAATAGTGCAATACCAATGAGGTTTATTTTAAGAGAGGTATAGTAAAATAAGTGGCCAGCAATTACTCCTATAATGCCTGCAAGAATTGATACAATATTTGGTGTCAATCCCAGCTTCTTAGCTACCTTAGCTACACCATAGCCAAGAGGTCTGTAAAAATAGATATCAATAAGTTCTTCTGTCTCTCTGGATTTAAGAGCTAATTCTTTCACTGATAATTTTTAATGATTCCTCAATAATGTATAAACCTTCTTCTGCAATTTCCTGACTAATTACAAGTGGTGGATTAATTCTTATATCAGGATTATATCCCATAACTATAAGTCCTCTGCTCAAGGCTTCGTGAAAAAACATCTTAGTATATTTTTTATCAAGCTTTTCTTTAGTTTTCTGATCCTTTACAAGTTCAAGTCCAATCATTAAACCTTTTCCGCGAACATCTCCAATAAGCGGAATTTTAGTTTTCATTTCATTTAATTTTTTAATCATAAATTCACCAACCTGTGCAGAGTTAGCCACCAATCCTTCATTTATAATTACCTCAAGAGTAGCAAGAGCAGCAGTGGATGCTATCGGATTCCCCCCATAACTCGAGGAACTCCCGCTCGGATTAGCAAATGGTTTAGAGAAAATAATTTCATCACGTGACATTAAACCAGTCATCGGGAACCCCCCACCAAAACCTTTCCCTATAGTAATTATATCAGGAATTACATCATCGTGCTGACAACCAAACATTTTTCCAGTTCTTCCAAACCCTGTAATCATTTCATCCGCAATCAGCAAAGCCCCAATTTCATCTGCCAGTTTTCTCAGTTCTATTAAAAATCCTTTCGGAGGTACAATATTTCCAGCAGTTCCTTGAATTGGTTCTACAATAATTGCCGCTATATTATTTGTAGTTTCATAACGAACTTTTTTTCTGATAAAATCCACACATGCCCATTCACATTCTGGGAAAGTCATTGAAAAGGGACATCTTCTACAGTTTGCATAGGGAGACAAAAATGTTCCAACCGGGAGGGGACCCAAATCATTCTTAAAGGTATCACCAAGTAAACCAAGTACCCCCATTGTTTTACCATGAAATCCTTCCCAGAATCCAAGAAACTCGGTTTTCTTTGTATAGGATTTAGCGAGCCTTAAAGCTGCTTCTACAGCTTCAGCTCCACTGCTATAATACTGTGTCCGTTTTAAGTCGCCAACAGCAATTTCGGATAGAAGTTTTGAAAGGAGTGCTCGATTCTTCGAAGTGAAGCTACCAACGTGAATTTTAGAATACTGTTCTATCATCATCTTAACATAGTGGGAATGGTTGTATCCAATCGAAGCTACCCCCACACCCGCAAAGAAATCGATGTACCTATTTCCATCCACATCTTCTATAATACACCCCTCAGCTTTTTCAGGAACAATTTTTGAGAGGGTTGCAATAGTTTGAATACCCGGCGAAATGTAATTTGATTCTAAATTAAAATACTCAAGTGATTTTGGACCTGGAATCTGAGTGATAATTTTACTATACATAAACGGCTTAATTTTTGTTTTGCTTAATTTTATCGTAAATTAGTTCAGCTATTATTTTACTTGCTTCGTCACGCACTGGGGCAAAGCTTGGCCAATCATTCATATCAATAACATATATTTCTCCTTCAGGAGTAATTATTACATCTCCACCATAAATATCAAGTCCAAGGAGTTCAGCACTTTTACCCACAATATCTTTCAGATGATTAATGTCAAACTCCTTTTTATATTTGTTTTCAGAATAGTACCAGTGAAAATAGTTCTTATCACGAACACCATAAAATTTTATAGTATCACCTTCAATATGCTCCTGTACACAACAACGTTCAATGTTTCTTTGTTTGAATTGTCTCAATATACCCCCAATTTCCTGTTCGGACTCAGTATTTACCACGTCATCTTTACAAGCTGCGTGGGCATCCCCTCTTTTTATCCATAATTTGCCTTTAAAAAACCCATCTGGTAAGGCAAAACTGTTTATACTTGGTACAATCAGACTTTGAGGCACTTTTATCCCTCCTTTGTTCAGAAGAGAAAGCATATTATATCGATAGCAATTAAATACACTTTGAGGAGAATTAATAATCATCTTTTTTGAGGGGGCTATTTTAAGCAGGTAGTCAACTCCTGCCGGGCTCTGAATCATAGAAAAAATATAATCTTCTGAGATTTTGCCTCTGAAAAGATCATCTTCAGAATATATATTCACCTCTATACCAAATTTTCGTATCTCCTCAGCAGTTTTTGTTAATATTAAATAATCATTTAACTCGTGATTAGGAGAAAATTGTAATTCCCTAAGTAGTCCAGCAACTTTTATCATATCAAAATATTTTTATGTCAATATATTTTTTAGGATGTTCCTTGAAATCAAGAATCAAAAGATTAAAATCTTTTATCAGTTTAAGTATATCAAGATATAACTCATCACTATTAAGCAAATTTCCAACAGTGGAGTTTGTATTAATTCTAGCCATTACTGAATCTAATCTCAATCCAATAGAATTTAGAGTAGTATAAAGTGTATCGTTTTTAATTAGCTTACCTAAGGTACCTTTCCCAGCACTGATAGAATCAACAAGTAGATTAATATTTTTAGAAGCCTCCTGTAGGTTTTCATACAATCGTTTATCATATATACTCATTCCAAGCGTTCCGCGTTTTTCAACAATTGCTCGGCTGATTTCATTAATATTATATACGGTTCTATTGATATTATCAGCAATAGAATTTGAGGTAATTAGTTGTCCAAGTGTGCCTTTGCCTGCAACAAGGCCATTGGTTATTTCTTTTACATCTTTAAGTGATGAGTTAATAAGGGCAAAAGTAGAATCTAGTTTCACCTGTAGTTTGTTTGCGGCATTCTCAAGGCTAAAAACATCTTTAACAGGTAAAAATGCCCCATCAGGAAGTTTTCTTTCATTAACTTTACCTATACTAATATCTATATACTTATCCCCCAACATCCCAATAGTTTTAATGCTTGCAGTAGAATTTTCTGTTATCATTTCTTGATAGCTTTTTCTTAAAGTGATTGTAACAACAATACCATTTGTATCATTTATTCGTGTAAATTCAAAACTTTTCACCTGTCCAATTTTCATTCCACCAAGAGTTACCATAGAACCATTCGCAAGCCCCTCTATATTGGTAAGAAAAACTTTGAGCTCATAGTTCCGGGAAAACACATTATTCTCCGTCCCTACTATAGAAACAAAAATGATAAATATTACCAGTGCTATAAAAATTGTAATTCCTACCTTTAAGTCAGATAAACGTTTAGACATAAAAAACCATTTATTTTTTGGATATCTCTAATTCTGAATTTTTTACCGATAAAATTTCAGCAAAGAATTCTTTAATAAAAGGAGTGTTAATCTTTAATATATCTTTCATACTACCAGAAGCCACTAATTTACCCTCTTCAATAACTGTAAACATATTGCCCACCTGCATAGCATTATACACATCATGAGTAACAACAATAGAAGTTGCACCTTCTCTCTGAATTTTCTTTATCAATTCAAGAATTGACTTTACATTGATTGGATCTATCCCTGTAGTTGGCTCATCGTACAGTAATATATCCGGCTTGAATGCGATGGCTCTGGCTATTGCTACACGTTTTTTCATTCCACCGCTCAATTCTTCTGGGTATAAATCTTCTATACCTTCCAGATTTACAAATGAGAGACACTCAGAAACTCTTCTTGTAATTTCTTCTGAACTCTTTCTATTGTGTTCTCGTAAGAAAAAGGCAATGTTTTCGCCTACTGTCATAGAATCAAATAATGCGTTGCCCTGAAAAACTACTCCGATATTTTTCCTTATCTCATTTAAACCAAACTCATCCATCAAAGTTATATCTTTATCATATACCAATACATTTCCTGATTGAGGTTTCCATAGCCCAAGTAATACTTTTAAAATAGAGCTCTTCCCCGCCCCACTTGGTCCAAGAATGACCATAGTATCACCTTTCTTGACCTCAAAAGAAATTTTATCCAGGATTTCCCTATTGCCAAGAGATAACGAGACATTATTAAACCTAATTAGGCTTTTTACATAATCTCCCATACAACTTTAGTAAAAATAAAATCAATTATTAGAATAACTATACTGGTAACTACAACTGAATTTATAACAGATCTACCTAAACCGGTAGTCCCACCAAAAGTTTTAAGCCCAAAATAACAACTTATAGTAGCAATGAAAAACCCAAAGAAAATAGGTTTTGTAAAACCCACAAACAAATCTTTCATCTGTAATCCATACACCGCAGCTTTCCAGAAAATGGATGAGTCAACTCCAAGAGAAAAGTTAGCAGCTGCCATTCCTCCAACAATTCCGATAAAATCACTTATCAGAGTTAGAGGCAAAAACATTGTTACCGACGCAACTACTTTTGGTAGAACTAATTTTTCAATAGGATTTGAACCAAAAGCCCTAAGAGCATCAACCTGTTCACTAAGAACCATACCCCCGATTTCAGAAGCATTTTTAGCCCCTGTACGGGATGCCAATAAGACACCAGTTATTACAGGCCCAAGTTCTCGAATGATTCCCAGAGAAACAGTCCTGCCGACCATAGTTTTAGCTCCAAATACTTCAAATCTATATCCAACTTCTAAAGACAAAATGATACCAATAAATAATCCACTTAGAGCAATCAACGGGAAAGATTGACTGCCTATACGATACATTTCATCCAAACATAATCTCAAATTACGAAATATATATCGAAAACTTTTGAATAAATCTCTCAAAAGAAATCCATATTCCTGTAGATTATAAAGAAATAAAACAACTCTATTTTCTTGTCGGTTGATATTCACAGTATTCATCTAAAATTCGTTTTTAAAAATTCTCTTGCTAATTCAATATCTTCAATATGGTCAACATCAATAATTTTACTAAAGATAAATCCTTTCATTTTAACTTTATTAGTCAAAAGAAATCTCAATAAGTTTCTTAACCTAATAACTCTATTATTATAGGCAGCCTCCATAAAATCAAAAACTTGATAGTTAAAATAATAAATTCCTCCTGTTATTAATTTTTCATTTGTTTTAGTATCTTTGAATGCTAAAATATTCAACTCGTTATCAGTCTCAACCCACAGTGGTTTTTCATCTCTTACAAATTCTGTTATAGCAATTACTGAATAATATTTATCATAGGAACATATACATCTATAGAATTCATCAAACTCTTCTTGTTTAAAAACTGAATCTATAGTCATCAAAATAAAAGATTCTGGAGATGAAATTTTACTAAGTTCATAAAAGCTATGGAATGAACTCTGAGTTGTTTTGTAAACTACTATAACTTCAGAATCTATATTATCAATAATACGACTTACTCTATCTTTAAAAGCAAGTAACTCTGGATTAAGCAATATTTTTATTTTATCGAATTTATTATTCTTTGTAACCTCTAGAACTCTTTCTAATAAACTTTGTCCTTCTATCTCTACAAGTGGCTTTGGGAAAACAACCCCTTCTTGCTTAAGTCTACTCCCTTTACCACCTCCTATTACAAATAGATTCATAATCCACCTCTCTGCTTTTTTATATAATCACAAATCTTTATTGCTCTTTTTCTATAGTTTCCAAATATCTTTCTGTGATAGGAACTGAAGAGTTTATTCATTTTTAACATCATATTGTAATTCAAAGAAAAGACAGATTTTGTCCCAACGTTTTCTCTTTTTATTAATTTGTGTTTCTCCAATTCGCGTAGATGTTGAGAAACTGTTGCCTGAGATAATGGTAGTACACGTACAAGATCTTTACAGATACACCGTCTCGAATTTGATAAGACTCTTATAATCTCAAGGCGTGCCGGATGTGACATTACTTTAAGAAGTGCCGCAATTTCATTAAGGTTATCGGGGAATTTATCTCTTTTATGTATTGCCATTTTTATTAATCGTATATTGCAAATATACGATTAATAAAATTCCGTGTCAAGTATATTCCAACTTTAGTACTTGACTGCTATATAATTTTTTTGTATGTTGTTTTATAGCCTTCTAATAATTAATGTAACATTATGAAAACTTTAATTTCTTTTATCATTCTAATGTTTTTGGAGATATCAATTGGGTTCTCATCCCCCAGAATTACATACCAAGAACTTTTCGGTAGAATTGAACAGGAACCTGGAATTCAGATTGAAGCTGAAAATAGAGCTTATCAACTGAATCTTCCACTAAGAATTTTTACAACAGATAAAATTTTTATCTTTGCAGCAACCATTGAAGATGAAAAAGTAGTATATGCAGTAATAACAGATATTCTCCACCCTGATCGGTTTGGCTATACTGCTTTTTGGGATGAAGTATTTATATTCGTAGATTTTGACAAAGCAAGAGTCGACTACGGAGCAGGTAGGGTAATCGATAACACGGGGGGAATGTTTGACCTCAGGCCTACTGCAAAAGCTACAACGCAAAATCTTCTTCTCGTTCCAGAATGGACTTACGATAAGGTTTTAGCTTTCGATGCGGTAACAGGAGACCTGGTTGATACTGCATATATTCATTCAACTTATCCAATCTTACAAAGTCCAAAACATGCTATTCAATCTCCGTGGGGTAATATATTTGTTTCAGATCAAATTAGCGACGCTGTCCAGGAATTTGATGATACTACAAAAGTATTTATAAGGACCTTTGCCCCTGCAGGCGGACCAAATCCCAATATACTCGACAATATCAGAGGAATTGCTCTCAGACCAAATAAAAACTTACTTGTTACAGTTGGAAGCAGTGCAAATCAAAATACCGTTCAGGAATTTGATACAACCGGGGGGAATCTTGGAACTTTTATGTCAACAAATCTCAATAGCCCCTTTGCTATTCTGAAGAGACAAAATGATTATCTTGTATCAAATTCAAGCGGGACAAATGACGTAATTCAATTTAATTTAAGCGGTTCTTTTGTTTCTATATTTATCTCAAGTACAAATCTTACATTTGCTCAACAAATGATTAACTTGCCAAATGGTAACATAGCAATTGCAGGATTCAGTAGCCCTTCAGGTATTATTTTCTTTGATTCTTCTGGTAATTATCTTAACTCTTTTACTGCAGTAACGGGTAATAGAGGTATATATAAATTGGGAAATGGTAATTTTCTTACAACCAATGGGACAGGGGTTTACGAGATTGACGACACCACTGGAAATTTGGTTAGAACTATAGTAAGCGGAGTCAATGCACAATATATAGATTTATTTGTTGCCCCGGTTATTACTGGATTAAATAATAATACAGGAAAAGTAATAGAAACCTTTAAATTATTTAATAATTATCCAAATCCTTTTAACCCAACTACAACGATCAAATACAATATACCACAGTCCGGAATTGTAACATTGAAGATTTTTGATATTACCGGGAAGTTAGTTAAAACTCTTGTCAACAACTACCAACAAAAGGGAGAGTATACAATTACTTTTGATGCTTCGGGATTATCTTCCGGAATATATCTTTATCAGCTAAGTGCTGCCCAGTTCACCCAGGCGAAAAAAATGATTTATCTGAAATAGCATTTTACTTTTATCCACCTATATATTTTATTTACCCCAAAGCTAGCAGGCTTTGGGGTTTTTTATAAATATGGAATTAATGACAAGTTTGTTCAGATTCAAATTTTCAGAAGTTGCTACAAATTCTAAAAACAAGCAAACTCAATTTCACAAAATAAGTGCTGATACCGTATTTTAAAATTATCAAGCAAGTCTTTAGATTCTGAATTGAAAATAAAGTTTATTTCGCTTATGTTAAAATGCACTTTTAGCTCAGTTGGTAGAGCAGCTGACTCTTAATCAGCGGGTCGGGGGTTCGAGTCCCCCAAAGTGCACTTCACTTAAAACCACTTTTTTATTATTATAATCAAAAGAAGAATACTCTATGCCAAAAGCTATAATTTTAATGGGTTCAAAAACAGACCTTGATTGGTCTAAAAAAATTGAGACTTCAATTAAAAAATTTGGGATTCAATGCGTAATGAGGATTGCATCAGCTCATAAAGTCCCACTTATTTGTCACCAACTCATTAAAGAATTTGAGCAAGAGGATGTTGTATTTGTAACTGTTGCAGGTAGGAGTAATGCATTAAGCGGGTTTACCGATGCTCAAACTTATTGTCCTGTAATTGCTTGCCCTCCTTATGGGGATAAATTTGCGGGTAATGATATTTATTCAAGTCTTCGGATGCCCTCTGGTGTTGCACCAATGGTTGTTCTTGAACCGGAAAATGCTGCTCTGGCTGTTGCAAAAATTTTTGCTATGACTGACAACAGCATAAAACAAAAAGTTATTGAGTATCAAAGGCAAATGCAGGAAATTCTAATAAATGATGATAAGGAGTTAAATAATGGGTAGTGTAAAAGACTTAACTATCATTCAAAATCCTACACACAACCATTTCGGGATTGGAAGATTTACTTTTTCAGACAGATATTCTGTATTTGACTGGGGCGAGATGCCCGATAGTATTCCCGATAAGGGTAAATCAATTGCTGTTCTTGCTGCATATTTTTTTGAGAAACTACTTGATTTGGGAATTCCGACCCACTATCAGGGACTAATTGAAGGGGGAAAAACAAAAAACCTCAAACATTTGCAGTCTCCTTCCAATATTATGGAGATTAAACTTCTACGAGTTATTAAACCAGAAGTCAAGAATGGGATATATGATTATACCTTATATAGGAACGAAAAAGGAAATTTTCTAATTCCAATTGAAGTGATATACCGCAACTACCTTCCCGCAGGTAGTAGCATTTTTAAACGTATTGAAAAGGGGGAACTTTCCCCTGCAGATTTGGGATTAACACAAATACCCACTCCAAATCAAAAATTAGATAAACCTCTACTGGATGTTTCCACAAAACTTGAGATAACCGACAGATATATGAGCTGGGATGAAGCTATGACAATTAGTGGAATGAATGAAAGAGAACTTCAGTCACTCAAACAACTCACACTAACTATTAATTCTCTAATCACAGAAGAGTTCAATAAAATTGGACTTATTAATGAAGATGGTAAAATAGAGGTTGGTTTTGATTCTAATCGTAGTCTGATAGTTGTAGATGTACTCGGAACTCTTGATGAGTGCAGATTCACCTATGAAGGGTTACCTGTAAGTAAGGAAATTGCCAGAATTTACTATAGAAATACAGATTGGGCAAAAGCTGTTGACGAAGCAAAAGCTAAAGACCGTCAACACTGGAAAGAAATCTGTGCTTTACAGCCACCACGGTTACCAGAAACAGTTGTAACTCTTATATCACAAATTTATCGTTCCTGTACAAACCTAATAACCGGAAAAGAATGGTTCAAAGATGTACCAGCTCTGAATACAATTGTTCAGGAAATAAAAAAAGAGCTTAAACTTTAATAACCGTTTTGTATAAAATCAAGTAATAAGTTTCTAAGATTTAAAACTTCAGATAGACTTTAATTGCCTATAAAACAAAGGTTCACAAAAGACTAACTTTATAACTTCAAGAGCCTTGAGTAATGTTCTATTAGTAGCAACACATCCATGTTGTTCCATAATAACAAGGCTGTGATTTCTTTCTACTTCTTTTAAGATTTTATTTGCCAATTCAATAGAACCAGGGGGAACGTAGGGAATTATACCTACTTCTTGAGCAAGGAATGCAGCTACTGCTGGTTGTTGTTTATATAATAACTCTAAGAATCTTTCTTTTTCCCGATGAGTAAGGTAATAAAGTACAGAGGAGAGATTATCAGGGTGTGTGTGCAAAACTGCTCTATATGATTTGTTTTCTTTGAGTGATAGATTTAAAATGCCCAGGTGAATTTTATATTCTGATGTCAGTTTAATATTCATATAGGCTGAAGGTTTCAGTTGCCACATTGTTGCAGTATTTTCTTTATCAATCCTAACAACACAGGAATATTGCTCGGGGCTTTCCCAAAGTTCCTCCATAGTAGAACCACTTATCTTCGTTAGTATATAATTACCGCCCAGGTTAGGATAACTGCCGTCCAAATTTAATGGTATCCCAAAATTGTTAGAATAACCAGCTGGGGGCATATCCAATAATATGGAGAAATTTCCTGCATTTGCAGGAGCCCAACCTAACTTAACAAGTTCTTTTGCTACCGTTTTAATTTCCTCAATTAATTTTTCCAAACCCTCTTCGTTTATCTTCCAAAGAATTTTTCAACAAAAGGCAATACTTCTCTATAC
This sequence comes from Ignavibacteria bacterium, assembly GCA_049700455.1. GTDB lineage: Bacteria > Bacteroidota > Ignavibacteria > Tepidaquicellales > Tepidaquicellaceae > JBNAVJ01. The sequence continues at coordinate 47,531 of JBNAVJ010000001.1, forward strand.
CTACTGAACTCATGTCCACTATTGTTCATTATAACTATTGTATCTGAGTTCAAAGTCTTCATAGTTTTTCTAAAATTAATCAGGTCATCATCACAAGAAAGAAGTAACATTATATTTTCAGATTTGTAAAGATTAAAATATTTTTGTTTTAGAACTTTTAATTGATAAAGGTAAGATTGCTCCCAGACAAACTTCTCGCCGGTACTATAATTAGTATTCACACCTACATATTCTTTCAATTGAAGATGTGGAAATAGTGCTGGATTTATAAGAGCTACTTTCAGGTTATATTTCCCGGACAACAAGAGCGCATAAAATCCGCCTAAACTACTTCCAATAATATTTAGACCTCTATGTTTATGAACAACTTCCTCAAGTTTTTGAAACGCTTTATAAGGTTCAACGGGAAGCGATGGAACAACCACTTTGCATTTATTACGAAAATATTTAGAAGTTAATTTTGCTTTAGTAGCTTTTCCACTGCTTGCAAAACCATGGATGTATAGAACCATATTTTGAAAGATTAGTTTGTTTCTTTTACTTTCAACAATATCAGCAACCCAAAGATAAAAAACGTTCCAACTGACAAAACAGCAAGTTTCTGTGAGCCGCTTAACCATGATACCAACCCAAAAGTTAAGGGGCCCAGCAAAGTACTTGTTTTATCAAACAGAGAATAAAACCCGAAAAACTCAGTTTTGCTTTCAAGAGGTGTAAGTTTGGTCATAAGTGCTCGCGAAAGGCTTTGTATTGAGCCAAGAAATGTTCCGGCTAATCCTCCAATAACAAAGAAATAATGGACTTTATACCCCCATATTATCAGAAACGTATCTTTATCAACGATAAAGAAAATAATCAGAATAATAATCAGCCAGCTTACAACATTAAGATATATAGACTTCAAAATTCCGAGTCTATCTCCCAGATAAGCAAAAATAAAAGCCCCTATCATTGCAGTTATTTGAACAAGCACAAAAAACAGAGCAAGTTCAACCATTTGAAATTCAAGGGTTTTTCTTGCATAAATTCCAGAAAAGAATATAATAGTATTAACAGCATCTATATAGAAAAAATATGCTATAAGATAGTTTCTTAAATTAGCATATTTTGAAATATTCTTCACAGTAGTCCACACTTTTTTTACCCCAAAGATAATATTCTCAAAAAGGCTTGCTTGAGTAGTAGAAATATTTACTTTTTTCTCTCTCAGCCAGATAAAGAGAGGAGCTGCAAAGAGCGCAAAAAGCACCCCGGTTAAGAGAAAAAGTAATTGTGGATTAGCTGACAAAGGAAAAACTAAAGCAAGAGACATTAGAGAGCCAAGATATCCAAATGCATATCCGAATGAAGATACTTTATTGTAATATTTTTCTTCAACAATATCAGAAATGAACGCATCATAAAAAGTAAGACTGGTCTGGAATCCTATATTTGAGATGATAAATAAAATTAGAGCATAAAGTACCATTCCCCTACCAGAAAAAAACATCAACATTGTTGGTATTACTGCAAGAAGTGTAAATAAAAATAAAAAACTTTTCTTTTGGGAATACCTATCAGCAATAGCTCCACAGATAGGATTTAGTACTGCAGAAATCACCATAGAAATGTTAATTCCTAATGACCAGTAGAAATCACCAATACTTGAGCGTTCACACACAATATCTACAAAGAAAACAGCAAACACAAATGCAACTATAATAACCGCATAAGTAGAATTCGCAAAATCGTATAATGCCCAGATAAAAACCTGCGATTTATTTTTCATCAGGGGGATTTGGTTTTTTATCTATTAAACCACGACCGGTCTTTACCAGTTGACCACTTGATTTCAATTCATTAAGTATAGCATCAAGAATGCCATTAACAAATTTGCTACTCTGGGCTGTACTGTATGTTTTAGCAATCTCGATTGCTTCATTAATAGTAACTTTAGGGGGAATTTCTGGGAAAAATAATAACTCTGCAGTACCAATTTCTAGAAGTATTTTATCAATCACACTTATTTTGTCATATTCCCAATTGTTTAGTTTGCTTACGATGAGTTTTTCAATTCTTGATTTGTTTAAAATTATTTCATTAATAAGTTTTACAACAAAATTATAGGCTTCAGCAGAATCAATATTACTAAGAAGATCCTTTTTAATTTTATCTATTGGATCTCCGCCTATTTGATGAGCATATAACACTTCCATTACTTTTACCCGAAGTAACCTTCTGGATTTCATAGCTAATATATTATTTTAAAGACATACTTTTTGATTATCCTATTCCAAACAGCCAGAAAAAAAGGAGTGCAACACTTTCTTTAATACAAAAATTTATTGTTCCTTCTGAAGACAAAGGTGTTTCTGTTGCTATTCCATCCGCATCAATACCATTAAATGCTGAAATTTCCTTTGCTCTAAGTAGATGGAATTTATCCGACACTATAATAATCTTGTTCCACTTCAATCTATTATAGTATCTATCACGTACAAAATGAATTTGTTCAACAGTAGAATTTGATTTGTCTTCAACAATTAAATCTTTTTCAGGCACCCCGAATTTTTTCAATTCGTTCTTTGCTACTTCTGCTTCTGTCATTTCATTTGGAGAACCGCCTCCAGTAAGCACCAGCTGTGGGATTATTTTTCTTGAATATAATTCATAACCCTTATTAATTCTTTCTCGAAGGACAGGGGAAGGTCTATTACCACCCCAAACCGCCGCTCCAAGAATCACGCCTGCATCTGCCCGTTTCCCAAAATCAAAATAAAGTTGTGAATCATCAACGTAATAATAAACACGGACAATTTGTAATACAAAAAACAATATCAAAATAATAATAAAAGTAGTTAGAGAGCTAAACCAATGAATTGCTTTTGATCTGGAAAAAACCAAGGAAATTGAAGATATAAGTACTACTCCAACCAATAAAAGAAAAATTAGATATAGAACTATTCTGATATCTTTTTGCCCTACGAAGAAAGAGACCAGCAATACAAATGTGCTGATAAAATTCATCAAGAAAAGTATTCTGAGGGGCTGGATTCTGAATTTTGAACGCTGAAAAATGTTTACAGCTGCAGCAACAATTATCAAACCAAAAAAGATAATAGTTATAATGTTACCAGTTACAGAAAACTGAAAATGGGAAAGTAGATATTCTTGATTGAGGTATCTAACGTTAGTCAGTAAATAACCATTAATCAAAGAACTGAGTGCTATGAATAAAAATAAAACGTTTTTATTACGGAACATAAATGGAAATAGAATTCTATAACAAGTTAAAAAAAATAATTATATTTTAAAATTAATAACATAACATACCTATAATATGTTCATAACTTTTGAGGGAATAGACTTAAGCGGAAAGTCAACTCAGGCAAAATTACTGTTTTTAAATCTTAGAAAATTGAAGTTTAAAACACTACTTATCAGAGAACCTGGAGGAACATTAATCTCTGAAAAAATTAGAAGTGTTTTGCTCGACAGCCAACATAAAAAAATGGAATATTTAACTGAATTCTTACTTTTTTCTGCTTCTCGTTATCAACTGACAAACGAGGTAATAATTCCACATTTAAAAAAAGGATATTATGTAATCTGTGACCGGTATTATGATTCTTCCACCGCATATCAGGGCTATGGGGGTAACCTTGACTTAAAAACTGTCAAATTTATAAATAAAGTAGCAACGAGGGGGCTTAAGCCAAAACTCACTTTCCTTCTGGATATTCCTTACTCTGAAAATTTGAGACGGAGACAAAAACTTTCCGTAGACAAAGATAGAATCGAATCGAAATCCCTAAGTTATTACAAAAGAGTAATTCAAGGATTCAGAACAATAGCCCTGGAAGAAAAAACAAGAGTAACTGTTTTAGATGGGAAAAAAACTGTAAAGGAACTTAGTAAAATTATTTTAGAAAAGGTATTACAGTATGAAAAATAAAATATCAAAACACTTTCGTATAAAATCAAACAGACTTTACTTAATTCTACTACTGCTTACTTTTTCTTTATCTTCATTATCAGTTAGCAGCTTACACAGTTCTGATGATATATATGACCGTATTAATAAAAATATGACCCTTTTCGGTCAGATATATAAAGAAATTACCCTGAATTATGTTGATCAGATAGACGTAGATAAATTTTTCCGAGCTGGTATTGAAGGGATGCTTGGAACTCTTGATCCTTATACAGTATATTATGATTCTAAATCAAAGGGAATAGTAGATTTAATTACCGCTGGTAGATATGGGGGTATAGGAATTAGTATCAAACTCAAAGATTCTTTAATACGAATAATGGATGTAATGCATGGATATGAAGCAGAACGGAAAGGGTTGCGTATTGGTGATATTATTAGAGAAGTAGATGGAGTTAATGTAACCAATATGGAAGTAGATAGAATTAGATATCTTATTAGAGGGACTCCCGGAACAACAGTAAATCTTAGGATTCAAAGGGAAAAAGACCTAATTGACTTTTCACTCACCAGAGAAACAATACAATTGAAAAACATTAGCTACAGTGATTTTGTGGGGGATAAACAGGATGGAATTGCCTATATCAGACTCGACAGATTTACTAATACAACTACTAATGAAGTAGACAACATTTTAAGAAATTTTAAAGCAACTAATAACCTCAAAAGCCTTATAATTGATTTACGAAATAATGGGGGAGGAGTTCTTGAGGCTGCAATTGGGACACTTGAAAAATTAGTAGCCAAAAACAGTCTATTGTTAATAACACGTGGTAACTCAAAAGATTCAGAACGAAAGTATTTTTCCAAAGAAGAGCCTATTATTTCTTCATCTATACCTATAGTTATATTGGTAAATGAAAATACTGCTTCAGCTTCAGAAATCGTTGCAGGGGCTATTCAAGATCTCGATAGAGGTGTTATTATTGGTACAAAAACTTTTGGGAAAGGGCTCGTTCAACAAATCAAAGACCTTGATAACGAAGCAAAACTTAAAATAACAACCGCAAGGTACTTTACACCATCAGGGAGATGGATTCAAGAGAAAGATTATTTCAAAGATAATAAGGCGGGTGTATTCTTAAATACCGAACAATTTTTGAAACAAGAATACAAAACCCTTAATGGGAGGTCTGTCATTGCAAAGGGGGGCATTGTTCCTGATATTGAAGTTAAAGTAAAAGCTGAGTCAGAATTACATTCTGCATTGCTAATGAGGGATATGTTTTTCAAGTTTGCAAATTATTACCTTACAAAACACCCTGATGTTTCAGTATTTAATTGTACTGAAGACGTATATCAAGAATTTTTATCATTTATTTTTCAACAGGGTTTCGAATATAAATCTTCTATTGACAGAAAACTTGAGGAAATTAGGAATTTAGCAACTGAAAAAGGTTATACTGAATCTTTTCTGAATACACTTACTTCACTAACAAACCAGAGTCTAATAGAAAAACAAGCTGAATTTGTTGCTGCAAAAGCTGAGATAAGCAGAAGTATTGAAGAAGAAATTAATAAAAGAATAATCACTGAAAAGGAACAGATAGAAGCAACGTTCGGAAACGATATCCAATTGCAACAAGCAATTAGTATTTTAAAAAATCTAGATTATTATTATAGTTTACTACAACTTAAATAGTAAAATAATATGAAAAAATTAAGTTTTCTTGCCAGTTTTTTTATTATTTTTTTGTTTGCTTCGAATTACCTGGTTGCTCAGGAATTTCCCAGAATAGAAGCAAAAGGTAAAGTTATATTTTTTAACTTAGAAGGGGGATTTTATGGCATTACCACAGAAAATGGCTCTCAATACATCCCTTTGAATTTAAAAGAAGAATTCAAGCAGGATAATTTAAAAGTATACTTTAGAGGAACCCTTAGACCTGATGTTGTTACCACTTATAATTGGGGGGAATCTATTCAACTCGATGATATATATCCTCTTGATGCAAAAGAAAAAGAATTCAGTATATATGAATGGGGAGTAGCTCTTGGATGCTACACAGATAACAACTTCTTTAATACCTCACGCCCAGAAGTTGCACAAATTGTTAAACTCCCAGTAATATATGTTGAGGGAGACGATGTTGATTTCAATCTTAAAGTTACATTTAATACTGGTAAGCCAACTGACTCCTATCCCAAAACCCCTATACAAAACTCACAGTTAATATGGAATAATATTATAGCTTCTGATGAAATAAAATTTCAAAAGAGCCTTAAGCTCGAAGATAGCAGAGATCTTGTCTCCCTCGAGGAAATAAAACAAACTCTAAATGATGTCTCAACTAAATGGTTACATTTTAACCAGATAAATTCTAAATTTATTTTTTATGAAGGTGAGATGGTATTTTCAAACAAGGTTGAAGTAGAATTTAACACTGATTTAGCAGAAGTGGTTGTTAAGAATAATTTTGATTATACTGTTTACAATGTTATTGTCACAACACAAAAAGGAAGCTTTTTTGACCCACAATATATGTACTTCCGTGTAGATTCGTTGCTTGCTGGTGAATATAAGGGGGGAAAGTTTCAACCTCTTGATTATAAATTATGGATTGATGATTTAAAATCTCTTGCCTTTCCTGAAAGCGTGATTAATTCTTTTCACAGAATCTGGTTTAATCCTTTTGCAAGTAAGACAAACAAAGGGCATTGGGCTAATTTAATTTACCGTATTCCTCAATCCGAATTAGAAAAGTTAATCCATTTAGAGTTTGACCCTCCTCCGAGCATAGTTAAAAGGGTTTTATATATTGATGTTGACATTTCAAAACTGCTTAAGTAATATCCTATTGAATCAGATACTAAGTAAGTATTTGTATACAGATTGATAGAAGAATACATTTTAAACCTTAGTAAAATAAACTTTGTTTAATCAAGTAAAAATAAAATGGCAAAACAGCTGAAGGAAAAAAGCAGACGCTCTTTTTTGCTTTATTTAGCTATAACTCTGACCTTTCTAATTAACTGTAAAACAGAGACTCAAAGTAGTCATCCGAATACTTTGAAAATAACACCCAATTCAAAACAAATGCAAACTGACAGTATATTTAAATTCTACTATGATGCTATTGTTGTTGATTCACATAACGACTTTGTATATCAGGTTTATAATAAAGGGGCATCATTCGGTAAGAAAGACAAGTTTACCCAAACCGGTTTACCCAGATTATTAGAGGGCGGGATAGATGTGCAAGTGTTTGCAATTTGGATTCCCAAAAATGAATATCAACGTGCAATGTCATTTGTGAAAGAGCAGGTAAGCCGAATAAAAAACTTCGAAATAAGTTTCCCGGATAAATTCGAAATTGCAAAAACTTATGACGATATCTGTAGAATCACAGGGAATTATAAATTATGTGGACTTATGGGAATTGAAGATGGAATTGAAATAGAATCCCTTGAAGATATAGAAAGTTTATATTCTATGGGTATCAGGTATATTGGACTACTCTGGAATAATAATAATAAAATTGGTTCTTCTGCAAAAGAAGAATCGAAAGGGAGAAAGGGGGGATTAACTAATTTTGGAAAAAGAGTAATAGAGAAAATGAACGAAACTGGAATGATAATAGATGTTTCACATATGGGAGAACAATCATTCTGGGATGTGATTTCTCTAACCAAATGTCCTATTATTGCTTCGCATTCAAATTGTTATTCCTTAAATCCACATTATCGAAACTTAAAGGATGAGCAAATCAAAGCAATTGCAAAAACTGGTGGCGTTATTATGGTTAATTTTTATGATGAGTTCATTTCACCCAACGCAGAAGCTATTCGTTCACAAAACTTTTATCAAATGTATGTTGAACAACTTGATAGCATTTATGCTTTATATAAAAACAACCTCGTTAAATTCAATGAAGAAAGATATAAGTTTATTGTCGAACACCCCATCACCAATGGCACGAGCATCGATAAACTAATTGATCATATTGACTATATTAAAAATCTTGTTGGAGTTGATTATATAGGTTTTGGCTCTGATTTTGATGGGGGCATTTCTCCACCCAATGAACTTTACGATGGAACCTGTTATCCGATAATTGCAAAAAAGTTATTTGAACGTGGCTATACCAATGATGAAATAAGGAAAATCTTAGGGGAAAATTTTCTAAGAGTATTCAGAAATGTTACAGAAAAACGAACAAACGATGGGTGAAAATATCAAAGTTTTATTCATAGGTGATATTGTTGGTGAACCCGGATACAAGATTTTAAGAGATTGTCTTAGCGATATTATTAGTCAGCACAAGATTGATTTTGTCATTGCAAATGCGGAAAACATTAGTGATGGAGCCGGAATGTTAAAAAGAGATGTTGAAAGATTACTTGAACTACCCATAAATACTTTAACAGGAGGAAATCATACATTTGATAAAATTCAGTTCAATACTGTCCTGAATGAATCTGTTAATATACTAAGACCTAATAATTATCCTCCTGGCGTATTTGGCAAAGGTTATGAGGTATTTAAGCTTGAAAATAAAAATTGTTCGTTGTGTATAATCAACCTGATAGGTAGACTTTATATGAAACCTAACGACTGCCCATTTCGGAGTTTCGATAAAGTTTATAATGAAATAGCAAAAACAACAAAGATAATAATCGTTGACTTCCATGCTGAAGCCACATCAGAAAAATATGCTTTTGCCTGGTATGTTGATGGAAGAGCAACTGCTGTTCTTGGAACACATACACACATTCAAACGGCGGACGAAAAAATCTTGCCTAAAGGTACCGCTTATATTACAGATGTAGGAATGACTGGTCCTTATGATTCTGTAATCGGACTTGAAAAATCAACTTCAATTAGAAAGTTTATTTATGGAACACCGCAGCAACATCAAGTTGCTGAAAATGATACACACATAGCAGGGGTAATACTAACCATTGATTCTGAGAGTGGAAAATCGTTAAAGATTGACCGGTTCTTTCACCCTTGATTCTGTGAAATTTTAGTGTTTCTTTTTACTTAAATTTTATTGAATTTTATATGATATTAATATGAGTATAAATAACTATTCTCATAAAATCAGTAGAGTTAGTTTATTGTTTCTGATAATTACAACATTAGTTATGGTGAATGGGTGTTCTAATTCTTCAACAGCACCTGACTATCCAGACGGATACATAAATGGTTACATATATGATAATGTAACAGGCATGCCATTAGGAGAGGTCACTGTATCAACCATACCTCCTACCCAAACCGTAGTAACTGATTCCACTGGTACATTTTTTATTACTGTAAAATCTGCTTCAACTTCCACAAATATGGATATAGTGTGTTCCAAAATAGGATACTCAACTTTCAGGTGGAGAATAGTAGTTCCAGCAGGAGATACTCTCAAAATAAATATTCCTTTAGAACCACTTAACAATAATGCAGTTTTTATAAAGAATGACCTTATAGTCTCAGAATACCAGGATGCAAACTCTGCCAGTGGATTGAATCTCTATGAACTTGTAACAGTTAGAGACAATGAACTTTACAATGATGCTGTACTACGAGATTCTGCAGGTTCAAGAACTAACTTTCGTTTCTTATCAGGTGAGATTTATCCATCCAATATATGGAAAACTCGTTTTAGCCCTTTGCTTGGACTCTATTCGCAATACGATTTCGATACTTTGTCAAGGTATGATGTCGGAAACAGAGAAATCGATCCCAATATAGATTTTCCTTTCACATCTACTGATGTATTCGATGTGGGACTGAATGTGGGTGCTACTTTTGCATATTACCTTAAAGGAAGATACGATTACTTTGTAGGCTCAAAACGGGTTTATGGTTTATTAAGGGTTGACTCAGTTTGGTATGATAATTCAAGTGCAGAATACAAAGTAATGATAGATTTAAAAGTAAATAGAGCTGAACAAAATAATTTTGTTCCAAATATGTTTCGTATAAACACATCTAAATTTAATAAATAAATAAATAAATGAAACATCGTTTTTATTATCCATTATTATTAACCTTCATTTTGATATCATTCGCAGGCTTTAGATCAGGTTGCATCTCTAACAGCAATTATGGGGATGCTATCATTTCTGGAGTGGTGCTTGACTCAAATGATATTAATGTAACCCCTATACGTGGCGCCCGAGTTAAAGTATTCCCGCTTAATACTGAAGTTTACACAGATTCTGCGGGTTATTTTGTTATTTACGTACCAAATGAGGCTACTTACACACTAAATTTCTCATTTTATGGACATTTTCCAGTCACAAAAAAAATTCCAGTTAAAATAACAGACTCTCTTTCTATACGAGTTACTCTTGTGCCTACTTATGTAATATCCTTTAACAACTTACACATTGAACACTTTTATAATATTAATTCTCTGAGTTCAGTTAATTTGAGAGAAGGTTATGCCGCTTATGAAAACAATATCTACAAAGATATTTCTTTCAGGGATTCAGTCTTTTTGTCGTCTGATTTAGTAGTTCCTCCAGGTTACGAAACTGCTTTCAGTCCAGAATTTCCATACAGTTATACAAAGACACAATTTGATACATTATCTATGTATGATGTTGGTGGTAGACCTATTGATCCTAACATTGATTTTCCTAATAAGAGTACAGAGGTATTTACAGTCCCATTATCTAAGCACCCTGTATATGCTTTTTATTTAAAAGGACGTTATAATGGAACTGAACCAAGAATATATGGTTTGCTACATATAGATTCTGTTTATTATGATGGGAATTATTATAGGCATGCAATTATAAGCGTTAAGATAAACACTAAAGGAAACAACTGGTTTAACCCAAATCCTGATTGATTCCAAGTAAAAGAGATTCTTTTTTCAATCCAGAAAAACAAAAATGAAATTAAAGGATTTCCTAGGTTATTTTACATTTACTAAATTGGAATCAAGAGCTATTATTCTGATAATCTTAGCGATTCTGGTTGGCACTGCTATTAAAATTGTTAGAAATCAAACTGTGTCGAATTCTTTTGACTTTGAATCTTTTGACAAAGAATTTATTTATAAAACAAGCCTATATCAGGCTGTTACAGACCTAACATCAGAAGACACAATAACAAATTCCAGAACTACTGAAGAGACCAATACAAAAAAGACTGAAAAAGGGAAGAAAGAACAAAATCTGAAAGAAAAAAGTATCAATATTAACACAGCCACTAAGGATGAACTTATTAAACTCCCCGGCGTAGGCCCCTCAACAGCAGAGAAAATCATTGAATATAGGGAAAAGATAAACGGCTTTAAAAAAATTGAGGATATTATGAAGGTCAAAGGAATTGGACAAAAAAAATTTGAAAAAATGAAGCCTTACATCTTTGTGGAATAAATGGATGATAATCTTATAATAGGTCTCTTTGAAAAGTCGGTACGAATAGTTATCATAGATAAGAATCTTAATGTAGATTTTGTTTCAATTAGAAATTTACCTTTTCCTATACGAAATCTCTTTGTCGGACAGCAAAAAAATCCTGAGTATGTAGAAATCAGGAACAAAATTTTCTCGCTCCTGCCAAAAGAACATCTTTCCTTCCAAAAAGTCTCCTTGGTTCTGGATTCAAATTTCTTTTTTATAAATACAATTCCTATTGAAGAAACCAATAATATTGAAGAGATAAAAAACAATATATTATGGGACATAGCTAACTACTACCCCTACGGAACAAAAGACTTTGTTATCAACTATTATAAATCTAAAGGACCACAAACAAGGCTCTCAAATGTTCAAGAATACGTTATAATTGCTATTCAGAAACATTTTATTAAATCACTTACTGAACTTATTTCTGATTGCGGACTTAATATTACTGCATTTTATACTGACCATTTTTCAGCTGAGAATTTTCTCTGTAAATACTACCAGGAAGATTTTTCTAATTCTGTTCTTATTGGATGTAAACCAGAACGAATTGACATAAGCATTTTTAATAAAAATAGCTTCTGGTCTTATGAATTTATATTAACAGATAACTCTGATATTTCTCAACCACTGTTAAAGATTTTAAGAACAAGATTTTTAACATCAGAGAAAGAACAGGGCAAAATGTTTTTTTATGGGGATTCCTACAAGCAAATATACAAGATATTAAACTTAAATTTCCCACAGTGTTCAATGCTTCTGCTTAATCCGTTTATACATCTAAAACCAGCAGACACTGTCGACCCGATTCTGGTTCAGAATGAAGGCTATAAATTTACAAGTTTGTTTGGAGCAATTCCAGGATGAGAATTATATCAGGATATCTTGGGGGTAGAATCATAAAGTCACCAAGAGGTCTGGATAAACACCTTAGACCTACAACTGATAAAGCACGTGAATCATTGTTTAACATCCTATCACATAGAATGAACCTTGAGGGACTTCAATGTATAGACCTTTTTTGTGGAACTGGAAGTTTAGGATTAGAGTGTATATCAAGAGGAGCCTCCAGATGTACTTTTGTTGATACATATACGCAATTGGTTTATGAAAATATTAAATCTTTAAATCTTAATGATAAATGTGAAATAATTAAAGATGAAGTATTCCGTTTTCTACAAAAAAACAAGCAACACTACCATCTTGGTTTTGCCGATCCTCCTTACCATTTCCAACATTATAAAGAGCTGATTTCGCTGGCTGCTATCTATATAGACTTTTTTATCCTTGAACATAACCTACCAATTATTGAGCTTAGTATATATGAAGACAAGATTGTAATGCAAAGAATTATTGGGAAATCACGGTTTACTTTTATAAACTTTAAAGAATAAGAAATGAGCAAAGTAATAGCTCTTTATCCAGGCACTTTTGACCCAATTACAAATGGTCACATTGATATTATTAGGAGAGCTTCAGAACTTTTTGACGAATTAATAATTTCTATCGGGAGAAACTTAAAGAAAGATCCTCTTTTCACAGAAGAAGAAAGAATAGATATGATAAAAAATACAACCGTCGGCTTTCCAAATGTGAAAGTAGATTCTTTTTATGGATTAGTGGTTGACTTTGCAAAGATTAAGAATGCTAAAGTAATTATTAGAGGATTAAGAGCCGTATCAGATTTTGAATTTGAATTTCAGATGTCACTCACCAATAGCATTCTCAACCCGGAAATCACAACAATCTTTATGATGCCAAATGAAAAAAATGTATATTTAAACTCGTCATTAGTAAGAGAAATAGCATACTTGAAGGGAGACGTGAAACCTTTTGTGCCGGAATATGTTTATAAAAAATTATTAGAAAAATTTAGCTCTTAAAATATTTTCGAGAGATCTGTATCCTTATACTGGTCGTTTATAAAATATTTTAGGAGTTTCTCAAAATCTACAACGTCAAGAAATCCTGCAAAATTAGAGTGAAAATCACTATTATATTTAAACTTGATAACTTCACCCTTAGATGTTAGAAAGACATGTGTTGGAAAACCAGTTACCCCAAAAAACCTGGAGAGCTCTGCTGCTGTCATTTCTTTTCCAGCATAATTGTATTTTTCAGAACCTTGTGAGTTTAATCGGACATATACAAAATTTGCTGCAATAAGAGATTTAATTGTTTCATTTGAGTAAACTTCGTCCATTTTTTTACACCACGTATTTGATTCCTCATAGATATTAATAAGAACTTTTTTGTGGCTTGAGCTGGCTATTTTTAAGCCTTCATCAAACTGAAAAGATGGTTGAGCAAAAGTAAAAGGAGTTACTAACAAAAAAATTATTGTTATTATAAGTTTTGTTTTCATATCCTTGTATTAACTTTTGAACTCAATAAATTGAATTTGAGTTCCATTATATTAATTACCACAATTAAACATAAATTTCAATGCCATTATACAAGTTCAATTCAGACCGGTATAATTATTAAAAATCCCAATATAGAGTAATACAAGAATAATAATACCTATAACAATTCTATATATAATAAAAACAAGATTACTTCTCGTTTTCAAATATGAAATCAAAAAGGCAATTGCCATATACCCTACCACCGCTGACACAAGGGTTGCTATAATCAAGCTAAAAGCATTTGCCTTCAAAAGTGCTTCTCGTTCACTATAAAGTTCAAATAGCCCACTCAATAATACTGCTGGAATACTTAAGAGGAATGAGAACCTCGCTGTCACATCTCTTTTGAGCCCACAGAAAAGTCCTGCTGTTATAGTCACTCCACTTCTTGAACTACCTGGAATAAGAGCGAGCACCTGCGCAAGTCCAATTAAGAGACCATCTTTATATGATATATCTGTAATCTCTTTTTGCTTTACAGAAACCTTTTCGGCAATATACAAAATAACAGCCAAAACAATAAGAGAAGAGGCAACAATATAGAGTCCACGTGCTTCGCCTTCTATAAATCTTTTAAGCAGTAGCCCAAAAACTGATATAGGAATTGTTCCAATGATTATCATTATACTTAATCGTGTATAGTAGTCATTAAAGTTTTTCCTTTGGACTGAACTAATCACACTACTAATCATATGGCTTATATCACTACGAAAGTAAATTAGAGTTGCAATTAAAGTTCCTATTTGAATAACTGCTGTATAAGCAGCCCCAGGGTCTTTCCAGCCTAATAAGGCAGGTATAACTCTAATATGTGCCGTACTGCTAATTGGGATAAATTCCGTTAGCCCCTGAATTAGTCCGTAAATAACTGCTTGAAGTATCTCCATTGTTTAGAAAAAATAAAATTCAATTCCAAGTCGTAATCCCACAGTAAAACTGCTGAGATTTACATTATTAAAAGTAACATTAGACTTTAAAAAATTCCCATCATTATCTTTTAAATTACCTAAAAAACTTTCAGTAGCGTAAAGTCCAAGATAACCTGCAAATGAATTAGAGATCTGAATATTTATTACCCCCTCAACTTTCGAATTTATTCCTGTGGAGTGATAATCTCGCTTTAATCCATATTCGGTCATAGTAAATGAAGTCAGACAATATCCAACTCCTCCAGTGATTTTGAAATAGACATATTCCAGGGGAATTATATAATTAATACCAATCATTGGAATATGGTTATTGTAAGTGTAATCATAATTCGGAAATTGTGGTAAATTGACACTTTTGATAAAATAAGTATATTCACCCCTCAGAGAAAATCTTCGTGTAAATTGTCTTTCAAGCATAACAAAAAACTCAATACCACTACCAAAATTAGATAATCTGTCGGAAGGTGGCAATAAATTATAATTAGGGATTTCGTATTCAATAAACTCTCTCAGGGATTTATTGTCTCCATAATTAGCTCCCATCCCAAAGCTAAAGGAGGTAAAGTAGCGGTTTTTGTTTTGCTTTTCAAATGAGATTCTTTCCTGAGGCAAGACACCATTCAGTGGAAATAAAAAATAAATAATAATAAGAATGGGTAATATATACCTATACATCGATATTAGCATACTTAGCATTCTTCTCAATAAATTCACGACGAGGCTCAACTTCCTCTCCCATTAAAATTCTAAATATTTTATCCGCTGCCGAAGCATTTTCATTGGTAACCTGCAGGATTGTTCTGGTTTCAGGATTCATGGTAGTTGCCCAAAGTTGTTCAGGGTTCATCTCCCCCAAACCTTTAAATCTTGAAATTACGACTTTGCTTTCACCAGCTTCAGAAGCGGTTTCACCTTCGTGTACAATGTTTTTTCTATCAACTTTTAATGATTTTAATATTTCATCACGTTCAGCATCATCGTAGGCATAATATTCATTTTTACCCTTTTTTATCTTGTATAGAGGGGGCTGGGCAATATATAAACGACCAGTATCTATAATCTCTTTCATATGCCGATAAAAGAAAGTCAGTAGTAAAGTTCTAATATGTGAACCATCAACATCAGCATCACACATTAGAATAATTTTGTTATAACGAATTTTTGATTCATCAAATTCTTCCGAATTTCCCAGACCTGCACCAATAGCAGTTATAATTGCTCTAATTTCTTCATTTTCAAGAATTTTATTTATCCGAGCTTTTTCAACATTAAGAATTTTACCTTTGAGAGGAAGAATTGCTTGAAATCTTCTATCCCTACCCTGTTTTGCTGAACCTCCTGCAGAATCACCTTCAACAAGATATAACTCACATTGTGATGGATCAGAAATTGAACAATCAGCTAATTTGCCGGGCAATCCATTAATTTCGAGTCCTGTCTTTTTTCTTGCCATTTCACGTGCTTTACGCGCTGCTTCTCTGGCTTCTGCAGCCCGCAAACATTTTTCTATAATACGTTTAGCAATAGTTGGATTTTCTTCAAGAAAAATATTCAACTGTTCACTTGTAATTGATTGTACTATACCCTTTACTTCACTATTGCCCAGTTTAGTTTTGGTTTGCCCTTCAAATTGAGGTTCTGGAATTTTTACACTCAGGACACAGGTCAATCCTTCCCTAAAATCATCTCCTGTGAGTGTTATTTTATCATTTTTAATAATATTGTTTTTGATACCATAGTTATTAAGGGTTCTGGTCAGGGCAGCCTTAAACCCCTCTAAATGAGTTCCCCCTTCATGTGTATTAATATTATTAACAAAAGTATATATGTTATCGTTATATGACTCATTATACTGAAATGCAATTTCTACCTGTATATTATCTTTTTCGCCCTGAATATATATAGGTTTTCCTGAGATTGATTTTTCGTTTTCATCCAGATATCGTACAAAATCAACCAACCCTCCTTTAAATTTAAATTCACTCTTCCTATCAGACCTCTCATCAGCAATAATAATGGTTAAGTCTTTATTAAGATATGCTAACTCCCTCAATCTGTCTTCAAGCGTTTCAAACTTAAAATTAATATTCTTAAAAATAAGCTTGTCAGGGAGAAAAGTAACCCTTGTGCCGGTTTTACTTTTTACCTTACCAATTTCTTTGACAGGTTTTTGTGGTTCACCCCTTAAGTATTTTTGATAATATATTTTTCCCTCTCTATATACTTCAACTTCAAGCCATTCACTTAAGGCATTGACTACTGATACACCGACGCCATGGAGTCCCCCAGATACTTTGTAGGTGTTTCTATCAAACTTACCGCCTGCATTGAGCTGAGTCATAACAACTTCAAGAGCGGATTTCTTTTCCGTGGGATGGAGCCCCGTTGGAATTCCTCTCCCATTATCTTCTACTGTGAGTGAACTATCTTTGTTAATAGTCACAACTATTTTAGTACAAAACCCTGCAAGTGCTTCGTCAATAGCATTATCAATTACCTCATAAGCAAGATGGTGTAATCCTCTTGAGGACACATCTCCAATATACATTGCCGGACGCCGTCTTACGTGTTCCAACCCCTTCAGAACCTGAATATCACTTTCGTCATATTTAACGGAATTATTATTATGATTGTTTTTTGCCATAGTTATATTTTTCTATATTTATACAAAAATTATATCCTTTATATATTTATTAATTTTATTTGTTCTAAGTAATTTATTTAAGTTTTTTAAAATTTCTTCCTTTTGAAGACTCAGTTCATATCGCCAAACCGAATCCTGCACACTGATACATAATTTATCCTTTTTCAGTTCATAGGGAATTGCATACTGACTTATCAAATCTCCCACAATCTGGTTCCAGAACTCTCTGATTCGGTATTTCTGAATTTGTGCATCAACACCAAGTGAATCCATAAATATGTCCATCTCTTCTTTTAAGCAAATAATTCTATTCATTCGTAGTTTTGTATTAATTCTCTTCATAAACTTTGCCCTCCTCTACAAAAAATGTTTTTATTTCTTCTCTCTTACAATACTCATATAAAAGCTCAAGATAATGTTTATCAGTTGTCGTAAGAAACACCTGGTCAAAGCTATCGAGATGTTTAATCAATTGCTCTATTCTCGTAATATCAAGCTCAGATAATATATCATCAAAAAGTAAAATTACATTGTTTTCAAGTTTTTGTTTTAGATAGTCATTTTCTGTTAACTTAAGAGCTATTATAAAGGTTCTGTGTTCCCCTTGAGAAGCATAGTTTTTCAAATCATAACCATTGGGCAGTTCATCTTTTATAATCCTAAATGTATAATCATCGCGATGTGGTCCAACAAGCGATAGTGCTCTTTTAATTTCTTCATCTTTTTTTGCATATAAAGTTTCTGACAGTTGTTTTGCTATAAGTTGCCGCACACTCTGCAAATTAGTAGTTGATTCCAGAATATCCAGGTCACTGGTTCTGAAGATGTTAGAATAATAGTGTATATCAGCCTTCTGATTGCCCCCGGTCAATGCGTGAAAATTAAGTTCAAAAGGAGTCTTAAACTCCCTGAGGACTTCAATACGTTTTAGAATAATCTCAACTGAATATGATATCAGAGTTTCATTATAACTACTAAGTAACATTTCGAATTCACTGGTTCTGTAATTAAATCTATCTCGCAAAAGTGTTGATTTTAATTTTAAAAGTTTTGCAAGATTTCTCAGTTGTTCGAGGTATATCTTACTAACCTGTGAAATCAACATATCAAAAAATTTTCTTCGTTCTCCCGGGCTTCCGTATGTAATGTTAAAACTGTGAGGATTAAAAAACACAATAGGAAATTTACCCAAAAAGTTTGAAAAAAAATTTGAAACTTTTTCTTTGTTTATAAAAAATGCTTTGCCTTTTGATAAGGAATTATAATTCAAGGAGACTGAAACTGAAGCCTTTGTCTCATTCAAAAAAACACCATTTATCCAGAATTCACTTTCACCTATTTTTAGGGCATCTGTTTCGTTTGACCCTACAAAACTTTTTCCCTGGCTCAAAAATGAAATTGCTTCAAGCAAATTTGTCTTGCCATGACCATTGTTTCCATAAATATAATTCACCCTCTCTCCAAACTTAACAGTTTCTTCTTCATAATTTCGAAAATTCTTCAAATGTAATTCACTCAATATCACCTACTTCAACCTGTCTTTAACTAAGCTCTTATTGGCATTATTAGCTCTAAAAATGATTCATTATCTGCTTGAACTGAAGGCTCCACGGTTGATGCCTTCAGCGGAGCACTAAAGGAAAAAATAACATCATCACTATCTATTACCTCAAGACAGTCTAACAAATACCCGACGTTAAAAGCAATTACATAAGGATTTTTAGTAAAATCAAATTCTTCTCCACTATTAAGGCGAAACTCGCAATTCAAAATTTCAACACCTTCTTCCCCAACTTCCGGATTATCAGCTGATAATGTTAAGGTATCATTAGTAATTTGCATCTTTGCTTTCCTTGTAATAGAATCAGTAAAAATTGAGACCCTACGTAATGAGTCAACAAGTTCTTTCTTCCTTATTTTTAGTATTTTATCATTATCTTTTGGTAATACCGTTTCATAATTAGGATATGAATCATCAATTAATTTTGAAAATAGTTTAACATCCCCAAAATTAATGGCTATAAGCTTTTGATCATAATGGATTTTCACATCATCTGAAGAACATAACTTCATAATTAGATTGGCAGTTTTTAAAGGAACAATAAAGCTGTCTTCACGTTTAATTTCTTGTTCATATTTATTAGTATGTATAATGCTTAATCTATAGCCATCCGTAGCAACCAAAATTAGCTCATCATTTTTGATATCAAAATAAATTCCTGACATATTTCTTCTAACTTCATCCATTTTGGTACTGTGTCTAATTTTCATCAAATACGCTCTTAGCTTAGACCCTTCTATTTTCAATGTATTACCGTCTTGAATTTCTTCTGGCATTGGAAAATCTTCTCCGGATTCACCAAAAATACTATATTTTCCATATTTAGAAGTTATTGTTATGTGATTTTTTTCATCTGCTTCAAAAGTAAGCTTTCTCTTACTACCTGATTTACTTATAACCTCTTGATTTAATTCAAAAAGCTGCGAAAGAGTCTCTATCAGGAGATTGAGGTTTTCTTTCATTTGAACAGCGCCTTCTTGTCCAAGGGTTTGACCATAATCATCCAACTTATGCAGAATCTCCTCTTTTTCTTGGTCAGTTATAATTCCCTTTAAAACAAGTCTGCCTTTGTTAAAATCATAACTAATGTTTTTCCCAAAATATTCAGCAAAATTTAAGTTTTCTTCCAGGATATTATATACATCTCTACTAAAAGCAACATCAATACTGATGCTATCATATTTGTCGGTTAGCAATCTTACCAAATCAACAAATTTCTTTGCAGTAACTGTTATACTTCCATTTCTTTCTCCGTCAACTTCAATTTCAGTGCTAATAAATGTTTCAAGATCAGATGTCAACATATATAAAGTATTCCCTTCTAACCGCACGTAAATATTACTTAAAATTGGCAGAACAGATCTGCCGGGGACAACAAGATTTAATTTTAGAAGACTATTAAGAAGCTGCTCAACTGAAATAATAAATTTCATTGTAAATGATTGATTTTATAAAATATAAATTAAAATATATATAAATTAAATCCAAATTAAATTCATAGTTCTAAATTAGTTCAAAGAGTATTCAGACATTTAGCTAAGTTATGTTTCCCCATTAACAAAACCTCGATAAAGCACCACAGTCTATAACTAAGCAAAAATAAAATGAAATCTTAAAGATGATCTATAGCTTTTAATCTTTGCCAAAGGTTGTAACCCTATTTATATCAAAAATATATTTACCCCAATAACATAAAGACTACTAACATCCATTCAACAAAATTTATTCAGGTTTTGGAATTATAAGAACATTTTTACAAACTCTCTTTTTCTCCTACCCTTCCAGCTGCCTTTATGATAGGCATAAGAAACTATTAAAGGCATAGCAATAGTTGCTTCAGAAAATACCATTTGTTCATAGGTCATATCTACCTTACCCCATGAACTTGCCTCTTTTAAAGTTGACCCTGAAAGTGCCCCATCGCGCTCATCTGCTACAGTAATTTGTATTGCATATTTATGCATAGGCACCTCTTTACCTAACACATCACAAGCTACAACAACATCCTGAGTAAAATTCTTAGGGACTCCACCACCAACCATAAACAAGCCAGTATCAAAAGCCTCAAGTTTTATTTTAGTAAGCTCCAAAAAATCTCTTGCTGAATCTATTGTAACATAATTATCAGGATTATGCCATTGATGATGAACCAAACCAAACCCCGCTGAACAATCTGAAAATGCGGGAACAAAAATCGGAACATTGTTTTCATAAGCAGCAAGGACAACTGATTCTTTGTTTTTTGCATTTTTTTCCAGGTATTTCCCCATTTCATAAATGAATTCTCTTGATGAATATGGTTTTTTAGGCAGGTCATTACAAATCTTTGCTACAGTTTCATCACATATTCTAAGTTCTTCTTCATCAATATATGTATCATATATACGATCTATCATAAGTTCCCTTAATTCATTATCATCCACAAACTGTGTTCCGATATAATGCTTGAATCCCAAACCCTCAAAAAAATCCTGGTCAACTATTATCGCACCAGTAGAAACTATAACATCAACCATATTATGACGCACCATATCCACAACTACCTGCTTCAATCCTGCTGAAAACAGTGATCCAGCAAGACAGAGGATAATAGAACATTTCTCATCTGAGAGCATCATATCATAATACCTTGCAGCCCTGTATAAATTTCTTGCCTGAAACGCCATATCCTTGTATGACTCAACAAGAGGAATTGAGTTGAAGGATTTAATATCTATATGTTTGATTGTTTCTTTGAGATAATCTTTTTTTGTTCGTTTCATAATGTTCTGATTTTATTTCTTAAAAAGATACTCTATATAAATTTAATCTTCTATGAGAAATTAATTTCCTTGAATAATTCTGTTTTTTTTCAATCTCCTGGTAAAGTTGCTCTATTATCTTCAGCTTTCGCCCTTGATTTTACAACAAGTGTCAGTTCTAATGCTTCTCAGAAAAAATGGACGTTCTTAATTAATATTTCCAATCATAAATAAAAAAGGTTGGCTTTTACGAAAGAGCCAACCTTTTTATTTTTTTATTATATTAAACTATTTAACAAGTATCATTTTACGAATTTCCCTATAGCCATTGACATCCAAACGATAAAAATATACCCCACTTGGAAGATCACTTCCATTAAATTCAATAATGTATGAACCAGCAAATTTATTTTCATTCACTAAAGTTCTAACCTCTCTACCAAGAATATCATATACCTTAAGATTTACAAAACCTTGTTTTGGCAAATCAAAACTAATTTTTGTTATAGGATTAAAGGGATTAGGATAGTTTTGAGCCAATCGGTAGCGTTCCGGTAATTGCGAACTATTGGAAGAAATACCCGTTACAGTATTAATTGTCAAACTGATATTAGGTCTGACTGATTGCTGAGCCCCTCCAGTCAGATTTACACAACCATCACCAGTGGAGAGATCTGAATACTGTCCCCAGGTTCTCCCCGCAATTGCAGTTGCATAGACAGGAGAATATGTTGTATAACTTGAATTGTTGTAACAAATTTCTATTAACAGATTATCATTTCCATTCCAATAGAACGGAGTTTGTAAATTGATATACTGCCAGCCAGTTCCAGGGACGGAATATGTTCCATCATAGACAATTGTCCAGGGAACAGAATTTGAAAAGCCCGTAAGTGTAGTATCGGTAGTATGAAGCATCTTTATCTTAAAGCCGTTCATTACCTGTGAACTATTACTGATGACATTAAAGCCTATTCGAATGATATTTCCTGCTGTCCCATTTGCAGCTAAGATTTCAGAAGCAAGATACAACATATCGGTTCTCCCATCCATCCAGTATGTAGTATAAGGATAGTTAGATGAAGATGTCCCCGTACCTACAATTGCAGTTGTTTGAGCAACTATTTTAAACTGATATAAACCTGTTGAGTCCATATTGTGCAGAGATGAAACATCCCTTGCATAAATACGATAAAATATCGAATCGTTATAATTTACTTCAGCCTGTGTAGAATTAAACTGGGCAGAGTAATTAGAAGCATTGATGTTATTAAGTCTGAATTGCTTTATTCCTGTTGAAGGGTTATTTTTGTACCATTTCACCCAAACAGAATCAACTCCTATATTATCAGTAACAACAGCTGTTACAGTTGCTGGCCATCCTAACTTTGGACAATTTGGCAGAGGAGTATGAGTAATAACAGGTCTTATAGTATCTGTAGCAGCTACAAAACTGAAGTAATTTGTTGGAGCTCCTCCTGGAAGATAAGTTGTTCTGTTTCCTGCGTCAATAGTCCTTATATAATATTTATATACAGCAGGCATTCCATTACCCGGAATGTTTCCAACCCAATTATTACCGGAAGTATTAGTCATATTAAGACTATCAAATGTATTAGTACGGGTCCAGAATAGTTTTGTCGAAACAATTGAAAAACCTCCTGCTGGTGTTACCATGCAGTTTACAATGTAGGGACCGTTAAGGTTTTCGGTATTCGGTAAAGGTGTATGTGAAATCATTGGCCCATATGAGTCCTGATATACTGAAGGATCTCCCATCAAATTATACATTTCTACATACCTTTGCATTGTGCTACTAAAACCACCAAATGAAGCTACAAGATATACTTTCCCCTTAACAAACATTGGTGAACTCTGTTTTAGCCCATCATCGAATAATGCCTTAATAATCTTTCGTTCGAGTGTATCATCTTCAGCCCAATATGATGTTACAGAAGAACCCCAAAATACTGTTGCAGCCTTCGAGCTTCGAACCCAGGTTTCAGCAAAACATTCATAACTAAGGTGGAATGAGCCTGTCAAACATGCAAAAGAATATACAAATGGATACATAGTATTATTCAATGAATTCACATCCGACTGTGAAAATGGAGGACCATCAGCCCACGACGTTTCTGAGCCGTGTCCTGAATAAATTGCATATATTTTACCAGAATCAATTGACTGTTTAACCTGTTGTGTAGTGGCTCCATAGTAAGAATATAATTTTGTATTGACTGAATATCCATTTGGAATAAAGTAGTTATCAATAACGAAATTATGTGTCCCTTCCGAAATCAAGTGGTTATCCGTTGAAGCCATAAACACATTTTTCTTCCAGAAACTATTTATATTAGTTTCGGTATATATTGTTTTATTAATCATATTAGCAAGCTGGGTAAGATTCTGAACAGGAAATCTACCTAAAAACGCATCGACATATTGATCATTCCCTTCAAGTAATGCATAATTCCAATCCGTATGTGGAGTCCCATCACCGATTCCTATCCAATCTGGGATTTTGTCAACATCTCCCACTAAAACAATAAACTCTGGTCTTGTATTAATATTATTGTACTGAGTTTGAATATAATTTTTGATTGCTGTATTGGAAGTTCCCGTAACATTCGTATTAACAACCGATACAACTAACCCCATATTTGTTTTATGAGTAACAAAAGGAGTTAAACCACTTTCATAGTCAGGAGCAGTAATTATCAACATTCTTCCCGTACCAGTTGATTTACCTGCATTGTAATTAACAAAGATTTCATCAAAAAACCTATCCATAGTGGGCATAGGTAAAAATGAAAGTGAAGGCTCAAAATTTAGATTAATTTTAAAGGAACCTTTGTAAGTAATGTTAACCTCTCCAGTAGAAGGATTATATGCAAAGGGAAAAATCGTTATCATAACTCCTTTTGCTCCCCCCATTATGAAAGGTTCTGAAATTTTTACAAAAGGACCGTCAAAATTACCACGCGAACGATAATATCCTTCATTGATAACAAAAGGTCTATCATCAAGGCTCCTGGTTTTTTCCCATGGCATTTGGAATGGATAGATTCTGCCATCGAGCCGCAACAACTCTTTCTGTTGTTGTACATCAGAAATTACCGGGACCCCTTCATTTTGAGAAATAAATAGATAGAATGACAGCTGTGGTAACTGAGGTAAGCCCACCTCCGACGTCAAACCATATTCCTCAACATCAAAATATCGAAAATCTTCATTGTTTGCTCGCGTCGTCAAAATCTGATATCTGGGTAATGTAAAATCAACAATGTAACCATTGCCCATTTTGACAAGCGAAATTCCTTTGGGATTTTCCTTACTATATACAAAAGAACACAAAAAAAGGAAAAACACCACACTGAAAATGGTAAACCTTTTCATTTGAGTTATGGTTTTATGTTATGCTAAAAAGTTACTTAATTTCTTTCAATATTTCGACTGCAGACTCAGGGGTCAGTTTGGTATAAACTCTATCATTAACCATCATCGCGGGACCTTGATCACACATTCCAAGACAATTAGTATATTCAAGCGTTATTTTTTTATCTTTTGTGGTTTCACCAATATTGATGCCAAGTTCTCTTTTAATGGCTTCAATAACATTTTCTTTCCCCGCCATATCACATACGATGGTCTTGCAAACTCTAACAATATTTTTCCCCTTTGGTTCACTATGCAAAAACGAGTAAAATGTAATAACGCTAAAAACTTCTACCGGATGAATATTCAATAGCCTGGCAATTTCTTGTTGAGCAAAATCCGGAATGTAGTTATGTTTTTTTTGAACAGCTTGTAAAATAGGTAACAAAGAAGATCTTTCTGAGCCATAAGTCTTAACCAGCTCTTCAATTTCTTCAGTTAATGAATTTTTTTCGGTAACTAACATAACATCTAAGATTATTTTTTTAATAACGTTTCAACTTTTTGGATAAGTAGTTCGGGGGTAATAGGTTTCTCAACAAAATCATCAACAGGTACCATATCACCTGCTGCATAATCCATTCCCACCGTTTTTGAAACTGAAGTGTACATAAGGATTGGGATGTTAATATTTTCCTTGCGGAATCTCTGAGCTAAAAAAAACCCGTCGTCTGGTTCTTCCATCATTACATCAAGAATAATAAGATCAGGTTTTTGATTAACTACCATTTCATACCCATCTTTAGGGTTGCTTGCGGTGATGACTTTATGTCCCCTGGAACTTAGTACCAATGTGCTTGCTTCACAAATATCAGGGTCGTCATCAATAACTGCGATTAGTGCCATATGTTCCTCCGATAAGATTAATTTTTGATTTGTAAATTTACGGATTTTGGGATTTCAAATCTATTCCAAAAATAATCCCCTTTTCATACCGTACAATTTACATTGTATCTACCTACCATTCCCAGTAAGTTTGTAATAAAGAAAGTTTTTAATAAAACTTACAAAAGGAGAACCAAAAAATGGACAAAACAATTTTACTCATCCTTATTGGAAAGAGAAAAGAAGCTGCTGTAGAAGTTCAAAAATTGCTCACAGCTTGGGGGTGCTTAATTAAAACAAGATTAGGAATTCACGACGGCATTCTCGAAAATTGCTCTGATGAGGGCTTAGTTATTCTTGAGCTTTATGGAACAGATGAACAAAAAAACGAACTTGCTCGAAAAGTTTCCTTAATTAATGGAGTTACTTCAAAACTGGTAAATTTGTCACAGCCTGAGTAATACAGTTAAATAAAATATTTTACAATGCATAAAGAAATTTTTCAAAAGTACCCAAAGGGAGATAAAAGTAATGTTATTGCTATTCTTCAAGATGTCCAGAACCTTTATGGATATCTTCCTGAAATGGTGTTACAGGAAGTTGCAGATTTTGTAGGCTTGTCATTAAGTAGAGTATACGGTATAGCCACTTTCTATAATCAGTTCAGGCTAACCCCTCTTGGAGAGAATATTATAAGAGTTTGCAGAGGCACAGCTTGTCATGTAAGTAACTCTGCTAATATATTATTCAATTTAGAAACCACTCTTCAAATTAAAGCAGGTCAAACTACAAGAGACAAAAAGTTCACACTTGAAACAGTTGCCTGTATTGGAGCGTGTAGTATAGCCCCTGTAATAACAGTAAATGATGATTACTATGGAAGGGTTACGGTTAAAGACATTCCTTCAATTTTAAAAAAATATTCTTCCAGGACCAAATAATTTAAACATTAGATTATGAAATCATTTTTTGAACATTGTTGTAATGAATGCTGGCATAGTATTGAAAATCCTTGCAATGAATTTATTAGATGCTGTACAGAGGGACCATTATGTCATAAGAGTGAAGAATGTACTCAAAAATTTAAAGCCTTGAATGACGAACTTACATTTCGTTCACACTCTCGCCCAATAATTATCATAGGGAAAGGGACCTGTGGACTTGCTGCAGGTGCACAAAAAACAGAGGATGCAATTAGAGCGGAATTATCAAAACTTAACATCGAGGCTATTATTATTACTACTGGATGTATAGGATATTGTGCAAAAGAACCTATTGTGGATATTAAATTACCAGGCCAGGATAGAGTCTCATATTGTGAAGTAACTCCTAAAGAGGTACCTAAATTGTTGCGTAAGGTACTTATAGAAAAAAGTATTTATAAGGAAAATCTTCTTGGTACTTATGGACGGTCATTTGATGGGGTACCAAACATAAACCAAATCCCATTTTTTAAAGAACAATGTAAAGTGGTACTTGAGAATTGCGGAGTTATAGATCCTACTTCGATTGATTCATATATAGCCTATGGCGGATTCAAAGCTCTCGATAGAGTCTTAATACACTATACCCCTGAAGAAGTAGTTCAGGATTTAATTAGAAGTGGCTTGAGAGGACGAGGTGGAGGGGGCTTTCCCACTGGGAAAAAATGGGAATTTGCACTTAAACAAAAATCCAAACAAAAATATATTATTTGTAATGCAGATGAAGGTGACCCGGGAGCATTTATGGATAGATCAGTACTGGAAAGTGACCCATATAAAGTAATTGAAGGTATGATTATTGGCGGATACGCAATAGGAGCTTCTCAAGGATATATTTATTGTCGTGCAGAATACCCTCTTGCAATTGAAAGACTCGAAAATACTATTGTTGAGTGCTCCAGATATGGATTACTGGGAAATAACATATTAAATAGCGGGTTTAATTTTCAGATAAAAATCAAAAAAGGGGCTGGTGCTTTTGTTTGTGGAGAAGAAACAGCACTAATAGCATCAATTGAAGGCAAAAGAGGGATGCCACGCCCCAGACCTCCTTATCCTGCCGTTGCTGGATTGTGGGGAAAACCAACCGTAATTAACAATGTTGAGACATTTGCTAATGTACCACAGATATTCGTTAGAGGAAGTGACTGGTTTGCTTCAATAGGTACTGATAATAGTAAGGGCACTAAAGTTTTTGCTTTAAGTGGAAAAGTCAAAAATACTGGCTTGGTAGAAGTTCCAATGGGAATAACATTAAAGAAAATGGTATTTGATATAGGCGGAGGAATACCAGATGGGAAAGCTTTTAAGGCTGTTCAAATAGGAGGTCCTTCCGGTGGATGTCTTCCTGAATCTGTGATGGATACAATAGTTGATTATGAATCTCTTAAATCAGCAGGAGCAATGATGGGTTCTGGTGGTTTTGTGGTAATGGATGAGGCAACCTGTATGGTAGATGTAGCAAAATACTTCCTGACATTTATTCAGAATGAATCCTGTGGTAAATGCGTACCTTGCAGAGAAGGAACTAAAAGAATGCTGGAAATAATCGAGAGAATTCCGGTGAGTTACAAAAGTTCAAAGAATAAAATTGAACAGTTACAAAGATTTAAAGGAATAATACATTTACAAAGACTTGCAAATGTAATTAAGGATACTTCTTTATGTGGACTTGGACAGTCAGCCCCCAATCCTGTATTATCAGGCTTAAAGTATTTCCGTGACGAATACGAGGAACACCTCTATGATAGAAAATGTAAAGCAAAAGTTTGTAAAGAACTTCTAACTTTCACTATTGATAATGATATCTGTGAGGGGTGTGGTATATGTGCAAGAAAATGTCCTGTAGAAGCAATAGTAGGAGAAAAAAGACAAGCTCATTATATTGTACAAGACAAATGTATAAGATGTGGGATGTGTGTAGATTCTTGCAAGTTTGAGGCAATAACTATTTCTTAATTAAAGAGAACAAAAACGACCTTTTATGATAGAACTTACAATTAATAAGATTAAAGTTAAAGCAGAAAACGGAATGACCATTCTTGATGCTGCAAAATCTGCTGGGATTGAAATACCAACATTGTGTCATATGAAAGATTTATTTCCCACCGGTGCTTGTAGAATTTGCTCTGTAGAGGTTGAGGGACAACGGGGTCTAATTCCAGCCTGCGCATTTCCAGTTGTTGACGGAATGGTAGTAGAAACAAATTCCCCAAGAGTCAGAAGAGCCAGAAAAACAATTGTGGAATTATTGATTGAAAATCATCCTCAAGATTGCTTGATTTGTGTTAGAAATGGGAACTGTGAGCTACAGAGTTTAGCAGCTTTATATGGGGTGAGAGAGCATCGCTATGTTGGAGAAAAGAAAGAACATGCTATAGATATATCCAGTCCTTCAATCGAACGAGATCCTGCAAAATGTATTTTGTGTGGTAGGTGTGTAAGAGTATGTAATGAAATCCAAAAAATTGGAGCTATAGATTTTACAAAACGTGGTTTCAGTATAATTGTTTCAACTCCTTATAATAAAGGTATAAACATTAGTGATTGTATATTGTGTGGACAATGTATACTCGTTTGCCCAACAGCAGCCCTACGTGAACGGAGCGCCCTGAAAGAAGTTGAAAACGCTCTAAACGACAGATCTAAATTCACAGTGGTTCAACTTGCTCCAGCTGTAAGAGCTTCTTTGGGGGAAGAGTATAATATGCCAATAGGAACTGATGTAACTGGCCAAATAATTAGCGGATTGAGAAGATTAGGATTCAAAAAAGTCTTTGATACTAATTTTGGAGCTGACCTGACTATAATAGAGGAAACTACTGAACTAATTAACAGAATGAAAGGGAACAAACCTTTACCAATGTTTACCAGTTGTTGTCCTGGATGGATAAAATATATGGAACACAACAAACCAAATCTACTACAACATTTGTCAACATGTAAGTCTCCTCATGAAATGGAAGGGGCTATACTTAAAACATATCTTTCAAGAAAGTTAGGAATAGCGGCAAAAGATATTTTTGTTGTTTCCATAATGCCTTGCACAGTAAAGAAATTTGAAGCTCATAGACCAGAACTTAAAGAAGAATTTCTTCCTGATGTAGATGCAGTTCTAACAACAAGAGAACTGGTTAGATTTTTCAATATGGCAGGCATTAATTTTGCTGAATTACCAGCTGGTACTTTCGATAACCCTCTCGGTGAATCAACTGGAGCTGCTGCTATATTTGGCACTTCCGGTGGAGTTATGGAGGCAGCCTTGAGAACAGCTTACTGGAAGTTGACGGGTAAAGAATTAACTGATGTTACTTTTTCTGATGTAAGGGGTCCTGCCGGAATTAAAGAGATTACAATTAAGGTAGATGGTATTAATTTAAATTGTGCAGTTGTAAATGGAATAGGAAATGCTTACTCTATTCTGCAGCAAGTTGAAAATGGAACCTGTCCCTATCACTTTGTAGAAGTTATGGCTTGTCCTGGAGGTTGTATAAATGGTGGTGGTCAACCTATTCACAGCAAGCCGGAAAAATTAACCAAGCGAATGAAGGCTCTTTACGAAATAGACGAGAAGATGTTTTACCGAAAGTCACACGAGAATCAATCTGTAAAAACTTTGTATAAGGAATTTCTTGGCGAGCCTAATGGCCATCTTGCACATAAATTATTACATACTACATACAAACCCAGAAAGGCAGGGTTATAAGAGCTGTGTTAAAAGGAATTGTTGAAACCATACCTTCATTATGTAAACGGTGTTATTCTTGTGTAAGAGAATGTCCTGCTATTGCTATTAAGGTTGAAGGGGGACAGGCAGTTGTTATGACCGATAGATGTATAGCTTGTGGACATTGTGTCACTGTATGTTCTCAACATGCCAAGAAAATACAAAGTGATATTGAAAAGGTTAGAGAAATTCTTAAAACAGATGTAAAGAAGGTAATGATTGTAGCTCCATCCTTTCCTGCTTCTTTTCCAGACTGTTATTCTAAGGTTCCTTCTGCAATTCGAAAATTGGGCTTTGATTACGTTTGCGAAACCGCTTTTGGAGCAGATTTAATAAGCCCCCATTATCTTGAAATGGTAGAGAACGAAGAAGATAAAGTTATCATTAGTTCTGCTTGCCCAGCTATTTATAACTACATTGAGAAGTATTTTCAAGAACTTGTCCCCAGACTTGCAAAAGTGGTATCACCAATGATTGCATTGGGAAGATATCTTAGAAATTTACTTGGTAGCAATATAAAGATTGTATTTGCTGGTCCCTGTATTGCTAAGAAGTTTGAGTATCAAGATGAAGAGGTTGATAATACAATAAATGCAGTCTTGACATTTGAAGAACTGAAAGATCTGTTTGCAGAAAACAGTATTAACATCAATGAACAACTTATTTCTGATTTTGACCCGCCTCATTCCTATATGGGGAAATCCTTTCCTCTGTCAGGGGGGCTACTAAAATCAGCAGATATTTCAGGAGATCTCTTAGAAAAAAGAATTCTCGTTGTAGAAGGGAAACAGAAAATTGAGTCGCTTCTTAACGAACTTGCACAAGGTGTAATTAATGCAAAATTCATTGATATTCTTTTTTGTGAAGGCTGTATTTCTGGTCCAGGTATTGATAGTGATTTGAATTTCTATTCAAGAAGAGAAAAAGTTATTGATTATATTAAAGAAAAAAACAAACAACTTGATAAACAAGTTTGGAAAAGTAATATTTATAACTCGCGAGATATTGATTTAACCAGACAGTTTTCATATAAGGATAAGAGAATTGAAACTCCTTCTGAAGAAAAAATTCGTAAAATCCTCGCTCAAACAAACAAATTTTCTGAACAGGACGAACTAAACTGTGGATCATGCGGTTACAGAACGTGCAGAGATTATGCAATTGCAATTGCTAAAGGTTTAGCTGAGAATGATATGTGTTTACCTTATTTGATAGATAAACTTGAACGCGCATATAAAGAGCTACAGGAGACACAAGAGCAGCTTCAATCAGCTGAAAAACTTGCTTCAATAGGTCAGTTAGCAGCAGGAGTTGCTCATGAATTGAATAATCCATTAGGTTCAATTTTAATCTTTACTGACTTACTAAAACAGCAAATTGGGGAGAGAATAAAAGATGAACAGACTCTTGAAGATCTTGAATTAATTGCAGAAGAAACAAAAAGATGTAGAAACATAGTTTCCAACTTGTTGAATTTTGCAAGGCAAAGTAAATTAGCTATTTCTAAAGTTAATATTTATAACGTTATAACCAACGTAATAAGAACACTTTCTGTTAAACCTGAAAACTCTAAAGTAAAATTTTCAATAACAACCGAAACAGATAAAACAATCATAGACGGTGATGAAGAACAATTAAAACAGGTGTTTTTGAATATTATCACAAATGCGGCTGAAGCTGTTGAAGACACCGATACAAAGGAGGTTTCAGTAACAATAAGTAAAACAAAAGATAATCTTATAGTTGTTATCGCTGACACAGGGATTGGCATCCCAAAAGAAAACTTCAGTAAACTCTTCACGCCATTCTTTACCACAAAAAAAATAGGAAAAGGAACTGGTTTAGGATTACCTATATCTTACGGAATAATTAAAATGCATAGGGGGTCGATTGAATTCACCAGTGAAATTGGTAAAGGGACGCAATGCATTGTAAAACTACCAATAAAACTCAATACATTTCAGTAAATTATAAAATATGGAAGAACGAAAGAAAAAAATTTTATTAGTGGACGACGACACTGACCTATTAGAACAAAACAAATTGTTACTTGAGTCACAGGGTTATGAAGTTGTTACTGCTGATAATATGAAAAGTGCTATGGAAGTGTTCAGACGGGAAAAACCTGATGCTGCTATCCTTGATTTAATTATGGAAGAGCATGATTCTGGTTTTGTTCTCGCTCACAAAATTAAAAAAGATTCTAACGGCAGCATCCCGGTATATCTATTAACTTCTGCAACGTATATCACAGGAATGAAATTTGGAACATCTACACCAGAAGAACAGGACTGGATTGATGCTGATGGCTGGCTTGATAAACCTGTTAGAATAGAGGAACTCGTTAATAAGTTAGAAGAAGGGCTTAAAAAATACAACAAATAGTGAAAAAGCACACACCTTACGTTCTTATAATAGACGATGAAAAGGGATTGCGGATAGGAACCCAAAGGTTACTGTCCTCCAAAGGCTACCAGGTTGATACTGCTGAAAATGGGAGAACTGGAATTCAACAGGCTTTGAAAAAGGACTACGACCTGATAATTATTGATCTGAAAATGCCAGATTTGGATGGTATAGAAGTCCTAAAAGAAATACAAAAATACAAACCAAACTCCGTCTGTTACATAGCTACAGCATATGCCAGTTACGAAACCGCAATAGAAGCTACAAAATTAGGAGCTTCTGGTTATATACCCAAGCCATTTACTGCCGAAGAACTGATTAAACAACTTGAGATTGGTTTCCAGAAAAGACTCTTGTTGCTTGAGGCAGAAGAGTTAAGACGGGAGCGCGAACAAAGAATGCTCGAGATAGTAAATGAAAAATCACGTCTTAAAACTATTTTAAATTCTATTGTTGATGGCGTACTCGTAATTAATAAAAATGGAGAACTTGTCTTGCTTAATCCAGCCGCTATGAAATACACAGGCTGTGATTCCGTCTTAATAGGAGAGGTAATACTTGAACACTTACATCCTAAGATAATCGAGAACATAAAGCGTATTATAGAATCTGAGATTTTCGAAGACAAGTCTTATTCAACTGAAGTAGAACTGAAACCAAATCGTGAGTTATATGTTGAAGTTACATGTTCTCCTGTACCCCATCCTGATGGTACTTTAGCAGGAGTGGTTGTCGTTATTAATAATATAACCGAACTCAAGAGAATAGAACTCATTAAGTCACAATTTGTATCAATGGTTGCTCATGAACTTAAAGCACCATTAGCAGCAGTTCTCGGGTTTATAAATTTAATGATCGATGAAAATATTCAACTTACCGAAGCACAACGCAAAGATTACCTGCTTCGTTCTGGAAAGAGACTTAGATCACTGGTCGATATGGTAAATGATTTATTGGACATTTCCAGAATGGAAATTAAGACTAAACAAAGAGAATTAATAGATGTCAACCTTATCGAAATTATAAATTCAATACTGGAAATTATGGAAATAGAAATGAGAGGGAAAAATATATCATTAACCTTTAAACATCCAGATAAAATTTCAAATATTTATGCTGACCA
The DNA here is from genome assembly GCA_049700455.1 of Ignavibacteria bacterium. GTDB lineage: Bacteria > Bacteroidota > Ignavibacteria > Tepidaquicellales > Tepidaquicellaceae > JBNAVJ01. The sequence goes on from JBNAVJ010000001.1 coordinate 81,645, forward strand.
GAATGAACTTACCAGGTTGTTTACTAATATTATTAGTAACGCCATTAAGTACAACAAACAAAATGGGAAAATTCGTATTTCAATTTATGAGGAACCTGATTATATCGTTACAGAGATAGAAGATTCAGGAATTGGGTTAAAACCTGAGGACAAAGAGAAACTATTTCAAGAATTTTTCCGTGTTAAAAATGAGTTTACTCGCAATATATCAGGGACAGGGCTTGGTTTATCAATTGTGAAAAGAATTGTTGATTCATATGCAGGAAAAATTGAAGTACAGAGTACCTTTGGAGAAGGAACCCTTTTCAAAGTATATTTACCAATAAGAAAACAAAATCTCAATTAATATAAAATGGGTGGTGCTTCATCTCAAAGCATCACCCATAATTTTAAGTTTTATCCAATCAATCTTAAATATCTATTTTAAGTCTAAAATAGAAATTTCTACCAGGTTCGAAAGTTACCAATCCTCTATTTGTTGAAAGATGATTTCTGTAACCTTTATCGAGAATATTGTCAACCCCAGCAAAGAGCTGCAATTTTAGGACTTTATATTCAAATTGTTTACTGTTTAAAGAAATATTAAAAATAGCATATCCGGGAGTACCTATTTCTCCAGGTGCTATTCGATCCTGACGGTTAAACAAAACTGCATTCAAATCGAAGTTAACATAGCTAAGTAAACTTCCTCTAATACCACATCTTCCATTTAGAGGGGGAATTTGTGGCAGATCCAGCTCGTTTTCTGTATCTCTACCTCTTACCAGAGAAAGTGAAGTGTAAAAGACATAATTTAAATAAAAATTATACATCGCTTCAAAATCATAGCCGTATAGTAATGCTTTGCCAACATTAGTTTTTATCAATGCAGGGCGAGAGTCATAAATACCTGACTTTTCAACTACAAGGTCAGTGAATGAATTAATGAATATATCCCCATTAAAAGTAAAAGTATTTTTCCAGATTCTGAGTCCAAAATCTCCATACAACCCTTTCTCTGAATTCAGTGCTGGATTTCCCACTTTGATAAGGCTCCCAAGATCGATATATTGATACCTTTCCTCTAAGGAAGGAGAACGAAATGAACGAGAAAAGTTTAAAACTAAGTCTACATCTTTTAAAATAGTATAAATTGCTCCTATATTAGCACTCCAGGATATTTCATCAGATTGGCTTGGTAACCAAGTAATTTTTTGACCCGTTGGAAAATCATTTCTTACACCATTGACAACCTCGTAATAAGGATTCAAAGAAATAGCATTTGATACCCTTATTTGGTCAGCCCTCGCACCGAGATTTATTTTAAGTTTGTTATTTAATAGTTTAACTTCATCTTGTAAAAAACCACCTATGTTTCGATACTCCGAAACAGGTAGGGGTTTTTCTCCAGTAATTTTGCTTGTAACACTCGTAAGCATTCCAGAAGTTGAATCATATTTTAAGATTGTTTGAAAACGTTCACGTTCACTGGTCATATTTCTTTGCCAGATATCTACACCAATTATTACATTATTGATTCCTATTGTCCAATTTGATAGTAGTTGAATACCATTAACATAATGTTTCCCCACAGGAGTAATTTTATCAACTATCGTTTTTTGGATTAAATTCCCATTACTTGCTTTTTTAATCGATACTTGATTAACAAGGTTTTGAACATCTCTGAGAATATACTGATAAAAATACTTAGCTGAAATTGTTTTCAAAACAGAACCAAGGTTAGAAATTTCATAGTTTAAACTATAAAGTTCTCGTTGTTCCTTAGGATATGACACAATAGCAGTAGCAGGAAAAAGAGAAGAAGCCCCTGGTATACCAACATCATGGGCATAAAATCTTTGATAGTTTAGTTTAATTGCGTGGTTGTTCAAAAATCGAAAACCGAGCAGCATAGAGATACTGTTATCTCTAAACTGGCTATTAGGAATTTCTCCCTGAGGAGTGTTGGTATTTGAAGCATCTCTTAAGGTGCCATTTATCTTTGCAATGAAAGATTTTCCTCCAAACATCAAAGATAAATTTCCCAAACTCAGACTATTAACGGAAGAATATCCGGAATAAAATGAAGATTTTATATAAGGCTTAACACTAAAATTTGGTTCTCGTGTAAAAATATTAACAACACCACCAAAAGCACCAGTTCCATAAAGGGAGGAGACACTGCCTTTGATAACCTCTATTCTATCTATATCAAAGAGGTCTACCATTGACAATCTTGCCGAAAGGTCATTAGCCGTTTCAATTCTATTCCCATCAATCAAAGTTACGACATTGTTTCTACTCAACCCCCGGATATTAATATCAGTTGCCCAGATACCATCTCTTGTTAGATTTATACCTGGTTTTGTACTCAAAACACCACTTACCGTTTCATATGATACTTTGTCAATCTGTATTTCATCCACTACAACAAGAGGAACTGCGACATCTTTAATTGAGGACTCATACCTTGTACTTGTTACTTTAATCTCACCAATGTTAATCTCGATTGGTATTAGTTTTATATCAACTTTTGTCTCAACATTGGTAATTGCTCTTATTTTAACAATTTGAGTTTTGTATCCTTCCTTGATAAACTCAAGTTGGTATGCTCCTGGAGAAACATCTTTGAAAGTAAAATAACCAGAAACATCTGTTACTGTTCGATACCCCAATTCAATAACTGTTACCTCGACATCTGAAAGAGCTTTTTTTGTAATGTCGTCAACTACATAACCGGAAATTAGTGTTTTTTGTGCAAAAATACTGTGAGCCAAAAGAAATGTTAAAACAATAACAAATAGTAACTTTTTCATATAAATAATCCCCTTTTGTAGTTTCTTTCAAAATTATTTAACATCATTTTTATTAAAAATGTAAAAAATAATCACCTGAATGTCATTTTAATAAAACTTGTAATCACAATTCAAAAATCTTAATTTTGATTAATGAAGCAAAAACTTCTTTTAATATCTCTTTTCTGTGGAATTCATTTTATTTTGGGACTGGATATCAATACAGTTAGTGTTTCAGTTCCCTCAATTGCAACATATTTTCAAGTTACTGCTGCAAAAGCATCTCAAATTATTTGGGTTTATTTTATAGTATTAACAAGCTTATTACTAACTTTTGGGAAAATGGGTGACCTGCAAGGTTTCAAGAAACCTTATTTAGCTGGGATTACAATCTTCATTCTGGGAGCGGTTTTTAGTTCGTTATCAAATAACTTTACCTTATTGATATATTCAAGGATATTTCAAGCAATAGGCACATCCATTCTCTTTTCTTTGACACCAGCTTTGATTTCTCTCTCGTTCCCGGAACAGATAAGTGGGAAGGTGTTCGGTATTAACTATGCATTTACAGCTTTAGGTGGTATTTTAGGAAGAACTATGAGCGGTTTTTTAATTGAATGGTTTTCCTGGCGGGGTGTTTTCGCAATAGTAATACCATTTGGCATATTAAGTTTACTGATGACTGTAGTTTTAATTAAAGACATAACCCGAAAAGAAGATAAAAGGAAGTTTGATTTCCCTGGTGCTATTTTGATATTCATATTTCTATTCACTTTTCTTTATGGAATAAATATAATTTATCCTTCACATGATAAAATACCGAAAATAATAATCATGTTTTCCATTTCTGTTATTGCTCTTGTATCATTTATTTTTTTAGAAAGAAGAAAGTATCTTATCGGAACTTCTTTGATTAATTGGTCCTTATTAAAAAATTACAAACTCTTATCACCAATTTTGACTTTCTCATTCATTTATGTAATTACAAATGGAATGATCTTCATCTCCCCTTTCTTTTTACAATATGGCTGTAAATATACAGTTCAAGAGGCAGGTTTATTAATGGCTCTCCCTTCAATCTTCCAGATGATATCGGGTTATCTGGGAGGAAGATTATCAGACACTTATAACATAAGAAAAATATGTCTATTAGCCACAATAATTCTTGTTATTTCTCTATTATTATATATCGTTATAACTTATCAGCCCACAAAAATTCTGATTGTGCTTACCTTTATTATATATGGAGCAGCAATAGGACTTTTTATTCCAGCTAACACAAATAGAATAATGTCTACTACCCAACCTGATTCAAAAGGTAGCATTTCAAGTTTGATGACAACAGTGATACGGTTAGGTTCTGCTCTGGGAACTGCTCTTTTTGCTGGAATGTTTTCATTTGTGGTTCCTGTATCTACAGATAAACTTGGTGAAATATCCCAGGAAACTTTGATGCTTGGTTTTAAATCAATCTTCTTTTTATCTCTGCTGGTTGCCTTTATTACTTCAATAATTACGCATTATTCAAAAGATCCTACAAAGAATAACCCCGCAATACTTGAGAGTATAAACGGGGTAAAAATAGCAAAGGGAAAAAATGATTAAAACTCCTGTGGCAAAGTTTTTAATTGAGAATAAGTAAAGACCGGACCATCCTTACAAACGTAAACACTTCCTATATTACATCTACCACACTTACCAAGCCCACACTTCATTCTATTCTCAAGAGTTGTAATAATGTCATCATCTTTAAATCCAAGTTTACTGAGGACAGGAATTGTATATTTTATCATTATAGGAGGACCACAAACTATCGCAACAGCATTTGCACTTGCAGGAGAATATTTTTCAACAATTGTCGGGACAAAGCCAGATTCACCTTGCCAATCAGGTGTTTCTCCCCCCGGATCTACAGTAACAATAGTTTTTACATCATCTCTTCCCTGCCATTCTTTAAGCTTACCTTTATAAACCAGATCTGCAACTGACCGCGCCCCATAAATAATAGTTATGTCTTTAAATTGATCCCTTAAATCAAGGACATTATCAATGACACATCTTACAGGTGCAAGTCCAATACCTCCAGCAATGAATACAACATTCATTCCCCGCATTTCATCAATAGGAAACCAATTCCCATAAGGTCCACGAAATCCTATAGTATCACCAACATTCAAACGAGTTAATGCAGAAGTAACTTTTCCGTACTTCTTAAAACTGCATTCTATGTACTCCAAGCGGGTAGGAGGGGAAGCAATACAAAAAGTACATTCACCTTCACCAAACACAGAATACTCTGCAAATTGTCCTGCCTTAAAACTAAATGTATTAGCAACAGATTCATCCTTAAACTTCAATCTAAAAGTTGTTGTATCTGGTGTCTCCGAGATTATTTCCTTAACTTCCATTAAATAGGGCTTATAGATGTTCTCCATTTCCACTGCTTATTTATTTTTATAATTGACAGAATGAATTTATATCACTTACAATCTTTTTAATATCAATTGAAACCGGACAACCTCTTGAGCAGCGACCACAACCGGTACATAGAATCTCGTTAAACTTATCAGGATAGTATTTGAATTTATGGGAGATTCTTTGTCTGTAACGTTTACTTTGCTCATTTCTGGGATTATGCCCTGAGGCGTGAAGTGTAAATATTTCAAATTGACACGCATCCCAATTTTTCATTCTTCTCCCTTCTGTATAACAATAGTCTTCATCAACTATATCAAAACAGTGACAAACGGGACACACAAAAGCACATTGTGCACATCCAAGACAAAGCTCCCCAATTGTATTCCAGTACCTATCTTCAAAGTTCTTCTCAATCCACTTTCGAACCTGTTCGGGGTCAAATGCAACTTCAGGTTCTTTAACTTCGCCTTCTGCTTCTTCAACCTGTTTTTCATCAACTGCGGTAAAGTAACTGCTGTACTTCTGATAGAATTCTTTTCCCTTTGCAGAAACAATTTTCACACCATATCCCTCATTTACAGGTATTAAGAACAAGTCAGAACCATCGGTTGATTTTGGACTTAACCCTACAGAAGTACAGAAACAAAACTCATCGTTAAAATTACACAAAGTTCCAATTATAAGAGTATTATCAGCTCTGATATTAAAAAATTCGTCTTTATAATCCCAATTAAAGACTTTACTCATTATTGCAATAGACTTAGCATCACAGGGTTTAGCCCCAAGTATGATTTTTGTTCTGCCATTAAATTGGGGATCTATAATTTCTACGTCACTTTTATTTTTCTTGTAATATATAATGGGTTCTGCCTTTGGAAAAACCAGCTCCTTAAATGAAGATTTTGTTGGTTTCAGAGAATTATCAATAACTACATTTTCACCCTTGGTTAACTTCTGATATCCATATTGTCGAGGAATAAAAATATCAAAATCACTTTTTATAAGTTCGTTACATAGTCCCTGTAAATTTGCTTGCGTTATAAACTTTTCTTCCATAGATTTTTTAATTTATTCAATAAATTCTTCGTTATCTTTCAAATCATAGCTTCCTATTAAGGTAGGAATATTTAAATCCATACCTGATTTATAATTAAATTCTTCCTGAGTTACCATCATCATTTTTCTATTCAGTAATGAAAGTGGTATATCCATCGGACAGACACGTTCACACTCACCACACCCAACACATCTACCGCTTAAATGGAATGCCCTCACCAGATTCCATGTAAAGTTTCCCCTTTTATGAGCACTACTCTCTATCCAGCGGGGAATAGTTTTATCAACAATGCACCTCTCACAATAGCACAGAGGGCATACCTGTCGGCAAGCATAGCATTTTATACAGCGTGAAAATTCATTTTCAAAAAAATCCCATCTCTCTTCAGCATTCATTGTTTCAATTTGTCTTATAACTTTCAACTTACAATCTTCACCTGTTAACACCGAACCATCTTCCATTTCTACAAGGTAATCAAATAAATGTGGTTCTCTAACTTCACAACTTACACACTTATCTGCAACTGTTTGGGCTTCAAAATCTGAATAGACTCCGGAACATTTCACCCCAATAATTACTATGTTATCACGTGATATTTGGTTCTCCTGCATTAGTGCTATTACCGATTTGATATCACATCCTTTTGCAATAATCCCAATTTTTTTGAAATTCTTTTTTACTTCATCTTTTGTTAAATAAACACTCAGGTTATTAAGAATATTATGATTAACAACAAACTTCTCTACTTCCTCAGCTTTAGTAGCAATAAACGGTTTAGTGCGAGTTGTACCATCAACAGGAATGTAGCCTACAATAGCATTTACTCTCCCCGTATTCAACAACTCGGCGGATATTTGACGTAAACTATCCATTTATTATAAACTCCTCATTTAATTTTTTAAATCTTGTAAAAGGTCCCTCCGCTTTTACTTTATCGGTGAAGCCATTAACTACATCCACAAATTTTTTCCCCTCAGAAGCTGATACCCATGAAAAATGGATTCTACTATCATCAATACCAAGGAAGTCAAGTAATTTTCTGAACATTATCCACCTTCGTCTAGCATGAAAATTTCCCGCATTATAGTGGCAGTCTCCAGGATGACAACCAGATACCAGTACTCCATCAGCTCCACGCTCAAATGCTTTCAATATAAAAAGCGGGTCAATTCTTCCAGTACAGGGTAACTTAATCATTCGTACGTTCGGTTTATATTTCATCCGTGATGTGCCTGCAAGATCAGCCCCAGTATAAGTACACCAATTACAGACGAAAGCCACAATTTTAGGTTCAAAATTATCCTTATTCATTTCTATTTTAATTTTTTATTTACATTAACGCTGAAATTTCTGCATAAATTTGTTCATCTGTATATCCAAGTAATTCAACCGCTTTTGATGGACAGGTTGCATTACAGGTGCCACAACCTTGACAGAGCCCTGCGTTTACATATGCAATCTCTTTAATAAGATTACCATCTCTATCAACTATCTGTTTAATTTCAATGGCATTGTATGGACAGACTTTCTTACAATAAAAACAACCTGCACAAATATTCTCGTTAACTACAGCAATAGTCGGTTCCCTTTCAAGCATATCCGAACCAAAGAGCACAAGAGTTTTGCTTGCTGCTGCAGATGCCATAGCAACAGATTCAGGTATATCTCTTGGAGAATTACAAGCTCCTGCAAGAAATATGCCCCCTGTACTACTTTCCACAGGTCTCAATTTAGGATGAACTTCATTAAAAAATCCATAATTATCATAAGGGATTCCTATTGTCTGGGCAAGTCTCGGTGCATCATCCTGAGCTATCATCGCCGTAGCCAATACTACCATATCAGCATCAATTTCAACAGGAACACCAGCAATGGTGTCTTCACCTTTGACTATGTACTTGCCATCCTTGGGGTAAATTCGGGAAACTCTCCCTCTTATATATTTTACACCATCTTCTTCAATAGCCCGTCTCACAAATTCTTCATACATTTTACCTCCTGCACGGATATCCATATAAAACACATATGCGTCCCCATTATGAACTTTGTGTTTATAAAGCATTGCATGTTTTGCAGTATACATACAACATATTTTACTGCAATAAGTAAATCCTTTTGCTTCATCTCTGGAACCAACACATTGTATAAAAACTACCTTCTGGGGAACCTTACCGTCAGAAGGCCTTTTGATTTCGCCAGCAGTTGGACCAGAAGCACTTGCTATCCGTTCAAATTGCAAGCCATCAATTACATCTTTATATTTACCATAACCATACTCACCATATCCTTTTATAGGGCTATCAGCAGGTTTTTCAGAAATTGAATATAACTTATACCCTGTTGCAACAACAATAGCTCCAACATTTTCTACTAACAATTCATCTTGTTGGTCAAAACTAATTGCCCCCCTATCGCATTTTCTCATACATAATTGACAGGCTACTTTTCCGGATTCACGTTTTTTCACAAAGTAAGTACACACAGATGTATCAATTACAGGCACATTAGGAACCGCTTGAGGAAATGGAACATATATTGCTGTTCTATAAGTCAGGTTTTCATCAAACTCACTTAGTGCCTTCTTTTTCACAGGACAACTCTGAATACACAACCCACAACCGCTACACTTGCTATCGTCTACATATCTGGCTTTCTTTCTAATAGTAACTTTGAAATTTCCTATAAATCCCTCTACTTTTTCAACTTCTGAATATGTAAGAAGTTTTATGTTTGGATTTTGGTAGACCTCAACCATACGGGGTGTAAGAATGCATTGAGAACAATCAAGAGTTGGAAAAGTTTCTGAAAGTTGACTCATATGACCACCAATAGAAGGCTGTTTCTCAACCAGAACCACCTCGTATCCCGCATTAGCAATATCAAGAGAAGCCTGTATACCGGCAACACCACCACCAATTACAAGTGCACGTTTTGTTATAGGAACTTTTATAGTTTGTAATGCAAAGTTTCGTTTTACTTTTTCAACCGCTATTCTAACTAAATCTATGGCTTTCTCGGTAGCAATTTCAATATTATCATGAACCCATGAAACATGTTCGCGTAAGTTTGCTATTTCACACAAAAAAGGATTAATACCAGCGTCAGCAACAGCTCGGCGGAAAGTTTTTTCATGCATATGAGGAGAACATGACCCTACTACAACTCCATCAAGATTATAATCCTTTATGGCTTGTTTTATCAAATTCTGACCAGGGTCAGAACACATATATTTGTAATCAATTGAGCAAACAACTCCTGGTAACCAACTCGCAGCTTTTGCAACGCGGGGACAGTCCACGGTTTTACCTATGTTTTCACCGCAATGGCAAATAAAAACTCCGATTTTCATAGTACTTTCTCCTCTTGCATTAATGGGACTTTGAAATCAATGAAATGTAGGTCTATACCAAGATCCCCAGGTTCAAACCCAAGGGACAACCCAACAAGTTCACTCAGATACAGAATGGGTATTTCTTTATGATTATTATACAATCTTTTCATTGCCTTTTGACGCATATCAAGATTAGTATGACACATCGGACAAACAACAACTATTACATTAGCACCATGTTCTACTGCATCATCAATAATTCTTTTTGAAAGTTCTAACACAATATCTTTCTTCGGTACTGAATGTGCAGCTCCGCAACATTCTACTTTAAAATTCCAATCAACAACCTGTGCTCCAGTAGCCTCAACAATCTCCTCTATAGATGAAGGATTTTCAGGATCATCAAAGTTAGTTATTTTATGAGGTCTTACAAGTAAACATCCATAATAGCATGCTACTTTTAAATCTTTAAGATTACGAACTTTTTTAGCAACTATTTTATCTATACCAATTTCTTGAAATAGCTGAACAATATTCATTACTGGAGGAAGATTGTTCAATGCCTCTCCAAGGATATTTTCTACTTCGTTTTTAGCAATTTTATTATTTTCTACTTCAAATTTACTAACGGCAAGTCGGTTATAACAAGCAGCACATGGAGCAAATATCTTGGACAGATTTTGTTCTTTAGCCAACAGTAGGTTTCTTGCTGCAAGTGATAAAGAAAGTAGGTGACTTGTAACATGCCCAGACGTAGCCCCACAACATGACCAATCATCAATTTCTGCTATTTGCACCCCTAATTTATTAAAAACTTTACGCAATGACTTATCATATTCTTTGGCAGTCCCTTCTTGAGAACAACCAGGATAATATCCTACTTGCATTTCTTCATATTTATTTTATTGAAAATGTCTTTTATATTGTTTTTACCTTTGACCTTGTGTGGAAAAAAGCTAAGCTTTCCATTAAAAACTAAAGATGGAGCAGATTCTATATCTGATATCAAGTCTCCTGTTTTTAGTTTATAATCCATAACCAATCCTAATTCATAACTTCTTCCATATTTTTTAATTTGCTTTAAAAATGCTTTATGAAATTTTAATATCTTTTTTTCCTTGACAGTTACATTATTAGCAAGTGCAATTTCACGAAGCCCATCCATAAACTTAGCAAGATCAAAATTTTTAGGACATCTGGTTGAACAGGTTTGACATCCGGCACAAAGCCATATTGTCGATGAATTTAACGCACGATCAAAAAGTCCAAGTTGAACATATCTAATAATCAGATTTGGAGGTTCTTTCATATAAATTCTTAAAGGACAACCTGCAGAACATTTGCCACACTGGTAACAAATATCAGGGTTTTCGTGCGTTATTTCCTGTAGTTGTGTTTGAAGATTATTATTTTGTATCATACGCATATTTTAAGCTGGAGAATTATAAGTTTTAGTTATATCATCGTTATCTTCTTTTGACTCAAGGAGAGATTTCACGTCTTTAATTAACGTAACAGTTTTATTTGCTCTCATAAAAGCATTATCTACCCATAGTCTTAGAGCCTCAAAATCATCTACGGGAGGCTTTTCTGCAATAATATCAAACTGTTCTGAAAGTGCTTTTTCTAAGAGCCTTACTTCGAGTGCATATTTTTTTTGAGAATTCATAGTAGGAAAAATAATGATTTTAGCAGGAAGCTTTTTTATAGCTTCCTGCTCGAAAAAATTATGCTATATATTTACCTCTCTTAGTATAATGTGTATGCAACAACTTGTGTGAAAGATGTCCACACGGACCTTCAGTCAGAAACTTTTCATATATCATTTTTACATGAGGATTTTCATGGGATTTTCTAATCTCTAATGATTCATCCTCAGCATAAATTGCCTGTGCTCTTAATCTTCTAATTTCAGGAGTTGTTGGAATAGGTTGCCCACCCCCTCCAAGGCATCCACCTGGACATGCCATAAATTCTATAAAGTGACATTCACTAAACTTTCCACCTGCTTTGATATCTTCCATAATTTTTCTGGCATTTGCGGTACCGTGGGCAACCGCAACTTTTAAGGTAACACCTTTTAGAAAATCCCAGCTTGAAACAAATCGTTTCAACATTTCAGGCACAGGTCCAACTTTAGTAATAGGTAACTCAACGTATCTTATCCCGTCAAATCCTCTGACTGGGATAATGTTTACTTTTTCAAAAATGTCCTCCGTTTTATTCCCGGTAATGAATTCAATCACAGATCTTAAAGCGGCTTCCATAACCCCACCAGTTACACCAAAAATCAAACCTGCTCCAGATGCATCGCCAAACGGACTATCAAATGGGGTTTTAGGCATTTCAGGAAGGTGAATGCCAGCTTCTTTTATCATTTTAGCAAGTTCTCGAGTGGTAAGTCCATAATCAACATCCTTATATCCGGATGAATTCATTTCAGGTCTGTTGCATTCAAACTTTTTAGCAGAACAAGGCATTACAGCAACAGATACTATATCCGCTGGATCAATTCCTACTTGTTGAGCATAAAAAGTCTTTATTAAAGCTCCAAACATTTGCTGTGGAGACTTAGCAGTTGAAAGATTATCAATATATTCAGGGTAAAAATGCTCAAGATACTTTACCCAACCCGGAGAACAAGAAGTAAATTGAGGTAGTTTAACTTCCGGATCTTTATCAACAAGAGCTTTCTTCAGGCGAATAATCAATTCTGTCCCTTCCTCTATAATTGTCAGGTCAGCAGTAAAATTAGTATCAAAAACTTTATCAAAACCAATTCGCTTAAGTGCAGTATTAAGTTGAAGAGTCATTGAATGGCCTGGGGGTAACCCAAAACATTCTCCAATTGCTGCACGAGGTGAAGGGGCTGTTTGAATTATTACATGCTTGTTGGGGTCGTCAATCGCTGCCCAGATTTCATCAGAGGGATCATTTGCCCTTAAAGCTGCTGTAGGACAACGGTTTATACATTGACCACAGTTTATACAAATAACATCAGCCAATGGTTTCTCCAGAAAAGTTGAGATGTGAGTTTTATCTCCTCTATCAATTGCTTCAAGAACCCCAACCTCCTGCAAATCAATGCAAGTCCTGACACATCGTTTACAGAGAATACATTTGCTCATATCTCTAACTACTGAATAAGATGAATTATCAACTTCATACCTTGGTTTGGTAATATGACCAAATGTATAACCATCAACCCCATATTCTTCTGCTAAAGCTTGAAGTTCACAGTTTCCATTTCTGAAACAAGTATAACACTCTCCATAGTGTTCACTCAGTAATAAATCAATTATATGCCGTCTTGCTTTTCTAACCTGTGGTGTTGAAGTATGAATTTTTATAGAAGAAGTAATTGGATAGGCGCAGGATGCCTGAAGGGTTTTAAAACCTTCAACTTCTACCACGCAAATCCGACATACCCCTGCAACACATAAGTCCTCGTGATGGCACAATGTTGGGACATGAATATTGTTTTGCCTGCAGGCTTCAAGAATGGTGGTACCAAATGGGACAGAGTATTTAATTCCATTTATCTCCACTGAAACCTTACCGCCTATTGTGTTTTCCTCTGTGGGTTTAGTCACCTGAAATGATTGCTGGCTTACAGGTGCTCTTGATGTATCTTTATTATTCATATTTTACTCCGTTTCTGCGTTTGTTTAAGATTTCATCTTTAAAGTTTTCAAGAATAGAAATAAAAGGATTAGGACTTGACTGACCAAGCCCACATTTTGAAGCAAGTTGCATTGTCCTTCCAAGCTCTTTTAGTTTGTTAATATACTCAAATGTAAACTCTCCTTTTTCAATCATTTCAACACCCTCGAGCAATTTTACATTCCCAATCCGACAGGGAGTACATTGTCCACATGATTCTTCAACAAAAAATTCCATAAAATTCTTCAGTATTTTCAACATATTTCTTTTCCGGTTAAAAATAATAATTGAACCTCCTGTGGCAACATCTTCATAGGCAAGAGTCCTATCAAATTGGGATTCAGGTATACAAACGCCAGATGCTCCTCCAATTTGGACAGCTTTTGTGTCTTCTGCTTCAACTAATTTTAAGACATCTTTAATCTTTGTGCCCCATGGTAACTCGTAAACCCCCGGCTTTTTACAATCACCTGATATAGAAAACAGTTTTGATCCAGAAGATTTATCAGTCCCAAACTTCGCATACCATTCACCTCCTTTGAGAACAATCTGAGAGACAGAAGCAAATGTTTCCACATTGTTAACAGAAGTTGGTTTACCATTAAATCCGGTATTGACAGGATAAGGAGGTCTATTCCTGGATTCACCCCGGTGTCCCTCAAGAGATTCTATCAAAGCAGTTTCTTCTCCACATACATAAGCACCTGCTCCAAGCTTAATTTTAATATCAAAGTTAAAATTTTCATTGCCAAGAATTTTTTCTCCAAGTAGATTGTCTTTTCGCATTCTAGCAAGGTAATCTTCAAGATAACTTTTCATATATGCATATTCTCCCCGCAGATACAGGATACCTTCTTTTGCTCCAATAGTGTAACCACCAACTACTATTCCATCAAAAACTAATTCTGGATATTCCATCAAAAGCACCCTGTCTTTGAAGGTACCTGGTTCCCCTTCATCAGCATTGCAAACAATAAACTTCTCATCGCTTTTAGCAGCAGCAGTCAACATCCATTTTGTTGCTGTAGGAAAACCTGCTCCACCCCGCCCTTTGAGTTTTGAGGTCTTAAGTTCAAAGAGAACATTCTCACGTCCAAGCTCCAGTGCTTTTTTAATAGCCTCCCCTCTCTGGTAGCCAGAGAAGAGAACTAATCCTTGACGCTCAGTTTTTTTAATTGTTGATTCCATTATACGATTTGTTAAATTTTGAAGTGTTTTTGTCTGTGAGCGATATCATAAAAAGATATTAAGGTCTTTTAATCCAAAAATAGATAAGTGCTTTTATAAAAAAAAGGGATAAATTTATCCCTATCAGAGGAACAAAGTTAATTATCGGTTTCTGGTTTAAAAGAAAGTAACTTTACGAAGACCGTCAACTTCTTCTATACAAAGTCCTCCAGAAACAGTATTCTATATACCCATAACTTTCAATATACTAATATGTAACTGATTTTTGTATCTTTACAAAAAACAAGCTGTCCATTGGAGATTATTAGAAAATCATTGGTGATTCTTAATAAGGATTTGAAATCTGAACTTCGTAACCGATATGTCATTAACTCTTTGCTTATGTTCGTAATAGTAACTATTAGTATAATAAAATTCTCTATAGGAAGTGAAACAATAGGAGTAACAGTTCTGGCAGGGTTGCTATGGATAGTTATTTTTTTCTCGGCCTCAAGTGGATTAGCAAGAGTATTTATAAAAGAAGAGGAAAAAGAAACTTCGATGTCACTAAAACTTGCTTCGTCTTCGACGGAAATTTTAATTGGCAAATGGGCTTTTAATTTTATATTAACATTTGGACTTAATTTTGTAGTGGTACTTCTTTTCATAATGATAACAGAATTTAAGATAATAAATACTTTTGAATTTGTAATTCTACTTTTATTGGGAAATCTTGGCATTGTATCTGCTTCAACTATTATTGCTGCTATTATTTCTAAAGCTAATGCTAAAGGAACATTATATCCAGTACTTGCGTTTCCCATTTTGCTTCCACTTTTTATGACTGTTGTCAATTCTACCAAGCTCGCCGTTGAAGGTAGCACTATTGAAGAGTTTTTACCTGATTTTCAGATTTTAATTTCTTATTCAGTCGTAGTTTTTACAGCATCGTTGATGCTATTCCGATTTATATGGGAAGACTAAGATGAAACATATTGCAGAAGATCTCAAATTTGTACCACTTTTTTCCCAACTTAATCAAGAACAGCTTGAGATGATATTTTCTTTTTCAAATTTCAGGAAATATGATAAAGGCGAGATAATTTTTTTTGAGACAGAGCCATATATAGGTTTTTTCTGTGTGTATGAAGGAGCAGTTAAATTGTACAAAGTCTCGCGCGAAGGGAGAGAGCATATAGTTCATATTATGTACCCATACGATACATTTGCAGAAGTACCAGCTTTTGAAAATGTTGAGAGATTGTTTCAAAATGCTGCTGTTTATCCTATCAATGCTATGGCAATCGACCAGTCTACGGAATTATTGCTTGTTCCTGCAAAACCCTTTATAACTCACATCAGAAAATTTCCTGATCTATGTTTAAATTTCCTTTCCACCCTCTCAAAGCGGCTCAAAATGTTAAACTCCCACATAGAAACTTTGTCACTGTTTGATATTAAGAAGAGATTGGCGCGCTATATCATTTCAGAACTTGAGACACAAAAGAAAAATCTCAACATCAGTTCTAATAGAGCAGATCCACTATATTATTCTTTTATTGAACTTTCAATATCAAAATATGATCTTGCTTCCCTTTTAGGAACTATCATTGAGACTTTATCAAGGACTTTCCGTAGGATGCAGGAAGAAAAACTTATAGAGATTGAGGGCAAAAAAATTATTATTAGAAATCTTCCTGCCTTAAAATCACTCGCTGAATTAGATTAACCATACCTTAAAAAAATATAATCTTTTGACTTTAGTCAAATCTTATAAAGTTCATTTTATATAGTTTTGTTTATAAACTTGAGTATGATAAATTATACTTTGCAAGAAATTCTTACAAAAAAACCTAATGCAACAGTCGTTTTTGATAGGTACTTTATTAATTACTGCTGCGATGAAAATCTGACTCTTGCCGAAGCTTGCAAAAATGCAGATATTGACCCAGCTGTTGTAATAAAAGAAATCGAGAAAATCCAACACAAACCCTTTGAGAAAAAATACAATAATATACACGGATTAGTTTCGGATATACTAATAAATCATCATAAGTATCTTGATCAAAATTTCGCTAAAATTACCCAACTATTTGAATCAGACCTCTTTAATTCGGGAGAACTCAAAAACGTTAAAAATGTGTTTTATGAATTAAGAGAAGTCTTAGAACACCATATTCAAAAAGAGGAAAAAGTTTTGTTCCCTTATATTATCAAACTTGTTGGAATGAACAAAGGAAATACAAAATTTGAATACAGTCCATTTGGCTCAGTAAAAACTGTAATTTCTGTAATGAATTCAGACCATAAGATTGTATGTAATGCTATAAAACTACTATTACAAACAACAAAACATTTCAAAATATTTTCTACAAGCAATGGTTTACTCCAACAAGTTTACGTAAGCCTTAGAGATTTATACCTCAATCTTCAGAGACATATGTATTTAGAAAATTACCAGCTTTATCCTATGAGTATAGAATTAGAAAACTCTATATTAAATAGTTATCACAAAATAAATCAAAACAGAGAAGAATTATGAAAACATTAATCTCAGTTGTAGTTACTTTAGTTATTTTAATTTTCTTATCTGGATGCTCAAAAGAAGCAGACGATATTGGCATTGGTCCCATTAAAAAAGTTGAACTTGGTCCCCTTGATAAAAACCTGGCTCAAAAAGGTAAAGAAGCATTTGAAATGAAATGTGTTTCTTGTCATAAGTTTGACTCAAAATTGGTAGGTCCACCACTTCAAGGAGTCACTCAGCGAAGAAAGCCTGAATGGATTATGAATATGATATTGAATCCTGAACAGATGACAAAAGAAGACAAAACTGCTAAGCAACTGTTTGGACAGTATTTGACGCAAATGACATTCCAGAACGTTACAGAAAATGAAGCCAGAGCAATTCTTGAATATTTTCGTGAAATAGATGGACAAAAATAATCCTTTTTCATTAACCAAAATATAAACTATGAAAACAAAGTATCTTTTACTTGCTGTTGCAGTATTAACCACAATGTTAATACTCAACAACTGCGGCAAAAAGGGCAAAGGCCCTTTAATGGAAAGTGACGCAGCAAGTAAAGTTTATGTTGAACCCGGTAAGTATGATGAATTTTATGCTTTTGTATCAGGTGGGTTCAATGGACAACTTTCAGTTTACGGATTACCTTCCGGAAGATTATTAAAGGTTGTCCCTGTGTTTGCACAAAACCCTGAAAATGGTTATGGATACACAGAAGAAACTAAACCAATGTTGCAAACTTCGTACGGGTTTATACCGTGGGATGATTCACATCATTCTGAGTTATCTATGAAAGATGGAGTCCCCGATGGGCGATGGGTCTTCATTAACGGGAATAATACTCCAAGGGTTGCAAGGATTGATTTGTCCACTTTCAAAACCGTTGAAATTATTGAGATTCCCAACAGTGCTGGAAACCATTCCTCCCCATTCACTACCCCAAACTCAGAATACGTTGTTGCAGGAACAAGATTCAGCGTACCTATCGAAAATAGAGATGTTCCTATTTCCTCATATAAAGATAATTTCAAAGGGGCGCTTTCTTTCATTAAAGTAGATCCAAATTCAGGGGAAATGAATATTGCATTTCAGATTATCACTCCCCCTTTTGATTATGATTTGAGTCATGCAGGTAAAGGTGTTAGTGACGGATGGTTCTTTTTTTCCTGTTATAATTCAGAAGAGGCTTACACATTACTTGAGGTAAATGCCAGTCAAAAAGACAAAGATTTCATTCTTGCAGTCAACTGGAAAAAAATAGAAGAACTTGTTGCTAAAGGTGTTGGCACCAATAAATCGGTAACTTATTACAAAAATAAATGGGATGAAAAAACTCATTCTGCAACTTCAGAAGTATTAAAGACAGTCAAAATACTAACTCCTGAAGATATTAAAGGGACATTATATTACTTGCCTTGTCCAAAATCACCTCACGGTGCCGATGTTGATCCCACTGGGGAATATATTGTAGGTGGGGGAAAACTTGCTACCGTTATTCCAGTTTTTTCCTTTACAAAAATGAAGTCAGCAATTGAAAGTAACAAATTTGATGGTGAAATAAGTGGAATACCTGTTTTGAAGTACGAGGAGGTTTTATCCGGAGAAGTAAAGGAACCAGGTCTTGGTCCATTACATACTGAGTTTGATGGCAAGGGCTTTGCTTATACTTCAATGTTTGTCTCATCTGAGATTATCAAATGGAAACTTGACACAAAGGAAGTTGTTGATCGAATGCCTGCATATTACTCAGTAGGACACTTAATGATTCCAGGAGGTGACAGCAAAAAGCCTTATGGGAAGTATCTATTGATAATGAATAAAATCACAAAAGATAGATTTTTACCTACCGGACCGGAATTGAGTCAGTCAGCTCAATTGCTTGATATTTCCGGCGATAAGATGAAAATGTTACTTGATTTTCCAACTGTCGGAGAACCTCACTATGCACAAGCTTGCCCTGCTGAATTAATAAAAGACAAACAAGTTAAAATTTACAAAATAGAAGAGAATCAGCATCCTTATGCAATTAAGAGCGAAAAAGATGCTCGTGTTGAAAGAAAAGGAAATGAAGTTCACGTATATATGTCAGCCATCCGCTCTCATTTAACACCGGATAATATTGAAGGGATAAAAGTTGGAGATGTAGTTTATTTCCATTTAACTAATCTTGAGCAAGATTGGGATATCCCACATGGATTTACTATTTTAGGGAGCAATAGTGCAGAACTTTTAGTTATGCCTGGGGAAACTTGTACACTGAAATGGATACCTACACAAGTAGGCATTTATCCATTTTACTGCACTGATTTTTGTTCAGCTTTACACCAGGAAATGCAGGGATATCTAAGAGTATCGCCAAGTAATGCAAATGTTTCCATAAGTTATAATACAAATAAATAAGAATTTGGGCTTCTCCATTTTTGAGAAGCCCATAATTTAAAAGGCCTGGAAATGAAAACTCTAACAAGATATCTTTGTTTTTTGATAGCTCTACTACTGATTGTTATATATTTTGTTCCTTTATGGCAGATCGAACTTGAAGCTCCTCAGTATCCCGAGGGACTCGGCTTTGAGATATGGATAAATAAAATGAGCGGGGATCTTAAAACTGTTAACGGGCTCAACCACTATATTGGAATGAAGCCTATAGAACCAGATTCAATACCAGAACTAAAATTTATGCCCTATATATTAGGTTTTCTAATTATTTTCGGATTAGTAACTGCTACTGTTCGCAAGCGTAAACTTTTATATATATGGTTTGTTTTATTATTGAGTGCAGCTATTGTTGGAATGATTGACTTTTATATGTGGGAATATGATTATGGACACAACCTCAACCCTGAGGCAGCTATCAAAGTACCAGGAATGACATACCAACCTCCATTGATTGGAGAAAAAAAATTATTAAATTTTGTTGCTTATTCATACCCTTCAATTGGAGGATGGTTATTATTAGGAATTGGACTTTCAATTTTAGCATTAATTATCTACGAACTCAAATTTAATAATCAGGAGAAAAAAGAACTATGAAGTTCAAACTTTTAATCCTTGTATTAATTTTACTTCCTATTGCTTTTGCATGTTCACAACAACCAGAACCTATTAACTTTGGAACTGATGACTGTATTCACTGTAAAATGACAATTGAAGATCAGCGATTTGGTGCTGAAATTGTAACCAGGAAAGGAAAAATCCTTAAATTCGATGCTATTGAATGTATGATTAACTACTTAAAAAAGGGGAAAATCTTTGAAGATGAAGTTGCTGGGTTTTATGTTATTGATTTTTCTAATCCACAAAAACTTATTGATGCAAAGAAAGCAGTCTACCTAATTAGCCCCAATTTGCCAAGTCCAATGGGAGCAAACCTTTCAGCTTTCAGTAGCAGAGCAAATGCAGATTCACAAAAACAAATAAGCGGTGGCGAAATCTATAACTGGGAAGAAGTAAAGGAAAAAATTAGAAAGTAGTGAGAATTTTAATAAAAATATTTTTGTTTTTTATATACTCCTTCGTTGCTTATCAACCCTTTGTCTACCCCAAGATTTTATATGTAGGCAAAGGGTTGTCTTTCTATAGTAATCTTTCGCTTGCAGTTAAAGAAGCTTGTGATGGAGATATTGTTATTGTACTACCTGGTATTTACTATGACAATTCTATCTTAATAGATAAAAAAATTTCAGTGCTTGGTATTGAACATCCAACAATTGACGGAGAATCAAAAAACGAGATTATAAAGATAGCCGCTAATGGCTGTTTAGTTCAAAATTTGAGAATTGTTAATACCGGCATAAGCTTTATGCAGGATGTTGCGGGGATACGAGTAGAAAATTCCTACGGGGTAAATATTTTAAATAATATACTGGAAAATTCATTTTTTGCAATTTATTTATCAAACTCAAAAAATTGCCTTGTTGCAAACAATCTAATTAGAGGAAATGCTGAATCAGAATCATTCTCGGGTAATGGGATTCATTTATGGAAATGTGATAGTATTAAAATTGTATCCAATACTATATTTGCCCAAAGAGACGGAATCTACCTTGAATTTGCAAAACATTGTATAATTGAAAATAATTTTAGCAAAGGTAATTTGAGATATGGGTTGCACTTTATGTTTTCTGAAGGGAATCAATATTTAAGAAATGTTTTCAGTAACAATGGAGCCGGAGTTGCTGTAATGTATACTAAAAAAGTAGTTATGAGGGAAAATCGATTTGAACATAATTGGGGAATGAATTCCTATGGTCTACTTTTAAAAGAAATTGATGAAAGCATCATAGAAAAAAACACTTTCACTCAGAACACAACAGCTATTTATCTTGAAGGTTCAAATAATCTTCTTATTAAAAATAACGACTTCACTAAAAATGGTTGGGCATTAAGAATTCTTGGCAACTGTTATGGTGACACATTAACATTTAACAACTTTATTGACAATACTTTTGATGTTGCAACAAATAGTTCCCAGAACTCTAATATATTTGACCATAACTTTTGGAATAAGTATACTGGATATGATTTGGATAAAGATAAAATCGGGGATGTTCCATATAGACCCGTAAGTGTGTTTTCCAGAATCGTAGAAGATAATCCTAATGCATTAATATTGCTAAGGAGTTTTCTTGTAGATGTACTGGAGATCACTGAAAAAATTTTACCTTCTTTCATTCCAGAAAATCTTATAGATAAGTCACCATTAATAAACCAAGTCTACAATGATTAAAATTACGGGACTTGAAAAACGGTATGGAAAAACAAAGGCTCTTCAAGATATAAGTCTTGAGTTAATTGACGGCAGCATATATTCTATTATGGGTCCAAACGGGTCAGGAAAAACAACTCTATTAAAATCAATTCTCGGGTTGGTACTTGCTGATAAAGGAATAATTGAGGTAAATGGTATTAACACCAGAACTTCACATAATTATCGTCACCACATTGGATATATGCCTCAAACTGCCAGTTTTCCACAAAATTTACAAGTCAGGGAGGTTATAGAAATAATTAAGAAAATTCGAGCAACTAACAGGACCCTTGATCTAGAACTTTACGAAAGATTTAACATTCCAAACTTTGAGAATAAAAAAATCAACTCTCTTTCTCAAGGAACTTTACAAAGATTAAGTGGGGCTCTAACCTTCCTCTTTGATACTGATATAATTATACTTGATGAACCAACAGCAGGACTTGATCCATACTCAGCAGAATTTATGAAACAAAAAATTAAGACAGAACTTGCAAAAGGTAAACTTATAATCTTCACAACTCATATATTAAATGAAGTACAGGAACTTGCAGACAGTTTGGTATTTCTATATGAAGGAAAAGTAAAGTATTTTGGCACAGTTCCAAAAACTTCTAATAATGGAGCTTTTAAAGAAATGGTTTATAGTCTTTTTCAAAACAATGAATAAGTTCAACATTACTAAATATGTACTCTATGATATTATCCGCAATAAATGGCTAATAACATACTTTATAATTTTTTTTCTAATAAGTTTATTGCTTACATATTTTAGTGGCACACAAGAAAGAACAATTTCTTCTCTTTTAAATGTTGTTTTGATTGTTATTCCCCTAGTATGTTTAGTTTTTGCATCTATGTATTATTACAACTCCAGAGATTTTATACAAATGCTTTTAACTCAGCCTGTTGAACGAAAAAATATTTTCTTCTCGGAATATTTAGGATTATCAATATCATTAACATCCGCTTATTTGCTCGGTATATTATTTCCAGTTGTTAGTTTTGGAATTACTATTCCAATTCTAATACTCGTAATAGTTGGTATCTTTTTAATATTTATTTTTACATCTCTCTCAATGCTATTTGCCATAAAATTTGATGATAAGTTGAAAGGATTAGGATTAATTTTATTTATCTGGCTCTTTCTATCCGTAATTTACGATGGACTACTTTTGTATCTATATTATCTCCTTGCTGACTATCCAATTGAAAATTTTACTGTAATATTTGCTTTATTAAATCCTGTTGATATTTCGCGTATAGCAATCCTTATGACTCTCGATCTTTCAGCTATGATGGGTTTGACAGGTGCTGCGTTTTTGAAGTTTTTTGGCAATCCTGTAGGTATAATTATTTCACTTGTCTCACTTATAGTTTGGGTTATTTTACCTGTGTTTCTTGCATCGAAAAATTTCTATAAAAAGAATTTTTAAGAATATGTTTTCTACTGTAAGATACTTTATCAAAACCAGCATAATATTTCTAATTATTGGAATACTTTCAGGACTTTTTATGATTATATTAAGACGCATATATGGATTTGGATACGGAGCTGGGTTGATTAGTGCTCACACTCATATTATACTCGTTGGTTTTATGTTAATGATGATAATGGGCGTTGCATTGTGGTTCTTCCCGAGGGCAGAAAAAACCGATAAAAAATATAATCCCACTTTGATTTTGATCGCTTATTTCATAATTACAATTAGTACATCTTCAAGGTTCATTACTGAATTTATCGATTCGTATTATACTTCAAAACTCTTTGATTACATTATAACAGCCTCAACCATATTGCAGGTAATTTCTATTGGTATTTACTTCTATTCAATGTGGGGTAGAATAAGAGCGGTTGGAAGTCAATATCGCGAAGCAAAGGGTGAACGCTTTTGATTCTTCCAGATCTTCTCTTTTGACTTAAGTCAAAGCCTTTTCTTTAAATCTTCTTTATTTTTGTAATAAAATATCCTATGAAACGAAACATTATTACTATCGATGAATCAAAATGTGATGGTTGCGGTATATGTGTTGATGCGTGTATGGAAGGTGCCTTACAAATTATTGGGGGAAAAGCAAGACTGATAACTGAGTTTTACTGTGATGGATTGGGTGCCTGTATAGGCGAATGTCCACAAGGAGCCATTACAATGGAAGAAAGGGAAGCAGAACCTTATGATGAAATAGCTGTTATAGATAGATTATCTAAATATGGAGAAAAAACTATCCTTGCTCACTTAAGACATCTCAAAGCTCATAAGGAAACGGCCCTCTTAAATCAGGCGTTGGAATATCTTAGACAAATTAACATCTTTTTTGAGGAATCAAAATTAGACAATCAAGTGATGGAAGAAAAAAAATCTTACCCTGTTTATTCCTCCTGTCCCGGTACCATTCCGGTACAATTAAATTCAGAAACAACCGAAACTTCTCAGTCTTCAGCTCTAAGGCAGTGGCCTGTTCAATTACATCTGGTTAACCCATTGGCTCCATATTTTAGAGAAGCTGACGTAATTTTGACAGCAGATTGTATCGCCTATTGTATGGGGGATTTTCATAATAAATACCTTAAAAACAAATCAATTGCTATTGCCTGTCCAAAACTTGATTCCAACCTTGAAAATTACATCGAAAAAATAAAAGAAATGATAGATACTGCAAAAATAAATACACTAACAGTTATGGTAATGGAAGTACCTTGCTGTAGTGGATTGATTAAAATTGGACAACTTGCCACCAAACAATCGACAAGGAAGATACCTTTAAAATTTATTCAAGTGAGTATTTCGGGTAAAGTACTAAATGAAGAATGGGTTTTGTAGCGTTGCCTTTCGCTTTTTCTATTTCTTGAATTTGCGAGTTGTTTTACAGTTATAGGTAATTATAAGTTTATTATACCTTACTTTTTTCAGTATCTTTTAATAATTTTTACTTAACTATACCAAAGGGTATCATACGGAGTAACTTTTAATTTTTTAAAGTTCATGAAAAATAACAGGTTTTTCGATGTAGCATCTTCATTCTACGATAAAATGGTTAACTCTGTTTCTTCTATATTGAAGAAAGAAGTATTTTTTAAAACTCTGCTTAATAATGAGTTTCAAGTTGCAGCAGATTTGGGCTGTGGAAGTGGCAATGATTCAATAGCCCTTGCAAAAAATGGGCTTAAAGTTTATGCTTTTGACCCATCAAAAGAAATGATAGAAGTCGCTAAAATTAACACACAGGGATTTAAAAACATAAAATTTATTAGATCTTATATTCACAAAATCCCTAAACGATTTAATAAATCATTTCATTTATCAGTTTCTCTCGGTAATACTCTATCCAACATTTCTCCTGATTTGCTGGAAATGTCATTACAAAGAGTTTATAATATTATGGCAGACAATTCACTTTTTATTTTTCAAATTCTAAACTATTCATTTCTTAAGAAACACAATAAAAAAATCATTAACATAAACAGTAGCAATAATCAATATTACATACGGTATAACGAATATCCTGATGACAAAAGGGTAATTTTTAACATTTTAAGATTTGAAAAGAACAATCCCTCTTCGTACAATTTAATATCAACAACACTTTTTCATTACGATATAAATATCTTACAGAAATATTTAAAACAAGCTGGCTTCAGACGTATTAGATTTTATTCTGATTTTTCTTTTAACAAGTACTTGAGAGATGTTTCCTCTGAACTAATAGGGATAGTAGAAAAATAATGAGATCATTGAAAAGTATTATTAATTTTTTATTACCTCCTGATGAATGGCAGTTTCCAGTTATTATTATTTTGGGGATTTTTTCAGGTTTGCTAATTTTGGTGCTGCATTTAGGAAAAGCTGATTCATATCTATCTGATAATCCTGAAGCCTGTATCAACTGCCACGTTATGTACACTCAATATAGCAGTTGGGCACATAGTTCACATAAAAGAGTTGCCAATTGTAATGATTGTCATATCCCTCATACTAATATATTACGTAAGTTATTCTTCAAAGCACAGGATGGTTTGCGTCATGCAACAATATTTACACTTAGGTTAGAACCTCAGGTTATTTTAATTAAGTCAGGAGGAAAAAAGGTTGTTCAAGAAAATTGTAATCGTTGTCATCTGGGCATTTTAAGTTATCATAATTCTTTTCTCAACCTTGCCCATATAAACGATAATGTTTATTGTTGGCATTGTCATAGAGATACACCTCATGGACGGATTAATAGTCTGTCTTCGACTCCCAATACATTAAGTCCAAAACAAAAACAGTAAACAAAAAATATAACAATGAAGAATCTTTCACAATTAATTAGGGAAAAACCAATTTTAGGATGGATTGTTTATTTATTAACCGTAGTGATTGTATTCCTGATAGGGTTACTGGCAAGCAGTATTATCGAAAGGAGAACGGAAGCCAATTTAATTCTACAACCAAAACCAATTGCTGACTGGGAGCCAAGAAATGAAATTTGGGGGGAAAACTATCCACGGGAATATGAAACATATAAGAGTACAGTTGATACAAATTTCAGAAGTGAACATGGCGGCTCAGCCAACAGAGATATGTTGGAAAGTTATCCTCAATTAGTTATACTATGGGCAGGATATGCTTTTTCGAGAGATTATAATCAAGGGAGAGGACACTATTGGGCAATTACAGATATAAGAAAGACGCTGAGGACAGATGTTCCACAACCGAGTACTTGTTGGACTTGTAAGAGTACAGATGTTCCTCGCTTGATGAATAAGATGGGAATCGCAAACTTTTATAAAACCCCGTGGAAGGAACTTGGTTCAGAGGTGATCAATCCAATAGGATGTCAGGACTGTCACGACCCCAAAACAATGAACTTAAGAATTACAAGACCTGCTCTGGTAGAAGCTTTTCAGAGACAGAACATTGATATTAAGAATTCTTCTCTCAATGAAATGAGAACACTGGTTTGCGCCCAGTGTCATGTAGAATATTACTTCAAAGGTAAGGAAGAGAAATATCTTACTTTTCCATGGGACAAAGGTTTTACGGTTGAATAGATAGAAAAATATTATGACGAAATTGATTTTACAGATTGGGTTCATGCTTTAAGTAAAGCATCAATGCTTAAAGCCCAACATCCGGATTATGAATTATTCCGGATGGGAATTCATTTTGAAAGGGGAATATCCTGTGCAGATTGTCATATGCCCTATAAAAGCGAAGGCTCAGTAAAGTTCACAAATCACAAGATTCAAAGCCCCCTTGCAAACATATCAGCTTCCTGTAATGTTTGTCATAGAGAAAGCGAAGCTGAATTAACAAAGAATGTTTATGATAGACAAAATAAAGTACTGGAACTATCAACTATAACTATGAATTTGCTTGTACAAGCTCATATATATGCAGGTAAGGCTTGGGAAGTTGGTGTTACAGAGGAAGAAATGAAACCAATTCTTAAGCTTATTAGACATGCTCAGTGGAGATGGGATTTTGTTGCTGCCTCGCATGGGGGTAGTTTTCATGCACCTCTTGAATGTGCTCGTATTCTTGGGACTGCTATACAGAAAGCTCAAGAAGCACTTGGGTTATTGAATGGAATATTCATAAAGAAACAAATATCACCACCAACAATTCCTGATATTTCAACTAAGGAAAAAGCTCAGCAATACATAGGACTTGATATGAAAAAACTGAAACAGGATAAAGCAATATTTCTAAAAGAAGTTGTACCTACCTGGGATAACAAATCGAAGGAATATTTACAAAGCCCTTAAGATAGTTCCCCGCTGGGTATTTGGACAACTTCTAAAACACGAAATACTTCTGCATATTTATACTCAGCAGTGTGATATATAATGTTTTCTTTGAAAAAGTTGGCAAATTGTTCAAAGTCAGGAAATTGGGATTTATATAACGATAGTAAATCTAACTTAAAATCTATGTTTTTAGAAATATCTACAAACAAGTTTGGTTTGTTCGTTCCAAAAAAATAGATTTTAGAAACACGGTGTTCGGGTTGAGTATTATCATTATATATGAATCGATTCTTTGCAGCAAACACCGCATCAAAAGTGGCAAGTGCAGCAACTCTATGGTCACGATGAAATAAATTTACAGAATCAAAATTTGTATTTGCTGGGTCAAAGCTAAAAAGCACTTCAGGCTTTATTTTTCTTATTAACATCGTAATTTTTTTTCTTAAAGTATCTGAATACTCAAGAAAGCCATCTTGATAACCAAGGAAATACACCTTTTTAACACCTGTTTTTTGTGCAGCTTGCCGTTGTTCTCTTTTCCGAATCCTGATTCTTTCTTGTTTTGATTTAGTTGGTATTTTAAAGCCATTTTCACCAGTTGTTAAAACTACATAATACGCATCATATCCATTCTGAATAAAATTTCTCACTGTCACCGAACAACCAAATTCTATATCATCAGGATGAGCACCAACTGCGAGTATAGTTTTTTTCTCAGTCATATTTGTTTTATAATAAAAATACCGAATTTAAATTGTTAAACCGAATTGCTTTTGTTAAAGTTTTTATAAAATAATTTTTTTAAATTAAAAATTAATCCATAATTTATGCGTATAAAAAAGGAACATTCAGCAGGATTAGTTATAGATTTTCAAGAAAAACTATATCCCCATATTTACCAGAACGAGTTAATAGCTTCAAACACAGCAAAGTTAATCGCGGGGTTGAAAATTATCGGAATTCCTATTTTAGTAACTACTCAATATGTAAAGGGGCTGGGGGATACTATAGATATTATAAAATCTTCACTCCAATCTTATGACCCTGTTGAGAAAATGAGCTTTAGCTGTTGTGGAGATAATAATTTTTTGCATCGATTAAATCAACTTGGTAAAGAGTTCATAATTATAGCAGGAATCGAAACACATGTTTGTGTACTGCAAACTGGACTTGATTTATTAGAGCAAAAATACCAACCTATTATAGTAGAAGATTGTGTCTCGTCCCGGAGAGAAAATGATAAGTATATAGCAATCAAACGTCTGGAAAAGGAAGGAGCTATCATAACAACATACGAATCTATTTTATTTGAACTTTTGGAAATCTCTGGTACAGAGACTTTTAAGAGTATATCAAAAATAGTTAAGTAATCTCTTGCTTTCTCTGTTAAAAATAATTATTTCTGTATTGGTTTCATTGTTTTTTTCTATATTATTGATAATTTTCTCCCCCTTTAATTATAAGGGAAAAATAATTCATTGGTTGTCAAAGGCATACTCTAAGACTCTTTTACTAACAAACGGAGTTAAATTGGAAGTAATAGGACGTGAAAATATAGATACTAAAAGAAATTATATTTATGTATCAAATCATTTGAGTTATTTTGACATTCCAGTTTTTATGCAGGCAGCTCCTACTGACTATAGATTCATCTATAAAAGTTCAATAAACTATGTTCCGTTTTTTGGATGGTCTCTGTATATGGGGGGGTATATTCCTATTAATCGGGAGAATGTGAGGAAAGCCCTCAAATCATTACAACGCGGGGTAAAAAAACTGGAGAAGGGATATTCATTAATTATCTTCCCGGAAGGGACACGTAGCCGCACAGGAGAAATTAATAAATTTAAAAAGGGTATTTTTTTCCTGGCACAACATAGCAAAGCTAAAATTGTTCCGGTTACAATTATAGGGACAAATAAAATAATGCCACCTGATAGTTTTAAAATCAATTCTGGCAGAGTAAAGGTTATTTTTGCTGAACCTCTTGATTTTGAAAAGGGAAATGAATTTTTAGAAAGACTAAGAACAATTATTAATTCAAATTATAACTTATATAAATAATACTATGGGAGTAAGTTTAGAAGAAGTTAAACACATAGCTAACTTAGCTAAATTAAACTTTAATGAGAATCAACTTACTAAATTACAGAAAGACTTGAATAAAGTTCTGGATTATATAGACAAGTTAAATGAGCTGGATTTATCTGGTGTTGAACCTCTTGAGAATATTAATGAGACCGAAAACATTTTTAAAAAAGATAAGGAAATAAAATGGCTAAGCACTGAGGAAGCTTTACGGAATGCCCCACAAAGAACTTCTAATTTCTTTAAGGTACCAAAGGTAATTGATAAAGAATAAACGATGAACAGTAATAAAAAAATAAGGGTTCTGGGTGTTATTCCTGCAAGGTATAAATCTACACGTTTACCCTTTAAGCCTTTGATACAAATAAAAGGGAAGCCCATTATACAGTGGGTATATGAGAATGCAAGCAAGTCCAGATTCCTTGATACTGTTATTGTAGCAACAGATCACAGGAAAATCTTAGATTGTGTATATAACTTTGGTGGTAAAGCAGTAATGACTTCAAAAGCTCATAAATCCGGCACTGATAGAGTTTATGAGGTTGCACAAAATTTAAATCCTTTGATTGTAATTAATATACAAGGAGATGAACCATTTATTGATTATAGAAATATTGATAAAGTTATAAGATTTTTGCTTGGTAATAGGCATTATGATGTTGCCACTCTAATTTTCAAAATTAATCAGAATGCAGAGGAAATTAGCCGAAATCCAAATATTGTAAAAGTAGTGGTAGATAAAGAATTTAATGCTCTTTATTTTTCAAGATCTCCTATTCCATATAACAGAAACAAAGAGCCAATCTATTATTATAAACACATTGGACTGTATGGCTACAGAATGAGTTTTTTAAAAAGATTTGTAGATATGAAGTCCTCTTTTCTTGAGAATGCTGAATCTTTAGAGCAGTTAAGAATTTTAGAAAATGGATTTAAAATAAAAGCATTGTTAACAAAAATCGATTCATTTTCAATAGATACTAAAGAAGAGCTGAGAAATGTTGAATCTGGTAGAATATAATTTCTCACATTTACCTAAGTTAATAGAGTACCTCAATGATGAAGAAGTTACAAAATGGCTTTGTAATATTCCCAGCCCCTATACTCAAGAACATGCAAACAGGTGGCTTGGATTTTGTAGAGAATGTGAACTAAGTCGAACTTGTTACCCAAGAGCTATAGAACTTAATAAACTTATGATAGGACACGTTGAATTGAAGTTAATCTTTCAGCACAGTGCAGAAATTAGTTATTGGCTTGGCAAACCTTATTGGAATCAAGGGTATGCAACAATTGCTGTTAAACAGATGTTAAATTTTGCTTTTGTAGATTTAGAATTAAAACGAGTTCAAGCTTATGTTTTTGATGGGAACATTTCTTCTATTAAGGTATTAGAAAAGTGTGGATTCAAATACGAAGGCTATTTAAGAAAATCACACATTCAAAGAGATAAGTTTATTAATTCTTTATTATATTCTATAATTATTTGACAATTTTAATAAAAATATAAAAATTGAAAAAGACTAAATTTATTTTTTTAACAGGGGGGGTCGTTTCGTCACTTGGAAAAGGTATTACTTCAGCTTCTCTTGGTTTACTGTTAAAATCAAGAGGGCTTAAAGTAACAATTCAAAAATTGGATCCTTATATAAACGTTGATCCGGGTACAATGTCCCCTTTACAACATGGTGAAGTTTATGTCACTGAAGATGGAGCTGAAACAGATCTTGATCTTGGACATTATGAAAGGTTCCTTGATATTAATATGTCAAAAGCAAACAATCTTACAACAGGCCAGGTATATTTTGAGGTAATAAACAAAGAAAGACGCGGTGACTATTTAGGAGCTACAGTTCAGGTAATTCCTCACATTACTGATGAAATTAAGAAGCGTATGACCTTTCTTGCTAAAGATGGAAAATATGATGTTATCATCACAGAAATTGGTGGAACAGTCGGGGATATCGAGTCACTTCCGTTCCTTGAAGCAATGAGACAGTATATGATGGAAGTTGGCAAATCTAATGCTATATGTATTCACCTAACATTAGTTCCTTACATAAAATCCATTGGTGAATTAAAAACTAAACCCACACAACATTCAGTTAAAACACTTTTGGAAATTGGGATTCAACCAGATATTCTTCTTTGTAGAAGTGAAAAACCTCTATCTGTAGAAACACGTTCTAAGATTGCGCTTTTTTGTAACTTAGATCCCGGCTCAGTATTTCAAGCCCTTGATGCCCCCTCTATTTATACAGTACCCGTGAATTTACATAACGAAAGATTTGATGAAGTCGTTATAAAAAAACTAAATTTAAGATGTAAGAAACCAAACCTTACATTATGGAAAAAATACGTTCATAAAATATTAAATCCTTCCGATGTTGTTACCATAGGACTTTGTGGCAAGTATAATACTGTTCAGGATGCTTATAAGAGTATAGTCGAAGCCTTTGTACATGCCGGAGCACATAATGGCGTTAAAGTACGACTTAAGTGGATTGATTCTGAACAGATAGAAAAATATCCAAAAAGCATCAAAGAAATTTTCCGTGATGTAAAAGGATTATTAATTTGTCCTGGATTTGGCGAACGTGGAATTGAAGGGAAAGTAATGGCAATAAATTATGCACGTGTAAATAAAATTCCCTTTTTTGGTATTTGCCTGGGTTTACAATGTGCTGTAATAGAGTTTGCAAGAAATGTTTGTGGACTTAAAGGAGCAAATTCAACTGAGTTTAAAAAGACAAAACATAATGTGATTGACATTATGGAATACCAAAAGACTGTCCAGGTCAAAGGTGGCTCAATGAGACTTGGCTCTTATCCTTGCATTATTGAAAAAAACACCCTCGCTTATAAATGTTACCAAAAGGAGTTCGTAATTGAAAGGCATCGTCATCGATATGAAGTGAATAATAAGTATAGGGAAATCCTAACTAAAAATGGAATGATTCTTTCAGGTTTATCCCCAGATAAATCACTGGTAGAAATGATTGAATTACCTCAAAAGATACATCCGTTTTTTATTGCTACACAGTTTCATCCGGAATTCAAATCAAGACTTATTAATCCACAACCAATTTTCCGGGAATTTGTTAAAGCGTGTAAAAACCTTTTATGAACCAAATCAGTGGCCTTACCAATAACGAAGTAACCGCACGAATCAAGTCAGGATTGACAAACACTGATATTAAGCCAAAGACAAAAACCTATAGTGAGATTCTGATCGAAAATATTTTCTCACTATTTAATCTAATTATCTTAGGGGTAATCGCATTTGTAATAATATCTTATGTAATTAATAAAGACTTTAAACTGCTCCTTGATGCTATTGGAATAGCAACTATAGGTATTGTAAACACCTCAATAGCTATCTATCAAGAGGTGCAAGCCAAGAAAGCCTTAGACAAAGTTAATCTTCTATTAAAAAAACAGGTGACAGTCATTAGAGATTCAAGAACTGAAGTAATCGATATCGCAGATATAGTCAAAGATGATATTATTCATATTAACCGCGGCGATCAGGTAATTGTCGATGGAGAAATTATTTTTTCAAACAGACTTGAAATTGATGAATCTCTTCTTACAGGAGAATCAGTACCAGTAGAGAAAAAAACTGGAGATGAGGTTCTTTCAGGAAGTTTTTGTTTAAATGGGAATGGTTATTACCGTGCCGTAAGAGTTGGTCGCGAATGTTATGCTTATAAAATTACCAATTTAGCAAAAAAATTTAAATTTGTATTAACCCCTCTACAAAAAAAAATAAATTTTATCTTAAAGACTCTATTTACTATTTCTGTTTTTCTTGTTATACTTAAATTACTATATGTTAATACTAATATTTTCAGTGAGACCAATACAGCTACAGTAAGAGAAATAGCAACAATTTTAATATCTTTAGTCCCTCAGGGACTTGTTTTAATGTCATCCGTAACATTTGCCCTTGGAGTCTACCGAATAAGCAAGCTCGGAGCTATCGTGCAAAGACTTAATGCGATAGAATCATTTTCAAATGTGCAGGTTGTTTGTATGGACAAAACCGGAACCTTGACAGAAAACCGATTGAGTGTTGCTAAAAAAGTTATTATTAAACCGTTGGTTGGTAACAGTGATGTTATTTCCTTACTTGGCTCTTACGCAAAACTTTCCTCTGATAAGAATGCAACGATACAGGCAATTGACAATGATTGTCAATCTGAACTTGATATCAAAATAATTTCCGAATTACCTTTTAACTCAAATATTAAGCTAAGCATACAGGAAGTTGAATTTGAAGATAAAAGAGATTTTCTTATACTTGGAGGTTACGACGTCCTAATAGAAAAAGTTAGTATTAATAGCAGGAAGATAGTTGAAAAGCTGTTTGAAGAAAACGAGTTAAAGTATTATAGAACACTATTATTTGGAAAAGTAACTAACATTCACACAACTGATTTAAAGGAAGAAGAATTATCTGAAATCATCATAGAACCTTTTGTAATAGTTTCAATAAGCGATACAGTCAGAACTGATGTGATTGAAGCAATACAATTATTTGAACGAAACGGAGTCAAAATTAAAATCTTAACAGGAGACTCTATTTACCCGGTCTTATCAATACTTGATAAAATCAACTGGAAAATAGACGCAGGACAGATAATTACAGGTACAGAATTGAACAGTCTTAATGAAAATGAATTTCGCGAAGCGGTAAGACAGAAAATAATTTTTGCAAGATTGAAACCAGATCATAAACTCAAGATAATAGATTATCTAAGAAGAGATAAACTATATACTGCAATGATTGGAGATGGCGTAAATGATTTACCCGCCATAAAACATGCTGATCTTGGGATTGCAATGGAAGAAGGCAGTCAAATAACAAAAGAAGTTGCGGATATAGTCCTTCTTAAAAATAGGTTTTCTCTTTTGCCCAAAGTATTTGATGAGGGAAATAAAATTGTTAGTTCAGTTAATGCAATTTCGAAGTTATTTCTAACAAAGAATTTTATAGTAATATACATATTTTTCCTACAGTTTTTTTTAAATCTTCCATTCCCTCTAACACCACGAAGAGTTTCACTCATAAACATATTTGCCATAGGATTACCATCATTAATGCTTGTTCTTAAAAATAAAGAGACAAAAAAAATAAAGAGATTCGCAGTTGATGTCTTTTCCTATGTGTTAATATCAGCAACGGTAATAATACTTTTTGGATATCTGAGTTATTTTGTTGCCAAAGTTTTATTTTCTGTTGACGCCATGCAACTTGATATGATAATTGTTACAACAATTATAGTAATAGCTATTTCTAATTTTATTATTATTGCCATACAAATGAATGAATTTAGAAGTGGGTATGCTATTTATGGGGCACTACTTGTCGCTATTTATGTTTTACTTGCTACTATAAGTTCTAAAATTACCTTTCTGAATTACATAAAAATCTTTTATGAAATCGAATACATATCATTAAAGCTCTGGTGGATAGTATCGTTAGCAAGTACAGCGGGAATAATATCATTAGTTTTTGCCCAAATGCTCAGAACTCGTATTCTCAAAATTTATTAAGGACTTGCAGTAAACTAATTTATTAGAATTTTTATAATGGAAATTTGTTTTTAATAGAAAAAATAATATGAAAACCATAAGTTTTTTATTAAGTATATTATTTATTTCTAATATGTTGGTGTTCAGTCAAGTTACCGAGCCAATTAATATTAACTCTATTTCTGTAAAAACATCGGATGGGAGTGAACGTTCCCTTTCCTATTACAATGGGAAAGTTTTGCTTATTGTAAATGTTGCTTCATATTGTGGCTACACTCCTCAATATGCTGAACTTCAAAAGATTTACGAAATCTATAAGCCTCGCGGATTTGAGATACTGGCTTTCCCATGTAATGATTTTGGAAATCAGGAACCCGGGACCCTTGAAGAAATTAAAACGTTTTGTCAAAGTAAATACAATGTAACTTTTGAAATTTTTGATAAAGTAACCATATTAGGTCCAAACAAATCAGAACTTTATACAAAACTTGTAAAATACCCGCCAGAGGGTGATATAAGTTGGAATTTCGAAAAATTTATTGTCGACAAAAAAGGGAATGTAGTTGCTCGTTTTAAGAGCAAAATTAAACCTGATTCACCAGAAATTACAAATATCATAGAAGCTCAATTAAAGATAGATGAATAGCAAGAAATTAAGATGCATATATGATCCTTTAACCGAATTAATGCAGTATTATTCTTCCCCTGTACAAAAGATGAAAACAATTTCTTCTGAAAAGGAGTTAACAATTGAAGAAATTCTTAAAAATAGAATCATTGATGGAGATAAAATTGGTCTCGAAAAAGATCTTGAATATGCCTTAAAAAAATATAGTGCTCTTGATATAATAAATAACATTCTACTCGAAGGAATGAAAGTTGTGGGGGAACTGTTTGGTTCGGGTCAAATGCAACTGCCATTTGTATTACAATCAGCTGAATGTATGAAAACGGCAGTCAAATATCTTGAACCCTATATCGAGAAAACTGAATCAACTGATTCAAAAGGAATAATGGTTTTAGCTACTGTAAAAGGTGATGTTCACGATATTGGAAAAAATCTTGTAGATATTATTTTAACAAACAATGGATATAAAGTAATTAATCTTGGTATTAAGTGCCCCCTTGAGAAAATGCTAAATGCTTATTTTGAATATAATGCTGATGCGATTGGAATGAGTGGACTTTTAGTTAAATCAACAGCGATTATGAAGGAGAATCTCGAACAAATTAACGAAAGGAACTTGCAGATTCCTGTAATTCTTGGAGGCGCTGCTCTTAATAGACGGTTTGTTGAAGAAGATCTAAGATCATTCTATAAAGGAAGCGTGTTTTATGCAAATGATGCTTTTGATGGATTAAAATATATGGCTTTGATTACACAAAGCAAAAATAAAAAAGATCTGGACAGACCAATCAATACTACACGAAGCGCCAGACGAAAAAAAGAAATCTCTCCCATTAGAGAAACTATTTCAGCCAGGTCTACCGTTTCAAGAAATGTTCCTGTACCTACACCCCCTTTTCTTGGTAGTCGAATTGTAAAAAATATCTCGCTTGATTTAATCTTCAACTATATTAACGAGATTGCTCTTTTTCGAGGCAGCTGGAACGTATATAAAGATAGAACAAAGCCTGATGCTGAATACGAAGAGTTATTAAAAAAAGAAATTTATCCGAAGTTCAACGAACTTAAGCTATTGGTAAAACGCGAAAAGCTCTTCGTACCCAAAGTATTGTATGGATATTTCCCTTGTCAGGCAGATGGAAATGACTTAATAATATATAAACCCAAAAACATTACAGAATCTGAGCTCTATGGCATCTGGGTAAATTACGACTTTAAAGATTTAACTTTAAACAACTTAAACGAGTGGGTAAGATTTTCATTTCCAAGGCAAAACAAAGGGAAGTTTCTTTGCATTAGTGACTTTTTTAGAGAAAAATCTCAAACGGAACTTGATGTAGTTGCATTTCAAATTGTTACTATTGGAAGTAAGGCAACTGAATACGCCCAAAATCTCTATAAATCTGACAGATATCAGGAATATTTATACTTTCACGGACTATCAGTAGAAACTGCTGAAGCACTTGCAGAATACTGGCATAAAGTAATCAGGACAGAACTTAATATTCATTACAAAGATGCTTCTGATATAAAGAAGCTGTTCCAGCAAGGTTATCAAGGTTCAAGATATTCCTTTGGCTACCCCGCCTGTCCAAATCTTGATGATAATAAGATTTTGTTTAAGATACTAAAGCCTGAACGAATTGGAATTACTCTTACAGAAGAATTTCAGATGGTACCAGAGCAATCAACAAATGCAATTGTTGTTCACCATCCTGAAGCCAAATACTTCTTTATTCGAGAAGACTAAACTGAGAGTTACTTTTTATACTGAGGACCATAATAAGGCTTCACGCCAGTATAGAAATTCAGTCCAACGTTTAAAGTCAACATACCTATTCTTCTCCAGAACTGAGGTCCTGGAGTTCCAGCCCCATCATTCAAATTATTAACACCATTTTGAGTGTTCAAAATATTCATTAAGTGGTATTTCAAACCAAGTGATAATCCGACCTGATAGTTTTTATCAATAATAAATTCATAGCCAGTAGTAATCATCGCTCCAATTCTAAAAGCATTATCATAAGTCATCATTATACTTTCGGTTGGACTTTTGACAAAAAAGGCTTCACCACTTATAAAGTTTGTAGTAACTGCAAACCCAAGATATTGTTTATTTCGACACCTCGCATTAAATGCATATTCATAACCGACTGCACCGGTGAACATATCAAATTTTGAATATGGACTCCCTTCTTTGGGGGTAAAAACCAGAAAAGGGAGCTTGTTTTCTGTATCATTCACCATATGATTATATGTAGCACTGATAGTTAATCTATGGTTTTTTCTTAGACCTAAACCTATTTTTGAGAACAAAGTAGCGCCCCGACCCCACACCATCCCATAAGTATTGGGATCAGATACAGAGGAACCATGAGCATCATTAGTAGCAAAATTACCATCAAGAGAAACACCCAAGACAATATTGGGAGGTGTGTAACCTTGTGAATAAGCCCTCAACTGGAATAGAACTATAAAACCTATACAAACAGTAAAAATTCGTCTACCCATTTGTCTAATTTATTTTTGTAAATTATTTTTTAAAAAATTTAACTCCTATTATTTTATAAAACAATTACAAATTGAATATTAAGAAAGAGTGGGTCTGTGTATTTTATACTTTTATATATTATATTATAAGTTCGATAGTATAAAGAAGACCTGAAAAAATATTGTTTTATGGGTTCAAACAAAGCTTCAAAATGTATTTCTGATAAATTTATTCTGTTCCCTTGAAGAAATACGTTTTTCTGGGTATAATAATCTCCGTCGCCTCTATTAATATCACCGCCATAATTTACAACAAGTTTTCCGGTACTATCAAGTACTACACCCTCCCCATGACGAACAAAGCTATATCCTACACTGAAAAAAGCTCTGGATGAAAGCGGATAACTTATCTTTATTGCCCATTCATCTGAATTTGGGGGAAGATGATGTCCTAATGACATTCTGTAGTGAGAATAGGAATTACTAATTTTTCTATGTGAATAAACAAAAGGATCTAATCGAGTATATTCCACAGTAAGTAATAGATTATTCATTGTAAATGCATCTGTCCACATTAACCCACTTTGAAAACCAAATTTGTTATCGTTTGAAGTATAATCATTTTTGAACAATGTTGAAAAATTAATGTCATCTATCAGGAGACTTCCCTGAATTGCTATATTTTTCAAGGGTTGACATTCTATATCAATTCCCAAAATAGTATTGTTCTTTGTAGTTTCTTTCCCCCCCGTGTTAAGATCTGCACTCGTTAGAAACGCAATAGGATTAAAAAATACAAAACTGAATGGATTGTTGCTTATTATAATGCTTTCATAGAGCCCAATTTTGAAGCTCTTTGAAAAATTTATGTCAAGTCTGTGACCAGAAATATTCTTATCATCTATTGGAACTCCTAATGAATCCCCTCTAAGAGAGCCATAAAAAAAAGAATATGAAATTTTTTTATATTTCAAATCAAGCTTCAGTAAATCGAATGGTACAGAATTATTAGATAAAAAAAGTTTATCTATATAACCACGACCTATTGAATTTTGAAACCTTCCAGCTTCCAATGCAAATATTTTATTACGGTTTTCATACCGCAAATAACCCGTGAAAGCCTGATAATTGCTACCATCATTGAGAAAAGTTGTATTTCCTTTGAAGGTTGGTACAAAATTTAGGAGCATATCCGAACTGCCCGGTGTTCCAAAAACTTTTCTTCCCACATTAAAATCAAAGTAATATCCAACCGAATTATAAAGAGAGCCTCTAACAGTAAATCCAGCATAAGATAATCCAATGTTATTCTTTCCTATAGAATCCCCTTTGGAAATAAAGGATTGTGCACAAAAATGAAGGTCAAAAAATAAACTGGTATTTTTATCTTTGTAAATGTAAAAGTGTTTTGCTTTTGAATTATCAAACAGATAGCGGAAATTTCCATTATGGCTAAAGGATATAGTATTAACAAGAACTTCAGAGTTGGTTAATTCTTTTTCATAATCAATCATCAATTTTTTCATTATACTTTGTTCGGTACCTGTCAGTTTTTCTTTTTTTAAATCTATCTCTTTTAGATAAGTGGCAACCTCATTTCTTGAAATCGGAAGGTTCGTCGAATTGAAGTCAGAAATAATCTGTTTTAGTTTCATTTGTTCTAAATATTGATAAACTGAATTTTCTTCTGGTGCAAGTTCAACCTGAGCACTTAACCTTTGCAAGGAAAATAGTCCAATAAAAATAATTAATAGTAAATATTTATTTTTTCTAAACATCAATCTTTCTAATAATCTTTGCAGGAACTCCAGCAACAATAGTATTTGGAGGAACATCTTTTGTTACAACAGAGCCTGCTCCCACAATAGAATTTTCCCCGATAGTAACCCCACAAAGAATTGTTGCTGAAGAACCAATTGAAGCTCCTCGTTTTACGTAAGTGGGAATAACTTTCCAATCTTTTTCACTTTGCATTGTACCATCTGGATTCACAGCTCTGGGGAATTTATCATTAATAAAAGTAACATTGTGGCCAACAAAGACATCATCTTCTATATGTACACCTTCGCAAATAAAGGTGTGAGAAGAAATCTTACAATTAGAACCAATGACAGCATTTTTCTGAATTTCTACAAAAGTACCTATTTTTGTATTGTCTCCTATCTCACATCCATATAAATTCACAAAATCATATATTTTAATGTTTTTACCTAATTTTACATTGGTGATATTTCGGTTATTCTTCATTACTATCTAGATATATAATTTTTCCTTGATGTTTTAAAGAATAATCAGCCATTTCTAACAACCTCACAATTTCTAAGCCATCATACCCACTTGTTAGGGGTGTGCGGTTCTCTTCAACCGCAGAAATAAATTCTTCAACAGCAAATGTCAATGCTTCTGTTTGATTTATACGGGGTGAGTACATATCCCCCATGCGATATTGAACAAGAGCTTCATAAATATTCTCTTTCGAATTAAGTACAATGGAACTATCAAAAACTCTAATTTTCTCAACATTTTCCAGATCATCATAGAACAACATTTTTTCTGAACCCCCTATTAGTATTCTTCTTATTTTTACCGGTGACGTCCAGTTTACATGAATGTGAGCAAAACAATTTTGCTCAAAATAAATTGATATATGAGCAATATTTTCATTGTGAAGATAATGAGCAATCCCATGTGCCGAAATTGCTTTAATATTAAATCCAATTAAATATTTTAGGATTGATAGGTCGTGTGTAGCAAGATCCCATATGACATTTACATCAGTCTGAAAAATGCCAAGATTAATTCTTACAGAATCAAAATAGAGTAGTTTGCCTAATAACTTAGAATCTACAATCTCCTTTACTTTTCTCACCGCATCAGTATAAATAAACGTATGATCTACAAATATCCTCACCCCTTTTTTTTCTGATAGATTTATAAGTTCTTCAGCTTGCTTAACATTCAAAGTAAATGGTTTTTCTACCCATATGTGTTTACCTGCTTCCAAAGCTTTAATAGCAAGATTATAATGCATATGAACTGGCGTTGCAATAAAGACAAGATTTATCCGGTCATTAACCCAAATATCATCAAGTGAATTTGCCAGATGTATGCCGGGAAATTTGTTTTTAATCAATTTTAGTCTTACAGAGTCAATATCAAATACAAAGATACGTTTTACTTTTTCATTACTGTGTAAGTTCCTGACAAGATTTGGTCCCCAGTAACCAACACCTATTACTGCTGCTTGCATTCTATTATACTCCTTTTCCGAAAACCATTACGGGAAACGTTTTTAAAATAATTTGAAAATCCAACCATGGTGTCATATTGTTCACATAATAAATATCAAGAACAACTGAATCCCGGAAATTAACCTTTCCTCTTCCATATACTTGCCATAACCCTGTACATCCGGGCAGTATTGTATTCCTCATTTTCTGCCATTCAGTATAATTCTCATATTCATAAGGTAAGCAAGGACGTGGACCCACAAGACTCATTTCTCTTTTCAAGACATTTATTAATTGAGGTAGTTCATCAAGAGAAGTTCTCCTTAAAAATCTACCAACCCTGGTAACTCTCGACTCATCAATTACTTTTGTAGTCGAAGGATTAGCTTTACCTTTGATAAAATTAATCATCATTTGTTTTCGTTTCTCGTCATTGGCTAATTCATACATAGTTCTAAATTTATAAAGCTTAAAGGGTTTCCCATTCTTTCCAATGCGCACCTGCTTTAAAATAACAGGACCTGGAGAATCTATCTTAATGCTTATGGCAATAATTGTTAACACTGGCAAAAGTAAAACAAGGAAAATTACAGATAATACAATATCGATTACTCTTTTAAAAAAATTCAGCAATAACGGATTTACTTTTGTGCTTACATCGACAACAGGTACTGTTAGATACTTCTCTACAAAGAGGAAGTTGTTAACTACTTTTAGTATTTCCGAAGAAACTTTAACTGTTACATTAGTTTTATTGATTTTTTCAATCAGTTCAAACAGGTTTTCTTCAGAGATATTATCTACTGCCACAATAATTTC
The DNA here is from genome assembly GCA_049700455.1 of Ignavibacteria bacterium. Lineage (GTDB taxonomy): Bacteria > Bacteroidota > Ignavibacteria > Tepidaquicellales > Tepidaquicellaceae > JBNAVJ01. The sequence goes on from JBNAVJ010000001.1 coordinate 123,856, forward strand.
ATCAATTTTATAGTCAGAGACAACTTTGTATACATCATTCAAAGTTCCTAAGAGTTCAAAATCTCTAAAAACCCTCTCCCCTATTTGTTGATCATTACCAACAAAGCCCATAATCCGAATTCCTATTGTCTCATCAAGAATTAATTTTTCAGCCACAAGTTTTGCTGATGGCCCACAACCTACAATAAGAACTTTTCTCAGCAATAATTTTTTGCTTAAGTAATTCTTAAATAAAAAAGGTAATATATATATCCTAATCAATACAAATAGCAATACTGCTATTCCAAGGAAAGATAGCACAAAGGATCTCCTATAATCAGGTATAAAAGGCTGCTTTGTAACAAAAACCAAGACCAAAATCCATAACTGTCCCAGTACTAACCCTTTCAGCAAGAAGTGTAAATGTTTAAGTTTAGTAAGAAAATAATCTAACTTGTATAGATTATAGTGCCCAAAAATAAAGATGAAGCTCAATGAGGAAATAAAATAGTAAATTAAATTGCTAGCGTTCTTACATCTAAAAATGCCCTCAACAATATAATTTGAAGTTAGTTCAGCTAATACAAATGATACAACCAGAACAATTAAATCAACCCAAAAGTAGAGATATTTATAGGCAGGATATTTCATCTCTTATAAAATTCATCAATGGTAGCAGCAACATATTCTATCTGTTCATAGGTCAATTCAGAAAACATTGGAAGTGACAGACCTTTTTGGGAAAGCTCTTCGGTTACCGGGAAATCACCTCTTCTATATCCAAGATATTCAAAACAGGGCTGAAGATGAAGTGGCACAGGATAGTGAAGCCCCGTCTCAATTTCCCTGGATAACATAAATTTTCTTAACTCGTCTCTTCTATCATTCACTTTTATAACAAAAAGATGGTACACATGTTTACCATAAGACATTTCTTCGGGCAACCTAATAAAATCAAACTTGTCCAAAAGCCTTCTATATTGTTCTGCAACTGCCCGGCGCAACTCCGTCCACTTTTTAAGGTAACGAATTTTCACAGATAAAACAACCCCTTGGATTTCCTCCATTCTATAATTATGTCCAAACATTTTGTGTATATATTTTTCTTCACTTCCGTGATTACGTATCATTCTAATTTTTTTTGCAAGCTCATTATCATTAGTAATCACAGCCCCTGCTTCTCCATAAGCACCAAGATTCTTACCAGGATAAAAGCTCCAAGAAGACGCAATTCCCAATGTTCCAACCTTCTTATTCTTATATTCACTCAAATGTGATTGAGCACAATCTTCAACAAGATAAATCTTTTTACCAGTTAATTTATGAGTAAAAACTCCAGCGTTTTCTTTGATAAAATTCTCAGCTTTGAGGGATTCTTCAATTCCATCAATATCAGCAGGTTGACCATAAAGATGAACAGCGACTATGGCTTTAGTTTTGTTTGTAATAGCACTTCCAATTTTTGTTGGGTCAATATTGTAACTTTCAGGATGACAATCAACAAACACTGGTTTAGCCCCACAAAGAGTTGCTCCCCAGGTAGAAGCAATAAAAGTATTTGCTGGAACAATTACTTCATCGCCCTTTCCAACTCCCAATGCCCACAAAACTAAATGGTTACCATCAGTTCCAGAGCTTACTCCATAACAATATTTTGCATTATGGGCTTCTGCAAACGCTTTTTCAAAAGCTTCAACTTTCTTACCTAAGATAAACGAAGTATTTTCAAAAACTTCTATAAGTTCTTTCCAAACATCATCTTTAATCTGTTGATACTGAATTTTAAGATCAAGAAATGGAACTCGCATTTTATAAACTTACTTAAGCTGTTGTTTAATTATGTTAATAAAGAAGTTTCTAATCTCAGAATTTATACTGTTGAGTGTTTTTTTGTTTTGTTTTGATAAATCAATTTTCTTTATATCATCTTTGCATCTTATGAATATAAGTTTCCCTTGATTAACTAACTCAATATCTATTTGGGCTGGTTTACCTGTGAAAATACTATAACTTCTTGTGCCAAGAACAGCTGCTTCTCTTAACATTGTCCCTCCTCCTGAAATTACAACATCCGCGTAATATACCAAATTGGGTCCATCCAACGGGTTCGGAGGTATAAAAAGTTTGTAGTCAAAACTTTTAACAAAATCTTTGTCTTGCTCCATTCGAGGTAGATAAACTATATTACAATCTAAATTTTTTAAGCACCCTAAAACATCTGTAAACAGATTTAATGAGTTTGAGTCATAATAATTTGCCGTAAAAGCCGGTGGTCTTAAGACTACTAATGGTTTACTTTCAACATTCTTAAAAGGCAGGTTTCTTTTAAAATCTGGATCGGGTATAAAATCACAAAGATATACTTGTTCTTTAAGACCATTATAAAAATGATACTTATCCGAATTAAATTTTTGCTGTAAAGCTAAAGGGACAAGAATTATATCACTAAAAGTTTTCAATATAAACAACTCCGTATATTCATAATCAAATCCTGAAATAATTTTTTTATTCAGCATCCATGCAGCTAATACACCTGCTCTGGCACCATGATTAACTAACAAATCAACTTTATATCCTTTTATTGCTTTTGCTAATTTAATTGCCCTGGTTAATGTTTGATATAATTTAGATAACTTATTTTTACCTGAATATCCATCTATTCTTATATATTCAATATTGTTCTTTTCGAGTAAAGGTAACGTTTGAGCAAAGTCCCGTGTCGTAACTAAAACATTAAATCCTTCTTCCTTTAATACCTTAATTATTGGGGCAAATAAGAGTACATGAGGAGAGTTATCAATATCAAACCATATTGTCATATAGTTTGAGAATTTATTTTATTTAAATAAAAGCATAATGAACAAAACCAAGATGCATTAGACCACCTCATATATGGAATGTTAATTGAATAATATTTTCTTATTTGATATTTAAAATTTCGGTAATGAAATAGTTTTTTTATTCCAAATTCTAAAATAGCTTTCGCTTCGTTTATTAAATTAAAGTTGCTCAAAGTAATTATTGCTTGGGCAACTTCAGTTGAATCAATCGGGTAGAATGATACATTATAATATTTTGGATAAAACTTCTCTGTGAATAAGTTTTTTATATAGTAGTCTAATCCATTTATTAAATACTTATTATAAGATTCTTTTTTTAAATGAGCAATAAATGATTTTAGACAGTCCAATATATAAGCTGTATGAAAGTTGTCCACCCACTTTCTTGCATCACCTTTCGAATAATACCATGAACCATCGGGATTTTGATTGTTAATTACAAATTTCACTGTTTTTTCAGCTTCTTTTAGATATTCTTTATCGTTGGTTAATTTATAAGCCTGAACAAGCAATCTTGCTCCCTTCATAGTAGCATTAAAAACTTGTTGGTTATCATTTGGAGAATACGAAAAACAAAAGGTCTCCCCCTCATAAGTCCTGTTTAAATTTTTGAGGACAAAATAAGAAGAACTGACAATTATATCTTCTATTCTTTTATCACCTGTTATTTTATAATATTCATAAAGTCCATTTGTTATAATTCCAGTAGCTACTACTGTCGGAGTAAAAGCATTAATTCTTGCATACCTTGCTTCCCAATCAAAATTGTATCCCCAACAATAACCGCTATATCCTTTTGATGATAAATTTATTAACCAATTTAAAAGCTTATTTATCTCTGAAATGTAGTAATCATACTTTTCAGGAAAGATTTTTAACAAATAACCATAAGCCTGAATACATAAGCCTAATGTAACAGGATTTACAGCTTTTTTAATCTTTAAAATTGGCCTTAAATTAATCGGAATTCTTCTAAAAAGTTGCTGAACTCCGAAACGCACTAATTTATTACTTCTTAAAATTGGGAGTTTAAAAATCGGAGAGCTTAAAGCATCATAAGGATCATAACCTGCATAATTTTCTGAAACTATATGATTCTCCAACCTGCAAATAACCTCTTTTATAAAATCCAAATTATACATCAGATAGCCTAAAAACAGAATTTCCCGAAATTGACTTGCTACTTTTTATTGTCATTAAAGTAGTATTATAAATACTTTCAAAATCTATTTCCTCACTAACTTTATTTTGAAGTAATCGAATAAAATATTCTACTTCTTCTTTATGGCCTTTTTCACCATTGAATTTATACTTCTTTACCTTATTATCTGAATGCAAATAGACTTTTTTAAAATCAATTAATCTCGCCACTTTTTTATTACAGAAAATTTCACAATACTCTTTTTCTACTGATTTAGTTCCATTAGCTAAATATAATAAATTGGCTACAGAACCATTTTTGTATTTTATAGTAACAACAACATTGTCATTATTATAAAGTATATTACTTGTATCTACCCCTACTGAATGAATAGAAATAGGTTCAGATTGAATAATAAAGTCAAAAATATCTATAAAATGGCACCCTTCACCAATGATTCTTCCGCCTTCTTCTCTCCTTTGTACCCAGTGTTCAAGGGAGATATAGCCGGCATTTACTCTGTAATTTATAACAAAAGGTTCCTTATCACTCGAAAAAAAATTCTTGATAATATTAAATTGTCTTGAAAATCTCCTATTAAAACCAACAAGTAGTTTTATATCTTTATTTTCTTTTTGTTTATAATACTCATGCCGGATTTTATTTAATTCTTCTTCAGAAATACACAATGGCTTTTCAACAAAGATATTTTTTCCTCGCTTTAAGGCTTCTAAAACATATTCTCCATGTGAAGAATGATGTGTTACTATAAAAACTGTATTTATGTTTTTGTCATTTAAGATTTCATCAGGATTACTGGAATATTTTAGGAAACCAAATCTCTTAGCTACTGATTTAGCATTTATTGGTGTATTCGTAGCAACATTTATAAGATTAACTTTTAATCCTTTTAAGTATGGTAACAGATGTAATTGAGCAAAATTTCCCGCTCCAATAAACCCTACCTTTATTTCAGATTCATTCTTTAGTTTATTTTCTGATGCTTTTACATAATTGAATTTTTGTTTTATTTCTTTATTATATTCTATCAATATACCAACGTAGTATTCATTAGTTTTTTCTGTAATTAAATCATAGGCTTTAAGTCCATCTTCAATTGGAATTTTATGCGTTATTAATTTCTGAAAATTTAGTTTCTTATCAGATAACAAATCAATTATTGCTTGCATATTACGATTTTGGGTCCATCTAACATATGCAAAGGGGTAATCTATTCCCCTTATTTCATAGTCATAATCATACCGTCCAGCACCATAGGAACAAGAAATGGTAAACTCTAATTCCTTCTCATAGAAATCTTTTCTTGGTATTTCAATCTTTGCAGTTCCAACAAGTACTATTCTCCCTTTTTTTCTGGAAAATTCAACTGCTTTTTTTATCGGTTCAGTTGAATTTGTTGAAGCAGTCAGAAGGACAACATCAGCGCCATATCCATTTGTAAAATTCTCAACTGCCTTTATTGAATTTTCATTAAAAAGATAGCATTCATCACATCCTAAATCTTTTGCTAATTCAAAATTTCTATTTGATATATCTAACCCAATAACTCTACAACCATTAGCTTTTACCAATTGAATAGTAATTAAACCAATTAAACCTAAACCAATGACAACAATTTTCTCTCCCAAATTTAGCTTTGCCTGTCTTATACCTTGTAGCGCAATAGCCCCTAATGTTGTAAATGCAGCAGATTGAAGTTCTATGTTATCGGGTACTTTAACTGCAAGGTTTTTGGGGATGCTTATGAGTTCAGAATGATATGCAAATCCTGCACAGGCAACCCTATCCCCAACCTGAAATTCACCACTTCGACTCTCAACTACAATTCCCGATGAGCTATACCCCAACTGTTTATAATCATCAAGCCTGCTCATAACCTTCTGGTATGTAGCTCTCACCCCTTCCTTTTTAAGGTTGTCAATAACCTGCTGTACTAAATCGGGTCTGAGTTTTGCCTTCTTCAGCATTGAAGCACTTGCCGTTTCAATAGAGCTTCTTTCTGTTCCAGGTGATACAACAGAATAATAATTTTGAACGAGAATTTCCCCCTCTCCACATTTTTTATCAGGTAAATCTTCAATTGTTATCTCTCCTGTTTTTTGATATTGTATTATTTGTAACATATTTGTTTTCTAATTTACTCTCTAATTAAAAAATGTTCTGAACCAAATTTCTGTTGTTAAAAGTTGCCAGATTATAAGAGAGTTATCTGAATTTCCCGCGTTATTATCCTCAATAATACGATTGAGGGCTTTAAGATTATATAACCCTCTTTCTTCAGTTCTCTTATCCATTAATATATCTGTAATCATTTCTTTCAAGTCATCTTTAATCCAGGATCTCAACGGCGCTGCAAAAGGTGCCTTAGGACGATAGACAATTTTGTGGGGCAAATATTTTTCTGCAACCTTTTTTAGAAGATATTTTTGAGTAAGAAACTTTATCTTGAAATTAGAGCTCAAAGAAAACATAAACTCTACAATTCGATGATCAGTTAATGGAGGTCTTCCTTCTACACCTGCCATCATTGTTGCTTTATCTAAATAAGTTAGATTGTGATCTGGAAGGAATACTTTAGTATCAACCAGACACATTCTGGTTAAATAATTTACATCAACATCAAATATTTTCTGAAGATGGGTGTAATAATATGTACTGTGATAATCTCGAGTATAAATTTCAGAAAACATACCTCTGGATAAAGAGAGATCTCCTATGAGAACCCTTTCAAATCGGTTATATAAGGAAAGATTAAGAAATCTTTTTAACCATCTAACTTTTTTATAGCCTGAAGAACTAGAATGTTCTGCCAATTTTTGGCTAAAATGAGCTATTACCTTTCTAACAATTTTCGGGCTATACTTGATATATACATCAGCCAATAATGAACCAAGATATTTTCTGTACCCTCCAAATATTTCATCTCCTCCCATACCATTCAACAAAACTTTTATTCCTTTTTCACAAGCCGTTTTTGAAATCAGATATGTGTTAATAGCTGCAGGATCTCCAAGCGGTTCATCAAGATGATATATTACTTGTGGTAGCAGTTCAGTTACAGTGGGATGAAGTTCAATTTCAGTATGAATCAAACCCAACCCTTCTGCTATAAGCTTACTGTAATAATTATCTCTTGATAAGGCTTCTATTTTTTGGTCTTTTTCAGAATATTTTATTGTAAACGAATTAAGAGTTTTTGAAGTATTCATTGTTGCTAACGCACAAACCAATGACGAATCTACTCCTCCACTTAACAAAATTCCTATAGGAACATCTGCTATCATTTGCATTTTTACAGCATCAGTTAAAAGGGAATCAAGAATAAAAATAGAGTCTTTAAGTTTATTATTTTTTTCACTCGGAATAATATCCCAATATTTCTTTTTGATAAAGTTTCCACTATTGAATACCACATAGTTCGCTGGTTCAAGTTTATAAATGCCCTTAAACCCAGTGTATGGACTAATCAAATAGCGTGTAGGATTATATAAAGCTTCATAATCAGGTTCAATCTTAATTAGGTTAGTAGCTATTATTGCTTTAATTTCAGAGGCAAAAATTAATTTATTGTTTTCAATCCAGTAATATAATGGTTTGATACCAATTCGGTCTCTTGCAAGAAAGAGTTCTCTTTTTTCATTATTCCAGATTGCAAAAGCAAACATACCGTTAAATTTATCGAGACATTTTATCCCCCATTTTTCAAACGCATAAAGAACTACCTCAGTATCAGTATTAGAATGGAATGAATAACCCTCTTTTTCTAATTGTTTTCGAATTTCTTTATAGTTATATACTTCTCCATTAAATGTAATACTTAGATTTCCTTTAATATTATTCATAGGCTGGTGTCCTTCAGAAGAAGTATCAAGGATTGCAAGTCTTCTATTACCAATACCTGAATTTGAATCCGGAAACCATAATACCCCTTCATCGTCAGGGCCACGATGTTCTATTACAGACAACCCTCTGTACAGGGCTTCTTTCGAACCTATATTAATTAAACCTAAAATTCCACACACTATTTTACAGTTAAATTTTCAGCCAACAAAATATCAACCTTATTTGCAACTGTCCAGAAAAGCAACCATACTGGTAGAGTCACCCTTGCTATCTCCCAATAATTATCTAAAACAGCCAAACCAAGTAAATATATAATGCTCCCTACAAGCGCTATACTAATAGGGATGTAATCAGGTGCAAATTCCTTAATAGTTTTAAAATATTTAATTGATTTCTTTAACAAATAGAAATATAATGAAATAAAAAAACCTCCTCCAATAAGTCCTACTTCCGTTATAAGAGAGAGATAACTTGATTGAGGATTGGATAATTGATAAGTTCCATAAAACATCTCTGTGCTTATTCTTCCTCGATAATGGCGTACAAAATCGTTTGTGTATGGTTCCGATATTCCAAATGTATTCCTTATGATATTAGCAACTCCTTTAGAACGATAAATTGCAGTAGCAATTTCAGTTGAAAATGTATAATTGGCCCTACTTAAATAACCACCTGGACCCACCCCAAATAAGAACAGATATGGATGATCTAAAAACATTTCAGCAGAGAAAAAATAAGATTGAATTTTTCCAAACTGTGTGGTTTCCTCAGGATGTGAAAGCAAAACCATCAAATCTTCATATTTGAGATTTCCAAATACATAATCCCTTTTTGTTAAAAAACTAACCAAAAATGCAAAAACAACTATAACTACACCATATAAAATAACTGCTTTTACAATTCTTTTTCCATACAAAAGGGAAATCATCACAACGTAAGCTAACAAGAAAAACGGAAGACCGGCTCTAAATTGAGAAAGATAAAAAATAAACAAAATCAGAAGTTGGGTGGAGAAAACAATAATAAATTTTCTACCTGTAAGATAGTTTTCTCCTAATAACAATCCTCCCATAATTAAAAGTAACATAGAAAACTGGTAAGTATTATTACCGTAGGTGCCAGAGATTAAATCAGGATTGCCCGTAATAATAAATCCTGGGAGATCTATGCCCAACACTATAATTACATTTAAGACAAAAAGGAACATAAAAAGTTTTTTCACAGACAATATAAACTTCTCCCTCCTGGAAACCAGATGAGACAAAGCAATAAATAAAATTGGACCTTCTAAAAAACCCAGGAAAAAGAGAACTGAAGCGGGTAAGAGTATTATATCATAGTTTACAATCATTGAGAGAATTGCAAACAAAACAAAAATAAAAAGAATTTTGTAAATTTGTTTTTCATCATTACCGGGCGTTTGTTGTCTGGTCTTAATACCAATTCTAATTATTAAGAAGAAGATAAGCAAAACAGCAAAAGGGAAATTAATCAAATCAATTTCCTTAGGTAAAAGTTTTACCTTTTCAGACAAAAATCTTGATATCAAGAAAAAATAAAAAAATATTATAACAAATTTGTCAAACATTTTTCGCCGTTTTTATTATTATTTCTTCAAATTGTTGTATAATCTTGTCTATATTGAATTCCCTCTGGACATAATTTATGTTATTAAGAGAAACCCTTTGTAATATATCTCTATGGTTTATTACATATTCCATTTTATTAGAAATGGAACTTACATTACCTGCTTCTATAAAAAAACCATTTTCTCCTTCCTTAATAATATCTGGTAGAGCTCCTACCCGCGAAACAATAACAGGTAGTCCAAAAGCTATTGCTTCAAGAACCACCATAGGAAAACCCTCCGTGTAAGATGGCAGTATAAGTATATCGCTATGTAAAAATGCATTTAGTTTGTCTTCTCCCGTTACAATACCGAGATATTCAGCATTGTATTTTGATGAATGCTGAACAAAATCTTCGAATATATTGTGAATTTCCTTCTTGTGTAACTCGTAGAATTGTAGGGCCCTCCCACTTAAAAAAACTATTTGTGAATTATAGAATTCTTTGCCAAACTTTTTTGTCCCGCCATATTTCAATTTAATATTATACTTAGCTCGGACTATTTTATAAGCTGTGATAAGATCATAAAAACCTTTAGCAAAACTTATATGCCCTAGAAATATAAAGGTAAATTCTGTCCCTTTTTTATTGTTAGTGTTTCTCATTTTTAAAAAACCATCGGCTTTTACTCCATTGGGCAATACTTCCAATTTACTCCTATCTTCTCCTATCGTAGTAAACATTGAAGTCAATGAATTTGATTGTACAATGATTTTATCTGTAAGAAGAAGCAATAATTTCAGATAAGTTCTGTGAAATTTTGACTGTTGAAAATAAAAGTTGTGAAAATTTCCTCCTCTATAATGAGCCAGTGTCCGTTTTAGAAATAGCTTAGCAGTCAATGCCACCACAAGATCTCTCAGACACCCAATTCTGTTTGCTGATAATAAATAATATACAATATCTATTCTTTGTTTTATTAAGACATTCAAAATTTTTATATAATTACTCAAAAAAACCATAATACCCACAAAATCGAATCGGCCTTTCTGCCAGTTTTCGGTTCTAATATTACTTTTAACGTGAATAAGTTGAACTTTTTGTGATTTGAAGTTTTCAAGTATAATTTTAGTTGAAATTTCTGGGCCAGCATAAGGAGGTGTTACCGGGGCATAAAATAGTACTTTTATCATCGTAACAAATTTAGTTTGATTGCTTCAGCAAATTGTTTTGATGCTAAATTTATATTGACTTTATTTTGGACAATATTTTTAGAGTACTCTCCCATTTGTTTACACAGTTCTTTATTTCTCATTAGAGTAACAATATATCCTGCTACCTCATTAAACTTATTTGGGTCAATAATAAAACCATTCTTTCCTGGTTCTATTAACTCGTAACTTCCACCAGCATACTTAGAACCTAATATGGGTAAACCAGCTATGGCCGCCTCTAACATTACCAGACCAAATGGCTCTTTTATTGAAGATAGAACAAAGAGATCTGCATTTGCATAGTATTGAGGAATATTATTATAAGGTACCCTGCCTATAAAAGAAACTTCTTCGAGTGACATCTGGTTTCTGAGCTGAAGAAGTTTCCTTATATATTTCCCTTCATTTCCAATAATTTGCAGTTGAAATTTTCCACAATAATTTTTTTTTACCAAATCTAATGCTTTAAATAGCAAATGATACCCTTTATTAAATTTTATATCCCCCACAGCAAGAATCCTGAAAATCTCAGATTTCCGTCCTGGAAGAAAACCGGATAACTTTTTTGCGAATTTATCTGTATCTATAGAATTAATTACAATATGAATATTATCTTTTCGTCCAAAATTTTCAATGTATTCTTTTGCTTTACTACCATATACAATAAAACCAGTGGCTTGTTTAATTAGAAGTTTACGTAAGAAATTACGTATTATATCTACTGATAAAGGAGCAGAGTATTTAGTTTCTCCAGAATAGAGTAAAAAAGGAATTGACTTTTCCCTTGAATAATAATATACCATTAGAGATTGTAACGAAAAACCAGCTGCTATAATTAGCTCTGGACGAATCTTGTCCAGAAGAGTTCGTATACCAAATCCAAATTCGTAAATTTTGTGATCGGTTGGATATCCTGCAAATTGTTTCATAACATAGAACGGAAACTCAAAATTAATAATTTCACTTTCCCAGTATTTCCTTCTCTGATAACTCAATCTGTTAAAAATGACAATCAATTCAATTTTTTCTTCAGATAATAATTTACTCGTGTGATTGGAAAGAGCTACACGATAATGAGCAGGTACATTAGTTATAAAAACTACTTTTTTCAATACTCAAAATATTTAGTACTTAGAACCAGGTTTTATACCAATGTGATAGAATATACAAATTCAAAACAATATTAGCATTTGAATCAAACTTACCATCCTTTATATCATCAATAAATCTACTGAATTTCAACTTATCAAATATCTCAAAATCTTGGTTTATTTTAAACAAGATCATCTCAATTTCCTGTAGTTGTGTTCTGTCTACCCACCCATTAATAGGTACACAAAACCCCTGTTTTTGAGCATATAGGAGTTCTTTGGGCAATATTTTTTCAAAAGACCTCTTCAAAATATATTTTCCTATTCCATTCCTGATTTTCAGATCTTGGGGCATTTGTATTGCCAGTTCAACAAGACGATAATCAAGATATGGATTTCTAATCTCAATTGAGTTAGCCATCCCCATTCTATCTGCCCGGTGTAGAAATAGATGTTCACAAGCAGATTTTAAACCCCAATAACTTAACCACTCTATATAGTTATCACTTCTTTGAATTTTCTTAAATTCTTTGAACCTCTCATTAATTTTCTCATAGACACTATTACTGATACTATATTCGAAAAAATCAGTGCCTTTCAAAGCTCCTGTATCACCAATAAAATATTGTGTTCCAATTATTGCTCTATTAAGAACATCTCTTTGTACTTGTGTAAGCAGGGTGCGGAAGGATTTGTAGACTATTTTCAACACTGGCTTTGGAATAAGTTTAATTGTTTTCCAAATAGGGAAATATTTAATGTACTGAAGCCATTTATTATAACCTGAAAAGAGTTCATCAGCTCCATCACCATTTAGGATAACCACAACTTTATTCTCCCTGGCTATTTGTGAGAGGAAATAAATTGGAACAATAGTTGCATCGGCAATAGGATCGTCCAGATATTTTACAAGTTTTGGTAATTCATTAAGAATAGTCTGTCTTGTAATAAAGAATTCTGAATGTTCCGTCTCAAACAGTGAAGAAACATACCTGGCTTTTGAAGTTTCATCATATGATTCTTGTCCTTCAAAACCAGCGGTAAATGTCTTTACCCCGGGACCGAGAGTTTTAAAAGCGATTGCAGTAATTCCAGACGAATCAACCCCCCCACTTAGAAAAATCCCAAGTGGAACATCACTAATTAATCTACTTGTAACAGAGCGTTCAAATTCATCATATATTAATGATTCATAAAATTCCTCTGTATTATCTGGAAACTTATGTAACCAACTGTAGGGAGTCCAGTATTCTTTTATCTTAAATTCGCCATTGACATCTATTTCTCCATAATGTGCTGCTGGCAATTTATATATACCTTCAAAAAGTGTATCTGGAGCATAAACCCTGTTGAAAGCTAAATATTCCAGTAGTGACGATCGCTTTATTCTTTTACTAAAGGTTCTGGAAACCACAAAAATAGGAGCAATTTCAGAACTAAATATGAACTGGTGATTATGATGTATGAAATAAAGCGGTTTTTTCCCCAAACGGTCCCGCGCAAAAAATAATTTCTTTTTATGATTGTCATAAATTACAAAAGCAAACATACCATTAATTTTTTTCAAGATATCAATTTCATATTCTTCATAACCATGCAATATAACTTCAGTATCTGAATAGGATTTAAAAAGGTGCCCCTTGCTAATCAGGTCTTTTCTTAACTCGGGGAAATTATAAATCTCCCCATTGAAAACAATAGCTATGTGACCATTCTCATTAGTCATCGGTTGATTTGCTGACTCTGAAAGATCAATAATACTAAGTCTTCGATGCCCAAAAACAACTTTCTTATCTTCCGAAATCCAAATACCTGAAGCATCCGGTCCTCTGTGTTTAAGTAAAGAAAGTCCGGACTCAATCGCGACACTCTCTAAACCTATAGCTTCTTTCTTCAAATTGAATATGCCTAATAATCCACACATATGAATTATCCCTTCTTAATTCCTTTTATTGATAGGTCAGTAGAACCGTTCCACCACGGTGTTTTATCCCATTTTATTTTTCTCGTTACTTGTTCGTAATCAGCTTCGTAAAACCATTCTTTTACTTCATCTTCTTTGTGTTCCCGCGCATAAATGGGAGTATACTTATCTCGGATTGAAACTCTTAATTGACTTCTGGTTTTGTATTGAACCTTCTCCAATCCCAGCTTTCGTTTTATAGCTCTTACAAACAAATGTATATATAACATTACATTTACCATAAAATTTTGTAGACGAGTTGGTAAGCGTGCTATGATAAATCTCATAGTTTTAATGAAAATAAATCTTACTCTATTCCAGCCTTTCTTTTTTCCATACAGCCATACATAGAGCAAGCCATTGGGCTTAGCCAATTTTTCAATAGAAAGGAATGCTTGTTTTGTATCAAATGTATGATGTAAAACCCCATGTGAATAAACAATATCTGCTATCTTCCTCTTAAATGGGGAGTAGAAAACAGAGGTCTGAACAAAATGACATAGGTTTGATTTATTTTTACGAAAAGCTTTATCAAGGATGTCTGCCATATCAAAGGCAATTATCTCTATGTTGTATCTCTCAGCAAGATTCATTGCAAGGATTCCAGATCCGCAACCACAGTCAATCATAAGCTTCCCTTCCAATTCATCGCCATTAACAACATCAATTTCTTCAAAAAAAGTGTCAATCCTTGAATCAACAGTCCAGAGCCATATCAGATTATCATCATAATTTAGTTCATCCCATTCTTTCGAAAAAGAAAGCCTAATTTTATCTTGATGTTTTATCCCATCTAAATTATTACTTGCAGCTTTTAATTTTTCTAAATTAATATCGTTTTCCACCCCTCTATAAATCCGTGGAATCCCATTGATTATTGGGAAATAAAGGTTACATTCATCACAATACAATAATCCTTTTTCTATCTCGCAGGAGTAATCTTCAGGGTCTTTTCCTGTACTTTTCAATGTTTTAACTTCAGTATCCTTGAGGGTAATATCATATAAAGAAATTACCTTTAATTGTGGTATATGAGCACAACCTGGAAGTTGTAAATACTTTAATAGAGCCGGCTTCATAATAAAAAGCTTTAATTAAAGAACAGACCTATAAAATTCCTGGTAGTCCTTTATCATATTGGTGATTGTATATTTTTGTGTAACGTATCTTTTGGCTTCATTGCCCATTGCTTTTCTTAAATCAGAGTAGTGATATAACTCTTTCAGTTTTGTTGCCATTTCATCAACAGATGTCACAATAAAACCATTTCTTCCATCAATAACGTGCTCTGTCAATCCGCCACCATCAGACATTACGATTACCGGTATTCCCATTGCCATTGCTTCAACACAAGCATTGCCAAAAGATTCAAGAGGAGAAGACGGCAAGACAAATACATCTGCAAGTTGAAGGAAATCTGCGATGTTATCTTGTTTTCCTACAAAAATTGTATTGTTTCTTATTCCAAGTTTATTTGCAAGTGTCTCTAAATTACCTCTTTCTGGGCCATCTCCAATAATAATTATCATAATATTCAAGTTTTTGAGAGCTACATAAGCATCAAGTAACAGGTCAATTCTCTTCCATTTTCTTATCTGAGCAGCAGTAACAATAATAAAGGTATAGTTTATAAGGCCAAGTTGTTTACGAACCTCTTGCAATGTTCTCTCAGGAACCAACAGTTGAAAGTCTAATCCATTATATATTACCTCCCATAGGTTTTCCGGGATTTTGAACAATAAAGCAGCAGATTTACAAGCATGACGTGTATTGCCAGATAATCTACTAAAATAGCATTTCAATAATAACCCAAACAGTTTGTATCTAAATAATTGCTTGAGATGGTAGCTACAAATTCCACCTCGATGTGTATATACCCTTCTTACATTACAAAATAAGCTTGCCAATCCAAATAAAAGCTCTGCACTATGGAAATGATGAATATCAAATGGCTTCATCAGTTTTATAGTTTTGAATAACTTAAATATGTTACCTTCTTTCTGAAGATTTGCATCAATAACTTCACAGCCTATCTCTTTTATCTTTTCATAATATAAACCATCCGACTTACCAAAAATAACTGCCGGCTGAATATCGAGATTGGTTGCCTCAGTTTGTCCTTTGACTAACTGATAAACTGCTCTTTGGGCCCCACCAATATCACCGCTCCAAAGTATATGAAGTACTTTCATCAAACTTTTGTTTTCTCTGCTAATACAAATAAAGTCTGAGCTAAAAGATTACTGATAAAATTTGGTACAACAACGTGAATTCTCTGTCTTTTCAATAATCGATTCACAAAAAAATTTAGCCCTATTGCTGGAGTATTGTTGAGCTCCTTTATTATCACAAAGCCACTATTAAATAACTTTTCTTTAAGTGAGTTGCGATTAAAGAACCTGTAATGATATCCTTCATCTGAACTAAGTTTACCCATAACTATTCGTATTCTGTTCAGAAAAAAATTAAAATTTGGGGTACTTATAATCAATTTCCCATTATTTTTTAAGACACGTGACACTTCGCTCAAAAGAAATTCAGCCCGTACAATATGTTCTATAACTTCTAACATTACAACAATATCGTAACGAGAACTTTCAATACCATTACATCCAAAATTCAAGTCCAATTTCTTAACACTAACGCCAAGTGATTTAGCATTTTCAAGGTTAAATTCATTCAAGTCAATAAATGTTACATTTGCACCCCTTTGTACCAAACCTCTTGTAAGTTCACCCGTACCTCCCCCAAGTTCTAATATATCAATTCCTTCCAGATTTGTCGGCAAAACACTAAGTGCCAATCTATAACGAAAGAGGTTTCCACTAACTATTCGTTTTTTGTGGACATCTTGTTTTGGATTATCAAGATTTACATAAGGGCTATCCACTGAACCTTCTGAATTCATCTCATTGTTAAAATAGTTATAAGTAATTATTTCTCTGGAATGAACACATATTCTAAGAGATAGGGGGTTACACCGCTATGCACCCCTTTTTTCTGAAAAAGATAATATATTTATAATAGCAAATTGAAAGAAAGTTAACCGATAAAATTATAGCTTTTTATAAAATAGTACATTACATAGAGTTATTGATTGCCAGCGATATGTTGAAAAATAAGATTTAAGTATATTCTTGTCAAAATTTACCAAGGAGCGGTAGGTAGGAAAATTTAAAGAATACAAATCTTCTGTAATAAATATTGAGCCATTTTCAGACATTGTTGCCTTAAAGAGCGAATCAAGTTGGTCCATTACTCTATTAGTCACCAAATTACCAGAATTAGTTTGTCTTATACCGTGTAAACTGTATACTTTAGCATTTAAGAAATATCGAAGGTAGGAATACTGTTTTCCAAACCCCGCAGTAATTACTAAGTCTTTATTATTAGTAATATCCTTTAAATTTTGAGAAGAACATATATATTCATTATGCATATTTTTAAGTTCTAATATCACAGGGAAATTCCACCATATCAAAATACTAATAAGAAATAATACTAATATTGAAGTTATATTGACTACTTTATCCGTAGTAATGTTAGAATAAGACAAAGCAAACAAAATAACCACCGCTGGCAAAATTTGTATCCAGAATTCAAGATTTGATGGGTACCACCACCAAATAAAGATACTATGAATAACAATCCAAATAATTAGTATGCGTGTAATTAAAGAATTCCGAATCATTGCCTTTAAATTTTTAACCAGGGATATTGTAAGGTATAACATTATCAATAAACAAATCACCAATTTTGCCACATCAAAAAATGTATAGTGTCCTGTTGAAAATCGTTCTAAAGATAGAATTGATTGTAAAAACCCAAACACTATTGCTATCCAATTTTTATTTGAACACTACCCCACCAACCGGTTTGAGCATACATAGTTGCAAACCGCCAGGTATCAATAATACTATTGGATTTATACAAAATAACATTAAGAATAAAATATACACACCCAACTATAATCATTGGAACAATTCCTATAACAGAAACAAGTTTTATTCTCTCTAAAAGTCCCCAGGATTTCCAGGTGAGCACAGCAATGATTATGGATAGAATCAAAAAAACATTTAACTGATGTGCAAATAAAACAAGAACAATCAAGACCGCAGCGAGAATATACTCCCAGATTTGTAAATTCTTTAAGTATGTACTTATGATTAATAACAAAAGTGCGAGCAACAACAATGCAGATAAGTTATATACTTCAATTTGTGAACTGTATCGCCAAGGCCCATATGATATTCCATAGATGGTAGAACCAAAGAGACTTAGCACAATGTTCTTTTTTAATTCCCATAGTATCAGATATAACACTCCAACAGAGGCAACTGTAACAACTATATTTAATAACTGTAAGAAGCCCAATTTTTCAATGGGGGACATCTGTCTGCCAAACAATACTATGATATATTTCAATAAGGGACTGTATAAAAGATGATGCGGATGGAATAAATCGACCCACTCCTCCTTTGTGATATCTCCAGCGTAAATCATAGAGTCTTCTGTGAGCATCCAGTTACGTGTAAACATATAAAGGACTGATAACAACAACAATAATCCCACACATAAAAGGACATTAGTTGTTTTTATTTTACCGTTAGGCTCTATCTTTATTCCCTCCATTTTCTCAAGAGAAATATTACCTGATTTTTACCCTATTTTTAGTTCTGCAAGATAATTTACATTTAAAAAGATTTCATACTTTGGAGAATAATTTTCAATCCTGAATAGACCATTTCGAAGAATGCGGTAAAGATTATAATTATCAGCCAATAGTTTATGAAAATCGTAAAAATATGTCCGAGATGCTATATTACAATGTCCCAATTCAAACTGAATAAATTTAATTTTGTTGTTTTTTATCATCTCTTTTGCTCCAAGCAAAATATCATATTCATTTCCCTCTGTATCAAGCTTAAGAACATCAATTCGATTTATACCGTTTGATAGACAGAAATTATCTACAGTATCAACTGTGATTTTTTCACTATGCACAAATTTCTTCTCAGGAACAATTGTTCCCTGATCATAAATTGAAGCTACTTTTGACCCAAAAGAGGTTGTAAATAGAGTCAATTCTCCTTTAGTTTTGTGTAAACCAAGATTAAATGTTTTTATCTCTTTCTTTGTTTCTGATAACTGTAATAATTCTTCATAAGCTTTTTTTGATGGTTCAAAAGCAAAAAGCTCTATCATATTTCCAAAAATTTCCACACACTGTAAAGAATATTCTCCTTTATTAGCACCTACATCAAACACTATAATTTTATTGGGGTTATTTAGTTTTTGTTTGATATATTTTAATGCGGAGATTTCTCCACTGGTTTTAACATCTTTCCCATAACCAAACTGCATACCGGCAAGAGCCAGTTCATAAGTCTTGAAATAGAACTTTTGCAAAACTCTATTGCCAATAAAAATCTTTTTTGCAATATTCTTCAACATCGTTTTAAATTAATAATGATTCAGCAAACTTTACAATCTGTTCGGCTCTATTTTCCCAAGTAAACAGTTTTACTTTTTCTAAAGCATTTTGTGCAAGAGTTTCTCGCAGAAATTTATTATCCTTCAATTGCATTATTCCTTGAAATAAAGCAAGTGGGTCATCCTTCTTTACAAAATAGGCAGATTCATTATGTTCAACAATCTCGTGAAGAACTGGATAGTCAGCAACTACAATTGGATTTCCCGAAGCCATATATTCAAATAGTTTACCAGGTGATCTATACTCATTAATGTCAAAGCCCTCAGGATAGTACAAGAGCAAAACATCTGCAGCAAATTGATAGTAAAAAACTTCAGAAGGGGGAACAAAACTTATGAATTCTATATTGTTATTTTTAAAACATAAATTCCTAAACTTAGCTACCTGATCACTTCGACCACCAACAACAATAATCTTCATACTCGCATCAATTAATTCGGATAATTTAATGTAATAATCTATTTCCTTGTAGCCATAATAAACCTTTCCTGTGTAGATTAAAAGGAACGTTTCTTCCGGCAATTTCAATTTCCTTCTTGCTTCAGACTTACTAATTCTTATCCGATTAATATAATCAATATCTACACCCTGATGTATTCCCATTACCTTAACAGAGATACGAGACATAGATTTCTTTATGTCTTGTGCCAATCGATAAGAGTTAGCTATGATACCATTAGTTTTTTCAACCAGATATCTTTGAAAAATATTCTTAGGTAATCGGTGAATTTCAAATAGGATAAGTAGTTTCGTTTTCATAAATACACGAAGCAATAGCATCATAAAGACATACGAATAGTTTTTAAGATATACCACCGACATATTTTTTTGATGTTTCAAAATAAACTCTTTGAAAGAGAAAATTGACAACAGCAAAATTTGTTTTATTCGTGCTGTAATGCTTTCGTCATCCTGATGGATTTTAGCTTCTAGACCTATGAATTGAATCCGTTTTCCAATACCATATAACGAATATAAATTATCTGTTTTATTTTCGTACTCACTTAGTTTTATCTTTACAGTTACCACTTTCACATTATGAACAAAATGTGATAATGCATCACAGAACCGTACAATACATTGACGATCAACTCTTGCAACCTGAAGATCCCGAGGAGTGTAATAATACCAGGTTTCAAGCTGTTTTTTTTCTTTCCTGACCATCTTTGCTTAGGAATTGCTTATAAGGTTTTAATTTTCAGCTGGTAGTGTTTTGGACAAAATACCTTTGGTTTTTAGAACATTAATAATTTGCCTAATTACTTTAGCGTTATAGTAATAAAAAACTCCACTTGCAACACATAACATTACAATAAACTTAACCACCTGAAACAAATCAGAGGAAAGTATGTTAAATACAAAAGCCGTTATAAAAAGCAGTGCTACACTAATCACTCCACTATTGAAAGCTACAACTAGATCCTTCAGACCAAATTTCAGATATCGATATAGCATAATAAAGAGTATCAGAGAACTAATAAAAGAAGCCAGAAGAATGAAAATAGCTATAGTAACTAATCCATATCGGCTACCAGCTAAAACAGCAGCAGTGATCAATAATGCTCGAAAAATAGAAATGTAAAAATTTACCTCTGGTTTACCTATACCAGGGAAAATAGCATTTGCTCCTCCAAATTGTCCAACCGACTGAACAGCTCCGGCAAAAGAAAGCACCTGTACCACAGGAACTGCCTCTAACCACTTTTCACCAAAAACAGTACTTACTATCAATGTAGCATTAAGTGCAACAAGAGTCATAGCAGGAAAAGTTACAGCGGACACAATACCAGTAGATTGAAAAAAGATTTTTTTCAATTGCAAATAATCATCCTTAACAGCAGAAAACGAAGGAAAAAGTACTTCGCCAAATAAATATGATATGTTTTTAATAGGAACATACATAATATTATAAGCAAACGAATAGAAACCCAGTGCAGTTGAATTTAGCAGCTTACCTATAATAAGGTAATCTATATTTCTTTCAATGTAAAGAAATGCTGTAGAAAATTGATATTTTATAGCATACCAGATCATATTATAAATTTTTTTCAAACTTATATATCTGGCAGGTTTCCAAGTGGTTCCAAACACTTGAATTAGGATTACTTTCATTAAAGTTGTAAATACTGATTGAATCGCCAATGAGAAAACACCAAATCCTAAAAAGGCAACAATTACAGCTACAATATAACCGCTCAGAACTGATGCTATATTAATTTTACTAAGTATAACAAATTGCATTTCCTTTTCCAATAGTTTGTAATGAACAATGTAAAAAGGGGTTAATAAATAATTAACAGAAAGCAAATGTAAAACAAACCGTAATTGTGGCTCTGAATAATAAATAGCAATAACGGGCGATAATATATTTAACAGAAGAGCTGCAAATGTAAAAAATAAAAAATTGACCCAATAAATTGATGATAACTTTTCATTATCATTTTCCTGATAATGAATAATGGCAGAGCCAAAACTTACAGTAGTAAAATATCCTGTAAAAACGATGAAAAAGATCGCAATAGCAATAATTCCAAAATCCTGAGGATTCAGCAGTCTGGTCAGTAACACATTAAAGCCAAATGATAACACCTGAGTTACAATATTTGCTACCATCAAGGCAAATCCACCCTTTATAATTTTTGTTTTCAGGTGCAAAATGTTAATATAATTTATTTTGCTTTAGTAACATAAAATCATAATTGCAGTGCGGTAGAACCTACAAGAAACATTCCAGAACAAGCTGGGCCTTTCTTTATAGCCCTACTCCCCTAAAAGATTCAAAGCTGTATTCTGATACCAATCAAGAAATTTGCTAACCCCGGTTTTAATGTGAGTTTCCGGTTTCCAACCCGTAAGGCTTTCTAACTTAGAAATATCAGCAAAAGTTTCAATTACATCTCCGGGCGGAACTGGTAATAGCTTTTTTTCAGCTTTCTTATTCAATAAAAGTTCTATATTTTCAATTAGTTCTAACAATGCAGTTGGATGGTTATTACCAATGTTTATAATCTCTGTGTCCTTCAGGTTACCCCAACTATTCATCATCAAATTCAGAATACGGGCAATTCCTTCTATTACATCATCGATATAAGTAAAATCTCTCCACATTTTACCAAAATTATAAACTTCAACAGGCTTTCCTTGCAATATTTTTCTGGTAAAAATAAATAGCGCCATATCGGGTCTTCCCCAAGGACCATATACAGTAAAAAATCTTAACCCAACTGATTTTAAACCAAATAAGTGATTATAAGTATAAGCCATTGACTCATTAGCTTTTTTTGTAGCAGCATATAGAGATATAGGTTTGTCAGTTAAATCTCCCTCAGAAAAAGGTTTCTTTGTTAAAGTACCATAAACAGATGACGATGATGCATAAAGCAAGTGTTTAATAAAATGATGCCTGCAACCTTCAAGAATATTAAGGAAACCAATTATATTATTATCAATATATGAATGTGGATTGACAAGAGAATATCTCACCCCAGCCTGAGCGGCAAGATGTATGACATAGTCGAATTTCCCCTCTGCAAAAAGTTGTGAAACCCTTTGTTTATCAGTAAGATCGAGTTTAATAAAGGTATAATTTTTATATTTAGAGGAAACAAGTGGTTTCTGATATTCTATCTCTTCAGCATTAATCCCACATTCTTTTAATCTCGCGTATTTGAGTCTTATATCATAATATGAATTAATATTATCAATTCCAACAATTTCAAACGATTCATCTAAAGATAATCGCTTTACAAGATGAAACCCTATGAATCCGGCTGTGCCAGTAATAAGGATTTTAGTCATTCAAGTTTAGAGAATATTTTTAAGAAATGAAAATTCGAAACGGTTTATTATGGTTTAAAAATTTTTAACCACCATTCAAAATTAAGGAGTGACCAGATTAATAATCTATGGTTGACTTTTCCTAAAAAGTGTTCTGTTAAAAGTTGTTTAGTATATTTAGGATTTAGGTAATCATAAATCCTTGCACGTTGATTAAACAAGAGATTTTTAATATAATCGATGCTTTCCCCTTTGAACCAACTTGCATCTGGAGCTGAGAATCCTTGCTTAAATCCTTGAGTATATATTTCAGGTACATACTTAGAAAGTACCCGACGCAAAATTAGTTTTCCATCATTGGTTTTATAATGACCAATATTTTTTTCTATAGGATCATTTTCATTAACACGAATAACTTCAGTGAGATTTTTGAGTTTGTATTTTACAGGTACCTTCATAGCAAACTCAACAAGATCATTATCAAGAAATGGAACCCGAGTTTCAAGACTGTGAGCCATTGAAAGTTTATCTTCAATAATGAGCAAACCATTAAGAAATGTTTTAATTTCAAAATATAAGGAACGATTAATATATTCTTCAGGTTCTGAGATTTGGTATTGTTTACCATTAATGATTGATTTGAAAATTTCTTTTGTAGAATAATTGTTAATATATTTATATACTTCAGGTTGAAAAAACTCAGGCTTTCTTTCATCAGAAATTAAGCGTGACCAATATTGATAATACTTCTCAACATACTCCTCAGAACTTTCGTTTACAATGGCTCTATAATATCTCCAGGGATAACCTGCAAAAAGTTCATCACCCCCAATTCCAGACAAAACAACTTTTACAAATTTACTCGCAAGTCTCGCTATATAGAAGTTTGGATATGATTGTCCCACTCTAAGATCTTCAATATGCCAAATAAGATCAGGCATTATACGCTCCATATCACCAGCTTTTAATACAATTTCATAATGTTCGGTTTTATATTTATTAGAAAGAAAATCTGCTTTTGTACGTTCATCAAACGATAGCTCAAGTCCAGAAGCTGATGAAAGATCAAAACCACAGGTAAAGGTCTTCAAGTTTTTAAAAATCTTTGCTGCTACACAAGTTATTGAACCAGAGTCCATCCCCCCACTCAAATAAGAACCAATCTCCACATCACTTATAAGTTGTCTGTTAACAGCTTGTTCAAATAAAATCGTTAGTTCTTCTTCGCAATCATAGTTCTCACAATCAAGCTCATCGCGGAAATGATAGTCCCAATATTGGGTTAATTTTAGATTCTTATGCGTGGAATTAATTTGAAGTATGTGTGCGGGTAATAAGAGTTTTATCCCTTTAAACAAAGTATAATCAGAAAAAACATTTTGAAACGTAAAATATTCATTAAGCGCCTCACAACAAACCTCAATATTATAAGTGGGGTGTTGAAGAATTGCTTTAATTTCAGATGCAAATATAAATACTTTCCCATCAAAGAAATAATATAAAGGCTTGATTCCATACCTATCACGAGCTAAGGTAAGAGTTTTTTCTTTGTTATCCCAGATAGCCAATGCAAACATACCGTTAAATTTCTTTATTGCATCTTTTCCCCATTGCTGAAAAGCTTTAAGTACAACTTCAGTATCACAGTTAGAATAAAACTTAAAACCTTTAGCTTCAAGTTCTGTTCTTAAATTAAGATAATTGTATACTTCTCCGTTATACGTTATAACAAAACGACCGTCTTCTGTTTGCATTGGCTGGTTTCCTGCAGGCGATAAATCAAGTATCGCAAGTCTCCTGTGTCCAAACCCCAAATTTTTATCAATCCAGAACCCTTCTGCATCAGGACCGCGATGTTTTATTACGTCTGTCATCTTTTTTAAGATTACATAAGGAGCAGGAGCTCCACTTAAATCAAATATGCCACAGATACCACACATTTTGTTCTTATAAAATATTTTTTATGGGGTTACCAGCTACTTTTGCATTATCAGGAACATCTCTATTTACAAAACTGTTTGCTCCAATAATAACTCCACTCCCTACCTTAACACCTTTTGCAATTACAGTATTTGGACCAATATAACAATTGTTACCGATAGTTGTTTTTTTATATTCATATTCTTCAACCCCCCCAGAAATAGCCCATTTTACAGAATCGTGAGAATAAATCTGTACCCCTGCTGATATAGAGCAGTTATCCCCTATTTCCAACCCTCCTGAACCATCAAGAATAACATTAGGACCAATCCAGGTGTTTTTCCCAACTTTTACCTCGCCTATTATAACAACATTATCATAGACACTGGTTCCTTCACCAAAACCAAGATATTTTGCTTTTTCCCATCTGTCTGAAAAGTAATCCCCAAAAGGAAGAACTCTATTATAATTGTGTTTTTTAGAGTCCCTAAGAGTTTTGAAAAGATGGATTATTTCATCAAGAAGTTTCATAGTTTTAATTTTCTATAAATTCAATCCTTTTCTTACCGCTCGATAAAAATAACCTTTCTCACTGAAACATAAAAAACTGTAAAGTTTATTAGAAAAATCTCTCTTGAATTTATAAATCCCGGGTAATTTTTCTTTGTCCGTATGTAATAAATCATAATATCTACACCCTTCAGCTTTAGCAGTTTGAATCGCCTCCCATTGCAGGATTTCTCCCTGACCCAAATTTAGTTTACGCTCAAATGTAAAACCAAATAAGTAAATAGCATAGCATTTATCATATACCACAACCAGTAGTGATAAAAGCTTGCCTGATTTTTCAGCAGAAAGAAACTTTATTTTTATATACGTACGAGTACTAAAAAGTTGCTCAAAGTAAGATTTTGGCAATACTGTAACATTATACTGAGAATAAGTTTCTTTATAAATATGATAAAATTCATCAAGATTAAAATAATTATTGCAGTTGATATTTATTTCGTTTCTTTGAGCTTTTCTTATTTTATAAGCTCGTTTAGGATCAAGTTCACTATTCCAGATAATATCAATACTTTTTCTTAAATCAATTATAGTTGTTTCTCTTTCTAAATATCTGTTTGTATTGGTATAAAAAACCTTGAATTCAGCAAGAGAGGGGAGAGTAAATCCGTTGAAAGACTGTAATAGTTTTCTGGGGAGTAAGGATAAATCAATAGTTGCCTCCTCAGAGAAAATCCATCCCCCATATGGTATCAAAGCATTGGTAATTCCAGTGTAAAAATCAGATAGTATTTTTCTTCTTAAAATATGAACGGGACAAAGACCAACTAATTTATCTTTATAATAGGCAAGAAAGTAATAAAATTCTGAGTTTACCGTTTTACTTGCTATAAGATTCCATTCTGGATAATGTGATGGTGCTGAAAAATTTTCAGACAAAAATTTTTCAGCAATGGAAAAATTGTCATCAAGTTTAAATTTCAAATTTCTATTTGTTAGCACAAACAAACTATCAGTTCAAATTACTACTGGAAAAAACTCCTAATAGTTTCAACAACATATAATATTTGTTCTTGCGTAAGTTCAGGATAGATTGGCAGAGCAAGAGTTTCAGCAGCAGCCCTCTCGGCATTTAGGTACGAAAATCCATCAAACTTATCCAAAAGATATAAAAAACATTCTTGTTTGTGAAATGGGATCGGGTAATAAATTTCAGTTCCTATTCCTTTTTCCTGCAGATATTGCTTTAATCTATCCCTTTCTTGAACGCGAATGACATATTGATTATAGATATGATAAAACTCTAATCCCATTTCTTTATATAATGTTGTTGGGAGTAAAACCCGATTCTCATCATCAAAATCAGTTTTACCTACTTCAGAAGCAAGTTTGTTTTCTATAAAAAAGCTATTATATAAATCTGCATTGTGCTGACGTTTTTTTGACCAATTAGAAAGATACTTCAGTTTTACATTAAGTACAGTAGCTTGAATAGTATCAAGCCGAAAGTTTCCACCTATGATTTTGTGATAATATTTAGGTTTACCCCCATGAACCCTAAGTATCCTAATCTTTTCTGCAAGTTCATCATTATTAGTAACTACCATTCCCCCATCACCAACCCCTCCAAGATTTTTGCTTGGAAAAAATGAAAAACATCCAATATTTCCTATTGTACCTGCTTTTCGATTTCCCAGATATTCCGCCCCTATTGCCTGAGCAGCATCCTCTATTACTTTTAAGTTGTATTTATTGGCAATCTCCATAATTTCATTCATCATTGCACACTGTCCATAAAGGTGTACTGGTATAATAGCTTTAGTACGTGAAGTAATTTTTCTTTCGATATCTTCAGGTAAAATATTATAACTCTTCAAGTCTATATCAACAAAAACTGGAACTGCATTTAATCGAGCTACAACACCTGCTGTAGCAAAAAAAGAGTAAGTAGGCAATATTATTTCATCGCCTGCCTTAATACCAATCGCCATTAAAGCCACCAATAAAGCATCCGTACCAGACGAGACCCCAATTGCATGCTTACAGCCCAAGTATTTGCATATGGCTGATTCAAGAACACTTACTTCAGGACCTAAAATGTATTTTTGAGACCGAAGTGTTTGAAGAACTGCATTTTCGACTTCTGATTTAATACTTTCGTATTGAGCTTTTAAATCTAAAAGAGGGATTTTCAAGTTACTAATATTATTTTAGGAGATTTCAAAAACTCTACCATTTTGAAATTTATAACGTTTATTGCTTTTTTGACAAAAAGCAATTCCATTTTCATCAAAAACAAGTTTCTTACCTGCTTCACTAACCCATCCTACTATTCTGGCCGGGTTGCCTACAACAAGCGCATAATCAGGCACATCTTTTGTTACAACAGCTCCAGCGCCAACAAATGCATATCTGCCTATAGTATGACCACAAATTATTGTACTATTTGCCCCTAAAGAAGCTCCTTCTTTAACCAAAGTTTTTAAGTAAAATTGAGATCCAACCTGAGGATACTTACTTCGGGGATCAATAATGTTTGTAAAGACCATTGAAGGGCCACAAAACACATAATCTTCAAGTTCCACCCCTTCGTATACAGAAACATTATTTTGAATTTTTACGTAGTTTCCTATAATTACATTATTGCCAATGTTAACATTTTGTCCAAGTACACAAAACCTCCCTATTCGAGCTCCTGATTGTATATGAGTAAAATGCCAGATCTTTGTACCTTCTCCTATCTCTACATTTTCATCAACAACAGCATATGGATTAATGTAATAATCTCTCATTTTAAATAATTAATTATACTTATGCAATTTTGATTGGGCTATTTCCAGAATTTCAAGTACTTCTCTTGCGTGATTACCATCTGTTAAAGGATGTTCACCATTCAATATACAATTATAAAAATGTTTGTGTTCCTCAACTAAAGGTTGTTCGGATGGATAATTAAGAATTTCAAAATGGGTATCAAATTTTTCGAGAGTTCCATTTTTTTGGAGAAAACCTTTTTTGAAGAATTTAAGCTTATCCGTATTTGCAGTATCGTCAAAAACAATCATACCTGCATCTCCAATTACAACTAGCCTATGCTCTTTAAATGGATGCAGCCAAGAAACAAAGATGTGTGCGTGTATATTATCCGGATAGATAAGATAAGTTAAAGTCGTATCTTCTATTCCATCTTGTATAAGATCTGCTCCTTTTGCTCCAACATAAATCGGAAGTTTTTCAATCAAAAATTGAAGAATAGAAATATCGTGCGGAGCAAAACTCCAGAGAATATTCTCTTCAGTTCTAATTGTTCCAAGATTTAATCTATTACTATAAATATATTGGAGTTTGCCTAGTTTTCCGTGTCGTAATTGATTTTTTATTTCATTAATTGCTGGATGAAATAATAGAATATGCCCTACCATTAGCACAAGTTTTTTTCTCTCGGCAATCCTCGTTAAATCAGAAGCATGTTCCGAAATAAGTGCCATTGGCTTTTCCACAAGAACATTCTTGCCTGCCAAAAGAGCTTCACGAGCAAGTGAATAGTGAGAAGGAACGGGGGTAGCAATAACTACAGAGTTAATATCAGGGTCCTCCAAGATATCTCGATAGTTTTTAATAAAAGAAATATTAAGGTTAAGCTTCTTGAGCTTGGCTGGAACAGCCGGACTGATATCACATACAGCCTTTAAACCATTACCCAACAATTCGGCTGCTGTTCTAATATGATTAATTCCCCACCTTCCACATCCAATTATTGCAAGTTTGATTCCTTCATACATAAATTAAAAACCCCGTTTCAAAACTTTTTGAAGATCGGCTATTGTCATTAGCTTAACAAGTTCATTAAATTTCACTTTAGGTTCCCACCCAAGGAAATTTCTTGCTTTACTTGCGTCACCGACCAGAATATCAACTTCAGTAGGACGATAATAGTTAGGGTCTACTATAACAACCACATCACCAGTCTTGACTTTCAAAGAAGAAGAGTCAAATTTAGTGTGTCCCAGAGAATTGATTACATCAAGGAGGAAAACTTTGTCAATATTATCAATAATACCCTGTTCGTTTTCGTTTTCACCTTCCCACCTCAAAGTAATTCCAAGATTAAAAAAAGTAGTTGTAACAAATTCCCGTACAGAATGCGTTTCTCCTGTCGCCAGAACAAAATCATCAGGTTTATCTTGTTGTAAGATTCTCCACATCCCCTCACAATATTCTGGAGCATATCCCCAGTCTCTTTTAGCATTAAGATTACCCAGGGCAAGTTTATTCTGTAACCCTAAAATAATCCTCACAGCAGCCCGAGTAATTTTTCTGGTTACAAATGTTTCTCCCCTTCGTGGAGATTCATGATTGAAAAGAATCCCATTACAGGCAAATAAATCATAAGCTTCCCGATAATTAACCACAATCCAATAACCATAAACCTTTGCAACTCCATAGGGGCTTCGTGGATAGAAGGGGGTTTTTTCATTTTGTGGTACTTCCAGAACTTTTCCATAAAGCTCGCTAGTTGACGCTTGATAAAATTTTGTTTTTATACCTGTCTCTTTAATGGCATCAAGGAAACGCAGAGTACCCATTGCATCAACCTCGGCGGTATATTCTGGTATTTCAAATGATACCTTAACGTGACTTTGGGCTGCAAGATTATATATTTCATCAGGTTCACATTTTTCAATAAGCCTGTTCAGGTTACTTGTATCAGTAACATCTCCATAATGGAGGAAGAGAGTTTGGTTAAGAATCTCGCTATTATTATAAAGATGATCTATTCTTCCTGTATTAAAAGAACTGCTACGCCGAATTATTCCGTGAACAATATATCCTTTTTCTAAAAGGATTTCTGCAAGATAACTACCATCTTGACCTGTAATACCAGTAATTAAAGCTCTTTTCATTAGATTATTAATTAGATAAAGCTCCGCTAAATAAGTCCCATTCCGAACTCAGTTACACAATGTAATTAAAATAAGAGTTTTTTTTGTCTTTTTAAATAGATACATCCTGGTATCTAACTTCTAAGCTTTATAAATTTTCTTACTTTTAAACTCTTTAAAGGCATTTCTGGTATCTATAATCAATTTAGAATTCTCCAACAGAAATTTATAATCATAATACGAATGGTCAGTTGCCAATAACACAAGATCGTATTCTTTCAACTTGAGGGGTGTTAATAAAATTGACTTCTTCTTGAAATTGTATTTCCTGAGCTTTGGAACTACTGGGATATAATCATCATTATAATCAACAATTGCCCCCTGTCTTATTAGTAACTCCATTAGTTTTAAAGAGGGTGATTCTCTTAAATCATCAACATCTCTCTTGTAAGCAAGTCCGAGTATAAGAATCTTTGAGTTCTTTAAAGCTTTGCCGTTTTCATTCAACGCTGCAATAACTTTATTAACCACATAGTATGGCATCATCGAGTTAATTTCGCCAGCCAATTCAATAAACTTTGTAGAGATTTCATATTCTCTTGCCTTCCAGGTGAGATAAAACGGATCAATAGGGATACAGTGTCCACCAAGTCCAGGTCCTGGATAAAAAGGAGTAAATCCAAAAGGTTTGGTTGAAGCAGCCTCTATAACTTCCCATATATCAATTCCCATCCTATCGAAAACCATTTTAAGCTCATTTACCAAGGCAATATTTATTGATCTATAAATATTTTCCAGAAGTTTTGTTGCTTCTGCTGTTCTTGCTGAAGAAACCGGAACTATTTTCTCAACAACTTTCGAATATAATTTCACAGCTACTTTAGTACATAAAGGAGTAACTCCCCCTACTACTTTAGGAATATTTGAAGTTGAGAATTTAGGATTATTAGGATCTTCCCTCTCCGGAGAAAAGCAAAGGTAAATATCTTTACCAACTTTTAGACCGGATGTTTCAAGAATACTTTTAAGTTCTTCGTCAGTTGTTCCGGGATAGGTAGTACTTTCAAGCGATACAATCTGTTCTTTTCTAAGATATTTCGCAATTGTTAGAGCAGAATTTTTAACATATGTTAAATCAGGTTCACGATTTTCATTCAGTGGTGTTGGGACACAAATTATTACAGCATCTGGCTCTGAAAGCCTATAAAACTTAGTAGTTGCAGAAAAGAACCCACTTTCAACAGTAGATTTAATCTTTTCTGAATTGATATGTTTAATATAGGAACGTTTTTCTTTATTGATAAGCTCAACTTTTTCAATATCAGAATCAAAACCTATAACTTTAATATTTTTTAAAGCAAACTCCAGCGCCAGGGGGAGTCCTACATATCCTAACCCTATAACTCCCACTATTACAGTTCCAGAATCTATTTTGTCAATAAGTTTCTTTATATTTGCCATAGTTTTTTGTGTTAGTAAAATGGATTTTTTCTTTATTGATAGGTTGTAAAAGTTTTATTTCAGAATTATTGAGTTGGACACTAAAGGAAGCTCCAAGTTCACGAATGTTAACAACTACCTTATAGTTCCCCCGAATCTGTGTGATAAAACCAGTAAGTCCTTTGAAAAGTCCCCCTGTTATTTCTACAAGGTCTCCTTCTACAATATTAATTTCTTCAACCCTGATACGTTCAGGTGCTTGTAAAGAGATTCTGATATTTTGTACTTCCTGATCTGAAACTACAGCGGGTTTCTTTTGAAACATAATATATCGCAAAGCACCAAAGGTACCAGAAATAGCCCTTATACGTTCACTTTCGTCCCCGTGAACAAATACATAACATGGAAATAAAGGAACTTGTAATTTTTTTTTCCTGTCAGACCAATACCGAATGCTTTCTATCAAAGGAAGAAATGCTTCAATACCTTTTTGAGTAACCTGGATAAAAACTTTCTTTTCATTCTTAGGCTTTGTCTGTATAACAAACCATTTCTTGTTCATATGATTTCTTAATCAAAATAACTCCTTAAAAACTTGTTAACAATATACGCAGTTGCAATAATAAGAACAACATAAAGAAGTAGTAGTTTAAGGAAATTCTTGCTCGGTCTGTAATTGAATATTTTACCTCTCCAACCACAAGATTGGCAGTAGTAAGGAGAATATTTGATTCGTTTCAGTAATTTTTCCCATAAGCTTCTGCTTCTGCTGCGCCTCAATGTTGCAATTTTACCACAATGAGGACATCTTGCAAGTTGTACATTCTTTCTTATAAATAATCTTAAATCCACAAATTATCGTTTGATTTGTTTAGTTCGCCTCAAATCTTCAAATTCAGCTCCAGAATAATAATAATAGTAGTAATTATAATAATATCCGTATGCTGATTTAACACTAAAGTTGTTAAGCACTGTACCCAAAAATTTATGAGGATTAAGATCAACTATCCTTTCATAGACTTTTTGAACAGCATCAAAGGGGGTTTTATTTGCCAGTACAATCAGGATTGTTCCATCGCAGATCTGTGATAGAATCTCAGCATCTGTAATGGAGATAAACGGTGGTGAATCAGCTATAATAACATCAAATTGTTCTTTTAGTCTTGCAACAAACTCCAACATTTGGGTTGAACCTAACAATTCAGATGGATTAGGAGGAATAGTCCCACTTGTTACATAGTAAAGGCCCTTCAATGGGGACTCCCTCATAATATCTTTCAATTCAGCTTTTTCAAACAAGTAATCACTCAAACCTGGAAATCGTTCTGATCCAAATATAGAATGAACTCTTGGTTTTCTGAGGTCCGCATCTAAAAGAAGAACTTTTTTTTCTGCCAATGCAAAGCTACCTGCTAAATTAACAGAAACAACTGTCTTGCCTTCACGTGGAACTGAACTCGTAATGAGAATAGTTCGTAGTTCAGATGCAATTTTAGAGTAAATAACTCTCGTTCTCAAAGCCTTAAATGCTTCCGAAGCTATAGAGTTAGGCTTATTAGCAATTATAAAACCTATCTCAGCAGAACGAGTATCGTTCAGTTCTGCAATAGAGGGAATCCAGCCAAGTAATGGAATACCTTTTGCTTCAATTTCTTCTGGATATTTGATAGAACGATCCAAACGATTTCTCACAAATGCAAAACTAATACCTATAACTAAGCCAATCAAGGAACCAACAACAATAATAAGAGGCCTATTGGGTTTGGAGGGCTTTGTAGCAAGCCTTGCCCTATCAACTATATTTACATTGCCGAGTTGAGCACGTTCATTAACAAGTGCTTCTTGGTATTTTTCTTCCAGGGCAAGATATAACTTCTCGCTGGACTTTCTTTCCCGTTCCAGTCGTGCCACTTCTATGGTATGGGCCGGTAAAGTTGAAAACTCTCGCTCATATTTACCAAGCATCTTGGATATAGAAGCAAGTCTAGCTTTGTCGGTTTGAGTTTCTATATTAAGCTCAAAATACTTTTGTGAAATCAACCGCTTTTCTTCAGGGGTTCGTGATAGTATACCTTTTCTTAGAATACTTACTTTTTCCTCAAGTGTTTTTTTTAAGACTTCAATTTTTTTATCATAATCACCAGTCAGCTTTTCTTTCAACTTAACATCTGCGGGAATTGTTAATTCAATCTCTTTTTGAGCCTCTAATTCTGCTATTTTTCGTTGAAGTTCCGTGATATATGGTTCACTCAACTGACCTTCAATATACTGTAACACGCTGATATCAATACCCTCGAGTTGTTTTTTAATTTCATTCAACGCTTTCATCTTAGAATTGTATTCAACTTCAACCGTGTTTTTTGTTGCATCAAAAGTGGATATTAAATCCACAAGCTTCTGTGCCTGTTCTGTTAAGAATATTATACCCCCTCTTTGTTGATATTCCATCAAATTTGACTCCGCACGTTTTAGATCTTCAGCTTTTCTATTTTTTTCTTCGGCAAGAAAATCCTTTATAGTGGTTAACTCCCGCCTGCTAAAATCAATACTATAGTTTAAGTATGTTTCAGCGTAAACATTTGCAATTAGCTGAGCCTCATAACTTGAGGGCGATTCAACCTCAATTTCAGCAATATCTAATCCTCGTTTCTGTGTTATGTAGGTAATAGATGAAAGTAGATTGGTTAGATTTTGAAGTAAAATGATTTTATTGTAGTCTGTTTTATTATGTTTATTTAATAAATAATAATAATTCTTATTTGCAGGATTGAGTTTCAGACTATCAAGTAATGTAGATGCCACACGTTCTCTAATAGTATAACTTTTTAGAATCTCAATTTCATTAAGAATAAACCTATCAGTTTGAAAATCCTGAAACTCAGGCATGATTTGAGTTGATAATATACTACCCTGTGGTCTAAGAATCTTAAGAGTAGTTGTAGATTTATATATATCAACAGCGTTAATCACATAGGAAACTGTAATAACCACACTAACAAGAAAAACAATCAGAATAATAAAAACATTGTTCCTTAGAATTTGAAGATATTCATTAAATATATTTTCTGATAACGTTTGAGTACCTTTGCGTGTATTATCTACTTTTGCCATAGTGTATCACTTTCTCGCAATAGAAATTATTAATATTGCTAACGAAATTAAGGTGGTTGTTATCGAAAGAATTATACTTAAATTATCTCTGAAAAACATCCTTGGTTCGCCAGGCACAATTATAATATCACCAGGCATCAACTCCATATCTCTAACTTTGAGTGTATCAGTAATATGCTCCTTCCACATCAAGTCATTATAATTAAAAACATAAATCAAGTCTTTATATCTTTGTAAAGAATCATTTCGGACCCTTATCAATCGTACTTCCTCCAATTTTGCATCTGTAATAGGACCACCGGAATATGACATAATGTCCACAAGTGTTGTGCCTTTAGGAACAGTATATTTACCTGCAAACCTTACGTATCCCCAAACGCTCACATCAATATTGACTTTTTCTTTATCTCCAAAATTATAATAACCTCCAGTTTGAGTAAATACGGGGGATGTACCTATCCGTTCTTTATCAACCTGACTATAAAGAGAACTTGAAAGAGATAAAATAATTATTAATATTACTCCATAGACTTTTCTCTTCATAACTTTTAAATATACTATTGTCAAAACTTAAGCTAAATGGAAAAATTATTAGCTGCGTTCTAAATTTAACAAAAATTTCTTTATCTTATCTCCATATGTATAGCCGCTCAAATCGCCGTCTTTATGAACAACTCTATGACAGGGAATAATGATTGGGATGGGATTATTAGCTATAGCATTAGCAACAGCTCTGTAAGCTTTGGGGCGATTAATACAGCTTGCAATATCACTATATGATACTGTTATTCCATATGGAATTTTCAGAAGTTCTTTCCATACTGAAACTTGAAATGAAGTACCTGTAAGTTTCAAAGTTACATCAAATTCTTTTAATTGTTTTTTAAAATACAATTTAAGTTGCTCTACAACTGTTTTTTCCAGAAGCAATGGTCTTCTAATTTGCTTAAAGCTAATACTTCCTCCAATTTTCAATGATTTCAGAGCCGCCCCTTCAAACTCAAGTTGAAGATTACCAATAGGCGTATTCAGATTTAAGGAATTTGAGTTTCCCATATCACTTCAGAAAAATTGAAAGCCAGATACACACAGGATCATCACTGGTATATTCAACTCTGTGTTCGGTATCTTTCTGAATAAACAAATAATCTCCTTTTTCCATATTGATCAAATCCCCCGACTTAAAAGATAATATTGCTTTACCTTGCAATAGAATTACAAATTCATCCCATTTTTCTTTCAGCCATTCATCCTCTTTGGTTTTTTGGCCTTTGGAGATAATTCTTTCTATTCTGATTTTTTTATCTTCAAAGATCTTCTCAAATACTTCTTCTATAAGAGATAGATCTTCTGGCACCTCAAAAATGTTCTTAAGATTTTCTTGCATAAATACCCGTCCATTCTGATTTATCTGTAATATTAATTATTTCAAATTTAAATTCTTTTAAAGAGTTGACAAAAATATTTTTTTCAGTTCTAAGTATACCAGAAACAAACAATTTACCATTTGGTTTTAATCTTTTCTTTATCAATTCTAAATTATCAATTAATATTTCAGTTTCAATATTTCCAAAAATTGCATCAAAATTATTCTTTCTAATATTTGAAATAGTAGCACATCTTACGTGTACAAGTTTACTTACCTTGTTGATAGTTATATTTTCCTTTGCATTTTTAATGGCATCAGAATCATTATCAATAGCAATGCCTTTACATGCATAAAGTTTTGCAGCAGCAATTGCAAGAATACCGGTTCCACAACCAAAGTCCAAAATAAATCTGGTTTTTCTATCAAGATATTTCAAAATCATTTCCAACATCAATTGTGTCGTTTCATTATACCCTGTACCAAAAGACATCTTAGGATCTATCTGAATATATATTATCCCTTTTTGTTTTGATATATGTTTTTTCTGCCAACTTTGATAGATACAGATTTTATTTTTTATTATTAAAGGCTTAAATTTTTTCTTCCATTCAAAGTCCCAGTTTTTGTTGTTAAATTTTCTTATATCGATACCATTAACATCTAATTTAAGAAGTTGGGCAAGTAAACTATTAAGTTTTTCATCCGATTTTTTAAAATACAAAACAACACTGTTGTTTTCTTCCAGAATCGGGATAGAATTATACTGGTATATAGTATTATAAATTTCCTCAAATAGTGTTTGAGAAGCTCTTATTTTGATTCTTAGATAGTCTCTCATATCAACTATCTACCTGAATTCTTTGCTGCTTTAATCGTATTTTTCATCAGCATTGCAATAGTCATTTTTCCCACCCCACCAGGAACTGGAGTTATCATAGAGCATTTTTGTAAACAATCTTGAAAATCCACATCTCCCACGATTCTATATCCGTTCTTTGCATCAGGATCCTCAAGTCTGTTGATACCTACATCGATTATAACACAGCCTTCTTTGATGTAACTACTGTTTAAAAAATGTGGTTTCCCTATTGCAGCAATAAGAATATCCGCTCTTGTAGTAAAACTCCGTAGATCCACAGTTGCACTATGACATAAAGTTACAGTACAGTTATATTTTTTTTGAATTAAGAGTGCCAATAGAGGCTTTCCAACAATGCTACTTCGCCCAACAATCACTACATTTTTACCTTTTGTTTCAATTTTATAGCGTTCAATCATCTCAACAATGCCATATGGTGTACACGGAATAAAACACTCCAACCCTAACATTAAGCTCCCCATATTATATGGATGAAATCCATCAACATCTTTTCTATAATTAATAGCACTTAAAATTTTATATTCATTAATTTGTGATGGTAATGGTAGTTGTACCAAAATTCCATGAATTCTCTGATCCTGATTAAATTTTGAAATTGCATTGAGCAATTCTGATTCAGAAATATCTTCAGGAAAGATTTCTGTTATAGAAAAAATACCTAATTTATCACAGGTTTTCTTCTTGCTTCGCACATAAACTTCTGAAGCAGGATTATTGCCAACGAGCAGGAATGCTAAGCCGGGCTGTAAGTCTTTTTCATTTTTCAGATGCTCTACCTCATACTTTAACTCAGATAGAATAATATCAGATAGTTTTGTTCCGTCAATAATTTTATTATTCATAATATTAGGTAAGTAGTCAATTCATTTCTGAACAGGACCATAATCGTCCCGGATAAATGCATCAGAGTAACCACGTTGCTTTACATATTCAAGTAGCTCTTTCGCCTTTTCAACATCATTAAATTCCCCAACTGTAACTCTGAATACTCCTTCTTGGGTTAATTTAAAGGTTACCTGCATTTTCAAATGCTCCCTGGCAGAGTTCGCAAAATTCTCTGCGTTTGTTCTATTAACAAAAGCTCCAATTTGAATATAAAGGGGGGAGATTTTATACTTAGGTACTTTTTGATAAACCGTGTCAGTTTTCAGGACTACTGTTTTCCCGTATGTATCTTCTTCCGAACATTGGTCATCTGCACAACAGGAACTAAAGAGTTCCGCAAAAATAATAGTCAGTACTATAAGTAAACTGTAGTGTATTTTCAAAGTCATCTTATCTTCTCCTATAAAAAATGTTTAGTTAATTTACTTTTCTGATGAAAGCTTCTGAAAATCCTTTTCCTTTAATGTAGTTCAGATAATCTTCAGCCTTACTTGCATCTGTAAACGAACCTACGGTTACTATATAATAATTGTCAAAATAAGTAATATTTGGAAGAAACCCTAATTTTTCTTTCGCTTTTTTTGCAAATTCATCTGCATTTTCTCTTTTGGAAAACGCAGCTAACTGCACTACCATTCTCAAATCTAATTTTTCAGTGGTCTTGTGCCGTTGAATAAGCGTATCCATCTTTACATAGACAGTATCTTCAACTACAATAACCTCTTCATCAGGGTATTCTCCGGTACAAGCATAAAATATCAGAGAAATAATAAACAAGTTCAACCACAAACAAATCCTAAATTTTATATTTTTCATATTTTTCTACCTTAACTATTAGGAAAATACAAATTTATTATTTTTTAAAAAACAAATAAAACATAGTACCATTCAAATTCACAAGAAGATGGAAGGGTGGAAGTTTTTATGTTTTTATTTAAATAAA
This sequence comes from Ignavibacteria bacterium, assembly GCA_049700455.1. GTDB lineage: Bacteria > Bacteroidota > Ignavibacteria > Tepidaquicellales > Tepidaquicellaceae > JBNAVJ01. The sequence continues at coordinate 162,726 of JBNAVJ010000001.1, forward strand.
CAGTAACTAATTTTTTATTTTATTAAATATTCTTTCAGTGTGAGACTATTCCAATGAACATAACTAAACTAATAAAAAAACATAGCACTCGGGTTGACGAAAAACTCATATGGGAACGGATAAACTATCTATTATCAAAAGAACTTGAGTTTGATAGACATCTGATTAGAAAAATTGTTTCATTTATTGATTTAACATCCTTAGAAGGTAAAGACACTCCTGCATCAATACTTTCTTTATGCAAGAGAGCTATCCAGCCATTTTCGAATCCAAATGAGACTATACACTGTGCAGCGGTATGTGTTTATCCTCTGTTGGTACCAAGTGTCAAAAAATTTCTACAAGACACAAAAGTCAGATTAGCTGCCGTTTCAACTGGATTTCCATCAGGTCAATTTCCTTTAAAGACAAAAATAGAGGAAACTCGTTATTGCATTTTTGAAGGGGCAGAAGAAATTGATATGGTAATTTCACGAGGTAGCTTTTTATCTGGTAAATACCAAGATGTTTATGATGAAATTAAAGAAATTAAAAAAGTTTGCGAAGAGACATCGAAAAAAATTTCTGATCCCTCTAAAAATGAAAAGAAAATACATTTAAAAGTAATACTTGAGACAGGGGAACTCGAATCTCTTGACAATGTTAGAAAAGCCAGCTACCTTGCTATGTACGCAGGAGCTGATTTCATCAAGACATCCACAGGCAAATCACAGCCTGCAGCAACACTTCCTGCATATTTAGTTATGCTTGATGCAATTAATGATTATTATTTGGAGACCAACACTAAAGTTGGCATTAAACCCGCTGGTGGAATCAGGACAACAGATGAAGCTGTAAGATTTTTAACATTAACTTATAATGTATTAGGGACGGGATGGATAAACTCAGAATTTTTTCGGATAGGAGCTTCTTCCCTTTTAGATGATTTAATCAAAACCTATAAAGAGTTTAAGTTTTAAATATTACAAAGAATTTTAACATTTATTTTATATTATGCTTAAACATAAAAATAATTTTCAGGATATTAAAACTGCTAATATCAAGTCTGAGTATTCCCTTTATATAAACGGGAAATTTCACAAAACTAACCGGGCTTACCAAAAGAATTCACCAATCAAGGGGAATTTATTAGCTACAATCCCAATTGCTGCATCTGAAGAAGTACAACAGGCATTTGATAAAGCAAAATCTGCTCTTCGTAAATGGAGTAAGCTTGAGATAGACTCTAAACTTAAATTAGTTGCAGAGTTTCTAAATGTCTTTTCACAAAAGGCAACAGAATTTGCTATTACCCAGACCCTTGAGACAGGGTATATTTTTAGAGACTCTCTTAACTATTCTTTTAAATCATCAGTACAATCATTAAAGAATTACATATCCGGAGAGCAATTTACTTATAATAAAATAGAAAGTTCAGTAATAATAATTATTCTACCACATCAGCAACCACTTAAGACAGCCGTTGAAATTCTTACTACTGAATTACTAAAAGGTAATACCATTGTAGCATTAGCACCAGAGTTGTCACCAATAACTGTGTATAAGTTAGCTGAAGTTTTCGATTCTGTCGGTTTTCCAAATGGGGTAATAAACATAATTTCTGGGGATTTATCAACAAGGAGGTTCCTACTCGGATTTTCTGATAAAGTGAGATATATTATTTTTGAGAATACTGGTAAAGATAAGGAGTATTTGTTTTCTACCTCTCCTTTTGAAAAGTTAAATCTGTATAAGAGAGGAAAGTCCATAAACGTAATTTTTGAGGATGCGTCGCTGAACGACGCCTGCTACATTTCGTTCTTAATCGCTTACGTCTTAAGACGTGAACTAACTGAAAATTCCAATTTCTTCTTTATACAGGAAAGTATAAAAGATTTTGCTATAGCAAAAATCAAACACAACTTTAAACAAATAAAAACCGGGAATCCACTTGATTTTAATGTTGATATTTCCGCATTGCTTAACATTGAAAATATTGAAAATATTAAAAATATTCTTTCCCAGGCTCGTAAGAACAATTGTGAAGTGATTTTTTCAGGACTTAAACAGTATCGTAAGGAAAACTTTATTTCTCCTATTTTAATAGATAACGTAACTTTAAATGATCAAATATTTGAAATACCACACTTTGGACCCATAAGCAGTATCATAACATTCAGGACACCCAAAGAACTTTTAGAAAAGTTAGGGTACTTACAAGATGTAAACTATCTTTATCTCTGGAGTGATAGTTATAGTAAAATTACGTTTTTGAAAGAGCAGATAAAAGTTAAAGACTTATATATAAACACTTACATCAGATAATGCTATAGGTATTTATCAATTTCATCTTCGCTGATTAGGATTTCTCTGCCCTTAGCTCCTTCTTTAGGACCAACAATTCCAGCAGCTTCCATTTGATCAACAATTCTGGCAGCTCGAGCAAAACCTAACTTCAACCTTCGTTGGAGCGTGGAAGTTGAACATTGTTGCAGTTTTAGAACCAATCTTACTGCCTCCTCAAAGAGTTCATCTCTTTCACCAGATGGTTCCCCTTTTGAATATTTTTTTTCTACAATTGAAGGTAATAGATACGGTTTTGAAAACCCTTGTTGAGAAGAAATGTAATCAACTATTCTCTCGCACTCTTCCGTAGATATATAAGCATTTTGAATACGCACAGGTTTTATAGAAGCAGAGGACAAATATAACATATCACCATTTCTAAGTAATTGGTCGGCACCCCCCATATCCAATATAGTTCTTGAATCAACTTTGGAAGCTACCTGATAGGCAATTCTTACAGGGAAATTTGCTTTTATTACGCCGGTAATAACATCTACGGAGGGCCTTTGCGTAGCTACAATCAGATGTATACCTACTGCTCTTGCCATCTGTGCAATTCTTGCAATAGGTTCTTCAATATCACGTTTAGCTGTAATCATCAAATCTGCCAGTTCATCTATTATCACTACAATGTATGGCATTTTTCTGTGTCTAATGATATCATTATCTTTCAGTTTTCCTTCAGAATATTTTTGATTATATGCCTCAATGTTTCTAACCCCGGCATTAGCAAGTTTATCATAGCGCTGTTCCATTTCAAGTTCAACACTTCGCAGGATTGAAACAGCATTTGAAGAACTTGTTACAATACTTTCGTTAATATCAGTTGAAGTAGCTATAAAATGGCGTCTTAGTTTAGAATAAAGACTAAGTTCAATTTTTTTAGGATCTATTAAAACAAATTTGAGGTCTCCTGGCTGCATTTTATACAGTAGACTTGCTATAATAGTATTGATTCCCACACTTTTTCCTGACCCTGTTGCTCCAGCAATTAAAATATGAGGCATTCGGGAAAGATCGTCGATATATATATCTCCATCTATAGTTTTTCCAAATGCTACTGTCAGCCGCTTCTTACTTTCCTTAAACTTACTCGAACTCAGAATTTCTTTTATCCTTACGATTTGAGCCTTGCTGTTAGGAATTTCAACACCTACCGTCCCTTTACCAGGTATAGGAATTATCATCCGAATACCTTTAGCTTTCATTGCAAGGGCAATGTCATCCTGTAATGACTCAATTTTTGATAGCTTAACATCAGGTGCTGGAATTAATTCATACAATGTAACAACTGGACCTGGAGTAGCAACAACTTTCTCTATCTCAATACCAAATTTCAGTAATTTCTCCTGAAGTAAGCGACCATTGTGATTAAGTTCTTCGTCAGGAATAACTTCTGATTCTTCTTTTGTTGGATCATCAAGTAAATCAAGAGTTGGAAGCTTATAATTAGTTAACTGTTCCTCAATAAAATCATCTTCTTCTTTGGAACCAAGTCCTGATATTTCATTATCATTTTCAGGATTAATTTCTATTTCTGTTGGCTTACTTTTAGGGGATGTGCCTACGGTAACCGGTTTTTTTAGTGTCGCTGAGACTTTTTCATCTTCCTGTTTTATTTCAGATGGTGCTACTGGACGATTTATTTCTGTTTCCTTAATTAATTCTTTTAATTTTTGTTCATCAGAATATTTTATTTCTTTTATTTTCTGCCGCTCCTTTTCAAGTAATTCTCTTAGCTCAGAACTTTTTTCAACTTTTTCAGTTTCCTTTTGTTCTATTACTTCTTTTTCCCTATGTAACCGCTCTTTAAGTTTTCCCCACAAAGTAGTAATTCGGTGTAAAGTTTTAACAATGTTGCTATCAAACAGAAATATCAAACATACAATAATGCTTATAATTAACACCACAGAACTACCGACTCCTCCAATTAAGTGGTATAGAAGATTCGCCATAAAATCTCCAACTGTACCACTAAGGTTTGGACTAATGATGTTTCTGCCAAAAAACAAACTTAGTAACCCTGTATAAGATGCCCCTAATAACATTAGCAATAATGCATACAAACTAAAATTGATAGGTTTATAGAAGGAGTTGTTTCTTAATAAAGTATATCCTATAACAACCAGAATAACAGATATTATTAAAGAAAAATATCCAAATGCTCCTTTTATTAAAAAGTCCGATAATACCGCTCCTGCAATCCCAAGCCAATTCTGTACATCTTGTTTATAAACGTCGCTTCGGAAAAGTTGAACCCATTTTATATTTTTTACAATTGTCTGGTCAGTATCAGAATATGATACAATCGAAAATAAAGTAAGTAGACCTACAAGTATTAAAAGCAATCCTATCAACTGTTTTTTAAATTGATATGGAATCTTGTAGTCTTCTCCGTGTGAATGAGGATTGTTCCTATCCTGCTTTATACTTGATTTGCTGGTAATTCGTTTTCTTACTTTCTCTTTCACAACTTACTTTTCAGATTTTGTCTTTTAGATTTATTTTTTTCATTTTCTTCTTTGCAGCTAACTCAGTATCAATTTGTCCTTTCAACTTAATTGAACCTTTATAAAAAATTGGAATTTCCTTATAAACATTAAGTCTCGAACAATAATCAATGTCTGTTACAAATCCGCACTCTATTAAATATCGTCCATGCTCTACGGATTGTAGCAGATCAAAAACTTTTCTCTCTGATAGCATCTTATTATCATATACAGTTGCCTCTGCAAGTAACATACAAGCAAGTTCGGGATCATTAATGCAGTATTCTTTTTGCTTTAGAATACTTTTTATAATAACTCCTATCAGCACAGCATCTTCAAGGCAAAAATTATTAAGTTTACCGGAAGCAACAAATGTTACATCTTCGTTTAAATTCAATATATATTCAACTATTGCATCAATATTATTAAAGCTTGCCAGAGCACAACTTTTAGCCAATTTAGCTTTAGTTATAGCAACTGTACCATTGCTTGTAGTACAGATTAATGATTTGTTCTTGATTTTTTCCTCACCAAAGTCAAAGGGGGAATTTCCAAGATGGAATCCTTCTATTAATTTCCCATTTTTTTCACCACAGAGTAAGGAATTCCCAGAACCTTTTGCAATCTTCACTGCTTGAGTTACAGAATCTGTAGGGACAACTTCTTTTGCTCCTCTGACAAGTGCCGTAAGTATTGAGGTTGTAGACCTCAATACATCAACAATAATAACATTTTTGTCCTTCAGGACAAGTTCATCTTTAATTAAAGAATGTATTATATATACTTCTGCAGATATCATAAAAATAAACGAGAGGATATTTTTTTCCTCTCTGATTTAATTAATATTTTAATTTATTACTATGATAAAAAAGGTGTCTTTACAATTGTTGCTCTTATCCTTTTACCTCGTACATCAATATCAATTTCATTACCTATTTTAGCAAACTTATTATCTAATAATGCCAGTCCTATGTTCTTACCAAGCACTGGAGACGGAGCTCCACTGGTAACTTTTCCAATCAAAGTTTCTTCAAAATATACAGGATAATTATGACGTGCAATAACTCTGTCATTGACAATGAAACCAACAAGTTTCCTTTTTATTCCTTTTTCTTTTTCAACAAGAATTGCTGTTTTTCCAATAAAATTGCCTTTATCAAGTTTTGTAATCCATCCGAGTCCTGCTTCAAGAGGATTTACCGTTTCATCCATATCGTTTCCGTAAAGCCTGAAGGCATATTCAAGTCTAAGAGTATCTCTTGCACCCAACCCAACTGGCTTAATATTAAACTCCGCACCAGCTTCAAATATTGCATTCCACAGTTCTTCAGACTTAGCAATATCAGAGCTACTATATACTTCAAAACAAATTTTTTCACCAGTGTAGCCGGTATGTGAAATGAGTACATCCTGGTTTCTCAGTTTACCACGAACAAAATGGTAATATTCAACTTTTGAAAGATCCACATCAGTTAGTTTTTGTAAAGTATTTAAAGAATTTCGCCCCTGAACTGCCAGAAGAGAAAAATCATCGGTTTTATTTATTATCTGGACATCTCCAAAAGCATTTTTCTTCATCCATTCTATATCTTTTTCTATATTAGCAGCATTTATCACAAGCATAAAATAACTCCCGCAATGATACACTAATAAATCATCAACTATACCTCCATTATCATAGCACATAGCAGAATATTGAACTCTTCCCTCATATAATTGACTAACATCATTGGTAGTAATTTTTTGAACAAAGGCAAATGCATCAGTCCCATGGATTTCTACTTCACCCATATGGGAGACATCAAAAACTCCCACTGAATTTCTTACCGCTAAATGTTCCGAAATAATACTTTCATACTGAATTGGCATTTCGTATCCAGCAAATTCTACTAACTTTGCACCTAATTTTCTATGTATATTATTAAAAGGGGTCTTTTTCATAATCAATACCTTTTACTTATTTAGTTTTTTCCAGTCATCAAGAAATTTCTCCAACCCTATGTCGGTTAAAGGGTGTTTCACAAGAGCTTCAATGACCTTAAATGGCATCGTACAAACATCCGCTCCCATCAAAGCAGCTTCAACAAAATGCAAAGGGTGTCTAACACTGGCAACAAGTACCTGAGTTTTAAAACCATAGTTTTGGTAAATCTGAATAATCTTTGAAATTAATTCCATCCCCTCATGCGAAATATCATCAAGTCTACCAACAAAAGGACTAACAAGATAAGCACCGGCTTTAGCAGCAAGTACAGCTTGAGATGGAGAAAAACATAATGTTACATTAGTTTTTATTCCTTCTTCATTAAAAATTTTGACAGCTTTTAAACCTTCTTTAATAAGTGGTACCTTGATGACAATATTTTTGTGGATGCTGGCAAGCTCTCTACCTTCTTTCAGGATACCATCGCAATCAGTTGAAACAACTTCCGCACTAATATCCCCGTCCACAATAGAACAAATCTTTTCTAAAAGTGCTCTAAAATCTTTGTGTCCTTCTTTTGCAACTAATGATGGGTTTGTTGTAACACCATCAAGAATTCCCATATCAGCAGCTTCTTGAATCTCCTTAAGATTTGCTGTATCAATAAATATTTTCATAAAATTTAGGTTTAGTTTTAACAACTTAATTTAGGGATTTTAAACCTCATTAGAAATTCACTAATTATTGCCTATCGTTAAAAAGAGGATTCTATACCATTCATTTTCTTTCTCTGTTTTTTTCTCCAGAATATAGCAAATGGGACTCCTGCAAAAATCAAAGCCAGACCAATACCAGCATCTCGAGGATTTTGAACTATGGTTATCACAACTAATAGGAAACAAAATAACACAAAAAATCCAGGAACAAACGGATAACCAAATATTTTATAAGGTCTATGCACATCTTTCATAGACTTACGTAATACAAATACACCGAAAGCACCTGCCCCATAAAAAATAAATGAGGCAAATATTAGCATATCTGTTAACTGATCAAATGTGCCTGTCAGAACTAAAGCTGACGCCCATAATCCTTGAATTATCAGCGAAGTATGTGGGGTTTTAAAATGTGGATGGCAATTCGCTGCTGATTTAAAAAATAACCCATCACGAGCCATTGCAAAATAAATTCTCGATGAAGCCAATACCGTTCCATTAGTTGTACCAAACGTTGATACCATTATCAATAGCGAAATAAAAAGCGAACCGTAATTCCCCAGAATTTTTCTCATCATTTCAACTGCAATTATAGTGTTCTTCGTTTGAGCAACGCTTTTAATTTCTTCTATTGGCATTACATAGAGATACACAAAATTAACTACCAAGTACACAACAATTACTGTAGCTACTCCTCCGTAAAGTGCTACAGGAATATTTTTTTTAGGATTTCTTATCTCACCCCCCAGATATCCAATATTATTCCATCCATCGTATGCCCAGAACGCGGATAACATAGCTGCAAACATAGCCCCAAAAACACCCAAGGTGCCCGTATTATTTGAACTATTATAGGAAAAGAGATTTGAGTCTGTAATAAAGTTATTATTTCCAAAAGCCAAGCCAAGCATTATAACGCTTAAAATACCAGCTACTTTCAAGACTGTAAAAACATTGGTTATATTACCACCTAAAACAACCCCTAAATAATTAGCAGTTGTAAGAAAAAGTATTGTAAGTACTGTTAATCCCTTAACCCCGGAACTTTCAAATGGCTTAAATATTCCTAAAATGGTTATAGATTCAAGAGTCCCAGATAGGTGTGGTAAAGCAACAACAGAATTAACAGATTCAGCAAACACATAAGCGATAGAAGCAATAGAAGCAGATTGAATCACGGCAAAACAACTCCAACCATAGAGAAAGGCAAATGGTTTTCCGTACATTTTTTTAAAATATGCATATTGACCACCGGGTTCCGCAATTAATCCCGCAATTTCAGCATTGGTCGCTGAACCAAATAAGGTTATAATTCCAGCAAGTAACCAAGCCAAAAGAATCAGACCGGGGGAACCAAGTTCCAAACTCATAGGAGCAATTTTCTTAAATACCCCCGAGCCTATCATAGAGCTGATAACAATCATTAATGCAGTGAAAAAACCAAGGCGGGTTAATAGCCCACTCTCGTGGGTACTGTTAGAATATTTAGTAGCCAATATAAAACAAGTTGTTTGTAAAAATATAGTTACCTAAAAAACACCTGTGCTGCTTTATATATTTCTAAATCTACTGTTTTTAATTTACCAACTACTTTAGAAAAAGATATGTCAACTATTTTATTATTCTGCAATGCACACATCCTGCCGAATTTTTTATCTTTTACCATTTCCACAGAATATATACCAAACCGAGTTCCAAGAACTCTGTCAAAAGCTGATGGGACACCTCCTCTTTGAACATAACCTAATATAGTTGTGCGTGTTTCAAATCCTGTTCTTCTTTCAATTTCATTGCCAAGATAGTAACTAATCCCTCCTAATCTTATCCTGCCAAAATCATCTAATTTCTGCTCTTCATCAGAAACCTGCAACTCTTCTTTCAGAAATTCAGCTCCTTCTGCTACAACAACAATAGAAAAAATCTTGCCTCGTTTATATCTACTTTTCAAGATATCACAAATTGCATCAACCTTAACTTTCTTTTCTGGAATAATAATAATATCTGCCCCCCCAGCAATTCCTGCATAAAGAGCAATCCAGCCAGTATGTCTACCCATCACTTCTAACACCATTATTCTATGATGTGATTCTGCAGTTGTGTGTAAACGATCAACCGCATCTGTAGCAATTTGAACAGCGGTATCAAATCCGAAAGTATAATCTGTACCGTATATATCATTGTCAATCGTCTTTGGAACCCCTACCACATTAATTCCTAAATCAAATGCTTGCTTAGCAATATGCATTGATCCTTCTCCGCCTATAGCAATTATTGCATCAAATTGTTCCTTTGAAATTTTATGCTGTAAAATCTCGGCTCCGTTTTGCTGTTGAAAAGGGCTAAAGCGTGAAGTACCTAAAATCGTACCACCTCTATTTACAATCCCCGCAACAGAAATTAGATTCAGTGGTTTATAACTTTCATCAAAGATTCCTTTCCATCCATTTAATATACCAACAATCTCGTATCCTAATTGCTCAGCTTTTCGAGTAATAGCTCTAATTACAGCATTTAAACCGGGACAATCACCTCCACTTGTTAATACTCCAATTTTCATTTATTAAAATATTTAACTTAATATAGTTAAGTAGGGTAATAAAGTTAGTGTTCTCTATACAACCTTGTATTATTTTTCTTTAGCTTTATCAGACTTCTCAGATTTGTTATACTTTTTTGCTCTAACAGGTGGATCATCTATCAGATACTTAAAACGTTCAACAAATTGTTCTGTTGTCATATTGCCTATCAAAGCAAGTCTCGCAATGTTTTTTATTTCATCAAAATCGCTTTTTTCCAGTCTAATCATATATTTCCTTGCTACCTGATAGCCATCGGAATCCACGTCTACTTCCCGAGTCGCAATTCTTCCATCTGGTCCTATAATATCTTCAAAACGAATCGGTATTAACTGCCCCTTATCTACCGTAACAATAGCCCCCGTATTGCCCTCAAGGAGGTAACGCACCGCTGCATAACCAAGATCTTGAGTATATTCACAATCATACGGTATCGGAGCAGCACATCGCAACTCATAGCCAATATCTTTATTTACAATAGTTACATCTATACCTCGTTCTCTCAATCTACGTCTGACTTCATCTTTTGTAATACGTCCTATATCAATTTCAGAAAGGCGAATGTTTCCATGTAAATCTTTTTCAAGATTAACATAGGGATGATTTTTTAACTCTTCAAGATCCATTCTCGTAATTATACCTTCAGCCAATACCGCAACTCCATAAGGATTTCCCTGAGCCATTCTTTTAATTATAGAAGCTTCCAGAATATCACAAACAGTTTCAAAACTAATAGTCCTATCACGAAATTCCTCACCTATAATAGTCAAGGTAGCACCAGCGGCTTTACCAATTCCCAAAGCAAGATGTCCTGCCTTGCGTCCCATAGATACCACATAATACCATCGCCGAGTAGTAGCCGCATCCACCATCAAAGATTGTACAATATGGAAGCCAAAATCACGAGCAGTTTGATATCCAAAAGTAGGCATATTGCCCGGTAGAGGTAAATCATTATCTATAGTCTTAGGGACATGAGCAACTTGAATTTGTCCTTTGGTTAGTTGATCTATTCTATATGCACTTGTAGCTGTATCATCTCCTCCTATGGTAACAAGATAATCTACTGAAAGTTGTGTTAATGCTTTGATTGTAGCATCAAGCATTTCCTTACTTTTTGTAGGATTCACACGTGAGGTGTGAAGTATACTACCTCCACTAAAATGAATCCTTGATACATCTTCAATTCGTAATTCTGTAATGTGACTCGAATCCCCTTTACTTAGATATTCAAAACCATCATATATACCTATTACATTCAAACCTGAATTAATTGCTTCAATCGTAACAGATCGGATAACCCCATTAATACCCGGGGCAGGCCCCCCCCCAACAAGAATAGCTAAAGTTTTTTTTCTGTAATGATCGTTTAACATAGTTCTCTAATTTTTGTTAATTAATATACTAAATTTCTTTTTAATCTTAAGTTTACAAATAACAAAGCAAAGAGGTATATCGCCCCTGCTATTATAAAAACAACTTTGAATCCGACCATCATAGCAAGAATAACAGTAATAACGGTACCTATAATAGAAAAGAATCCATTTACTGCCCAAACAATAGGAATATTTTCTTTACCTTCCAAAGCTTTTATCCCATAAGGAAAGGGTATCCCCATCATAAAGCCTAAAGGCACAATTATAAGAGAAGAAATCATTATTTTAAAAGCAATGTTTAAGCTACTCAGATACTTAAATACAGGAGCATTGGTAAATGAAAATATTATTACAAGGGAAAAAATGAAAATAAATACAAAATAAATGTTTTTGTTTTTACTCCATAAAGCAAACTTCTTTTCCAGGAGTTTCTCAGAGACAAAGCTCCCTATTCCGGAAGCAATAAGCATAGCAGAAATAACTGTTATCATGGTTATCGCTGGATTACCTAAAAAGAGAGTAAACTTCTGTATTAAAGAAACCTGGAGCATTATATAAGCCAACCCCAAACAGGCAAAGTATGGAATCAAAATCCTATCACTTTTTGTAATAGTTTTATTTTTCCTTGATAAGAAAGCAATTATCAAGAGTAAAGAAGAAAACACTATAATTTGTATAAGTAATAATAGTAATGTTACTTGAGCAACAGGTTTTTCCTTTAAAGCAAGAATTGCCTTATCGTTTTGAGAAAATACCTCTCTAAGGTCTACAGGAGTAATTTTAAAAAAACTAAAATTATCATCAAAAAAAGGGCTGTCGTCCGTTGCAGGTATAAGAGCGGGCTTATCAGAAATAAAACTTTCAAGATTTCCAATAGTAATTAAATGTTTCAATTCACCGTCAACCGTATCCATCGGATCATAGAGAAGCTCAAGTCCGAGTTGTGACGCTTCATATCGCATATCAAAAACCTCAGTAGGGCTAAATCCATTTTTCTTATAGACTACCCCAGCAAGAAAACTCTTTTCCCCTTCAAAATCTGCAGGAGGTCTCCTAAAAACAACAATTTTATTATTTATTTCACTTCCGGATACAGTTTTGTTTACCAATCTTAATGTAGTAAGTAATTTCGGGATTTGTGTTTCGGGACGTGAAATATAAAGCACCCCATCATTTTGTAGGTGATTTATATATTCGGTTATAGCCTCTCTGGTTAATATATAGTTTTCCACAAGACTCATCGCACCACTTGAAACAGCAGAAGCAGAAATTGTATGAGCTGAGATTATTACATCATAGTTAATTTTTTCAGATCTCAGTACTCCTCGTGCGTCATCCGTAACTATTTTTACTTTATCATTGTTTTTTATAAGTGGCCCCGTCCAATAGGACAATGTATTACCAATCAATTCATTTAGTATTCCATTTATTTCTACTCCTTTAACAAAGTCAGCATTATGATACAAACTAACCAGTACCTCCCCCCCACCGCCTGAACCAAGAATAAAAACTTTTTCTGGGCGATTTTTTGTAATAAAAGCTAAATTAGAGGCATCAGCTGGTTTTGCTAATAATGGGAAACTTTTCACGCGTGGGATATTGGTTGTTGCATTCCCATTATCAATAATCGCAAGATAAATATCATACCCATCAGGCGAAGGTTCTTCTTCCTGCATCACATCAACTTTTGAAAAAGCATTCCATTCCGAATAAATTTTCAGGTCAGGACGGGCCTTAATGTAATTAGCATAGATTTTATTGGGTGAAGAATTTATTTCAAATCTATTGTCACGGTCAGGGAACAAAGTGATTATCAGTACAGACAAAATAAATGCAACCAGTGATAATAGTTTAGATTTACGATATCCAAACACTGCCGCCGATAATAACCCACACATAGTAATGGCAAAAATCATACCATTACCCCCTGCGGCTTTTACAAGCAACACGAAAAACACCGAGGACATTCCGGCTCCAATAAGATCAAAAAAGTAAATCTTACTAATATCTTTTTGAAAGGAGTAAATAAGCCTCGATATAACCATTCCAGCAAACAAAAAGGGTAGGGTTAAAAGCAAATAATATAAAGGAAGATAAATAAACTGGTAGTTATCTGTAAACAAACTAAAAGGATCCAGAGGAATTTTATTAGTGATAACAAACCCAAAAAGAATCGAAACTGAAAACAAAACAGAATTTATATAAAGAAACATATCAAGATTCCAGTCACTCATCTTTTTAAAAATACTGAGTGTAACTCCACTTATTCCGAGCCCAAGAAGAGCCACACTGATAATCATAAAAGCAAAATGGTACCACAATGAAACAGACATTATTCTCACATAAGTAAATTCAAGAGAAAGAACTGATAAAGAAATCATTAAAAGTCCAATCAAATAATGAGTTTGTATTTTTTTTGCTTCTGGAATTGAAGTTTGTGCTTTCAAGTGCAAATGGGTTGTGTTGTATGTTTTTTAAAATCAAGCAAAAATAAGAAATACAGTTAAGTAGTTAAAGACAAAAAACTCTAAAAAAGCCCCCCAATATACTTACTTATTGATTCTCAACAATTTAAAGAATAAAAACAAGAGTTTAGCTCAAAATTTCAGGTTTTTACTTTTTAAAAGCAGCTACAGCCATCACAAATTTAATATTAAAAACTGCTTAATTTATCGGGCAACTGTGTTAAACAACGGTGGTTAATGTGAAGATTTTTTGTGTTTCATCAGTTTTACAAATTCACTATCTTGGAATAAATACAAATAGGATGAAAAAACTTATAATTTTATTACCGCTTATTTCAATACTCTTATGTCAGTCCCCCAGTATTGCTCAGGGGTCATTCGTTCCCTTTATAATTCACCAGACACAATTACAAAACGGATTAAATGTTGTAACAGTACCACATGATAGCCCGGGCATAGTTGCATTTTATATTGTTGTTAGAGTAGGTTCACGAAATGAGATAGAAAAAGGGGTAACTGGTTTTGCACATTTTTTTGAACATATGATGTTTAGAGGAACTGACCGGTATCCAAAAGACAAATATGAGCAGGTTTTAAAATCCATTGGGGCCTCAGCAAATGCCAATACTTCAAGTGACAGAACCGTCTACCATATGACAGGTGATGCAAGTAAGCTTGAAAAAATGTTTGAAATTGAAGCTGATAGATTCCGATATCTTAACTATTCAAAAGAAGATTTTATTGTAGAGGCTGGAGCAGTTAAAGGAGAATACACAAAAAATTATGCTAATCCATTATCAAGACTATATGAATCGATTCGTAATACTGCTTTTGATATTCATACTTATAAACATACCACAATGGGTTTTTATGAAGATATTATTGATATGCCAAACCAGTATGAGTATTCATTGCAGTTTTACAAAAGATTTTACAAACCTGAATATTGCACCATCTTATGTGTAGGGGACGTCACCCATAATCAGGTAGTTGCCCTATCAAAAAAATATTTTGGGACATGGGAACGGGGTTCTTATATTGCAGAAATTCCTACCGAGCCTTCCCAGAATCAAACTCGTTACGCCCATATTAAAAGTTCAGAGATTCCCCCTTATCTATCACTCAACTACAAAGGTCCTGCTTTTAGTGATTCTGATATAGATTTACCTGCTTTATATTTAATTTCAAGTATCTATTTTGGTCCTAATTCTAATATTTATAAAAAACTTGTTCTCGAAGAAAAAAAACTAAAAAGTTTAGGTTGTTACCCTTCTTTCAACAGGGATCCCGAACTTATTGGGATTTATGCTAATCTAAAAGACAACAAAGACTTAAGATACATCCTGAATGAATTACTTGCGGTAGTAGAAACTGTGAAAACAAAATCTTTAGATCCTCAGGTTTTAAACGATGCAAAATCAAATATCAAGTATAGAGTACTTATGAGTATGGATAACCCTACTGATATAGCTAATATACTTTCTTCTTTTATCTCTGTCAGTGGGGATCCTGAATCTATTAATAGATACTATAAAACGATGGAAAGAATAACCTCAGAAGACATAATTACCATAGCCCGAAAATATTTTGTAACTACATCTTTAACAATAGGTACAGTAACCCCTGATGACAACCCTGATGTAACAATAACTAAATAACATAAATATGAAAAAACAAATTTTACCGCTCATACTATTTTTTTTAGTATCAACCTGTTTCTCGCAGGAAGTAATAGAAAACAAAACAAGCTCTTCTAATAAGGTTATTATCAAAGTAATGTTACTTAATGGTTCTATTGCTGATCCTGTTGGTAAAGAAGGTTTAACAAGTTTAACTGCTTCACTTTTAGTCTCTGGCAGTACAAAACAATATACCTACGCAGAAATACAGAAACTTCTTTATCCAATGTCTGCTTCTTATTATGCCAATGTGGATAAAGAGGTTACTATATTAACCTTCCAGGTCCCTTCAGACTTCCTTGAAGAATTTTACCCAATAATGAGGAGTATTCTGTTTGAACCTGCATTTGACAAAAACGATTTTGAACGCCTAAAATCTGAACAGGAGAACTACGTAAGCCAAATAATACGGGCATCATCTGATGAGGAATATAGTAAAAAGGCATTAGAAGATTTATTATTTCGCGGCACCAGATACCAACATCTTGCAGAAGGCACATTAAGTTCTCTAAAAAATATTACTTTAGATAATGTTAAAGATCACTATTATAAAACATTCTTTTTAAAGGACCGCACTCTCATCGGAATATCTGGTAATTACAACGATAAGTTTTTATCCATATTAAAGAATGATGCATTACTAAATTTAAAGGATTTAAAACTGGAACTACCAATAATTAAACCAACGATGCCAGACGGAATTCGGGTTGAGATTATATCTAAAAAGGGAGCTTTTGGGTCTGCTATCTTTATGGGTTTTCCTATTGATGTTACCAGACGTAAGGATGATTTTATTGCTTTAATGGTAGCAAATTCATATTTAGGGGAACATCGTAAATCATACGGCGTTCTATACAATAAAATACGTGAAACACGCTCAATGAACTATGGAGACTATTCATATATTGAGTGGTATGATAATGGTGGAGCAAATATGCTGTTGCCTTCCGGAACTCCACGAAACTCAAATTATTTTTCAATATGGATTAGGCCAGTACAAATAGCAGCACAACTCAAAAAGCAATACCCCGAATTAGAAAACATCAAATTAGGCCATGCTCACTTTGCAATAAGACTTGCAATAAGGGAGCTTGAAAACCTGGTAAAAAATGGCTTAACTGAGGAACAATTTGAAGAAACAAGACAATTTTTACAAAGTTACATTAAATTATATATTCAAAGGCAATCTGAACGGTTAGGATATTTACTTGATTCAAAATTCTATTCTAGAAAAGATTTTATTGCTGAAGCTATCGATATACTTTCAAAACTGACATTAGAAGACGTTAATAATACTATAAGAAAATACCTACAGACAGAAAATATGTATATTGTAATTGTTACAGACCAAAGTGAAGCAGAAGCACTCGCACAAAGTCTACTTAATAATTCCTATTCTCCTATGAGTTACTCAAATATTGTTTTACAAAGTTTACCGAAAGTTGTTCTTGAAGAGGACGAAATCATTGCAAATTATAAATTGAATGTTAAATCTGTCAAAATTGTTGACAATTATGAATTCTTTAAATAATCTTTATGTATGAAATAATTATAGGTAGCCTTATTCTCAGTATTACTCATGCCTTGATTCCAAATCACTGGTTTCCATTAGCTGCTATAAGCAAAACTGAGAACTGGAACAGAAAAGAAACTCTGTTAATAACAGCAATTTCCGGTTTTACTCACATTACAAGTACTATTATAATAGGAATTATCGTGGGGTTTGTTGGCTATCATCTTAGTAATCAAATTGACATAATCACAAGTATAATAGCACCCGCTATACTTTTTCTTATCGGCATATTTTATATAATCTTAAACGCTATCAAATCCTCTCCTCATCACCATCGTCATATTGATTTAGAACAACTTGAGGGAAATGGCAAAAGCAAAAAGTCTAAGTTTACTATTATATTATCACTAATTACAATGATGTTTTTTTCACCTTGTATAGAAATTGAAGCATATTACTTTACAGCAGGTTCTCTTGGGTGGGCAGGTATCATTACACTATCTTTTGTTTATCTTATTATCACTGTTAGTTTTATGATATTTCTTGTAGATTTCGCCAGACGTAGTCTTGAAAAACTCAGCGAACGACTAAACTTTTTAGACAAATATGAACGTGCTATCACGGGTATAGTCTTGATTTTGCTTGCTATTTTTACATACTTTATAAAATGAGGAACAATCTATCATTGGTTAGGGTAAATGGCTCTTTTTATTGAAATTTTATACTTCTATAAATCTTTTGATATTTCTTCTTTGCGATTACACAAAAAAATCTAACAACAACGTCTGAATAAGTATCTAATATTTTACTTCAGAATAGATATTTGTATATTCTTAACCACAGAACCATTTTTTTGTAAACGACAAAAATATACTCCACTTGCTAAGTCCTGAAAATTAGTCTTAATATAATGATACCCTGCAGATTTAAACTCGTTCAAGACTACTTTTACTTCTCTACCAAGTATATCAAAAACGCTCATTTTAAGCCAGCTACTATGAGAAATTCTAATTTCAAATGTCGTAGAGGAATTAAAAGGATTTGGATAATTCTGTAAAATATCGTCTGTCTGAGGCAATGTAACTTCAATATATTTCGTTAGATTATAATATGCAAAATTGTTATTATAGTCAATCTGCTTCAGTCTATAATTATACTTACCCGAATTCAGCTTCGTATCAATATATTTATATTCAGCAGAACTATTCCCCTGATTAAGACTTTTAATGAAGGCAATTGTACACCAGCAACCATTTTCATATTGTCGTTCAATTTCAAAACCCGCACAATTAATTTCTTCCAATGTTTTCCATTTCAAATTTACAGTATTTCGAAAAGCTTCCGCTGTAAAATATGCTAATATAATTGGTAAAGGAGCATTGGCATCGCCAAAAGTAAAATCTGAAAACGAATTTAATCCATTAACAATTACAAATTTCTCCGTTGTATCCGGACTAACTGTTTGGTATTGAATCCAGCCACCTCCGCTATAATGAGAAAGCCTGATATAACTTTCAGCAGTGATTGTACCAATTAATGGTGGAGTATAATATAATTTTAAGTCGTATGTGTATCCACTGCCCCCTGTAGGAGTAATTCTAAAGTACAAGTTTGAACACCTTGAACCGCCAGGAATATTGGAAGGGTTTATACCAGTATAATACTTCAAACTAATTGAGGAGGGCAAGTTTGCTCCGTGCCAGGTAATTGTTGCGATTGTATCTCCTCCTACAGTATATATTGTAGTTTGATCATTAGCAATTGTTCCCCTTTGATTTGCATCGGATGGAACAATATTGGGTAAAAACTCGTATGCTCCTATATCGGTTGCCCCTGTTGAGATTCCGGTACTGCGTGGATTTCCAAGTATATCTGTATTAACTGAATAAATCGGTACCCCCTTGCCATTTAGATTCCAACAATTTGCATTGTTTACATCTGGTTGGAGATTTGTAGAAGAAGTAAATCCAGGATCAGCTGATATAGAATACCTATCTTTACCAGTGGCTATTCTCCAGCTTGTTAAATCACTGATAGAAGAATCATAATAACCTATAAAATTATTTGTTCCAGATGGAATATAATAATTATTATAATCAACGTTATTAAGTGTTCCCCCATTTCTATATAAGCAATATCTTTTCGACGTAGAGCCGGTGGCTGAAAAATTAGCAAAAACATTGTTGAGGAGGTTAACTGTGACATTAGAGGTTCCCATGTAAAAACAAGCCGAGGACGGATTTTGATCTTCGTCTATTCGAACAGAATTGTAGTAAAAGTTTCCACTCCCAGCGCCACTCATTCCTATAGTAATACCGAAAACAACAATGGTTGCATTAGCACTGTTTATTCCATGTTCAAGACCATAAACCACATTGTTGTATATATTACATAAACTCCCAGAGATTACATCAGTTCTTATTCCATAAACTTTTGAGTTCGGAGAAGTACTTGTGGACTTAATTGAAAACACTTTGTTATTATAAATACTATTGCTACCTTGTACATTTTCTAAATAGATACCAAACAAATTACCTGTACCTGTTATAGTAACATTTCTTACTATATTGTTAAAGACATTGACGTCTTTGATATAAGACATACGGATACCATTGACAGCAGAAGAACCATTCCCAATATCGTTATTAGTAGTTGCTCCTATTGTACAGCCAGAAATTTCAACTCCAATATCTGGATAAATACTGTTTCCTATAATATAAATTCCGTTATAAGAATTTTCAATTGAAATATTTTGAAATTTATTGAAGGAATTACTCCCTGCTGTAGTAGTAGGTCTTATCAAAGAATCCTCACCAATTCCTTTCGTCGAAGTATAAGTTCTATTTAATGTAATTTTGCAATTTTTAATAGTATTGTACTGTGCTCCATTGGTTGCTGATATATTTTTGATAGAATATCCATATTCCATTCTGGTTGTATTGTCACTATTTGTAGGATTTTCCGCAACATCTATACCATCAAAAGTGACATAATCACAGCCATATAATCTAAGAATAGCATCATTAGTAGCACTAATTCCCTTGCTAGCAATAATTTTAGGGTTATTACCAGCTCCATTTTTTTGAAATACAATAGTGGCATTCGAGGAACCTGATACAGTAAGTATAGGACATAACTCAGTTGAAGTAAATCCTGCATCAACGTTAAATATCACCCCTCCTGAGCCTGAGCCAACACCAGCATCGTTCAAAGCTTCAAAAGCTGACGAAAAAGTACTAAAATCCCCTCCTGAGGTTTTGATAGTTTTTATGCCTGTTAGAGGAAGTGGTTTTTCCTCTACTACAACTTTATCAAGCCACACATCGTATGAACCATAGGATGCTGTAAGCTCAAAACCAATCCGTGCATTCAAAACTTTGTATTCTGATGGCAGCACAATTCTGATTTTTGTCCATTCTAATCCTGGATTAGTGATAGTTTGTACTTCGTTCCAATTCACTCCCCCATTGCTTGATGCTTTAAGTTTCAAAACAACTGTACTTTGAGAGTTTACACTGAGATAAAAAGTTACCCATGGAGTGATTGAGGAAGTCAAATCAATATTACCACTACATAACATATCTTTTTGAGTTGCTTTTGCATCAGAATCTTTGTACCATGCAACTGAAGCCCCATCCTTAGCCCCCGAAGGTAATGGATTTCCTGCTCCTCCCTGTGACCAGGAGGAACCATTCCAGGTATTCTGTGCCCAATATATCGGTTCAGTTCCACCACCCCCTCCAGTTGCAGATGTATGAATAATTGACCATCCCGATGGGACTGGTGGAGAGCCGCTCCAAGGACTTTCAAACGATTCTACAAAGTATTGGCCGTGAACTTTAGAAATAGTAAATAAAACCGCAATAAACAGAAAAAGTAAATTTTTTCTTTTCATTGTTAGAGATTAAAAACTTAATTTCTATAAAAAAGACAGAAAAGCGAAAATCAAAGAAGAACTATTTTCCCCCACATTTTATAAAGATAAATTATGATTATTTGAAAAACAACAGAATTTTTTGTCTTTTAGTGTTATTTTTTAAAAATCAAAATGTTATGTTTAAATTAAGTTTAAAATTAAAATTTTTCAGTTTGGCAGAAAAAAACAAAACATCAGTACTAAAACCATTTCCAAAAAACTTTTGGATTGTCATCGTAATGGAGTTCTTTGAACGGGGTTCCTATTATGGAGTAATGTCTGTTCTATCGGTATATCTGGTAATGGATGTTGCACAAGGAGGATTAGGGTTTTCAAAAGTAAGTGTTGGTGTAATTAAGAGCACCATTACCCCTTTGCTATATTTGCTACCGATACTTTCTGGAGCTATAGCTGATAGATTTGGTTACAAAATTACTTTGACATTCGCTTTTATTGTAATGAGTATTGGGTATTTCCTGACCAGTTTGGTAACTTCTTATGAGTTAGTCTTTGCAAGTCTCCTCCTGATGGTAATAGGAGCAGGATTTTTTAAGCCAATTATATCAGGAACCATAGCACGAGTTACAGACGAATCAAACTCAACTTTAGGATTTGGCATTTATTATTGGTCAATAAACCTTGGAGCATTCCTCTTTCCCTTAATACTTGTGCCTTTATTGAAAAACATATCGTGGAGTCTAATTTTTGTTATGGCTGCAATTGGGACAGGTTGGTTATTGTTCTTAAACCTCTTTTTTTATAAGGAACCTGAAAAGCCAGCCGACACCAAGTCAATATTGGGAGTTTTAAAAAATGCTGTTTTTGTATTAAAAGATTTTCGTTTTGTAGTTATGATTGTAATATACTCTGGTTTCTGGATTCTCTACTTTCAGATGTTTGATACCGTGTTATGGTATCTTACCGAACGAATGGATATGACCTCTTTTGATAGAGTAATTAATACAGTTCTTTCCCTATTCATACAGAACCCTAACTGGAAATTTGATGCTGAACATGTAACTGTAATCAACGCACTTACTATTATAGTCTTACAACTTGTTGTATCCAATATCGTTAAAAATAAAAAAGCTTTGCCAACAATGATTGCAGGTATTGCAATGGGAACCGCCGGAATGGCAATGCTTGCTATTAGTACCTCTCCCTGGATTTTTATTGCTGGCATTATAATTTTTTCTATAGGAGAAATGACTGCACATCCAAAGTTTATTTCTTATGTAGGATTGATTGCCCCCGAAAGCAAAAAAGCTCTTTATCTTGGATATGCTTTTCTCTATGGGGTGCTTGGAAGTGGGATAGGGGGTATATTAGGAGCCTCTCTTTATGAAATTTTTGTGAAAGAAATGAATAAACCTGCTATTTTATGGCTGGTCTTTAGTTCGATTGGTATTATTACAATCATTGGACTATTTCTCTATAATAAATTCTTGTCCCCAAAGAAAGTATAGTAAAAAAAGGATAGGTTTTTCCATCGTTTATCCAGTAGGAATTTAATAAATTGAAGTTTAATCATTTACAAAAAATAATAGTTATGAGAACAAAAGATTACATAGAGTTAGAACAAAAATACGGAGCACACAACTACCATCCACTTGATGTAGTTATAGAACGCGCACAGGGGGTATGGGTATGGGACGTTGAAGGAAACAAGTATCTCGATTGCCTTGCAGCTTATTCAGCTGTTAATCAAGGACATTGTCATCCTCGAATTGTTACAGCTCTCAAGAACCAAGCAGAAAAGGTAACTTTGACATCAAGAGCTTTTAGAAATGACCAATTACCACTATTGTGTAAAGAACTATGCGAATTAACTGGATATGAAATGATGTTGCCCATGAATTCCGGTGCGGAGGCTGTTGAAACAGCCCTGAAAGCTGTTAGAAAATGGGGTTATAAAATAAAGAAAGTCCCTGAAAACCAGGCTGAAATTATTGCCTGCACAAATAATTTTGCAGGTAGAACAATTTCTATTATTAGTTTTTCTACTGAAGAACAATATAAGGACGGATTTGGACCAATAACTCCGGGATTCAAGATTGTTAAATATGGAAATGTAAACGCATTGGAACAAGCAATAACTGAAAACACTGTTGGGTTTATAGTAGAACCAATCCAGGGTGAGGGTGGTGTCGTAGTCCCACCCGAAGGTTATCTACAGCAGGCATACGAAATTTGCAAAAAGAACAATGTTGTTATGATAGCAGATGAAATTCAATCGGGTTTGGGACGAAGTGGAAAACTCTTTGCTTTTATGTATGAAGGTATAAAACCGGATGTTGTTACAATCGGGAAAGCTTTATCGGGAGGATGTTATCCCGTTAGTGCAGTTTTATCTTCACGAGAAATTTTGGGGGTATTTCAACCAGGAGATCACGGTTCAACTTTTGGAGGAAATCCTCTTGCTTGTGCTGTTGCAAGGGAAAGTATTAGAGTTTTAATTGAAGAAAATCTTATTGAAAGGTCTTTTGAACTTGGAACTTACTTTCTTGGAGAACTCAAAAAAATTAAATCAGAGCTTGTAAAAGAAATTCGTGGGAAGGGATTATTCATTGGGATTGAACTCAAACCAGAAGCTGGCGGGGCAAGAAAATATTGCGAAGCTTTGAAAGATCTCGGGATTCTGTGTAAAGAAACTCATGAAAATGTAATCCGTTTTGCTCCACCACTTGTTATTACTAAAGATGAAATTGATTGGGTACTTGAAAGAATTAACAAGGTTTTAACATAACATCTTCTTCTCAATTGACTATGAGATGAATTGAAATTTGTGTAAGTTTTTTAAATATTTAGTATTATAGAAAGTAAGTAAAATAATAACCGACTGATATGAAGGGAAGAATATTTTTAGTTCTTGTTATATTTATTGTTTTTAACAGGACAGGAGTCTCTGCGGCTAAATGGGAAACATTTACAGACTTGAAGAATGTAGTCTCTATTTCTGTTAGCTCATCACAAAACCTTGCTTACTGTGCTACTTCAGGTGGGTTATTTGTAGTTGATCTTTCTAATGGAAGAGTACTGGAAAAATATAATAACGTAAATGGTCTTGTTAGTAATAATCTTACCACAACTATTATAGATAAGTTCAACAGGTTATGGTTGGGGGCATCAGATGGCTCAATTGTAATTTTTGATTATTTAAATAAGAAATGGAATTATATTTATGATATTAAGAACTCAAATGAAGCTAACAAAAGTATAAATTATTTTATTACTTATCAGGACTACATTTTTGCAGCAACAGGTTTTGGCATTCAGAAAATTTCAGTAAATAATTTTTCATTTGTAGATGCACCATATTACCAGTTAGGCTCTTTTAATAGCAAGACGTCAGTTAATACACTTGTTATTTATACCGACAAAATTTTTGCAGGAACCTCTGTGGGAATTGCATATGCAAGGCTTAGGAGCAGTAATTTAAATAATCCCGGTTCCTGGTTAAATTATAATCAGTCGCCATTAAACGGTAATGTTCGGTGTTTTGAAGAATTTAACGGGTATTTGTTCGCTGGAAGTGACAGTGGATTTGTATATTATGATACACTAAACTGGAATTTGTATCCAAATTATTCTTTAGCTCATACCCCTATCAGATCACTTAAATCTGTTAGTAACTATTTATACATAGCAACACCTAATAGTTTATTATTTGCTCATCAGGATTCCCTTACTTCTCCTGTTACTTTTATGTATGGTGATAGTTATAATACTATTAACAGTGATATCAATAAAAACATCATCATTGGTGTTTACGAAAAAGGGCTAAGAGCTAAAATAAATAATAGCTACACAGACATATATCCTGATTGTCCAAACAGAAATTCTTTTGATGACATAGTAGAAGATGACTTCGGAAATATGTGGTTTGCTGGAGGCGCGTTGGATGCAGGATTTTACAGATTTGATGGTAAAATCTGGACATTTTTTACAATTGACAAGTACCCTGCAATTGGTAACAGTAATTTTTTTCGAAGAATCATAGCGGGACGTGGTCAGGTTTGGGCTCTTGGTTATGGGGGTGGACCTACTCGAATAGTAAATGATAATATAAAGAACTTTAACCCACAAAATTCTAATTTACCCGGTATTCCAGCCAACCCAAACTATTGTGTTCCTTTTGGAGGGGCTTTTGATAATAATGGAGTTTTGTGGTTATCTTTCTATGTTTCGAATAGTGGCGGTTCCATCTATGCATACTCAGGAAATGACAGTGTCTGGATAAGAATACCAAATCCCCCAGTAATTTCAGCTTCAAATCTTGAGCAAGTTGCTGTTGACAGCTACAATACGAAATGGGTTGTATCTGGAGAAACAACCCCTCGTGGGGTTTACTTTTATAACGAGAATGGAACACTTGGAAATCTCAATGATGATATATCTGGATTTTATTCACTGAGTGACTTTGGACCGGAAGTCACTGATATAAAAGACTTATTAGTTGACAAAAATAATGAGATCTGGATTGCTACCTCAAATGGAGTCTTTATAATAAACGATCCTCTTTCGGCAATAAGGAACCCAAATCAAAAACCAGCTCCAGTAAAACTCGGGATAATCTCCGGAAATTTGAGAGTACCTTTCACTGAAAATTGTAATTGCATAGCAATAGATATACTAAACCAAAAATGGATAGGAACTGATATCAACGGTGTATTTCATCTTTCAGAAGATGGTTCCACTTTAATTGAACAATTTAATACAAATAACAGCCCGATTCTTTCTAATAGAATAACCTCTATTTATGTTAGTCAGAAAACTGGCAAAGCATATTTTGGAACTAATAATGGGTTATCAGCTTTCCAGACTTATGCTATTCAACCTGTAGAAAACTTTGATAAAATTGTTTGTGCTCCAAATCCTTATATAGTACCCTCTTCAGTTGAATTGCATATTGATGGACTGGTAGAAAATTCTTCTATTAAGATAATGACATTAAATGGAGAAGTAATTGCAGAGTTTGACTCTCCAGGGGGAAAAGTTGCCTATTGGAATGGAATAGGAAAGAATGGTAAATATGCTGCCTCCGGGATATATATTGTTGTTGCCTATAATAGTAATGGAAGTAAAGTAGGAACAGGAAAACTTGTTATTTTAAAAAAGTAAAATATGTTAGTAATTCCAGTCATAGATATTAAAGAGGGTAATTGTGTACGGGTTATTCATGGTTTGGATATTGAAACAAATTATTATTGCGGAAGTCCAATAACTGTTGCAAGACTTTTGAGAAAGGAAAACTTCCGTGTTATTCATATTACAGATCTTGATGGAGCAATAAAGGGAGGAATGGGAAATTACGACATAATCAAAAAAATTGCCCATTCTGTAGATATTCCTATTCAACTTGCAGGCGGAATTAGAAGTTTTGAAATAGCAAAGAAAATTATAGAAGATCTTGGAGTTTACCGGATAGTTGTTGGGACTGGCGCAATTACTAATCCAGATATGGTAAAACAAATTCTTGATGTATACTCGCCGTCAAAACTTGTAGTAGGAATAGATGAAAAATTGAACAATGTTGTTACAAACGGTTGGGTTAATTATGCTAATATCACACCGCTGGATTTTGCAAAATACATGGAACAACTCGGGGTTCAAAGAATTATATACCAGGATGTTACTCGCGTCGGGAACTATTCTGGACCCTTTATCGAACGACTACTTGAAATTGCTTCCGCAACGAAACTAAAAATAACCTCTGCAGGAGGAATTGGTAGTTATCAACACCTAAAACAATTAGTAGATCTTAAAAATCCCCAGATCGACTCGGTGATGATTTCACGAGCACTTTATGAAAATAGATTTCCCTGTCAAGCCCTTTGGAGAGATATTGAAAAAGTAGATATTTCTCTCGACTTACCAAAAGTCTGATTTATGCGAAGATTTCTTATAATTATATTTTGCTTTATATTCTCATTCCTGTTTTCACAGGGGAGTAAAGAGACCAACGGGACTTTATTTAAACTCGTAAGGCTAAAGTATTCCGGGGGTGGCGATTGGTACAACGACCCTTCTGCTGAACAAAATATGATGGAATATCTAAACAAAAATACAAATATAGAGACTGATAAACCTGGCTTCTACACTGTTGATGTTGCATCGAACGAAATTTTCAACTATCCATTTTTAATATTAACAGGACATGGGAATATTAGTTTTTCATCAGAAGAAGCAGCAAGACTTCGAAAGTATTGCGAACGCGGGGGATTTTTATATGCCGATGATGATTACGGTATGGACACGGCATTTAGACGTGAAATAAAGAAGATTTTCCCAGAGCAGGAGTTAAAAGAACTTCCGTTTTCTCACCAAATTTATAACATTCATTATTCATTTCGTTCAGGACTTCCAAAAATTCACGAGCACAATGGAAAACCTCCACAAGGTTTTGGGATTTTCCTTGACGGACGAATGTGTGTATATTATACATATGAAACAAATATTACAGATGGTTGGGCTGATACAAAAGAACATAATGATCCCCCTGAGAAACGAGAAGAGGCTTTTAAAATGGGAACTAATATTATCGTATATGCATTAATGTATTAATTAAATACTCAACGTTTCTCCCCTCATTAGGACTGACATAGTTTTTTCAGCAATATAATCTCCTAAATCATTAAAGTCTTTCGGAGAATTATCATATGCAGGCATAGCAGGCACTACAAAACCACCAGCTTCAAGCACGGATAGCATATTCTTTATATATATTTTATTAACAGGTGTTTCACGAGGAACAAGTACAAGGGGCTTGTTGTTAGAAAGAATCCAGTCTGCTGCTTTTTCAATAAGATTCCTACTGCTTCCGTTAGCAATACCAGAAAGATAATCAGTAGAGCAAGGAGATACTATCATTCCAAAAACGTTGTACGTCTCAAGAAAAATTTCGGATTTAATGTCAAGATTATTATGGAATTTAATTTGAGCCTTATGAATCATAATCTCCGGGAAAGTGCTCTGAATTGTGTTATGTTTTAACTCCACCCCACACTCACGAAACAAAGTGTAATTTGCATATTCTGTAAGTATAAGGTCTATATTAAAATCATTAACAATCAAGGTGCGTAACATTCGTAGTCCATAAATTGCACCGCTGGTACCAGTTATGGCAAGGATAACATTTTTACCATCTCCTCGGTACATTCTGGTTATTGGTTTAGTTTCTGTTTGGGGTATTGTTGCAATATCTTCTGTTGTACCCATAAGAAAGTGTTATTTTTTTGTTCGTAAAAATATTTCTAAAAAGATAAATAAACCTATAGTAACAAGAAGAAAAACAACCACATTTTTGAAGGCTAAAATTTGAAAAATTAAAAATACAACACCTATTGGGAGTATAAAAATAACGTCACCCAATCTTGTAAAAGAACTATATCTGGAGCTTGGTAACGAAAATGGAAGTATTTTAATATTAATTAAATTTAATGAATTTAAAAAAATTATAAAAGAAAATATAAAAATCATATTCGCAATAACCGCTATTTTGTCTACAACAAACAACAAACAAATAGAGACAGCAATGAATATAGGAAACAACAGAAAAACCGACACAAAAACTATTACACCTATCCAGAATAATTTACTGCTTTGAATAGGGAGAGACTTATAAAATTCAACTATGTTTACCGTTCCCTCTTCAGAATATAAAAAATTCACCAGCAATAGTCTTGAGCTAAGAAGCAATAGTAAGGTTATAGAAGGATTGAGAACTTCTATTTCCGTCTTAAAAAACCAAAATGATGGGTCGGGATTAAAAAAAATATTACTCTGGTTAGTGAAAATTATTACAACAGTAGAAAGCAGAGGTAGTATAAGGATTGGAAAGATTCGCATCCTTAAGGATTTTGAACGAAGAAACATATTCAATGCCAACCAATAACCTGCTCGGGTATCGCTATTCTTTAGTATGGCTTTTTCTACATCTTGAAATAAAAAAATACTTTTAAGCCCCGAATACACTTTCCGTTGCGAGTTCTGATTTAACAGAATTTCGGATACTAAAAAATATTTATTTATAAATAAAAAATACATCATAAGAAAAAGCGATATAGTAACACCAAACGCTATCCAGAATTCTATTCCTCCCTCAATTCCTCTTAAGAAAAAATACTGTGGAGTATATTTAATAGGTGTAAAAACTAACAAATTCTCACGTCCCAATTTTATAGTTTCAGAAGTAATACTATTAACTCCTAATACATAAAATATAAATGTAAGTTGAAGTAGGTAAAGGAAAAATCTTGTTTTATGAAATACAAGAAGTGTAACTGTATATAAAATGGTAATACAGGAGACCGAAGAGAGCACAAACAGGAAACTTACAATTATAAACCGAATAATATCAAACCAGCTCCTATCATAGTAATAGTAGAAAATGCTTTGTGGTATAACTAAAACCAATACAAAAAATATCAAATAACAAGTAGCAGAGATAAACTTCGAAAGAAAAAGATGCTTATTTTTCAGTGGGAGTGATTTAATAAAATTAAGATTAGATTTCTCAAAAAATAAATTATCATACTCACTAAGGATCAATAAACCCATTAGAAACATTGGAGTAGAAAATGAAATTAAGACAAAACTATTCTTATCAAACAAGAAATAAGTATTTCCAGAGAGTAAAACATTTGCAATTAAATAGGAAATTATTATGGCAATTACTCTACCCAGTTTTTTCTCTTCCCTATTGCGAAAATCTATTTTAAGAAAAAACCTTGTTAGATAAAGTATATCCATTTATTCTGTATTACTACTTTTCTTGATTTCTTCAATTGTTTTGAGGTGTTCTTCATAAGTTTCTGAGAATTTATGTCTTCCCTGACCAATAGCCACAAAAAAATAATAATTATGTTCCTGGGGATTCAGTGCTGCTTTAATTGCATCAAGACCAGGGTTATTAATCGGGGCCGGGGGTAACCCATAATGTCTATAAGTATTATAAGGAGAATCATACTTTAAGTCTTGAAGCGTCAAACGTGGTTTTGGTCCATCAGGGATTACATATTGTACCGTAGGATCAGCTTCCAATTTCATTCCCTTTTTCAAACGGTTGTAATATACACCTGCTATTATAGGCATTTCATCTTTTTCTGTGGTTTCACCTTGAATGATGGAAGCAAGAGTAATAATCTCCAGCAAGTTTTTGTTTTTTGACTGAAGTCCATTTTTAATCTCTATATTATTGTAAACTCTTTTAAGAAATTCATTAAAAAGTATTGTTACTAAGCCTGATTCTGTAATATCTAAGGGGAGGAAATACGTTTCCGGGAACAAAAAGCCTTCCAGCGTTTCAACTTTTCCTTTTAAGCCAAGAATATTAAGAAGCGAGTCATTTTTACACTCTGAAAGAAATTTCTCAGAAGATAGTTTTAATTTAGTTTCAACTAATTTACCAATGTATTTCAAAGTAGCTCCTTCATAAACCGTAAATTTTTCATACTTTAAGAGATTTTTATCTGTTAGCATATGTAGAACATCAATGTTTCTAATCCCGCTTCTAAACACATATTTCCCTGAGATTAAATTCCCCTCTTTTCCACTAAATTTTACAAGCAACTTGAAAAATATCTTATGCTGTATTACTTTAAGTTCAACCAGCTCGTTTATAACCTGGTCAGCATTTTTACCTGGTAATAAAATGTATTGAATTTCCTCTAACTCTTTAAATTCATTTTTGCCATACACAATACTATAGAATAACCACCAGCTAACACTCCCCCAGAGGACAAAAAAACAAATTAAAATCAAAAGGGATTTTGTTAAAGGGTTTCTCTTAAAAACAAGGGAAAATCTGTTGTGAATATCACCTGATTTTTTAAAAAACTCTAATACTTTTCCAGTAAGTCGCTTTGTCAAAAAACTCACTTTTATTTGCTCCCTTTCTGTCTTAACAATAGTTCAGTTAAGTTTCGAGCTTTTAAAATAATAAGCTGTTCAAAATTACATCAATAAAATTTTTACTATTGAAAAACCCTGCAGGAATCAGGTAAGGAATTGTAAACGTCCTGTACTTTCTTATTATTAGGTAAATTTAAGACCACTTTTTTAAGAAGTTGTGCTGCTGCCTTACAATTATTTTGAACCTTATAAAACATTGCAAGTTCTATATTTGCTTCGTTATATTCAGGGAAATAATAAAGAGCTTTTTTCAAATTGCTCTCGAAACTCTTCATATCACCTGTTAAAAGGAATGCATTTGCCACAATAAAATAAGTAACAGCTGCATTAGGTTGACTTCTCAAACTTTCCTCAAGATATCTTAAAGCCATAGCAATATTGTTTTGCGTCAGAAGTTCTTGTGCCATAGTATTAAGACTATTGGCTTTCTTGCTTAGAATTATTGTTTTATCCGGGTAAAATTTATAAACCTCCATAGTTTCACCTGGGTAGCGGTCAAGTACTGCCTTTCCTGGTTGTGAAATAAGAATTTGAGTTAGATCAAAACTACTAAATACTGGGTTTTGATTACTAACCCTGTACCACTCCTTTAAAAAAGCAAGATAAGTTACTCCTTGCTGCTTCATAAATTGTTCCATATATGAAACATAGCCTGTATCTCCTACGTTTTTTATAACTTCTGGAGTAACAAGTCCTGCTATATCAACAATTTTGCGATCACTATAAAACCCTATAGCACCAACATCATGCGTGGCTATTATATCGTTTTCGTTAGTATTGTCCCTTAACCATTTAGCAGTAACGACCTGACGATCATTTATATACTTACACTCATTAGCATAGGCTTTCTTATTTTCAACATAATCCGAAAAACTCCACAGTATGGAAATGATAAACCCCCCCATCATTAACCAAATTGCCACCCGTCGGCTATGTAATAATCTCCCTACAACAATAGCAATGTACTTAAATCCAATAACACTTGTAAGTATGTAAAAAGGAATAACAGGCATTAAATATCTACCAAATCTGTGAGCATAAGGCAACTTATACCAATATACAAAAATGATTGTAAAAATAAAGACAACATACAAAATGCATTCGTGATATTTTTTCTGTTTAAGGCTTGACCCTATATCCAGGACACCAAATATAAATCCAACACCTATTAAGAGGTATTCTCCCTTTGTGAAATATTTAAAGACTTCCAATTCAAGAAAATCAGTTCTGCTTTTGAACTCTGGGGAATAATATGCAAGTTTTGCATTATAAGTATTGGGCAATAAAGTACCAGATAGCCAGAGATTCATTAACAAGTAAAGAACTACGATACCACTAAATGCACCAGCTAATTTTAAAAAATCCCGGCGAGTAAAGAGATTTTCGTTTGATTTATTTCGGCGATAAAGATAGTATCTGATTGCATAATCTATCAAAAGAGCAAGGATAAAAGTTAAACCATCCGGCCTCAACCACAGAATTAATCCAAGGAAAACCCCAGTCATAATAAAGTTGTTCTTCCGATAGTAATAAGTTGTTACCAATAGAGCCAGTATAAACATTGATGTTTCCATTCCGGAAACAGAAATAAAGTTCATCCATTTATCAGTAACAAATATCAGTGTTGCCAATAAAGCATATATATTCTCTTTTGGAAACTCATAATCTGCCAACTTATAAAACATCAATGAGGCCAGCAAAAATGACATAATACCGAGGAAATAGCTAATAATCATTTCATTTTTGTTTACAACATATAAAACCGACAGGATTAAGGTGTATAATGGCGAAGTTGAGCCTGCTGTTACCATTTCGTTTTTGTAGTATGAAAAACTGTGATAGTTAACTAAATTTTTAGCAAAAGTAAGATGAATCCATGGATCATCTAAAGGAAATCCAAAGTAGCCATTTTGATCAAGAGCACTTTTTACATACAACAAGCTCAAAAAGAACGAAAACAGTGCTATACCTATATATATAACTATACGATGAGTTTTAATAGATTCATAGTTCAAATCAAAACTTATAGATGGTTCAGATTTCCTTTTCTTTTTCACAACAGATTTTGCCATTCGAATTTAGTTTGTATTTGATATTTCTAAATCAATAAAATTTTTAAAATAAAAATTCTAATATCCAATATCAATCTTCAAATTTAAGTGTTACAGTAATAATTTGAATTAGTAGTGAATAAATAGCAGGTTCTAATATAGTTCTTTTTTATTAGAGTATAAATCTATATTAGAATAACCTGTAGAAAAAAGTGAAACTTTTTCATCGGTTTGTCGTCAAAAATAATAGATTTTTATAATGTCTTAAGTGTGACTATTTTGTTGTAACTAAACTTTAAGAATTTTAACAAATTTATTTTTTCCCTTGAACTTTTTTAATAGAAACTATAGTTTTATTATTAAGAGGTAATCATATTACACTCCGGGTAAATATAACCGCATGTAATTTTCAAAAAGTTTAGTTTTAATATGATATTTTAAATCAGAGGATATCCCTCAAATTCAAATTCTTACGAAAGGTAATATAAATGACTGAAAAAAACGGGAAAAAAGACTCTTCAGTTAGTAAAGTAATGTATTCTCCAGAAGACAAAAACTTCGAATTATTAAAAACCAAAAAGGTAGCCGAACTAATCCAAATCGCAAAAGAGCTAAAGCTCACAGGCTATAGTGATTTGAAAAAACAGGATCTTATTTTAAAGATTATTGAAGCAACTACCAGAAAAGATGACGCTGTATTTGCTTCGGGTGTGCTGGAAGTTTTGCAGGACGGATATGGCTTTCTCAGGTCGGCAGAGTATAATTATCTTCCTTCTCCAGATGACATTTACGTTTCTCCGTCACAAATCAAGAAATTCTCTCTTAAGACAGGAGATACGGTGAGTGGACAGGTAAGGCCTCCAAAAGAAGGGGAACGATTTTATGCTTTGTTAAAAGTAGAGGAAGTAAACTTTGGAGAGCCGGAAAAAATCAGAGAAAGAATTCTCTTTGACAATTTAACTCCGACTTACCCAAATGTTAAATTCAATCTTGAAACTTCTCCTATTGAATATTCAATGAGGATTATGGACCTTTTCACACCTATCGGAAAAGGTCAGAGAGGTTTGATTGTCTCACCTCCAAAAAGTGGAAAAACTATACTCTTGCAGACAATTGCAAATAGTATTCTCAAAAACCATAAGGATATCTATTTAATAATTCTACTGATAGACGAAAGACCAGAGGAAGTAACTGATATGATGAGAAATGTTAAAGCAGAAGTAATCAGTTCAACTTTTGATGAGCCACCCGAAAGACACGTTCAGGTTTCCGAGATGGTTCTGCAAAAAGCAAAAAGACTTGTTGAAGCTGGAAAAGATGTAGTCATTCTTCTTGATAGTATTACAAGACTTGCACGGGCTCATAATACAGTAATTCCTCATAGCGGTAAAATACTTTCTGGTGGTGTGGATGCTAATGCTTTACATAAGCCCAAAAGATTTTTTGGAGCTGCACGCAATATTGACGAAGGGGGTAGTTTGACAATAATAGCTACTGCTCTTATAGAAACCGGTAGCAGGATGGACGAAGTTATTTTTGAAGAATTTAAGGGCACAGGTAACATGGAAATTGTTCTTGACAGACGACTTTCAGACCGAAGAATTTTTCCTGCCATTGATCTAAACAGATCCGGCACACGAAAAGAGGAACTCTTATTAGATTCTGAAACCTTAAACAGGGTCTATCTGTTACGAAAGATTATAGCAGATTCAAATAACCCTGTTGAAGGAATGGAATTTCTTCTTGAAAAGATGCGTGGAACGAAAAACAACAAAGAGTTTCTCGCCTCTATGAATTCGTAGTCAAACAAAGACCGAGATACTTATGAATAAAGAGATTTTGATCAATTCAAGCTCTCGCGAAGTTAGAATTGCAATAACTGAAGACGGAAAGTTAGTTGAACTTTTTTATGAGAGTCCAGATTTTACAAGAAATGTAGGTGATCTTTACCTCGGTAAGATTGCCCGAATTCTTCCTGGGATACGTGCTGCTTTTATTAATATTGGTTTTCAACAAGATGCCTTTCTTCACTTTTCCGACATAGATACCTCAATTGATGATTATTCTTCAATTCTTGGTGATGATGAAGACGTGGAAGATTCTGACGAAGATGAAGATGACTCAGAAGCAGTATATAACCAGCAAATATCGTCTCAAAACCGAAGTTCCTCAGTTCTCGTTCCCGCAAATCTCGAAAAAGGACAAAACATCATAGTACAAATTATGAAGGAGCCTATGCCTGGTAAAGGTGTAAGAGTTACTTCCCGAGTCACCATACCAGGTCGCTACCTTGTATTGATGCCTTTCAATCGTAAGATTGGAGTTTCAAAGAAAATTTATAACTTCCGGGAAAGAAGAAGACTTCGCGCTATAGTAAAATCTCTATTACCAAGTGGGATGGGAGTTATTATAAGGACTGTAGCTGCGGGTCAGGACGAACATTTAATTCGTGAAGATCTTAAAAAGTTACTTGGAATCTGGAATGATATTCAAGCAAAAATAAAGACTCTCAAACCACCAGCTTTACTTTATAAAGATGCTTCTACAACTAATTCTGTTATTCGCGATTTATTTCGTGATGACGTCACAAGAATAATTATTGATTCAAAGAAACTCTATAAGCAAATAAAGAGTTATGTTGATGAGACGTCTCCGGAATTTTCCAATAAAATAGAATATTATTCAGATTCAATACCGTTATTTGATGCATATAATATTGAAAAACAAATTGAGGAATCTTTAGGCAAAAAGGTTTGGTTAAAAAATTCAGGCTATATTGTAATTGAACCAACCGAAGCAATGACTGTAATCGATGTAAACAGCGGGAAATATGCACGTTCTAAAGAACAAGAAATTAATTCTCTTAAGATTAACTTTGATGCTGCTCGAGAAATCGCCCGTCAGGCAAGGTTACGTGATATTGGAGGAATTATTGTTATTGATTTTATTGATCTTTATGATGAGGCAAACAAACGCAAACTTTACGAAGAGCTGAAGAAAGAATTCCGTAAAGATAGAGCCAAAGTTACAATTCTTCCTATGAGTGAATTCGGGGTTGTTCAAATTACACGACAAAGAATAAGGCAGAATATTACTTTCAGACTTTCTGATCAGTGTCCATTATGTGGTGGTACTGGTCGGGTATATACAAAAACAACTTACATCACAGATATTGAACGTTGGCTTCAACGATACAAAACCAGTGGTTCTAATAGTTTTTTCTTGCGACTTAGAGTCAATCCTTTGATTTTTAACTATTTAACCAGTGGTATTATCAACAAGATTCTTCGTATGTGTATAAAATATAGAGTAATTATAAAGCTTGAAGTTGATGAGAAACTCCCACTGAGTGAGTTCAGATTTTTAACATTTAAAGGCAAAAATGATATTACTGAAGAATACAATACCTAAAGTTAAATATAGTTTTCTGTGGGTACAATAAAAATCGATAACAGAGAGATACCCTTTACGCTGGGGCAAACTATTTTACAAGCTGCAAAAGATGCTGGAATTGAAATTCCTCATTTTTGTTATCATCCGGCACTTAGCATATCGGGAAATTGTAGAATTTGTCTTGTGGAAGTAGAAAAACTTCCCAAGTTAACAATTGCCTGTTCTACTCCTGCAACTGATGGAATGATTGTTCATACAAACTCTGAGAGGGTCATTAAAGCACGTAATGCTGTAATGGAATTTCTTCTCATTAACCATCCGCTTGACTGTCCTATTTGTGATGAAGCAGGAGAATGTAAATTACAGGATTACGCTTATAAATATAGCATTGGTGTTTCACGATTTGATGAAGAAAAAAATCATAAGAACAAACGCATTGAATTAGGGCCAAATGTAATGTTTGATCAGGAGCGGTGTATCAGTTGTTCGAGATGTATAAGATTTTGTGAAGAGATTGTAAAAGAGCCCCAGCTAACATTTGTACAGCGCGGTGAAAAAGTAACTATTGAAACCTTCCCCGGTAAGAAGCTGGATAATCCTTATTCTATGAATGTAATAGAAATCTGTCCAGTTGGTGCCTTAACCTCTCTTCATTTTCGATTTAAGGCAAGAGTATGGGATATGAGTTTTACCAATTCCCTTTGTCCCGGTTGTGCTCGAGGTTGCAATACTATAATTGGGGTTAGAAACAATGAGATATTAAGAATTACACCAAGGGAAAACCTCGAAGTTAACGATTATTGGCTTTGTGATTGGGGAAGACTTGAAACTATTAAATGGCCCACAGATAAACGACTCAGAATTCTATCACCCCAGATTAGAAAAGCAGAAGTAGAATATAATTACACAGCAGATACACAATCCACCTATGAAAATCCTTTTAATGAGGTGAGCTGGGATGTTGCTTTATCAAGGGCAGCAGCAGAACTATATGAAAAGAAAACTCTCTTTGTGGGCTCTCCGTTTGCTACACTTGAAGATAATTATGCACTCAAAAAACTTGCAAATGAAGTAATTGGTACCGATGCGGTTTATTACATTCCATTTGAAGATAAATCATTCGGGGACAACTTACTAAAAGTTGCAGATAGAACCCCAAATTCAAATGGATGTAAGCTGCTCGGATTTAAACCTATTGATGAATCTGTACTAAATGATATCAGAAGTAAAAAATTTGAATTGGTATATATAATGCAGGATGATTTTAGTCGTGCAATAAAACTTGAGGATATTCTTGAAAATTTCGAATCGAGTATACAACAATTATCATTAAAAACTGTTTTTTCATCATATGCTACCATCTTATTACCTCAATCAACATATGCAGAAGCAAATGGGACTTTTGTAAACTTTCAGAACCGAATTCAAAGGCTCAAGCCGGCTATTACTACTTTTGAAGAGGATAGAGTTATTGGAGAATATTCCATTTCAAGACTGGATCGTCTTGGGGCTCACAATGATAGATGGAATAAAGGATACCGATTTAATTCCAGACCTGGCTGGAAAATACTAAGACAAATTGCAAAATGTCTTAATGTTGATTTTAAATTTGAAAATGCAGAAGATGTATTTATAGAACTTTGCTCACATTTTGAAAATCTAAAAGGCTGGAATTACGAAACTATTGGAGACAAAGGAAAACAAGTAGAACAATTAAAATAATACCTCAAGACTGAAATTAAGTCGATTGTTAATATCATTAAAAATCATATCATTTCCACTTCCAATAGTCCTAACTCCATCAAGATAGGTTTCAGAATACTTGAATGCTCCTTCCAGAAAGTTAAATGGTTTATATCGAATCAAAAAATACCATCGCCTTCCTTTGCCATACAATCCAATATTTGACATTACTCCCTTAATATCCTCTTCATATTCGTATATACGACTATCATAAGTATCCGTCTCAAAAAAAATCAATCGTGAGGATAACGTTAATCCTTTAATAAGTTTAAAATTTACATCTGTAAAGAAAAGATAGCCTTTGTTACTTGGTGCAAATTGAGAATAATTAACAAATATATACTCATACCTCGATTTAAGTCGTATGTTATTTATTAGATATTCAAAACCAACCCTGAGATTAACCTGGTTACGGGTAACTATTTTTTTTACAGCCCTATTAAATTCGTCCTGTACTGTTATAACGTCTTCCTTATTTTCATTTTTATATTTTACTGACAATTTAAAATCTTTGAAAACTTTCCAATCTAAATTTGTGAGGAAATCATTTCCTGTAATAGGAACTGGGACAAAATAAGATCTATAAGGAAACTTGAATTGATCATAATAAGCATTAATGGTCAAACTCTTTAGGGGATATATAGAGATACCTGTATATATTCCTGTTTCGTTTTGTGTGTTTCCGTTCATCTCTCCAAATCCGAAGGAATGAACAGGTACAAAATCTTCAGGATAATATCTGTATGTAACAATTACATCCAGCAACTTTGAAAAGTTCCATTGTAAAGCAGAAATTCCCGCATAGATTCCCTGATGTGATCTGGCTATTTCACCAAATAAATTAAAATTCTTAAATATTACATCATAATCGAAACTTGCCATCTGAGCATAGGAACCTTTAAACAAATAAAGATTTCTTGAAGTATCTGGAAGAATATTTTTTGAGAAGTTAGAACTCCAATAAGTTAATCCAAGTTTAATCTCATCAGTAAAATATAATACTCGCCCTCCAAACAGATTTTCTCTTACCATATTGGTACGATTTTTTTCCGAGATTGTCCGATGGTAACCATCAAAATAAAAACTTGAAATTGTATTAAGAGTAGTATCATACGTAGCATCATAATAGTTACCTGAAAAAAAAGCATAAAAATCAAAGTCTTTGTAATTCAAACGAGTAGCAGCTCCTCTGAAAAACTGGGATTCATTGACAGAAGAATAACTATCAATTCCAATGGAATGTTTCTTAATTGTATTAACCGCTACAATTCCTTTTGAAAATCCAAGAGAACTCCACATACCTATACCCTGTCCAAAGTTAAGCGAATAATCACCTACTACAAATTGTTTTAAAAACTTATTAGTCCTTAATTCTACAAAACCAGAGGTAAAATCAGTAAGGCTTGTTTCGCCGGCATCTTTTTCTATAACAAGATTGGCTTCGACCTGAAAGCGGTTATAGTCATATCTACCATTAAGTCTATTATAAACCTTAGCCTTGCTACCAGGATAATTGCCGTTTAAGTAACCTGCTCTTGTTTGTAAATCCTGCTGAAATCTTGATCTAAAGTTAATACTAAAATTTCCAAGCAGTTCTGTCCTATCACGTAATCTGTCTGGTTCTACAGTTCCATAATCAGTAACAACCCAATCTTCTTTTGACTTACGTACAACAAAATACACTTTTACTAAATTATAAAGCTCCTCTGTTATTCCATCGACTTTTAATAACTCTTTCTTATATCTAAAGCCATTATTTTGAGTTCTGTATTGAATAATGTTTTTTGCAACAATGGAGTTAATAAAAGGTATAGTTTCAATTTCATCTTGCGTAACAGAATTTAGGTCTAGAGGAGAACTTTTTAGAGATTCAAGATAATCCAGGAGTTTTGAATCTTCTGTCTCATCGAGAATATTCTCAAGGAGAATTTCCTGTGATTGAGTCTGGTTAAGATAAGTAGTATCGGGAACTGTTTGAGTGGTATCAATGAAAGCATAAGTTATTGATACTGGCAATAAAATTAAAAGTGTAAAAAATATATATTTCATATAATTTTACTCAGACAGATTATTTTATAACCTCAGCTTTTTCCACTCCATAAACTGCCTGGGTCGAATAATTTTGAACAAAAGCAATAATCTGAGAATTGTATGGATTAATACCATTCCTAAGAGTAAAATCTTTGTAAAATGAAATGGACTGTCCTGGTAAAATGGAAAATGATTCACCATTTTCTGATGAAAGAATATCGCGTAGAACATTTTCAAACATCGTTTCCCCATTAGGAGCATTATAAGGTAAATGTCCTTCCGTAACCATTATAAAGAGTCGCAAATCTGAAAGTTGTGAACCGGAAAGTTGTCCAACTGTAATGTTTAAATTTCCATTTCGAGATAGGGTATCAAATGTACATATAATATCAATTGATATTGGATTTGTCTTTGCCAGTTCCTGATTAATTAAATTGGTCCAGATCGAGGCATTAAAACCAGGCATCTGGACTCCTTTCAAATACGCTACTGGATTATATAACCCTGCATTGTAATAGTTTTGTCGTGCTAAATTAGCAAATGGATTAAAGTTATGAAATGGGTCATTTGGGAATAGGGTAGTGTGACAACGTATTATTATAACATTTGTATCATTAATAGTAATTCCTTTAAGACTATCAATATCATTAAGATATAAGCCTGGATAAATACAAAATGCACAACTGGTATTAGTAAAGAGTTCAAGAAGAACTTTACTTTTGGGTTTAAGGTTTGAACTACCCTGTATTATGGGATTATCGTTGCTTTCGCAGGATACCAGCTGTAATAAGATTAACAAAGATATAATCTGTAGTATAGTGTTTTTCAATAAAGTTTTAGCTTTCATATTTCTTCAATTTCATATATAATATAAAAAGATTTTATTAAACATAAAACTAGGTTATTAGAAAATCGAACTGATAGATAATCTGAAACCGTTAAAAGGATTAACATAGCGGCATATTCCACTTGTACATTTTAACCCTCCTCTTTCTGAGCCATAAGAGAGCGTTACAGTATGTTTTGGAGTAACTTTATAAGCCACTTCTCCAAGAGCCCAGAATTTTTTTCCTGAAGGGTCTTCTTCATCAGTTGTAAACTCAATATTTCCAGTTACAGATAAATTGGGAGATCTAGAAAGAGTTAAAGCAAAATAATCGCTTATAAAATTCTTATCGCCTCTGCGTATAGAATTATGACCCCATTGATGTTCTGCATTTAATTTAAGCGTATAGTCCTTCGTCAATGAATACCTGAACTCAGTGGGTATAGTTGTATAAAATATTTTCTCTGACGCTGATGGGACCAATTGATTATATAAAACCGAACTTTGTTTCGAAAGTCCTACTCTAAAATAGAAATTTTCAGAGACGTAATATTCTGATTCGAGATAAATTTCCCAGAATGGTGAAAACGAATCTTCCAGAGAAGGTAAAAAATCAATACTTCGGTCCACACGCGAATATACAATTTTGCTTGTTGTATCACTATCTATGTATTTATAATGTTTAGAAGCAAGTGCAAGGTTTATATTGAACGAGAGTTTATCAGTAGGAGCATAAACAATATCAAGCTGCCCACCTACCTCATCATTAAAATCAACAACGTGAGGGTTTCTTGAAATCAGAGTCGAAACATGTTCTTTTAAAGCGGTGGGAGGATTTTGAAAGGGTAACATTTTTGTTGGTCTATCGGTAGCCTGGTTATCTGGCGTTGTTATATCAAAGCGGTAATTTTTATAATCAAGAGTTACACCAATCCGGGGCTTTGAATATGAAACAGAAGCATAAAATCCATCACCTTTAGCATTCAACGAAACCGGGTATAGAAAACTTGGTTTTGTATTAATATGCTTATGAGCATAAGAAGCAAAAAATTGAATTTCCGAAAAAATAAGATTCAGGTAACCTTCTGGTAAATAAGCTTCAATATCTGTTGTCGTAGTTAAATCATTGGAAAGAATTTCTCCTGTTGAATAAATATAATTTGCGCCAAGCGTTAAAAACTTAAGAGGAGAAATCTCTAAATTACCATCGCGCAATTTATATCGTTCTTTTCTTTGAAAATTCAAAAAATCATTATAGTCAATATTGCCAGCAATGATCTGCGCTTTTATTTTAAGAGGATTTTTTTCACCAAAAGACCTTTTCAAACTTACTCTTACACCATCAATTCCAGTATCATATACTAATGGACGATTTTCAAAGAGATTCAATGTTAAACCTCTTCCTACAATATCCCAGAAATCACCTGCTCTTACAGAAACTCCTTCAGTTACATTTGAATATTCAAGGTAACGCTTTCTAATGCCCTTAAAATTCAACCCATATTCTATCGGGTCACTAATTTCATAACGAAAGCCCAATATAAAGTCATTTACCTTTATACGAGCATCAGCAAGATCTTCAAAATACTCTTTAGAAAATTCCTGACCAGAACGATTTTCTAATCCGCTCCCATACCTGAGGAGATTGTTTAAGGAAGCTTGTACATTAAGTTTAGGTTGAGAGAGTAAGTCACCACTTAGTAATAAAAAGATTAATAAGGCTAAACTGAAAATTTTATTCATTCCTTAGGGTTAAATTAGCAGAAATTTTTATTTTGTTAGTAAACTTTCAATTTCCTGGGCTATTTTAGCTTCATCACCTGTTTTAAAACCAATATGTACAAACTTAATATTTTTGTTACCATCAATGATAAGCGAGTAAGGTAATTCATCTTTTCCATTATAAGCCTCAAAAACTTTTTTTTCTGTATCAAGCAAAACAGGAAAAAGAAAGTTTTGAGATGTTACGTATGATTTTACTTTAGCAACGGACTTTTGATTGTCAACATTTACTGCAACATAAGTAAAACCCTTATCTTTGTATTTGATATAAACATCATTCATTCTTCTCATCTCTTCTTTACAGGGAGTACACCAACTAGCCCAGAATGAGACCATAACCGGACCTTGCTCAAGCAATGAGCTCAAAGTTACATCGTTGCCATCAACATCAGGCAAAGTAAAATCGGAAAAAACTTGTGCTTTTAGAAATGAGGTTGTAAAAAGCACGAAGCTTAAAATTAAGAATGTCTTTTTCATAAATTAGTTAGTTATTTTATTAGATAGACAATAATCGCTGTTACGATTAAATTAATAAGCGAAATAGGTAACATAATTTTCCAGCCAAGATACATAAGCTGATCAAAGCGAAATCTGGGGATTGTCCACCTTATCCAAATGAAGAAGAGAACCATTAAAGTAACTTTTATTACAAAAGTCAAAATCTGTATAATGCTAACCCACATATCACCTAATCCAAAGGTCTGAAGATAAGGGAATTGCCATCCTCCAAGATATAGTGTAGTAATCACTGCAGAAGAAACTATTACATTCGCATATTCTGCCAGGAAAAACAATGCAAATTTCATACTTGAGTATTCTGTATGGTAACCTCCAACAAGTTCCTGTTCTGCTTCTGGTAAATCAAAGGGGGTTCTGTTTGTCTCTGCAAAAGATGCAACAAGGAACGTGAGAAATCCAATTGGTTGAAGAAGAATATTCCATTTCCAGCCATATTGATTTTGAACAATAGTATCAAGTTCAAAAGACCCATTAATTAGAACCACACCCAGTATTGAAAGTCCCATAGAGAGTTCATAACTAATCATCTGAGCTGAGGAACGCAACCCTCCAAGTAACGAATATTTACTGTTAGATGCCCAGCCACTCAGGGTAATACCATAGACACCAAGCGAAACAAGTGCAAGTATATATAATATTCCTACATTCACATCGGCAATCTGAAGTTTTATTTCTTTTCCGGCAATTATAATTCTATCACCAAAAGGAATAACTGCAAAAGTAGAAAGAGCAACAACAATCGAAATACCCGGAGCAATAGCATGAACAATCTTATTGGCTTTTTCAGGAACAATATCTTCTTTCATAAGTAGCTTCACAGCATCGACAATGGGTTGTAATAAGCCAGCTGGACCAACACGATTTGGACCAAGTCGATTTTGTACAAATGCTGAAAATCTTCTTTCTACATACACAGTATAGGCAACTGCAGTAAGGAGTACAAGTTCTACAATTACAATTTTTATAAGAGTAATTATAATATCATTTAGCATACGAATTCTTTTAAGACTATTATTTGACTACTTAATTTTTGCAAGTTCAGATTTTAAATGGTTAATTATTTCAACGGGAGTAGGATCAACATTATTTAATATTGCAAGATAATAACTAACCCAGTCCCCTAAATATATTAAATCAAATATACGTTCAAACC
Source organism: Ignavibacteria bacterium (assembly GCA_049700455.1). Lineage (GTDB taxonomy): Bacteria > Bacteroidota > Ignavibacteria > Tepidaquicellales > Tepidaquicellaceae > JBNAVJ01. The sequence goes on from JBNAVJ010000001.1 coordinate 207,115, forward strand.
TGGTGTTTTCTCTGCTTGAGAGAGATATAATATTGTCTGAATATTGTTGATAAATTTTTTTAGTGATAGCAATTCTTGTTTTTACCCGTTTGTGATCAGCAGAATCTTCTAAAAATATTACAACAATATTTTTAAGAATATTTTTATTAAGTTTCCACCCAACAAGTTCATTATGGTTCATTTCAGGATATAGATTACCATAAGCAAGTATTTTAGCATTTTCTGATAGTTGTCCGCGCCATCTGAGGTTAACAGCTTCAAGATTATCTACCGAAGAATATATTATTGGAAGTTTTCCTTTCAACACTGCTGCAATTCTCAAAGCATCATTTGTTACAATGTCAGGAACAGTATATTTTGTTGAGTTTCTTCTTAGAATCTTTACTACATTTTTAAACTCAGCAGTTTTTTTAGAAACAAATTTCAATTTTGCTAATGCAATCCACATTGAAACAAAATTATAGCCAAGAGCACATCTTGGCTGATACCCCTGAGGAATAAGAAATAAATTGTGTTTATATTTCTCCGCCATCCTCTGGACTTCGCCACCGCTGGTAATACATATTATTTGCGCTTTTAACTTTATTGCTTGCTTATAAGAAGAAATTGTCTCTTCAGTATTACCTGAATAACTTGAAACAATAACAAGAGTATCTTTCCCAACAAAAGCAGGCAATGTATAATGTCTATTAACCGTAAGGGGAACTTTTAATTCACCAAGTCCTGCATTTCTAACCAAATCACCACCAATTGCAGAACCACCTAAGCCCGTAATAACGATGTTTTTTATTCTATCTAAATCTATATTTTTTAATGCCACCCTTTCAGCAAGCTCATAAGCATCATATACCTGATTACCAAATTCCTTCAACACATTAAACATATTCCCTTTATCAATTTTTGATAAAACATTTGTTATCATACTTAGTATAATTTAGTTTCTTTCTTTTTCAAGAATTCCCGAGTTTTCTCAATAACTTCCTGTTCAGTAGTAAGACACAAAACTGTTTCAGTTAAATCTTTTGCTTCATTGTATTCGATGTTTCTGATAATTTTTTTTATTTCTGCAAACATTACGGGGTTTACACTTAATTCATTAAAGCCAAGCCCCACCAAAATTGGTGTAGCATACGGAATTGAAGCCAATTCACCGCATATACTTACTGGAATGTTATTTTTCTGTGCTGAATTAACAACCACTTTTAACGATCTCAAAACAGATGGATGTAACTGCTGATACATATTTGAGATTAGTTCATTATCTCTATCAACTGCAAGTAGATATTGAGTTAAATCGTTTGTCCCTATACTGAAAAAGTCCACTTCCTTTGCAAATTCATCTGATAAAATCACGGAGGCAGGTGTTTCTACCATCATACCAACTTTAATATTTCTATCATAAACAATGCCCTCTCTGTCAAGTTCTTGTCTAACCTCCTCAAAAAGCTTCTTAGCTTGCTTTATCTCTTCCATCATCACAATCATAGGGAACATAACCCTCACATTTTTTCGTATTGAAGAGCGTAAAATGGCTCTAAGTTGAGTTTTAAAAAGCTCAACTTCACTTAAAAGAATTCTAATACCTCTCCAACCCAGATTGGGATTATTTTCTTTAATCCTAGAGTGAAATACTTTATCTCCTCCAAGATCAAATGTTCTTATAGTAACAGTTTTGGGGAAAGTAACATTTGCGATATGAGTATATTCTTCTTTTTGTTCTTCTTCCGTTGGAAATTCCCCGTGAGCCATATACATGTGCTCTGTTCTATATAATCCAATGCCACAATAACCACATTTAGCAAGTTGTTCAAGTTCATCTATGAATTCAATATTAGCTGAGAGTTCAATATCTCGACAGTCTTTTGTTACACAGGGTTGGTTAATTAGTTCAGATAGTTTGGTTTCATATTTAATATGAGAATTTTGTTTTTCACGATATTTCTCAAGAGTATCTTTAGTAGGATTTACAATTACAATTCCTTCATAACCATCAATTATTATTAAATCGCCAGACATAACTTTTCGGGAAATTACCTTCATTCCAACAACAGCGGGAATTCGTAAAGCTCGGGAAATAATAGCAGTGTGTGAGGTTAAACCACCAGTATCAACACCATAACCTTTGACTTTTCTTCTGCTAAAAAGAATTGTATCAGCAGGGGTTAACTCGTGCGCAAAAACTATTACTCCTTCATCTACCTTTGAAAAGAGTTTTTCACGCTTTAGATTCCTAATTAAGCGGTTTTTAATGTCATTAAAGTCAACCATTCTTTCTCTAAGATAATCATCTCCAGACTCAATCAATCGTTGCATAAGCTTAGAAAACTCATCATTAAGAATTGAGGCTGCATTTTTCTTTTCTCTGCGTATCCTGCTAATTATAATATCAATAAAAATTTGATCATTGAGTACTTCAAGTTGGCTTTGAAATATAGCGGACTTTTCTTCACCAATACTTTCAACAGACATCTTATAAACCTTTTCCAGCTCTTTTTTGGAATATTCTATAGAACTCTTAAGAGAATTTATTTCATTTTCAATTTCGTTATCTGGAATATTGTGTTCGTTTACATCAATACGTCTACGAAGATATAGATACGCTCTACCTACCGATATTCCTGGGGAAGCTGGAATACCATAATATGTTTTTTCTCTATGCATTTATTAATTTTTTAAAATACATTTTTCAGACTACGATTAAAAGTCATTAATTCGTTGTATCAACAAAAATACCTAGTAACACGGGCAAGCCACCATATACACCAGTAGAAAATTTTATAGGAAAAGACCAGCTTTAATATTTAGTATTGGGCTAGTACTTTTTTTTAAGAGATAGGATAAGGGAGTTTATTTCTTTCTTAAGTTCAAAAATTTTATAAGGTTCCTCACCTGAGGCAATTAATTTGTCCAGCTGGTTTTCAAGAAATGCAATTTTCAAATGTACTATAATTTCATGAGCTGCTTTTTTAAGATTGCGCTTGGATAGATGTAGATAAAGATTCTTTTTTTCATCTTTCTCTTCAAGTTTATTTGCTTCATATTTAGGATTACACCAGCGTGTAATAAGGGATTTTATTTCCTCATTATCTGTTTTAGTAATTGCTACTGCTGCATCAACAGTACCATAGTCAAAGTATGTTTCCAATAACAAGTTTACTGTATCTTGAATGATTTTGTTTGAAATAAAATTGATATCGAGTTCTTTTTCAAGATAATCGAAAGTTTCTGAATCAGCTTCAAGCATTAAACCAATAAGTTCTTCTTCGGCTTTATTATAGGCTCGCTTTGATTGGTTTCTCTTTAAATTACTTAAAGAAACTGTTTTCAATTGAGTATTGTGGATATTTCCACCTTCTTTCTTAATAACGGCATTAAGTTCATCATATAGAACAGATTCATATATCTTTAACTCTTTTGCAAGTTCTCTGATATAAAAGACTCGTTTAATTGGGGTAGGAATTTTAGCTATGTATTCAATAATATCCTTTACAAATTGGGTTTTATCGTTGACTGTTGTGAGTTTATTTTCTTTTTCATATAGAGACCTGATAAAATCTATCACATTCTTTTTTAGGGCAAGATACTTCAGGAAACTGTCCACGCCTTCGTTTCGTATTATAGAGTCCGGATCTTCAGATTCCGGCAATGAAACAATATCAAGATTTAAATCCTGTTCAAGAATTAAATCAATGCTTCTTTTAGCAGCTTTTATCCCCGCAACATCACTGTCATAAACTACTACGATATTTTTTGTATATCTAGAAAGTAAAAAGACCTGCTCTTTGGTTAGAGATGTTCCACTGGTTGCTACAACATTAGTAATACCATTCTGAAATAGCGAGAGAAAATCCATATACCCCTCAACAAGAATTACAAAATCCTGTGTTCGTATACTATCGGCAGCAAAATTAAGTCCGTATAAAATTTTTCGCTTAAGATAAATCTTAGACTCAGGAGAATTAATATACTTTGCCTGCTTATCCACCTCGTATAATGTTCTACCTCCAAACCCAACAACTTTTCCAGATTCATTAAAGATAGGAAAAATCAAACGTCCTCTGAATCTATCATAGTAACCTTTTTTATCATCTTTTTCAATTATTAAACCTGCTAATAAAAGATCTTCTTTTGAAAATTTTTTTTCTTCCTCAAAATAGTTTAACAAAGAATCCCAATCTCTACTTGCATATCCTAGACCTAGCCTCTTAACATACTTTGTCTGAATATTTCTTTCTTTTAGATAGTCCCACACATATTTCTTTTCCTGTCCACCAAGATTCATCAGATTATTGTGAAAAAAAATTGCTGATTCTCTGTTTATTTCATAAAGTTTTGTTATTTCATCTTGTAAACCCGATTTAAGTTGTGTAGCAAGAATTTTTATCCCACTTCTATCCGCCAATTTTTTTACAGCCTCGTAAAAGGAAATTTTTTCATATTCCATAAGGAAAGTAAAGACATTGCCACTGGCACCACAACCGAAGCAGTGATATACTTGTTTTTTTTGTGATATACTCAAAGAGGGGGTTCTGTCAGGATGAAAAGGACAAATAGCAAGAAACGATTCCCCTCGCTTCCGAACATCAATATATTCAGAGATTACTTCTATAATATCGCTTGCTTTTAATATTTCATCTATTTTCTCCTGAGGTATCATATTCTTTATTGTTCAGTATTGCAAGAATTAACTATCTTCAGAGTAAACACGCTTGGAAACTTCTCCATAGATTTGCTCATTTCCAGCTCAAAAATTTTTAGTATGTCCGATAACTCACCTATCACAAGACTGCTTAAACTACCTATTCTCACATCTATTTCCCTATAATTTCTCAACCTCTCTATAAAATTAAGGATATGCTCAACATAATTATCAACCAGAGGATAATAACTAATATCTACTGTAACTTTCATATATTTAATTTATTTTTTTTACAAATACCCCTATAAACGCTCCCTGATACTTTGAGGCTAAAGGAGTGCCATCAAGTATCTTATAATCATCAGAGTAATGGACACATTGTTTCAATATTGGTTGTCCAAATTTACTCAGGTAAGAATCCAACTCCGTTTCCGTAAAGAAATGTGCAGTACGAAAAATTTCACTCTCATCTTTATGTTTACCAAGCATTGAGTTCTGATTAAGAAAGCCTCCAACAAAATGCCCTCCGGGGCGCAATACCCTATAAATTTCTCCAAATGCCGAAGGTATGTTACTGACAAATTCCATAACGGTAATCGCTACAACTACATCAAAGTCATTATTGTTAAATGATAGTTTTTCTGCATCAGCTAAATCAAAGCGAACTTTATCCGTAATTTTCCGCCGAGCAATTTCAAGCATTGCTTCTGATGTATCAATAGCAATTATTTCCGAAAACTTTAGAGAATCTACAAGATACTTAGTCCAATGTCCCGTACCACATCCAACTTCAAGTACCCTTCCACCCGGGATTTTTTCAACAAAGCTACTAATAACTTGTTTTTCAAGAATATCCACCATCTGCCCTTCTTCTGTTTCATAATAGTGGTCATATGAAAGTGCAACTTCAGGATTGAGAAATACATTCATTGAATTATTTTTTTCTTTAAGAAAATTATAAAATTAATTTTTGTATTAAAACATACAAAATATACAATTGGAACTATGAATAAACCTGTTTTGTTTTTTTAGTTCAAAAAAGAAAGGTTAAAGTGATGGAATTAAAATTCAAGTTACTTAATCATCCCTTTTATAAAAACTGGAGTCGAGGGACGGTAACACAACTTCAACTTGCTAATTATGCCTATTCCTACTACCAGTTCATACAGCAAATTCCATTTTTCTGGTTACGAGTTATTAATGGACTAAAAGCAAAAGATGAAAGTACAAAACAAGTTATTTTTGAAGAGTTAGAACACGTTATGTTATGGGAAGTATTTATGCACAAGTTACCACCTGCTAATCCTCCCTCTTTGAACGATGTGATAGTATCATTCAAAAATATGAATGATTCAGAATTACTGGGCGCTATCCATAGTTTTGAAATTCAACAACCTGAAGTAGCAAAGACTAAAATGGAAGGCTTAATCAATTATTATGGATTTTTACGTGAGGAAACTCATTATTTTCAAGCGCATTTATCAGAAGAAAGCCATATTAAGGTTGGGAAATTCATCGCTGAGAATAGAGCTAACAAAGAAGATTTTATTAAAGGGTTTGATAAAGGAGCTGAGATAATGTTTGAATCTCTTAATAGATTTATGTAAAACTTCAATAAGATTATTTTAGTTTATAAAAAAACAACTTAACTTTTCAAAATTTCGGGCATTTATTATTCGCCTGCAGAGAGTATTTATTCTAAAGAGCCTATTTTTTTACATACTTTTTGTTAGGTCTCTGATTTGCTGTGGAAGAAAAAATATCTAACTGTCAGAATTTTTGTCATATATTTAGTTTTGCAAAGCATTCTGATTTAACTACCTATTGAACTAAAATTTCTGTAATTTTGAATAAAATAAACTAGTTATGATTTGCTCTGTTATTAAAGGGACAGGGAGTTATATACCCGAGATCGTAGTTAAGAATACCGATTTTTTAACCAGTGAATTTTACGATACTGAGGGGAAGAAAATTGAATCTCCTTCTATAGAAATAATTGAAAAATTTCATAAAATTACAAACATTTCTGAACGCCGTTACATTAGGAAAGAATATGTAACTTCTGATATTGCTACTTTTGCTGCAGCTAATTGTATTTCAAATGCAAATATAGACAAAGAAACAATAGATTGTATTATAGTAGCTCATAACTTTGGTGACGTAAAGCACAATGAAAGAAAATCTGATATCGTACCCAGTCTTGCCTCAAGAGTTAAGTATAAACTAGACATTAAAAATCCTGCAACAGTTGCCTACGATATTATTTTCGGATGTCCTGGCTGGCTACAGGCATTAATACAAGCAAATTACTACATTAAAAGTGGAGATGCAAAACGGGTTCTGGTCATTGGGGCAGAAGCCCTTTCTCGTGTGTCTGATCCATATGATAGAGATAGTATGCTATACTCTGATGGAGCTGGTGCAGTTTTACTGGAAGCTGAAAATTGCAAAAAGCTAAAGGGATTCCTTGCTTATAGTTCTTACACTTACACTGATGGGCTTGCTTACCTGCTTGGAATGGGGCATTCCTATAAAAAAGACTATTTTCCTCAACTTTTTCTAAAAATGAATGGCAGAAAACTTTATGAGTTTGCTCTAACTTATGTGCCTGCAGTAGTAAAAGAATGTATAGACAAAGCAAAGTTAAAGTTTAATCAGATTAAAAAAGTTTTGCTTCATCAGGCAAATGAAAAAATGGATGTAGCTATTTTACAAAGACTTTTTGCGTTGTTTTCTGTTAAAGAAGTTGATTTGTCCATTATGCCAATGACCATTAATAAATTGGGGAATAACTCAGTTGCAACATTGCCCATTTTACTTGACTTGATTCTGAAGGGACAATTAAAAAACCACAAGATAGAAAAAGATGATAATGTTATTTTTGCTTCTGTTGGAGCAGGAATGAATATTAACGCTGTTGCTTATAAATTTTAAGAACCATCGGATAGATATAAAATAATTAATCCTATAAAGATGAAAAAAATTAAATTGTTATTATTAATTTTTCTCTTACTCACAACAGCTTTTACATTTTCTGGTTGTGGATATAATATGCTTGTTTCTCTTGAGGAACAGGTTAATTCTGCCTGGGCAAATGTCGAGACACAATATCAAAGGCGGGCTGACCTTATCCCAAATCTCGTTAAAATTGTTGAGGGTTCCGCAACTTTCGAAAAGAACCTTTTAACTGAAGTTACAGAAATGCGTAGTAAAGTGGGACAGGTGAAGCTTTCTCCTGAGGACCTTAGCGATGAAGAAAAATTTAGACAATTTGAACAAGCTCAAAACAACCTATCTGGTTCTCTTTCAAGGTTACTGGTTGTAGTTGAAAATTATCCTGACATTAAGTCCACCGAAGCGTTTAAAAACCTCCAAGTGGATTTAGCCGGGACAGAAAATAGAATTGCAACAGCGAGAAAACGTTTCAATGACGCAGTCCAAGAATATAATACAACTGTAAGGCGATTCCCAACTATTATAACGGCTAAGATTTTTGGGTTTAAAGAGAAACAATATTTCAAAAGTAAAGAGGGATCTGAACAAGCACCAGAAATAAAATTTAATTTTGATTCCGACAAGAATAAAAAATAATTTCCCCATATGCAAGCAGTTATAATGGCGGGGGGATTTGGGACCAGACTTAAACCCCTTACCAATAAAATACCAAAACCTATGGTTCCAGTAGCTAACACCCCTATGCTGGAACACCTCATCACTTTACTTAAGATAAATAAAATTAATGATTGTATTGTATTGTTATATTATCAACCAGATGTAATCAAGGACTATTTTAAAGATGGGAGTAACTTCGGGGTTAAAATTAGATACATTTTACCAGATGCTGATTATGGAACTGCTGGAGCGGTTAAGCTTGCACAAGAATTTATCATTGATGATTTTTTAGTAATTAGTGGAGATGTATTAACAGATTTCAATCTGTTACAGTTATACAGGTTTCACAAAGAGAAGGATTCTTTAGTAACTATTAATTTATACAGTCATGATAATCCGGTTCAGTATGGCATCGTGTTAACTAATGCTAACCAGCAAATAATCAGGTTTCTCGAAAAACCTTCTTCTTCTGAAGTGTTTTCAGATACAATTAACACGGGAATATATTATTTCAATAAGGAAATCTTTAAATATATTCCAGATGGAGAAAATTTTGATTTTTCAAAAGAACTTTTTCCTTATCTGCTCGAAAATGGTATCCCTATATACGGCTTTAAATCCGAAGGATATTGGAGGGATGTGGGTAACCTTGAGGAATACATAAATAGTAACCTTGATGTTCTAAATAATAAGTTACATTATATTCGGTTAGAAAAAACTGCAAATAACTTTATTGCAAAGAGTGCGCAAATCGAATTTGGTGCAGTTGTAGAAAATAGTATAATTGGAGAAAAAGTATCAATTGAGAAAGGGGCTGAAATAAGAAACAGTGTTATTTGGGATAATGTAGTTATAAAATCTAGAGCAAAACTCTTATATGACGTGGTAGGAAGTAATTGTAAAATAGAAGAAAATGTAAGAATTAATGATTTCGTATTCATTGGGGATAATTGTTACATAGGAAAGAATGCCTTTATAAGTTCAAGCATAAAAATCTGGGACGGGAAAAATGTTGTCAGCAATGCAAAGATTACCAGAAGCTTAATACAGGAAGATACTTTCTTTAATGAACTCTTCACTGATTCAAGGATTTCAGGAATTTCAAATTTACAAATAAACCCTGAATTTGCTTCAAAACTTGGCTCTGTTTTCGGAGCTTTTATTGGCAAGAACAAAAGAGTAATGGTTGGGAGAGATATTGACGATATTTCAAATATGATAAAGAGATCTATTACCAGTGGAATACTTTCTGCCGGAGTTGATGTAATTGATCTACAAGTTATACCTATACCTATATTACGGCAGGAACTCAGAAGTGGCAATGGTGCAGGGGGGATTTTCGTTCGCAAATCCCCTTTTGATAAAGCAACAACAGACATTATATTCTTTGACAGAAATGGAAAAGATATATCAGTTAGTAGCACCAAAACCCTTGAAAGGATGTTTTTTAGCGAGGAGTATCTAAGAGCCAGTTATCAGGATGTCGGGAAAATAATTTATCCTGAACGCACTAACCAAAAATATAAAGAATATTTCCTCAGCAGTCTGGACGTATTTGCTATTCGAAAAAGAAAGTTTAAAGTTGTTATAGATTACTCTTATGGAATAGCTGCTACTATCTTTCCCAATATTTTAGGAGAATTTAAATGTGAGATTGTATCACTTTCTGCTCACCTCGATAAAGATAAAATAACCAGAGACAAAGAAGAATTCCAAAGAGCTTATGAGAACTTTTCTTACGTAGTGAAAGCCCTAAATTATGATATTGGTTTTATGATTGACGCAGGTGGTGAAAAAATCTGGTTAGCAACTGAAGCAGGTCGTGTGCTCGATGATGAGAGATTTCTTGTCTTTGTTTTGAAACTGTTTCTTATGTCACACAGTGGAATTAAAAAAATAGCTGTGCCAGTACAGGCTTCAGCAGAAGTAGATATTGTAGCAAGAGAGTATAATGTAGAAGTTATCAGAGTAAAAGATTCACACCTTGCAATGATGAATGCTGCTGAGGATAAAGACGTAAAGTTTGTAGGTGGAACAAAGCGAGGAATTTTCTTTCCAGACTTTATGAATGCTACAGATGGGATGTATGCTATTGGTAAGATTATGGAAATGGTTGCTAAAGTCAACCTTCCACTTGAACAAATTGATGAAATGATTCCAAAGCTCCATAGAAAAAAAATCAATATTCCTTGCTCACGAGACGAAAAGGGAAAGGTTATGAGATATTTTATGGAAGAGACTATCGATTTTAAACAACATTTAATTGATGGGGTAAAAGTTTTTTTAGACGATGACTATACAACAGTTCTTTGTATTCCTGATAAGAGTAGAGATATTATACATCTAAACGTTGAGAGTAAATCCTTACAACAAGCAGAAACATTGTTGAAGCTTTATAAAGAAAAAATTGAATCATACTTAGTTTAACCAGGATTATTTTTTTTCATATTTATTTATTAATATTTAAGCTATTTTGTTAAGTTATATATGAAAATAAGCGAATTATTAACAGAAGATGTTATCGAAGTTGGTCTTGAAGCAGCAGACAAGACCGAAGCAATAAACAAAATAATAGATCTTGCCAGTAAATCCGGCAAGATTCTTGACATCGAAAAAGTTCGTCAGGTAGTATTTGAAAGAGAAAAACTTGTTTCAACTGGGGTTGGTAAAGGGTTCGCAATACCTCACGGAAAGTGTGATGAAATAAGTGATATTGTAGCAGCATTTGCAATTATGAAAGAGCCAATAGATTTTGACTCCATAGATTCTGAAAAAGTAACTTTTATTTTCCTATTAGTGGGAAAAGATAGTATGCTTAATCTACACATAAAATTACTAAGCAGAATCTCCAGATTAATGAATAAAGATGAATTCAGGGCGGGTTTACTTCAATGTAAATCGAAACGAGAAGTAATTAATCTTTTTAGAGAAGAAGAACAAAACTATATGGATATATAAAAAAATTTCATTAAGTTGTTTATAAGGATTTCATAACGAAATCCTTTTTTATTTTATGAAAGAAGTCCATATCGGAGATATTGTTGTTTATGACTCAAATTCTAACCTTACCCCTTTAGTTTTTGTACATGCTTTCCCCTTAACACACAAAATGTGGAACGCTCAGGTAGAATTTTTTTCAGATTATTTCAGAGTTATAACTTATGATATTCGTGGTTTTGGCAAAAGTATTGATTCATTCTATTATTTATACACAATGGAAGATTTTGCAGATGATTTACTAACTATCATCAATTACCTTGCACTTTCAAATATTAATATCTGTGGGCTTTCAATGGGGGGATATGTTGTACAAAGAGCTGTAATAAAAGCACCTTCAAATTTTTCAACGATGATATTGTGCGATACTCAAGCAAATCGTGATGATCAACTAACTCTGCTCAGCCGCACAAAGTTCCTGAATAAAATTGAGGAAATTGGTTTAGCACATTTCGCAGACGATTTTATGAGACGTCTCCTCCACCCTAATAGCTATCAAAACCAAACACTTTACAATTTTATAATGGAGGAAATAACCTTACAAAACATCAAAGGGCTAAAAGGTGCCTCTTTAGCAATGGCGACCAGGATTGATACATCTGAATATCTTCCACTATTGAATTTACCTTCTTTAATTGTTGTTGGAGACTCAGACTCATTTACTCCATTGGAAAAATCATTAAAATTGAAAAACTTACTAATAAACTCACGCTTAGAAATTATTTCATTTGCAGGCCATCTTTCACCACTGGAGAACCCTATAGAATTTAATCAATATTTATTAGAATTTCTAAAAAAATATAACTCTTAGTATGGATAAAAGTAGATGGAGCCTTAAAAACAAAAAAGCCCTTATCACAGGTGGGACTAAAGGAATTGGGAAAGCCTGTGTAGAAGAATTTCTCAAACTTGGTGCTCACGTTTTCTTTGTGGCAAGAAATAAAGATATGGTAGATAAACTGACCCATCAATATCGGAATGATGGATTTAATGTTTATTCTCTGTCAGCAGATGTAAGTTTACCAGAGGATCGAATAAGAATATATGAAACCGTTTCAGATCTCTGGGAATCTCTCGATATCCTAATAAATAATGCTGGATTTAACATCAGAAAACCTGTGATTGAATATAACCCAACCGAATATAAGGCATTAATAAACACGAATCTGAGTTCCGTTTTTGATTTTTGTCTTAAATTTTATCCAATGCTAAAAGTGTCTGGCAATAGCAGTATAGTAAACATTGCATCTGTTGCCGGAATGACCGCTTTGCGAACAGGAGCCCCTTATGCGATGACCAAAGCAGCCATTATACAACTAACAAAAAATCTTGCTATGGAATGGGCTGCTGACAACATTAGAGTTAATGCGGTTTCCCCGTGGTTTATCAAGACACCTCTTACTGAGGTTCTTCTTTCAAATCATAAGTTTATAAATGAGGTAATTTCCAGAACTCCTATGAGGCGTGTTGGTAGTCCTGAAGAAGTAGCAGCTGTTGTTGCCTTCCTTTCAATGCCAGTAGCAAGTTTTATCACGGGGCAAAACGTTGCTGTGGACGGAGGATTTACAATTTATGGGTTCTAAGATGTTACATCAAAAACCATTTTTGCAATAGTTTCTCCAATTGCCAGCGACGCTGTAGCAGCAGGAGAAGGAGCATTGCATATATGTACTACATTATTATGTCGCACTATAAGAAAATCATCAATAAGATTTCCTTTTTGGTCACACGCTTGTGCCCGTACCCCACTACCTCCTTTGATAAGATCGCCTGTAGAAATTTCAGGAATAAGCCTTTTTAAGGCATTTACAAATACCCTTTTACTAAATGATCTATAATATTCACCAAGTCCTACCCGCCAGTATTTAATAGCAAGTTTCATAAAGCCTGGATAGAAAAGACTTTCTATTAAATCATACAAATTAATATCAGTCTTTTTGTACCCTTCCCTTTTAAAAGCAAAAACTGCATTAGGACCTGCTTCCACCTCATTCGATATCTTTCTTGTAAAATGAACACCAAGAAATGGAAATGCTGGATCAGGGACCGGATAAATCAGACTCTTAACAAAATCTGTTTTCTCGGGTAGTAGTTTATAGTATTCACCACGAAAAGGAATTATTCTAAATCCAATATCCGGGTCGGTCATTCGTGCAACTCTATCCGAAAACAATCCACAGCAAGTTACCAATTTTTTACACTGGTAATTACCTTTATCAGTTTGAACATTAATTGTTTGAGCAATGTTTATCTTTCTAAGCGTTTCTGAAAATTTAAATTCAACTTTTTTTGTTTTCAAAGTTTCCAACAGCTTTTGACACATTACCTTGAAATCTATCACACCTGTTTGTGGAACATATATACCTTTGACTCCTTTTACAAATGGTTCTATCTCTGAAATCTCTTTCGAAGAAAGAATCTTAAGACCTTCTAAACCATTGTTAATCCCTTTTTCATACAATGAACTTAATTGGGGTAACTCAGTCTCTTTTGTTGCTATAATAACTTTACCACATATTTTATAAGGAACATTGTTGTCCTTACAAAAATCAAGAAGTAAGTTATAACCATAACGACAATTTAATGCTTTCAGACTATTGGGCCTATAGTATATTCCTGAGTGAATTACCCCACTGTTATTACCAGTCTGGTGTTGACAGATAGTTTTCTCCTTTTCAATAACACAAAGGCTGAGAGTAGAATCACGCTGAATAATCTGGTAAGCCGATGCAAGACCTATTATTCCTGCTCCTACTACAATTATATCATAATTTCTCATAAGATTATGTTTTCAATTCAATTTGATAAAATTCAATTTCATTTTATAGGCACTATTTTAGGATTTATTAGGTTGGGTTTTATCAATATTATAAAAAAACAAAAATTTTTATTTTAAACTTGTAAACTTGTGAATCTTGAATTTTTTAGAAATATTGTTTTAAACTTACCGGAAGTGGAAGAATGTCAACCCTTTGGTGATGATGTATTGGTATACAAGACAAGAAAAAAAATCTTCCTGATGATGAACTTTAACTATCCTCTGGAGCTAACTGTTAAATGTCAGCCCGAGGTATCACTTAAACTGAGAGAAAGATATGATTCTATCACCCCTGCATATCATATGAATAAAAAACACTGGATAACAATTGCTTCTGACGGGAGTGTTCCACTCGAACAAATAATATTTCTAATTAAAAATTCTTATAAATTAGTACGGATTAAAAATGATTGTTCTCATAGATATGGATGACGTAATTACCGATTTTGATGGGGAGTTCTATAGAAGATGGAAACTAAAGTACCCTGACAAGTATATAACTCCACCTTCTCAGAGAAGCAAATTTTATTTAAAAGAAGAATCGCCCCCAGAATACAAAGAATTTATAACCAGTATATATACTGAACCTGGATTTATAAGAGGACTGCCTCCAGTAGACGGTGCAATAGAAGCCTTAAAAACAATCTCAAAAGAACATACGGTTTTCATATGTACTACACCCCTCGATAGGTTTGAAAATTGTGTTCTTGAAAAATATTATTGGATTCTCGACCATATAGGTTTTGACTGGACTAAACGGTTAATTCTTACAAAAGACAAAACTCTTATAAAAGGAGATATTCTAATTGATGACAAGCCAGAAATTATAGGTAATTGTACCCCTCAGTGGGAACATGTTCTTTTCGATAAACCATATAATCGCCACATTAACAACAAAAAGAGAATTAACTGGAATAACTACAAACATATCTTTCTAAATTCTTGCTGAAACTTATAATAATAAGGTAGGGGGAAGAATTTAATTTCTGTTTCTTAATAATCCAATTTAATTTTGAGAAAGTAACATAACTCACTTGCAACAAAATAATTACTGAACAAACAAAGGAATAAAAAATATTTAAAACTTTTTGAATAAATCAAAATATATAGGCTAATGCTTTAGAGCATTAGCCTATATATTTTATAGTTAGAAGTTTAGTTTTAATTCTGCAAAATAGTTCCGCTTTGCAGCAGGTATCCAATTAGGGCTTCCTGTAAAATCTATATTCCCACCAGATTCATAGTATATATCAAGGATGTTGTTAACTCTAATTCCAAGTTCAACACTCTTAAAATATTTTGTCAGGGATTGGTTTTTTAGCAAAGAAACAAAATCTACTGATATACCTCCATTCAGTATTGTATATGGATTTATTATTTTATCAACATAACCCGGAGTTAATTTCTGAGAAGGATTTTTCTTTTCATTTTCGGAATTGTCAAGATATTGCTTACTTATATATTGCATTGATAGGTAAGCATTTATTCCTCTCTCGGTTCTTAAACTCAATGAAACGTTAGCAATGAGCTGAGGGCTGAGAAGTATTTTATTACCAGAATAATCATTACCATAGATAATATTACCGGTGGAATCTTTTCCTAATACTTCAACATAATCTTTGAAATAATTTTCTGAGAAAGTAAAGTTACCGGATAACAACAAACTATTATGAGAAGTTCGGGTGGTTTTTAATAAAGAAAGTAAATCATATTCAAATTCAACTTCTATTCCTCTGTGGATAGATTTAGCGGCATTTCCAACAATTGGAGCTCCTACATTATCAAGCTGTCCATTATTGACTATTTCATTGTTGAAGTTCATCAAATAAAAATTGATGTTTGCTTTCAAGTTCTTTCCAGCAAACCCAAAACCAAGTTCATAATCTACCATTTCTTCTGGTTTTACTAATGGATCCTCGTAAACTTGTTTTACGGTATCAACAATTCTGAAGTTAGGTGTCGCAAATGGTTCTTCAGCGTTATAAATATCTTTGAGACGTGGTTCTCTTCTTGCATAAGAAACGTTACCAAAGATTCTCAGGTTTTCTGTAAGATTGTAATTTATACCTGCTCTGGGAGTAAGAAAACTATAAGTTACATCAAAGTTATAAGGTTTATATTTAACATTTTCTATTCCGTATTTATGATAAGCATATTGGACACCAAGCATTCCTGTCAGGGAATTCGACATTTTGAAGAGTTCATTAGCAAAAAAAGATATGGTTCGTTTTTTACCATTGAAGTAATAATATTGAAAGTTGTTGGGTGTACCTGGTGGTAAGGGGTTCCCATAAATTATTTCTCCAAAATGTTCCGACTTATGCAGTCGCAACTCTCCACCAAATACAAGTGTTCCCCTGTCAGAAAAGTGTTTCCATTGCAGTTTCGGATACCATCCATAGTCATCATTATTTACCCAGAGATTTGTAACAATATCAGATTTATCAACTACATATCCTTTGCCAGGTTCATAAAAAAATGTTCCATCCGGATTTCTTTTATAAAAAGCAGGACTAAAAGTTAATGTATCTTGAACAAAGAAAGGATTTAGATGAAAATACGAATAAGTAAGTCCATAATAATGAGGGAAATTAATTGTAAAATATCCTTCTCCTCGCATATAGTTTAACACATTTGAAATGAAAAGCGTTTTTGTCGGTTGATAATTTACTATTAACTCATAATGGGGCTGGTGATAGTAATCTGTTTCATTAGGAAAAACAAGAGGGTTAAATTTTCGGTCATTTTCTTTATTTCCAGTAACTTTTCCATCAAGATAATCTTTAGTTACTCCAATATAAGCAAGGTGATTCTGAATTGGACTACCATAAATGTTAAATTTAACCACCAGATTGTTACTAAATACTTTTCCAGCACTTAGAAAATAGCTCCAGTGATCTGACCAACTTTGGTCTCTGTAACCGTCTGTAATTGAGCGGGAAAACTTACCATAGTATCCGAATCCACTTTCTGTTAATCCTGAAGAAAATTCAACAGAATACTTTTTTGAGTTATAACTTCCATATCCAGAGTATAAAGTTGTAATTTTACGCTTAAAATAGTCAACTGTCTGAATATCAATTACTCCTGCAATACTTGAAGATCCATACAATGCCGTACCAATCCCTCGTTGAATTTGAATGCTTTCTATTGAGGAAGCAATATCCGAGAGGTCCACCCAGAATACCTGATGAACTTCCGCATCATTTTGAGGGGTTCCATTCAACATAATAGCAGCACGCCTCTGATCAAATCCTCGAATTGAGAAATAAGAGTATCCAATTGAAGATCCGGACTCCGAGTATGCATTAATACTAGTATTTCCATTAAGAAACATTGGGAGATCTTGCATCCAGTATTTTTGCTTAATTGTTTCCTGTTTTATGTTTTGTAGTGTGATTGGGGTCAAACCTTCAATTCCTCTCAATGCATCAACTTCTATTGGTTCCGTAACATAAACTGTTGTATCTTGCTGAAGCTGACTAAAAGATGGTAATGAGCAGAGTAAAATGCTCACGGTTGCAAGGGAAATAATCAGTGCTTTCATAACATTTTAGTTAAAAAAAACGCTTAAACCCTTTCTGAACCTGAAAAAAAGAAAGAATTTAAGCGCCTAAAAATATTTTGTAATTTCCTACGCCGGTATTACCCGTTTCAGGTTCAATGGGTATGCTCTCAGCCTGTTGATTTTAAGATCAACAAGCACCCCAATACAAAACTTTTAAAAAAGAACGTCAAGCACTATACAAATTTAATAATACTATCCTGAAAAAGCAATAACGAAAAATTCTCAAAGGGTTTTTCTTACAATATCTTCCATTCCAAGAGGTATCTTACCTCCATAACGCGGGATAAGATGAATGTGTGCATGCATTATACTTTGCCCTGCTGGCTTACTAACATTAATACCAATGTTGTAGCCGGCAGGATGAAATTGTAATTCTATCATTTCTTTTACTTTATTCAATAACAATACCGCATCATACTGATATCTTAAATCAAGGTCAAAAAAACTTTCGGTATGCTTTTTAGGGATAACAAGACAGTGACCTTTTGTAATTGGATGAATATCATACACAGCAAAAGAATATTCTGACTCAGCAATGTACTTCTCCTTTTCAATATGACAGAAAGGACACTTCATATTCTTTATTGTTTGATAAATCAATTTATAAATTCCATAAGTCAAAAAACACTCAAATTTCAACCTCTTGATACATTTAAACAGACCATAAAGGCATTTCTTATAAAGTAGTAAGTTATCAAATTAGTCTTTTCCTATTAATAGAACAGATACTACTAAAAAAGTATTCTCAAATTACGTCTAATAGTACAGTTCTTAATAT
Organism: Ignavibacteria bacterium; assembly: GCA_049700455.1. Taxonomy (GTDB): domain Bacteria; phylum Bacteroidota; class Ignavibacteria; order Tepidaquicellales; family Tepidaquicellaceae; genus JBNAVJ01. The sequence continues at coordinate 225,527 of JBNAVJ010000001.1, forward strand.
ATATTATATATACTTTATTTTCTAACTGTAAACATAATTATTCTTGCCGACCAATAAAATTTTGTGAAATTATTCTATTTTTACTTATTTGTGTAGAAAAAAAAACACTTGACATTATACTTTTTTTTTATAACTTTTTACAAGTAAAAAGGAGAAAAAATGAAAAAGGAAGATTTTTTCTACTTCTTATTTTCCATATTCACACTTTCTGTCATTACTACACTGGTAGTTTGTGATACCAACAATATCCCAACTTCTACAAGAAGCAAGAAGGGAGACACATAGAGATATGTCTGATGATAATAACTGCCCTATATCGTTAGCTGATTGCCGGCAAAGCCCATGCATAAAATTCGACTGTGACAGTTGCGAACATTACTGCATTAGCCTTAAAGGTTTCCTCCCCCTCTATAACGATAAAGCAAGCGGTTTGTTAACAGTAACTGGTTATGATTGTTATGGCTCAAAAATATTCTGTTCTGATTCGATTTTCTGGCCAGGTAATCCTCATGCCTGGGGTAAGATATTACCACACGGTAGGTATCGAATTTATGCCGAGCTTGATGACCACATATCACGATTTTGGAAAGGTTATTCTGATGTTGTGCTGGATAGATTCGGTATGCATCCTTCAAATGAGATTTATTTGCAAATTTACTTTTACAAATCTGAAAAAGATGATAATTTTTAAATTTTCACTAACTAAATTAAAATTAAACTAAAATGAAGTTAATAAATAAAAAAGAAAGTTTACTAAAGTTTGCTAATTTAGGAGTGGGTATTATAATATACATATTGTCTTTTCAAATATGTGCATCTGCTAAATTATTGGCTGATTTTTTACAAAGTAATCTACTACCAAAACCCTATTCTAACTATTCAGGAGTTTTTTCAAACATAACCAGGGGATTCGAACCCAATAGGGGACAAATTGAAAATTCTGAAGGAGAAGCTGTTAACAATGTGCTATTTTCAACAAAGGAAAAAGGATTTTCTCTTTACCTCAGGAAAGATGGAATAAGTTATGTACTTTACCGAACCAAAGGAAAAACAGGTTCAACTCTTCACAATAGAAGGGCAGATAAACTCACGGTAGATGATTCAAGAGTTGAGTATGCAAGAATAGACCTTGAGTTATTGAATGCAAATATTCAGAACAATAATATTGTTTACGAAGACCCATTACCTGGTTATACAAACTATTATCTTTCTTCTTGTCCTGATGGGATATTGAATGTACAGAGCTATAGAAAGATAACAGTAAAGAGTGTGTATCCGGGGATAGACTGGATATTCAGATATGATGAATCGGGGGAATTACATCATGAGTTTGTAATAAGTTCAGGTTCAGACGTAAATCAGATAAGGTTTAAGGTAAGATGGGCAGAAGTAGAGTTGGGAGGTGATGGCAGGGAAATAGTCTTCAGCACACCTGTTGGGGAGATAAAAGATGGAAAGATAGTATCTTATGAAGGTAGTAATAATGTTGATGTAAAATATAAGATAAATGGAGAAGAAATAAGCTATGAAGTAAAAAATTGGACTGGTAAAGAAAAGTTAATAATAGATCCTCCGCTTGCTTTACTCTGGGCAACTTATTATGGGGGGAGTAGCGATGAATGTGGTACTTCTATACATTTGGATATGTATAATAACATACTTGTAACAGGATATACTTACTCAACCGATTTTCCAACTCAGAATCCAGGAGGGGGTATTTATTTCCAGGGTATCCGAGCAGGGGGTTATGATATTTTTATACTGAAATTTAACAGTTCTGGAGAAAGACTTTGGGCAACTTACTATGGAGGGACATGGATTGATGAAGGCACATCAATTTCTACAGATGGGGCTGGAAACATTTTTGTGACTGGTTGGACCAGTTCTCCTGATTTCCCTGTTTACAATCCTGGTGGTGGAGCTTATTTTAAAGGGCTCGGAGGTGGTAATTACACAGATGCATTTATGTTGAAATTTACCAACACGGGAGTTCGCCTCTGGGCTACCTATTATGGAGGAAATGGAAATGAACTTCCTTATGCTCTTGCTCCTGACTTTGGAGGGAATATTTTTGTAGTAGGATATACAAACTCAACCAATATGGATGTTAGAAATCCAGGTGGGGGTGCTTATTTTCAAGCCAATAATGCAGGAGAAACAGATATTTTTATCTTGAAGTTTACTAACGGTGGAATATTACAATGGGCAACATATTACGGGGGGAACAATTATGAAGCAGAGATAGGTGGTTATCTCGCTATTGATGGTAATGGTAATTTATTTATTACAGCAAATACACATTCAACAAACTTTCCCACTTATAATCCAGGTGGGGGTGCTTATTTTCAAGGTTCCCAACTGGGGGGATATGATGTAGTTATACTTAAATTTAATAATACTGGTATAAGACTTTGGGCAACCTACTATGGGGGGAGTGGAGACGACTATGGTGGTATGGCAATTGCGGCTGACCCTTCAGGAAACATATATGTAACAGGAGAAACAATTTCTTCCGATTTTCCTGTATATAATCCTGGAGGTGGTACCTACTTTCAAGGAACAAATAATGCAGCAGGAGCGGCTTATATCCTCAAATTCTCCAACAGTGGCGTTCGTCTTTGGGCAACATTTTTCAGCGGAACAGGATGGGATACTGGCTTCTCTATTTGTTCAGACAATGAAGGCAACATTTTTTTAACTGGACGTACAAGTTCTGACGATTTCCCACTTTTCAATCCAGGTGGAGGTGCTTATTTTCAAGCTGTAAGGGGAGGAGGAACTTCGGATCTTTTTCTTGCATCTTTTAGCTCCAATAACAGCTTATACTGGTCAACTTATTATGGAGGAAATAATGAAGACTATGGTTTATCAATTAAAACAGCAACAAATGGTAATTTATTTGTAAGCGGTTACTCAAAATCTAACAACTTCCCTACACTTGCCCAGGGTGTAGCATATTACCAGGGGACCTTCAGTGGTGGTAATATATATGGAGATGCTTACATTTTAAAGTTTCAAAGTTTAACTGTAAACATACAACAGACAAGTAATGCCTTTCCTGAAAGCTTTAAGCTATACCAAAATTACCCGAATCCATTTAATCCTATTACTAATATTGAATTTGATGTACCTAAAAATACTTATGTTGTTATTGAAGTTTTTGATATTAACGGTAGAAAAATTTCCACACTTGTAGATGAATTTCTAAATGGCAGAACTTATAGAGTCAAATTTGATGGACAAGGCTTACCTAGTGGAATATATTTTTATACTATGACTGCTAACAACTTTATGCAAACTAAGAAGATGCTATTGTTGAAATAAAACAATACTACAAATAAAAATTTTTAACTCCTGCAGTCTTGTTTCTTTTAAGGGCAGGAGTTTTTTCTATAATACCCCCTTTTCTGTCTCCAGCGAGGTTTTCGTTTCAGGATTGCACATTGCTCCATCATTAATTTGTCATTGTTATAGTAATGTATTTCTTTTAATTTAAGAACTAAAAGATATGGAAAAACGTACCTTCAAATTTATTACTTTTGAACTAATAGAAAATGAAAATTACCTGAAGGTAGCACTTATCAGGCTTAATAGGCCCGATGTCTTGAATGCTCTTAATCCTGAATTGATGTGTGAGTTAGCACAGTTGCTTGAGAATATTGATACAGAGTCGACTATAGGTTGTAGCATAATCACAGGTAGCGAGAAAGCCTTTGCAGCAGGGGCTGATATTAAAGAGATGGCTGAGTTAAATTCTGTTGAAATGTATTTAGCAAATCAATTTGACTGCTGGGATAGAATTAGAAAAATCAAGAAACCTATTGTAGCAGCTGTAAATGGTTATGCTTTGGGCGGGGGATGTGAACTCGCAATGCTTTGTGATATGATAATCGCAGGTGAAGATGCAAAATTTGGACAACCTGAAATCAATCTTGGTGTGATTCCTGGTGCTGGTGGTACACAAAGGCTAACGAGAGCCATAGGAAAAGCAAGAGCTATGGAAATGATATTGACTGGCAAATTTTACACCTCCCGTGAAATGTTCGAGGCTGGATTGGTCACAAAAGTTGTTCCTGTATCTCAATGTCTTAATGAGGCAATTTCACTGGCAAAGGAAATAGCCCAAAAACCTTCAGTCGCCGTCAGACTTGCAAAAGAATGCATCCTTAAGTCATTTGATACTACTATTGAAGAAGGTATTGAATTTGAACGAAAAAACTTTTATTTCCTTTTTTCTACAGAAGATAAATTTGAAGGGATGAAAGCTTTTGTAGAAAAACGAAAACCTAACTGGAAACATAAATAAATACTTGTTTAATTTTTTAATGTCAAGACTTTCTTTATTAATATCACTAATTCTTTATTTACCACTCTTTGCTCAAAACAACCAGCCTCCTTTACAGGATCTAACACCCGAAGAGATTATGGAACGTAATAAACCAGCAATTGTATCTATCTGGTATTTTACAAGTGATTTCTATGATTATTCAAAATGGACTTCAACTAACAAAGATACGGTATTATTGAGCGGATCGGGTTTTATTTTTGCTCCTGAAGGATTAGTAGCAACTAATTTTCACGTTGTTGCGGGCTATGACAGTTTATTTGTAAAAACGAGTACCGGGAAGTTTTACAACACTATTTTACTTTTTATTGAAGAAAAAAATGATATTGCTATTCTTAAAATTATAGATGACAAAGAAATCGAATTTCCTTCTGTCAAATTGGGTAACTCTGACGATTTGAAAACAGGTAATAATGTTTATGCAATAGGTAGTCCACTTGGTTTTGAATATACACTCAGCCAAGGGATAGTTGCTGCAATCAGAGAAAATGAGAAAGTTAGTTTTAATGACCCTGATACATGGACTACTACAGAAAACACTTTCGATAAAGTAATTCAAATCACAGCAGCAATCTCACCTGGTAATAGTGGTGGAGCTTTAATTAATTCAAAAGGTGAAGTTGTTGGTATTACTACTTATAGTTACGGTTTTTACGGAAATCTTAACTTTGCAATTGCAATCAATACTCTAAAGAGAATCATCTCCCAGATTGATTTTAAAAAGTTAGAAGACATTGAAGATGAAGAATCTTTAAAACGCAAAATTGATAATATTTATACAACCAATCTTAAAGTTGCTCGGTCTTACAAATCTAAACTATTTTATTCCTGGTACTCTTCAAAGAATCTTGACTCCCTTATGCATACCGATACACTTATAATCCAGAAAGATTCTCTTAATCGTATCCATCTAAAAAAAACAGAGCAATTTTTTACAATTTGTATAGATTTAAAACCTGATGTTTTTACACCTTACAAAGAACTCTTTGAACTTTACCTATATACGGAAAATTACCACAAAGCTGAGATTCTTTATAAAAGAATTAAGAATCAGTTTCAGACTGCAGATAGTCTTATTAACTCGCTATCATATACTTTTGCTGATGCATACATTTCGAATAAAGAGTATGAAAAGGCTATTGCTTTATATGAAAGATTATTATCATTTGATACCAGTAATTATGGTATTTATTACAACATAGCTCTAGCACTTGAAAAATGGGGAAAACAAGACAGAGCAATTAGTGAATACAAAAAACTAATCCGTAGGGATAGTTCTTATTACGAGGCATATATTAGACTTGGTGTCATCTATTATTCAAAGAGGAAATATCCAGAAGCAAAATACTATTTACAACATGTTAGAGATAAAGACGACTATTATGCAACAGATGTAGATTTACTATACTGTCTTGGTATGATAGCAGTTCAAGAAGATAAGAAAACTGAAGCTTTACTTTATTTAATAGAACTCAAATACAAATATCTCTACGAGAAATCTGACATTGAAAAGAGAAAAGAACTTGAAAAGGCTATACTTTCTATGGATTAAATAGTGTAATAGAATTTATCTTTAATATACAACATATAATAATTATTTTACAAATATGATAAAGAATTACGATGTAGTAATTATCGGTGCAGGAGGAGCGGGTCTTCGTGCCGCAGTAGAAATCCCAAAAGAGTATACCTGCGCTGTTATTTCAAAAGTTTTTCCTCCCCGTTCTCATACTGGAACAGCCCAGGGAGGAGTGTGTGCGGCACTTGGTAATATGGAAGAAGACAGTTGGGAAAATCATGTCTTTGATACTGTCAAAGGTAGCGACTATCTCGGAGATCAGGATGCTATTGAGGTTATGTGTCAGGATGCGATTCGTGCAATCATTGAGCTTGAGCATATGGGTTTGCCCTTTTCTCGAAATGCAGAAGGCAAAATTGCTCAACGACGATTTGGTGGACATACTAAACCTGTAGATCCGTCTAACCCTTACGGCAAACGTGTGCCGGTAATGAGAGCCTGTTACTCAGCTGATAGAACAGGTCATGTAATGCTTCAAACACTTTATGAAAACTGTATAAAGAACAATGTTAGTTTTTATTCAGAGTACTTTGTAACTGATTTGATAGTAGAAGATGGTGTTTGTAAAGGTGTTACTGCATTTGATATTGCTACAGGAGAAGTTATTATTTTTAGAACTAAAGCCGTGATGTTAGCAACAGGTGGATATGGCCGTACATACAGAATAACATCAAATGCTCATGTTGGCACAGGTGACGGAACCGCTCTTACTTATAAAGCCGGACTCCCACTTGAAGATATGGAATTTTTCCAATTTCACCCAACAGGATTATGGCGGCTTGGAATTCTTGTTTCAGAAGCTGCAAGAGGTGAAGGTGGGATATTGAAGAACAAAGATGGTGAACGGTTTATGGCTCGATATGCCCCGTCTGTTATGGACCTTGCACCAAGGGATATGATTTCAAGAGCAATAATCACCGAAATAAGAGAAGGGAGAGGATTTCTCGGAAGTGATGGAACTTACTATGTACATCTTGATGTGTCACATCTTGGTAAAAAGGTCATAGATGAAAAACTTCCGGAAATAACAGGCTTCGCACGCACCTATCTTGGGGTTGAACCAACAAAAGAACCTATTCCTATCCAACCTACTGCCCATTATGCCATGGGTGGTATACCAACCAATGTAGATGCTGAGGTTTTGCTCAACGAAAAGGGTGATATAGTAAAAGGTTTATATGCAGCTGGAGAATGCGCGTGTGTTTCTGTTCATGGAGCAAATAGATTGGGGACAAATTCTTTACTTGATCTTGTAGTTTTTGGCAGGAGAGGCGGGAAAAAAATGGCTGAATTTGTTAAAACTGCTGATTATTCGGATATAAGTCCCTCGGTTGCTGATAAGGCTAAGGAAACAATAAACCGTATCATTAATAGTAGTGGTTCAGAAAAAGTCTTTTCTATCAGGACACGGTTACAGGAAATAATGATGGATAAATGCGGCATATTTAGAAATGAAGCTGATTTGAAGGACTTATTAGCAGAGATTAAAGAGCTTAAAGAAAAATATAATAATATTTCTATTCAGGATAAGGGTACTGTATTTAATACCGAACTAATGGAAGCAATAGAACTTGAAAATCTATTAATTAACGCCGAAGTAACTGCATATAGTGCTTTAAACAGGACTGAAAGTCGAGGTGCTCATACAAGAGAAGATTTCCCAAACCGTGATGACAATAATTGGTTGAAACATACATTTATATATAATAATGAAGGTCGCGAACCTGAAATTCGGTATAAACCTGTTACAATTACCAAGTACCAACCAATGGAACGGAAATATTGATAACTAAACAATAGTAGTATAGATTCAATATTCTTAAATCACAAATTTTTATTAAAAATGGAACTGAAAGTAAGAATATTAAGATACAATCCGGAAAAAGACCTTAAACCATATTATCAGGATTATGTTCTCCCTGATGTTTCGCCTGATATGAGAATACTTGACATTCTCCATGAAATCAAGTGGAAGTATGATGGAACTCTCACATTTAGGAGATCCTGTGCACACGGCATCTGCGGGAGCGATGGTATGAAGATCAATGGTAAAAATAGACTTGCCTGTTCAATCTTATTAAAAGATTTGAATTTCAAAGATACAATTACAATAGAACCGCTCCCTTCCCTACCTATTATAAAGGATCTTGTAGTTGATATGACAAGCTTTTTCCAAAAATATGAAATAATTAAGCCTTATTTGATAACAAAGACCCCTCCACCTCCTGATAGTGAACGCTTACAATCAAACGAAGATGCTGAAAAACTTTTTGAATCAGCAAAGTGTATTCTGTGTGGATGCTGTACTACAAGTTGTCCTTCTACATGGACAAATGAGAATTATATTGGTCCTGCTGCCTTATTGAAAGTTTATAGATTTGCCTTTGATACTAGAGATGAAGCTGGTGACGAACGTCTTGAAATTATTGATAATTCTGATGGTATCTGGCGTTGTCATACTATATTCAACTGTATCGAAGCCTGTCCAAAAGAAATTAACATTACCTGGCACATTTCTCAGCTAAAAAAGAGAATTTCAATTAAAGAACTGTAATTTGCTTTTAAAGAACATTTTATTAAAGCGACTGTTAAACATTATATTACTTTACATAAGTTTAGTTTTATTATTAAGCAATTGTAAATACGATAGACAGTCAGCTATTCTTGGCACCTGGTTTACAGATTCGCTCCCCGGACGATCAAGAGGGTTTGCAGAAATCAGATATATCTTCACAAAAGATTCTATTATTAATACAGCAACTGTACATGGACATTCAAATGATACTTTTAGGTTTGCCTACAAATTGAAATCAAGTGCAGATACGTTAATTCTTGAAGCTTTTCATCCAGTTATGCAGATTACGGGAGATTTCAAAATTTATCTATTTGACCACAATTTAAAAATGAGTCTAATAACTCCTGATAACAATTCAATAGAATTAAGTAAGCAAGAAAAATAGTTTTATTTCTTACCAACCTTATCAATTAACCATTTAGCCATAGCTTCTGCTTCTTTTTGTTTTAAGCCCTGGTTTGGCATTGGTGGGTATTCAGGGTTAATTTTTTGAGGGGTATATATATAGCTCGCAAGCTTTTTTATATCACCATTATATTTAGGAACAGTTTCATTATATGGGGGACCTACTACTTTTACATCAAATTTATGACAGGCACTACATTTTTCATTAAAGATTTTTTCAGCATCAATTCCAGAAGCAGTAGTAATGTTAGCCTCTCTTTCTTTAGCTAACTCTTCAGCTTTTACAAATACAATTGAAGTTAGATGTGGTTTAATTGCATTCCCAAATACTAACTGGTCTTTCACAATCAAGAAACTTAAGAGAACAAATACGGTAAAGAAAATTCCTGCTGCAAGTCCTGAAACTGATGTTCTAAGCATTTGATAGTATAAATTGCTTAAAATAATAATTACAGCAAAAATGATAAAAGTTAAAATATATATTATAGGAGAAAGTGAAGGCTGTGGTAAAAGTAACAATCCAAGAAAAATAAATATGGGGGTGATTAAAGTTAGAAACAGTCCCAGTTTGCTTGCAAATAATTTTACGTACTCAAGATATTCCAACGTCCTATTTTTAATTCCTCCTTGCCAGACAAGGAAGAAATATAATATTGCAGAAGTAGAAATAGTCAACGCAATAAGAATGTAGAACAAAAAATTTAACCATATTTCCCCATCGATTAAAAATCCACCAATGTTTTGGATTGATTTCCATTTTAAGGGATTAGCTGCAATAGTAATACTTCCCACAAAAAGAAAGAGTCCTAGAAGAATTAAAGTAATTGCAATAATACCAGCCCGTTGACTTACTTCCCCAGCAGAAATTTTATTAAATTCTTCCAGGAATTTATTTGTAAAACTATCGTCAAAAGATTTTTCTTTAAGCAGTTCAAAAAGTCTTCGTCGATTGACATACTTATACATAAAAATAAACCCAACTATGAATAACATAGTAGCCAATATCATTAAATTAAGACTAACTATTGTATTACCATAAAGAAATTGAAAATACACCAATACAATAGTAATCAAAGGAATAACTCCAAGTGTATAACCAATTTTTTTATTTAATAAAAATTTTTGAATTATATCAAAAGAAAATTGATTTTTTAGAGAATTTATGTTACTTTTTCTTTCTAAAACAAGAGATAAAATCAAGCCGCCCGTAATCATCCCACTGTAAGGAATAAACATTAACATTGCAAGTACCTGAATAACATTAAGCAAAGCAGCATGTTCAGGAGTGGGAGGTAAAACAAATTTTTCAAGGAAATTCATAATTTCAAATTTTAAATTTTACCTAATATTTTATCTAATGAAACCAATAAAATAAATATAAGCGTAAAAAAGTTAATTGTGATAAAACAAATTGTAAGTGACTTCTCAGAAAGTTCTTTTTTCAAAAAGTTAGTAATGACATAAATAGCCAGACTTGCAGTTATATACAACACAATCAAAAGGGCCATAAAGTCTAATAAAAACAGCGAGGCGACTGATGCTAATAAAATGCTCAAAACTGATAATATTGCCGAGACATATTTAATTGTATGAGAGGAATAGTAGTCAGTAATTACAGGGAAATTTGCTCTTTTATAATCCTTACCATATTTCAAAAGTAAAATCCAGAAGTGGGGTATTTGCCATATAAAAAGATATGTTGCAACTACAATAATTTGCCAGCCAGGAGTTACTTCCTGATTTGCAAAATAGCCAGCCAGAGGGGGCAGGGCTCCCACGAATGAACCTGGGACAATTGCCCAGATAGTTCTTTTCTTTAATGGGGTATAAACAAAGTTATACCAAATCAAAGTAATAAACCCTATTCCAAAAGCCTCCAGATTTACAAGTAAAATTAAAACAAAAGAACCTATGAGGATAAAAGCAAGTGCTATAACAAAAACCGTTTTTGCTTGCACTTTCTGAGCAGGTATGGGGCGTCTTTTAGTTCTGTTCATAAGTAAATCACTTTCTCTCTCCTGAAAATGATTTAAAACAGAAGCTCCACAAGCAAGAAGAAAAATTCCAAGTGTTACAAAAATAAAATTAAGCTCGAAGGATTGGGCTGACAATAAATACCCTAAGACAGTTGTTAATACAACAAGTATAGTTATTCGAATCTTTATTAACTCAAGGAGAATGGAAATCCTTTCCGTAAGCGATATAATCCTTAAGGAAGCAAAAAAGGAATTATATGTGTTTTCTCCTATCATCTGTCCGGATTTTATGGATTGGTTTTATTTACAGTATCTGGCATACTAAGATACCATTTTTGAAAGTCTGTATCATCCATTACAACGAGTTTTGCATACATATTATAATGATTTAAGCCACAATATTCAGCACAAGCAATATTATAAATGCCAACCTGTTGTGGTTTAAACCAAAGCATATTTGTTCTACCAGGAATAGCATCTTCTTTAACACGGAAATCTGGTAGATAAAAACTATGGTTCACATCATTTGAGGTTATTAGGACCTTAATAGGTTTGGATAGCGGTACATATAGTGTATCAGACTTTTTACCATTTTCATATTCAAAACTCCAGACCCACATTCTGCCTGTAACCTTGACAACAAAAGCATCATCAGGAGGAGTCCTTAAATTTTTGAATCCAACATATCCAGAGAAAAACATCCCGAGCACCAGCAATGTTGGAATAGCAGTCCATAGAATTTCTAACTTAGTATTACCCGAAATATTAGATGCCTGTGGATTTTTTCTCTTATTATATCGAATTACAAAGTAAATCATACTAACAGTAACAATTAAAAGTAGTATAATAGAAATACCTACAATTATAAAAAATGTGGTATCCGTTTGAGTTGTAATATTTTCTCTCATTTTACGGGGACTCTAAAAGTTATATCAAAAAATGTTAATATTACCATAATTACAAAAGTAGCTAAACTCACTCCAATAAAAATTTTAAAGACTGGCGAATCGGTTTTTACATGCATAAAGTAATTTACTACCAGTAAGGACTTCACAATTGCAATTGCCAATGCTGTAACAACGGTCAGATACAACAGATTAAATCCAGCCAGTGCAACCGTTATTAGTGTTAAAGAAACAAGACCAAGCCAAACTGCAATGTAGAGTCCATAATTTTCAGCCGTATGTGTAATATGATTATTCATATTATCTGTTTTATTATCATATTAATGTATTAAATAAAAAAGTGGAAACAAAAAAATCCATATAATATCAACAAGGTGCCAATAAAGCCCGGCGTTCTCAAGTTTTTGGCTATTGTCATAAGTAATTCGGTCTTTATACACAAGATAAAAAACTATAGCAAGGAAAATTAATCCAACCAATACGTGTAAAGCATGGAGTCCAGTCATTGTGTAATATAAACCATAGAAAAGGACTTCGCCGTCACTAAGATTCGCCATTTCAGGACCCTTAGGATAAATACCATGATGTATCTTCGTACTCCATTCAAAATATTTATTTACAAGAAAAGCACCTCCACATACTATAGTAAATAGTAAGAGATAGAGACTAAATATTTTTTGCTTATTTCGAATAGCAGCCAAGGATAGTGCTACCGTTAAACTACTTGTTAGAAGAATGATGGTATTAACTGTTCCGACTGTAACATCCAGCCTTCCTGCAGCCACTTTAAAATTGTCTGAATAAATAAATCGATAGCTTGCATATAGCAAGAACATACCGCCGAACAACAATAATTCTGTTAACAGAAATAACCACATTCCCATTTTAGAGCCTGTGTCATCACGATGAATTTCCATTGCTACAGTATTATTATCCATATTGAAATAAAGTTGTTAGTTTTCTAAAACAATAGATTGTGATTCCCCAGTAGTAATAGTTCCTTCATGCACATAAGGACCTTTCGTTACAACAGGAATCTTATCAAAGTTTTCATGTGGTGGGGGTGACGGTATAGTCCATTCTAAAGTGGTCCCCCCCCACGGATTTGCTGGTGCTAATTCCTTACTAAACAATCCACGTACAAGATTTACCACAATAATGATAATTCCTGTAACAAGAACCCAGGAACCAATTGTTGAGATTAAGTGTAAGTTATGAAGTTCTGGTAAATAATCATAATAACGTCGTGGCATACCCATATACCCAAGGATAAACATTGGAAAATAAAGGAGATTAAATCCTATTGCGAAAATTCCTGCTCCCCACATTGCAACTTTTTCATTATACATTCTACCAAACATCTTTGGGAACCAATAATGTAATGCCGCAAAAAATATCGTTCCCATCCCGCCAAACATAACATAATGGAAATGTGCAACAACAAAATACGTATCCGTAACATGAATATCAGTATTAAGAGAACCCAATACAAGACCAGTTAACCCCCCAATAGAAAAAACAACCATAAACACCATAACAAATAAAAGTGGTACACGAAAATCAATTGAACCTTTGTAAAGGGTTGCTACCCAGTTAAAAACTTTTACTCCAGATGGAATTGCAACAAGAAAAGTTAGTAATGAAAAAATAACTCTTGAAGTATCACTGATTCCACTGGAAAACATATGATGTCCCCATACAAGATAACCAACAAAAGCAATTGCTAAGCTTGACATAGCAATTGGTGTATATCCAAAGATATTTTTTTTAGCAAAAGTAGGTATGATTTCTGAGACCACACCCATTGCGGGCAAAATCATAATATAAACCGCAGGGTGGGAATATATCCAGAAAAGGTGTTGATATAGTAATGGGTCACCTCCAAGTGTCGGGTCAAAGATTCCAATACCAAAAGTGCGTTCAAGAAAAATCAAAAGTAGAGTAATTCCTAATACAGGCGTAGCCAGTAATTGAATCCAAGCAGTTGAGTATAAACCCCATGCAAAAAGAGGCATTTTAAACCAACCCATTCCAGGAGCACGCAGCCTATGAATAGTTACAATAAAATTTAAACCAGTTAAGATAGAAGAAAATCCAAGAACAAATGCAGCAAGCACTGCCATTGAAACATTAGAAGCTGTACGAATACTGTATGGTACATAGAATGTCCAACCTGTATCAATTGGCCCCCCACTAAAAACAAGCGAAGCAAGAACCATAACTGCACCAATAATGTAGAGATACCAGGATAATAGATTCAACCTGGGAAAAGCAACATCTTTTGCACCAAGCTGGATGGGGAGAAAAAAATTTCCAAAGACTGCCGGAACTCCGGGAATTATAAAAAGAAAAATCATTATGACCCCATGAAGGGTAAAGAGTGAATTATAAGTTTCAGGACCCATAATTGTCCTACCTGGTGTTAGCATTTCGAGCTTCATCAACACACCAAAGGTAACGCCAACAAGAAAAAAGGTAAGCATAGATATAAGATACAGTAAACCTATTCTTTTATGGTCTGTTGTAAGTAACCACCCCAGAAGCCCTTTATGTTTACCCTGATATTTAAGATATGATTCTTTCATTATTCTTTTAACTTTTACTTTTTGCTTTTTTCACTACAAATAGAGATATTCCGAAAACCATTAATGCCATAAGGATTACAGCGCCACTAATTCTTGTTATATTCAAAACATATTTTTTCCCTTCAGCGTCATAACTGTAACAAAGACTTACTATCCTGGAAATCGTAGAACCAATTTCTCCTCTTGAGGCTTCCATAAGAGCTAATTTTACATCAAAGGGAAGAAATTCCGTTCCATAAATATAACGAGTAATTTTTTGTTCTGGAGATAATACAACAATTACACCCGGATGTATAAAATCATCGCCTGTTTTGATATATCTAAACCCTACAGCATCTGTTAGTTCAGCAATATTTAAACTATCACCTGTTAGAAATTTCCACGCATCAACTGAGGGGGATTTTTTTTTAAAAAGATTAAAGTAATTCTTTTTTTTCTCCGAAGCTACAACATATGACTCATTAAAGTCAAAGCTCACTGTTATTACTCTGAAGTCTTTCCCCACTTGAATATCCATCTCATCAAGAGTCTTTGCCAGGTTAGTCAATAAAGGACTGCAAATACCGGGGCATCTGTAATAAACAAAGTTTAAAATTACAGGCTTTTGCTCCTTAAGCAAATCACTTAATAAAATAGTTTGCCCATATTCATCATATAAACGCAAATCTGATTTTACATATTCACCTAATTTTTCATCAATACCAACTTCTGATTTTTTCTTTTCTTCTGCTCCTGCATTCAAGAACAAGATTAATATAAGAACCAATATAACTTTTATACTTTTTAGCATCTTAGTTTTTATATTAGCTGTTTTAAATAATTGAACACCATCAAAAGCTCCGGTTTTGTTAAAGTTATAAAGACTCCTGGTCTTACACCTTTACTTTTAGGGTCTACCGTAATAAAATTAACAAAATTTGTTTCATTTTCATTCCATCGAGTATAATGAAAGAGGCTTATTACAAATTTATTCAGGTCGTTTGAAAATTGTCTAATTACTTTTGCTGCTTCTGAATTATCGTTACGAAGGAGATTGACAACTGAATCAATTTTATATTGCTTGTCTGAAATATCTACAATCATTTTCTCCACTGCTAAACTTATAGGTATTTGATTTGGTTGTTTAATCCCAGAAGATAATCCATAGGTTCTATCAACTTCTTTTACTTCTGTATCTGTAATTTTGGGGTATTCTGCAAAAGTTCTAATATAATGAATAAGTGCGATTCTATCTTCAGGGGATAAATTCGAATAGGAAGCCATACCCCTAGAAACAATACCTTCTTGTAAAGTTTTATACATCTTGGTAAATTCGGGTCCATTAGTCCATCCTGTTAGTTGATGAAAATTTCTTGGCGGTGGATTAAGATTTTTGCCTGCTACTCCATCTCCCCTACCTTCAACTCCATGACAACTTACGCAATTCATTTCAAAAAGTGTTTTGCCTTTTGTTATTCTTTCAGACGTTGGTATTATTTGCTCACGAAGATTAACAGGCGGCGTAACACTACCTTTAATAAGAGGGAGATCGTTTTTAGTAGTATCAATTTCCTGATTAGGAAAAGCATTAAATTTTATTCTGGTAAAATATTCCAGGTTATTTAAGTATTCCCAACCTAAAGCTATCATCAAAGCGAGCACCAGAATATATAATACTCCATAACCTCTTAAGAGAACATCCAGTTTTTTATTTAACTCAAGATTTATTAAGTCTTTTTCACCTATCATAATTCAATAGAAATATTTTTATAAATGAAAATCCAAACCCCTTTCAAGTTTTGGATCATTAATCGAAACAAGATTCTGTTTCTTTGATAGAAAATAAAATAACAACACATAGATTCCCACTATGAAGACAGGAAATGCTAATTCATAAATTCCAAAAACAATGGTTCTACTATAAGTTGGCATAACAAGCCAATACATATCAAATAAATGAGCAAATAAAATAATTGCAGAAACAATTAGAAGCCTTTTAGGATTAGTTTTGGAAGGATATGTTAATAAACCAAGATAAGGAATTGCGAATTTTATTATTATAAGTAATATTGAAACATATTTCCACCCCCCAACCCATCTCATCATAAACCAACTTGTTTCTTCCGGTATATTTGCATACCAAATTAAAAGAAATTGACTGAATGCAATATATGCCCAAAAATTAGTTATACCAAATAAAAGTGCACCAAAAGAATAATAATGGTCTGAGGTCATTCTCGGATGTAAATATCCATTTTCCTTTAGCAACACTACAGTAAAGGTTGTTGCCGCAAGTCCTGCAAGCAAAGTAGTAGATATATAATAAATACCAAATATTGTAGAATACCAATGAGGCTCAAGACTCATTAGCCAGTCAATAGCAATAAGAGATATTCCAATACCAGCAAAAATCATAAATGGAGCTGAAAGCTTTATGTTATTCCTTGTGAGTTTTTGATCTCCAGATTCATCCTGTTTACGAGAATTTTTGATGAAAAGGAAATAAAATAAATAGAAGACTCCTAAAACCACAATTAATCTGAGAATAAAAAACTCTTCATTTAGGTAAGGACTTTTATGTCTTATTAATTCATCAGTATTTGGATCAATATGAGCCCAATGAAACACCTCATTTAAATTAAATAACAATGGTAATGCCAAAATAAAAACAAATGGCAATCCTGCCGCTAGAAACTCGCTCACGCGGCGAGAGGGAACACTCCAGGTAGCTCCTGCAAGATATTCAAGAGCAACTAAAACAAGTGCACCAATACTTACCCCTGCAGCAAAAACAAACCCAATAAGGTTATTGAACAATGCCCTATGATAATTAAACCCATAAGAAATTCCTATAAATAACAATCCTACAACTGTAAAAATGAGACCCACCTGAAAAACTCTCTTTGGTAATTCTTTTTTAGTATATTCCATTTGTTTTTTATATTAGTTTTACTTGGCAGTATTTTCCAGATCTGTATCCTTAGCGTCCTGAGCTCTTTGTAAGACTCTTATATAGTGCACTATAGCCCATCTATCCTCAACAGAAATTTGTTTTGCATAGGAAGGCATCACATTTTGACCATTCGTAATTACATGAAAAATGTTTCCATCTGCCCATTTTTTTACCCTGTCGCTTAACAAGGTAGGGGGAGTTGGAAACTGATTTCTTAAACGACTATCCCCTTTTCCAAAATACCCATGACAGGGGCTGCAGAAAGTATTGTACTTTTGTTTTCCAAGCTCAACTATTTTAGCATTAAAAGGCAACGGATTAGAAAGCCCATATATAACAGAATCGGGTTTCCCCTTAAATTCATATCCTATATAATTACGCGATACAGTACCAGGAACCGGAGTCCTATTGGAAAAACCATCGGGCCAGAAATCACTTTTGGTTTGCGGCAAAACTTTATTTTGTTCAGACATCCAGCTAAAAGGCTGCACATACATTAATTTGTTTAATATAAAATAAGTAGCTCCAGATGTAATAACACCTATTAATAAAAGAAAGATGATAAATTTAGGTTCAAAAACTTTGATTTTTATATTCTCTGGATAATAAATTAGTTCTATATCTTTAGCACCAAGCTTCAACAAAAATTCCGATACCGAAACCTCATCAAATTTGGGGTCTAACGAACTTATCATAATTCCAAATTTATCTGAAGAGACCCGTTTCATATAATTGGTATCATGTAGCGGATTAGAAATATTTGGAAATCTAAACATTACAAACAGCATAGTTAATACAGTAGCAATTGAGGCAGAAAGAACAGTAACCTCAAATGTGATTGGTATAAATGCTGGCCAAGTAAAAAATGGTTTGCCACCAATTACCAGTGGATAATTATATACTGAGACCCAGGTCATAAAAAGGAACGCAAACAATGCACCACCAACACCTACAAAAAATGTTACATATCCTAATTTCGAAGGCTTAAGTTTCATTGCACGTTCAATACCGTGAACAGGGTAAGGTGTATTAACATCAAACATTGTGTACCCTGCTTTTTGTACCTCTTCGGCTGCGTGCAAAATCTCGGTTGGTGTATTAAAAACCCCTGTTACTGAATGTACTTTCGTACTCATCTGTGACCCCCTGAGTGTGCAGGCTGTGCACCTTTAATTACAGCCTTGACTTCTGAAATTGATACTACTGGTAAACCTCTTATAAATAGTAATATCAGGCTGAAAAACAATCCAAATGAAAAAATGAGAATAGCAACATCATAAATTGTCGGAGTATACATACCCCAGCTTGAAGGTAAAAAATCCCTGGAGAGGGATGTAACAATGATTACAAATCTTTCAAACCACATCCCAATATTAACAATAACACCTATAATAAACATAAAGATTATGTTTCGTCTAATTTTTCTAAACCAAAAAAGTTGCGGGAACAAAACATTACAGCTAACCATAATCCAGTATGCCCAAGCATAAGGTCCCAGCGCTCTATTTATAAATGTGAATAACTCAAATTGGTTTCCACTATACCAAGCAATAAAAAATTCCATTCCATAAGCATAGCCAACTATCATACCCACGACAATCATAACCTGATTCATTTTTTCAAGATGATTTAATGTTATGATGTGCTTAAGATTAAATGCACCTCTAACAAAAATTAGGACATTCTGAACCATAGCAAAGCCTGAGAAAACAGCTCCTGCCACAAAATAAGGTGGAAATATAGTTGTATGCCAGCCGGGGATAACTGAAACAGCAAAATCAAAACTAACTATTGTATGCACAGAAAGAACCAAAGGTGTAGCAAACCCTGCAAGTATCATATATGCTTTTTCATAATGTTGCCAATGCCGCGAACTATGTCTCCAACCTAAGCTCAAAATTGAATATATTGCTTTCTTTAGCTTCTTATTTGTTCTATCTCTAAGGGTTGCAAAATCGGGAATTAAACCTATATACCAGAATATTAATGACACAGTAAAATATGTAGAAACAGCAAACACATCCCATAACAATGGTGACATAAAGTTTACCCAGAGGTGGTGAGAGTTAGGATACGGAAACAGATACCCATCAAGCCACGGTCTGCCCGTATGAATAGCGGGGAAAAGACCCGCACAAATTACAGCAAAGATAGTCATAGCTTCTGCAAATCTTGCAATACCTGTACGCCATCTTTGCCTCAAAAGAAAAAGTATTGCACTGATTAAAGTCCCCGCGTGCCCAATGCCAACCCAAAAAACAAAATTTACAATGTCAAATCCCCAACCTACCGGATTGTTATTGCCCCAAACCCCAATACCTTCGTAAAATGTATAAAACAGGGCTACAATTCCTACAAAAACCATACTAGTGGTAATTGTAAATAAGAGATACCATATTTTTGAAGGTTTTCGGTCAAGTGGGGCTGAAACAACCTCATCTATCATTGCAGCAGGTGGATTGCCTTCCACCACCGGAATTTCTTCTCTGTAATCTATTGCAGTCACATTAATTCTCCGCTTTAATGTTTCTAAGTTTAGTAAGATATGTTACATTGGGTTTGATGTTAATTTCTTCAAGTACAAAATAACCCAAATTATGATTTCTGAGTTTAGCAACTTCCGATTGCTGGTTATTAATATCACCAAATACAATAGCATTAGATGGACAAGCTTCCTGGCATGCTGTTTTTACATTCTCGCCGTTAACAGGTCTGTTTTGTTCAATAGCGTGCTGACGTTCTTCCATAATTCTTTGAATACAAAAAGTACACTTTTCCATGACACCACGAGATCTAACTGTAACTTCAGGATTATAAAGCAGATTGATTGGCTGTTTTTCAAACAAGCCATTGGCAAAATAATTCCTGAAGTTATAATAATTGAAACGTCTTACTTTATAAGGACAGTTGTTTGAACAATACCTTGTACCCACACACCTGTTATATGCCATCTGGTTTAACCCATCAGGACTATGATTTGTAGCAGAAACAGGACAAACATTTTCACAGGGAGCATTATCACAATGCTGACAAAGCATCGGCTGGAAAGAGATTTGGGGCTCCTCAGGCGACCCAGAAAAGTAACGATCAATTCTAATCCAATGCATTTCACGGTTTCTTTCTACTTGATCTTTACCAACTACAGGAATATTATTCTCAACATTACAAGCAGCAACACAAGTAGCACAACCAATACATTTATTAAGATCAATTGTCATCCCCCATTTGTATCCTTCGTATTTTACTTCCCGCGTAATACTAAATAGTTGTGTTTGTTTCTTTTCCTTTTTTAAAAATTCTGGGTCTTCTAAGTATTTGTCAACTGTACCCTCAAATATAATTTCTCTTTTTAGCTGAATATCTTTAAATCTTTGGTCGTCAATGGGGTAATGTTCCTGAGTAGATACCAGATTATAAGTACCGTCTGTTTTTGTAATATTAACTTTATCATATATCCATTTTGACAAACGGGGATTTTTAGAAAGCAATAAACACGCATTGAATCCAACATCAGAAGCAATCATACCAGACTTTGTTCTACCATAGCCAAGTTCAATCGATATAGTATCGTCTGACATTCCGGGTTGTAAAAGAACCGGAACTACTAATTTTCGACCCTCCACAGAAATTTCTACTCTATCATTAGAATTCAAACCAAGTTTTTTAGCTGTATCTGGTGAAATAGCCGCATAATTATCCCAGACAATTTTTGTTATTGGGTGAGGTATTTCCTGAAGCCATCCGTTGTTTGCAAATCTCCCATCACCTACAAAATAGCTACTGGGGAGAGTTAAAACAAATCCATCGTTTGAAATTTCATTAAATTTTGTTGAGGTGAATGCTCCTTGATTATATTGAGGAGTGGGTTGTTTTGAAACCCTTGTAACAAATACACCATCATGAAGACTCAAAGTCCAGAATTTGTTAAAATCTATCCCGGTTTGTTGTTGGGGGTAAATTAATTTTTCCCAGTTATTTTTAATATATAAATAATAAATATCTTCTGTGAAATTTTTGTTTTTCCTGATCCAGTTTAGAAGTATTGTTTCTTTTTGACGGGTGTTATAAATAGGGTTAATTACAGGCTGTTGTAAACTATAAATGCCTTTTCTTACCATATAATCACCCCAGGATTCAAACGTGTGGCTAATAGGAAGTACATAATGGCTTAGTACTGCAGTCTCTGTTAAACTTTCAGTTAGTGTAAGAACAAGAGGGACCTTTTGCAAGGCTTCAGGATAATTTAACTCAGGAGACCAATGAAAAACAGGATTAGTGTCAAAGTGAATAACTGCCCCAACCATTCCTGAATTCATTGTGGTAACCACTCTTTCAATTTCTGCACTTGTAGCCAGCGGAAAATATGGCAATGATATCATTTCATCGGAAAACAATCGAGTATTTTCAAGAATTTCATTCAAGAGATTAATGGCAATATGTGCAGACTCAGTCAACTTATACCCCCCTAAAACAAAAGATTCACCACGATATGTTACAAGATCATCAACTAAATTGTTAATTTTATCCTTATCTAATTTAAATTTCTCAATTGTACGAGAAAGGGCATATTTGTTTACCTTTTCTAAAATTCCCTGATTATTTTTGTACTTTGGGGCAATGTTTCTATTGATAAGTAATTCATTTAGTAAAGCCAAAACAAATTCCTCAATTGCATCTGGTCGAAGTCTTATTCTTACATCAGCATTAGCTCCAGTTAGACTAACGTTTCCCTCTACAACATAAAGCTTATTAAACTTAGCAGGTTCTATAATATTCCTCCCTTGGATATACCTACGAATGTTATCGAGGATGTTTCCCTCCGTACCTAAAAAATCCGATTCAAGCGAAACGACAATCTTAGCATTTTCCAATCTTACTACAGGTAAATCAGACATCCCAAAAGATTTCCTATATGCACTTAATACAGTAGATTGATCAAATAGTTCATACGAATATACTTTTGCAGTTTTATAAACATCTAAAAATTCTTGCAAAAGCTTTTCCTGTGTAGGTGAATAAATACTGTGGGTAATAATTGCTATTTCTTTTCCTTGAGAAACAATTTTCTTAAGTTCCTGCACAATTTTAGTATCAACGTCATTCCAGCTAACATTTGTCATATACCCACTGGTACCAGTTATAAATGCAGGCTCTTTTAGTCGTTCTGGATCGTACAAATTAAATATATGTGCCTGACCTTTAACACAAATTTTCCCTTGGTTTATTGGATGATCCGGGTTCCCATCTACTTTTATAGGTCTTCCTTCCCGAGTTTTTATTAATATACCACAATAATTAGAACAGGCAGTGCAAGTTGATGCATAGTAATTAGCAATTCCGAGGGTAATTTCCTCTGGTTGTTTATTGTAAGGGACTAATTTACCCTTGTCTCTATAATCAGAACAGCCCGTTGCAACAAAAGCTGCAGAAGCCGATAATAAAGCAAGAAACTTACGTCGGGAAACTAAATTAGCGGGCATAATTTCATTTTCTGGAAGACTCTCGTCTATAAATTCATTGGCTTTTGCTTTAATAAATTCTTCATCATTATTAAATTCTTTAAACCCTCTCCAAAAACGAGGCGGTTGATTATTCTCAGTATTGGTACTTAATTTTTTCCCCATTTTTTAAATATTTAAGTTTCTTTTCACTGCATTTTTATTTAATCGGAAAACATTACTATTATTATTTGTATCATTTGGGTTGATAACTTTTTCTGATTTACCCAAAAACAAAGTTTTAAAAGGGGATTTAATCAGAGTATAAAGTCCCACAAGGAGCAACAATAAATTATAAAAGAACTTTTTTCGTTTTATTTGTTCCATTAGTTTAAAATTTTATTTCGTTTTAATATCGAAATACAAGTTTTATCTGTGGCATGCAAAACAGTTTTCTGGACCTTTTTTGATATTATTTCTAATCTGTACCTGTTCAAAATTCAAAATTTTAGATGCTGGATTACGGTGACAATCAAGACAGGCTCCCATAGTAAACGAATTAACCTGAGCAATAATTTCCATCTGTTTAACGTCCCCATGGCAATTTATACAATCAATCCCTTTGTTTACGTGAACGCTATGATTAAAATAGGTAAAGTCAGGAACTTTATGTACACGAACCCATTCCAGTGGCTTATTATTTTTATAATATTCGGAAAGCTTAATTATATCAGGTCTATCTGTACGAGCAATCGTATGACAATTCATACAAACTTCCACTGAGGGGACTCCAGCAATCCGGGACTTGTCTACACCTGTATGACAATACTTGCAATCAATTTGCATATCACCGGCATGAAGTTTATGAGAAAAGTTAATAGGTTGTTGGGGAGCATAACCTATACCATTACGTTCTGCATACGAAGCATAATAAGTAATAGTAAAAGAAACAAGAATTATAAAAACTACAATGGGCAAACGGACTTTTAAACTGTAATCAAGAAGTTTTTTATTCATATGATATTATAATTCCACAAACTAAATGGTTAGTTCATTTGACAACAAGATATTAAAACCTAAACTAAAAAATTATGATAAAAATTCCATAATTTTTAAAATATTATTTTACCTCCTAAAAGAAAAGGTATCTTTCTATATTTTTTAAAATACAAATATCTTCTTATATGAAATTAAATAGAGCTATATTTTTTATAATTTGTTTAATTTCCTTTGGGACTACTTACCTCATAGCACAATCCATAAATATTTTGCAGCTGCAAGATCAGAGAATCGAAGCCGCAATATTAATTAAAAAATTCAACTCGGATTTTTCATCATCAACAAGAAAGACCTTACTAAAAGCTCTCGCTAATCTCGGAGACACTTCATCTATCGTAATAAACGAAATAGTTTCAACATTTAGTTCAAATTATAATGATGATTCTATAAAAATGATAGCAGCCTTTGCCCTGGGTCAATTACCATGTGAATTATCAAGGATTTCATTGCAGAAAGAGCTTCAAAATAATAATAATTCAAGTATTGTCCTTAGTAAAATAATCGACGCTCTTGGAAAGATTGGTAATAGCCAAAATTTGAGACAGCTTTGCGATTTTGTAAATGACCACGATTTTCTTATCAGTCAGAGCATAGCATTATCAATTGGAAGATTTTACAGAAGAAATATTAAAACTACAGAATCTGTTACCTGTTTGAAAAAACTGTTTGCTCTTCAAAATGATTCAATAGATTATTTCGTTGCATATGCACTTTCTTCAGTTCGAGACAAATCACTATTAAAAGACTGTCAAGATGAAATTGTATCATTAACGCGTTCAAAACAATATGAAACTCGTATGTGGGCATATCAATCTCTTGGTTATATTCTAACAGAAGAGTATCTACTGAAAATAATTAAGGAACTTGGTTATGAAAATCTGTGGCAGGTTAAAGTTAATATGATTAATGCTATGAATTTGATCCCAAAAGACTTATTATTTAACAATTCTGATTTAACTTCTAAAATTGCTGAAGCTCTCATAAGAGAATCTAAAAATTCTAATTATAATTTAAGACTTGCTTCCATAAAAGCTATTAGCAATATATTTCCCTCTGTCAGTCATAAATATTTAAGAGAACAACTCTTAGAGTTTTTACTTGAACGCATCAAAGATGAGACAAACGATTATATAAGAGGTGAAACTATCCTTGCCCTATCTCGAGTTTTTAAAGATGAAATAAAAGATACTTTATTCAAATTATTTACAACATCTAATATTATTACCAAGTATTATATTTTAATATCTTTACAATTTATGGAAAGCTTTGATCTTCTGGAGACCTCTACACAACTTGTAAGTGATTATGTAAATGCACAGAACGAACTATCAATAACAAAAGAAGTAGCTATTCCCCCTTCGTTGAGCAAATTATATGGAGGATATTTGGAATTATTAAATACTATTAAAGGAAGAGTAATAACACAATCTCAAAATAAGTTAAGATTAATTTTTACAGAATTCCTCAGCTCAAAAGATCCTTATTTAGTTGATATTTGTATTAACGCTTTAAGTGATAGCCTTTTTTTAAGTAGTCGTAACGAAACTGAAACAGTACTCCAATATGATTTCAACGAATTGAAATATCCTGAGGATAGAGATGTAATAATTTTAATGGTGAAAGAATTTATCAGCCGTTCTTCTGACAAGTTTCTACCATTATTACAAAAGGCTATTTCCTTTAATGACTTTGATATATGCAAACTCATAGAACAATCCTGCTACAAGCATCTTGTCCAAAGCCTTGAAAATTGTACACAGAGAACAGCAATAGATATCAACAATCTTCAAACCCTTTTTGAAAATAATTACATAGCAATTTTACAAACCCGGTATGGACACATAAAAATACGCCTTTTAAATAAAGAAGCCCCTTTTACCGTATTAAATTTTATGGAACTTTCAAAAAAAGGCTTCTATGACAACACAATTTTCCATCGTGTAGTGCCAAACTTTGTAATCCAAGGTGGTGATCCACGGGGAAATGGATATGGAGGACCTCCATATTTTATTAGAAGTGAATTCAACAACCTTAGTTTTAAGAGGGGTACAGTAGGGATGGCTTCAGATGGTAAAGATACAGAAGGAAGTCAATTTTTTATAATGCATTCACCATATTATCACCTTGATGGTAAATATACATTATTTGGATTTGTCGAAGAGGGAGAAGATGTAATTGACAGGATTGGACAGGGAGATACTTTAGTTTCGGTTACAATAAACTATGATAAGTAATTATAGAGAATGTAAAACTAATTTTTGTTAAATTAATTTAACATTGGGACAAAAAATCAATTAAACAAAACATAGGAGTATATTATGTTAACACCAAAACTATTAGAAGCCCTTAATGAACAAGTTAATCGTGAATTCTTTTCGGAGTATCTTTATTTAGGAATGGCTGGATATTGTTATTCGCTTGATTTGAATGGATTTGCAAATTTTTTTATGGTACAGGCTCAGGAAGAACATCAACATGCTTTAAAAATTTACAATTACATTTATAATAGAAATGGTAAAGTGATATTGAAACCTCTTGATGCTCCAAAAATGGAATACAACAATATTATGGGAGTTTTTGAGGAAACCTTGAAGCATGAGCAAGCTGTCACCGCAGCTATTAACAATCTTATGGAACTCGCGATAAAGGAAAACGATCATGCTACTGTGAGTTTTTTAAAGTGGTTTGTAGATGAACAAGTCGAAGAAGAATTGTCAGTTACAAAAATTCTTAATAAATTTAAAATAATTGGCACCGAAGGGTCTGGTTTACTATTTCTGGATTCTGAATTGGGTAAACGTACTTTTACTCCCTCAGCCGAGTAAAGGTCCCATTTAAATTTTCTATCAAGTTTATTTAAAAAATGAAAATCTATTTTGCCGCTGCTATTAGAGGAGCAAAGGAGCCTGTAGCAGCTGAAATATACAAATCTTTGATTGTTTACTTACAGAATTATGGCTCCGTACTAACAGAGCACATAGCTAATGCTGAAATATTTACAAATGGTGAACCAGCATTTTCTGATTCATATATTTATAAAAGAGACGTAAATTGGTTGTTATCTGCTGATCTCGTTATTGCTGAAGTTACTTATCCCAGTCTTGGGGTTGGATTTGAAATTGCAACGGCGGTTGAACATAACAAATTAATTTTTTGTTTAAAGAAAAAGGGTAGTAAAAAGATTTCTGCTATGATTTCCGGGTGTGATAAACTTGAACTTAAAGAGTATAGTAATATTTCAGAAGCAAAAAAATTGATTGCTAACTATATCAAAAAAAAATTCCCAGCTACTTCTAGTAATGGAAAATAAAAGTGCAATAATAAATTTGTTTTTGAAGTTCTTAATTGTGGTACTAAGTTTGTCTCTATATGCTTGTTCTGACAAAAACAAACAATTTCAAGTTTCAGAACCATCTTCTTCTCCAAAGAATTTTTCAGCTTGTAATTTTCTTACAGCTGATGCGATAAAAGAAATCTTTGAAAACGAAGTAGAAAAGGAAATTGGAATTGTAGATAGTACCATCTGTATTTATAAATTTAAAAGCGGAAATTATCTCTCAATAAGTTTGACTCTTCGCAATTTTAACGATTCACAAACAGCACATAAAGTTTTTAATGAAAAATTAAAATCTATTAAAAATCAAGATGCTATCCAAAAAATATTCAATCTTGGTGAAGATGCTTTTTGGATTGGAAAAGAAATTCACGAATTGAATATTTTAAAAGGTAACAATATTTTTGAACTATCTGTTGTAACATCACCCAACATTGATGAATCAGAATTAAGTGCAAAATGTATCCTTTTATCTGAAAAATTTATTAAGTAACAAATGACAAACTATCTATATAAGGAACCTGCTCCTTATAAGAAAGGAGAAACAAATCCTTTCGAATCAATGCTAACCAGATTCAATCAAGCAGCAAAAATATATAATCTTGACGAAGGTTTATATAACTATCTGGTGCACCCTGTAAAACAGGTTATAATTTCCATACCAGTTGTAATGGATAATGGGAAATTAGAAGTATTTGAGGGGTATAGAGTGATACATGATAATATTTTAGGACCTTCAAAAGGTGGAATACGTTTTGCTCCTGATGTTGACCTCGATGAAATTAAAGCACTTGCTTCATGGATGTCCTGGAAGTGTGCAATCGCAAGTATTCCCTTTGGCGGAGCAAAAGGGGGGGTAAGATGTGACCCTTCTAAATTATCAATGAATGAGCTTGAAAAAATCACACGGCGTTATACATCTTCACTTTTAGAAGTACTTGGACCTGACACAGATATACCTGCACCCGATATGAATACAAATGAACAAATAATGGCGTGGATTATGGACACCTATAGCATGCATGAACGAAAAAATGTAACAGCAGTTGTTACTGGTAAGCCTGTTATATTGGGTGGTTCGAGAGGAAGACGTGAAGCAACAGGTAGAGGAGTAATGATTTCAGCAATGGCTGCTCTTGAGAAAAAAGGTGTTAAACCTGAAAAAGTAACCTGTGCGGTACAAGGATTTGGAAACGTTGGTTCTGTCAGCGCAAAATTGTTAAGTGAAAAGGAAATAAAAATAATTGCCATCAGTGATATCACAGGAGGATATTATAATGAAAATGGAATTAATATTAATGACGCCATAGACTATGTAGAAAAAAATGGGACACTTGAAAACGGCAATTTCGGAGATAGAATAACTAATGAAGAACTACTTGAGCTTAAGTGCTATATGCTCGTACCCGCAGCCAAAGAAGACCAAATAACAGGGAAAAATGCTCATAAGATTCAGGCAAGATTAATTGTGGAGGGTGCTAATGGACCAACTTCAGCCGATGCTGATCAAATCCTGAACGATAATGGAATAATGGTAATTCCTGATATTCTTGCTAATTCAGGAGGAGTAATAGTATCATATTTTGAATGGGTACAGGATAGGATAGGATATTTCTGGGATGAAGCCGATGTTAACAATCGACTAACAAGGATGATGACAGAAGCTTTTGAAAATGTTTATAAAACAGCTATGAATTATCATACAAACTTGAGAATTGGGGCTTATATATATGCTATCGATAAGGTGTCACGAGTTCTGAAACTTAGAGGAATATATAGCTAAGGTGAATGAAATTAGTAGCATTGATTTTGTGTTTTTACTTTGTATTTGTTTCCGCAAACGCACAAAACTCTTCTGTGCTGCCCCATACAAATACTTATTTTCTGAAAAAACTAATAACAGAAAACCTTACAGACTTAGATAACAAAATTATAGTTTTAGGAAAGGAAAAAGTTTTTAATGTTTTTATAGATAATAATAGTAATAACGTTTCACAAAAATTTTTCTATAATACTATTAGAGATAGATTTGCACAATATAATTTAATATTTGAGAGTGTCGATTCTACTGAGTTTAAAATATTCTTTTTTAATTTGTTGATAAAGACTGAATACCCAACTTACCGGGTGGAAAATCTAATTGGTAACAGATACATTACAAGAGTTTTTACTGTTAAATTTGACTATAAATTGGTTAGTATTGATGATTCTATTTTATTAGTTAACTCTGTTAAAGCAAAATACCAGGATGAAGTATTATTAGACTATATAGACTATGTTCAAGACCCTGAGTTACCATTCACTTGTGCTGAATTACCAAGGATGAGGTTTACAGATCGATATTTAGTTCCAACTATTATGATAGCAGTATCTGGTCTTGCAATAGTTTTGTTTTTTACAATCAGAAGCAAATAATTGTTATGTATAAACTTAAATCTATTATTAATCTTGTATTCATTTTATTTATTGCTATTATTATTGGGTCTTGTGTTAGTTCTGATAAATCTGATATACTACCTGATGACACACCAGAAACTGCAATACAAAAGGCTATGGGAAATTACGAACAAAAAAAATATCTTACTGCAATCGATGATTTCTCCTTAATAAAGCTCAAATTTTCAGGCACCAAAATTGTAGACAAAGCACAGTTTTTCTTGGGAATGTGCCATTATCATCGTGGAGAATACATTATTGCAGCTTACGAATTCGAAAACCTTTTAAAAAACTACTCTACAAGTCAATATACAAAAGGGGCTAGGTACTATCGGGCTTTGAGTTTCTATAAACTATCACCGGATTACTCCCTCGATCAAACATACACGCAAATGGCAATAAGGGAGTTTCAAAATTTTATGGAACTTTATCCTTTAGATTCCCTTGCAAAAGATGCACAAGCAAAAATTAAAGAACTGCGTAATAAATTAGCTTTAAAAGACTATAAAGCAGCACAGTTATATGTAACTCTTGATAACTATAAAGCTGCTGATATATATTTTGACCATATCGTAGAAGAATATTATGATACAGATTGGGCAGATGATGCTCTTTATTCAAAAATCAAACTTTCTATTTCACGTAATAAGTTAGAACAAGCAATAAAAGATATAGAAAAATTTGAAAAACGCTTTCCAGATAGTCCTTATCTAAAAGAACTTCAGGAATTAAAAAAGAAAAATGTTAGCAAAAAAAGTTAAAGATTCACAAGTAGAAATGATTGAATTGGTTTTACCTAACGATACTAATATGTTGGGAAACCTGTTAGGTGGGCGTTTAATGCACTGGATAGATATAGCTGCAGCCCTTGCTGCCGCTAAACATTGCAATAATGTTGCCGTTACAGCTGAAGTGGATAAGTTGAGATTTAAACTTCCTATCAAGTTGGGAGACATTGTATACCTCAAGGCATCCGTAAATAGAGCTTTCAAAACTTCTATGGAAGTAGGAGTAAAAGTTGAAGTAGAAAATATACAAACCGGAGAAAAGAAACATGCAAATAGCGCCTATCTTACTTTTGTAAATCTTGACAAACATACTGGAAAACCTATCTCAGTACCCGAAATCATACCTGAAACACCTGAGGAAAAAAGGCGTTTTGAAGAAGCTCTCATTCGCAGAAATAAAAGGCTGGAAGAATCAAAGTAGTTTATGGCAAAGAATATTGAACTGAAGTGCAAAATGCTGGGAAAACATTTTGGAAACAAAGCTATCTTTTCAAATCTCAGTTTTAAGCTTACCAACACACAGTCCTTGGTAGTAACGGGAAGAAATGGAACGGGTAAATCAACTTTACTAAAAATTCTCGCTACTCTTATAAAGCCAGATGTTGGAAAATATTCAATGTCAATAGATGGAATTGAGCTTGAAAAAAACAAGTTTTTTAAACACATTGGCATGTTGGCTCCTTATATTAACCTGTACGATGAATTAACAGGATATGAGAATCTTATGTTGTTTGGACAGCTTCGTAATAGCTATTTTACCAAAGAGGACAAAAATCGAGTACTGGAACTTTTAAGTAAAGTAAACCTTTACACCAAGAGGAATGAGTACTTTAGGAACTACTCTTCCGGAATGAAGCAGAGACTAAAACTTGCTTTTGCCATTCAACACTCCCCTTCCATATTACTACTCGACGAACCCCGCACCAATCTTGATGTTGAAGGTATTAACATAGTATATGATATAATAGAAGAACAAAAGAAATCAGGGATTGTTATAATTGCTACTAATGACTTAGATGATATTAATCTCTGTATAGAAAAAATAAATATTGAAGATTTCAATTCGGCAGAGTTTTTATTATAACTCTAAATTTTTAGTTTTATCCCATACACAAATTTATCACTTGATATTTAATATTATTTTAAGTAACTTGCTAATAACAAATATTGCTAATAGCAACTAATTAACATAACAGCGATGAAACATATAATATTTTTGAAGAGTGTATTGTGGTTGGTAATATTAGGTTTAGGATTGGTAATAAATAGTAATGGGTGCAGCAAAAAAGATGAAGTGACAACTCAAAAACCCGACTTTTCTAACAAACAAGAAATAAAACAACAAACTAACCAACATAACACAAAAGGGAAAATGGAACATTTAACAGTAGAAACATTTAAACAAAAAGTCTTTAATTACGATGTGAATCACGAATGGAAATTTGAAGGAGATAAACCTTGTATTATTGATTTCTATGCAGACTGGTGTGGGCCTTGCAAGATGGTTGCGCCAATTTTGGAAGAACTTGCTCAGGAATATGAAGGTCAAATTAACATTTACAAAGTTGACACAGAAACCGAACAGGAATTAGCAGCCGCTTTTGGTATTCGCAGTATTCCCTCAATACTGTTCTGTCCTATGAATGGTCAACCTCAAATGGCAGTCGGTGCTTTACCAAAAGAGAGCTTTAAGCAAGCTATTGAAGAAATTCTTTTGAATAGTAAGAATTGACTTATAACCGGGCAGTTATGCCCGGTTATATTTTATCCATTTACAAGATAATAAGATTTGTTTATCTGTAATATTAAACAAACAACAGTTTAAACAATACTTAAGGTTCTTATGACTGCTCGCATTGTAGATTTAATAATGACCTTAAAAACTCGGTGTGCAGATAGAGAAGAAAGAATACGCAATGAATTTTCACTTTCGCCCGCTGAATATAAAGTTCTTATTACAATTCATGAAGGAGAACATTATAACTGTAATGCACTATCGCAGAAATTAGGACTTTCTGTCTCAAGAGCCAGTCGGATTATTGAAAAATTAATCAAAAGGAAATATTTAACTCGCAAGACTCTTAAAGGGGATAGAAGACATATTATTATTACCCTCGCACCAAAAGGAATGCGTGTACAAAAAGAAATTCAAAATGTACTTGACGATTGTGAACAAGTAATTCAAAAAGTACTTACAAAATCAGAAATTAACTCCACTTATAAAATTTTTGCTAAACTTGAGAATTGTCTTTAACCTTTCAATCAATTAATTATCGTTTATGAAAAAGTCTCTTTCACGGAGGAAATTTCTTAAAATTTCAGGGGCTACTATTGGAGTATTATCTGCAAGTGGATTCATCGGCTCAGTTGTAAAAAAAGCCAGTGCACGTTATAATTCTTTCGGAATAGAAAAAGAAGAAGTTCGTATCGTTCCTTCCTTCTGTGATCTCTGTTTCTGGAAATGTGGTTTGCTTGCTTATGTTAGAAATGGGGAAATATGGAAGGTTGAAGGCAACCCTACGGATCCTTTAAGTCGTGGTAGATTATGTCCTCGTGGTACTGGGGGTGTCGGGACTTACTATGATGCTGATAGGCTTAAAGCTCCTCTAATCAGGAAGAAAAATCGTGGTGAAGAATACTGGGTTGAGGTAACCTGGGATGAGGCTCTGGATTACATAGCGGAAAAAATGACAAAGATAAAGAACACTTATGGACCAGAATCAATGGCATATTTTGTACATGGAATTGGAGGGAACTTTCTTAAACATTTGATGAAAGCATACGGGACTCCCAATATTGCTGCCCCTTCGTTTGCTCAATGTCGTGGTCCTCGTGATATAGGATTTAGGCTTACTTTCGGAGAAGATGTAGGTTCACCCGAACGAACGGATATCGCCAATGCAAAGTGTCTTGTTTTAATAGGAAGCCATCTTGGTGAAAATATGCATAATACTCAGGTTCAAGAATTCGCTGAAATGAATGGGAAAGGGGGAAGTATTATTGTTGTAGATCCAAGATTTTCAATTGCTGCAAGCAAAGCAAAATACTATTTACCAATTAAACCAGGCACAGACTTAGCTCTATTGCTTGCCTGGATGAAAATTATTATAGATGAAAACCTTTACGATAAAGAATACGTGGAAAAATATGGTTTTGGTTTTGAACAATTTAAAGCTTCCATTCAAGAATATACTCCTGAATGGGCATACATTGAGACAGGAATAGAACCCTCGCTAATTTACGCTACTGCAAAGGAAATGGCTAAACACAAACCAGCAACTCTGATTCATTCAGGCCGTCATACAACCTGGTATGGCGACGATACACAAAGAAGTCGAGCAATTGCTTTACTTAACGCTTTATTCGGTAGTTGGGGACGAAAGGGGGGTATTATTATCCTGTTTCATTAGATGTACCAAATTACCCATATCCACCTTATCCAAAGCCAGAAAAACCAAAAGTTGATAATCCTAACAATTCAGTTTATCCATTTGCATCAGAGTCTCACGATACAGTAACAACTGGTATTCGCACTGCTACAATTACAGGACAACCATACCCAATAAAAGCGTGGTTCTGTTACGGAACTAATCTTTTATATTCTATGCCAAATCAGGATGAGACAATCCGTGCTATTCAAAACCTCGACTTACTTGTTGTGGTAGATGTAATCCCAAGTGAACTTGCTGGTTGGGCTGATGTTGTTCTACCAGAGTCTACTTATCTTGAACGTTATGATGACCTCAATGTTGAACTTTTCCGCGAACCTTTTGTAGCATTGAGACAACCTGTAATCGATTCCCCTAACGAACAAAAACCTAATTGGTGGATAGCTAAGAAACTTGCTGATAGATTGGGACTTGGTCACTATTTCCCATGGAATAATATAGAAGAATATCTCCAATATAGACTGAATGCAATAGGTACAAGTCTTGAGGAAATACGCAAGACAGGAATACTGAAAGGACCAAAGCAACCAATTTATTTCGAAGAGGGGGTAAAACCAGTATTTGCAACACCTTCAGGAAAAATCGAATTTTATTCTTTACAATTACAAGACAAGGGATTTGATCCAGTACCAAAATATAAGAGACACCCAGAACCCCCGGTTGGTTATTTCAGACTTTTGTTTGGTAGAGCTCCAGTACATACCTTTAGCAAGACTCAAAACAATCCAATACTTGCAGATATGATGAATGAAAATGAAGTCTGGATAAACAGAAATATAGGGATAAGGTATGGTCTTAAAAATGGACAATATATTAAATTAAAGAACCAAGACGGAAAAATTAGCAATAAGGTAAAAGTGAAGTTAACCGAAAGAATTAGACCCGATTGTGTCTATATGGTACACGGATTCGGTCACAATTCAAAAATGTTAAAAAAAGCATATATGAAAGGCGCTAACGATGCTGAACTAATCACACGGTATGAAATTGACCCTTTAATGGGGGGGAATGGAATGAACGTTAACTTTGTAACTTTTGAAATTATAAACTAAACTAATTTCCAATTATGGCACGTTTTGGAATGGTAATAGACACGAAAAAGTGTGTTGGTTGTATGGATTGTGTTGTTGCTTGTAAAACAGAAAACAACGTACCGGAAGGATTTAATAAAGATTGGATTACTTATGATGCAAAGGGAAAATTTCCCAACATTCAATTCCAAATTAGATCTGAAAGATGTAACCATTGCGATAATCCACCCTGTGTTTATTGCTGCCCTTGTGGAGCAAGTCACATTCACGAGCTGGGTGGGGTAGTTCTTGTTCACCATGATAAATGTAGTGGTTGTAAAGCCTGCATCGCTGCTTGTCCTTATGATGCAAGGTTTATTCATCCTGATGGTTATGCAGATAAGTGCACGTTTTGTATTCATAGAGTTGAAAAGGGGCTTGATCCAGCATGTGTTGCTGTTTGTCCTACACATTGTATGTATTTTGGAGATCTGGAAGATCCAAATAGTGAAGTTAGTAAATTATTACAATCAAGGAAGTACAAGACCCTGCTCCCAGAAGCAGGAACTAAACCTCAGATTTTCTATCTCGAATAACTTTTATCAGGAGATTTTACTATGCAAGAGTTAACAATAACGCGTCACAATGAGCTGGTAGATCCAGTAATGCACATTTATGGATGGGAGATAGCCGTTTACCTTTTTCTTGGTGGCTTGGTAGCCGGAATGATGATTATTTCAGGATATCTTATTGTAAAAGGGAAAGTTAAAAATGATTATTGCTCGTGTTTCTTCACTCCTATGTTAAGCTTTATTTTACTAAGCGTTGGAATGCTTGCTTTGTTTCTGGACCTGGAACATAAATTTTATTTTTGGAGAATGTATGTAACTTTTCAGATTACTTCGCCGATGTCATGGGGAGCCTGGATTTTAGTTCTTGTTTATCCAGCCTTAATTTTTAATATGATACTCCGGGTCCCATGGTATCTGCCAAGAAAACTGGCATTTATAGAAAAATGGTCAGAAAAAATAAATGCACGTCCTGTTTATATCAAACTCATCGGATTTAGTAACATCTTTATAGGTATTGCACTGGGAATTTACACAGGTATTTTATTGAGTTCATTTGGTGCACGACCACTATGGAATAGTTCTGTACTTGGTCCTTTGTTTTTAGCCTCCGGACTATCTTCCGCATCAGCCTTGATTCATATGATTACTAAAAATGTAGAAGAAAGAAAACTTTTTGCAAAAGCAGACAATATGTTTTTGGCCATTGAGTTATTATTCATTATGCTTCTAATTATAGGTTTATTATCATCAACACAAGCACATATTGATGCCATAAAAATTATTCTATCAGGAAGTTATGCTCCGATATTCTGGATATTTGTAATAGGTACCGGTATAATCGTTCCTCTTATTATTCAACCTCTTGCAGTCAAAAATAGAATTAAGCATACACCAGTAGCACCATTATTAGTAATTGTTGGGGGACTTATTTTACGATTTGTAATTGTGTATGCAGGACAATTAAGTCACTGGACTAAAAAAACTTTTGTAGAATAAAAATTTATCATCTATGGAATTGAAAGAAACACTTGAACAAAAATTCAAACCGAAGCCTTTTATGAATCCTTATCTTGCTGGTATAGGCCTTGGTATAGTATTGCTTTTTGCCTTTGTAATTATGGGGCGTGGTTTAGGAGCAAGTGGGGCAATGTCATCTACTTTGGTTGCAGCAATTAATTTCATCGTTCCATCACATATTCAGTCTAATGAACATTACGCGGAATATTATGAGGGGGGAAATAATCCACTTAAAGACTGGCTTGTTTTTGAAGTACTTGGTGTTCTTGTAGGAGGATTTATCTCAGGCACTCTTGCACATAGAACAAAATTTACCATTGAAAAAAGTGATTATTACTCAAACAGGAAAAGGCTAACTTTTGCTTTTATTGGGGGAGCAATGATGGGATTTGGAGCTAAACTTGCTCGTGGCTGTACAAGCGGACAGGCACTGACCGGGGGAGCTTTGCTAAACCTTGGTAGCTGGGTATTTATGTTATGTGTTTTTGCAGGAGCTTATGCATTAGCATATTTCGTAAGGAGGCAGTGGATATGAATGCACCATTTTATAAATACGGACTTTTTGGGGATAATGTTAGTTTAATCATCGCTTTTATTATTGGTATTGGATTTGGCTTTTTTTTGGAAAGGGCGGGATTTGGTAGCGCACGAAAATTGGCAGCACAATTCTATTTCACTGATATGACTGTTTTAAAAGTTATGTTTACTGCTATTGTAACTGCTATGTTGGGTGTGTATTATTTATCTGTGTTTGGACTTTTAGACCTTTCTATGATTTATCTGGTACCAACAAACATCTTACCCCAAGTTATAGGGGGCTTTATTTTAGGATTTGGATTTGTAGTAGGAGGGTATTGCCCTGGAACTTCCTGTGTGTCGGCAGTAACTGGTCGAATTGATGGAATGATTTTCTTAGTTGGAGTATTTTTCGGAATCTTTGTGTTTGGAGAACTTTATCCGCTAATTAAGGGATTTTACAATGCAACACCTATGGGGCAGATTACTATCCCAATCTGGGCTCATTTACCTTATGGGCTTGTAGTATTTGGTGTGGTAGTTATGGCTGTGGGAGCTTTTGCTCTTGCTGAGTGGGCTGAAAAGAAAAATGCAAAATCTTAACATAACAAAATTACATTCTATGATTTTAAATAATCTTAACCTCAATAAGAAACTTGCTTTAGCAGCAATTATACTGGGAGTTCTTGCAATATTTTTAGGTAATCCTTATAGAGGTAATTTTTTGAATCTTGATGCAAAAGAAGTTAGCCTCATTATCGAAAAAGAAAACAATAAAATATTGCCTGATGAGCTTGCTGATTGGATAATCAAGAAACGTGCTGATTATAAATTAATTGATCTTCGTGAAAAAAAGGATTTTGACGAATATGCTATCTCCGGGGCTGAATGCATTCCTCCTACGGAACTTGTAAAAACAGAATTGTCAAAAACAGAAAAAATCATCCTGTATTCCGATGACGAAAGTAAGGCATCGGAATTGTGGCTTCTGTTAAGAGGAAAAGGATACAAAAACGTTTACATTTTGAAAGGTGGAATTAAAAACTGGAAAGATGTTGTTCTATTTCCAAAAATACCGGTAAATCCTACTGCTGAACAACTTCAAGATTTTGAAAAGAAAAAAGAAGTTGCAAAATTTTTCGGAGGAGTACCACAAACAGAAGGGACAAAAGAATCTACCCAGACTCCTAAAATAACAGCTCCTAAATTGGAGTATCAGTCTCCGGGTTCCTCACCTGGGGGTACTACAAAAAAGAAAGAAGGTTGTTAAGTATATTTTTCACAAACTAAATTTTTGAACTATGAAAAAGGTACTTCTATTTATGGCTTTAGTAGTTTTTATTTCTACAGCTGGTGCACAAAATGGAACTCGGCTTATTGGATTTGATGCAAGAAGTATGGGGCGTGGTGGAACCTCTGTTGGATATTTTGATGGGCCTGAATTAATGATGACAAACCCTGGAGGTATTAGTTTCTTATCAAATTCAGTAGTTAATGCAGATTTTTCATTGATGATTCCATCACTAAAGTTTCAAAACACATTAAACACTGCTGATGGAGATAAAAACTATTTTCCTCTTCCAAGTGCTGGCTATATCAATAAATACAAAAAGAATTCAAAATGGACCTGGGGTATCGGAATTTTTACCAATGGGGGTATGGGTGCTGACTTCAATTTGAGAAACTCTCTATACAGAACACAAACTTTTTCTTACAATCCAAACGATAGCACTTATTATCCGGTGAAGGGAGATTACTCACTTGAAAAATATCATTCAAAGTTTGCAGTTATGCAGGGCGGGTTGAGTATCGCTTATAAATTGAGTGAGTCATTTTCAGCCGGTATTTCAGGACACCTTGTTTATAGTCAAATGGAATTCCAGATGCCTTACAGTTTATCTCCATCTATAATGAAAGGTACACCCAACAACAATCCATCTGTAACTTTTGGTCAAATGTTTTCTGCACTTCCTCCAAATGGATTTGGTTATAATGAGGTTACAGCATCGGCAAATATGACAGACCTTAATGTATTCACTTTCGGAGGAAAAATTGGATTAGCTTACAAGGTAAATGAAAAACTTACATTTGGACTAACATATTCGTCACCAGTAACACTGAAGTATAAGAACGGCAAAGCAACTATGGATATGAGCAAACAATTTGAAGATGCCTTTGGTAAAGCAATAGTAGGATTTTATAGCCAGCCGGGTACCCATGGGGCCCCACTTGATACAGCAATGAAATATGTTGGAATAAACTTTTATCAAATGGGCATAGATATGAGCAAAGGGGTACAAGCATCATACGATCTGGAAGTAGGCCTCAAGTTACCACAATCAGTAAGTTTTGGAGTATCCTTTCAACCAATAGATAATTTTAAATTTGGTCTTGATGTAGAATGGTTAAATTGGGCTAATGCTTTTGACAAAATGACACTTACTATGACCAATGGTTCCAGTGACAATGTTAATAAAATGATGGGAGGCAATTCTATCAACATTGATTTTCCATTAAATTGGAAGAACAGTGTTATAGTAAAAGTGGGAACAGAATTTTTTACCGGTAAAGAATTTACGATGAGGTTGGGGTATGCATACGGTTCAAATCCCGTTCCTGAAAATACTATATTTCCTGTATTCCCAGCAATAGTTGAACACCATCTTACAATTGGGGCAGGTTATAAATTCAATAACAATACAGAACTTAACTTCGCTTACGAAACCGGTCTGAATAAAAGCCTGACAGGAAGTAATCCCCATACTGTTGCTTCAGAATTTGCCAACAGTACAAGCGAATTACAAACTTCTATTTTCCACCTGTCATTTAATTATTATTTCAAATAATTTAGGATTCACAGGGTAAGGATTAAAGCTTTACCCTGTGTCTTAATTCTCTACAATTATTCTTTTGATAAAATTGCATTTTTTGTTAGAATTCTCACCCAGCCACAACTTTTTATTCTCGTTTTCAAATATGTTGTTTTATATTTCCTTTATTAGTATTATATCAGTTCTTTAAAAAATGTTTATTAGTTATTAACTTTATAAAAAAGGAACTAATATGAATTTCAAAGGGATTTTTCTATTATTAGTATTACTGTGTTTGATAATAACAGAATTCTCCAACGCTCAGGGGCTTAATTTTTTCAGCGGGAGTTTTGACGAGGCGTTGGCAGAAGCAAATAAGGAAAACAAGATTCTTATGATAGACTTTTATACTGATTGGTGTGTATGGTGTAAAGAATTGGATAAAAAAGTATATACTAATTTTGAAGTTGCTGAATTTGCAAACAAGAATTTTATTAACCTGAAAATCGATGCTGAAAAAGGTTCAGGGGTAGAACTTGCAAAATCATACAAAATTGTTGGTTACCCTGCTATCCTTTTTTTAAACGAGAAGAAAGAAGAGATTGACAGAATTTATGGCTATCTTTCTCCTAAAGAATTTTTCAATAGAATTCAAGACATAGCTGGAGGGATAAACACACTCGATTCTATCAAAAAAGCACTGGTAGAAACTCCAGATAGCCCAGCGCTCAATTATAAACTTGCAAAAAAATATATCGATAACGGCGGAGAAGCAGAAGATATTCTTTCTTACTTAGAAAAAGTAATAACAAATGATCCTGCTAATATTTCAGGTTATAAAGATGACGCGCTATTACTTATAGCTGTTGCATCAGGAAACCTCAATAATATCAGGAAATTTATAGAAGACAACCCTGAGAGTGATGTTCTAAAAAATGCTTTAGTATATCTTGCTGAAAAACTCTATCAGGAAACAAATAATTATGAAGAGGCAAGAAAATATTATGATTCCGCTTTTGAAAAATTTGGCAAAGACGACAGGGATATTCGCAATAGCTACGGTGAAATGTTATTAACTCAAATTAGCGGAGTGATAAAAAATAATCAAGTGACAAAAAATCAAAAAAAAGAATATCTTGGAATTGCCGATGAAGCAATAGAAGTATTAAAAGGAACAGATTTATATGGGTATGCTTATTACTACAAGGCAAAACTCTTGTATACG
Organism: Ignavibacteria bacterium; assembly: GCA_049700455.1. Taxonomy (GTDB): domain Bacteria; phylum Bacteroidota; class Ignavibacteria; order Tepidaquicellales; family Tepidaquicellaceae; genus JBNAVJ01. The sequence goes on from JBNAVJ010000001.1 coordinate 266,483, forward strand.
ATAGAAAACTTCAAAGAGGCACTTGAAAATATCAATTCTGCACTTCAAGTTAATGATACTAACGAAAAATTTCTTAAACTGAAAACAGATATTGAAGAAAAGTTAAAATGAAAACATCTAAATCCCGTTTTACATTGCAAGACATTTTGTTTATGCAAAAAGCTATTGAGTTATCAATTGAAAATGTTATGAAGGGTGGAGGCCCATTCGGAGCTCTTATTGTAAAGGACGGAAAAACTATTGCACGGGGGGTAAACAAAGTTGTTGTGTCAAATGATCCCACTGCACACGCTGAAATTGTTGCCATTCGTAATGCAGCAAAAAAATTAAAGACCTTTGATTTAACAGGCTGTTCAATTTATACAACCTGTGAACCTTGCCCGATGTGTTTATCTGCCATTTATTGGGCAAATATCTCCACCATATATTACTCAAATTCTAAAAGAGAAGCAAGCAAAGTTGGTTTTCGGGATTCCTTTATTTATAAAGAAATTTCTTTGAACCCCTCTAACAGGAAGCTTCCAATGTTCAAAATTAAAAATCCTCAGGCTTTAGTTGCATTCAAATTGTGGGAAGAAAAAGAAGATAAAATAAAATATTAAAATGGAATAAAAAATCTGCTGATTAAAGCAAGGTTCATCATATTAGAAGAATTTGTCAAAGCAAGCGGGGTATTAGACTTTTGGTGTGGATAAAAGTTTGTAAATCTCAGTTCAACACTACCAAAGAAATATTTTGAAACTGCAAGATCTATTCCAACCGCAAGCTTAAATCCCTGTATAAAACCAAAATCTTCATAATATTCAAGTGGCATTGAATAAGAGTACATATTTCCTTGCCAGGAGGAGTTATAAAAGTAATTTCTCCACTTTGTCACACTTTCGCTAACGTATTGAACTCCATAACCCACAGAAAGATATAACTGATTTTTATGCCAGCCAAACGGAAAAACCTTTACTGAAGTAAAAACTGGAACAGCAAATAGTGAAGATGGTTCAAAATCGTCGCGGTACATTTCTTCTTCTGTTGTAACCAACTGTGGGTCGGCATCTACTCGACCAGCATTATGCCAGATAAATGAACTTTCTATGGTAATAGCTATAGGTTCCGAAATTCTGTATCCAAGATTCAAATCAAACTGGATAGGATATAACATACCTTCATCACCAGCCCTATTATAATAACGACTGTAGTATCTTCCACCATAGGGAGAATAGTAATAGTTATCATAGTTAGTATGTGATTTATATCTAATTGCATACATCTTACCAAATGCTCCTCCCAGATAAGTTGAAATTCCCCCTCCTAACCCAATAAAAAAACTTTCATTTTTAGAAACGGTTTCCTGAGCATAAAGAGGTAAAAATTCAGTAGTAACACAAAAAAACGTAAGCAATAATATGAAAACAGCCCGTTTCAATTTTTTGTGTGTTTACCTTATTAAACTAATAAAGCAAAAAGAATGTTCCCGGGCAAACTCTAAAAAATGAAGATTACCTTTAGTGCAATTCCAACCAATATTGATATTAAAATCAGAAATATATCTTTAAACTTTGTGAAAAATAAAAGTGATAGAGCAATCACAAATATGGAAAGGGTTGCAACATCAATTATTGCATCTCTGGAAAGAAAATAGGCAGTTGCAAGAATAGCACCAAGTGCAGAAGCATTAGCCCCTTTTATTAAGCATTTAACATAGAAATTGTCCTTGATTTTATTAACATAAGGAGCAATAATCATAATAATTATAAATCCTGGTAGAAAAATCGAAATTGTTGTAATAATAGCTCCTATGGGGCCTGATGTTAAATACCCTATAAAAGTAGAAGTAATCACAACAGGGCCAGGAGTAATTTGTCCTATTGCAAGTCCATCAAGAAATTCCTTTTGTGTTAACCAATTCAAATTTTCAACAATTTCTTGCCTCATAACTCCAACAATTACAAAACCGCTACCATAGGTCAAAGCTCCAATCTTTATAAATACATAAGCTAATTTAAGATAGAAAGATACTGAAGTTTCCCGTATGTAATTAAATAGCGAAACAAAAACGGTCAAAGCAAAATAACCCAGTGCAAAGAGCTCAAGACTGAAAGACTTAATTGAATTGTATCTTTTTTTAACCAAAATATGGAACCCAAGAGACACAAGAGCTGAACCAATAATAAGTGCTATAATTGGTACTTTGAAGAAGATGGTTAATCCTATTGAGAAGAAAAAAAGCACATATAAAAGAACTTCATTTTCAAAGACACTCTTACTAAGGTTAAAACCAGACTTTGTAATTATAGCTACAATAACCGGATTTAAACCGTAGAGCGCAAACCTTACCAGATTCACATCGCGGAAGTTTTCATAAAAAACTGAGAATGAAATGACAAAAACAAATGAAGGGAAAACCAGCCCAATTGAAGCCGCTATAGCACCAGGAACACCTTTTTTAAAATATGAAAAATAAACTGCCACCTGATAAGCAAGAGGACCGGGAGCAATTTGGGAATAACCGAAATAATTTTTAAACTCATCAGCAGTCATCCAATTTTTCATCAGTACTAATTCCTTCCGCATTTTTTCTATAATAGCAAGGGGACCACCAAAACCAGTAGTCCCTAAAACAAGGAAATACTTCAGTATGTCCAACAAACTAATTGAAGACATCAAGAAAGAAGTTTTTCTAACTCATCAGCGATTTGCAAATCTTTTTCAGTTATTCCTTTTGCAGAATGTGTTGAAAACGAAATTGTCAATTCTGAATACCTGACTACTATAAAATCAGGATGGTGATCAAATTGCTGACAAATAGTACCAATAGCTGTTACAAGTCCAAGAGTATGAGGAAAACCTTTCGTTTTAATTGTTTTGTATATACACTTGTAATCTGTCTGCCACCCCTGTAATTTTTCAAGTCCTTTCTTGATTTGAGACTTGGTAAGTTTTTTCATATTATATTTATTGGCCTTGTGCTAATGAATACCCCGGTACCCCATCAAAATTGTACAGGTTTTCAATCTTAATAAATTCAAATCCACTATCGCGAATTTTTCCAAGTAGATATAATATATCGTCGTGTGTTACTATTTTTCCAACTTCAGTACTTACATACCTGCATCTCCAATGATCTGTACAAAACGTATCGGGATTACCATTGGGCCACACCTTAATTCCTCTATTACTAATCAATAATAATTTCAATAAACCTGTATCTATCTTACTCAACATAGAGCCAAGATCTTCTGCACTCCCTTTGTCCCAGTCGAGAAAAACATCAACTCCTGCTAATTCCTTGTGTTCTTTCTTTCCTGTTTTTTTAGTGGAAACAATAGAAACTTTTTTCATTTCATTATAGGTTACCGGTTTAAGGACAGCAGGTTGTGAACCAAGTCTAGTGATGACCTCGCTGGCAAATTCCTGAGTTCCAACCTTTTTCTTGCTTATTTCAGGTCTGTAAATATCCTGTGTGTGAACACCGTCCTCAATAGTTTTTAACCAGGCATTATGAATTAGTGCAGCTACATCCGGCTGCTTAATGTGATTCATCATCATAATAGAAGCAAGAATCAAACCAGAAGGATTTGCATCATTTTTCCCGGCATGTTTTGGAGCAGAACCATGAATTGCCTCAAACATTGCATATTTTTCTCCAATATTTGCTGATCCTGCAAGCCCAACTGAACCAGTCATTTGCGCAGTTACATCGGAAAGGATATCCCCATAGAGGTTTTCCATAACTATTACATCAAACATTTCGGGAACAGTTACTAACTTTGCTGCTCCAATGTCAACTATCCAGACTTCTTTTTCTATGTCTGGATATTCTTCCCCTATTTCGTTAAAAACTTTATGAAATAATCCATCGGTTAGCTTCATTATGTTATCTTTTACAAAGCAGGTAACTTTTTTTCTATTATACGCCCGGGCATATTCAAAAGCATACCTTATTACTTTTTCAGAACCGGAACGTGAAATCAACTTCAAACATTGATATACATCTGATGTCTGTCTGTGTTCTATGCCTGCATATAAATCTTCTTCGTTTTCCCGTACTACGACAAGGTCCATTACGGGATGTTTTGTTTGAACAAAAGGGTAATATGAAACGCAGGGTCTCACATTAGCGAATAAGCCAAGCATCTTACGCGTAGTTACATTCAAACTTTTATAGCCCCCCCCCTGAGGTGTAGTTATGGGAGCTTTTAAGAAAACCTTCGTTTTTCTCAAAGATTCCCAAGCGCTATCATCTATTCCAGCTGAATTTCCAGCGAGATATACCTTTTCTCCTACTTCAATAGTTTCAATTTCGATATTAGCTTTTGCTGCTTCCAAAATTCTTAACGTTGCCTCCATTATTTCAGGACCAATACCATCTCCGTAAGCTACTGTTATAGGGATTTTTTCGTTCATTTTAGTTAATAAATTTATTCTGTTAATAAAGAATTATAAATATAAACATATTATCTCTTTTTAACAAGAGTAATATTACAAAAAGAAAGAGAAATACTGTTATTTCAAAATAAGTTTATATTCCACTTCAAAAGAGGAACTACTTTATAGTTTCAAATAGTCAATATGGTTTCTTATACTTCAGGCTTTTAAAAGTCCATATCAATTATTTCAAAAGAACCATCTTTTTGCTAACACTGAAATTCCTTGTCAAGAGTTTATAAAAGTATACTCCACCTGGCAGGTTTTCAGCATTGAATGTTATTTCATAAACTCCAGGAGACTGTGTTTCGTTAACAAGTTTCTGGACTAATTTCCCCTGTATATTGTAAACATTTAAGTTAACAAATGTTTTTTCTTCATCAGCAACATTTCCCTTGACCACTGGAATTTGGTATTTTATGCGAGTAATTGGATTGAAAGGATTGGGATAATTTTGATATAAAAGAAATTCTTTTGGAACTTCATTTCCTGTTTGTTGAACAAAGACAGGATTAGAATAAAGTTTACGTTCATAGATACCATTTCCATGAGTTGCAGCTCGTAATTTTCTACCAACAGGAACCACGGTCAAATCAAACACCAAACAGTAAGGCATCCCTGTCCGATACTCAAACCAATTTACACCCCCATTAGTTGATACATACACACCAAGGTCATTACCAACATAAATGTTATTAGGATATAAAGGATCAACAGTAATTGACTGATGAGGAACATTTGGTAAATTTGAAGTAATATCAATCCAGTTAATTCCCCCATTAGTAGACTTTATAACATGGGTAGTATCAAATCCACCAAAAGTAACATAAACATCTTTAGCACTATATGGATTGGTTGTAATATCAGTTGGGTAGCGATTGGGAACAACAGGAGAAGTAACATTACTCCAATTAACACCTCCATTAGTTGATCTCCATATTGCAGCATTTGTGCTGCCCTCAGGAGTTGTTCCTACATAAACTGTATCGACTGATAACCAGGAAACTGCCATCGACAGAGCTTTCCCACCATTAAAATACCCTAATGAGGAAGAAAAACTTGTCCCTCCGTTGGTTGATTTATAGAAATTTGTTCCTGCAATATATATTATATTGGGATTTGCCGTACAAACAATAAAAGGAGTAGCAAAACAATAATAATTAGAATTACCGGAATTAGGAACAGATAAACTGCTCCAACTTACTCCTCCATTATTAGAACGGTACACTGCACCGTATGAGTATTCTGTATAACAAATATTTTTATTTTGAGAATTGACCTGACTACAAAAACCATCCCCGACGAAGGTTTTATACCAGGCTACAGTCCCTTGATAAAATGCTGATCTATTATCCTGAAGCCCCCCGATACAAAATATTGAATCAGTAAAAGAATTTCCAAGACTTGCATAAAATTGAGAAGTAACATAGCCCCCATTACAAGAATAAAATGATTCACAAAAGTTATTGGAACGGTATAATCCTCCATCAGCTGCAATATAAACTTTATTTGGATCTTTAGGGTTCACTGCAAAATAATGAATATCAGCATGGACAAAATTAGCAGGTCCTTCGGGATCGCCGGGTGGTGTAGCCCCAGTATTCCAAGCGGACCAATCTGACTTTATTACAAAACTTGTTCCAAAGTCAGTTGACTTATAAACATCAACAGCACCACCTAAAATCAAATTAGCACTATAAGGATGAACTTTAATAGCATTATTATACCAACCTTGAACTCCTTGCCAGCTGCTATTAAAATACCCCAATGTCCAATTTAAACCACCATTAGTAGTTCTATAAAAACCTACATACGAATTTATATCATTTGAAATACTTGCATAAATAATGTTCGGATCAGGATTAAAAATGTCAAGGGAAGCTTTGCCACTCCAAAAAGTTGGTAACCCTGTAGTTCCATTAGATAATTTTGTCCAGCTGTTACCTCCATTGGTTGATTTATAAATACCAACATTAGCATTAGGGACATTGTTACTTAAATTTCCAATCGATACATAAAGTATATTTGTATCAATTGGATTAATAATTAAATCCATAGCCATCTGGTAATTCAGAATATTAAACCAATTACCTCCGGCATTAATAGATTTAAATACTCCCTCACTTGTTGCTGCATAAAGAATATTGTGGTTCTTTGGATTTAAAATAATATCCCATACTCCTGTTTGATTATTATAACTCCAATCAAGACTTTTCGTCCAGGTAATCCCTCCATTAGTAGTTTTCAATATACCTATACCATACATTCCTCTGGTCACACGGATATTCACCCCATTATTAATTGAGTAGTGATAACCGTAATTTTCTCCCGTTCCAATATACATTATGTTAGGATTTAATGAATCAATAAGGATACTGCTAACTGCCAGTGCTGGATATCCAGTATTTATCATAGTCCAAGCATTAGCTCCAATGCCACCGGTAGTAGATTTCCACAATCCTCCTGATGCCGAACCAATGAAAATTATGTTAGTATCAACAGGATGTACCGCAATAGCAAGACTTCTACCACCAATATTGTTAGGTCCTAAAGACGTCCAGGAATCAAGATTATCAACCTCAGTATTAGAAAGGTACTTTCGGGAATATTCAAAAGCAGTATAATATTTATCTTTTGGAATATCTTTATTTGGATAAGCTCGAATTTGAGACATAAATTGAAATGCCTCAAGAGCATCTGATTCACTTTTGGTATTGTTTGGCTTGATAATAAATGTTAATGTTATGTAAGAAGATATAATCAAAAAAATAATTAGAGAGGTTGGTCTAAATTTTTTCATAAGTCTTGTTTTTTGAAAAATTATTCTAACATTAAATCAAAAACAAGATAAATTCCAGTCACAAATGCCAGAAAAACCACAAATAGTTACTTACGGAGAAGTATTACAGGATGCTTATAAACAAATAGTCGAATGTGCAAAGTACGGAACCTACGCAGTACTTTGTGCTGACCACCATGTGGGGTATAGTATGCCAATAGGCGGAGTTGTAGCATATAAAGATTATATCAGTCCGTCAGGGGTGGGATTTGATATAGCCTGCGGGAATAAGGCCGTAATGACTGACCTTAACGTTGGCGATATTGAAATCAAAAAAATAATGGATGAAATAGTAAAAAGAATTGGTTTCGGATTGGCAAGACCAAATCCAGAGCCGGTTGACCATCCAGTTCTGGAAAAAATTTCAAAAGCAGAATTTAAGCCACAGCGTAAACTTTACGAATTAGCAAAAGAACAAATTGGCACTGTTGGTGCTGGTAATCACTACGTTGATTTATTCAAAGATGAAGAAGGAAGGCTATGGATAGGGGTCCATTTCGGCTCACGGGGGTTTGGTCATAAAACTGCAATGGGATTTCTTGCTCTAGCACGCGGTTTAAAATTTGAAGAACTCCCAAAAGGCGTGAACTCAATTTCAGCACCACCAACTCTAATCAGAATTGACTCGGAACTTGGTCAGGATTATATCTATGCGATGAATCTTGCTGGAGAATATGCTTATGCAGGTAGAGACCTTGTTGTAGATAAAGTTCTTGAAATATTGGGAGCAAAAAGTTTGTATAGTGTACATAATCACCATAACTTTGCATGGAAAGAGGAACATTTCGGGGAGACATTCTGGGTAATAAGGAAAGGTTGCACCCCCGCATTTCCTGGTCAACAATCTTTTATTGGGTCTACAATGGGAGAAGAATCGGTAATAGTGGAAGGCATTGATAATGAAGAAGCCCGCAAGGCACTTTTTTCAACAGTGCATGGGGCTGGAAGATTAATATCAAGAACTAAAGCTGCTGGCAGAAGAAAATGGATCAGGAAAAAAGGAGTATTGAAACCTGTATTTGTCTCAAAAGGACTAATAAATTTTGAGCATGTAAGACAAGAATTAGCGGAAAAAGGTATTGAGTTAAGAGGTGGAAGTGCTGACGAAGCTCCAGAAGTATATAAACGACTTGATGATGTTTTAAAATATCATAAAAATACTATCAAAATTTTGCACCGTTTGAAACCAATAGGGGTTGCTATGGCTGGCGAAGATATCTATGATCCTTATAAAGATTAATGTCAGGAATTAATTTGCCATACAAAATGTTAAAGAGATTATGAGAAAAGTGTACTTGTTTTTATTTTTACTTACTATTATAGGATGTAATACCAAATCAACCGTCGAACCAGAAACTTACACACTGTTATATCAGAAGCCAGGGTTGCTCGATAGTTTAATTGGAACGTGTTCTACTTTTCTAATTCGGACTATTATATTAGATACAGTCAATACAATTGATCATCAAAAGCTACAAATCAATTTGAATGCACAAACTGATGGAGATCTTTCTTCAGTTGAAATGTTCTACTACAAAGGTGATAGTACAAAAACTCTTTTTGTTCTTAGTGGTATAAATCAAATAAATAACACTTCTGCCGTAACTACTTTTTCCCCTCAAAGTAATACACAAATATATCTCAGATTGAAGCTTTATTCTTCCGTTTGCACTGGACAGTTATATTCATTAAGTGTTAGAAATGTTGTTATCAAAGGGATAAAATAAAAGCTTGCATTAATCCACTTTAATTCATACCCCTCGATGATAGTGACTCAGATTCATTCCTGAACAAATAATGTTTCATCAAAAACAGAATTAAAAGACTTTCCTTTCAACTTCTCCCAATTTAGACTAACTGTTGCTTTTTCAATTAATACTACTACAAATTTTCTTGATTATTTTATAAAAATGTCTTTTTCGTTTAACCCTGAATAAAAATCAGACCAAGTGAGAAATAATAGCTATATTATTATAATGTATTAACATATTCTCCAATTTATAAACCTAAATAATATTAAGTAACTTTTCTAGCACCATTTATAAATTTATCTTTCCAAAGTTTTAATTTTTTTCAAGTACTTCTATCGATGAAAGAAGTATATTATTATCTGTTATTAGGTAGAGTTTCCAAACTAAAGGATTTTAATATTTTTATAATGCATACAGGAGAGTGGTTTTTGAGTTTTTTTTAAGGTACTGGTAAGTTAATTTAAGGAATATGAAAAAACTGGTTTTATTTAATACCTTAACAAGAAGAAAAGAAGAATTTGTTCCAATAGAACCTGGTAAAGTAAGAATGTATTGTTGTGGACCCACAGTTTATAATTATGCCCATATTGGAAATTTAAGGTCTTACTTTTTTGAGGATATCCTTAAAAGAGCGCTACTTTACAATGGCTATGATGTAATTCACGTAATGAATATTACTGACGTTGGACATCTTGTCTCAGATGCTGATGAAGGAGAAGATAAGATGGAAAAAGGGGCTAAACGGGAGGGCAAAACTGTTTGGGAAATAGCAGAGTTTTTTACTTCCGCCTTTAAAAAGGATATAGCTCTTCTGAATATTTTACCTCCGTCTGTTTATTGTAAGGCAACAGATTACATCAAAGAACAAATTGAAATGATTAAGTGTCTTGAGGAAAAAGGATATACCTATATTACTTCTGATGGTGTTTATTATGATACTTCAAAATTTCCTGATTATGGAAAACTTGCAAGATTGGACATTGAAGGATTAAAGGAGGGGTTAAGAGTAGAGTTTTCTGAAGAGAAAAGGAATAAAACTGATTTTGCACTCTGGAAATTTTCACCAAAGGATAGACAACGTCAAATGGAATGGGATTCTCCATGGGGAAAAGGCTTTCCGGGATGGCATATTGAGTGTTCGGCGATGAGTAGAAAATTTCTTGGAGATACATTTGATATTCACTGTGGGGGGGTTGATCATATACCCATCCATCATACAAACGAGATAGCCCAATCGGAAGGTTGTACAGGAAAGAAATTTGTAAATTACTGGATTCATGGGGAATTTCTCATAGAGGAACAGGGAAAAATGTCAAAGTCGGCAGGTGAGTTTCTGCGACTGCAAACCCTTATAGATAAAGGATATTCACCGTTAGATTACAGGTACTTTCTTTTAATGACTCATTATAGAAAAAAAATAAAGTTCTCTTTTGATAATTTAGATGCAGCAAAAAACGGATATAATAATCTAAAATATAAACTTGCGGAACTTCTTTCTGAAAAAACCCAGGAGGAATTAAGAGAGGATATTATTGAAACCTGGCATAATCTATTTCTTGAAGCAATCAACGATGACCTTAACACCCCTGAAGCTCTTGCTTTATTATGGGATATTATTAAGGATGATAAGCTTTACCCATCAGAAAGAATCTATCTTGCAAAAGATTTTGACAAAATTCTTGGATTAGATTTTTCTAAAATTCAGCCACTTAAAGGGTCAGAAACAATTCCTGAGGGAATAATAAGACTTGCTGAACAAAGAAAAACCGCCAGAGCAAACAAAGATTTCAAATTGGCTGATGACCTTCGAATTCAAATCCAGAATGCTGGTTTTGAGATTATCGATCTCAAGGAAAACAACTATGAGATTAGAAAAAGGTTGTGATTATTTATTTTGCTGTCCCAGCATCTTATAAAGTTCTTCCCATTTTTCTTTGGGCACCTGACGTTTTAATAGTTCTGAAAGGTTCTCTATTTCTTCCTTCTTAGTAGAAGGAAAAGGAGGTGTTTGTTTTAATTGAGGTGGTCTATCAAGCAAAGGATCATTATCAGCAATTACAACTCTTATTATAGTTGTTGAGCCACCTATCGGCGTTTTATCAAATGGCAATGGCTCAATATCGTGTTCTAGCAAGCCAACCGCATTGATTCCATCATTTATTTGGGCAAGCGTATCTGCCGATACCTTGAATTCATACGTAACAGAGGGATTATTAGCACCATAGGCGTAAACCAGAATTCCTCGTCCTTCCGTTGTTATAGTAAGAGTGTATTCATACTGGTAAGGTGGAGGAAGAGGGCCCGAATGATATAACAGAGAAACCGAACTCCAGGGATAGGTTGTTGTAGTTAAGTTCTGAGATTTTGTACACCCAAAAGACAGAATTAATATAGCCAGGGTTATTATTGTTTTCATAGATATTATTGTTTTTTTACTTCTCATATATTATCATACTTAAAGAAACGAAATGTGTTCCCTTTCGGTAATTTAATATTGTAGTTTGTAGCTTAAGTTATAAAAATACTCTCTTTTTTACAATAAAATAAGACGGGTTATAATATCCGACTTCTTTGAGGTTGATATATTGGATGTTTTATCGTTTTTCCATTCACGTTTAGATTAAATTTCTGTTAACAATAAACTATTTTGCACGAAAATAATCGTGTAGGGGTTGAATATTGATATAGAATATCAGCCCATCCTCGTAGCTTTATTTAGAATCTAAACATTAATATACGAAATTTGTTTTTGAGAATACCCTTATCGTTTTGTCAAAATCCGAAAAAACTTTTTTGATCTTTAAATTTTATTGGGGTTCAAAACTCATTTTTCCCAGCGGTGTTTTGTTTGATTGTATTGTGTTTGTTATATTAGTTATCTTTTTAAATTGCTATATTTATTATAATTTGACGTGTTTTCTAAGTTATGATAAAAGACCATAGAGAAATATATCTATCTATTATAATTCCCTTATATAACGAGGAAGAATCCCTGAAAGAGCTGAGTCAGCAGATAAGCTCAACATTAGGCCAATATACTTCTAATTATGAAGTAATTTTTATAGATGACGGAAGCACAGATAATTCTTATAAAATAATTGAAGAAATTAATTCTAATGACCCTCGTTTCAAATGTATAAAACTGAGAAAGAACTATGGCAAATCTGCTGCATTATCAATAGGTTTTCGGGAAGCAAAAGGCCACTATGTAGTTACTATGGATGCAGATTTACAGGACGATCCAACTGAAATTCCTGAAATGATTTCAATTCTTGAAAGAGGTTATGATCTTGTTTCCGGCTGGAAAAAGATACGGTATGATCCATTTATTAAGAAACATACCTCCAAAATTTTTAATTTTGTCACATCCAAAGTTTCAGGGATAAGGTTGCATGATTTTAACTGTGGTTTGAAAGCCTACAAAAAGGATGTAGTTAAGTCTCTGAAAGTTTATGGAGAAATGCACCGATATCTTCCAGCACTGGCTCATCTGTCTGGTTTTAAGGTAACCGAAAAAATTGTAAAACATCATCCCCGAAAATATGGTACTACAAAGTTTGGTGCAAATAGATTCTTAAATGGTTTTCTGGATTTGCTTACAGTGATATTTACAACAAAGTTTATTAAAAAACCCTTACACCTATTTGGGTTTTTTGGGATTTTATCCTCAGTAATCGGATTTTTCATTATTTTATATCTGACATTACTTAAATTTTTAGAAAGAGCTTCGATAAGTAATCGTCCACTTTTTTTAGTTGGGATTCTTTTTATTATAGTTGGTTTTCAATCCTTCTCACTGGGATTAATTGCAGAAATGATAACTAGATCTTCTCATCAAGATGAAGATATTTACATTGAGAAAACTCTATGAACTTCAGCGAAATAAGCCCACAAGCAAAAATTGGAAATAATGTCAAAATTGGCAATTTCACTGTAATTAAAAATAATGTTGTAATAGGAGATAATGTTGTCATTGGTTCTAACGTATTAATAGATAATGGGGCAAGAATAGGCAACAATGTAAACATTCATCACGGAGCTGTAATATCAAGTATCCCGCAAGATCTGAAATATAAAGGAGAAGAAACAACACTCGAGATAGGTGATGGAACAATTGTGCGCGAATATGCTACTCTGAACAAAGGTACTTCATATAGTGGTAAAACTATAATTGGAAGCAATTGTCTTATAATGGCTTACGCTCACATCGCGCATGATTGTATTATTGGAAATAGCGTAATCCTTGCTAACGGAGTTAATCTTGCTGGACATGTTTTCATAGATGACTATGCAATTATTGGAGGATTGTGTGGTATTCATCAGTTCTGCAGAATAGGGAAACATTCTATTCTTGCGTTTCATTCCAGAGTAGTTAAGGACGTTCCTCCCTATATAACCGCCGGTAGTTATCCATTAAAATATGAAGGGTTAAATTTAATAGGGTTAAAACGACGAAATTTTTCCTCTGAGACAATTAATACTATAAAGGAAATCTATGACATCATATATAAAGGGAAATATAATATCGGCGATGCTCTTGAATACATTAGAAAAAATTATCAAATCGAAAATGAAGTAAAAGAAATTGTCGAATTTATTGTATCAAGTAACAGAGGTATCATTTCTGACAGATGAGGAAAAATCTCGAAATAAAAATACCAGTAGAAAATCTTAACCTACTAAAAGACAAAATAAAGTCTTACGTGATAACCCACCCCACTCATCAGCACCTGTATGAAAACCAGGTTGATACCTATTTTATAATTCCTAAAAATGGACGTTTAAAATTACGAATCATTAACAATACAGTTGGATTTCTAATTTATTACGATAGAAATGAAACAAGAAAGCAGAGAACCTCTCGTTTTCTGCTTTCTAAAACGGAAGACCCTGAAGAATTAGAATTAATACTGAAAAAGTTTTTTACAGTCAAAATTATCGTAAAGAAGTGGAGGGAAATTTTTATAACTGGTGGGTTAAGATTCCATCTGGATGAAGTAGAAAACCTCGGAAAATTTCTCGAGATAGAAATAGCTTATGAGAAAATAAGTTCTGCAAAAGCCAGACTTGCAAGTTTAATAAAATATTTGCAACTTGATTCAAAAAAGTTTATAAACGCCTCGTATTCTGACTTATTAATCTTAAACAAAAATAAATATGCCACAAAAATATAGTACAGAAGGTAAAGCTGGAGAGCCCCGACATATTACAACAAAAGTTTTGTTTAATATGAAACAAAAGAAAGAAAAAATAACTATGTTGACAGCATATGATTTCTTGACAGGAAAATTTCTTGATGAGGCTGGAATTGAGCTTATTCTGGTAGGGGATTCACTCAGCAATGTAATTCAGGGCAATGAAACCACCTTACCTGTAACACTGGATGAAATGATTTATCACACAAAAATAGTAAAGAAGGCTGTTGAACGTGCAATGGTGATTGCCGATATGACTTTTATGAGTTATCAAGTAGGAGTAAAAGAAGCTATTGAAAACTGTGGTAGGGTAATGAAAGAAACTGGTTGTGATGCAGTTAAAATGGAAGGGGGTAGTTACCTTTCTGAAACAATTATGAAACTTGTGGAAATAGGAATACCCGTAATGGGGCATCTTGGTCTGACTCCACAATCAATAAATAAGTTTGGAAGTTATAAAACCAGGGGATTAGAAAAACAAGAGGCTGAACAGATTTATAAAGATGCTCTGGTTCTTGAAGAAGCTGGATGTTTTGCTATAGTACTTGAAAAAATACCAGCTGAACTGGGGAAAAAAATCTCAGAAGCATTAAGAGTTCCCACTATCGGAATTGGTGCAGGTCCATACTGCGACGGACAGGTATTGGTAACACACGATATGTTAGGAATGATTGAAGAATTTAAGCCTCGTTTTGTAAGAAGATATATGAATCTTGCAACAGATATGAAAGATGCTTTCAGGCGCTACATTAAGGATGTAAAGAATAACAATTTCCCAAATGAAAATGAAAGTTATTAATGGAAATTCTCGATAAAGAACTCTTTCACATTGGTACCACATCAATAACAATTGCTACTGTAATCATCTTTGCTTTGACTCTGATAATAACTGCGGGGGTGGCTTTACTTATCCGCCAGTTATTGCTAAGGGCACTATTAAAAAGAGACAAACTTAACCGTGGGGTTGCATTTGCATACACCAGGATAGCCTACTATATTGTTTTACTTACCGGTTTTCTTGTAGCTGTCCACACATCCGGAATTAACATTTCTGTTATTTTTGCTGGTGGTGCTGCTCTGTTGGTAGGAATAGGGTTTGGACTTCAAAATATCGCAAATAACTTTATCAGTGGTTTAATCTTATTGATTGAACGACCTATTAAAGAAGGAGATTTTGTAGAGGTTGATGGAATGCTCGGAACAGTTAAAGAAATTTCTGCAAGAAGTACAAAAATTGTTACTAATTCCAACGTAACCATAATTGTTCCTAATTCGAGGTTTCTTGAAACAAAAGTTATTAATCATAGTTTTCTTACAACAACCTGGATAGATATCCCACTTAATGTACCATACCAGATAGATTTAAATAGAATATCTTCACTCTTAATTGAAATAGCTTCTGATCATCCTCTTGTTTTGAAGGAACCCTCACCTTCCGTCAGTATTTCAGAATTCACTGACAGTTTTATTAAATTGAAAGTATGGGTTTGTACTGAACAGGCAAGGTTATATGGAATAATTCGTTCAGATATAATGAAGGAGATAGTGAAACAGTTTGCTTTAAATAAAATTGATTTTGCTGTTCCAAATTTTGCTGTTAATCTAAAAGAAAAAAATGCTGGACAAAAGAATTAAAATTATTATCGGAGATATTACGGAACAAAAAACCGACGCTATTGTAAACGCAGCGAACACTACTTTACTTGGTGGTGGAGGTGTAGATGGAGCAATACACCGAGTGGCAGGTCCTGACTTACTTGAAGAATGTAAAACCTTAAAAGGGTGCCCTACCGGTGAAGCAAAAATTACCAAAGGATATCGGTTATATGCAAAATATGTAATTCATACAGTAGGTCCTATTTGGAACGGGGGGATTTATGGAGAGCCTGAAAAACTTGCAAGTTGTTACCGAAACTCCCTGAAACTTGCAGAGAAATATAAAATAAAGACTATAGCTTTTCCATCTATTAGTACCGGAGCATATAGATACCCTACTGAAGAAGCTGCTAAGATTGCATTAAAAGAAATTAATAAATTTTTGAAAACCAATTCCACAATTGAAAAGGTTATTATTACTTGTTTTGATAAAAGCACCTTTGATGTATATCTTGATATATCAAGACAACTTTTCTGAACTAACCTATTTATTTTGAGCAGACAAAACTTTTATTGGCTTATAACTCTTTTACTGGGAGTTCTCTTGATTGATTTTTACTTTCAGGTCAAGAACACAAGCGGGCATTTTTATGACTCAAAGTGGTTTATGTGGCGAGTACTTTTCATAGCAATACTAATCTTTTTTGTCCTTTTACAACAACTACAAGCAACTTATAAAAAGGAAAAATATTCAATTTATTTTATCATTAAAGAACTTTACAGGGATAAGTTTACCCTCGCTACAGAAAATCAGAAATTACAACCGTTAGATTCTAAAGTCTTTTCCCTGAACTTAAATATCCCATTCACTCAGAGGTTGAGTAATTTTATTACAAAGTTAGAAAGCAAAACAAAAGTTAGCATTAGTTTTAGTTTTCAGAAAGATTCAGAAATTGAGGATTTCTTATTTCTTCAATTTCTCATCTCGGAAATTGTAAAAGGGCATTTATCATTACCTCAACTCAAGGATTCTACTGGAGTGAATATTACAATAAGAAAAATAGGTAAAGAATGTATAAGCTTAATATTTGTTAGTTCTTTTCACAACACGTTTAAAATCAGCACTTATAATCCATTCAATCACATTATATATGCATTTAACGGGAAATATAAAATACGTTTGTATAGAAAAAGATTAGAAATTGAAATTTTATTACCCCTTATTTTAAACTAAGTTTCTCTCTATTTAATTATCTGCTCTCGTTGATACTCTCCACTTAACAGGTAAAAGGTGGTCTCATAAGCTAACTTAGTTATTGCCCCAAAAAGTTTTTCATTTAAAGTTTCAGGAGTATCTGTTGTTAAGTGTAGATGTTGATAACTATTAGTCGTAACAAAATATACTGATGGTATCCCAGCATTATGAAAAGCCTGAGCATCAGCTCCACCACCAAACCAGGTCTCTTCAGTCATTAATTGTACTGTTTGTTTATCAATTTTTCTAACTGTTTCCCATAATAGTGGGCAACTTTTTCCATTGCCAATCTTTATTGAATCTCCATATCCAATACAATCAAGATTCAACATAGCAACAATATTTTTTAATGGCACCGGACTATAATCAACAAAATATTGTGAACCCTGTAAACCCGATTCTTCATTTGAAAACAATACAAAAATTACAGAGCGTTTAAGTTTATCCTTTACCTGACTCAAAAGCCTTGCAATTTCCAGAACAGCACTGGATCCGGAGGCATTATCGTTTGCACCCGGAAAATAAATTTTACCACCCTGGCCTCCTACATGATCCAGATGAGCTCCAATTATAATATATGAATTTTTCAGTGCCAGGTCATTCCCCTCTATAATTCCACCAATATTCATTGTCTCACGGCAAGAATCATATTTTGCCTTCACAAATATTTTTGCTATAGTACCTGTATTTACACTATAAGGTTTTTTTGTTGAATCAATTATTTTTTGCAGAGTTGAGAGCTCATATCCACAATTAGTAAGAATTTCTCTCGCTACTGAAGTATCTATATGTATATGAGGATAGTTCAATAACATTATTCCTTCCCCATCCATAACACTCCCTATAGGTTTTTGTACCTGTGTTTCAAGAGGTTTTGAAACAAGAATCGTTCCTATTGCTCCTTTTTGATAGGCTATGTTTGCTCTATACCTCAGAGATCCATTCCAGGAATTTTCATTGAGCTTCCAAGAGGGTACCTGCTTAAAAACCATAACAATTTTCCCTTTTACATCAACATTAGCATAGTCGTCATAATCTGGTTCACAAAAACCATAGCCACAAAAAACCACTTCTGCTTCAATTTCCCCGGAGCCTGTAAATCCACGACATATAAAATCTTTTCCAAGTTCAAAAGAATATGATTCATTACTCCTTTTTATATGAAGTTCACAAGGTCCAATAATATCATTAAACTCAGTCTGAAACTTTTGAAAATAACTTCCATTAAAAATAGGCTTAAGTCCAAATTTTTCGAATTCATTTTTAGCGTAATTTGCTGCCTTATAGAAGCCTTCGCTCCCCGCAAGTCTACCCCACAGCTCTTTTGAAGAAAAAAACTTTACATTCTTCATCAGATAAGCTACCTCTACTTCTTGTGCTCTGCTGAAATCAGGAAGGAATATAACAAGCAAAGTAATTACTGTAAAAACAGATAAAGTTGTTTTTTTAATCATAGGATTACTACTTTAACTGAATCTATCACTTGAAATTTACAAAAAGATATACAATTTTAAGTCAAAAAGAAGATGAAAAAAACATTCCAGATTGTTTTAATCTTAATAATTAGTTGTTCTTTATACGCGCAAGCTCCAGAATTAACACTTGAAAATATCTTTTTGAAACCAAAGTTTATTTCAGCAGGTATAGGAATACTAATTCATTTAAGCGACGGAGAACATTATGCAAAAAGGGATAGTATTGGCTCTCTCATAAAATACGATTATAGAACTGGTACTGCAGGTGAAAAATTATTTGACATTGATAAGTTCTGTTCTGCAACCGGACTCGCCAGTTCGAGTATCAATAATTACATTACTGGTAAGATAAACAAGCGTTTATTGATTGCTACTGAAAGTGAAATAGTTTATAGACGTTCTTATATTGCTAACTATTATATTTATGACATAGCCACAGCATCAGTTGTAGATCTTTCACAAAACAGGAAATTTCAATATGCTGAATTTTCACCAGAGGAAGACAAAGTGCTTTATGTATATGAAAATAATATTTATGTTTATGATATAATAAATAATAAACATCAACAAATAACAAATGATGGAAAGAAAAACTTTATTATAAACGGGCTTCCTGATTGGGTATATGAAGAAGAATTTGCTATGGTCAAAGCCTTTGAATGGTCACCTGACAGCAAGAAAATTGCTTTTCTAAAATTTGATGAATCAAGAGTAAAAGAGTACGAATTTCCTGTATATGGTCAAACCTATCCTGAGCTTTTTAAATATAAATATCCAAAAGCTGGCGAGGATAATTCAAAGGTAAGTTTGTGGATTTATGATTTTACCACCGAAAAACTCCGAAGTATTGATTTTAAGGATACTGTGGAATACTATACACCTCGCATAAAATGGACAAGGGATAATAATTTACTATCTATTGTTCGCCTAAAC
The DNA here is from genome assembly GCA_049700455.1 of Ignavibacteria bacterium. Lineage (GTDB taxonomy): Bacteria > Bacteroidota > Ignavibacteria > Tepidaquicellales > Tepidaquicellaceae > JBNAVJ01. The sequence goes on from JBNAVJ010000001.1 coordinate 285,949, forward strand.
AGACTTCAAAATCAATTACTGGTTCATATTATTAATACTACAAGCTCAAATATTACAACAATTATTAATTATTCTTCCCCATACTATATTGATGAACTTTATGACCTTTACTTTTTGAAAGATAATTCATTTATCAGACTTAGTGAAGAAAGTGGCTTCACTCATATATACCATTACAATATAAACGGAATTTTGATTCGTCAGATCACAGCTGGGGATTGGGAGGTCAAGGAATTTAAGGGAATAGATGAAGATAATAACGTATTATACTTTATTTCAAATGAGCCATCACCAATGGATAAGGCTTTATACTCGATTAAACTCGATGGAACAGATAAACACTTACTCAGCCCTGAAAGGGGAACAAGCAAGGCACAATTCAGCAAAAACTTTCAATACTACATTCTAAGTTACTCTAATGCAAATACCCCTCCTGCGATAACTCTGAATTCAGTTAGAGAAGGGTTGATAATAACTCTACAAGAAAATAAAAAATTGAAGTCCTATATTGAACAATATAATTTTGTACAAAAGAAATTTATTTCTTTTACCAATTCTACAGGTACTCAAATTAACGGTTGGATAATGCAGCCAGAGCTTGAAGCTGGAAAAAAATATCCGGTGCTTTTTGAAATTTATTCCGGACCGGGTTCACAAATGGTTCTTAATTCGTGGGGAGGTTCTGACTATATTTGGTATCAATACCTTTGTCAGAAAGGATATATTATTGTGTGTTTCGATGGGAGGGGTAGTGGGGGCAGAGGGACAGAGTTTAAGAAAACAAACTACAAGCGACTGGGTAGTACTGAAATAGATGATCAAATTGATGCTGTAAAATATCTTTATACCTTACCCTATGTTGATACTGCTCGTATTGGTATATGGGGCTGGAGTTATGGTGGGTATGCAACTTTAATGTGTATGTTAAAAGGTTCTGAATACTTTAAGACTGGTGTTGCTGTTGCACCTGTTACAGACTGGCGTTTTTATGATAATATTTATACTGAAAGATTTATGCAAAGACCGCTTGATAACCCTGAAGGATATGAACAGGGTAGTGTGTTAAATTATGTTGACAAACTGAAAGGAAATTTATTGCTAATTCATGGTTCTGCTGATGATAACGTACATTTGCAAAATACAATGGAATTAGCTTCTAAATTAGTTGACGCAAATAAACAATTTGAAATGCAAATTTATCCTAATAAGAATCACGGAATATATGGTGGAGTTACAACTTACCATCTCTTTAAAAGAATCACAGAGTTTTTATTGAAGAACCTTTAAATTCGCAAATTATAGTAACTCAAAAAGGTAGTATTTAATTCCCTTCAATCTCCATTCATCTCCCTTTAAGCCGGCTTTAAGACAAAGTGAAGTAATAAAATCTTCCGGCTTAGTAAAATGCTCCCATACTTGTGGTAAATAAACTGCTTTATTAATTCCTTTTTCTATAATTACCCCCTTACCAATAATAGTTTTAAGCATTTCAGATGTATTCAAAAACGTATATTCCCTGGGTTCGCTTAAGACTGAAACTTCATATTTTAGGTCAGGCAATTCATATTCCTTTACAGGTTCGAATCTCCAGTCACGGGTTGCTGCACATATAGCGTTATCAATAATGCCTTTATATAATTGACTTACCGCTTGTGTAGTTCCTATACAGCCACGGAGATTATTTTTATCTTTTATTGTTACAAAGCAAGCAAGATTTCTTTTTAAATTTTCAGGGGGATTATCAATATCAATTTTTTTACCTCGTCGTATATATACCTCAACAGCTTCTTTAGCAAGTTTTTCCATATAACGACGGTCACTCTCTGTAAAATAAGACATATCATTAACATAAAACGCAATTGCAGCATAACCAACTACACTTGATTTATCACTTATTACATCACCAGAATTTCTGTAATTAAGTAGCTTCGTTTTCCATCCCTGCTTTTTTGCAAGCATCAGTAAACTTTCAACAGCAAATGGTGAATCTATTTCTGCTTTATCAATACCCTTATAATCAAGATTTAGAATACAGTTTATAGAATATTCATCTAATCTTTTAGCTTCTTCGTAAGGATGAAAATGACTTAAATCAACAGAAACAACAATTACCCCTTCGTCAGTATGATATTTTTCAAGGAAATCTGAAAACTTTTCAGGACTAACTTTTCCAACAATAATTGGAATAATAGAAAATTCATTCAGGACTCTTTGTAAAAATGGGATTTCAAGTTCTATTGAATGTTCTTGATAATCTGCCTCTTCAATAGAAGTAATCACGTTTTCCTTAAGAATAGTTTTACTTTTATTTGTTACTTTTACCAATCCAAGTGGAGTTTCGTAGTAATCATAATCTGTAAAAGATGCACCAATTAGGTAGTATCTATGAGCAGCTCCGAGTATAATTACTTCCTTAGTTTCCCTATCAAGTTGGCGAAACGAATATGCTGCTGTCTGCCCAGAAAACATATACCCTGCATGAGGTACTATTATAGCCTTAGTGAAAAAAGGCTCCTTAGGGACATTCCGTAGGAATCTATCAATTGTTTCAGTAAGTTCTAACTTATCCTTCGGATACCAACTACCAGCACAGTAAGGCTTTCTGATTCTTTTTAACATCCTTAAAGTTATAAATTACCTAAATAAACATAATTTAAATATACTTTAGCTACTTCACCAAACTTCTTCATTAGTGCATACGGTGTTACATTAAAATTCATTTTATATCGTGGAAATGCTCTTGATATATGAAGGACAATATTTCTATCGAGTAATGATAGGTACTTACACATTTCCTGAAACTCAATTATATCATCATTATATCCTTCTATTAACAAGAAGGTTACTTCTATATGTTTTTTAGCCCTTACAATAAACTCAATTGTATGTTTTGTAGATTCAATATCCCCTTTACATAGCTCCTTATAAAATTTATTATTAAATGCTTTTAAGTCTATGTTAAAAGCATCAATATAAGCAATCAGTTCTTTCAAGGGTTCTTCATTAATTTGCCCGTTTGACACTACTACCGTATAAATATTGTTAGCCTTGCAGAGTTTAGCTACATCAAGCATATATTCGTAAAATACCGTTGGTTCGTTATAGGTAAATGCAACATGATTCAGTAATTTGTTTTTGCAAAAATCAATAATTTCCTCAGGTTGCAGTGTTTCCAGATCATAGATATTATCAACTTCAAATTCCTGGCTTATATCATAATTTTGGCAAAACTTGCACGCCAAATTACATCCGTAAGTTCCTATAGATAATATCTTTGAAGAAGGATGAAAATGATACAATGGTTTTTTCTCAATAGGATCTATATGTACTGCAACAGGTCTGTCATATACCAATGCATAAAGTTTTCCATCAACATTTTGCCTTACTCCACATACACCTCTCTTTGAAGGGGAAATAACACAGTTCTTAGGACACAAGGTACATCTCACTTTTCCATTGTCAAGTTTTTCATAATATGCTGCCTCTTTGAACATTTTAACTACTCCGGGTTTAAAACTCCTTAATTATTTCTTGAATGTTTTTTACATTAGGATGGTTTTCTCCATAAATCCTCAAATAAATATTCAGAGCTTTTTGATAATATTGGATAGCCTTTTCTTTTAAATTAAGATTATCATAAAGTTCTGCAATACCAACAAATGTAGCTGCAACCTCAGGATGTTCTTCACCATAAATTGACAGCTTTAATCTATAAACTTTTTTATAGAGTTTTTTGGCTTCTTCATATTTTCCAATGAAGTTGTAATATGAAGCAAGATTGTGAAGTGAGTTTATATAATCTGGGTGATTCGCTCCAAAAATAGTTTCACGAATGGTAAGAGCCTTTCTGAATAACTCTTCAGCCTTTTCGGGTTGGTTTTTCTTAACGTATAAAATAGCAAGATTATTGTATGCATTTGCTGCATAAGAAGTATTCGTTCTTTGAAATTTTTCATAGAGGTTTATTGCATCGTTGTATAACATCTCCGCATTATTAAGGTCTCCCAGATCTTCATTAATTGCAGCAAGGTTGTTCAGGATATTAGCAACATACTCATTATTATCCCCAAGTAGTTTTCTGTTGATTTCAAGAGCCTTCTGAAATTTCGACTTAGCCTCAAGCAACAATCCTTTATTTGTGTATAAAACACCAAGGGCACTTAATACGGCAGCAGTATCAATATGCATCTCTCCTAAGACTCGTGTTCTAATTTCAAGTGTTTTAGTATATGTCTTCTCTGCAACACTGTACTTACCTTGCATCTGGTATAACTTTCCAAGTTGATACATAACATCAGCATATTCTAAGGTTAAAGTTCCTTTCTTTTCTTCTGTAATTTTGAGAAAATCTTCCATTAGTGGTGTTATTAACTTCCACTCTGCAGCATCAAAAAATTTCTTTCCAATAATTTTAATCCACTCGTAAAACTCCTCGTAGGTTAAGGCTGTTTTTGCATGATAGTATGCCTCATTCATACTCCTTCTCACATCATCAGTTATGAAGCGAATATCAACCTGCCAAAGTTTATTATTGTAGAAATTGAAAATAAACTTATGAAGCGAACGGAGTGTGTTTTTATCAAGTTTAGCCTGTATACTTTCTCTCATTAACTCATGCATAGTGTAAAAGTTTTCTGTGTTGCTCTCTTTGATAAAAGAAAATCGACAGAGATTATTTATAGCTGTCAAGGGATAGGCGGTATTGAAATGTTCAATCAATTTTTGAGCTAATTCGTAATTCCATAGTCTTGGAGCGGATATCACTTTTAAAGTTTCTATTTCAGAACGGTCAAGATACCTCAGAAAACGATCCAAAACATCCTGTTGTGTACGGGCAAAATCATTCACAGTGGGTATTCTACCAAGCTTGTTACCTATTTCGTTATAGGTATCAATTGCAAGATCAAGAAAGTGTGGTAGTCCCTTACTCGCCTGATATATGACATCTTGAATATCCTTATCATTCACTCCACAACTTGAAAGAAATTTTTTTGAGTCAGCCTCACTTAGTTCTCCCACTAAATGCTGACTGAGATATTTTCTCCACCCTATGTCAATTTCCTCCCATCTTAATTTTTCCCGTCCACATATAACCCATAATACTTGAGGAAGATAGGAAACCAGATCTCTTACCCATTCATCTCTAAGGAAAAATCCCCCCTCAGTATTTGCATTTTCCCATAAAGCTTCATATGTATCAAAAAATATCGTTGCTTTTGTTTGCTTTTGAGATAAATAATCTTCCAGATCGGAAGCCCAGAAAAAAGGTAACCTTTCTGCAATCTCTTTAGCTTCTAACTCGGGAATATCGGCAAGTTCTCGCTCTCCTCTTTTTTTCCACCATTCACGAAAAACATTTGAGCCTGTTAAAAATGCTTTTGAGAGCTTAGGTATCCAACCTACCCATGGCATCTCCCCAAGCACCCTCATAATACCAGCAACCACACTTGCACCAGTAAGTAAGGGAAAATTATCTTTGGTTATAGGTACCTGTGGGTGAGTTTTGTGCCAAAATGCAGTATACGCTACGTCAAATGAAGGGAACCTAATCTTATATCTTTCTGTTAATTCATTTCTTAAAACAAAGAGTGTTGTTTCCATATTCCGGTACAGTGGAACATCAAGGTCTATAGATGTGTAAATTGTAGAGGGAAATTCACTTTCAAGAATTTTACTAAGATGTTTCCGCAAAGTTGTCTTACCAACACCTCCGACTCCATAAAAGACAAGAACCTTATATTGATTGGGATCGATAGGAAGAGAAAGATAGTTCCGAAACGTTTCGATAAAGTTCTCCCGATCAGTAAACTGTCTTTCTTTCTTTTTAAAACCTACTTTTCCAATATGCTTAGGAACAATAGCCATTTTATGTCTGCTGAAAATTATATTTCAGAAAGGCTTTATCCTTACGCCAATCTTTTTTCACCTTAACATAAAGCTCAAGATATACTTCTCGTCCAAGAAAATTTTCCACTTTTTTGCGGGCTAATTCTCCCAACGTTTTTATCATTTCCCCCTTTTTTCCAAGAATAATTTTTTTCTGGGATTCCCTTTCAACAACTATATCAGCATTAATAAAGTCTTTTCCTCCGGGGCGCTCTTTAAATTCTCTTATATCAACAAACACGCTGTATGGAATTTCTTCTTTGTACAACTCAAGAATTTTCTCCCTTATAATTTCTGCAACAAAAAATCGTTCACTTTTATCTGTTAAAGTCTCTTCATCATACAAAAACTCTGAATTCGGTAAATATTTAACAATCAGGAGTTTTAAATCATCAACATTGTACCCTGTCAATGCAGAAATAAAAATTATATCTTCAAACTGAAATTTCTTCTTTATCACTTCAATCATACTTTTCACCAACTTCAAGTGTTCAGGTTTATCAGCTTTATTAATTGCTAATATGATAGGTTTTTTTTCAATACTACGTTTAAATATTTGTTTGAAATCTGTAATATCTTCAAGTGAAAAGTTTTCTGGATCAATTAATAACACCACAACATCTGAGTCTTTTAGGGAAGATTTGACTTCTCCTATCATAAAATTATGAAGCTCATATTTAGGTTCAAGAATGCCTGGCGTATCGAAAAAAATCATTTGATAGTTGTTCTCTGTCAATACCCCAAGAATCTTATTCCGCGTTGTTTGCGCCTTCTTGGTAACAATAGAAAGGTTATATCCTAACAGTGTGTTAAGTAAGGTAGATTTCCCTGCGTTAGGTTTACCAATTATTGCTACCGTTCCACATTTCTTTATTGGTTCATTCATTTATTTTCTACATCAATTTGTTCTGGTGATTTAAGAATTATTTCAGGCTTCCCTTTATATATTTTTATAACTCCATTAACTTTTACATACTTACCTTTATATTGGTTCAGGTCCTTAAATTTGTGCAAGTCACTTTTGAAAATAACCGCAGTAAAAATATGGTTTGGGTATTTCTTTTCAAAATTCATAAATACTGCCTTTTCTGAAAAATAAACATCAGCAACAAAACCTTTTACAGAAGCAAACTCCCCCTCATGTATTGCTGCCTCATAACTTTTGTAAACTTTTGTTGGAACATTGCTTTCCTTAGTCTGTGTTTCATTTTCACTCTCTTTTATGCCAGTAACTTCAGTAGAGGTTTTTTGAACCTTAATCTCATCTGATTGTTTTTTGCAGGCAAAAATGAGGAATAAAAATAAAGCAAAAAAAATAATTATTATTTGTTTCATTTTTTATTTATACTTTTGTTTTTCGTTATTGATTGCATTCAATAACGAGGGATCGAGTTCAAGAGCAATTTTGAAATCTCTTTCCGCATCATCATATCTACCTAATTCTAGAAGGAGACTACCCCTTCTAAAATATGCTTCAGCATACTTCGGGTTGAGACTTATAGCAGTATTAAAATCCACTATAGCAGAATCATTTTTAGCTTCATTATAATAATAGCTTCCCCGGGTAAAAAACAATTCAGGGTTTTTAGAATTAATCTCTATAGCCTTATTAATATCTACAAGAAAAGCAAGTTTATCACCGAGCAAATAATGAACAATGGCTCTGTTTTTTAATGCTTCATAGCTTTCCGGATCTAATGTCAAAGCAGCATTAAAATCATTTAATGCGGCAGGGATATTTTCTCCTTTTAGATATGCTATTCCTCTATTGATATAAATTTTCGGGTTTTGGGGATCAAGGTAAATTGCACGCGAAAAATCCGAAACAGAATTATCATACACTCCAACTAAAGTATAAAGTACTCCACGATTTATTAATGCCTCTGTATTACTATTGTCGATTTCCAATGCACTGGAAAAATCTCTTTCCGCTTCTGTCAACTTTTTCTCCATCATATATGCATTGCCTCTCATTAGATAAGCTCTGGAGTCATTGGGAATAATTTGAAGATACTCATTAAAATATTCTATTGCTTTAACAGCGTTTCCATTCTCAAGTTCCGTCTCCCCCATTTGAAAAAGTTGCTGTGGGGGATATTGAGAAAACGAAATATCACTCCATACAACAGTAATTAATAAAAGAATAATACTTTTCAATTGATTAACTTTTAACCTGATAAACATAATTTTTCAGAAGTTCAACTCCTTTTGTAGAAATTATTTTTCTAAAAATATTACCTTTGTACTGAAATACCACCACCGCACATTCATTAGCCAGGCTAAATTCCATATTTATTAAACTTACTCTCTTATGGAAAAATTCCAGCGACCCTTCATACTCACATTTCCTTTTACCAGCATCTTCGTTAGTAATTGAATTCAGTATATTTTGTATGGTGTCTTTTGAAGTTATCGTAATTACTATACTACTTTTTTCCCCAGATACTCTTTTATTTAAGTAAATTTTAACCTCATCAGCATCTTTCAAGAGATTCTGAAGAACTGTATTAATATTAAAAGAACATGATTGGAAAACAATCAAACAGAACACTACCATTACAAGACAAAGATACTTATAACCCATATGTGTCTTTAAGCCAAGTTTTGGCATAATCATAATTTGTTCTACCGTAAACATCTACAATGTATGCAATTAACTCTTCGCTGATTTCGTCTTTATTTTTTCCAGAAGCACTTAATAGTTCCATATATGACTCAAGTTCCTTTTTTAATCCTTCTTCGTCAGCAAATCGCAAAATGAATTTAGAAATGAGTTGTTCACGTTGCTTATCGTTTTTCATATAGGTATAATACAAATCAACACGATCAACTAATTCCTGATCTATTTGTTTGTCTTCAATTGTATAGATAAAATTTTTATCAAAAATTATCTCATCCGAAGTAAAACTGATTTTTTTTGAAATAGTATCATCTTGATAAATGTACCGAATAAAAAAATATGAATTATTTGTAATTGGATATTCTTTTGAATTGATTTTAAATTTAAATTCCCCAATTACAAAATAAGGAGATTCAAACTCTTTTTGCAAAGAAAATAGACCTTTATCTATCACTCCTTTACTTTTGATAAGTGAGGCATAAACATATTCTGTAAATTCACCCTCAAATTTTTTCATTGGCTTAAGAAGAAACCTCCCAGAGTCTTTGTTATATAGTGCTGCAAGCGCTTTATTAGATTTAAAGGTAATCCTATCGTTCAAATTAAGTTCATCTTTTGCCTTCAGTAATTGTCCTGTTTGTTCATTCAGAATTTCCCCCTTAACTTTTAAAACAATATATGTTTGTGAATACCCTAATTGGGTCAAAAGGAATAATATAAAAACTATTGAAAGAAATCGTATTTTAAGCATAGATAAATAGTGTTTAATTAATAAAATATATTAATTTGTTCTTTAAGAAATAACATATTTTTTTAGCTCACGTCACTTTACTTTATTTTATACTGCAATGATACTAAGAAGTTTCTTTATCTTATCGTCTTTATGTATTTATAACTGTATTCAAATTTGCTAATTTATATTAAAAATAAAATTGTACGTACAGGTTTCTTCAAATAGTTATAGTATACTCACACCTTTAGATGTAATAAATGGGTATACGAATGGTATTTTCCCTATGGGAAACAATAACGGCACTGTTGAGTGGTATTATACTGAGCCCCGAGCAATAATTCCTGTAGACATAGACTCTATGACTTTTAGGATACCACGTTCACTTATTCAAGTTTTAAAAAAGGATATTTTTGAGATCAGGGTAGATACAAATTTTGTTTTTGTTATTCAACATTGCGCTCATCGCATGGAAACCTGGATTAACAAACTCATTTTTGATACTTATGTTGAATTATTCAAAATGGGATATGCCCACTCGGTTGAATCGTATATTAAGGGAAAGATTGTAGGTGGTTTATATGGTGTTGCTTTAAGAGGAGTATTTTTCGGAGAGTCAATGTTTCATATAGAAAACAATGCTTCAAAAGTTTGTTTAGCAAAGTTGTTAGAAACATTAAAACTGAATGGGTATATGTTTCTTGATATACAGATGTTAAGTCCCGTTTTTTTACCATTAGGAGCTATAACAATAACCCACAAAAGATATCTAAATTTACTAAAACAAGCACTAACAAAAAATTGTTATTTTAAAATTAAAAGAATCAAGCAATAAAGAAAAATGGAATTAACTGGAAAATTACACGCAATTTTTGAAGCAAAAGAAAAAACTCCTACTTTCCGGACACGAGAGTTTATTGTTGAGGTTTCAGACGGGAGATTTCCTCAATACATTAAATTTGAACTTGTTAATGATAAGTGCAAACTTATAGATAGTTTTGAGGTAGGACAGAACATAACAGTCTCCTTTGATATTACAGGACGAGAATGGACTAATCCTGCAGGTGAAAAGGTTTATTTTAACTCATTACGAGCATGGAAAATCAATCTTACAGAAGCTGGAGACTACCATACCTCAATTGATGACACGATAGATTATACAGCTGATATTGGCAGCAAAGATGAACCGCCGCCTTTGGAACCTCCGTTTTAGAATATTTAGAAATTTGTTTTACCACGGTAATCTATAATTTTGTTTTTCTGACCCGAATATGCAAGGTCCTGGACTACTTCTCCATTCAGAAAATCGTGGGGAAAACCATACTCGATACTACTTACAGCATTAAGTCTTTGAATTAATGACTCTGGAATTTTAAAATTAAGACATCCAAGATTCTCATTTAATTGTTCAGGTGTACGAGCTCCAACAATAGGTATAAAGTTCCCTTTTTGTTGTCTAACCCAATTAATAGCTATTTGAGAAGGTTTTACCCCAAGTTCTTCTGCAACATTCACAACTTCCCTTGCAATTTTCATATTTCTCTGGTTCAACCTGACACTCTTTTCCGTAAGTCTTGCTGGCTCTTTATCTTTCTTACTTAAATATTTACCTGTAAGGGCACCCCCTCCAATTGTTGCCCACGGAGTAATTGCTAAATCAAGATAGTTAGCCATAGGAATCAAATCTCTTTCAGGTGTTCTCTGTATCAAACTGTATTCAATTTGTAATGCAATAAACTGGGTCCATCCTCGCAATTCTGCAATTGTATTTGCCCGTGAAATAATCCATGCTGGAGTATCAGAAATCCCTATATACAGAATTTTCCCTGCCCTAACCATATCGTCAAGAGCTCTCATTACCTCTTCCTCAGGAGTAAGCTTATCCCAACAATGAACCCAATAGAGATCAATATACTCAGTCTTAAGCCTACGCAGGCTGTTTTCAAGCGACTGTACCATATTCTTCCTATGATTTCCAGAGCTGTTTATATCATACTTCCTTTCAGGTTCAAACAGAGTGTATTTCGTCGCTACTACAAAATTTGCTCTATCACTATGTATAAATTCTCCAACAAATTTCTCACTACTTCCTTCTGTATATCTATTAGCTGTATCAATAAAATTTCCACCAGCGTTTACAAAAATATCAAATATTTTTTTACTACTCTCTTTATTAGCCCCCATCGTACCCCATTCTTCACCAAAAGTCATAGTTCCCAGACAAATTTCAGAAACCCTTAAGCCCGATTTGCCTAATAGTTTGTATTTCATAATATTTTATATTTTTCATTTTCGTTTTATTTGAGGATAATCCCTATCTGTACAAACATATTCTGTGTATTTACCATTCCAATCTTTCAAAAAAAGCTCAGTTAATTCACTATTTATTTTATCATTTTGAATAACAATCGAAGCATTTCGAGAATTATAAAAATAACTCTTTTCCCAATTTGAAGTACTTATCCAGCTAATATTTTCATCCGCTAATAAATATTTACAGTGTTCCACTCGTGCGTAGGGTATAAAACCACCACTAAAGATGGGAATTGAGCTGATTTTTATTTCGATACCTTTAGTTTTTGAAAGTTCCTTTATATCACCGAAATATTTTCTATCAGTAACCCAATCAGGAACTATAATTTTTATATCAACTCCTCTGTTGGCTGCTCTTTTTAATGCTTTATCGATTTTTTCATAGTTCTCTTTATCTGCGGCAATCGAATAAGAATAAATTTGAATATAGAGTTTTTTACTAGCTTTGTTAATTAATTTTAACAGTTCTGTTTCCTCCCAACTATAAACCTTTGGTATCAGAAGAGGAGGGCTAAAGCAGGGATAAAGTTTCACCAAGCCATACTTTTCTGAATGTATTTTTAATTTATTTCTGGAGTTTATTACGTTCTTTATTTTTGACTTACGAATTCCTGCAAACTCTGTAAACTCAGGATATTTAGATAGAATCCAATCAATTTCAAAAATTCGTAAGAAATTTTCTGCAAGCTTTTTGTTTTTTATTCTGATTCCCAGTTCATGAATATGGATAAGAGCCCTCCAATCCATATTCTGGCTCCCAAGAAACACATCTGACGAATCTACAACAAAATATTTTGTATGCATAACCCCACCAGCAAGCTGGGCAAAATCTATCTTTCTTATTTCAACGTTTTTTATTTCATTTAAATAATCTACTCCCCGTCCATTCTCAAGATAAAATTTCCTGTCAACTATAATTCTGATTTTTACACCTCTTGCTGCAGCACTTATTAGCGCATTCAAAATGTCAGTTAAACTTTCACCCTCTTTATGTGAAAAATAAAATGTTTCAATTTCAATCGAAGATTTTGCCAAATTAAACATTTCGACCCAAACTTCAGATGTTTTTTTTATCTTTGATTGTTCAAAGTTAGTTTCAAGAGGCACACTTTCAACAAGCTCTATAGGTTCCTGAGAAAATGCTACTGCAGTCCATAAACCTAATAAAACATATAATAAGGGCTGTGTAAATGCTCTATGTTTCATTTTACTGGTGCAAATTTAGCTGTGAAATGTCTGAGAAATTTGGGCTCCTGAATAATTCTAACGCCTTTGATTTTCTCCTTATAGGCTTTAATTTCTCCCAGCACTTCTGCCACATAATCAATGTGACTTTGCGTATAAACTCTTCTCGGTATAGCCATTCTTACAAGTTCCATATCTGCTGGAATCATCTTGCCTTGAGAGTCATATTTCCCGAACATAACTGAACCTATTTCAACTGCACGAATACCTCCTATCTTATATAGTTCACAAACAAGAGCATGGCCAGGAAAATTTTCTACTGGAATATGTGACAGAAACGCTTTAGCATCAATATATATAGCGTGTCCACCTACTGGTTTTAGAATTGGTATACCGCTTTTTGTTAATAAATCCCCCAAATACTCTGCAGACTTAATTCTATAATGTAAATAATTCTCGTCAACTATTTCCTCCAGTCCCTGTGCAATGGCTTCCATATCTCTTCCAGCTAACCCTCCATATGTTTCATATCCTTCAGTAATAATAAGGAGGTTCTTACAATTTAGGTACCATTCATCATTATTCATCGCAATAAATCCCCCTATATTGGCAAACGCATCTTTTTTAGCACTCATTGTACATCCATCTGCATAAGAAAACATCTCATTAGCAATTTCAATAATACTTTTCTTTTGATATCCTTCTTCTCTTAATTTGATAAAGTACGCATTTTCAGCAAATCTACACGCATCCAGGAAAAATTGTATTCCATAATTATGACAGATGTTACTTACCTCTTTAATATTTGCCATCGAAACTGGCTGGCCTCCACCTGTATTGTTTGTAATTGTAAGCATACAAACTGGAATATTCTGTGGTCCAACTTTTTCAATAAACTCCTTAAGCTTCTTTGTGTCCATATTTCCTTTAAAAGGATGGTAGACATCTGGTTTTTTGCCTTCCTCAATTACAAGATCTACTGCTTCCCCACCATTAAATTCAATATTTGCTCTAGTAGTATCAAAATGATTGTTACTTGGTATATATTTTCCTGCTCCAGCATTGATATATCTCCCATCTTTATCTATTTCACTTAATAAAAAGGTAAACAATATTCTCTCTGCAGCTCTTCCTTGATGAACAGGAATAATATGCTTGAAACCAAAAATTTTTCGGGTAACTTCTTCAAAACGATAGTATGATTTTGAACCTGCATAAGACTCGTCACCATCCATAAGTGCAGCCCATTGTTTACTACTCATTGCAGATGTTCCGCTATCGGTCAGTAAATCAATCAGGACATCTTCCGCTGGAATCAAAAATGGGTTGTAAAAAGCTCTCTTTAAAATTTCTTGCCTTTCATCAAGACTTGTAAAACGTATATACTCTACAGTTTTAATTTTGAATGGTTCTATTATAGTTTTCATATTGTTATGTTATTTATTTAATAATTTTACCTTCGTCAATATCCAGGCAGTAACAAAATCAAGAAATCCTTCTACAAACTCTTTTTTTAAGTCTTTATATTCTGAGGGTAAACCAGTTTCAGCTTTCTGAAACAAGTGATTTGCTTCCCAAAACACCTTTAAGGTTACATCATTATTTTCTGCTTTTTGTAGAGCCTCAAGCATCGGTTTTTCATTTTGATAATATGGCACTTGTAGGTCCTTCCCTCCAAATAATAAAAGCACTGGACACTTTACTTGTTTGAGCGATTCTACAGGATTGTAAGTTAGAAAAAATTTCATCCATCTGCTTTTGAAAATATTAATTTGACTATTTGTCATTTTTTCAACAAAGTTCTCTTTGCTCTGATAGAATGATTTTACATCATCCGCTAATTTGTCATACTCTTCTTCAAGTTTTGATCTAAGCTCAAAACGAATCTCTTCCCAACCAGTATCAGAAATAGAAGTTTCTATCATTCTCTGCAAAAATTTTTCGGTGACTTGAATATCAAACGTGTCTTTTTTGCTTACCTGTTGAATTAACTTAGTTTGCTCTAAGATTATGTCTTTTCCTGATACCCCTGTTCCAGCCATACATATAACAAAGGCAATATTTTTACATTTAGAAGCTGTGATTGAAGCTACTATTCCACCTTCGCTATGTCCAAGTAACCCAATTAAATTCGAATTTATATCATTTCTGCTGCTTAAATATTCTACAGCTGAGATAACATCATCTGCAAAATCCTCTGTAGTTGAAGAATCAATGCTAATACCGATGGAATTTCCAGTATTTCTATCATCATATCTTAAAACAGCAATACCGTTTTTTGTAAAATGCTCTGCGAGGACTTTGAAAACCTTAAACCCTGCTATCTCTTCATCACGTGTCTGAGCTCCACTTCCTGTTATTAATATTAAGACTGGATATTTTTCGCCTTGAAGTTTATTCGGGATGGTTAAGGTACCTTCAAATTTATTAATGCCGTTAAAAAATATTACCTTTTCTTCTCTAATAAGAAAATCAGGCTGTAGTTGAATTTTAGTTTCTACTACACGTAACAAATAAAAGATACCTTTAAACCCAAGTTGCTTAAAACTACCAGCTATTGAATCCTTATTATAAATTTTACCATCAAAAAACGCCTTGGCATCAGGAACATCAAGATCAAATTTTATTTCGGGGAAGTTATACAACACATTGGAAAGAGGTAAATTATTTGCTCCTTGTTCTGGAATACTTATGTTGCCATGAAAACTTTGCCCATTAGATACAAATCTTATATTTATATCAAAAGATATTACAGGAGTGATGATTTTTCCTTCCCAATCACCAACAATATCTGTTTGTGAAAACGCAACTTTAAATAATAAGGGAATAAGAAACTGTATAAATAATAGTTTTTTCATATTCATTATTTTATTTTCCCATAAAATACTCGGGTCTTATATTCAAGAAGGACTTTGCCATAATGTTGGTATTTACTAAAAAGTACTCTCAGTTCCTTTAACATCTCTCTATATGCTAAACCTTCAAGAGAAATGAAAGAAGAAGACAACAAACGTCCTTTTATGCCTTCGAAAGAAAGGTGTTGTTTTACTTCAAACTCCGCATATTTAAAGTTTCTTACTCCAAAAATTTTGTTGAGAGAGGAAACAGTGATTTCTGTTTTGCACTTATATTTTTCGTAATCAGTACCATATTTACGGCATATTTTTTCATAAGCATACATTATACCTCTCTTCTTTTTCTTTCTTTCGTTCCATACAAGGACAATATATCCATTGTCTACAAGAATCCTTCTGAATTCCTCGGGGACTTTTTGCATATCAAACCAATGAAATGCCTGTCCTGAAACTATTACATCTATACTTGAATCTTCAAGTTTTGTGTTTTCAGCAGTTCCGTTTATACTAATGAAATTAAAACTGTCTCGGAACTTTTCTTCTGCAACTGCCCTCATAGCATCATTAGGCTCGACTCCAAACACAATGTTTCCATTCTGCACAAAAAGTTTAGATAATATTCCTGTTCCAGAGCCAATATCAGCTACATTGTTACTAACTTCAAAACCTATCTCTTTTTCCATTAACCATAATAAATCTGTTGGGTATGAAGGTCTGTATTTTTCATAATACATAACCCGTGGAGTGAATTTCACAATTGATTCGTTCATTTTTAGAATCTTTCAAGTTTTATTTGTTCGGACTTAACATTCATTTCAAATAAGATTTGTTCCATCGCGTCAACCATTGCAAGGGGACCTACTATATAATAAATTGGTTCCTGAACATTAGGAACGTTTTTGATTATTATTTCTTTATTAATATATCCAAAAGAATATTTCCAGTTTTTATTTGAAATATCATCAATAGTAGGATAGAGTTTGAAATTTTTGCACAATTCTGCCCACTTCTCAAATTCATCTAAAAATGCCATAGATTCTGCATCAGGATTAGAATAGAAAAGATAAGCTTGATAAGGTAAACCTGTATCAACAATGTACTCAATCATACATCTAACCGGAGTAATTCCAATGCCTCCTATTAAGAAAACAGCTGGGATCGCAGGATCATTATGCAGCACAGTATTGCCAGCTGGTTCTGAAATACTTGCAGAAGTACCAATGGGCAATTCCTGAATGTTTCTATTGAATGCTGATGGTACAGCACGTGTGGTAAACATCAAATAATCTTTTGTAGGCGAGGAAGCAATTGAAAACAATCTTGAATTCCCTTCTTCATCGTTATATATTGGTTCAAGAAGTGTAATTCGGGCATACTGCCCCGGAAGAAATTCATAGTCATTACGTTCAAAATACATAACCAAGTTTCGGCCCCCTATGATTTCCTTTCTTTTTAAGGCAATAATTTTTTCTCCCATTGCAAATAAAAATTTTTCTAACTTAACTAATTCAAAGCTATTAAAAAATTCATAAATTACTCAACTAAAAAGACCGATACATTCATCCTCAACAAGAAAAAAGTATATCTTATATTGTCACCACTGAAATACTCATAAGCCGTTATTTAATTTATTTTGGCAAGAGTTTTGTTATTCTGAGTTGTTCGTTTTATGTCTTTTTTGAAGGGTCCTTTGCTTACTAAACTTTTACAACAAATCAGCTTTATTTTTTAAGCATTTTATTAGTGATTTAACTTTGATATATTTATCATAATTTTTAAACACATTCCTTATGTATAATTCTATTGTTTTAGTAAAACAGGTACCTGATACCGCTAACATCTCTGGAAAAGTTATGAAAGATGACGGGACTGTCAATAGGGCAATGTTACCCGCCATATTCAACCACGAAGATAAAGTTGCCCTCGAGCTAGCACTCCGTGTTAAAGACCAATTTGGGGGAACAGTTACTGCTATTACAATGGGACCTCCACGTGCAACAGAAGTTTTAAGAGAATGTCTATATATGGGTGCTGATAAAGTTTATCTAGTTACTGACCGTAAATTTGCTGGTGCTGATACTCTTGCTACTTCTTATGTGTTAAGTGAGGTTATTAAAAAAATTGGGAGTTTTAGCCTTATATTTGCTGGAAGGCAAGCAATTGATGGGGATACAGCACAGGTTGGACCCCAAACAGCAGAAAAACTTGGTATTCCTCAGATTACTTATGCAGAGCAAATTATAAAAATTGAAGGTAATGAAATTGTTGTAAAAAGGAAAATAGATGGGGGTTCCGAAATAGTAAAAGCTAAGATGCCGATTCTTATTACAGTAATTAAAGGAGCTGCTGAAGTAAGGCCCCCTAAAGCCAAGCGTATTATGGCATACAAATCAGCAAAGAGCCTGCTGGAATTGGAAACAATTGTGCAGGGGAATTCTCTTCTCTACATTGACAGGCTTGTAGAAGAATACAAAGACAGAAATCTTTATATAGAAACACTAACCACAGATGATCTTCCTGTCGACATTGAGAGATGTGGGATAAAGGGTTCTCCAACAAAAGTTCATAAAGTAGAATCTGTGGTTCTTGCAGGTGGAAATCACATCCGGATAGAACCAACTAAGGATGGTATTTCGAAATTGATTGACGCCCTTATCGAAGATAAAATATTCTAACAAACTTAATTCTCTTTATAACAATGCAGAACAAACAAGTTTGGGTATTTGTAGAACAGCGTAATGGAAAACCCGCTGAAGTTAGCTTTGAACTGCTTAGTAAAGGCAGAAAACTCGCTGATACAATGCGAGGACAACTTAAAGCTATAGTAATAGGTCATAATGTTAAAGATATAGCAATTGAAACTTTTAAATATGGAGTTGATCAGTGTTTTCTAATTGATCATCCGGAATTATACTATTATAGAACAATCCCTTATAGTCGTGTTTTAATTTCATTAATTAACGAACACCAACCAAGAATTGTCCTTTTCGGTGCAACAGTTATTGGTAGAGACCTAGCTCCAAGGGTTGCTTCCAACACAAAAAGTGGATTAACTGCTGATTGTACGGAACTTCAGATTTCTGATGTTGAATATCTAAAAAAAACATATAAAGAGTTATTGTTACAAATTCGTCCTGCATTTGGGGGAAATATTATTGCTACTATTATTACCCCTGATACACACGTTCAAATGGCAACTGTCAGAGAAGGAGTTATGCAAATGCGGGAATGCAATACACCTAAAGAAATTAACATTGTTGAAATACCCTTTGCTCCTCTCGAGGTTGATTCTTTAGTAGAAGTAATTGAGCAAACTCAGGAAGAAAGTAAAGTTAATTTGAAAGCTGCCCCAATTATAGTTAGCGGAGGATATGGTTTAGGGTCAAAAGAGAACTTTCAGTTAGTTTTTGATCTTGCTCACACAATTGGTGGTGAGGTTGCTGGTAGTCGTGCGGCTGTAGATGCTGGATTTATAACTCCTGACCGTCAGGTTGGTCAAACCGGTGTAACGGTAAGACCTAAATTATATATTGCGGTAGGAATTTCCGGGGCAATACAGCATAGGGCAGGAATGCAGGAAGCAAATAAGATTATAGCTATTAATACTGACCCTGACGCTCCTATATTCGATATTAGTCACTACGGAATAGTAGGCGATGCTCTCGAGGTGATACCCAAATTTATTGAAGTATACAAGAGCAAATTAAGATAATTTAAAATTAACAAAATACAGGAATGCCAAACTTTTTCACAGACAATTCAGACATTCAGTTTCATTTCAATAGATTAAATCTTCGTCGCATTGTTGAAATGATTGAAAACAATTACGAAGAATCAAAACTTTACAACTTTGCACCCTGTAACTATGAAGACGCAATGGAAAATTATCGCAAGGTACTTGAAGTAATGGGAGACATCTGTGGAAATTTCATTGCTCCTCGTGCAGCAGAAGTTGACCGCGAGGGCGTTCATTTTGAGAATGGCAAAGTTACTTATGCAAAAGGTACCCGAGAAAACCTCGAGATGCTTGCAAAAGCAGATTTTATGGGAATGGTACTTCCTCGAAGGTTAGGAGGACTTAACTTTCCTTTCACAATTTATCTAATGGCAACGGAAATTCTCTCAAGAGCAGACGCTTCCTTAATGAATATCTTTGGGCTACAGGATATAGCAGATATTATAAATAAGTACGGCAACGAAGATCAGCGACAGGAATTCATTCCGAAGTTTACTACGGGAGAATATACAGGAGCAATGGCTCTCACCGAACCCGATGCAGGTTCTGATTTGCAATCAGTAAAGTTGCAAGCTTACCAAGACACTACCGGAACCTGGCGGCTTCGAGGAATGAAACGGTTCATTACAAACGGAAACGCTAATGTTTTACTAGTATTAGCACGTTCTGAACCAGGAACAAAAGATGGACGAGGGTTGAGTATGTTTGTATGTTATGGAGATGAAACCGTAAAAGTTAGAAGAATAGAAAATAAGCTTGGAATTCATGGCTCTCCAACCTGTGAATTGCAATTCAACGATACCCCAGCACAATTAATTGGAGCAAGAAAATTCGGATTAATCAAATACGTTTTTGATTTGATGTTTCGTGCAAGGATGGGGGTTGCTGCTCAAGCACTTGGAATATCACAAGCAGCTTTTGAGGAAGCTCTTTCTTATGCCAGAGATAGAATTCAATTTGGAAAAAGTATTTACAATATTCCTGCCGTATCAAATATGCTCATTGATATGAAAGTTATGTTAGAAAGCAACAGATCCTTAATGTACGCTAGCTCTGTTATTGTTGATTTAAAAGAAAGATATGAAGAACTTGTGGAGAAACTTAAAAGCCAGGGGAAATCTTTTAGCGACGAGAATAATGAGTTAAAATATCTCACAAAAGTTGCCAATCTTCTAACTCCTCTGACAAAATTGGTTTTAACAGAGACTGCAAATCAAATAACATATGATTCTTTACAAATACATGGTGGTACTGGATATATGAAGGAATTTCGAGTTGAACGCCTCGCACGAGATGCTCGTATTACAAATATTTATGAAGGCACTTCACAACTTCAGGTCGTAGCTGCAATGAGTGGAGTAATTAATGATGTTCTAAAAGATTTCTTTGACAAGAAAGAAGAACAACAATACAGTGGGGCACTTGAAGTTTTAGCAAATCACCTTAAAGAAATTAGAAAGATATTTTATGATTGCCTAAATTATGTTACACAAAGAAAAGAGTCCGGTTTTCAGGATGTTGCAATGCGGGAACTTGTTGAATTATACGGATTTTTGTACGTGGGGTATTTATTACTTGATGAGGCAGAAGAATTTTCAAAGAAAAAATTTATTGCAAATAGATATATTCTGAAAGCATTGTCCGATGCTAAACGAAACGCCGAGATAATCAAGAGTGAAACATACTCCGACATACTTCATATTGATGAGATTATGAAATAGGAAATTTTATTATTATAACTTTATTTTTTTTACAAATATGTATTACTACAGAATTTTTGATGATAAAGATGAACTCAACTTCTTCAAAAGCTCTCTTGACTATCAAAAGATACTCGAACTTCTGAAAGAGTATGAAAAGAACCATCAGGAATATATTAATAGCGAGTTCCTCAAATATCTCAGACAATACGATGAAGAAGCTGAGTTTATAGAAATTACCAATATTTATTATTGATAGTAAACTCGCTCTTTTATGTTTCTTAACCTGATCCCGAAACATACCTATGACTTTAACCAGCTGTGGGATCTAATACGCAGACGTAATCTCTGGTTAATCAAGTTACGCTACATTGCTGTATTTTCACTATTAATTTTTACCTACACTGGAAATTTTGTTCTAAATTTTCAACTCACAAACGTTCAATTTATTGTACTAAATACTGTAGTTTTTATAATGTTCATTGTTAATATTGTATATTTTTATTTAATGAATTCCCCGTTGGTTAAAAATTCTTCTACTTCTCTTAATCCTCTTTTTATTTCTTTGCTACAAATTATTATAGATTTACTTTTGCTTGGAGTTTTATCTTACTATACTGGAGGAATTGAAAGTCCTATAAATTTTTTCTATGTATTTCATATGATCATTGGAAGTATGATTTTGCCAGGACATGTTATTTATACCTTAGCAATTACAATAGTAATCTTTTTTTACATTGAAGCTTTTTTAGAATACTTCGGTCTCATTCCCCATCAAACTCTTGCCGGAATGTTATCTACTTCAGCCTATAATAATTTAACTGCAGTAATAGTTGTTTCAACAGCTTTTGGAATAATGGTAGTAATTAGTGTGTTTTTTGCTAATAGTCTTGCCAGTGCTCTTTACAGACGAGAACAAGAATTGAGGCTAGCATTCGACAAACTTAATGAAGCAGAAAAAACCAAACAAAAATACACAATGGGGATAGTACATGAAATCAAAACCCCCATTGCGGCAGTTCAATCATATTTAGATTTAATACTTGGTAAATTTGTAGGAGAAGTTCCAGAAAATATTGAAGACAAAGTTCGTAAAGCACGAATCCGATCCGATGAAGCTATTCAGATTATAAACGATGTTTTAAGTATTTCAAAATTAAAATTATCTGAAAAAATATTGAGAGAGCCTATTGATATTAAAGATATAATTACAACTGTCATATCTCGTAGAAAGGCTCAAGCTGAAAACAAACAAATTACATTAAAACTTGTTGACAATAGGGACTGTAACAATTTAGTATTTGGGGATAAAAATTTACTCGATCTGGCTTTATCAAACTTAATTGGAAATGCCATCAAGTATACGGATTCAGGAGGAAAAATAGAAGTAGTATTAGATAAAACTCAGAATGATAAGACGTTGATTGAAATCTGTGACAATGGTATAGGAATTCCAAAAGAGGACCAGGAAAACATCTTTAAAGAATTCTATCGTGCATCTAATGTCAAAGACCGCTCCCACGAAGGCACTGGCTTAGGACTCTCAGTTGTTAAACACATTATTGAACAACACGGTGGTAAAATATCATTTGCAAGCCCATCTCGACTTGCAGAGAATACAAAAGTTGGTACTTGTTTCAGAATAGAGTTATAAATATATAAAAAAATCCCGACACATTTAGTGTGTCGGGATTTTTAAAAGAATCACAACTAAAGATTGATTTTCAGCCCACCGAAAATTTCTCTCCTCGCCGCGGGTTGATAAGAGTTGCCCCCAGGATCTGGTTCTGTAAATCCAAGATATATTTTGTCAAATAAGTTTCTCACACTAAACTGAAGCTCTCCATACACACCCTTTATATTAAAGACATAATTAGCTCTCAGATGCGTTAAAGTATAACCATTAGCAGCTTCATCTTCAACGTTTGCCCCATCAATATACCATTTAGATGCCGTCTCAGTACTGATTCCAAAGTACAGGTTTTTAATTGGTTCAATCTGCAAATCTACATACAGTTGATGTTGTGGTACGTTAGGTAAATAATTGCCATCCTGTACGTATTTTACAATTGAAGTGTCATCCATCAGCACTCTGAAAGGTACGTCAAGAGAATATTTAAAGTCAGAGAATGTATAAGCAACCTGGAGAGTTAAAAATGAAGTTGGGATAACTTTTGTATAGAACTCCAATCCTAAGCGATTACTCTTTCCTATATTTTGATAGAAAGTTTCTTGATTTCTTAAAGGATCTGAAATTCTATACCTGTTAAAATCATTTTCGGTTTTGAGGTAAAAGCCTGTTATATCATAATAGATTTTATCTTTTATCACACCTCGTATTCCAAATTCGGGACCAAATGAGGTCGCTGGAACAAGAGCATCATTAAAACCACCAAATCTAACGGGATTTTGCGCTAATTCTTCAATTGCTGGTGGCATAAATCCTGTTCCATAATTACCATAGAAATTCAAGTAAGTAAATGGAGAATATGTAAAACCTACCTTAGCAGTAGTTTTATCAAAATCTTTATTTCCTGATAAATCTACTCCTCCAAGCCTTAACTCATCCTGTAGTTCATTTTTTATCTTGTCATATCTTATGCTCCCAGTAACATTAATTTTTGAACTTATTTCCAGTCTATCAATTAAAAACGCAGAAAGAGTGGACTGTTTGATAGTTTCCTGAGACCTTATTGTATCCCCTTCATATGAGTGTAAATTATCAGTCCTTCTTTCAGCGATAGTTTGCCATTGTAAATCTGTCCCTAAACTAACATAGTTTTTAACAGATTTATTGCCAAAGATATACGTGTATTGTAGAGAACCCCCAGGAGTTGTTAGGGTTCGTCTGAGAAAAGTTCTGTTGTTAACTTCTGTATATCGGGTTCGTTTTCCATAGATATTAAAATCTATAAAGTGACTTTTCTCAAAATCTATTTTCCCGACTAATCCTGCAGTAAATCTATTAGTTTCCATATATTCATTAAAAGGAATTGCATCAGGATTAGGTTGTTTTGGATCTATTCTGTATTGTTCAAGATTTATCCCCTCCGGGTTTTCATTATAAAAATCGGTATAGTACAGAATCGGGGTTAATTTTATATTTTGCAAAGGTTGATAGTTAAACTTTCCATATAAATTATTCCCCCAGAAGTGAGTATGTTCTCGATAACCATCCCCCATTGTTCTGGAACTGGATATACGATAATTAACTTTATCAGTGGTTCCACCAAATTCAAAAAAACCTTTCCAGAAATTATTAGTGCCATACTTAAACATACCATCTACTCCAAAGGGTTTTTTGAATCCATCCTCTGTAGTAATATTAATAATTCCTGCTGAACCACTCCCTCCATAAAGTGAACCTCCAGTACCTTTTAGAACTTCAATTTTACTCACAGTTTCCCAATCAACATCGTAAAAATCCGGTGTAAAACCGGAGGGGTCATTCAAGGGAATACCATCAAGCAGTATCTTTGTACCTCTGATACCATGTTCAGATAAAATTCCCTGCCCTCGTATTGAAAGGTGAATCCTTGAACCATCAGCCTGATTCTCAACCCTTACTCCTGGAACCAGTTTCAAGGGTTCGTCAACGCAAATCGTTTTAGGCATTGTGCGCAAAAAATCTCTATCTACTACCGAAGTAGAAAAGGTGTTGAATTTCAATGGAAGCTCTAATCTTGAACCAGTAATTACTATATCTAAAGGGTACTTAAAGCTTGGAATAGAATCTTGTGCAAGACCTATATTGATAAACAGTAATAAACTAAATAACAAAAGAATTATTTTTTTCATGGCGAAAAATAATTTTGTTTTAAAAAACTTACTTAAAAGAAAAAAAGACAAGAAAGTTAAGTTTAAATTTTGGGTGGCGGTGTATCTCCACAAAGGAAGGTAAAAACGAGTGAGGACTTTTCCAGAAGCAAAACTGAAATCAAGACCGGCTGTTCTAACAATAGTCCTCCGTAAGAAAACGTATATTGAAGATTTAGCTTAGACAGAATAAACTTAAGATTTGCAACTTTACTATTACCAGTAGAGGGAGTATCAGAATACAACTCGTTTATAAGATCTCTTAGCTGATTTTCTAAATCATCATAAACACAATAAACCTTTCTGCCGTTTTGAGACTGCTCAGACCAAACAATATCATATACCTTTCCGTAATATATTAGTTCATCATCATCTAAAGAAATATATGAGACATTAGTTATATTATCGGGAATTTCAATTTTTGTTATTATTTTTGATTCGAGATTTTCTCTTAAAGATAACTGTGTTTTATAACGTGCCAAAAGCATTACTTCTTCATAAACAATAATATAGCCAAAGGTATAAGAACATATCATAACCAACAACGATAAGATGAGCCAGCTTCTCTTCATATTATATAATGCATTAAAAACTATAACACCTAACTATTAGTAGCAATACATATTTTTTTACATGAATGGGAATAATATGTTAACAAATTTTACATTATTCTAATTAGAGTATAACCTTTTTATATATCTCGTATGGAAATCTCTAATAAGTACAACCAATTTTCCTATTTCATCCTTTGGGGGTAAAAAAGTTGTTCGAAAATGTAGGGTCCCCGGTTGCTGTCCAAATCCTGAGCCTGGTACAACACAAATTCCTGTTTCTTCAAGCAATGATAGACAGTAGTTGAAATCTTGTTGGGCATTATATTTAAGTAGTTCCTCTTCACTCATTGTGTCAGGATTAACTCCCTTTTCGTAGGGTAAATCAAGTTTAACAAACGCATACATAGCTCCACGAGGAATATCTACGGAGATTCCCTCTATTCTGTTTAATCCTGCACCTAAAATTTCAGCTTTTTCTTTTAGGTCTCTTAAAATACTCTGCTTTTCAAAAATGTAGGTTTCATAAGATTCATCCCCTTGCTGCGGCGGAGACACCATTGCATAAGTAACAATCTGACCATCAACATTAGCACATAAACTAATTGATTGCAGTTTAATTAATTGTTCAAAAGCATCAGCCCCAATATTTCTTACCTCAAGATATCCCCCACGGTGGCCACATTCCCCAAAAAATCCTTTAGACACCGAATGAAAGCTGAATAGTGTTGTTTCAGTTTCATTCATATCATACATCACTTTAGCAAAGGAATAGAACTTTAGCTCATCTGAATACACATTCTCCTGATAGACTTCATCTGCAAGAATGGCAAGGTTGTGTTTTTTCGCAAAATTTATTATCATCTGGATGTTATTGGAGGAAAGTACCGCCCCTGTTGGATTACCAGGATTAATGACTACTATAGCAACAGGATTAATTCCCTTATCCTTTGCTTTTGAAATGCTTTCAATGAGGATATTTTCATTAAGCTGCCAGTGATTAGTTTCATCAAGGTAATAACCTATCTGAGCCCCCCCAAGCAAGGTTATCGTTGCACTGTATAAAGGATATTGCGGAATTGGAATCATTACCCCATCAAGAGAAGATTTAATTATCATAGTAAGTACGGCCTGAACTCCTTTGCTTGCTCCATCTGTCAGGATTATTTTATCTGGGTCAGAAGGAATACTATCACGCTTTTCAATGAATTCAGCTACAGCTTTTCTGATAAAGGGAATTCCGGCGCTTTGGGTATATGCACCGGTTCCTGGGGGGTTTTTTTTAAGGATTAATTTTACCCGATCAATAACATCTTGAGGAAACAATCTTCGAATCTCAGAATTTTCTAATAATGGGGGATATTCTACAAGACTCAGTATTTGTCTGACAAAGGTTATCGGTTTTTGTTTTAAAGCCTGTGGATTACCTATATTACAATATATGATTTTCCGTCCTTGCGCTTCCAGTTCTTGAGCACGGCTGACTATCTTACCTCTTACAGCATATTGTGAGTTTATTAAATTGGGATTGATATTTTTGATGGTTAACATAGTAATAATTTATTTTTTAAAATTATTGAACTTAAAATAACTTAAAAAGCCAAAAACTTTTGATATGAACTTTTTTCATTGTTAATTGTGTTTAATTTTTATATTCTTTATTTGTATAATGATAAGAAAACATAAATACCTGTTTTTCAAAAGTGCAATTGTTTATCTCTTGTTAGTAAGTTGGATAACAGGGGCTTATGCGTCAGAATTTACAAATTGTAGATGTTCTCATTTCTTTTGCTCGCATAACTCGCATAAAAAAACAAGTCTGAACAGAGTGACAGGATTCTCTTCACAATTCAAGGTATTCTCAAAAGCTTCTAATAGCAATAACTGTTGTTCGCATAAAACAAACCACAAGAACCAGTCGAAAAATTGCAACGGCCCCTGTGAATGTTCCGTGTCCAAAGCAATTACTTTTGCAAAAGATGTGTTAACATCACAAAACAGATTATCAGTTAACAAAGATTTTTTCCACTCTGTTTTTTTAAATTTGTGGCTTGCACCAGCAAAAACGGAAAATCAACATAATTTAAGTCCACCACTAAAACTATCATCAAACAAGGTATTTCTCTCATTTTCCATTCTAAGAATTTAGAGTTCCCTTTCTATTTCTTTCTTTACTACATCTTCAAATTTAAAACAATCTTAAAAATGAGAAAGTCTTTTGCTATTATTATAGCGATATTAATGTTTACAGTTAATTCTTATACACAAACCCTTAAAGGTAGAGTTTTTACTTCACAAGGCAAGAGTATTAAATACCTAAACGGTGTCTCCATAAAATGGGTTGGTACTAATACAGAAACCTTGTCAGACTCTCTCGGTAAATTTTCTCTTAAAATAAGTGGTATAACCGATCGCAGATTAATTGCAGAATATCCGGGATATAGGACTGATACAATTGTTGTAGAATACAATATAAGGTTTGTAGAAATTGAACTTCAACCCCAATTCTCGACCGGAGAAATAACAATTGTAGATGAAGCAAAATCTAATTTTATAGACAACAGTTTAATGAAAAAGGAGGTGATTGAACAAAAAGAATTTAAGATTGCTCCTTGTTGTGATTTATCTGGTGTATTTGGGAAAAATGTTAGTGTAGATGTTGTAGTAACAGATATACTAACAAATACCAAAGAGTTGAAATTGCTTGGATTGGAGGGTTCATACACCCAGATTCTAATAGATAATCTCCCTATTGCGACAGGACTTAATACAAAGTATAATGTAACAAGTATTCCAGGAACGTTGATTGAACATATAACAATTTCAAAAGGTGCAAATTCGGTAGTACAGGGAACTGAATCAATTAGCGGAATTACAAACGTCATTTTAAAAGACTATGAAAAATCTGAAAGACTGCTTTTAAATCTTTATTTAAGCCATATGCTTGAATCTCAAGTTAATATGAATTACACAACATCTTTTTCCAAGTGGAAGTCTCTTTTTGCATTTCAAGGGCTGAAAAGTTTTTTAAAGGTAGATGAAAATAATGATTCATTTCTTGATGCCCCTTTGGTAACAAGATTTATGGGATATAATAAATGGAAACAAACGACTGCCCAATCTGATGTGATGATAGCAGGAAAATATCTTTTTGAAAAGAGAATTGGGGGTCAGAAAAACTTTGATGCTAACACAGATAAAGGAAGCAATACAATTTACGGACAAACAGTAACAATTCACAGCGCTGATATTTATTCCAGACAACAATATGATTTTAAAGGAAATAACAACTTAAAGGTTTATGCTAATATTGGCTATACTACTCAGGAATCATTTTACGGTATTACTAGATACAAAGCCTGGCAGGTTAATTCTGATTTAAATACGTTTTACGAAATTACTTCAATTTCGAACATTAAATTGAAATTAGGGCTTGCTTTCAAATATAAGAATCTCGAAGAAAATATAAGATTCTTCAATTTGACAACCAAAACCTATGCTGGAAAGTATTCAACAAATGAGGTAGTTCCTGGAATTTATTCCGAGGGAATTTTTAATATTATACCTGAGAAACTTTCTGTAATAGCCGGTCTAAGAGCCGATAGACACAATTATTACAACTTCATACTGACCCCCAGAACTTTAATTAGATATGCTCCTGATGACAAAACTACAATAAGAGCCTCAGTTGGCACGGGTTTTAGGACCCCAGAGCTTTTTATTGAATATTCAAGCTTACTTGCAAGTTCAAAAAATATAGTGATCCCACCAGATATTAAACCGGAGAAGATGATTAATTATGGAATTGACATCTTGAGATATTTCAACCTCGACATCATTAATGGAAATATAAACTTGGATTTTTATAGAACGATATTTTCAAACAAAGTAATGCCTGATTACGATAGGGATTATTATAATGTTTATTTCAGAAACTTTAGCAATGCACATTCCAATGTCTTTCAAATAGAAACAAATATAACTCTACTAAAAGGACTTGAAATGAAATCATCTTATAAATTTACTGATCTCCGATACATACTTGAAGGCATTGAATACGTCCAACCATTTGTGCCCAAACACCGAATTCTTATTGCTCTTACTTATACTACAGAAAATAAGCAATGGGTGTTTAACTCAAACCTACAATGGTTTGGAAGACAACGTATTCCTTCAACAGCCCAATTACCTTTATTTCTGCAGATACCTGATATGTCAGAACCCTATACACTAATAGGTTTTCAGCTTACTAAGTTCTTTGAACATTTTGAAATTTATGCTGGGGTCGAAAATCTTCTTAACTATATTCAATATAATTCTGTTATTGATAATGAACATCCTTTCGGTCCTTATTTTAACACTTCTTATGTATGGGGACCAATAAAAGGACGAGAAATTTTTGCAGGTCTCAGATACATAATAAAATAAAATCCAAAAACTAAACACAAGGAGAACAAAAATGAAACAAAAAACCTTAATGTTAGTGATTACATTAATCACAACGCTATTTGTACTTACTGAATTAGTACAGGCACAACATTCACACGAAAAATCCTGTAAAAGTGAGTGCTCTTCAAAATGTGGATCAACCACCCATCACTCATCAGGTTTAGCCATTGACACCGTAAAATTGTGTCCAGTTTCAGGAGAACCTGTAGACCACGACGGAACAAGTGTTAAGTTCATCTATCTTGGAAAAGAATATGAATTTTGCTGTGAAGGCTGTGTAAAAAAATTCAAAGCCGAACCAATGAAGTACATCAAAGAAGAACTACACTGCCCTGTAATGGGAGAAGTAGCTAAACAGGATGTGTTTACCGTTGTAGATGGTGTGAAATATTACTTCTGCTGTCCTAAGTGCATTAAGAAATTTGAGAGTGATCCTCAAAAATATCTTGAGAAACTTAATAAACAGTAATAAATACCATCAGACATAAAAATGCCCTGTTCAGTAATAAACAGGGCGTTTTTATTTAAAATTTGTTAATAGTTATCTATCTGGGCTCTTTGTAATTTACCGGAGTAGTCAATGTACACAGCTTTCCATTCGGTATAGAAATCGTAAACCGTCCAGCCACCTTCTCGGTGTCCATTACCAGTATTTTTCACCCCCCCAAACGGCATATGGGCTTCAGCCCCAATAGTTGCACCATTTATATAAGTAATTCCAGCTTGTATATCACGCACAGCTTTAAAAGCGTCATTTACATTATTTGTAAAAATGCTTGAAGACAAACCATATTCAGTTGCATTTAATATTTCAATTGCTTCTTCAAGGCTTCCGCATTTCAACACAGATAGAACTGGTCCAAAGATTTCTTCCTTAGCAATTCTCATATCTGGTGTCACCTCTACAAAAATTGTAGGCTTAAAGAACCAGCCTTTTGAAAGCTCTCCGCTCTCATCAAATTCTCCTCCGATTAGTAGTCGTGCTTTGTCTTGATTAATGCCGATGTTTACATATTCCATCACAGTATCTCTTTGTGCTTTACTTACCAGCGGACCAACATCAATACCAGGATCGTTACCATAACCCAGGTTTAACTTTTGTACACGTTTAACAAGTTTATCCATAAAAGAATCATATATATCTTTATGTAAAATCAGTCTTGAGGTTGCCGTGCATCTCTGACCTGTAGTTCCAAACGCTCCCCATAAAACAGCATCTAGAGCAAGGTCTATATTTGCATCTGGCATAACAATTTGAGCATTTTTCCCTCCTAATTCAAGAGATACTCTTTTAAGTTCTCGTCCCCCTACTTCATTTATTCGTCTACCAACAGCACTTGAGCCTGTAAACGAAATTAAATCAATATCTTTATTTGCAAGGAAGGCTTCTCCAACAACTGTTCCTTTTCCATGGACTAAATTGATAACACCTGGAATATAGTCCTTTCCAAGAACTCTTTTCATTGCCTCGTCAATAATCTGCACAAGTGTATTTGCTGTTTTTGGAGTTAGCTCGGCAGGCTTGAAGACAACAGTATTTCCACAAACTAATGCTGGAAAAATCTTCCATGTAGGAATTGCCATAGGAAAATTCCAGGGGGTAATTATCCCAGCAACTCCAACAGGCATCCTAAAAGAAAGATTCATTTTATTGGGAAGCTCACTTGGAGTATTAATACCGAAAAGTCTTCTCCCTTCTGATGCTGCATAGTATGCAGTATCAATACCTTCCTGAGTATCTCCCTTAGTCTCTGCAAACACTTTTCCCATCTCTCGTGTCATTTCAAAAGCAATTTCTTCTTTGCGTTCAAGGAGTATATCACCCACAACTTTCAGTATATCTCCACGCTTAGGGGCTGGAACAAGTCTCCATTTCTTAAATGCTTCTCTTGCTGCACTAACTGCTTCAGCCACATCTTTTTCAGTTGAAAGTGGAAATAAACCTATCAAATCTCCCTCCCAATTAGCAGGGTTTCTGTTCTCACTATACTTACCGCTTGAGGAAGGTTTCCACTCTCCATTAATAAAATTTTTGAACTCGTTCATATTAAACTCCTATTTTGATTTATTATAACTTTAAAATAAACACAATACATAATTTAATAAATTACAAAACCTGTGGACTTTATTTCCTAATAGAATTTGACTTGCTGTATGAATTTTTAAATTTCTTATAAGCAATCATTGAGTTATTTTAAATGTATGTGGAATAACATTCTTCAACAACGGTTAGATGAATGTAAAAGGAAACTAAAAAGCATCAAATCAGTTGAAAAAGAACGGTTGTGGCAACTGGGGCTTCCTGAATATATTCAAGAGTTTATTTACAACACGCCTACTGCTGATTTGTTAACAAATAACGAGCTATTGCATTTTTGTGAAAAAGCTATCAAGCTTCTTATCAACTACACTCTGCGACCTAAATGGACCTTATTAAATTTTCTTTTTGGAGTGACTGAAAGTCAATCAAGTAGGAAAATTCTCGAACAGTTGAAAATTTTTCCGTTTTATAATTTTTACATAAATGCTATTTCAGATTTACTTTCTGAAACTTCCTCCTCAATAATAGCGAAAACCTCCGTGGAAAAAGTAATAGATGACGTAAATGGCTCCGTATATGAAGGTCTTATACTCAAACCTGACGCAACAAAAGTAAAAAATTTGTTTCTTCAGGTTTATAAATTGAAATATGGAGACACAGCAGAAATATTATTAGAAAATTCTGTCCCTTACAAATTCATTTTTCTTTTCCTTAGTGACAAGGGTTTTAAAACTCTTTTGATAAAGTTTAAAATAATTTCTGACCTGACTGATGATACTGAAATTGACCTGAAAACCTTAATCAAAATCCTGACAAACAAATATGAACCTATGAACATTCACCACTCCAAAGAAGAAACTGGCGCATATAGAGAAAACAAAATAGTTCAAAATGCTGAGGATAATTACAAAAGTACAATAGATACCTCACAACACTTTGTTTCTGAAGCTTTAACATTTCCCCCAAAAAAATCATTCTTTGGAATAGTTAAAAAATTTTTGAAAAAAATTACTTTTAAAAAAATTGTAAAAGAAAAACCAGCTTTTACTAGTGGAATAAACACAAGTATTCAAGAACTTTTCACATCCTCTGAACTTGAAACTATTGCTAAATTAGTTTTTCAGTCCGATAAGACAAAAGTTGATACATTTTTCGAAAACATAAATGAGTTGAAGAATTGGGATGAAGTTGCATCTCACCTTAAAACTATTTTTACTCTCAACAAAGTTGATATATACAATTCTAATGTTGTTAATTTCGTTGATAAACTTAATAATCTATTTACAGAATTAAAAAGATGACATTTATAGATTATGCACGAATATACATAATTAGTGGAACAGGAGGCAATGGGTGCATCAGTTTTAGACGTGAAAAATATGTTCCAAAGGGTGGACCTAATGGTGGAGACGGGGGAAAGGGAGGAGATATTATTTTTAAAGCCTCATCTCACTTAAATACGTTACTTGCATTCCGTTACAGAAAAATTTTTCGTGCAGGTAGAGGTAAACATGGGATGGGGGGTAATAAAACAGGTCAAAATGGTAAAGACCAGATAATCCTTGTCCCATGCGGAAGTATTATTAAGAACTACCAAACCGGTGAAGTATTGGCTGAACTATTAAAAGACGGTGAGGAAATTGTTGTTCTCAAAGGTGGAAAAGGAGGTAGGGGCAATACACATTTTAAGTCTTCTACCAACCAAGCCCCAAGATATGCTGAGAAGGGTGAACCCGGTAAAGAAATGCTTATAGAAATTGAATTAAAATTAATCGCTGATGTGGGATTGATAGGCTTTCCAAATTCAGGTAAATCTACCCTTATATCCAAAATTTCATCTGCCAAACCTAAAATTGCAGACTACCCTTTTACAACCCTTGTTCCAAATCTCGGTATTGTTCGATATAGAGATTATGATTCTTTTGTTGTAGCAGATATTCCAGGACTTATAGAAGGAGCCTCTGAGGGTAAGGGACTGGGATTACAATTTCTAAGGCATATTGAAAGAACAAAAATACTTGTCTTTTTAATTGACGCCAGTCAATTGGAAGAAGAAAACAGTAAATCTTTTCTGAAAGACTATAAGGTACTTTTAAACGAATTAGAAAAGTACAGTACAAAATTATTAGAAAAACCGCGCATTCTTTGTTTCTCAAAAGCTGATATAATAACTGATTCTCTTGCTAAAAAACTATCTAAAATAAAAGTTGAAGAACCAGTATTACTTATTTCTTCCATAACAAGCTATAATCTTGATAAACTAAAAGATATAATATGGGAAAAACTTCGGAATATTCAGAAATGAGAAGACAACCTACAATATTACTTTGTAATGACGATGGAATTGAAGCTGAAGGCTTAAAATCACTTGCAAAAGAAATAAAAAAATTTGCCAGAATTATAGTTGTTGCACCTCATACACAACAAAGCGCAGTGGGACATTCCATAACAATGTCAAATCCAATCAGAGTCAATAAAGTTTTGATGTTTAAAGATTTTTATGGGTTTGCTGTCGAGGGAACTCCCGCAGATTCCGTCAAACTTGCTGTTCACACTTTGTTGAAGGATATAAAAATAGATCTTTTGATTTCAGGTATAAATCAAGGAGCAAATACAGCAATTAATATTATTTATTCCGGGACAGTTTCTGCAGCAACAGAAGGAACTATTCTGGGTATTCCTTCTATTGCAGTATCTCTGACAAGTTATACATACCGTGATTTTTCTCTTGCCGCAAGATATACGGCAAAAATTGCAAAGAGAGTTTTACGTTATGGTTTACCAGCTGGAACATTGCTTAATGTCAATATACCTCCTACAGAGCATATCAAAGGAATTCTTATAACAAAACAGGGTAAATCCTCCTGGGATGATACTTATGAAATCAGACTTGATCCATTAAAACGGCAATATTTCTGGCTAACAGGGAAAATGAATAAAGTTGATAATTCTCTAGAATATGATATAAAAGCAGTTGATGAAGGTTACATTTCTATAACCCCTATACATTACGATTTAACCGACTATAATATGATCGAGGAATTAAAAAAGTGGAAGTTTTAATTTATACCTAGGAAGGTCTGGATAAGAAACCAGACCTTCTTAATATATTTTTACTTTTTTGTTGTTTTTGAATTCTCTGCCAGTGTTTTTTTAACCCATTGCATAGTAACGGACTTTGGTCTGATTATCGGTGCCAACATAGCACGATTTAAAATTAACTGTGCAGACAAACCGAGAATCCTTGACACAGAAAACAATACAGTGTAATACTCAAACTCCGTCATTCCATAATGAAAAAGGAGTGCTCCACTCGCTGCATCAACATTGGGCCATGGGTCTTTAGCTTTCCCTCTCTCCATAAGAAGCTTTGGTACTATTCTATAAAGTTGTTTTACAATCTTAAGGATTTCATCATCTGGCATCACTTTCTCAGCAAAGTCTACAAATGCAGTAAATCTTGGGTCTGTTACCCTTAAAACAGCATGTCCATATCCGGAAATTACTTTGTTATTGTTCAGTAAATTGATAGCGTAGTTTTTCACCTCCTCATCAGATGGTGGGTGACCAATATCATCCCTGAGTTTTAAAATGAACCGCAAGCACTCCTGATTTGCAAGCCCGTGAAGTGGTCCCGCAAGGCCGTTCAAACCAGCTGAAATTGCAAAATACAAATCAGAAAGTGCTGAACCAACCGTTTGTGTGGCAAATGCACTTACATTACCACCTTCATGATCACTATGTAAAACCATATAAAGTCTCATAAGTTTCGCAAAACTTCCATCCGGATCGTCAACCCCAAGCATTCTTGCATAATTTGCGGCCCAGTCTAACGAATAATCAGGATTGATACGGGGACCCTTGTTGAATTTTCTTCTGTAGATATATGCAGCTATTACAGGAATGCGGGCAATTAAATTCAAAGCATCCCAGAACATCGGTTCCCACAGATATTCCTTAGGTAGTCCCTCTTCATATCGTTTTTTGAAGAACGATTCATTCTCCATTACCAATACTGCAGTATTTAACATCACCATCGGGTGAGTTTCAAGAGGTAAACCATTTATCACATTCCATACATAGAACGGAACATCAGCCCTGCGCTTCAATTCATTTTGCAAATCAACAAGAGCTTCGTGGTCAGGCAATTCACCTGTAAGTAATAGATAAAAAATTTCCTCAGGGAGTTTATCCGTTAGCTCGAGTATTGGGATACCTCTAATGATTAAGCCACTGTCTAAGGCTACTTCAGAAGTATCACAAACAAGAGCTTTTATTCCTCTCATACCACCGAAGAGTTGTTCAATTGTTACTTCTGAAATTACCCGAGACGAGTTTTTTGCCAAGATAGTTTTAACTTCTTCCCTCCACTTGGGAATTGATCGGGATAGTTTATCTTTCAGTATCATAGGTTAGTTATTTGTTATTATAAGATATATATAATAGAACTTTTTTAAAAGATAGGATATTTTACCCAAAATCTGTCTGTTGATTATGTAACATTTTTTTGAGATAAAAAAACATATGTATTTATTTTTAAAGGATATTAAAGCTTCAACTTCTTTTCGGTTACACGACAATATACATTTGAAGAAACAAAATAAAAACCCCTTCGTTCTTATGAAAAAAGAGTGTATGGAGTTGTTACACACAGAACAAAGAACTCTACGTCCGTAAAAGGCATATTTTCAGGACAGATAAAATATTCAGCCAAATTTAAAATAAAAAATGTTGCCTTGGAAAATCTGGCCTCAGGAGGCTGTGTTATTCATAACTTCACAATAGAACAAAAAGATTTTCTATACAGGTATCAGGAAAGATGTCAAGTTATATTAATTGAAATAAATACCTGTAAGTATTAATTTAGTAAGAAGTAAAATAGAGAGGAATTATGAAAATAATATTTCATGGACATTCGTTTTTACAAATTACAAACAACAAATATTCAATATTGATTGATCCTTTCATTAGTGGTAATCCGCTTGCTACTACAAAAGCTGGGAACATAAAAGCCGATTATATTATACTAACACATGGACATGGTGACCATATTGGTGACGCTATTGAAATTGCAAAGAAAAATTCTTCAACTATCATTGCAACTTTTGAAATCGTTCAGTATGCAGGTAAACAAGGAGTTCAGGGACATCCTATGAATATAGGGGGAGCAAAGGATTTTTCCTTTGGTAGAGTAAAACTTACCATTGCTCATCATTCCTCCTCATTTCCAGATGGTTCATATGCAGGTGATCCTACCGGTGTACTTTTGACTATTGATGGAATTACAATCTATCATGCTGGGGATACAGGATTGTTTTATGATATGAAATTGATTGGGGAAATGAACAAGATTGATTATGCATTTCTCCCAATTGGTGATGACTTCACTATGGGAATTGATGATGCGGTAAAAGCAACTGAATTCCTGAACGCAAAGGTAACAATACCGATGCATTATAACACTTTTGACCTTATTAAAGCAGATCCAGCAGAATTTAAGAAGAAAGTGGAATCACTTGGGAAACAATGTATAATTATTGCTCCAGGGAAATTTATTGAAATTTAAAGAACTGTGTGACCAAGATAATTTCTATATCTAATCAAAAAGGTGGTGTAGGCAAAACCACTACGGCTGTAAATCTTTCTTCTTCTATAGCATCCCTTGGAAAGAAAGTTTTATTAATAGATGCTGATCCACAGGCTAATGCTACTACAGGACTTGGCATTGAGGCCAGAAATGACGGCTTTTCAACTTATGAAATTATTATTAATCAAAAACAGCTTTCAGAATGTATCAAAGCTACGCAGGTAGAAAATCTCTATATTGTTTCATCAAATATCAATCTGGTAGCTGCAGAACTGGAGCTGGTTAACCTCCTGCATAGAGAAAGTATGCTAAAAAACAAGATACAAAGTTATTTAAACTCCAATGAATCTATACAATTTGACTATATTTTTATTGATTGTCCTCCATCACTGGGTTTAATTACAATCAATGCTTTAAATGCTGCTGACACTGTAATTATCCCCGTGCAATGTGAGTACTATGCTCTGGAAGGCCTCACTCAGCTACTAACTACAATAAAAATGGTAAAGAGTTCTTATAACCCAAATCTAAATATAGAAGGTTATCTGTTAACAATGTTTGATACAAGGCTTAGACTTGCAAATCAGGTTGATGCCGAGCTCAGAAAATTTTTTGGTGAAAAGGTTTTTCAAACTCGAATTGCAAGAAATGTGAAACTTGGTGAAGCTCCAAGCTACGGGAAACCTATTAATCTCTATGACCCCTCATCTGTTGGGGCTAAGAATTATGAAGAGCTTGCACGAGAATTTATTAGAAGAAATTCGTAAAATTAAATTTCATGGTTATGGAAAAAACAGGTGGACTTGGAAAGGGACTTTCTGCTCTTTTTGAACAAAATAATGCTCTCAATGAAACCTCACACGAAAGCAAACAAAGCATTGTAGAAATTGAAATAGAAAAAATAGTACCCAATCCATATCAGCCCAGAAAAGATTTCCCTGAAGAAAGTTTACAAGAGCTTGCTGACTCTATAAAGCAAAACGGATTATTACAACCTATTGCTGTTACTTATTCAGAAGATAAGACCTTTTTCTACATAATTTCTGGGGAGCGTAGAATTAGAGCATCTATGCTGGCGGGACTGAAAACTGTTCCTGCTTACATCTACGACATCAAAGAATATTCCCAAGAACAATTTTTGGAGCTTGCAGTAATAGAAAATATTCAAAGAGACAACCTGAATCCAATGGATTTGTCAGACGCATTCTACCGATTAATGTCGGAATGCAACCTAACACAGGAACAAATCGCTCAAAAAGTTGCCAAGCAACGCAGTACTATTGCCAATTACATTAGGTTACAAAAACTCCCACCTGAAATTAAAAATTCCCTCCGTAAAAATGAAATTTCTGAAGCTCATGCTCGTACCCTTTTACGAGTTGAAGATACCACCCAACAATTTGAACTATGGAAAAAACTCTTACAAGAAAATATTTCTGTTAGACAACTTGAGGATCTTACCCGTAAGCCACGACAAAAACACAGAAAAAAACCTAATTTGTCACAAGTTCTTGTCAGTAATGATTTCCTAGCTATAGAAAAAAAACTACAGCTATTTTTTGGAACAAAAGTTTATATCAAGCCAAAGTCCCGATCCAGTGGGGATATCGTTATTGAATTCTATTCATTTGACGATTTAGACCGAATTATAGAAAAATGTGAAATAACCTAAAACTGTATTTTAAACTATGAAAAAACTTCTCTATTCAAACAAAGCACCCAAACCAATAGGACCTTATTCACAGGCAGTTGAATTTAACAATTTAATTTTCATATCGGGTCAAATACCTCTTGATCAAAAAGGGCAAATCGTCGGAGATGATATCAAAACACAGACCCGTCAGGTTCTTTCAAATTTAAAACACATCCTTGAAGATAATTGTTCTGGGTTAGACTGCGTGATTAAAACCACTATTTACCTGATTAACATTGAGGATTTTACTCATATGAACGAAGTATATTCTGAATTCTTCGCAGAATCAAAACCGGCCCGCAGCACAGTAGGCGTATCACGTTTACCTAAAGATGCAAAGGTTGAAATTGATGCCATTGCTTTCAAGCGTTAGTAAGTCCTATTTTCTCACAGAAATTGAAAGGTAATTTACTAACTAATAATAGTTTTATTAAAATATATCCTCTATTTTTATTTCGTTGCCGTGAAAGTGAAAGGTCTCACCAGCTTTTTTTCCCACAACTGTCTGTCTCAAAGGGAAGTTTAGGTTAATTGGGATATAATATTTTTCTACAATCATAATATCTTCCTCAAGAACACTGGCAAAAATAAATAGGTTTAATTCATTATTAAGTATTACTATTGCTCCAAAAGTAACTTCATTACAAACTGTGTCCGGATTTATTAATAGTAACTCTGACAACAGACGGAGATAGTACTCAACCTTTGCAGCATGTGAATCTCTCCTTAACTGTGCTTCTTCTTTGAAAGTATCATGTTTTGACTCCATAGCCTCTTTATACATATTGGTAACTGTTTGCTCCTTATCCATTAATTCATTATGAAATTTAATACGATTATCGATATATCCCTTGAAGTATTCTATTATTTGCCTTTTGATTTGAATTTTGTTATTCATAGCATAATTATCTATTAGTTTAACTTGATTTAGTGCTTTCTTTCTAAATGAAGTTTCTCTCTCAATACTTCAAGTGATGTTGAATCAAAAAAGAATACATTATCTTCTCTAATCCCACAGGGTTTTATATACTTGTTTGTTATTCTGATGCTGTCCCAGCAACTCTCCTGACACAAATTAAAAACTTTGCATTTTTTACACATATATGGTCTATCCCTATTCGTTGCTACAGTATTAAGAGAAATAACTGTTCTATTGCCAAAAGAAAATCCTATTCTTTTATTTGCTAGGTTAAATTTCCCTTGTGTAGGAATACTACTTTTAATATTATTCAGAGCCATTGCGAAAAGTAACTTATGTTCCTCCTTTTTCAATTCGAGTATCAAAAAAAATTTAACTGATAGATTCAAAGTTTTGCAAAATTTGAGTATTTCCTGCATCTTATTCACGTTTTCAAAGTTCACAACAGAGTTTAATGAAACAATCAGGTTTTGCTCAGTAGCAAATGTTAAAGCTTTGACAAATTCTGGATTTTTAAAAGATTCATTGTGGACTGAAACATTGATTTTACAAATACCCAGAGATTTTAAGAGCTGTGCTGTTTTTTCAAGCAGAAAGCCATTTGTAGTTAAACATTTTTTTATCGGGAAGTTTTTCATTAATTTTTTCGACTTCTTCTATTAGCTTCTCTTTGCTTACTATTAGTGGCTCTACACGACCAGTAAAATGAATTTTCTTTGCTCTTTTATCTCCTTTAAAAATTTCTTCGAGCATGGATAAAGATTCAACAAAATGTAGAACCGGCATTTGTGATGTATCCTTTGTTACAGAGAAATAATCTTTATGGCAGTATTTGCACTTAAGATTACATGTTGGATTTTCCCCAATTAAAGAGCCTAAATCTATTCGATATTTAATTTCATTTATTATATTGCTTTTTGGGGTCATTGCATTACTTTTTTACAAAATAAAAGTTATCTTCATAAAAAAGTGACCTCACAACATTTCAGAAATGTTGCAATTGTTTTTGAAGGAGACTTCCTAATTTATCAGGAGAACAATAATTAAATTAACTTATTGAATAAATTTAAGGATTTTGTCGGAGAGATTAATTATGCTAAATGCTAAACAAAAAACCTTATTCAATTTTGGTTTTTATTGTTTTGTTTTCTAAAGAAAATTTGAAAAATTTTTTTACCAGCGATATTTTCCATTTATCAAATCTCTGATATACCACAGGTACCAGTATAAGCGTAAGGAACATTGAACTAAGCAATCCACCAATCAATACCACACCCAATCCTGATTTAGTTTCCGACCCTGCCGAAGTTGAAATTGCTATAGGAAGCATTCCCATAACCATTGCAAATGTAGTCATTAAGATAGGTCTTAATCTCGTTTGTCCTGCCTCCAGCAGTGCTTCATATGTAGTATAATCTTTGTCAACCTTCATTTGATTAGTTCTATCAACAAGTAAAATAGCATTTTTTGCTACCAATCCCACAAGCATTATAATTCCCATCATAGAATAGACACTGATTGTTTTCATAGTAAGAGCCAGTGCAAGCATTGCTCCAACAGCAGCAAGCGGTATTGAAAACAAAACAACAAATGGGTATAGATAAGAATTATATAGTGCCACCATAATCATATAAACAAAAAGTATTCCAGTAATAAGGGCTATAATTAGGCTCTGAAATGAACTTGCCATATATTTTTGTTGCCCTGTAAATTCCCAGTTGACTCCTGGTGGTAGTTTAATGTTTTGAAGTTTGGCTCGTATGTCAGAAGCAACATCACCGCTTGCTCTCCCAAATACTTGAGAAAATAGATTGATTGAGGTTATTCTATTTTCTCTCTCAAGTTTTGTTGGTCCTGTTGATTGATAAAGCTTTGCAAATTGCTTTAGTTCTATTAATTGACCACGTGAATTAGTAAAGGTTACGTTTTCCAACGTGACAGTTCTATTTCTATCAGACTCATCAAGGACTATTCTCATATCGTAATCCGTAACTCCTTGTCTGAATTTTATATCATCGTCACCCGTTAAGGCAATCCTCAAGACTTGCCCAACATCATTTACAGTCAATCCATATAAAGCCATTTTTTCTCTATCGAGTTCAACTCTATATTCAGGTTTGCCTTCTTCGGAGGATAACCTAACATCAGTGGTACCATCTACAGATTTTACAACTTCCATAACCTGCTTTGCTGCCTTGTTAACATCAGAAAAATCTGCCCCTGTTATAAGTATCTGGATTGGCGTTTGGGTAGTAACACCCGAAATACTAACTGAGTTAACCCTTACACGGACGCCAGGGATTTTCTGTATTTCCTTTTTAATTTCCATTCCAATATCATCAATTCCCTTTTGACGCTTATCTTTACTAATAACCTTTACATTAATTTCAGCAGTGTTATTTGAAAACAAACCGATTATTCCCTCACTTGATGTGCCTACATTAGTGAGAATTTTTTCCACATCCTCTCTTTGGCTCAGCAGTCCCTCCACTTCTTGGGCAATAAGATTTGTTTGTTCAATATTAGCACCAGGATCAAGTTCGAGTGTTATTGTAAACTCACCTCTGTCAACATCGGGCATAAATTCTGTACCTATAAAACCTAACCTTGGTAACATTAGTGAAAGGATAAACAAGACAAAAGAAATCAATGCGACTTTTCCGCCGTTGTGTAGGCTCCATTTTAGAATTTTTACGTAGTTGGAGGTTACTTTTTCGTACAATTTCTCTACTATTAAACCAAACCTGCCCATCAGTGTATCCTTTGTCAGACTCTGAAGCTTGGAAAATCTGGAAGCAAGAGCAGGGGTTATTGTAAAACTCACAAATAAACTCATCAGCGTTGAAAACACCACTACTAAAGCATATTGTCTCAAGAAGTTTCCAATCACTCCTGTAATCATTGCCATCGGAACAAAAACAACCACATCCACAAGAGTAATTGAAAGGGCTGCAAAACCAATTTCATTTCTTCCTTTTAGAGCTGCCATACGTTTTTCTTCGCCCAATTCAAGATGTCTATAGATATTTTCAATCACTACAATAGAGTCATCAACAAGAATACCTATTACCAATGACATAGCAAGTAATGTCATAAGATTAAGCGTAAAATCAAAGATATACATCAAAAAGAATGTTGAAATTAGCGAGGTAGGAATCGCTACCATTACAATAAATGAATTTCTGATACTATGAAGAAACACAAGCATTACAATAGCAACCAAAACCACAGCAATTGCAAGATCTGTTTTCACTGCATTTGCCGATTCAAGTGTAAACTCGGATGCGTCTTGAGCAATATCAAAATGCAACTTAATATCTTTATACTCTTTCTCAAGATTGGCAATTTCATATCGAACTTGTTTACTTACATCAACGGTGTTAGCATCTGTTGTTTTCTGTACAACCATCCCAAGAGAAGGTATACCATTTAACCTATTAATGCTTTCAGTTTCTCTCCTAAAGTCATTAACGTCAGCAATATCTCTTATCTTTATCTCGCCTCCAGATTTTGATTTTCCTATAACAATATTTCTAATTGCTTCGAGATTCTCAAACTTCCCCGCTACTCGAACAATATATTGTGCATCTGTATCTTTGATTTTCCCGGTTGGGAAATCCAGATTTGAATTTTTTAAATATTGAGTTACTTGAAAGAGTGAAAGGTTAAGAGCTTTTAACTTGTCGAGAAAAAAGTTCACTCGAATTTCTCTTTTTTCGCCACCTATGAGAGAAACACTACCAACACCTTCTATCTTAGATATACTGGGTTGAATTTTATCAACGACAAACTGATAAAACTCGCGGGGAGGCATATCAGATACAATAGACATTCGTAACACGGGTAATTCATCAAATGCTATTTTGGAAACAACGGGTTTAAAGGCTGTTCTTGGAAGTTTATCAGCAACTTCAGAGATCTTCCTTTGTGCATCTTGCAAGGCAAGATCAACATCAGCATTCGCATTTAGTTCAAGTCTGATTAGAGATCTGCCTTCGTAAGAAGATGATTTGATTGAAGCAAGATTTTCCATTCCCGAGACAGCATCTTCAACAACTCTGGTTACAGAGTTTTCTACCTCGCTTGGAGAAGCCCCGGGATAAACTG
The DNA here is from genome assembly GCA_049700455.1 of Ignavibacteria bacterium. GTDB lineage: Bacteria > Bacteroidota > Ignavibacteria > Tepidaquicellales > Tepidaquicellaceae > JBNAVJ01. The sequence goes on from JBNAVJ010000001.1 coordinate 330,137, forward strand.
TAGTAACAATGACGTAAGGTATAGTCATCTTTGGCATTAATTCATATTTCAAGTTCAAAAACCCATAAATTCCAAGCACGGATAGAAAACTGAATACAACTACAACTAATGTTGGTCTGTTTATTGAAAGTTCTGTAATTGTCATAAAAATCCCTTATTTGACTATTGAGACAACAGCGCTGTCTTTTAGATTCAACTGACCACTCACCACAACTTGATCATTAAGGTTTAACCCTTCTTTTACCTCTACCTTGTCAGCAACTGTTATCCCAACTTTTATGTTTTTAAGTAAAACAATATTTTCTTGTACTACATAAACTTGTGGTTCTTTGATACTTCCTAATAGTGCATTTCGAGGAACAACTAACGTTTCAAAATCACTAACACTTTCAAAATGAACCTTTACAAAAATTCCTGCTTTAAGAGGAAAAGAAACTGAATTTTTCATTAAAAGTTCAACTTGAAAAGTATGCGCATCATCACCCTTAGAATTAATATTAATTATTTTCGCTTCAAACTGTTTATTAGGATATACTTCCGATGCCACCGTAGCCGGTAATCCAACTCTAAGTCGGAATACTTCATTTTCAGGAACATTTATTCGTACCTTTAGGGAGGATATGTTAATCAAAGTTCCCAGTGATATTCCAGGAGAGACTACTGCTCCCAACTCTACAGATTTATTTGTTATTATACCTGCAAAGGGAGCAATAATTCTGGTATCTGCAACTTGTTTACGGGCAATTATTAATTGTGATTCAGCCTGCTTGTACAGCTGTCTGGCTGTTTCAAGCTGAACTTCGGTTATTGAGTTTTGTTTATACAGTTCCTCATATCGTTCAAGATCTTTCTCAGCCTTCTCAAAATTAATTTCTGCCGTCATTAACGTTGCTGTTTTTGTTTCTGCATCAAGGCGGACAAGGGTCTTTCCTTTAGATACTTTGTCACCTATATTGAAGTATACACCAACAACTTTACCGGTTACTTCGGAAGCAATGTTAACTTCATTGTAAGGATACGTTGTCCCAAGGTAAGTCATTGGAATAGAAAGCTTTTCCATTTTCACCTCGGCTACTGTTACAGGGATAGCAGACAGAATATCTTTTCGTGTAAGTTTTTCTTCTTTAGCTTTTTTATTTCTGACAAGTATCAACACTACAGCTGCAACAGCAATAATTGCTAAAACATAAATAAATACTTTCTTCATAACCGTTGTTTTATATTTGTTTCAATTGATTTCTCCAATTTTGACAGAGCAATATAATAATCAACCAGGGAACTAACATAATTTATATTCGCTTGCAACAATGCAACTTCCGCATCTACAACTTCAGAATTTAACACTAAACCTGATTTAAATTTTTCATAGGTTACCCGGTAGTTTTCTTCAGCCTGAATAATTGTTTCCTTTGTTAATTTTACTTTCTCAATACTTTTAGTAACATTAATGTAACTTTGGTTTATCTCAAATAGGATAGCATCTTTCATCTGTGCAAATGAAGTTTTAGTTTGTTTTAGCTGAAGTTCCGCTTCATTTGTTAGTTTTGAGTTTAGGTTCCAATTCCATAAATCGTATGTTAATGAAATTCCAATATCCCAAGTACCTTTAAACTTGTTTTCTTGGGGAAATATTCTTGTATTAGGGTTGGCATAATTATAGTTAGCAACAAAACTCAATTGTGGAAACCATCCAGCGCGAGACATATTGATAGCAGATTCAGCTGCTTTGATACGAAACTCCATTCCTTGAATTTCAGAGCGATTTTTTAATCCAAGTTGATACAACTCCTGTAAGGTAGGGAGTTTTACATCCACTGAATCTAATTCGGCGCTAATTGTTGTTCTTGAAGTCAATTCTATACCGAGTAAGTTATTCAGAGTTACCCGTGCAAGATCAATGTTGTTCTGGGCATCAAGTTTAAGAAATTCAGCATTTGCAAGTTGCACTTTTACTTTTAACACATCATTGTAAGTGGCTAATCCTTTAGTATATAAATTGGTCAGATCATTAAGATGATATTTAATTTGGTTTATATTTTCGTCTATTACCTTTAAAAGGGTAACGGCTTTATAATAGTTCCAGAAAGCGGTCTTGATATCAAGTACTAACTGGTTTTTATCTCTCTCAAAGTCTTTTTCTGTAGCATAGTACAGATTTTCCGTCTGGTTAATACTGTTTAATATTCTACCACCAGTAAAAAGTGGTTGTGTTAACGATAATCTAAAAACATAACTGTTTAGCAAGGAAGGCTGAATTTCCATAGAACCAATTTTGAATGGATCTATCGGACTTAATCGAGTATAACTGCCTGTAAATCGTAAAATGGGTAACTGTTGTACTTTTATCTCTTTTATTTTTTCCTCAGAAAATTGAATTTTATATCGATTGAGAGCAACAATATGATTTTTCTCAAGTCCTAATTTAATACATTGCTGTAACGTAAGGACAATACTGTCTTGGGAGTATGCCCTAACCAAAACTGTTAGGGACAGAATAAAAATAATAGAAATTATTTTTTTGAACATAATATTTTTTTCGTTTTCCTACACTTCTTTTGTAGACCGCAAATTCCATATAAAAATAGTTCTGTAATAGTCTCTATATATTCATAGTAAAATTCTTTATCAAATTTAATTTTAAGTGCAGCGCTTAACATATCCCCAAATAAAAAATTCGAAGAGACCAAACTAATAAAGGCAGGTCCTATGATTATATGTTTGTTAGTATCCCCAATTCTAAATCCTTTCTTGAGGGTTTTACGTACGAAAATAACATTGTTTCGCAGTAGATTAAACTTATAATCAGCAAGTTCAGGATAGTCAAAAGGCATTTCAAGAATTGCTACCTTACAGAAACTTTTCTTTTTCAAAAAGAATTCAACTATCCCTTGAACAATATATTTGAATTCTTCTTTGTGAGATAGTGGTTTTTCCGATACCTCACGTACAATTCTGCCTATTTCTGTAAAATAAACTTCATTAATCGCCTTAAGAATCCCTATTTTTCCACCAAAATAATAAGAAATCATTGATATATTAACACCTGCTTTTTGGGCAATATCTCTAACTCCAACCCCGGAAAATCCTTTTTGAGCAAATAGGTCTGCTGAGGCGTTTAATATTGACTCTTTCGGATTTAACTTCTTCATCCGTATAATTTAATCAAACGTTTGTTTAAATTAGCCAAAGCAAAATAAATAGTCAAGTAAAAAAACTAATAGAAAAAACGTTAACCTGATTGATTAACAGTTCAAAAGAAATGTACGGGTTTTATAAAAAGATGTTATTTTTTATTAACAGCTTTTGCAAGCTTCGATTTTAGACGGGCCGCTTTGTTGGGATGTATTACCCTTTTAACAGCTGCACGATCAAGAGCACTCATTGCTTTTTTGAACTCGTTTACTGCAGCTTCTTTCTCTGTTTCAGTAAGTGCCTTTTTAACTAAGCCTTTAATTAATGATTTGTTTTTTTTATTCCTTTCAGTTCTTTTTTTTATTTGTCTTGCCCTTTTTTGAGCAGATTTATGTCTTAATGGCATTAGATATTTACTTTTATTTCTTAAAAAGTTAAGATACCAAAAATCTTTTGATATTTCAAACCCAAATTGAATCTTAGGACCAAGATTTTTACTCAACACAATAAAAAATTATATACTTACAATAAATATCTCTTTTATGAAAAAAATTATAACACGGATTCTACTTGAGGAATATGTTATTGGACAACAGAAATAATTCCTAATTTGTACTTTTAAAGAATAGTTTTTTTATTTGACTTTTGGCTTATCGTATTAAAAATAAAAATTAAAGTTAAGTATGGAAAGTAACCCTATATTTATGCTGAAAAAAGTAAGTGCAACAATATTTTTGCAGAATAACCATTTTGTCCGAATAAGCAAGGAAGCAAAATTAATTAAAGAGGAATAAATTTTTGTGTTTAAATTTTCTTTTAAATTACAGATAATTAGACCTTAATATCTAAAATTTAAAAATATGTATTTGTTATACTCAAAATCCAGTGAATATGTAGTAAGGGCTCTTGTCTATTTATCAAAACAGCCCCGAGACCAATATATAATGATAAAAACAATATCAGAAAACACCGATATTCCTCTCCCATTTCTTTCCAAAATAGTACAGGATATAGCAAAAAATAAATGGGTTATATCTAAAAAAGGCAAGAATGGGGGAATTAAGTTAAACATAGCTCCCGAAAAAATAACTCTTCTTGATATTATATCATATTTTGACGGGCATCAGGATTATAGTAAATGTATGTTTGGTCATAAGGAATGTGGGGTTTCTTATAAGTGCGCCTTGCACAATAAATGTAGTAACCTAAAAAACGAAATTCTTGATTTTCTCAGTTCCACGACTATAGCAGAATTTGCTAAAACCTCTGAAGTAGAAAATCAGAAAAGCATACTTCATAATATTAACTTACAAATACCCTAGTTTACCTAAACAAAATCTTAGTATGGGAAAGAAAAGTTTTTCTGAAGATTATTTTCAGAAATATCGGGATAATACAATAGGATATTATGAATCCTATGAAACAGTTTACGGCAATGTTAGATTATTATATGCTGATTGGGTAGCAAGCGGAAGGCTTTACCGACCAATAGAAGAGCGCATTATAAATGATATAGGTCCATTTGTTGCCAACACTCATACAGAAACAAGCGAAACAGGAACGTTAATGACAAAAGCATATCATCATGCACATCGTACAATTAAAGAACTTGTTGGAGCAAATAAAACCGATGTAGTAATTACAGCCGGTTTTGGCATGACCACTGTAATTAACAAGTTTCAGCGTATTCTCGGTTTGAGGAAATGTCAGAATCAAAGGTTCAAAGAGTGCCTGGTTAAAAATCATAGACCTGTAGTATTTTTAACTCATATGGAACACCATTCAAATCATACTTCCTGGTTTGAGACTATTGCAGAAGTAGTTATACTAGAACCAGATAAAAATTTATTGATTGATCTAAATAGGTTTGAAGATCTTCTAAAAAAATATAAAGATCGTCCTGCTTTATACGGTTCATTTACTGCTTGTTCGAACGTAACCGGTATTAAAACACCATATTATGAGATGGCAAAATTAATGCATCAATATGGTGGGTATTGTTTTGTAGATTTTGCTGCATCTGCTCCGTATGAAAAAATTAATATGCATCCAGAAAATCCTTATGAAAAGCTTGATGCTGTGTTTTTCTCCCCACATAAATTTCTCGGGGGTCCTGGCTCATCAGGTGTAATTGTTTTTGACTCCTCTTTATATGATAACTATGCCCCAGATCAACCTGGTGGGGGCACTGTGTGGTGGACTAATCCCTGGGGAGAGTATAGATATCTTGAGGATATTGAAGCAAGAGAAGACGGTGGAACTCCTGGATTTCTCCAGGCAATCAAGGCATCTCTTTCTATGCTATTAAAAGAGGAGATTTCAGTAGAAGCTATTGAAGCAAGAGAAAAGGAACTTGTCAGACTTGCTTTTGAAGAACTGAGAAAAATTTCAACGGTTAAAATTCTGGCTGATAATGTTGAAGATAGACTTGGAATAATTTCATTCATTATTGATGGATTACACTATAATCTTGGCGTCAGACTTTTAAGCGATAGATTTGGAATACAGGTTAGGGGTGGATGTGCCTGTGCTGGTACCTACGGACACTATCTGTTGAATGTTACATACAATCAGTCAAAGGAGATTACTGATCGCATTAACCACGGAGATCTATCTTTAAAACCTGGTTGGATACGATTGTCTCTGCACCCAATTATGACAAATGAAGAACTTTACTTTATTATTGATGCAATCAAACAAATTAGCCTTCATCATTCCAAATGGAGGGAAGACTATATCTACGATAAACACACAAACGAATTTACCCACAAAAACTCTCTGGAAGCTTACACTGAAAGGTATAAAAAGTGGTTTATTTTATAATGGAGATGTAGTGTTATACCACATCTCCTTATATGTAAGCAAATTTTACTCGTTAATTTTTCTCACATTTGCAGCTTGAGGTCCTTTGGGGCCATCTTCAATTTCAAATTCAACTTTATCACCTTCATTTAAACTCTTATACCCTTGACCATTAATCGCCTTGTAATGGACAAATACATCTTTTTCACCGTCGGTAGTGATAAACCCGTATCCCTTAGAGTTGTTAAACCATTTAACAGTACCCTTTTCCATTTTAGTAAATCCTTTCTTTAATTTTAAAAAATGTTAGGGAAAAGGTACGCCTTTGGTCTGGCTTTTAAATCTAAGACCGCATTTAAAAGTTGGGGCTTTTAACTTGCGAGATTTGTGTTACTGGTTTTTCTTTCAAACTGAAAGGTGGAACACGTTGCTTTAGAACTTAAAAGCTTAGCGAACTATTTTAAATAACGCTATCCGCTTAGCGGACAAAACACAAAAGGTGTAACTTCATTTTAAATATATAGATTTTCTTTTTGAAGTTCAACCAGAAAACAAAAATACACTTTTTTGAAGGATTTATTTTTCCGATACTTTTACTCAAGAAAAAACTCCTTTTCAGTATAATAGGAGAATCCACCCGATACCCAATTGATTCTTACCCGCCAGAAACCTTTAGAAAACTTTTCCCTATTTAACTTAATTTTCTGAAAATTTGAAGAATCTGTAACTATCTTGACTATTTTATCATAACTACTATTGGATGGTCTATAGAAATGAATAAGGTTGTCAGGATCAGGATCAAGTTTATTAGGGAATTTGATTGAAACAATTCGATTGTCAACATGAAAATCTAATTTTTCAGAAAGCTGATTTGTTCTATTAATCTTATCAATTTGTTCTTGATATCTCAATTCTTTTTCATAGTAATTATCAGTAACAAGATCCACCCTTTGCGTAAAGGAAAACATTACCATAGCCAGAACTAATAAAACAAATCCTGAATAAAGTATTGCTATTATTATACCCCAACTTATTTTCATAATCTTACTACTGCTTTACAGGTGAAATAAATGAAGTGTTTTGTAAGTTGATAATTTTGTCGTCCTTAGTTGAATACACTTCTACAGGTAGATGAATAATAGGAGTCTGAATTTTGTCGCGGTCAATTAGTATCAGAAACTGTGATTCTAGTGCACTAATTGGAGGCACAACAAAAGTATTTCCTATCATTTTAATCTCAGCATCGATATTACTACTTTTTAAATTAATATATATACTATCAAAAGTATTATTTACAATTTTTAAAGTATATACATTACTAATTTTATCTCCAGGGAACTCTTGATATATTTTCCCGGGTGTTCTTAAAACTGTCACATCAATACTTTTTCTGGTAAATAATAAAGATACAAATGCCCCTATCAAAATTAAAAGCAATATTGAGTAGATTACAATCCTTGGGGTAATTCGAAAATGAACTTTGTTCCGAATAGCATTTAGAGAGCTATATTTTATAAGTCCTTTTGGTAAATTAACTTTTTCCATTACAGAATCACACGCATCGATGCAAGCAGTGCAATTAACACATTCAAGCTGGGTTCCATTTCTTATATCAATACCAGTAGGACACACTGCTACACACAAATTACAGTTAATGCAATCCCCCAGACCTATTCGAGGTTTGTTTTTAACAAATTTTCTCCTCGGTTCACCTCTTACATAATCATAAGCTACTACAATCGAGTTAGTATCAAGCAATACACTTTGTAATCTTCCATATGGACAAACAATTGTACAAGCCTGCTCTCTAAAACGAGAAAAAATAAAATAAAATATTCCTGAAAAAACACTTACAGTAATAAATGCCGTCATATGTTCTCTGGGGGAGGAAGTTATATACTGAAAGAACTCATCCCGCCCTATAAAATAAGCAAGAAAGATATTGCCAATAATAAATGATATGATTAGAAAAATTAAATGTTTTGCAAATTTTTTCCAAAATTTCTTGAAACTTAAGGGCTGGGAATTAAGCTTTCTTTGGTGTGAGGCATCCCCTTCAATCCAATATTCAATTCTGCGGAAAACCATTTCCATAAATACTGTTTGAGGACAAAACCAGCCACAAAAAATCCTCCCATATACCGCCGTAAACAAAACTATAAAAACAATCATAATAACTGTTGCCAATACAAAAAGAAAAAAATCATGTGGTCCAAAGGCAAACCCAAAAAGTATAAACTTTCTTTCCAAAACATTAAGCATAAAGAATTGATGCTCATTATATTTAATAAATGGTAAAACCACAAAAATATTAAGCAAAATAATACTCACAATTGTTCTTAGTTGGTAATATTTTCCTGTTTGTTTCTTGGGGTAAATCCAAACTCGCTTGCCTTTTTCACTAACAGTGGAAATGTGATTGCGAAAAGATTCTACATCTTGCATTATAATCTTACTCAAAGTTTATTTTTTGGAAACCGTATCAATACAGGGGGTCCCCTCAGGAGCTTTGGGATTCGGAGGATTTGTTCCTTGAAGAGTTTTTACATAACTTGCTACCTGTTGAATTTGTTTGGGATTAAGTTGTGTTTTCCAGGAAATCATGCCTTTAGCCGGTACACCATTAGAAATAACCGCAAATACTTCTTTAATCGAACATCCGTGAATCCATAGTGAATCTGTCAAGTTTGGACCTATTACCCCCTGTCCTTTATCTCCATGACAGTTTGTACAATTAGCCACAAAAATCTTTTTTCCCTCTTCAATATTTTTTTCATCTGCAAGTAATATTACATTGGTTTCATTTATTAGCGCCCCGGTTTGAGCGAGTTTTTCCTTCAACGTATTTGCTTCCTGGATTTCCTGTTGATATTCATCATACATAAGATTGGGTTTTCCAAGAAGGTGGTAGTTAATCATATAAACGACACCAAAAACTATAGTTATATAGAACAAGAACTGAAACCAGGCCGGGGGTTTATTATTAAGTTCTTGAATATCATCATAATTATGATCAGATAGTAAAAGGTCCTTTTCATTTACCAAAACCTTCTGTTTTTTCTTTAGCTCAAACTTTTTACCGAGATCAAAAATCATAATAGATGCAAACAGTATTGCAAGTGTAAATAATAAAGCTGCCAGAAGCAGAAATGCATAAGTTTGTGTATCCATATTTTACAATCCAATATGTTTGTTAATAAATACTTCTTTTGAGACATCAGATTCTTTATCATCAAATGGAATTTGTCTCCACTTTTGTACATACTCGTGCTTAAGTCTCAGAACCCATATTATAACCGTTACGAAAACAACAAAAAAAATTATGGTAGTTGAGATTGCTATAATATCAACACCTTTTACAGATTCAAAGATTTTGCTAAACATATTCTATTTACCTGTCTGATTTTGTAATTTAATATCAGTACCTAATCTTTGAAGATATGCAATTAAGGCTATTATTTCTCTATCTGGAGATGTATCAATTCCCTGTTTTTGTAAATCCATTGCAATTTCTGTTGCTTGCTTTATTAAATCATCATTCGCAATTTTTTCATACCCTTCCGGATAAGGTACCCCAAGTTTTCTAAGAGCGCCAATTTTTGTTTCCGTTATACTCATATCAAGAATATTTTGGTGAAGCCATGGGTAGGAGGGCATTATCGACCCTGGGGAAGTTAGTCTGGGATCTTCCATATGTAGATAGTGCCAGAGATTTGGATATTTTTTCCCCTCACGATGTAGATCAGGTCCTGTTCGTTTTGAACCCCATGTAAAAGGATGATCATATACATATTCACCTGCCTTTGAATATTCTCCGTATCTTTCTGTTTCTGAGCGGAATGGCCTAACTAATTGCGAATGACAGGATAAACATCCCTCTCTTATATAAATATCTCTTCCCTGTAATTCCAATGGTGTATAAGGCTTTACGCTTGGAATTGTTGGAATATTTGATTTTATTACAAAGGTTGGAATAATTTCCACCAAGCCACCTATAGAAACCAACACAATTGCTAATAACGCAAATTTAAGAGGTTTCCCTTCAAGGATTCTATGTTTACCATAAAAAGTTTTTGCTTTTTCAAACTGTAGGTTCTGAAGAGGGGGTGCTTCAGCAACCTGTTCTGAAACAAATGAACCTTGCTTTGCTGTTTTGTATAAATTGAAAATCATTACAATTACCCCTGTATAATACAACCCCCCTCCAAATGCGCGAATAATATACATAGGAATAATCTGAAGCACTGTTTCAAGAAAATTAGGATTTTGGAGAACTCCATCAGGGGTAAATTGTTTCCACATTAAAGATTGTGTTATACCTGACCAATACATTGGAACAACGTAAAACAAAATCCCAAGAAAACCTATCCAGAAATGGAAGTTTGCAAGTTTCTTTGAATACAATTCCGTATTCCAAAGTTTTGGAACTAACCAGTAAAGTATTCCAAAGGTCAAAAAGCCATTCCATCCTAATGCTCCAACGTGTACATGAGAGACAATCCAATCTGTAAAATGTGCAATAGCATTGACATTTTTCAAAGATAACATAGGGCCTTCGAAGGTTGCCATTCCGTAAGCGGTAACTGCAACTACCATAAATTTTAAGACAGGCGACTCCCTAACTTTATCCCAAGCTCCTCTCAAAGTTAAAAGACCATTAATCATTCCCCCCCAAGAAGGCGCTATTAACATTACTGAAAAAACGGTACCAAGGGATTGTGCCCAATCTGGTAAAGCGCTATAGAGTAAATGGTGAGGACCTGCCCAAATGTATATGAAAATCAGTGTCCAAAAATGAATAATTGACAATCGATATGAATAAATGGGTCTATTTGCTGCTTTCGGCAGGAAATAATACATTAGCCCCAGATAGGGTGTCGTTAAAAAAAATGCTACCGCATTATGACCATACCACCATTGTACAAGTGCATCTTGAACCCCAGCATAAACCGGATAACTTTTCAGCAAACTAACTGGTAGTTCAATAGAATTAACTATATGTAACAATGCAACTGTAACAACAGTAGCAATGTAAAACCAAATTGCTACATAGAGATGACTTTCTCTCCGCTTCAGAATAGTGCCAAACATATTAATAATAAAAATTACCCACACAATAGCAATAAGAACATCAAGGGGCCATTCCAGTTCAGCATACTCCTTACTGGTAGTATAACCAAGGGCAAGGGTAATGGCTGCTAAAACAATTATCAATTGCCAACCCCAGAAATGTAGTTTTGAGAGCAGGCTGCTAAATATACTTGTCTTGCAAAGCCGTGGTAGAGAATAATAGATACCCATAAATATCGCATTGCCAACAAATGCGAATATTACAGCATTTGTGTGTATGGGTCTGATCCTACCAAAACTTGTAAATGGAAGATTAAAATTCAGTGCTGGAATAAATAACTGTGAAGCTATAAGAAGCCCAACTAACATACCAATAGCACCCCAGAATACTGATGCAATAAGAAACCATTTTACAGGTCTATTGTCATAGGTAAATTTTTCCAACTGAAAATTGAAGGTTTCTTTCATTTGAGAACAATATTTTAGTTATTAAGATATAAAATTTACCTGAGATTTATAGTATTAAAAAAGAAATAGGACTTTAAAAGTCGTATTTTAACAGTTTTATATAACCCCAACCCTACGAAGACATTTTCTAACTTTGCGAAATGATTCTTCAATATTATTATCAAGTCCCACTGAAAATCTTACAAGTCCCTGGGTTAAGCCTAATTGTTTTTGTTCTTCTTCCGGTATTTCAGAAGAAGTACTATGCCCCGGAGCACTAAATAAAGTTTTAAAGTACCCAAGGCTTACTGCAAGATATCCAATTTTTTCCTGTTGCATAAGTTCCATTAATCGATCAGCTTTTTTCCGTGTTTTAATATCAACGGCTACAATTCCACCATACCCAAAGCCTTGATTCATAAAGCTCGTCAACAGTTTATGACCGCGGTGAGATTTTAATCCGGGGTAGTAAGTTTTCAGACCTAATTTTTCAAATTGGTTAGCAAAATAAAGTGCATTCTCGCTATGTTTTTTCATTCTGATATGAAGTGAATGAATATTCTTTAGAATACTGGCTGCTCTAAAACTATCCAGTACTGGGCCTAAAAGCATCGTAGCCCCCGAATTGATATTGGTAAGATCTGATATAAACGATTTATTAGAACAAATACAACCTGCAACACAATCACTGGTACCATTGATATATTTTGTCATACTATGCACTACAATATCAGCTCCCAATCTTATAGGAGAGACAATCATTGGTGCAAATGTATTATCAACAACAAGTTTAATTTTATATTTACGAGCAATGCGGGAAAGCTTAGGTATATCTGCAATTTCAAGTAGGGGGTTACTTATTGTTTCACAATAAATTAGCTTAGTTTTCGGAGTAATAGCTGATTCAACCTCTTTAAGATTAGTAATGTTTACAAACCTAACCCTGAGGTTAAACTTGGGGAGGAAATTCTTAAAAAGGGCATAGGTTCCCCCATAGATGGTATGTGCAGAAACAATTTCATCCCCTGCTTGACAGAGTTGCATTATAGTACAGTTAATTGCAGCCATACCGGAAGAAGTAACCTGCGCTGCCTCAGAATCTTCAAAACGGGCAAGAGCTTGTGAGAGATAACGGTTGATAGGATTCCAATGTCTTGAATAAAGAAAACATCCTTCAATTTCGTGTTCAAAAGCTTCTTCCATTTTTTTCGTCGATAAAAATGTATAGGTAGATGAATCGGTAATTGATGGGTTTACATCACCGAATTCACCAAAAACTAAATAGTCATGAATTTTTTCACTTGGATCAAAAGTTTTCATAGGAGTAAATATTTTAAGTTTTAAAATTATAATATGTTATTACTTTTATTTTTTTCAGACTCTGGGGTTGTTTGTTTTACCTCTTCGAATAGGATACGTACTGAGGGAGTATATTGATCTTCAAACTGTCCAGTTCGTACTGCCCAAAAAAATGCAATAAGGAAACTGCCCGCAATAACAATACTAAAAAAAATCAAAACTAAAATGATTTCCATAATATCGTTATAAGTTAAGTTTTTGCTTTTTGGAAATTAAATTAGTTGTAAAAATACAATAGAGAACTGTACTAATAGAACTTACAGGCATCAGCACTGCAGCTACCAATGGAGATAAGACGCCTTGTACTGCAAACGACAGCCCCACTACATTATACATCAACGAAAACACAAAGCTCAACAATATAATCTTCACACTTTGCTTAGACAACTTTAGAAAACGAGCAAGTTTGTAAAAAGAATCTCCCTCTAAAATAGCATCACAAGAGGGAGAAAAATTTGTGATGTCATCTGATACTGATATCCCTACGTTGCTTACCATTAGAGCTCCAGCATCATTAAGACCATCCCCTATCATTAATACTTTTTCTCCTTTTCTTTGGAGGTTATTTATATACCGAAGTTTCTCATCTGGTTTTTGGTCAAAATGAAGATTTTCATTTTGACCAATTAAGCTAACATAAAAATCTTTTTGCTGTGAGACATCCCCGGAAAGTAAGTGAAGTTTATACTTCGACCTTAATTCCTCAAGAGTATGAATAAACCCTTCTCTAAATTTATCGCTTATCAAAAAGCAACCTTTTATTTCATCGTTAATAGACAACCAAACTCTGGCTCCAACATTTAACTTTTTATCTACCACCGAACTTTTCTGACCTGCTACGAATTTATACGAACCTATTTTGACAAAATTATCCTCAATATTAGCTTGTATACCTTCTCCAATAATCTCCGTAAAGTTATTAACAATGAAGGTTTCATACTCTCTAAGAAAAGAAAACAACTTTCGGCTCAAAGGGTGAGTTGAGTTCCGCACTAGAGACTTCACTAAAGATAATTCATAATCACTAATTGTTGCCCCGATGAATTCAATATGGGAATTCAACTCCTGAGTTAGGGTACCAGTTTTGTCAAATACTATAGTAGTAATCCTTGAAAGCTTTTCTATTACTTCAGAATTCTTCAGATAAAATGAATTCTTGCCAAAAATCCTCATCATATTACCAAATGTAAATGGAATTGACAATGCTATAACACAAGGACAGGCTACAATCAATACTGCAGTTAAAACATCAAATACTTTTGAAGAATCCTTAATTCCCCAATATATAGATGTCACTGTAGCTACTAAAAAAACAGCCCAAGTAAAATACTTGCCAAGAAAATTTGTAATTTTATTTACGTCGGACTTAAAGTGTTTTCCACAGCTTAAATCATTATTCCAGAGCTGAGTTAAATAACTCTGGGAAACCTCCTTTACAATTTCTACCTCAATAGCTTCCCCCCGTTGTCTCCCTCCTGCATAAATAATTTCACCAACGACCTTCGTCACCGGAGAGGATTCACCTGTTACAAAACTATAGTCTATAAAGGCTTCCCCTTTGAAGAGAATAGAATCTGCCGGAATAATTTCTCCGTTTCTAATTAATACTCTATTGCCGGGTTTTAATTTTGTTACCGGCATTGAGGTTTCCTCCCCATCTTTCAATATAGATACTGCTAAGGGAAAATACGTTTTGTATGAATTTTCAAAATCTAACAAAGAATAGGTTTTGTTCTGAAAGATTTTTCCAATTAGTAGAAAAAATACAAGCCCCGTAATAGAATCAAAATAGCCAGCTCCGTGCATAAAAACCACATCATAAACACTTCTAAAAAAACCAGTTGCAATACCCAGTGAAAGTGGAACATCTATATTAACAATTTTTTTTCTGAGTCCCTTAAGAGCCGAAGAAAAATAATCAGAGGCTGCATAAAAGAATACTGGTAAAGCAAGAAACAAATTCAAATATCCAAAAAAATTTCCGAGAAGATTATCTGTTATTCGATTGAGTCCAAGATATTCGGGAAAGCTAAGCAGCATTATATTACCAAATGAAAACCCAGCTATTCCAAGTTTAAGATAAAGAGCTCGGTTCTTTGAGTTCTGAACCTTTTTTTCAATGCTTTCGAGATTTAAAACCGGTTCATAGCCGAGTGAATCAAGCAGTTCAACAATTTTTCTCAGTGTTGTTACACTTGAATCAAATCTCAAAGAGAGCTTTTTCTCAAGGAAATTGACTCGTGACATCAAAATACCTTTATCAAGCCTTGAAAGATTTTCAAGCAACCAGATACAGGAGCTACAATGCATCTGTGGTAATTTAAAAGTAACAACATTTAGATTACCTTCAGAAAAATCTAAAATCTGTTTCACTGTAGACTCATCCCCCAAAAATGCGTATTTGTTTTTATGATATACATTTGGGGTAAGGCCAGGATGTGAGTCAAAATTATAATATTCGCATAAGTTGTTATTATGAAGAATTTCGTAGACAACTTTACAACTATTACAACAGAAATATTTCTCTTCAATATAAATACTTTTATCTTTACAAATGTCACCACAGTGAAAACAAACAAGTTGTGAATCTGTAGCGGTATTGCTTTCTGTCATCGAGGTAAACGTAAATATTTTTCAATCATTCTGTAAAATTCTTCTTTTACAAACGGCTTGGCAAGATAATCATCCATACCTGCTTCAAGACATTTATCCCTATCAGCTTTAACGGCGTATGCTGTTATTCCAATAATAGGAATGTGTTTTCCTGTCCCTTTTTCTATTTCACGTATAATTGCCGTTGCCTCTAAACCATCCATGATTGGCATTTGAATATCCATCAAAATAAGGTCAAAATCATTTTGCTCCAGTACATCAAATATTTTTAAACCGTTTTCTACAACAGTAACATTATAATTCTTTTTAGAAAGAAGTTCCTTGACAAGTTTCTGATTAACGTGATTATCTTCAGCAACTAATATCTTGGGAGTTTTTTTCTTAATTGGTTTAATTTCCTCAATTATTTCTGTTTTATATCTTTCTGTTAATTCAATGTGTTCCGATACTTCCATCTTCTTTTTTCGAAGTTCAAAAGGCAATATAACCGTAATTTTTGACCCAACCCCTTCTTCACTTTCAGCTGTAATTTTACCTCCCATTTTGTAAACTATATATTTCACAATGGACAAGCCCAATCCAAAACCTCTGTATTCTAATGTTTGCAAGAGTTCAAATGGAGCATTTACATCCATTTCTTTAAAGAGCAGTTCAACTTTATCTTTAGACATTCCTATGCCAGTATCGTTGAAGGTAAACTTCAACACTGTTTTATTTTCATCTCGAGACAATTCTTCTAAGGAAAATTCAACGACTCCCTTTTCAGTGTATTTCACAGCATTTCTAAGTAAATTAATCAAAATTTGATTAACTCTTAAAGGATCACCTATAACATTATAATCAATATTGTCCTGTATATTGACTTTAAAAGCAATTTTTTTTCTTTTTGCATCAAAGTCTAATATCTGAGAAGTTTTGTACACAAGTTCTTTTATATTAAAGTCAACTCTTTCCAATTTAAGTTTTCCCGATTCTATACGGGAGAAATCAAGGATATCATTTATGATAGCAAGGAGTGTACTTGATGAAAAATTTATTATGTCAATATATTCTTTTTGTTCATTTGTTAAGTGAGTCAGCAACAAAAGTTCTGCCATACCAATAATACCACTCATCGGAGTTCTAATTTCCTGGCTGAGGTTTGAAAGAAACTGTGTTTTTATTTTATTAAGAAGCTCAAATTTATTTTTTTCCTCTTCCAGGCGAATAATAGATTTCTTCATATCGCTAATGTCAACAGAAATTAGAAGATAGTTATCACGAGAAGGGAGCATAACTATATTAGAAAGTTCATAGAATGATGTCCCATCTGTTTTAGGAACTGTAACCTCTCCAACCCACAACCATCGGTTTTTAACTTCTTTAAAAATTTCCTCAAATTTTTCAAAGTAGTTTTTTATTTCCGTTCCTAATATGGAGTCTTTAGTTTTTCCACGCGAAGTTGCAAAGTTTGCATTTACATACCTAATCTTTCCCGTATTATCAAAGACACAAACACTCATATTTGAATAGTCAAAGAATTTGTTCAAAAAAGATAATGAATTTTCTTCCTCTTGGGCTTTCCGTTCACTTATGAGACCATATACATATTTAAACACAAATGCAAAAATCAATGCAGTAAAAATATGAATTACAAGGCCAAATAGGATTAATTCAAAGGGTGTATTTCCTACAGCAGCAAAATAGAGAAGTGTCACTCCTCCCAATACAAAATAAATTATAGTTACAAAGAGTAGAAATTTAGGCAATTGAGATTTTTTCATATAGTGATTGTATTTAATATAAAATATAAAAAGATATAAACTTTTTCAATGGAGCCTGTAAATACCTTTAAAAAACTTACTTAATTTATCATCCGACTAATAGAATATCTAAAAATCGCTTTACTTTCTCTAAGCATATGTTTCAGGGGGAATTTTATATGTTGTGTGAAAAGAATATTAAATTGTTAATAGAAGATGATTTTTTTAATTTTTTTTGTGCATAATTTAGAAAAATACGGATGGTCTGAATTCTTCGAAAAACAGTATGCTGTCTTACGTGATACTGGTCTGCAACCAGCACGGGTAGCCGTTGAATTCAAGAAAAACTATTTGCTTTATGGGTCTGATGGGGAAATCACGGGAGAATTAAAAAGAAGATTTTTCCACGTAGCTGCGGAGCCGGGAAGTTTACCAAAAGTTGGTGATTGGGTTCTTATTGAAAAGAAAACCGATAATACTGCTGTTATTCACTACGTTCTCGAAAGAAAATCCTGGCTTTCTAGGAAAATGCCAGGAAAAAAAATATCTGAACAAATTGTTGCAGCAAATATAGATTTTGTTTTTGTTGTAGTAGCATTAGAATATGATTTTACCTTAAGGAAAATCGAAAGAATGTTAGTTGCCGTTAGGGAAAGTGGAGCCGAACCAATAATTATTCTGAATAAGGCCGACCTTGATCCTGAATACTTGAAAAAACTTGAAGATACCAAAACTGCAAATCCAAACATTCCAATATTTTGTTTGAGTACAGTCACAAATTTAGGCTACAATGAACTCTCTCAAATACTACAGCCACAAAAAACTTATGCTTTTATTGGTTCTTCGGGGGTTGGAAAATCAACTATAATAAACCAGTTGTTTGGAGATAAAATCAGAAAAACAGCAGATAGGGACACCTGCTACAGAGGGGGATTACACGTAACTACAACACGTGAATTGATAGTTCTTCAGAACGGGGCTATATTAATTGATATGCCGGGAATCAGAGAACTTCAAATATGGGGTACAGAGGAGGGTCTTGAAGAAGCATTTCCTGACATAGCGGAAATTGCAAAGGGATGCAAATTTACAGATTGTACACACACACATGAAGTTAATTGTGCCGTAAAGGAAGCAGTAAAAAACAGACGATTAGCACAGGAAAGATACAATAACTATATACGGATGTATGAGGAAATTTCTTCGCTTGACAAATTACGAATCCGCAGCAAGATGCTCGAAAAGCAAACAAAACTCTCCAAAATAAAAAAACTTTACCTTCAAAATAAAAAAACTAGGAATCCTGATCGTCGCTAACTAACCGTTGTTCCTCTGGAACAGTTGAAAACACATAATCCCAAAGAGGGTTACTAACTCCAAATGCTGAGTTGGGGTCATTGTAGTGATGTTTTAAGTGATATTCTTTAAGAAAGCGCGAAACTTTCCCCCTCATCTTAAAATGGTGAGTTGCATAATGAATACTGTCATAGCAAACGTACCCAAAAGCCAGCCCGGAAAAAATAGAAAGATAATATACTCCAAAAATAGCTTCAAAGAAAAAATAAAAACCAATTGCAAGAGGAACACTAACAAGTAATGGCATAACAAGGCGGGTACGATCACGAGGATACTCGTGATGAACTCCATGCACCAAAAAATGAATTCTTTTCCCTATGTCTGAAGTTGGTTCATAATGAAAAAGCCATCTGTGTATTGTATATTCCAATAATGTCCATAAAAGTACTCCAAGTAAAAACATCAAAATACCAATCCCGGGATTTGTTGCTACCACACCAAAGTAAAAAGCAACAATAATAACAGGAGTGTAGACTACAATAGGAGTTACTGGATGTATATGCGAAAAATATTCTAGTACTGGATTTTTAAAAAGTCTAACTGTTTCGTTTCTATTAGAAGTAAAAAGTCGTTTTTTAGTCGTATTCATAAAAGGAATCCTTTTTTATAAGTAACAAATTTTGTACATCTAAATGTTCCCTTTACTATATAAAACTCTAATTAAAGATTCATATTCCGACAACATTTTAACATTACGCCTTTTCATTACAATCTTTGCAGTCTGCAAAGCCTCTTCAATTTCATAGCGTGCAAGGGGGGCATTATTTATTAGCCAGGAAAACGAATCTATATATTTAGGAGCGAACCCATAACCGGCATAATTTGCAAATATTCCTACAATTGTACCCGTGTTAAGCATTGTATTAATTCCAAACTTAGAATGGTCACCCACAATGCTTCCAAGAAATTGGCGGCCAGAGTTAAAAGTTTCATTATTTATTTTAACTCTCACATTCGAATAATTATTTTTCAGATTGCTTGTCACAGTACCTGCACCCAAATTAACAAACGGGCAGATATAAGAATTACCAATAAAACCATCGTGTTGCTTATTAACATAACCGTGGAAAATTGAAGAAGAAACCTCCCCGGCTATGCGTGATTCTATACCTGCATAAAAGGGACCGTAAATTTTTGTTCCTGCTTTGATTATAGTACGTTTATCTATAAAAATAGGTCCTTTTAAATACGAAAAAGGCTCAACCACAACACCATCTTCAATTACAATTCCACCAGCTGAAGCGTCCAGAACTGTAAATGGAAAAATCGTAGCTTTAGAAGAAATTTTAACTTGTTTAGGATTTGCTATTTTAACATCTGGTAATTTTTTCGTCTTTGTTTTTTTCTCAACAATATATCCATCGACCTGCTTCACAAACATATTATCGAAATAGTTAAGTACCTGCCAGGGGGTACCAAGTAAATTAGAAAGGGTAAAAAATTTACACTTTAAAACAGGAATTTCTTTAAATTCCGAAAAATCTTTTTTCGTAAAAACATCTTTTATATCTGAAAGCAAAGGGCTTTTATTCTGACTAATTTTAGCTGCTATAAGGTAGTTACTATAAGAAAGAAAAGAATTATCTGGAAGATTGTCTTGTATCCATTTTAAGAT
The DNA here is from genome assembly GCA_049700455.1 of Ignavibacteria bacterium. Taxonomy (GTDB): domain Bacteria; phylum Bacteroidota; class Ignavibacteria; order Tepidaquicellales; family Tepidaquicellaceae; genus JBNAVJ01. The sequence goes on from JBNAVJ010000001.1 coordinate 350,273, forward strand.
TATAGAATTAAAAACATATCTACCATTCAGTAATAGGTAATTATCTTTAGGAAATTTAGTTAAAAGATGATTGGTCGTTTGATTCTGATACGAACGTAAAACTTCTCTACAATGCAAATTAACGGGGTATTTAGAATCTATAAGACTTCTGATTAACTCTGCAATAGAAAGAAATCCAACTTTTATTTCATATACAGGTCTTAAAAGACTAATAGGATACAGTAATTGGTAATAATCATCTTCAAAAATAACCACCCGCATACAGAAAGAAGTTTAGGTAAGTTTAATTATTTTGTATAAGAAAAGAAACTGAAAAAACTAACTTTCAAAACTGCTCCCAATACAGTAATATGACAATAAAACTATACGGTTTTATTAGTCTTGCCGTATTTTCTAAGGAATTTTTCCACTCTACCAGCAGTATCAACAATTTTTTGTGTGCCAGTAAAAAACGGATGGCAAAGGGAACAAATTTCTACTTTGATTTCAGGCACAGTAGATCTGGTTGTGAACAAAACTCCCCTGTTTTCCCCGCAATTACAAATTACGTTACATTTATAATATTTAGGATGAATATCTTTTTTCATTTACTTCTCAGATTAATTATAAGTGTATAAGTTATATATATCCTTTATAAAATTCAAGCCTCAAAATTGCCATCTATATAGCTACGCACTACCTAATAAAAAAGTAACTATGAGTCAGGTAAAAAATAGGTCATTAATTCATAATTAATGTAACCGTAAATAATAAAGAAAATTTACGATTAATTATATAAGCAAAAAACAAAGAAAGAACATTTACAACAAATAAGAGGAAGATACAAAGTTGTTCCAAAGCAAGAAAAGAAAAATTTACTACTATTACGATTACATTTTAAGTCAACCGGGACAAGTTTAATTTACAGAATTGGATTGCAAGTTTATTTTTATTTTATATTTTTATCTTGAAATCAACTTTATGTATTATTTAACTTAGTTTCACATATCTATGCAAGCAAAAGCTATATTTTCAATTATATTTCAACCGAATGATACCCTTGTTACAATGGTTTCATAAATTAGGGGATATTAGATCAGATTCCTGTTTTGAGTCTACTTACCAACAAACTCAAAAAGATATCAGGATACGTGGAGCCTCTCTCGTTTATCTCATCTGCAGTGCTGTAATTGCTTCTATTGGTCTTGATGTTGGTTCACCTGCCGTGATAATTGGGGCTATGTTAATTTCTCCGTTTATGTCCCCCATTCTAGGAATAGGGCTTTCTTTAGGCATACATGATAGGAATGTTTTTTTAATTTCAATTCGTGAGTTTATTTTTTCGATTTTTATTTCTTTACTTATAAGTATAGTTTACTTTTCTTTAACACCGCTTGGAACACCAAACCCCGAGCTCTTAGCAAGAATAAAACCTACAGTATTGGATATTCTTATTGCATTTTTTGGAGGGACTGCAGGTATAGTTGCATTAACACGAAAATCTATTGGAAATGCTTTGCCGGGTGTAGCTATTGCTACGGCTTTAATGCCTCCTATCTGTACCGCTGGTTTTGGACTGGCAACCGAGAGAATAGAATTTTTTTTAGGAGCATTATATTTGTTTCTTATAAACGCTGTTTTTATTTCTTTATCGTCTTACTTAATTTCAAAATATTTGAAATTCCCGCTTAAATCCTATCCAAATAAGAAACAATTATGTTTAACAAGAATCACAATCATCACTATTGTAACTGTTATTGCCATTCCAAGCGTAAAAATTTTCATAGACTTAATTTCTGATCTTGAATACCAAAATTCATTGTCTAAATTTGTTGCAACTGAAATTGGAACACTTACAGGAACAGAAATTATTGAATGGAAATTGGTTTCGACTCCAAGTGGAGATAATATATTAAATGTTTATGTGACTGGACAATCCATTACAGAAAGCAAATTGGATAGTTTAAATAATTTACTCTCTCAGCGTAAAATAAAAAGGACGAGATTAAACTTAATTCAAATTAGCAATCGTTCTGATCTTGAATATTTAAAAACTGATATATATACATCAGTGCAACTTTTACAGGAGCAACAAACACATAAACTTACTGAAGAGAAAAGAAAAAACGATTCCCTAAAAGTTGTTAATACCATTCTTGAATTACGTCTCTTATATCCCAAGATAAGAGAGATAGGAATTGGTTATAACTTTATATCTTCTGGGGAGTTTGACAATTTTTTACCTTTATTGTCCATACCTTTTGTAAAAATAACCTGGGAAAATAATACTAATAAAAGGAATAATGAAGCTCTTAATCGAGAGATTTACTTATGGTTACAACGAAAGCTCTCTGTTGATTCTTTGATATTGCTTAACAACTAAGTTGTATGAGGTAAAAAACATAGTTTTATTTTTATTTTAATAGCTTTACAATTTTTTTTGTTACCTTTAAAAGAAAGTGTTAGTATATTACTTTTTAATAACCTAATATTTATAATAAAACAACCTGCAAAATAAAAAATCTTTATGAAAGCAATACAAGATTATTATCCAGATGATCTTGCACATTGTTATGGATGTGGCAGACTGAACCAATATGGTTATCAAATAAAAAGTTTCTGGGATGGGGATGAAACTATTGCATATTTTACACCTAAAGATTATCATACTGCTATCCCAGGGTTTGTTTACGGGGGACTCATTGCTTCATTAATAGATTGCCACGGGACAGGCAGCGCTGCCCTGGTTTCATATAGAGAGGAAAATCGTCCTCCTGGTACATTACCACCATTTCGTTTCGTGACAGCATCGCTTTGCGTAGATTATATTAGACCTACGCCCATAGGAGCAAAACTTGAGTTAAGGGGTAAAATTATAGAAATAAAAGGGAAAAAAGTAGTTACCGAAATATCTGTATCAGCAAATGGTATAGTAACAGCCAAAGGAAAAGTTGTAGCGGTTCGAATGCCAGAAACATTTAAAAATCAAGCCCCCTAATTTACCTTACCACCACCAATAAATTTTTACTGGAATAAATAGAATGTTTTGAATTGATTGTTTTTGAAATTATTTATATATTAATAATAGAGGTGATGGGGTTCACCATTTAAAACGGTGATTTGAGTTCACCTAATAACTCCTGCTAAAATAGTTTTGGCAGGAGTTTTTCATTATATAAGTAAGAATATGGACATTATAACACAGGAACAATCAATAAAAGATTTAGTAAACAGTATTGAAAGTTTACAAAGTTTTCTACCTGAAAAGTTAACTAAAAACCAGAAGGAAAAGTTAAAAACACTGAGAGAAAAACTAGAAGTGGGTACAATCAACTTTGCTGTTATTGGACAGTTCAAACGTGGAAAGTCTTCTTTCATTAATGCTTTATTAGGAGAAAATATTCTTCCTACAGGGGTTATTCCCCTTACTTCTATAGTTACAATTGTAAAATATGCAAAGTTCCCTTTCTCAAAGATCGTTTTTGAAGATAATAGTTATAAAATACTTTCTTCCTTTACGGGACTGGGGTTGTATACTTCTGAGAAGGAGAATCCTCTTAACGTTAAACGGGTAAAATATGCTGAGGTGGGTTTTCCAAATGAATTATTGAACAAAGGACTTGTTTTTGTTGATACTCCCGGTATTGGTTCTTTACATTTAAACAATACCTTTTCTACTTACAGTCATTTACCTAAAATTGATGGAGCAATTTTCATCACCTCTTCTGATCCAGCGTTTTCTGAAGCAGAACTTAGGCTGCTTGAAAGAGTAAGTACAATAACCCCTACAGTTTTTTTCGTCTTGAATAAAATAGATTATTTAACTCCTCTCGACTTAGACCAAATTTTGACATACACACAGGAGCTATTTCTAAAATTTTACAGAAAAATGGATATAATTATTTTCCCCGTTTCTGCCCAGAACGCACTTCTTGCAAAATCTACTGGAAATACACAGATGTTAGATAGAAGTGGAATAAAAAGTTTTGAAACATACCTTGAAAAATATGTTATTCTGAGAAGAAAAAACATCCTAAACAAATCTGTCAAGCGACAACTATTAAACATAATAAATGAAGTGGAAACATCATTTGAGCTTGAAACCAGCTCTTATCAGATGTCCATAGAAGAAATCAACTCTAAACACAAACTGTTACAGGAAAGTGTTGATTATTTTTCAAGTGATAATGTTAAATTTTTAAAAGAAGGAAGAGAAGACATTACTAATCTTTTATTATTGTACAACAATTATTTTGAATCAATTAAATCAGAATTATCCAAGAAAATTCATAATGAGCTTCTTACTTTCGAAAGTAAAAATTCTTCTCTTTCTAGATTGAAATTTAAGAAAAAAATAGAACTTCTATTCCACACCCTGATAAAGACATCGCTTGAAAAACAAAGGCTCCAGATAGAAAACGAAATTCAAGAAGAGGCAAAGAAAATATTTGCAAAGACAATTAATAACTATAATTCCATTATTAATAAAATTTATAAGGCAACAGCAAATCTTTTTAGAATACCCTTGCGAGAAGTTCATTTCGAAAAAAATATCGAACCCACAACTGAATTTGAATATATAACTTACGAATTTAAGCTTATGGTTAATTTCAATTGGACAAAATTAGTCTTTTTACTCCCACGTCATATTCATAATCGTCTTATTGTTAAAAGTTATTTTAACAGGATAGACTTTACTATCAATTATAATTTTAACTACATCATTGATGACATCAAAAAGAAACTTGAAAGAACATTAATAGAATATAATGTTTTTTTCAAAGAGCAAATCAAAGATACAATTGAAAAGCTCACTGAGATAATAGAAAAGATAAAAGCTATTAAACAGAAGGAAGAAAAAATAACAGATTCTATATTGTCAGAGGCAGCTGACAAAATTTTAAAACTTGAAGAAATTAAACTCCTATTAACAAAAAAAGATTAAATGAATGACTTACCACACTTTCATCGCAGGGAGATATCTTCTACTATACGACTGATTGAAAGGAGTGTCAACGAAATACTATTAATTTTATCTGAGCAGATACAAATTAGTACTACTGATTTTAAAAAAGATATTCTGGCAGAAAAAAGAAAAAAACTCACTAAACAGTTAGAAGATTTGAAAGAATTAATTGCCCGTTTCGTACAAAAATTTAATCTGGAAAAAGAGGTTATTGCCGAAAGCCAGATTCTGAACAGTAAAAAGACTGTCTGGGAAATCCAGTTAAGAGAAATTACAGCTGAAGTACTTAATAGAAAGTATGGCAGTAGTATCTTAATAGAGGCATACAGGGAATGGATAAAAACACTCATTGAAAAAGTAGTCTCGCTATAATTATTTATTCTCTAAAAACATGGTTTCAAAAAAACTTTAGAAGAAAATTTTTTGTTTTTCTTGTAAATTCTTATTCTCAATATGAATATAATATACATTGGTTTAGGTGGTTTTCTTGGTGCTATAGCACGTTACCTTGTTACAAAACATTTAAACAACTTTATAATTTCCTTCCCGCTCGGAACCTTTTTTGTAAATGTGACAGGGAGTTTAATACTTGGATTCTTTTTATACAGTTTAAACTTTGGTAAAATTGTGTCTCCTTCGTTCCGTAATTTTTTTGCTATTGGATTTATAGGTGCTTTTACAACAATGTCGACCTTTGCATATGAATCTTTTAGACTATTCGAAGGCAGAGAGTTTTTGTACTTTGGATTAAATCTTTTTCTCACTACATTTTTATCTCTTGCAGCAATTTATATGGGAAAAGAATTAGCACTTTTAATTTATAAATAGATAAAATGAAAAAAGAATCAACAGCTATTCTTCTAAGAATATTTATTGGTGAATCCGACAAGTATCACGGGGTAAGTCTTTATAAATATATCACAGAGTTTTTGAGAAAAGAACATTTTGCAGGTGTCACTGTACTACGAGGTATTACCGGTTTTGGGAAAGCTAGCAAAATTCATACATCTAATCTTCTGGAATTATCAAGTGATTTACCAATTGTGATTGAAGTAGTTGATAAAGAAGAGAAGATAGAGGAATTGCTGAAATACTTTGATGAAAACAATGTTTTAGGAAGTGCCCTTGTTACAGAAGAAAAAGTAAAGATTATTCAGTATGGAGTATCAGACAACAGATAAAGAAAGGTTATTCTGAAACATACGTTTCTACAATATGTAATTGTATATTGCTATAGCTATATTTAATCATTCACTTTAGTAGTACTATTTTTCTTAACCCAGAATGTCTGCCATTGATTTTTAACTGACAGAAATAAACACCACTGGAATATTTTTCACCATTCCAGGACACTTCATATTTTCCAGGAGGGAGATTCCTTTGCATTACTACATCTATCACTCTTCCCTGTACATCGTATATAAGCAACTCTGCATAACTGCTGTGATTTAATTCAAAGACAATTATTGTTGAGTGATTAAATGGGTTGGGATAATTTTGATAAAGCAAAAAGTCATCTGGTAATTTGGTGTTGTGATGAGAACTTAGATCAGTAGCAATATTTGAATTTTTGAATATGCCACTATTTAAAAGAGTTGTTGCATAAACCTTCCCATTAATAAGATACGAACCATAAATATCATCAATGCTGCCTCCAAGATTCTTATTAGTCCACGTTGTTCCGCCATCGGAAGTATAATATGCCGTGCCATAAGTGCCCATCACAATACATTCTGTAGCATTAAAAACCTCACACGTATAAAGTGTTATTATAGTAGAGGAAGAAAAACCTGTGTTAATCCAGGGAGTTGCACCGCCATTTGTTGTTTTATACACTTTGTTATTTGAACCAACACAGTAGCCAGTATTTGTATTTATCATTTTAATATCATATAGTGCTCCAGCCAGATAATTATCGCTTAACTTAGTTGAATCCCAACTAATCCCACCATTAGTAGTCTTCCAGGGTCTTGGTTTAGAGTTTATCAGCCAGCCGGTGTTTTCATCGAGCATACAGGCAGCATAAATGGAATTCTCACTACCTGTAGCCACATTAAGTTTTTGCTTAAACCAGTTCAAGCCCCCATTAGTCGTTTTATAAATCGTAGAATCATTACCTGTAGTATATCTCGAAAATATCCAGCCAGTTGTAGGATTTACAAAATCAACTTTAGACAGCACAAGATTAGGGGGCATATTATAGATAACAAGAGAATCCCAAGTTAAACCACCATTAGTTGTTTTGTAGACTGCTGATTTTGTTCCGCAGATATAACCCGTATTGTTATTAACCATATCAATACTATAAAAATCTGCTACTGAGCTTGGTGATGGTGAAACAATAGTCCAATTAATTCCTCCATTAGTTGAATGCATAATTTGATCGTGTGTTACAACAGTAGAACTAACTGAAGAAGGAGACCCAACGGCAATGACCGTTCCTGTAGGTGTTTCTACCCAGATATCTCGCAGACTACCTATTTTCAAATATTGGGAAAGCATTTGTTTTGATGACGGAAGGACGCGATGAATGGAGCCTTTACTACCAACAACAACCATAGTATCAGCAGTACTAAGAAAGTCAAGTCCATAGTAGCTATTAGACCACGGTTGCAAGGCAGATGGTGAAATGAATTCAAGCGAATCCCAGGTAATACCCAAGTTTGTAGAGCGCCATACATAATTTGAAGTTCCAACAAGATAAACAGCATTGCTTCTGACTTTAATGTCACTAAAATGGATACTTCTATCAAAAAGTACACCGGACATATTAATCCAGTTATATCCTCCATCAGTTGTGTATCGACATCTACCCCAATCCCCACAAGCATACCCGGTGTTAGTATCAATGAAATATGTTTTATAAAAATTCACCTGACTACCAATAGGGTGGGTATTCCAGAGAAACCCTCCATTTGTAGAAATACAAACATCACCAAGCTGATTTAAAACAAGCAACTTATTCTCATTAAAAGCCCGTATATGATAAGGGTTTGAATATGGAGGAGCAGAACCATAATTTGCTATCCAGGTTATCCCGCCATCTGTAGTTTTCATAAGTCGGTAGTTTGTTGTTCCACTTATTACATATCCTGTTGTATTGTTAATAAACCATACTCCCGTGATAACTGCATTTGTTGGAGCTGGATTATTTGTACTATCAAAAGTTATTCCGCCATTGGTAGTTCTAAAAATTGAACCTAAACTTCCAACAACTATTCCTGTGTTCTGGTTAAAAAACCAGGCATCTTTTAAGTCAGCAACCTGAATGGGAATTCCCCCAACTCTTCCCGCCTTATGTTGTACTATCCAGGTAAGTCCTCCATCAGTAGTTTTCATAAAAGTTCCTTTATTACCTATTGCATAAATAGTATTAATATCCCACATTTTCACCCATCGGAGGTCATTTCCCTGTGGATACTGATGCAACCACTTCCAGTCTTGATAAAGTTGACTGTAAAGATTAGAAATTGCAAAAAATGATATTAAGAGGACAAAAAGCTTTTTTTGTTTCATTGATATATTTAATTTGTCAAATGATTTTACACAAAATTAATTTGCGTTTCAGTAACAAAATTTCTTCTTCTATTTTTAAAAAGAAATCATACTATAATATAAATTGAACTTTAAAAATCTCCAGAAAAAAGCAGAGGTAAGTATTTTTTCAAGCTGGATTCTTTTTAAGTGACTTAAAAGTTTGTATTATACCTATTATATTTACAATAAAATCGGGATGTAGCGTAGCCTGGTAGCGCGCTTCGTTCGGGACGAAGAGGTCGCTGGTTCGAATCCAGTCATCCCGACCAGACAAGACATTGCGGATTTTGGGAGAATTGTGTTTGCTCACCTTAAACATCATAACCAGGTTTCACACAAGACGAGAAAAAATTTAATTTAAGTCAAAATTACCAAATGTACAACTCACATCTACCCACAAGAAACAGTAGTGAGGGCAGGAATTATTTTTTTCAGAGCTCTTTCCTTTTTTATTCGTCTGATTGGGCTTCGCCCTGAAAAACTTTAGGGCGAGTAGAAAAAAAGACTAAAAGAAAGTAACAATTGACTCTCATCTCAATGCTGTGGCATAACCTCTATAATTCAAGAGTATAAGCCACCCTGAATTTAATCAGTGCAGTAGTCTTATATTATTTCTCTATTTCTTTTTAGTGCACCATAAACTTAGCCATTTCTGATTTCTTCAGTTTTCCTCGTTTTCGATATTGTTCTTTAATCATTACAAAAATAACAGGTGTTACAAAAAGAACATGGATTGCTGATGTAAGTATCCCCCCAATGAGAGGTACTGCGAGCGGTTTAGCAAGGTCAGAGCCTGTTCCACTCGACCACATAACGGGAATCAGACCAATCATTGCTACAGCAACAGTCATTAGCTTAGGACGCAAACGTAATATCGCACCTGCCTCCGTAGCATCAAGAAGATCCTGTTTTGATAAGACTCCGTTCTTTTCTATTAGTTTTTTATCAAGCGCTTCATGAAGATAAATCACCATAATCACCCCTGTTTCTACAGCAACTCCATATAGTGTAATAAAGCCTACCCAAATTGCTACTGAAAAGTTTAGCCCTAATATGGACATATAGTAAACCCCTCCAATCAGAGCAAATGGGACAGAAAGCATTACCAGTGTTGCTTCAAGAAAGTTTTTGTATACAAAATACAGCATCATAAAAATAATCAGAAAAACAAAAGGCATAATAATCTCTAACCGTTGCTTGGCCCTGACCTGATTTTCCCATTGTCCGCTCCAAGAATAAAAATATCCGTGCGGTAGGGAATTTGAAAATTCCCGGTCAAGAGTTTTTTTTGCTTCTTCAACGAAACTTCCCATATCCCTGCCCCGAACATTTAAAAACACAACCGATCTCAGCAGAGCATTTTCAGATCCTATCATAGGAGGACCAGAATTAATTTTGATGTCCACAATTTCATTTAAAGGAATTTGAAGTTTGTTGCCAGTTTTTGTTGTAGGAATATTTTGAGTCATTCTTTCATTCATATTCTGATTGCCCAGTGTCAAGCCCATAGAGCCATCAGAAACAGTAACGTAAACTCTTTTTAACTGGTCAATGTCATTTCTATAATCTTTAAGATACCTTACTCGGATAGGAAATCTGCGTCTCCCCTCAACCGTTGTTGATATATTCACTCCCCCAATAGCTGTTTCAATAACATCTTGTACATCTCCAACATTTAGACCGTACCTTGATACTGCAGTACGATTAATTGATATATCAATATACATTCCTCCTGTGACGCGTTCTGCGAAAACGTCAGCTGCCCCGGGAATTTTCTTCAAAATATTCTCTGCTTTAATAGCAAGTTGTTCAAGCGTATCAAGGTTATCACCAAATATTTTCACAGCAAGATCAGTTCTTACCCCAGTAGACAGCATATTAATTCGGTTTATTATAGGCTGAGTCCATCCATTGCTAACCCCGGGGATTTGCAATTTTGAATTTAACTCGGAGACAATATCGGCCTTTGTGATTCCTTTTCGCCACTGAGATTTGTCTTTAAGAATAATTATAGTTTCAATCATACTTATTGGAGCTGGATCGGTTGGAGTATCTGCTCTACCAACTTTTCCAAGTACATGCTCGACTTCAGGGACTGTTTTGATAATTGCATCCTGAACCTGCAAGATTCTCTTTGCTTCGTTAATAGAAATATCTGGTAGCATAGTAGGCATAAATAATAGGCTTCCTTCATCAAGAGGTGGCATAAATTCACTGCCTGTTTTCATTATTAATGGAATCGTAATCAACAGCGCAACAATATTGATTCCGAGTGTAGTTTTTCTATACCTAAGAGACAGTTTTAAAAGGGGCGTGTAAATCTTACTAAAGAAATTAGTTACAGGGTTTTGATTCTCGGAATAAAACCTGCCACGCATAAATAGAGTCATCAACATAGGCACCAATGTAATTGTAATAAAGGCAGAACCGGCGATCGCAAAGGTTTTTGTAAAAGCAAGTGGATGAAACATTTTTCCTTCCTGACCTTCAAGCAAAAACACAGGGAGGAAGGACACCATAATAATTGCCTCAGAAAAGAATATTGCTCTACCAACTTGCTTGGCAGATCTTGCAGAGATTTCTTTATAGTTAATTTCCTCTCCAGATTGTTGAGCTCTTGCTATATTGCGATAAGCGTTTTCAACCATCACAATCGAAGCATCTACAAGAACTCCAATTGATATTATAAGACCGCCCAGACTCATTATATTGGACGTTATGTTAAACTGTCTCATTAATATAAAAGAAATTAAAAGTGCTACTGGTATCTCGATTAGTATTCTTAAGGCACTTCTAAAATGAAATAGAAAGATTAGTACTATTAATGATACAACAATGCATTCTTCAATAATAGCTCTCTTCAGTGTATCTATAGCTGAGGATATCAGTCCACTTCTATCATAGGATGTTTGTATAGTTATTCCTTCAGGTAATCCTTTCTCAAGCTCTTTTAATTTGTCCTTTACTCTATTGATAACTGTTTCAGCATTTTCACCGTAGCGCATCACAATGATTCCACCAACGACTTCCCCCTCTCCGTTTACATCAAGTAACCCACGTCTTGTGTCTCCCCCTATTTGCACAGTTCCTATATCTTTCACTCTGACAGGAATTCCATTTTGTCCAACAGAAAGTGCTATTTCTTCAATGTCGGTAATATTAGTAATATAGCCTTTTCCTCTAATGAAATATTCAATATCTGAAGTCTCAAGGTTCCCACCGCCTACGTCTCTATTACTTCGTTTAATAGCTGATACAATCTCAGAAATAGATAATCCATATGCATTAAGCCTGTTAGGATCAATATCAACCTGATATTGTTTTACAAATCCTCCAATTGATGCCACCTCAGCTACACCTTCCACTGACTGTAAACCAAGTTTGAGATAGTAATCCTGTATAGCTCTAAGCTCTCCGAGATCGTATTTTGTGCTTGTCAGATGATACCAGTAAACATGACCGACTCCTGTTCCATCAGGTCCAAGTACTGGTTTAACTCCTTCGGGCAGGCTTCCCTGAATTTGAGAGAGTTTTTCAAGTACTCTACTACGTGCCCAGTAGATATCAGTGTTATCGTCAAAAATTACGTATATGAAACTCATACCAAACATTGACTGACTTCTAACTGCCTTAACTTTAGGCATTCCCTGCAAGTTGGTTGTCAATGGATATGTTATCTGATCTTCTATGGTTTGGGGACTTCGTCCCATCCATTCTGTCCAGATTATTACCTGGTTCTCTGATAGATCAGGAATAGCATCTACGGGAGTATGCACCATTGAATAAATTCCATAACCAATAATAGCAAGATACAAAATAAGTATAGCAAATCTGTTGTTGACAGAAAAATCTATTATTTTTTCAATCATATTGGGTGCTTAGATTGTTCAGTTAATAAAATAAATTTATTTCTTTTTTCTGTCTTCTGGTTTCTTACAGCAGTCATCCAGTCTGGCGTATGCATTTGGTTCAGCTTTCCTATTGTTAGCATCATAACCAGCCATTGTAATGGCTTTTTCGATTTTTCCTATATCTATAATATTTCTATCAAAATTAACATGAACAAGTTTTGCATCAATATCAACTTGAAATGAGGTAATGCCCTTTACTTTTTTCAAAGTCTTGGTAATATTTTCTTTACATACATCACATTGTGCTGAGGGAATCTTTATCATTTTATGTTCGATTAGAGATTTCTTATTTGTGATGTTATTGATTTCTTTCTCTTTTGAAGTTTCAGTATACTTAACTGTATCTTTCTTCTTAGGAGATATTGTATCGTAATTCACAACCTCATTTTTTTGAGGCTGCTGAGACTCTTTCGATACTTCGTATTTAGAACAGCCAGAAGATATTACCACTATTAGAGTCACAAGGACAATCCCAAATTTAGGGTTTGCAACTTTGATATTTGAGTTTTTCATATTTTGTTTTTTAGTTGTTTATTAATAATTTAATGACGGTGTTGTTTCATGTCTTTTATAGCATCGTTTTCTCTAATTTCATAATCGTTACTTTTGGGAGGCATTTCCATGTTTTGCATTTCATTATGATTACCCATCCTGATTTGACTTTCACTATCAAGTAAAAAGCCTGCACTGGTTACAACTTCTTCCCCAGATTCCAGACCAGATTTGACAATTACTTTCCCCTCTTTTTCTACTGCTATAATTACTTTACGAGGGGCAAATACATTGCTGGATTTTTTTACATATACAATGTCTTCCTTACCCAGCTGCAAGAGTGCCGTTTTAGGAATCACGATTACGTTGAAAAGCTTGTTAGTTTGCAGTTTTACTTTAACATACATACCAGGTTTTAGTTTAAGGTTACTATTCGAAATTGTAAATCTAACTTCGATTGTTCTTGTACCAGGATTTACAAATGGAGTTATATAGTCAACTTTTCCAAAGAGGGTTGTTGTATTATCTCCAGCTAAAACGATTTCAGCTTTCTGGCCAACTTTAATTTGTGATATTTCGCTTTCATATATATTAGCCATTATCCAGACAGAATACAAGTTTACCACTTCCAAAACAGTTGTGCCATCCATTACCCAGCTACCTTCATTGAAATACTTTTTAGTTACAACACCGGAAAATTCAGTATAATAAGTTAATGAACTTTTTATCTGACGTGTTTCGATTAGTTCCTCAATCTCTTTTTCATCAACAAACCAGAGTTGTAATCTTTGCTTGGCAGCATTTAAAACAGCAGTTGCATTTTCTTTAATTCCAGGAACGTTTAGTTCTTCTGCCTTGAGGTAGTTTTCATAAGCAAGAAGAAACTCTTTCTGTGTAGCAATTAATTCAGGAGAATACAGTTCAAATACTTTTTGACCTTTTCTGACTTTCTGTCCTTCGTAGTTGATATAGAGTTTGGTAATTTTTCCTTTTACTGGTGCAGAAACCTGGCGCACAGCATCATCTCTTAACTTGACTACCCCATTTGCTTCAATTACATAAGTAAAATCACTTAATTTAGCCACTTCGGTTTTTACGTTTGCAAGAACCTGTTGGGAAGGAGAGAGAACAACATCCCCCATCATTAACTCGGGTTTTTTCTCTTGAGAAATATTATTTTGCACCGAATCGTCTTTCAATACAAGTTCCATATTGCAAATTGGGCAGGTTCCCGGGTGGTCCTGTTGTATTTGAGGATGCATTGGGCAAACATAAAGTTGAGACTTTTTTACAGTGGTCTCGGTTTGTTTCTTATTATAGAACAGATAGTAAAGCGTTATAAGATTTGAGAGAATTAATAGGACTATGAATATTATGATTAAAAGGTTTTTTCTAGTCATATTCAATTTATTTAATTTTGTTTTTCTAATTGTCTTCCAAGAAGACTTTCTAACCTTGCATATTCTCTAAGTAATGCTGTTTCTTCTTTTACAAGCATCTGTAATGTTTCTCTCAGTTTACGATAGGAATCCAAAAGACTCATAAAATCTGTAAACGACGTAGCATAGGATACAACTGTGGAATAATAAGTCTGCCTTGTCTGTGGAATTACCGATTCATTAAGGTAGTCAATTTTGTTCTTAGCTGTATTTATCATTATAAGCATGCTCTGCAAATCATTTTTCATATAATCAATCAGCAACTGTCGTAAAGATAGAGCTTGAAGCTCCATAGTTGTTTTTTCTTCTAGCATCGCATTAATTCTTTTCTTATTCCACGGAACAAATGGCAAGTCGATTCCTATACTTAATCCAACAAAACTCATTGGTTCTTTTGCCATATACCTGAATCCACTACTTAACATCATATCTGGTAACTTTTCTTGTTCCGCCAAATTTTTTTCAATTCGCGAGGTTTCAATCATATTATCAATCATTTTGAACTCAGGATTGTTTTTAACCATTATTGCTATTAGAGCAAGTGTGTCCAACAAATATCTACTTTCAAGAATTTCATTAATGCCGTTGGTGTGAAAATTGTCAGGTAAGTTCAGATTAGTAATTACTTTGAGATTATTCACATAGGCTTTTTTATTTGATTCAATATCGGTTTTTTCAAGTTCAAGCATCTGAAGTTCATTGTACATTTTCAGAATTTGGTATTGGGTTCCAGTTCCTGAAGAATAGTTTGATTCTAAAGACTTTATAATGTTTTTTACAATATTTTGGAATTCTTCGTTAAACTGGGATAGCCTTTCATAGTAGTATAAATTGTAGTAGTTATCTTTCACCTGTCTTGTTAGTTCTACTTTCAGTTGTTCCTTTACAATATCCTGTTTTTTTGCTCTAATATTATTTACTGCTTCAAGAGTTTTTAGTTTAACCGGGAAAACTAATCGCTGAGTTAAAAAGCTACTGTATTCAGGTTTTGCCATAAAATCAAGTGGAATATAATCAACCATTACTTCAAATATTGGAGTTGGTTGTTTAACCTGGTCCTTTTTGATAATCTCTATACGTTTTTGAATATCAACTGGCCTTAACTTTACATTGTTTGAAATAGCATTTCCTATAAGATAATCCAATCGTAGAATATTGAGACTATCGTACGTTTGTTGAGCAATAGCTACCTGCAACCTAAAAACTATTGCTAAGAATATGATAACGACTTTCATATATTTAATATAATTTACTTATAAATGCCACAATTAGAAAATTCTAATTGTATTTATTTCAGACAGGGATAGAATAATTTTAAATGAGGAGGGCTAACTTTTTTATTATGATATCCCCCTTAGCATAACTGGCTGGGGATCGGTACTAAGCTTCTATGCAGAAAGAAACAGAATTGTCACAATCGAGAATCTTGTGATTAATCAAACAGACTGGAATTGAGCTCTTTAAAAATTTAACAGCTTCGTAATCGGAATTATTTGATATGTTAATAAGAACCTTAGTACAACATGGATTCTGGCGAATTTGAGGGCTCTCAAGTAGCTCTTTAGTTAATTGAGCAGGTATAAAATAGTTTTTATTTTGAGTATTATATTGGTCTAAAACGACGTTATGCAAACTGCAACAAGATGCGGTTTGATTTTGTTGTGTATGAGTATTAACTGTTGTATTGGGTTTATTACAGTTACAGATTTCTTTTTTAGTTTCAGAACATATATTTTTTGTAATGGAATAGTTAACATTCGAGACCAGAATTAATATAATGAGAAGATCTACTAATATTTTCTTTTGATTTTTCACAATTCCTTTCCTAGGGAAAAGTAATACGTAAAAGTTCCAAATTCAACAACAAAAATAATACATAAAAGTTCTAAATTCAACAGTAAGCAGAATAATTCCCACAAAGAGTAAGATGAAACAAAGAATGTTAAAATATTGTTTTATGTTTGGACAGGATTTTTCAAGTTCATTTTGCTAGCATAACTTTTATATTACCTAGTAACAATATTTCAAAATTTCTTATAATTAACGATTAAAAATATGAAAAGGGATTTCCTAATAATTATTTTTATTTTTGCAGTCGTTATACAATGCCTTTCCCAGACCAAAGATAATTTACGTGATCTTACAATATTACACTGGAATGATTTTCATGCCCATAACTTGCCATATCAAGTCACAAAAAAAGATTCGGCTGGAAACAAAATAACCTATTATGTTGGAGGAACTTCAAGTATGTTAGGATACTTGAAGAATTTGAGAGATGATAAGTCGCTTGTACTAAATGCTGGTGATGAATACCAAGGATCACCAATATGTTCTATTACGAAAGGTTTTTCGCAAATTCCTTTATTAAATCTTTACAAATTAGATGCTTTTGTGCTTGGGAACCACGATTTTGACTATGGGGTAACGTTACTTGATTCAGCTCTTAAACAAGCAAACTTTGTAGTTCTTTCTGCAAATCTTTATGATGTAAGCAAACAAAGCCTTGCTGCAGAACCCTACACCATTAAAGAACTAAACAGCATAAAAGTAGGAATTATAGGAATCAGTCCCGAAGAGCTATCAACTTTAACTCTCCCACAAAACATTGAAAACATCCGCATTTTGAACACAGATTCTGTTGTAGCTGTTGCTATCGAGGAACTTAAAAAACAACACTGCAATCTGATAGTATTGCTATCACATAATGGAGTTGAAAGAGATAGCATTTATGCAGTCAAGTTTCATAGAGATATAGACGTCATTATTGGAGGACATTCTCACTCTACGTTATATAAACCCAAAATAGTCGATGGGGTAATTATCTGTCAGGCTGGTTATTATGGAAGGTTTCTTGGTAAACTTGACCTTAAGGTCGATATCGAAAAAGATACTGTTGCAAATTATTTTGAAAAACTATACGAAACAGCATTCGATTCAAGTATCTACGATAAAGATGCTCAATACCTGGTTGAGAATATGGTTAAACAAATTGAACCCGAAATGGAACGCGTAATTGGTAGTATTGACAAAGATTTGAACAAGACCACAATTGGATTATGGCAAGCTGAAATAATAAAAGAGAGAGTCAAGTCTGACATAGGTTTTTTAAATAGTGGGGGCATCAGGGGAAATATAAAAAAGGGTGATATTAAGGTTAAAGATATCTGGGAAATTAACCCCTTTGATAACACTATCGTTGTGGTTACCGTAAAAGGAAATCTCTTAAAACAAATGATGGAAAATTATCTGAGAAAAATTCAGACAGGAGATTCAAGATTATCTAACGATAATTTACTCGTTTCAGGAGTGTACGTGGAATATAGTTCACAAAAGTTAAATCAAAATGTAGATTTTATAGAAAAGTTTCTGGTAAATGGAACCCCCCTCGATGAAAATATAAGCTACACAATAGCAACCAATAATTATGTAGCATCGCAGACAGAAAAATATTTTTCTCTGACACCAGAACAAATTAAGATCGAGGATACAAATATTATTATGAGAGATTATATTTTAGAATACATAGAGCAACAAAAGAATTTAAAGTTCGTATATAAAAATAGAATTGTAGATTTAAGTAAATAAAATTTATATGCCAGAAGAAAGGATTGTTCATTGTATTAAGCTCAACAAAGATTTACCCGGTTTGAAGAGACCACCAGTACCTGGGGAACTTGGGGAAAAAATATATAACAATGTTTCTGAGCAAGCTTTTAAAATGTTTCTTGAATATTTTAAAATGATAGTAAACGAATATAGGCTTGATTTATCTTCTCCAAATACAGACAGGGTTTTTCTTGAACAAATGGAACAGTATTTTTTCGGAAAGGGAGAAACCTTACCAGAGCAGTATAAACCTATAGATAGTTAAATTGGAAATCTCGGTTTCATACGAAAAATATCTCGATTATCCCCCCGATATCGCTTATGCTCTCAATTGTGATGAAAGAAATCTTGTTATCGCAAGGCGATTTTTGCTCGGCTTGAGTATTTTATATTTCGGAGCTGTTATTTACTACGCTCTTAAAAAACCCCTCTCTTTCGATTTCTGGACAACTTTGACAATATTATTGATTTTTGTTTCTTTACGTATTTTCCACTCAAGGATTTTTTCAGTTAAAAATATACGGAAATATCTCTTTATATTTCTTACAGTAAGTCTTGTTATATCCACAACACTCAAGACCATAGATGAACTGAAAAATATTCCTCAACAACAAACCCCTTCAACTTTGAAAACCGAGAAGAAAACAGACAGTGATATAACTATACAAATTGATGGAGAGAAAAAAGGTTCCGTTGGGGATGTAGTTTTCACGTTTTCGCTTGTATTGTTATTCTTTAGATTTTCAAAAGTCGAACTGTCACAGCTGTATGCACTGATTTTCGGTATCCCAACACTTAGTAATTTACTCATACTAAATAATTTTAACTTGTGGATAAATATTATTAACGTTGTAACTGCTGCTATTTTCTATATAATTGCCCATACTACAGCGACAAAAAGACAGAAAAATTTTTTGTCACAGTTAACATATCTTGAAAAGAAAAACACCGAGAGTCGACGAATGAAACAAGAACTTGATTATGCAAGAGAAATTCAGCTATCAATGTTACCTCCAAACGAAGCCGTTATTGATAATTATGAAATTGCTGGTATTTCAGTTCCTACTTATGAAGTTGGAGGAGATTATTATGATTACTTTAAGATTTCAGATAGTAAGTTTGGCGTTTTTATATGTGATGTTTCTGGACATGGGGTAGCAAGTGCGTTGCTACTATCAGGATTAAGAAGCTGTTTACACCTGGTCCTTGAAGAAACCTTTGAGCCCGCAGAAATTTTTATTAAGCTAAATAAAATGATTCGAAAAACTCAACAGAGAAAGATGTTTGTATCTGCAATTCTTGCTGTAATTGATACAAAATCACATACCTGCAAGCTTCTAAATGCTGGACATTTACCCCCTTATAAAATTTCTTATGATAATTCAGAACTAATAAAGCTCAATAAGCATACCATAACACTTGGAGCTTTAGATATAGAGAACTCAACATTTCTGGAAGACCAGATAATAAAGTTTGATTTTAAAAACAATGATAAACTTATATTATATACCGATGGGGTTACCGAAGCAATGAATCCATACTATGATGAGTATGGTTTTGAAAGACTTGAACAATTTCTTTTTTCTCATGCAAACGAACCCACAAGCAGGCTTCTTAATAATCTTATTAATAGCATCAATAATTTTACCTCCGACACAGAACAAAAAGACGATTTGTCTATATTGATTGTTAGCTGTAAGTAAATTTATCTCTTGTTGGACTTAAAGAGTAGGGGTATCTTTTATCAAAAAAATTCTTTACTACAAATTTTCACTAAGGGAACAAATGGATTAGAACCCCTTTTACATTTCCTCAAAATATATTTTATTTACAGAGCTTGTTGGGGATATTTTACTCATCCAACAGAGTGTAGATTATATCTACATATTTCTTCTTTTATTGGAAAAACCTAAATCAATGGGCAAAATTAATTGTGGCACAGAATTTGCTCCCTTCTAGTAAATAAAAAGAGGTAATAATTATGAAAATTTTAATTGCAATTTTATTAGTTTTTAGTACTCTTAGTGTTTCTTATTCACAACCCTACGTAGGAACTAATACGTGCAGAACCTGTCATTCAACAATATTTAACTCTTGGAAGGGCTCTTTACATGCACAAATTCATATGAATCCAAGTCCTACAACAGTAAGACCCCAGTAGTCTGGAACTATCTCAATGGGTTCTGCTTATGGAAATGCTTCTGTAACATTGAGCCTCGTAGGAGGGACTTATAAGGCAACACTGAATCCTTCCTCTGGTTCCTCTGTTACTTATGACGTTGTTTATACTTATGGGGGTGGGTACAAACAAAGGTATCTTGTTCAAATAGCAAACAATTATTATATCCTCCCAATCCAGTGGAACCTGAAAGAATATTTAAATAATTCAACCGGGAACTGGCTAACTTATAACCCGGGTAATTGGTTTACTTCTACTGGTACCTTGAAACCTATTGATAACAATTTCAGGAAGAAATCATATGAAAAAAACTGTATAGGATGTCATATGGTTGGATATAGACCTATTTTGACTGTAAATGGAACAGATACAACGTGGATCTCCGGGTGGGCAGGTTCTAATGATACAGTAAGCAATAAAGTTGGATGTGAAAACTGTCACGGTCCCGGAAACGTTCATGTTAGCTCACCAAATAAAAACAATATTTTTGGACCTCAAAACATGAATGCTGCGGGATTACAAAGACAACAAGAACTTTGCGGTCAGTGTCATTTCCGCGGGGCAAGTACTAACAAGACATTTGAATACCCGTGGAAGGAATCCGTTGATAGTATTTACAAGCCCGGACTAATTTTAAACAATTTTATTGCACCCTGGCAACTAAACTTCAACACAACGGGAGGACCGGGAGTATGGCCCGATACTATGACCGCTCGTCAACACCACCAGCAATGGCAAGATCTGAGCTATTCTCCCCACAATAATTTTGTTAACTGCTACACTCAGTGCCACGAAGCTCATGCAACTACTACATTTCCTCATCAGTTAAAACTTAGTGGGAACAATAATGATATTTGCCTGCAGTGTCATACCACTTTTGGAACAGTCGGTAATCCCAATATTACAAAGATTCAACAACATACAAAACATTCATATGACCCTCTGAATAATAATAATACTGGAGGAGCTTCAAGGTGCATAAGCTGTCATATGACAAAAGTTGCTATTACAGCTTTTGCTTACGACATAAGTTCTCATAACTTCAAAGTCATACGGCCAATAAAGACACTGGAAAAATACGGCATCACTACTCCAACACAAGGTATGCTCAATTCCTGTGCGATATCATGCCATAGAAACCCAAGTTCAGCATCAGGAACAGGGAATGTTCCAAACTTAGGAGTTGGAAACGATCCAACATTAACAAATTGGAATGAGCCAACAGATTCCGCATTAGCTGATACCTTAAATAGATGGTTTAATAGACAAACATGGACAGTACCAGTACACACTATTTCCTCAACTGTACCTGCAGGTTATGAATTACAACAAAACTTTCCAAATCCTTTTAACCCTTCGACTCAAATTTCTTTCTCCCTGCCGAAAGCTGAATATGTAACTATTAAGATCTACGATATAACAGGACGAGAAATTTATAAACTTGTTGACCAAAGGCTTGACAGAGGAAGTTATACTGTTAGTTGGCACAGTTTCAATAATAATGGAGATTATGTAGCAAGTGGTATTTATTTCTACCGAATGATAGCAGGTAATTTCAGTATGACTAAGAAAATGGTGCTGCTTCGCTAGTAGCATTAATCTAAGTTGGTAAAACAATGGGGCCTCGAAAAAAGGCCCCTATTTATTAATTAAGTGCTACTATTATAATAGAGTATTTTCCCTTTTTAAAATAAAAAATTTATATCTAAAAAACTCTAATTTTTGATGTATTTTTCTTCGTTTTCGTTTTGTAATTCTGAAACATACTGCTCAGTAAAATAAATTATAATTCTCAAGTTGACCGCCTAAAATACTTAAGCGGCTTTTATTAATAATGATTTAAACTCTTTTTGTAATTTTGTTCTTTGACTTTACTGGCATTTCATCAATATGTTATGTTGTTCGAAATTATCTACATTAATTTGAAACCGTAACTCAGCAAGCATTTCAGTTATAGAAAACGTTGATATATTCTTCTTCGTTAATGATTTGGCTTTTGCACACATATCATTTATGAATGCGTGGGTCAGGAGATTATAGGAAAACATTGATAATGCAATTCTTGATTTAATTGCTCCAATATTTCTGCTTTGGTATCCGTTTAATCCTAAATATTGTTTACTTATTTTGAAGAATACTTCTATGTTCAATCTTATCGGATAAGCAGGCATAATTTCATAAGCGGATAGAGCGGTGCCGGTAGTTACAAGTACCATCGTAGTGCGATGCGTTGGATGCTTAGTAAAGACCAATTTTACCACCCCACCTGTTTTTAATTCTGCTTTTCGGTTTTCTACACGGTAATTTATTTTACCAGGTTTTATTTTTCTGCTGGATTTAAATCCTTTGATTGTATGTTTTAGATAATTTCTTACATTTGTCTGATGGCCGTTAACTCTGAACACTCCGTTAAACTTTAAACTTGTAAGATGTTGTTTTTTCAGACGACAATAATTCATTATCGGTTCAGTAGCATAATAAGTATCTGCCAATACGTATACTGTTTGGTTGCTGTTGGCTTCGAAACTTTTTAATTGTTCTAATGCTATCTGTGTCTTTTTTCTAAATGTAATTCCGAATTTTAAACACTGTTCTTTCGGAATATCAAAACCATAGGGTATGATTAATCCTCTGTATGATATAATACTGCAAACTATTTGTTGTCCCTTGACATATGTTTTTGATAGATGGCTAAAATATTTAAACGCTCCATCTATATGTTTACCGGTTTTCTTGTTAGTCGTATCATCGAATATAAAATATATTGGTTCGCCTGCTTTTTTCAACAAAAATAAAATTATAAGAGCATAATAATGACGAGCTTTTAAAATAATATCAGAAGAATTTATTATAAATGCATTATGTTTACTGCGATGTGTCCCAAAGCCAAGAACTTTTGTCATTTCGCAAAGTGTCGGTTTAAAAGGAGTCAATAGCAGTGAGAGTAAAAGACTTTGAAAGTGAATCCATTGGCAATCATCAAAAAACAACTGAAGTCCTAATATGAGAAACGTTATTTTACTTTGGAAGTCTTTTTATCTTAAACATTTTTCTGATATTTTTGCACTAAGTTTACACTATAAAAACAGTGCTTTAAGTTCAAAACGGTTAACTTAAGCTATAATTACTATTTCCATCTTCTGGTTCTTCTTTTCTCTTATATGTTGAGGGTAGATGTTCAGGTCTTCTAAAAGTAACAGCACAATTTAAACTAATTAGTACCCTTAAAAGATATATTTTAAACAATATATGCAAATTTACAGGTAGGACTTCTCATACAATATCATCATAGAAAAATCTAACTAATAGAGATACAGATATAGAACAATATTCCACTTCTTCTAAAAGCACCCATAAAGAAAAGATACTGAGCAAGTCCGTAAATGAATTAGCCTCCGACTCTATGTAGTATACTAAAGGTCCGATGAGACAAACCAACCAAAAGAATGATTTTTCTATTCTGATAGTGAACCGAAGAAAATAAACTTTGTAGCAACATTGTTATCTAATACACCATAGCTGTACAATACTTGAGAAAAGAAAAGTTACTTACTCTTGGATAAGTTTTTCAACTCTTTATACCTAAAACAACTTTTTATATGGTCATTAATAATGCCACCTGCCTGGAGAAACGCATAGCAAATAGTTGTTCCAACGAAGCAAAATCCTCGCTGTTTAAGATCCTTGCTGATTTTGTCAGAGAGTGGACTATGTGTGGGGATATTATTTTGTTTTTCCCATTTGTTATGAATTACCTTTCCGTTCGTGAAACTCCAGATATATTCATCAAAACTCCCAACCTCTTTTCGAATTCTAAGAAAGGCTCTAGCATTCGTTATAGCAGCCGTGATTTTTACCCGATTCCTAATAATACGAGAGTCAACAAGTAGTCGTTCAATGTAAAAATCTGTATATCTTGCAATTTTGTTTGGGTTAAAATTGCTGAAAGCAGCTTTTATATTGTTTCTTTTTTTGAGTACAATATTCCAGCTTAAACCAGCTTGAAAAACATCGAGTAATACAAATTCAAACCATTTCCAATTGCTGTGTACAGGAACTCCCCACTTTTTATCATGATACTTCATTAGTTCGTTACCTGATAAAGACCAGGGACATCTAGTCAGGAAGTTTTTTTTTCATCTTTATTTTTTGAATTTAACATTTCCCAATTATTTTCTGGTAGTTGAGTCATATCTTCATCATCAGATTCTTCCTCCCACTCATATTTAACAGGTAATGGTTCTGATTTCCTAAATACGATTGCACAGATTAATCCCACTAGTGCCCCGGCAAGATGTGCCTCAAAAGATATGTGGGGATCTACCGGAAGTACTCCCCAAATAATACCTCCATATAAAAACGTTACCAACAAAGCTACAGCTATAGAACTCGAATCCTTTCTGAAAGCTCCCATAAAAAAAAGATACGTAGCAAATCCATAGATCAATCCACTGGAGCCAATGTGATATGCAGACCGTCCAATACTCCACACAATAAGACCCTGCATAAAGTATATAATCAGAAATACTTTCAAGGCCGTTCGAAAATAGACATAAAACAGGAAAAAAAGCAAAACAAAAATTGCAGACGTATTTGAAATCAGGTGGGAAAAATCTGAATGGATGAGTGGTGAAGTAATAATTTTAAAGAGTCCTGTTATTGACCTTGGATAAACTCCCAGAAAATATATATCTATTTTTGAAAGAAGTTCAAAAATCTTTACCAACCAGAGCAAAACCGTAAAAGCAGTTGCAATAATAAGAGCGATTCGTATTTTTACTTTTTCTTCAGACACGCAAAAAAGTTAGAAAAACTAATTCTCTGATAAAAGTTAAAAGTTATTATTTACCATCTGTTAGGAAAGGTGATTTTATTTATGAGTTCAAATAGGAATATTTTTTCATATCTTATGAACATAATAAGACAGATATTTGTTATTTTTTAATTACTGTTACAGATATGAAAGAGAAGTTCAGAGAACTGAAGAAGGTGATTGAAAGATCTCGAAATGTTATCCTCACCACACACCTAATACCTGACGGGGATGCAATAGGAAGTGAACTTGCTTTTTATAAATACCTTAAAAAGAAAGGTAAGAAGGTAAAAATTATTAATCATTCCTTTACTCCGTCTTACCTTACTTTTCTTGACCCACGAAAGGTAATTACTGTCTTTCGTAACAATAAAGAACAGAATTCCAGGTTAGTTCAAAAAGCAGATACTGTTTTTGTTATTGATACAAACGATTACTCCCGCACAAATACAATGGAACAGGTTATTAAAGAATCTGGAGCATTTAAGATTTGTATTGATCACCACCTTAATACAAATAAGGATTTGTTTGACCTTGTTATCTCCGATACCTCCAGTCCCGCTACTTCTCAACTGCTGTTTGATTTTTTTACATATGAAGACGTCAATATTATTGATAAAGATATAGCAACCTCTCTATATGCAGGAATAATGACTGATACTGGTTCTTTCCGTTATCCTCGAACAACAGAGAAAACTTTTCTAACTGCAGCAGAGTTAGTTAGAAGAGGTGCAGATCCTGTAAGAATCTACGACAAAATTTTTTGTAATGTAGCTGAAGAAAAAGTTAGACTTTTTGCAAGGTTTATAGAAAGTCTTTCTTTTCATTACAACGGCAGAGTAGTAATTGGAACTATTACATTGCAAGATTTTAAGGATTTTAGGTCTGATGTTTCAGATGTGGAAGGCTTTTCCTCTTATATAATGTCTATACAAAACGTTAAAATAGGTTTTGTTATAGTAGAACTCAAAGATAAAATCAAACTTTCATTCCGTTCCAAAGGGAATATAAGGGTCAATCTACTTGCAAAGAAATTTGGTGGGGGTGGGCATAAAAATGCTGCAGGGGCAACAGTATTTGGAAAAAGCGTTGAAATGGTAAAGTTCGAATTACTTAACTCCCTTAGATATATACTTGATTAATGTTTCCTTAGCAAGTTTATCGGCATATTCATTCCATCTGTAATTTGAATGTGCTGGGATTTTCACCCACTCAATTTTAATTGTATTGTTTTTCATAAATTGTACATAGTTAATAGAAACTTTTTTCTTCGCTTTCCAGCCTCCTGTAGCCCACATATAGAGACCAAGATAATCATAATATATTCTAATAGTTTGTATATTATGAATTTTACACCATTTTAGCGTTTCTATAATACCCCGTATTTCCCCTGCTATTTGATGAGAACCATCAACCTCCTCAGGATTAACAACCCCTGTAAGTTCTGTCACAATTTCTCCATCTTTCCTGATTACCGAAGCATAGGTTGTTACTTCATCTCTATATGCTCCGTCAACATCAGCTTCATATCCAATATTCTTGTATATCGCATCTAACTTTTTAATAGTTTTTTTTAACATAAGAGGAAATATATTTAATCTTCACAGAATATATCCTTCTTCTCAGTTATTACCCACCTTAATAGGCAACTTGAGAGGGAGTAACAGGAAACAATGTTTTAATATAGGAAGAGTGTTTTATTATTTCAGCAAATTTAGCAGGAAACTTTCGATGCCAACCGATTTTCATTTCTTTAGTATGCCTTGTTTAGTATTTTAATTATATGAAAATAAATAAAACCTTTAGAGAAATACTTATTATAGTTGTTGTGGCTACTTTAGTCGGCTTACTCTGGAACTGGATTAATCCAAAAGGACTTCCTTTAATTAACACAACTGAACGTTATAGTAAAAAAGATACTGTTGAAAGTCAATACCAACTACTTATAGGGAAGGAATATTATGATCCTAATTATGAATTAATGAACAATGTTGAACCTTTAGATAACCCGAGATACAATAAGAAGGGAAAGTTTGTTGAGCCTCAAAAGATTAATCTTTCTACTGCAAAGAAGCTATTTGATATTGGAGCTTTATTTATTGATGCAAGACTTCAGGAAGAATATAACAACGAACATATTCAGAATGCTATAAATTTACCTTATGCAGAGTTTCATAAAAAATCAAAAGAAGAACAGCTTCAATTAATGCAAAAATATACAAGGAATAGGTATCTTATTATTGTTGTTTATTGTTCTGGGGGGGAGTGTGAGGTAAGTATTGATCTTGCATATGATATTGCAAGGCTTGGTTATCATACAACAAATATTTATACGGGGGGTTTTGAAGAATGGAAAAAGGCTGGTTATCCAACAAGTAAATAACTATGAAAAAACTTTTATATAATAGATTTTCAATATTTGTTTTAAGGCTTGTTATAGGAGGGCTGTTTATTTATGCTGCTATAGGAAAGATAGCAGATCCGCAGGGATTTGCTAATGCAATTTATCGCTATGAAGTGTTACCTGCGTATTTTGTTAATATCCCTGCTATAATACTGCCTTTTATCGAATTCATAGCTGGTTTGTTTCTCTTACTTGGGATTTATAAGCAGGGAAGTTCTTTTCTGATTTCTGGAATGTTAAGTTTTTTTATAATACTGTTACTCTCAGCTTACTTGAGGAACTTAACAATTGATTGTGGCTGTTTTTACCTTGAAAATACTTCTACAAAAGGAGATATTATAACAAGTATTATAAGGGATCTGTTTATGCTGGCTGCAAGTTTAATAATTTACAGATTCAACATAATGAATAAAGCAACTATTACAACAAATAATCTAAACAGTTAATAACTATGAAAAAACTTATTTTTTCAAAATTTGGTAAGCTGAGCTTTTTTGCTCTGGGACTTGGTATAATTGCTGTTACTTTAACTCTTGCTGTAACAAATTCAAAAATAACTGCTTCTTTAAAAGCCCCAAAAATCGTTTTTAAAGAAGATATTCATGATTTTGGAAAAGTAGAGCGTGGGCCAGAACTTCAATATAATTTCAAGTTCACCAACAAAGGGAATGCTCCTTTAATAATTGAACGGGTTCAAACATCCTGTGGTTGTACTGGAGCAACCGTTGGCGAAAAAACTGAATACAAAAAGGGTGAAAGTGGAGAGATTAGAGTAACATTCCAAACCCAGGGCAGAAGCGGTCAACAGGAAAAAAGTATCGTTGTATTTTCAAATGATCCTGAAACACCTCAAAAAGAGCTTAAGGTAAGATGTTTCGTAATTGATCCTCAATAATGTCCTGTTTCCAACATTTTTTAAAAAAGGGTGATTTTGAATCACCTTTTTTTATATCTTGACCTTCTTTTTTTTCCACCTTCCTGTTTTAAACAGAAGTGCAATCAATATACCCTTGAAAAAAACTGTTATACATATTGCTATCCAGATTCCTGTTAGCCCAAAATAAGAAGAAAAAATTCCACTCAACGGAATTCTAAGGAAATTCAGAGGCATTGCTACAAGGGTTGGGGGAAGTGTGTCGCCGGCACCAATAAAAGCTCCTGTCAAAATAATTTCTGCTGCAGAAAAAATTTGTACAAGTGACGATATCTTATTATACATAGAAGCAGCAGTGATAACATCATTATCATTGGTAAAAATCATAGCAATTTCACGACTGAATATAAACAATATAACAGAATATATTAGAACAACAAAAGCGCTAACTCCAAAAATCTTCCAAGCAAGGGTTTCAGCTCGTTTAGTATTACCAGCTCCTACATTTTGCCCTACAAGAATAGTTGAAGCAAGTGAAAACCCAACTGTTATCTGAAATATTAGTGATTCTGATCTGTGCCCAATTCCAAGTGACGCAAAACCTACTGTACCATAATCAGCCACATACTTAGATACTAAAACATATATAAGAGAAAATGCTACTCCACTGATTGAGGTTGGAACTCCTATACGAAAAGTCTCTTTAATTAAAGGTAAATTCACTTTATATAAAAGGAATGAAAATATAAGGTTTCTTTTAAGCAAGACTTTATATCCTATAATAGCCGAAAAGGCAAAAGATATAAGAGTTGAAAGTGCTGCCCCAACAATTCCATAGCCTTCAAAAAGCCCCTCAATTCCAAAAATGAGCAGCGGTGCAAATATAAAATTCAAAGTAATTGCAAGCAACAATAGGTAAAATGGCATTCTCGTGTTTCCATATCCACGAAAAATTGAAGCAACAGTCAGAAGTAATATCACACAAGGCAACCCAAGTAAAAGGACGGTTAAGTATTTTAAGGCAAGTTCAGACTGTTCTGGAGAAGTGTTCATTATTTGGAAAAGTGGACGTAATAAGGGGATAAGAAAAATTCCCAGAACAAAAGAAAAAATCACAGTATTTACCAAGTTCTGTGAAGCAACGGTTTTCGCTGAAAATAAATCTTGTCCTCCAACTTTCTGCGCTATCAGTGTATTGGTAGCAGTAGAAATAATCTCCCCAAGAGCAAGAACCCCCCACACTACAAAGGTTGCAATTGTAAGAGCTGCAAGATTTAAACTATTTATTTTTCCTACCCAGAACGCATCTACAATGACAAACAAAGACCTAACAACTGTTTGTAATACAGCGGGAATAGCAAGCGATATAATAAGTTTCCTGTCCGACAAATTTTTCATAAACAAAAAGTGAAACTACTTTAAATAAAATTAATCTAAAAGGAATTATGTTAGATTAATCTTACTCACAGCTTTTTAAAATTATAAACATATTTTTAATTTTGTTCAGTGTTTTATTTATAAAATGGAGTATTTTTAAAAATACATTAAATAAAATTTTCTGTTTTATCTTAAGAATTAATCGGCTAAATTTATACAAAATAAAATCTTGCGGAGGGCACTTGCATAGCCTAATTGAAGAAATTATTACAGATTTAGAAAAACAGGACTTTGAGCAGGCAATAGTAAAGCTGCATCTAGTATCTGAGACATACCAGAGAAATTATCTTGTTTTTGAAATACTTGGTAATTGTTATTTTTACACAAAGCACTATACTGAAGCAGTAAGAAACTACGAGAAAGCTCTTGGAATTATTAAATTCTCTTCTTCTCCAGAACCAAAAGAGGTGGGAAGACTTTATAATAAGCGGGGATTAGCTTTTTGTACAGCAAATTTTTACGATGAGGCTATAAAAGATTTCTGGACAGCAGTTGAACTAAATCCTGAATCTGCTGATGCATTTAAGAATTTGGCTTTTTGTTTTTACAAAATCGGTAAAATTGAAGATGCTATTTTTTACTGTTCTAAGGCAATAGAAATAAACCCTGAAAATGCCTCTGCTTTTTTGTTGAGGGGTAATTTCTATTACCATCTCAACCAAGGAAAAGATGCTATTTTAAATTACTCCAAAGCTATAGAAATCAATCCTAATTACTCCGAAGCTTATTTTAACAGAGGAAATGCTTACTTAAAATTCGAGAAAAATTTCGAAAAAGCAAAAGATGATTGGGAGGTAGCTCTTATGCTGGCCCCATCTTTGAAAGAAGATCTCGAATACAAAATTGAACTTGTTTTTAACCACCTTGAATCTAAATCACAAAACAAGAAAAAAACAGGGGAAGTAAACTCAGATATAATTATTCCTGATTTTGACTTTAAAAATTTATTTGAAAACGAAAACAGCAAAGCTTCTTCTGAGGAGATTAAACCTGAAATGGGAGGAGAACTGGAGGAAAAATTTGCACGGGGTGAAAAAATAATTCCCGCTGAGGCAAAACAGTTACATGACGAAATATCCACTCCATTTCCAAAAGATAAACCAAATAACTCTGGGACTAAACCCCTCAAGAAAAGTTCTTCTGTTGGTATCTGGATAGTTGTTCTCATAGTAATTTTAATTATTACCATAGCCGGCGCTGTTATATATTACATATACTTCATACAACAGTCTCCTTACATAGCTGATACTTTAAATACCAAAACATCTTTTTTAGTAGATACATCTACAATTAAGGAAACTGCTAAAAGTGATACAAGTAACATTTCAAACGAACAGAATGAAAGTTCTTCTTTAGATACATTAAACAAGGTCCCTTTTGTTATCAAACTCGAAAATCGTTCCGACATTATTATTATAGGGGAAAATAAAGGAATTTATCTGCAATTTGGTTCATATACACGAAAGGGTGCAGCAGAAAAGAAATTAGAAGAATATTCTTCAAAAGGACTTAACGTATTCATAGAGGAAAAAACAGATGATAATATAACCATTTATAAAGTAAGATGTGGGCCCTATTCCAGTATTGATGAAGCAAAAGCTGTAGTTAAAAATCTCCAATAATTATTTATAGATGCTTAATAAAAAATTTTCCATTCCAGAGACAATTTCTTTAGAAGAAAAGTATCGTTTACTTATAGAACAAGCTGTTAACCTTGTTAAAAGTGAGTCTAATTTAATTGCCAATCTTGCCAATATTTCTGCGGTCCTTTATTATTCTTTTGACTATTTTTGCTGGGTGGGTTTTTATCTTCTTGAATCCGATGATGAACTAGTACTTGGACCTTTTCAAGGAAAAATAGCTTGTACCAGGCTTAAAGTTGGAAAAGGGGTCTGTGGGACAGCAGTATTAAAAAAGGAAACAATTATTGTCCCTGATGTCACTAAATTTGAAGGTCATATTTATTGTGATCCTGATACAAAATCAGAAATTGTGATTCCGATAGGTTTAAATGACAAGATTATCGCTGTTCTGGATATTGATAGTTACAAGTTAAATGCTTTTAGCAAGGTAGATAAATTTTACCTTGAACTATTGATAGAGAAAATCAATTTTATATTTGAGAAGAAAAAGATATGAACTCGCAATCATTTTTAAATAAAGTACTTAGTAAATCGAAATTTACCAAAAATACAAGTAAGGTTATTTACGAGAAAGTATTTGAATTTATTAAGCAATCTTTAGAGGAGGAAAGGTTTTTTGAAATTGAGGATTTTGGTAACTTCTCCGTTGAATTCAGACCTATGCAAACTATAATTGATTATAATAGAAAGTTGGAGTTATTATTACCTCCAAAGGATAAAATAGTTTTCCATCCATCCGAACGTTTAAAAAATATGTTAGATAGGTGAGCAAAGATCAATTAATAAGAAAGATTGCAAAAGAATTTTCAGTTGATGAAATTGCAGTGGCTGAATTTGTTGAGGCAATTTTTGACGCCCTAGCTCTTACTCTATCAAAAGGAAAAAATGTTACAATAAGTGAATTTGGAAGGTTTCGGATTCAGAAAAAACGAGAGGGGGAACGCTTAACGAAAAAACTTATTTTTACGCCTGTAAAAAAAGTTGCTGACCAAATCAATAAAAACTACAATAATCTGCCCATAGTTAAATTAAGGGTAGTCGATTCTAAGAGCAGGGATTCAATTCCTGAAGTAAGTGAGAAAGAGTTTATTTATATTATGGAAGATGAAGTTATTATCTCTGCTGATATATTTGAGGGAACTGAATTTACACCACCCTCAACCTCAAGTTCTGAAATACCCACCAGCTCTTTACAAGAAAAAGATTTACAGGATACAAGAACAATTCCAACAAAGTTAGAAGAAACAGTGGATACTGCACAAAAAGCAACTGTTATTAGCGGACTCGAACTGTCGGAAGAAATGCACACACAAGATAAAGAGCTCCCATCTATAAAAAAGTCGCTTCTATCCGATACAGGTGAAGAATCCGACCTTCCCCCTTTTGAATTAAAAGAAGTTGTAGAAGAAAGACAAAAACTCCTCGATGAAATAACCGAGCTTGAAAAAAGGGAGAAAGAGTTAAGTACACCTGCTATTTTAGAAAAACTTTCTAAATATAATGTTGATAATTTTGACGTTTCTGAAAAAACCATTCTTGATAATAATGAATTAATAGCCTTAATAGGTGAAGCTCAAAATATCTTTCTTATAAAGGAAGATATAACACCCCCACAACAATCTCAAATTACCCATATTGATGCTCCTCTAACTTTTACAAAAGATGAAATTTCAGACGAGCTGAAGATTCTCGAAGAGGAAATCTCTAACTTACCTTCAATAGACAGACTCCCTGAGACTAAAGAAACTCAACCCTTAAAAGAATCTGATAAAAGTACAAAGATAGAAGCAACTGAGCTGTTTGAAAATAGCATCAGTTCTCTTCAGGAAGCGTTTGAAGAAATAAAAATCAATAAACAAACTGAGGAGAATTTATCTTTAACTGAAAGTAATAAGACAAAAGACCTTGGAGACTCACCTTTTAAACCTATTGACTATACTCCAACCACTACTCAAGAAGTATCAAAATCTCAAACTGCAACAACTATGCCCCTCGATGAAATCCGGGAAAAGAAAGCTTTAAATCCTTACCTGAAACTCACTATTGTTTTCCTTCTAATATTTTTGTTACTGATTCTTGCTGCTATACTGTTCTAATATAGTACTAACATATCTTTTGAAACCAGTTTTATACCGTTTGGTTTCTTCTAGTACTTATACGCAACAGACCAACAAAAGCTATAAATAGCACAATAAAAACTATACTAATTGAAATCAGCCAATTTTTATGTGTGGTAAAAAAAGTCTTCTCCGTTAAAGGATAAACTTCAGAAACAAATATTGCTTCTTTGTTGATATCAGTTTTTGAGCTGATTATTCCTTCAGGACTAATAATACAGGAAATCCCGGTGTTTGCGCATCTTATTATATATCTACGGTTTTCAATGGCTCTTAGAACAGCATATTGATTGTGTTGATAAGTTCCAAACAGTTTTCCCCACCAACCATCGTTGGTAATAACAACAGAAAATTCAGCCCCTTTTTCTATAAACCTACTAAAAAAATCCGGGTATATTGACTCATAACAAATAGCAACATTAAATAAAATATTAGTAGCTTGATTATTTAAAGGCAACTTAAAAACAGTTGTATCAATACCTGTTTGAAAAGAACCAATTCCTATACTCCACCTGATCAAATCCTTCAAAAAGGGAAAGTGTTCCTGGTATGGCATACGTTCACTTCCAATTACCAATTTTATTTTGTTATATCGTTGGTAATTTTCTTTTAGTTTTCCGGGCTCAATTAATATTGCCGAATTGAAGGTATCATAATACGTACCATGGTTTTTAAGTTTTTTTGAATCTTTTCTAATTTTAGTAATATCGGAATACTCAACATATTCTGGACTTCCTATCAAAAGAGGGACGTTAATGCTATCTATCAGGTTCTTGAACTGCCAATAATACTCTTCATAGTATACATCCGAAAAATAAAAAGGGAGAGCGGTCTCTGGCATTACAATCAAATCCAGCGAAGTGTGTTCTTTTACAACTGTTCTGATATAATTTAGATATGTATTTATAAGGACAGGTTGTTTTCCCGTCCATTTCTCCCATGGGTTTATGTTAGGTTGAATAACAGCTACGGAAACCTTATACCGATCGGTTAACCAAGTTCCACGATAAATATACAGATTTGGTAAGATGTAGATAATAACAAGAAGAAGCAAAAGCAGACGTAATTTCCACAACTTAGACTTGGATAGTTCCCTGACAATATCAGATAGAGATTCATAAACCATACACAGCAAAACACTTAAAAAAACTGCCCAGAGCGAAATTCCAAATACACCGGTAAATTCTATAAACTGAATTTTTTTCAGTGCCGTAGTAAAAGCATTTCCAACAAGTAACCAAGGAAAGCTTATCTCTGTTTGAGTTTGACAGTACTCAAATATTATCCAGATAAAGGGAAAGGTAAAATATACCCATTTTTTTCTCCCTGAGCTTTTATAAACAAAATAAAAAAATAAAGTAGGTAAAACAAAATAAAGAGGATAAATTAATATTACGAATACCCCTCCAATTATTAGAAATCTATCAGCATTTTCGCGCACCCCACTCAGAGATATCCAAGAAAGATCAAGAAGTTGGAGAAAAAAGAACGTAAAGTAAGCATCTACAAATACTTCTTTTATTCCTTTAGCATTAATAACTCTCCAAAAGACAATTGCAATACCTATTATTATAAGAGGATAAAGATTAAAAGGAGGATATGAAAGAGCCATTAGAACAGCGCCAAATAGAATTTGGAAGAAATATCTCTTTTTCAAAGTGGTTCCTCAATAAGTTTAATCTTTTTGTTAATAAGTTCCCACAGTTTGATAAACAAAAAACCTGTTAACAATCCAATTATTGTACCTCCAATAACATCAAAAGGATAATGAACACCACAAAATACCCGCGAGGCTGCTAACAAGAAAGCTCCAATATAAAGCGCAATTTTGAGTCGTGGATAAAAGTAGCTAAAAAAATAGGCACCTGCAAAATTGTTTACTGCATGCGAAGAGGGAAAGGAAAAAGAACCTGTACAATTTACAAGTAAATGGATTGTTTCACGGGGTAAGTAGTTACAGGGCCTAATGCGTTCAAAAAAATGTTTAAAAATATTGCTGCTCAGTTGGTCGCTTATAAGGACCAAAAACAGGACAAGTATTGCCACTACTCTACCTTTTTTTCCTCCACCAATAACTAAATACAACCACATTATACCCCAGAAAATAAACCAGTGTTTTTCAACTGTTATAAAGGGCATAAGAGTATCAGTAAGAGGGTTAGCGAGGGAAACATTTATAAAGTAAAAAAGTTGTTCATCTATATGCTGTAGAAATTCTAACATATTCTTATTTTTCAATTAGAACTACAGAAAAACATTGAGCTCCCCTTTTTTGTCCTACAAAGCCCAATCTTTCAGAAGTTGTTGCTTTGATTGAAACAAAAGGTGTTTTGATAATTTGTGTAATATTTTTTTTCATTTCTTCAATATATTGCTCTATCTTTGGTTCTTCAAGAATAATCATACAGTCTGCATTAACAATTCTCCATTCATTCTTTCTTAGAAGTTTATAGACCTCTTTCAGCAAAACGGAACTTGAAATGTTTTTATATTTTGAATTTGTATTAGGGAAATAATACCCAATATCTCTTAGATTAGCAGCTCCCAGTAAAGCGTCACAAAGTGAGTGGAGCAAAATATCTGCATCTGAATGACCTTTAAATTTCTTATTACAGGGAATTGTTACTCCTCCAAGAACAATTCCCTTCCCCCTCACTATTTTGTGAACATCATAACCAAATCCAACTCTCTTCTCTTTATTTTTTCCCATAAACAAACATAAATTTTTTATCAATAACAAACAATACTACTTTACGTTAATCAGGGCATGTTTTAAAATATAAATAACCATTGGCTTTTTCTTCTTATAGAAGGTAATTGATACTTGGCAATTTTTTCAATTTATGGGAATGAAATACTTTCTGGGATTATTTCTTGATTTCAATTCTGATATTTAACTAATTTTTTTACATAATTTGTGTTAATTTTGTAAAGTTTGGCAGTAATTATAAATTGACTCTATGGATTCTCAAATATTCATTAAGACAATACAACTGATGATTGTTCCTGCTGTGATGATTTCAGCAGTGGGGTTGCTCCTTTTAAGTACAAGTAACAAGAATTCAGCAATAAATTCAAGGCTTAGAACCTTAAATCAGGAGCGGAGGCTTTTTATGAAGAAACTTCAAGAAGGTAAAGAGCTTGAATTCCTTGAAACATTTAGACTACAGAGTATTCAAAAACAAATTGAATTTTTACTTTTTCGTTTGAAAATCGTCAGAAATGTAATAATCTTTTATGTAGGGGGATTATTTCTTTTTATTCTGACTTCATTATTAATAGGTTTAGCCTCGTTTATTCAGCTTAATGTTTTGCACTATATTATGGTGGTAACCTTTATAATAGGAATGATTAGCATTGCTATCGGACTGGTTTTTGCTCTTTTTGAAAATCTTCATGGCTATAAAGTTCTTGTTGTGGAAATCAAAGCTGAGGAATAATTACAATTTTTATGAAACTTTCAAAAATAGGGTTTGGGGGATACAGAATAGATAACAGAGTGCCTGAACATAGCGAAGCACTCTACAAAGCATTAACAAATGGAATTACAGTTATTGATACATCTTCAAATTATTCTGATGGGCGTAGTGAAATTTTAATAGGCAATGTGCTTGAAGATCTAAAAGAGCAAAATAATCTAAATAGGGAAAACTTAACTCTGGTAACAAAAGTAGGATATATTCAAGGATATAATTTAAAGTATGTTTCAAAACGAAAGCTTTCGGGGCAACCATTTCCTGATGTAATAGAATTTGAAGATGGATTGTGGCATTGTATTTCACCCGAATTTATTAAGGACCAAGTTTCAAGGCAACTTATGCGGTTAAACCAGATTAATGATGGCTATATTGATGTCTACTTATTACATAACCCTGAGTACTTCCTATATAATGCACAAAAGAATGGTTTAGATAAAGAAAACTCCCGCATTGAATTTTATAAGAGAATAAAATCTGCATTTAAATATTTAGAAGAGTTAGTTTCAGCTGGAAAGATAAAAGCTTATGGAATTTCTTCTAATTGTTTCACAAAGACTGAAGACGAATTTGAAGCCGTATCGCTTGAGAAGATTCTTGAAATTGCTTTTTCTTTATCCTCTTCGTCTCATTTTCAATTCATAGAGTTCCCACTAAACCTTTTAGAAAGTGATGCAATTCTGCAAAAAAATCTCCGACAAAATACTAGTAGTTTAATGGAGGTTGCACGAGACAATAATCTTTCCGTACTGATTAATAGACCATTGAATGCAATTGATAAATCATTAATTAGACTTGCTGACTTTAAATACATCGAAATTCCTGAAGAAGAACTGCACCGACAAATGAAATTTATAATATTACTTGAAAGTGATATAGTACACGAAAGACTTCCCTCTGCAAACTTAAACAACGAAGTAAAAGATACACTAAGAAGATTTTGTATCATCGGGAAAACAATAGCAGAAAATTGGCAGAAATTTGGTAGCATTGAATATCTGAATGACAATATCGAGTATTATTTCTCTCCTCTAATTAATGATTTACTTGATTTTATTGATGAAAAAGTATCAGATGAAAGTCTGAAAGCATCATTTGACCATTATTTAAAGGAGCTTTTTAAAACCTTTAACTACGTGATTAATTTTTACAAATCTATAGCGTCAAAACGAAGTCAAATTTTCCATTCTTTGTTAAACGATATGATTGCACCTCGTTTTCATAATTTATCTCTTTCCCAAAAAGCTATTTTGCTTATAACTTCTGTAGAAGGAGTTTCCTGTACTTTAGTAGGAGCACGGAAGGAAAGCTATGTTGATGATATTCTCAAAGTTCTTCAATACGAACCAATAGATAATGCTGAAAACGTTTTCAAAACAGTTAAAGAAGAATATCTAAAGATACTTCTAAAATAAATGAAAAACTTTTTAAATAGAATTAAATTTTCTGATAGGAAATTTTTTCTAGTAATAATTTTACTTTTCTTCTTGCTAATATTACTTCTCCTCAAATTCATTTTTTTTAATAAAAATACTTCCTTACCTAATCAGAAAATATCCATTTCTTCTGATTCTGCCATTAATAGAAACATTGACGATATCAAAAGACTACTTACCTTAAAAGTTGATTCAGTAATGTTCACCTTTGGTATTAAAAATGAATGGATTTCCAATGTAGAAAAAAACACTACTGAATTAACTAAACAAAGTTCACAGAAATCTAAGAAAGTTATAGCACCTTCTTCTCAAGTATCAGTTAGAGAAAACCTGTGGTTTTATAAAAGTGTTATTGTTCCAAAGGATTTTTCAATAGTAGAATTAAATTATGAAATCAAGAATCTCGTAGAAGAATATCAGCTATCAAGTTATTCAACAGAAAATCCAAAAAACGGTGCTGTTTTAATAAGTATTTTGACCCCTTCTGATTCATTCCGTAAGCCATTAGCAAAAATTAATATTGAATACTCGCAAAACATTAAAAGAGAAACAGCAGAAATATGTATTATACTTGACGATCTCGATCGTATTAATACAATACAAGTAGAGAAAATTTTGTCTTCACCTGAAAAGTTCTCTGTTATTTTCCCTAACAACATTGACAAACCTGACCTTCAAAACTTTATAATAGAATCAAAAAGAGACTTTCTTGCAAAGATTACCCTTGGAACAGAAGAAGACCTTCTTTCAGAGTTTAGAACTGATATGTCAGAACGGGAAATAAAAAATAAAGTATTGAGTGTTTGTTACGAATTTGACAAAGCTTCCGGTATCTACATCAACAACCCAAAACATCTTATGAAACTTGAAAATGATGTACTTTTTGAGTTTTCAAAAAGGCCACTAAAAGTCTATAAAGATTCCTCTTTTGTTATTATTAAACAAGGAACAAACACAGATATTATTTCAACTTTATTTAACCAAATTGAACAAAAGTTGAAAGGGGGTAGAAAAGTACAATTATATATTGTTAGCTTTAGTGAAAATGATTTTCAGAATTTTGTACTGAGAATTCCTGTATTAAAACGTAAAGGACACCGGTTCTTTACATTTTCTGAAATTTTAAAAAGAAAAGCTAAATCTGAAGCTCAATGAGCATTCACGAACAATGGATGGAATTTGCCCTCAAAGAAGCCGAACGTGCTCTTAACATAGAGGAAGTACCTATTGGCTGTATCATTGTTTACAACAACCGCATTATAGCAAAATCTTATAATAGTGTAGAACTACTTAATGACCCAACTGCACATGCTGAAATGCTTGCCATAACCTCGGCCGTAGAATATCTTAATTCAAAAGCCTTGAAAGGTTGTTCAATGTATGTAACCCTTGAACCCTGTTCGATGTGTGCTGGAGCTTTAGTGCTTTCTAAAATTGATAACCTTTTCTTTGGAGCTTATGACCCCAAAAGCGGTGCATGTGGTAGCGTTCTAAATATCACTAATCATAAACAATTAAACCATAAGATAAACGTTTTAGGTGGAGTTCTTGATAACAAATGCGGATTATTGCTCAAAGCTTTTTTTGAAAAAAAACGAATCAAAAGTTAAAGAGCTTTAATAACTATTTCATCGTAAAACATACCATTTACAAATAGCCTGCCTAAATATATTCCGGCAGGAAGAAAATCATGACATATCTGCAATTGGTGAAAGCCGGGTTCAAAAATTCCACTTTTGATAGTTGCCGATTTGACTCCATCAACACGAAAAATATCTATGGTCAGAATACTAGGAGTTTCAAACTTCAAGTTAATTTCTGAAAAATTAGATTCGCTCTCTTTAACTATGTCATGTGGTATTGATTTATAAGAGATGGGAGGCTCGGCAAAATTCTGAAAAATTCTTTTACAAATTACAGAAATATTATTTTCTTTAACTCTACCCCAAGCAAAGTTATCCTGGAGATGTATATGTCTATTGTATTTCCTGCCATGCTTTAGAAACGATATGCCAAACGCACCAGCAAGTGATTTCAATTGAGTTTCCCGAACTAAGGTCAGGTTGTTTAAATCTACAGCAAGTCCTATCGTATGTGGAGAAACAACTTTATCTGTCCAACGCTGTTTATAGTAAGAGGCTTGTTGTTTTTCTGTTCTAAAAATATCAGTAATACTACCTGTAAAGTTTATATTTTTCAATATTTGGATAAGTTTAATGAAGAGCTCGTCATAAATTAGAGGGATTACATTACTTTTACATACATAATTGGGAAAGAATCCATTTATAAAATAAAATTCCCCATTCTCTGTTTGAATTTTTCTTAATAACTCGTTTTCAGCACTATATACTACTTTATGCAAGTTATCAGAAACTATAATAGCATATCCTTGATCCAGTTCATCAAATAAAAGCGAAGTAAAAATTCGAGATGAATGGGTTTTGGAATTAAAAAAAAGAAACGGGTGGTTTTCAAGGGTGTATGGAAGCTCTCCACATATACATAAGTTAGATATAAATAAGGAAGCAAATATTGCAATTTTAAAACAAAGCCTGATTTTTCTATACTTCATCAAAACCTCTTTCAAAAAAATCTATCATTTCTCTTGCTAATTCTTCCTCATCAACACCACTAAATTTTAAGATTAATTTTGAGCCTTGTTCTGCAGCAAGTGTCATAACACCAATAATACTCTTACCATTTACTTCGTAACCATCTTTGGAAATAAAAAAATCCGCTTTATACTTTGAGGCAATCTTAACAATCTGTGAAGCAGGTCTTGTATGCATGCCTGCTCTATTTATAATTGTTACTTCTTTTTCTATCATTATGACTCTCTCTTCATCAACATATTAGAAAACCACTTTAACATTTCTTTAGCCTCAGAATCTGGAAATATTGTTAGGTATCTTTTAGCAAAATTAATTTTTTGCTGTATAAGTTTTTCAGCTTCTGAAATTACGCCTATATTTTGATAAATATCTATTACATCTTCAAGTTCTTGTTTATTTTGTATACCTTTATTCAATACTACTTTTTTTAGAAGTGCTTTCTCTTCTCGTTTTTTAACGAGTTCCAAAGCCAGAATTAAAAGGAACGTTTTTTTGCCCTGCCATAAATCCCCTCCTATTTTCTTCCCGAACTTGTCAACATCCCCAACCACATCCAACAAATCATCTTGAACTTGAAATGCTAAACCAAGGTTAAAAGCATATCCTCTTGCAGCTTTTAACAGTTGTGAACTCCCATTCGCTATATAAACTCCTATTATTGCTGAAGCAATTAATAATTCAGAAGTCTTCAGCCTAATCATTGTTAGATATTCATTAATTGAAATGTGGGTACGTGTTTCGTATTCTTTATCCAAACTTTGCCCTTTACATACTTTTATAAGTGCCTCAGTAAAAGCCTTTATTATAGGGAAAAGATTGGGTGACTTGGTTTTTAGTATATATCTATAAGCTAAAGCACTCAAACCGTCACCGGCAAGAATAGCCGTCCCCTCATCCCACATTTTGTGGATTGTAGCCTTTCCTCTTCTTGTGTCAGCGTTGTCCATTATATCATCATGGATTAAAGTAAATGTGTGCAATAATTCAATGGCAATAGCAGCATTAACAGTATCACGTATATTACCACCACTAGCTTTTGCAAACATCATCAACAACAAAGGTCTAATTCTTTTACCCCCTCCTGACAAAACGTAAGACAAGGGCTCATACAAACCTGATGATAAATTTATAGTTACAGCTTTTTTAATTTTCGAATCAATAAATTTTTTGTACCTTGTAAGTTTTGTTTCATATGTACTCATCTTGACTACAATTTATAACTAAAAATAACTAAATTAGTATATTTATGGAATGATAAGAAACAACATCGCTCTTTTTAAATTAAAAACATCAAACTCAACAAATAAGAGATTCTTTTATGTCTAAATTAAAAAAGTCAGTAGTTTTGCTGGTATTGTTGGTATTTTTTATAGCTGCAAACATTGTTTATTCATATTCATCTCCTATTCTATTTCTGCCTCGTTTGAATGCAATAAATATTCTGAAACAGAAAAGTATATTATTTTCAAAATATGATTCAAGTACATTTTACTACTGGGCTCAACTTGACCCAGAAAAAGATGGATATGAAGGTACACGAACTCTGAAATTCTTCAGCGAAAATAATATTAAAGTCATAGATACAGTCGTAGTAGCAATTATAGACTCAGGCTTTGATATTGATCATCCTGACTTAAAAGACCATATCTGGAAAAACTATACCGAACTGTCTGGAACGCCAGGGGTAGATGATGACAACAATGGTTATGTTGATGATTTTTACGGTTGGAATTTTTTGGGGAACGCCGAAGCCATAAGTTACGAGTTTGTCAGGGAATACTATAGGCTAAAAAAACTTAGAGTGTCTGAAAACGACCCATATTTTGTTAAAGTTAAAACCGAATTTGATACAAAATATACTAATGCAAAAGACACTTACGAGTCTGTAAAAAAATATCTCAATGAATTAGAAAATGCCGAAAACACATTAAAGATGGGAAATTACCCTACCGATCCTGACGAGCTGTCAAAAATTCAAGAAAATTTAAAAGGAAAATATGCAGATGCTGCTAGTCTGATTATATTTTACAAAGTGTTTTTCGGCTACAGTAAATCAGACTTATTTGAATATTATAAAGATGTAGAGTTGAAAATTAAATATGCTTTTGATTCGACAAGCCCAAGTGTTTATATAGGAGATAATCCTTCTGTTTTAGATGAAAGAGGCTATGGAAATAATAATGTTAGATATCGTAACAGTTCACACGGTACTCATGTTGCTGGAATTATTGCTTCTTCTCGAAAAGGTATAGGACAAGCTCCTTTTGTCAAACTTATGTTACTTAGAGCAGTACCTGACGAAGGGGACGAAAGGGATAAAGATATTGCTAACGCAATCAAATATGCAGTTGATAATGGGGCAAGTATAATTAATCTTTCAGCTGGAAAATACTTTGCTTCTAATCCAAGTTACGTAATAGAAGCTATTAAGTATGCTGGATTACATAATGTTCTATTCGTTTGTTCAGCAGGAAATGAAAATATGGATATTACCAACTCTCCTCATTACCCTCCTAAATATTACATAGAAAATGGAGTAATAGAATATTTCAACAATGTAATTGTTGTTGGTGCCAGCAGTTGGTTTAAAAAATGGGACGAAAAAAATGATCCCGAGTATTACGCTTCTGATTATGATCTAAAAGCTTCCTTCTCGAACTATTCTGCAACTATTGTAGATGTATTTGCTCCTGGCGTATATATCTATTCTACTATTCCAAATGGCAATTATATGTTTATGAGTGGTACCAGTATGGCGTCTCCAGTGGTCACAGGTATTGCAGCCGTACTTAAAAGTATTAAGAGTGATCTCACCGCTATTGAATTAAAACAAATTATTACAAATTCCGTACGAAAATACCCTTCTCTTAAAGTTGTTATAGATAGTGAAAAATCTGAGGTAACTTTTTCTACACTTTCACGAGCAGGGGGGGTGGTTGACCTAATAAACGCTGTGGAATATATGAAAACAAAATATGGATATTAGCAACAGGAAAAAGGGACTTATTTTTTCTATATTAAGTAGTCCTTTACTACAAAGATTTAGCAGAATAATTTTAAAAACTACTCATCGTTAGTTTTAGCTACACTCTGCAATTTAAATAAAAGAAACTATCTTCTGTTAATTATTAGGGAAATTTACCATTGTTATGTAAACTCTTTGTTTTACTCACTTGAGCAATATCATTTTTTTTGTAATTGAACTATAAGAACCTCTTAACACGTAGAAATAAAAACCCGATGCCAATGTAGAACCATCAAAACCAACTAAATAACTGCCTTGCTCATATTCCCCCTCAGCAAGGCAAGAGATTTCTCTACCTTGAGCATTATAAACCGAAAGTTTAACATAGTCTTTCTGGGGTAGGTCAAATTTTATTTGAGTACTGGTGTTAAATGGATTAGGGTAGTTCTGATATAAGCAAAATGTTGTTGGGGTGTGAGAGTTATTTACAATTTTTGAGTATGGAGTAATCAAAAAGCAGATATTTACCCTATATGGTTGTATGTACCCTCCAACTAAGTCAATACAACCATCACCATTTGGTAGATCAGCATAAGCACCCACCATTTTTGAGGAGCTTGGTGTTGCACTCACTCTTGAATACCATGTATACTGGCTATTATTGTAACATATTTCAAGCAAGATATTATTATTTCCATTCCAAGTAAATGGGGTTGCAAACATAATTACATGCCAGCCTGTGTCTTGAACTTTGTGATTTGCAAGATAAACAGTTTGCCACCCTGCAGAAACAAAATTTGTTAATGTACTATCAAGAGTATTTAGCATTTTAACTGCGAAGTTATTCATAGTTAATGTATCTACTGATTTAACATAAACTTTTATTCCTATAATTGAACCTGGGATGCCACCTGCATTTAACAA
Organism: Ignavibacteria bacterium; assembly: GCA_049700455.1. Lineage (GTDB taxonomy): Bacteria > Bacteroidota > Ignavibacteria > Tepidaquicellales > Tepidaquicellaceae > JBNAVJ01. The sequence continues at coordinate 395,086 of JBNAVJ010000001.1, forward strand.
CTCGTGTTTTGTAAAGAGCATTTGGGTTCTACCATCCATCCAATAAGTTAAGAACGGATAATTTGATGAAATTGTATCAGTTCCTATACAAGTTTGAACATAACTCTGTGATAATAGTGGTACTGCAAATAAAAAAATGAAAGAGAAAATTAATAAATTAATTTTCATATTTTGCTCCTTTTTAATAAAATACGGTTTTCCTTTTTTAGAAAAAACCATTTTTTGAAAAACAACCTGTTATTTGATTTTCCTCAAGTTAAGAACACTTCCAAAAAAAGCCGTCTTATTTAGCAGTAGATCATCCATCACCATAACAATACCATTAAGAACAACATATTTAAAGCTCAAATTTGTAACAAAACTTTCAAATGTTTCATAAGTATCACCTAAGCTGGAACGCACCTGCCTTTTTTCATCAGAAATTTGAAGAATAACAAGATCAGCATCTGAACCAATATCTATCTTTCCTTTGATGGGATAGAGACTCAACAGGAGTGCTGGGTTTTTGGATAGTTTTATAGCAAGTTGCTCAAAACTTTTTTCTATATCATTCAAATTATTATTATACAGTTTAAATATCATATGAGGAAGGGCTCCTATTCCTGCAACTCCGGGAGGAACTAATTCACGTTTTTTTTGATATTTGTCCTTCTTATAATAGGCACAATGGTCTGAGGTAAAAAGATAAAAGAAATCGTTAATTACAAGATTTTTTAGACGTTCGACCGGAATTAAACTATTTAAAGATGGTTCACACATCCATTTCCAGCCATTTTTCCTCTCAAAATATTTATCATCAAGAAACAAATAGTGAGGTGCTGTACTAAAGGTAAGTCGTTTATAGGCATATTCTATCAAAGGTGGAACTATCTCCGGTAAAGTAACATTTAAGATGTGAACTTTAGTTGACGGTTCTTCAAAAACTTTCATTAAATTTTTTACTATAAGAGAAGTGAAGCTTCTATTGTCAGGTGTTTCCGAAAACTGTTTATTTATTTTATTTTTGATTCCTGTCAGATCTGTAAAATTTAAGAGGGAACAAAAGCCAGATAAAGACAGCTCTTTGAAAAAATGTTTTATTTGCATTTGAAAACTTAGATCGCTAAATATTCTTTCCAGATGGTAATCAAATTTCAAACTGTTAATTCCAATTTTTGCAAGTTCACTATAGTGATTTTTTTTCATTAACAAAAAATCCTCTGGCTCATAAATGAAATAAAGATTTGAATATATATCATCTTTTAAATCAGACAACACTTCGTTAACTATTTGAACTACATTAGTTTGTTTGGCTTTTATAATTGTGCCAAGTGTTGTAATTCCGTTAAGTATTGCTATATTGGTTGCAGTCAGGAAATTATCTGCTGAAGGGAAAAACGATTTTGTTTTCTCAATATACGTTATCAAGTCAATGAATCCTGGAAGTATATAAGAACCCTGAGCATTAACAATAATGTCTTTATGAGATGGAAAAATTTCCTCTGCTATATGAACTATTTTCCCCTCATCTATATGAAGGTCTGATTTAACAAAACCTTTTTCCAGAAAAACTTTTCCGTTCTTTATAAGAAGACTCATTTTAACTGGGTTAGTAAAGAGTTAAACTTTTTATAACATAAAAAGTTTAAGCTTTTAACTAAAGGCATTTTGACTATAGAAATTATTATATGGAAAACACAAAAATTAAAAAAAGCAAACTAAACAGAGATACTATTCAACTTTCTATTTATTTCAGCTGCATCAAAATAAAAGCTCATTATCTTCTTCATAGTTTCTTCAACCAATATATCAGGACAAGATGCCCCACTCGTCACTAAAATTCTAACCGGGGTTTTGAGGGGTAGGAAATCTTTTGTTGTAATTTCTTTACCAGAGCCAATATCATAATGGCGTACCTCTCTGGATTCTGTAGCAATATTTTCAGGAGAAGAGATAAAATATGTTACTATCTCCTGCTGGCAAAGCTTTACAATTTGTGAAGTGTTCGAACTGTTGTACCCACCAATTACCACAGCAATATCTGGTTTTGATTTTAATGCTATTATTGTAGATTCTTGGTTTTCGTGTGTCGCATAACACAAAGTATCACGTGTATCAAAAAAATGTTCTTTAATATCCTCAGCTCCATACTTTTGAACCATTATATTCTTTAAATAATTTGCTATTTCCTGTGTTTCAGACGCAAGCATAGTAGTCTGATTCACTATACCAATTTTTTGGAGGTGATGGTATGGGTCAAAGTTTTTAGAAAAACGGTTTGAGAATATTTCAAAGAAATTTTGATAAGAAATTTTTTCAAGGATAATTTCCCCAAGCTTTTTTGCTTCATCAAGATCACGTATTATAATAGTAGGTGCATATTGCTGGCTGTGGGAAAATGTAGCTTGTGTTTCTTCATGATAATGCTTACCATGAATTATCACAGTAAAACCATTCTTTCCAAGAACCGAAGAACGATTCCAAACTTTCTCAACAAAAGGACAAGTTGTATCATAGGTGATAATGTTCCTACCAGAAGTTTTGAGTTTATTGTAAATTTCAACAGTAGTACCAAACGCTGGAATAATTAATATATCATTATCTTGCAAACTTGTAATAGGATTAACTTTATTGTTACTCAATTTCTCAAGAAAGTTTACTCCTAAATTCTTTAAGTTAGTATTTACTTCTGGATTATGTATTATTTCACTCAATAGGTAGATATTCTTATCTGGATGAGTTTCAAGAACTTTATATGTGATTTCTATCGCATTTTGTACTCCATAACAAAAACCAAAATGACGTGGAATTATAAATACAACTTTTTCAAAATCAAGAAATGTCGGAGAGAAATCCTTTCTTTTGGGATCTTGCTCCTGCCTGGTAACCTTAATTTTAGAAATCAGGTTGCTTTTATATATTGGCGGAACATCAAATTTTTTCATATAAAAATTTATTCAAATGCTGAAATGCCTGTAATATCTTCTCCAAGTATTAGTGTATGCATTTCGTGAGTCCCTTCATAAGTTTTAACAGATTCTATATTATTTAAGTGTCTCATAACAGGGTATTCATCAAGTATTCCATTTGCTCCTAATATTTCTCTTGCCATACTTGCAATATTCTTTGCAACCTCACAATTATTCCTTTTCGCAAGCGATACTTGTTGTGGTCTCATTAATCCTTTATCTTTTAAGATAGCAAGGTGATAGCAAAGCAATTGTGCTTTTGTTATTTCTGTTAACATATAAGCAAGTTTTTCCTGAGTAATTTGATACGACGCAATCGGTTTACCAAATTGGACCCGTGATAATGAATAATTTAATGCTGTTGTATAACACTCGATAGCTAATCCAACAACCCCCCACGCAATACCATATCTTGCTTGAGTTAAACACATAAGTGGAGATTTTAATCCACTGGTAAAAGGTAAGCGGTTTTCTTCTGGGACAAAACAATCTTCAAAGATCAACTCAGACGTTACTGATGCCCTCAATGATAATTTTCCTTTTGTCTCGGGAGCCGAAAACCCTTTTGTCCCTTTTTCAACTAGAAATCCATTTACTTGACCATCAAGTTTTGCCCAAACAACTGCAACATCAGCTATAGAGCCATTGGTTATCCACATCTTTGCTCCATTCAATATGTAACCACCATCAGTTCTCTCTGCTTTTGTTATCATACCAGCAGGGTTACTCCCATAGTCTGGTTCTGTCAAACCAAAACATCCAATCTTCTCAGCCTTAGCTAATTTAGGTAACCAGTACTGCTTTTGTTGGTCACTCCCAAAGGTAAAAATCGGATACATCACAAGTGCCGATTGTACGGAGGCAAAACTTCGTATTCCACTATCTCCTCGTTCTAATTCCTGCATTATCAAACCATATATAATATTATTTACATTCATACCACCATACTCTTCAGGTAGGGTGGGTCCAAAAAATCCAAGTTCAGCCATTTTGAGAATAAGCTGCTGTGGAAATTTCATCTCCTGATTATATTGCTCAATAATAGGTTTTACTTCTCGATTAACAAATTCACGAGCTAAATCTCTCACGGCTTTTTCTTCATCTGTAAGCAACATTTCAAGATTGTAATAATCTTCAATGTAATTTGGATGTTTGTTCATACTAATGGATTTAGTGATTTATCTTTGGACAATTTGATTTCTCCAGTCTTTTTGAGGCGTAAATCAAATGATAACCGAATTTTTTCTAATAATTGAGTCTTATTTATACCTTTCAAAGCTGAAACAAAAACACTATTGGGATATCTGAAGCTAATATAATTCACTAAGTTTAAATCTTTAAGCTTGTCAATTTTATTAAAAACGTAAATTATAGGTTTGCCCCCTGCTCCAACTTCCGCAAGTGTATTGTTTACAATGGAAATTTGTTCCTCAAAATTCTGATTAACAATATCAACAACTAAAAGTAACAGATCACTTTCAACCACTTCTGCAAGTGTAGATTTAAACGACTCAATTAAATTATGAGGCAAGTTCTTAATAAAACCAACTGTATCAGAAATTAAGAAAATATAATCTTGTCTGGAATCTCTTAATGCTAACTCGCCTGAAATCCTGAGTATTTTAGTTGAGGTATCGAGTGTTGCGAACAGTTTGTTTTCCACATAAGCATTTGCATTGGTTAACAGATTTAGTAAGGTGGATTTTCCAGAGTTTGTATAACCAACAAGGGCAATTCTAAAAAATTTTTTACGCCCCTTAGATTGGGTTTTTCTTTGTTGTTCAATGTTAAACAGTTTTTCTTTAAGTATAGAAATTCTCTTTTTAATTAACCTTCTATCAACTTCTAATTGTTTTTCACCAGGTCCTTTAGTCCCTATTCCTCCATACTGTTTAGAAAAATGTAACCATTGTCGCGTTAGTCTGGGCAATGAATATTCAAGTTGTGCTAATTCAACCTGAAGCTTTGCCTCGGCAGTCCTTGCATTTTTAGCAAAGATATCAAGAATTAATTTAGATTTGTCTATTATTTTACAATTAAGTTCCTGTTCTAAATTTCGCTGATATCGATATTCAAGCTCGTTCTCAAAAATTACCATAGTTATTTCATTATTCATAACAAAATGTTTTATCTCCAACACCTTTCCTTTACCCAACATATACCGTGCATCTTTCTTTTCTCCAAATTGATAAAATTCCTTTACAACTGCTGCTCCAGCTGTAGCAGCAAGCAACCGTAACTCTGCAAAAGTTTCTGTAAGCATTTCCCTGTCTTGTTTCTTATCTGAGAAATATACTAAAACAGTTTTTTCCCTATTGCTTCTGTTTTCTATCAAATTTCTACTGTAGTCTGCTTTTTTATTGAATTTAGTTATTTTGATTTAGATATTAAATGTATGATGCAATACAAAAGTAAAAAAATATCAGTTTGTTATATGCTCTTTTATTGGTTTTTTCTAAATACTGTCATAGCCCAGGTAGCAGAAAATCTTGGGCCCAACGTAAATTCAAGATTCGCTGAAATATGCCCTATTGTGTCCCCCGATGGTAAAATCTTATATTTTTCACGAACTGATAATTCTAATATTGCTGCCCCACAATTTGCTTATTTCAGTTATATTGATGAGAAGGGTAATTTTTCCAAAGCAGTTGAGTTCCCTCGTCTTGTAAAAGATGCCTTGGTTTACAATTTATATTCCATTTCTGCTGATAATAAAAGGGCTCTTTTTGTTATTTATTCAAAAGAATATCAGGGCTTGTATTTCCTTTACAGAAACAATAATGAATGGAGCAAGCCTTCTCCTTTGAGAATTAAGAACCTTTCTAAATATTCTTCTGTACCCTTTCTCAATGCTTCTCTTTCTCTCAGTGGCAAAATTTTGTTTTTGAGTTTCGGAAGAAGAGAAAGTAATTATATAATGTTTGAAATTTATGTTTCTTTCTTACAATCTGACTCCAGCTGGACAGAACCGGTTTCAATTGGTAAACCTGTAAATTCTGAATTTGTAGATAATACAATTCACTATGGGGGATCTTTTGTTCCTTTTTTATCCTCAGATGAGACAACGCTTTACTTTTCTTCATTTCGAAAAGATAGCTACGGGGAATGTGATATTTATATGTCCCGGAGAACTGATACAACATTTCTTAAATGGTCTGAGCCTATAAACCTCGGGGAAGATATCAACTCAGCAGGGTGGGATGCTTACTTTTCAATTTCTGCAAAAGGGGACTATGCTTACTTTGTATCAGATAAAAATTCTTATGGACAGGAAGATATTATGAGAATAAAAATAATAGACGCACTAAAACCTAAACCTGTTGTTCTTGTTTATGGAAGCGTTTTTGAGGAAAAAACCCTCCAATTAATAAATGCAACAGTAGAATATCAACAAGTTGGAAATCCTAATTCTCTTAAAAAATTAAACCTTACACCTGAAAATAGCATATATAAGGTGTTTCTAAACCCGGGTTACCAATATCTGTTTATTGCTACATCGCCTTATCATTTAACTAAATCCATAATTCTTGATTTGAAAAATGTTACATATTACAAAGAACAGAAACTTGATTTTTTTCTTCCCTTAATAGATACTCAGAAAGTTTACATTTTAGAAAATATACTTTTTGATTTTGATAAAGCTGAACTAAAACCAGAATCCTTTTCTGAACTTAATAAGATAACAAAGTTTTTATTAGAAAATCCTGAACTCAGAATCGAAATACGCGGACATACAGACAACATAGGTACAAAAGAATATAACCTCCAGTTATCATTGGCACGGGCTGAAGCTGTTGCAAATTACCTAACAGAAAAAGGGATAGATAGAAAGCGCATTGAAGTATTCGGATTTGGAGAAGAACAACCAGTTGCTCCAAATGATACAGAAGGAAACAGACAGAAAAATCGTAGGGTCGAATTTAAGCTAAAATAAAAAAAGGAACTTACGCTTAGAGTACGTAAGTTCCCTCGAGGGTTGCTATGTTAGACGTAGGATAACAGATTATTTTATTAGAATCATTTTCTTTGTAATTACATTCATCCCAGACTTTAACCGTTAAAAGTATACACCGCTTGAATACATAGAAGCATCCCACTTTACACTGTATTCACCTGTACTCAATTGTTCATTGACAATCGTTTCAGCTTTCTTTTCCGAGAGATCAAAAATTTCAAGAGTTACATTTCCTCTGCTTCTTAAATTAGGTGAAACATCAAACCTTATAGTAGTTATCGGATTAAAAGGATTTGGATAATTGTGCTAAAGTCTCAACTCTTGAGGGACTTCACTACTTTCTCGTTTGAGACCAATAGTAAAATTTGAATTATAAAAGTTGCGAGCAAGAACAGCTAATTCCTTAAGCTTTGTTACAGAGTTTCTATTATTAGAGCCTGCTGTAATCATCTGACATGTAATCATCTAACATAGTAAGATCGTTTGTGTCTCGTTCGGTAAAATCTTAAAGTTTTGAACCCCTATTCTTATCAAGTATCTCCTGTTTCCTACAGGGTTTTGATTAATATAATTGCCATTAGGGCCATTGCAGTTCTGAATTGACCCGTGGTATTCAGTCCACCCTGTAAGAATTTTGGGATCTCCCGTATAACAAAATTTCGTGGGAACTGTGGGAGAAACTAACGGATTCATATAAGGTGAACCATCTTTTTTTAACCTCTTTAGCATCAATCTTGCTTCTATTGACTCCCCATTTGGATCGCTTTCACAAGGAATAGGATTAGAGCTCACGCTGATGAAGAATCCAAATGATGTCATATTTAAGTCAACATTCGGGGTTACAATTCTGTTAACCAAACCTTGTAAAACAATCATCCCAACAGCGGGAGGGAACAAGCCATATTGTGTATCATAGGAGATCTTGTTATAAGCGTAGCCCAATTTTAGTGAGGTGTCACATCCAACATAATCATCGTTAGAATCTCCAATGTCAGCATCAACCACAATACCAGTAAATACTGAGTCCTAACTATATGTGTTCTTATTGATTAATAACATTTTAATAAATTGCATATCAGCATATGAAGGTTGTGAATAACACCAGGATATTATTCTCAAGTCTGCATAAAGTAAGTTTCTTACTATACCACCTCCAAATCCTTCTCTCGAGGAATGGCGTTCTGGAAATCCATCGGTTAAAGCAACAAATATTGTTTGAGCTACGTTTTTCACTCCTGGAGTGTCAATTAGAAGTTCAGATATACTATTGTTATTTACATCTACAAACGGTGCTCCGTAAGGAACCATAGTGCCCCAGTTTGTCCAATCGGGATTGTTAATACCGTCTCACCACATGTAATTTTATATAAAGTTTGGGTTTATATGCTATGGCGTTAGAAGAGTAGCCGGGAGCATATTCTCCTGAGTAAGAAGCACTGGTCATAGCAAAGAAACCACGTATACATGCTGAGATATTGGACCCTGCTGTAAAAATGGCATATTTCACAGAATTCTTGAGCCATTCAAAACCTGCTGATTGCTGTCCTACTCTTTTTTGGTCAAACACCCCTATATTTACAAAATAAGAAACAATGTTATTTCCACTAAGTTCTTTCTGTGCTATTACAAATTGTGCTTTTGAGTTTTTTTGCATTAACAAAATCAGAGTCGTGATAATTAGTAATATTTTTTTTCATAACAGTTATATGTTTTGTAAATTATTTTAGAACGAACATTTTTTAAATTTTCTTATTAGTAGCATCGATATTAAGAGTGAAAACACCCTCTGGGAGTTTATCATCAAGGGCCATACTCACCATTTCCCGGGTTATCTCATAGAGCTTAATTTGAACACTTGATGCTTTGGGAATATCAAATTTTATTATTGTGGAACTATTGAAAGGATTAGGAAAATTTTGTTCCAAGAAATAATTAGATGGAACTATTTGTGCATACCTTTTAATATCTATAGTTTCAGCAACTGACCTTTCCCAAACCCCCGTACCTGTATATGTATCATTTATGTTTAACGCCAAGAAAGAATTAACGTCAACGCAAATAAAATCTTCGATGGTTAAATAGGGAAATGGGAGCCCCTGATTCTTATAATACTAATTAATACCTTCATTTGAAGTCATAAAAACCCCATCTTGCCATGAAGAGCGGGTTCCAATGAACATATAATTACCATTAAATAATATCTTACTTACACCTAATATTGACTGATTAGAAGGAAGGGGAATCTCACTCCAAGTTAAACCATTATTACTAGAGGCATACAAACGGCTGTCCGGAGGAGGAGCGTAAGGTCCCCGCATAAAGGCTACTTTCAGAGACATTTAACGATATTACATTCAAACCTGGTAATGCTCGTGGTGCCCAGCTCTGCCCTTGATTTGTTGAAAAATAAACCCCATTAACAGTTCCTGCAAACAAAACCCCACTCAACGCAATAAAACAATTAGTAGCCGTGTTAGAAACAGTATTCCAATAGCCTTCATTGTTTGTAGAGCGTTGAATACCATTTGAGGTTGCAACCAAAATTGTACTTGGTGAAACCACAAAAAACGATTTGGGAATTCCTGAGGTACTAAAATAGTTCCAGCTTATTCCTACATTTGATGATGTGTAACCAGAATATGTATCCATGCCCACGAAAATAGTGTTTTGATAAGCAGTAATAGTTTTAATTTTGATTCGTCGTATGATGTCGGTAGCCAATAAGGGGCGAAGTAAACCAATTAAAGCCTCCATTCGTTGACCTATAGATTGTATTTACCCCTCCTGCAAATCCAATGTTATTATTCACCACTAAAGCATAAATAGTTTCATTTGTAGGTATTCCATAAGTGCTGTTCCAATTTACCCCATTATTTGTCGAATACAAACCCCACCGGGACCCGATACACCAGCCAACACTTTCCCTCTACCAACTGTCAACGAATAAACAGATGAGCTAACTGATGTTCCAACCCAACTGTTACCGTTATTCCAGCTTAATCTAATTCCCCCAGTTTCTCCAGTATAAATATCTGTACTATCAATTGCAAGACATCTAATACTTCCATAATTTAAAAAAGTCTCTGACCAGTTTACCCCATTGTTAGTTGAATAGTAGACCCCGCTACTTTCGGTACCAGCAAATATATAGTTTTCCTTTACTGCAAGAGCATACACAGTAGTACTATGAGGCCCATTTGTACGAACCCATTGAGCGGCGCTTTTAGTACTTAGAGAACCAACTAATAATTAATAATGATTGTTAATAAAAGATAAATAAGTTGTTTCATTTTTCATCCTTCTTTGGCTAATTTTTACTTACCGCAATTTACATAATAGCCATTAAAAAAAAATACAATCGCAATATTGTCGAAATGTTTTTGTTAAAGGGGGATGAATAAGAAAGAAAAAATAAAAGAGAAGGGGCAGGCTTTCTATAAAACCTGCCCTTCTTTTATAAATAGGCTAACATAATTTATCATTTAATAAGTAACATTTTTCTCACAGAGAAATAAGTACCTGCTCTTAATTCATAGAAATAGACTCCACCAGGTAAGTTTGAAGCCTCAAATCCATAGGAATGAAGCCCGCAAGCATAAGTTTGATTATCTATTAACTTGGCAACCTCCTGTCCGATAACATTGTAGACTCTGAGAGTCACTTTCTCTGATTTAGGAAGGTAAAATTCAATAGTAGTTGATGGATTAAATGGATTCGGATAGTTCTGAAAAAGGTCATAACTACGTGGAGATTCCAGGTTTTCTGTTATTTTACTTGTTACATTTGCTACTACAAGTATATATGACCGTGTATGTACTCTAATGCCAGAACTTTCAGTCCCTGTTACATTAACAGTATAAGTTCCAAAAGGCACATTAGAAGAAGTGGTAGCATTAAGTATAAGGGAATCAGGAGAACCTGTCAGCACTTTTACGTTACTTGGGATCCACTGAAATGTAATAGTTCCTTGAGATGGTGGTGGGCTTACAGTTGCAGTATATGTTACAGTACCACTGTAATTTCCCATCATTGGTATATATACTTTGTTAACAGAGGTTGAATTTACGTTCAATGAATCTACTGCCTTTTTAAACGACACACCAAAATCTGGCAGATAAGCGTGATAATCGTGACGGCTATTGTTCTGGCAAGGATAGACAGGAAACGTAAAGGTTCTTCCAGACATACCTACATAGTCTCCCATATAATAGTGTTCTGTTCCTTGATATTCTTTTACAGAATTGGGATTGAAATTCTGGTTTGAAATTTTGAAGTTTGGAGAAAAAGTTGCACCCCCATCAGTCGATACTGCTCCCCAAAGTTCGGTCATAAGATTAGCAGGATCATTTCGTGAGTCAAACCAATAAACCCAAACTCGTCCTTGGTCATCCACAGAAATATCTGGCATCCATTGATCAGTTGTTGTGGCGTCATCATTAACTTGGATGGGATAACTCCAATTCAATCCTCCATTTGTTGTTCTTACTACATATACATTAGCAATATCTGGTCCTGGGGGATTTGCTGCATAACAAATATATGTATATCCTTGGTATGGCCCGCTGGCTAATGTTGTAGCAGCCTGAGGATGCCCATTAGTTCTAATGTTACCCTTCACACAATATCTACCGCTTGTTTGGTTCAAAATACCAGGCTCTATATACGCTGCAGCTGTGTTAGTCGCTCCAAAAGTAGCACCTCCATCGGTAGAAATCCTGACAACTGCCCCTGTATTTGTTGTTATAAAGACATATACTTTTCCTGTGTAATCTACAACTATATTAGGACCAGGGTTGGTTGTAACTGTAGGGGCTAAAATAATTGGTCCTGTCCAAGAAACACCATTGTTTGTAGATCTGTGAAAAGCAACTTTCTGGCTACCACTAGTAGCATCAAAATAAGCCATATAGACATTATCTTTATAAGTACCCGTTGTTTGGTCGCAAGCTATCCATTCTTTATCAGCATAAGAGTTTGAAACTATTGTCACAGCAGAACCCCAGCTAACTCCTCCATTGGTAGACTTGTGAATCCTGACACCATAATTAAGTATCGCAAAATATAAGTTTCCTTGTCCATCAGACGCGAAAACCGGGTCACCCTGACTTGTTGGAACTGTAGAATAACTCCAGTTAATACCCCCATTGGTTGTATAAAAAATGTAGTTTGCACCTGTAATAACTCTGTTATCGGTAACAACAAAATTCAGAGGGTTTGTACGATTGACTGCCACATCTGTTTCCATAAAACCAGGAGTATTTGAAAGTATATAATTATCAAAAGGTCCAACTGAAACAACTGAGTTTATCATATCTGTTGGTGTGAAATGATAATTCGGTGGCAATATAAATCTCATCGTAGGATAGTCAACCTTTTGAGAATAGTTAATTTTTACCACTGATACAGTCAGCAGTAAAATAACAATTAATTTAAATGCTGCTTTCATAATGCTAAATTAATTCTTTAGAATGGACGAATATAATTTGTCCCTTCTAAAATAAAAGGGTTATTTTACAAACATCATTTTCTTAGTAGCCGAAAAATCCCCGGCTTTTAATGTGTAATAATAAACACCAGATGCTACTTTAGAAAAGTCAACTGTTTTTGTATATTCACCAGCTGGTAGATTTTCGTTTACAACGTTAATAATTTCATTACCTAAAACATCATAAATTTTTAATGTTACAAAAGATGCCTTGGGAATACCAAATTTTATTGTCGTCGTAGGATTAAATGGGTTCGGGTAGTTTTGTTCCAGAGCAAAATTAGTTGGAATATTTGCCGATGGTTCATTTACAGATATTATGTTATCAGTATAAACAAAAATTCCACCGTTCGTTCCATTTGTTACCGCTGTCCCAGTTCCAGCCCATCCTTTGTTAACACTAACCATTGAAATACAGTAAAAAGATTTGCCAGCTGGAAGCGAGGTTGTTTGCTGCGTCCAAGTTGTACCACTATTAGTTGTCCTATAAATAGTGCCTGCTGCCGTTTGAGTGCCGCCAGTACAAATCCAAGCGTATTGTGTACCTGCTACCGCTTTTAAACCATAAGGGACATTAGTAGGAGTAAATGATGTTGTTGTCCAAGTTTGACCACCATCGGTTGATTTTAATGTAGGTTGTGGAGCAGCAGATGAATTTACCATAATTGCAACCCCTGTATTCACATTAAAAAATGAAACTCCAAATGAATAAGCAGTGGGAGTTAATGCACCAACAAAATTACTCCGGAATCCTCCCCGATATATTTTGGAGTTATTCGTACCCCACCAAATATGACCTGTATCAAGAGCACAGTAGGAGTTATTCCAACCCGCCTCTGTACCTGGAGCTGTAGGGGCAGGTCCAAATGTCCAGTTTATTCCACCATTTATGGTCCAGTAATAACACCAAGTACCACCAGCAGGATCGCCCATAATAAAACCAACCTGAGGTGTGAAGAAATGAATTGCATCAATGAACGCTGTCTGGGGAGCAGGCATTGGAACGAAAATCCAGTTTATCCCTCCATTGGTTGTTTTATAAACACTTCCATCATCAGCACCTACCCAACAATTATTAGCATCAATTGCAAATAAGTTGTAGAGATTCGTGTTGTTTGGAATGTCCCCTCTTGCAATAAGCCAGTTTGTACCCCCGTTTGTAGTTCGAAGAATAGTGGCAGCGCCCCCAGTGCCTGCAGGACCACAAGCCCAACATACATTGTTGTCCACCGCTGAGATACTGTTAATGTCTGTAGTCACAGGGATGGTTTGCATTGTCCAGGTACCTTGAGAATACAGAAAACCTGATGTTCCCAAAAATACAAACAAAAAGAAGATAAAGTTTTTCATTTTAAAATTTTTAATCTTTTATAAAAAATAACCTTCAAAAATAACTATATCATTACATTAATACAAGGATATCATAAAAAATATTTCTTTTAAATTTATGTTCCGGAAACCTGTTTTCTTTCAGTGGAGGAGAAATAATACATTGTTATTGAACAAGGAATTTTTTACTTTTAAGTTTATCTAAATAAACTAAAATAATAACTTTATGTCTAAAATAACAATTGGGAGCAAAGCTCCAGATTTTACACTGAATTCAAAAAATACCACCGGCGAAATTAAACAAATTTCTTTAAGTGATTTTAGAGGAAAAAATGTGGTTCTTTTATTTTACCCTCTCTCTTTTACAGGAGTTTGTACAAACGAGATGTGTTCTGTTTCTGAAGGATTTGAAAATTACGCAAAATTAAACGCAGAAGTAATAGGCATCAGTGTTGATTCTGTCTTTACGCAGGAAGCTTGGGCAAAGCAAAATAACATTACAATTCCACTTTTAAGCGATTTTAACAGGGAGGTTTGTGAAAAATATGGAACTTTGTATCCCGAGGGAACATTTGTACTTGGAATGAATGGGGTTTCTAAAAGAAGTGCCTTCGTCATTGACAGAGAGGGGATCGTCCGTTATACAGAAATTCTTGAGGATGCTGGACAACTCCCGGATTTTAATAAAATACAGGAAGTATTAAAATCATTACAGTAGTAGTTAGGTGAAGATCAAATGTTGGTTGTTAACGGCTTTGATAAAAATTTTTATAATAAGAAAAGTGTAATTTCGGTAGGAACTTTTGATGGGGTTCATTTGGGGCATCGTAAGATTCTCGATGAGGTTCTAAAAATCAAGAGTAAAGAACCTTTAAGAGCAGTTATTATTACATTTGATCCCCATCCTCAAACAGTTTTAAAATCAAAAGGGTCTGATTTAAAAATATTAACAACCACTGAAGAAAAACTGAGCATTCTGGAGCGACTCGGAATTGATGTTGTATACGTAGTTGAGTTTAACAACCAGCTGGCTCAAACTTCTGCTGAAGACTTTTTAGGAGAATATCTTTTCAAAATTATAGGGGTGGAACATTTGGTAATTGGTTACGACCATACTTTCGGAAAAAATCGCGAGGGGAACTATGAGACTTTAAAGAAAATATCCAATAGATATGGTTTCCAAACTACAAAGGTTGATGAATTTCGCCTCGATGGGGAACGGGTAAGCAGTTCAGTTATTCGAAAGTTACTTCAGACAAATAATATTACAAAAGCAAATAGAATGCTCGGGTACTTATATAGCCTGAGAGGAATAGTAGTAGCTGGAGATAAGCGGGGTTTAACAATCGGTTTTCCTACTGCAAATCTAGAAATTAATTCTCCTGATAAGCTAATTCCAGCTAAGGGTGTGTATCTTGTGTCGGTACAATTTTCTGGGCGTCAATTCTATGGAATGATGAATGTTGGAAACAGACCTACTATTGGTAATGTTGGGAAAGTCTACCTCGAAGTTCACTTGTTTGACTTTACGGGGAATTTATATGGTCAGGAATTAACTGTTCAATTTTTGGATTTTCTGAGAAATGAGATTAAGTTTGATTCAATTCAGGCTTTAACCAAACAATTAACTTACGATAAAGAAATATCTATTCAAAGAATTAAACAAATAACAAAACATTAATTAATATGGGACTAAAGAAAGAAGAAAAACATGCAATCATCAAAAAATTTGGGACTTCTGATAAAGATACTGGAAGACCTGAGGTTCAAATTGCGATTCTTACAAAACGAATTAATGAACTTTCCGCTTCTCATTTCAACGAGCATAAAAAAGACAATCATTCCAGAATGGGCTTGTTAAAAATGGTTGGCAAGAGAAGAAAATTATTAAAATATCTTGAACAAAAAGATATCGATCGCTATAGAAAAATCGTAAAAGAATTGGACCTCCGCAAGTAACTTAAAAAACCTATAAAAAATATATAGAACCTAAAAATGGAGATTAAAAAATCTATCACTCTTGATGGAAGGGTTTTAACTCTCGAAACAGGAAGACTTGCTAAGCAAGCAAATGGATCTGTTTTGGTTTCCTTTGGAGACAATGTTGTATTGTGCACCGTTACAGCTAAAGACGAGCCCACAGAAGGTCAGGATTTTTTCCCTCTTTCTGTAGATTATAGAGAAAAATCTGCGTCGGCAGGAAAAATCCCAGGTGGATTCTACAAACGAGAAGGCAAACCAACAGAAAAAGAAATTTTATCATCACGGCTCATTGACAGACCCATTAGACCAATGTTTCCTGAGGGATATTTTTGCGAGACCCAGATTATTTGTAATGTTTTTTCATCAGACGGAGAATTTGACTCAGATGTAATTGCCTGCACTGGAGCTTCAGCGGCTCTTCTTATTTCTGATATACCTTTTGAAGAACCTGTTTCGGAGGTAAGAGTTTCAAGAATCAATGGGCATTTGAAAATCAATCCCACAAACTCCGAATTAGAAGCAGGAGATTACGACATTACTATTGCAGGAACAAGAGACTCCATTGTTATGGTTGAAGGCGAGGCAAAAGAAATCTCAGAAGTAGACTTTCTTGAAGCAGTTAAGTTTGCTCATCAACACATCAAAATCCTCTGTGAACTTCAGCTCGAACTTGCTAAAGAAGCTGCAAAACAAAAAAGACCCCTTGATCAAACAGAGAACAATTCTGAACTAATAGAAGAAGTAACAAATCTTTTCAAAATTAGTATTCATGAGCTAAATCGTACTATTCTTTCAAAAGAAGAAAGAAACAAGCGGCATAAAGAATTGGAGGATGTTGTTTTAACTGCTCTAAATGAAAAATATCCAGAAAAAGAATCCTTGATTAAGAGAATAATGCATGACATTGAATATCAAGATATGAGAGAAATGATATTAAATGAAGGCAGAAGACTTGATGGACGTAAAGCAACCGATATAAGACCAATTAGTTGTGAAGTTTCTGTATTGCCTAGAACACATGGCTCTGCGTTGTTTACCAGAGGGGAGACACAAAGTTTAACAACTGTTACTTTGGGAACAAAACAGGATGAACAACTCATTGAGGGATTGTTAAAAGAAGATTATTACAAACGATTCATTCTTCATTATAATTTTCCACCATTTAGCACCGGAGAAGTAAGTAACAAATTTGGACCCGGAAGACGTGAAATAGGGCATGGTAATCTTGCAGAAAGAGCTTTGAAGAACCTTATTCCAAAATTCGATGATTTTCCTTATACAATCAGAGTTGTATCTGATATTCTTGAATCCAATGGATCATCATCAATGGCAACTGTTTGTGCTGGATCTTTAGCACTAATGGATGCCGGTGTAAAAATTAGAAAGCCCGTTGCTGGCATTGCAATGGGCCTTATCAAAGAAGGAGATAACATAGCTATTTTAAGTGATATCCTCGGTACAGAAGATCATTTTGGGGACATGGACTTTAAAGTTGCTGGGACAGAAGAAGGAATTACCGCGATTCAAATGGACATAAAAATAAGGGGAATTTCATATGAGATAATGGAACAAGCTCTCGCTCAGGCAAAGGCTGGACGTTTATATATTCTCGACACTATGAACAAAACCATTGCAGAACCACGAGAAAATATATCCAAATACGCTCCTCACTTATATACAATTACCGTTCCTGTAGATATGATAGGGTCTGTTATAGGTCCGGGAGGGAAGACCATCAGAAATATTATTGCTGAAAGTAAATGCGAAATTGATATTGCTGACGATGGGAAAATTACAATTGCTTCCACGAATAAAGAAGGAGCGGATATTGCGATAAAAATGATTTCATTACTTACAGAAGTTCCAGAGGTTGGAAAGGTATATGAAGGAACAGTTAAAATCATCAAAGATTTTGGAGCTTTTGTAGAATTTCTTCCAAGCAAGGAAGGCTTGCTACATATTAGTGAAATTGACTACAAACGAATCAATAAAGTTTCTGATGTGCTTAAAGTAGGAGACAAAATTAAGGTCAAACTTATTGGAATTGACGAATTAGGTAAATTTAAACTAAGCAGAAAAGCTTTACTGAAAGCCCCACCACAAACGGGAACCCAAAGAAAAACACATACACATATTAGAAAACATTAATATGAGATACGAAATAGATAAACAAAAAGACAAGACAATTTTTAAGCTCAAAGAAAAAAATCTTGGCGCAGAAATTGCCCCGGAACTAAAAACAGAACTACTTTTCTTACAACGGGAAATTAACAATCAATTTGTTATTGATTTAAAAGAAGTTACACGATGTGACAGCTCGGGACTTTCCTGTCTTTTATTAGCAGAAAGACTGGAGAGAGAAAAAGGGAAGAAACTGATAGTTCAAAATTTAAATAACAAAGTAATTGAGTTGATTAAATTGGCAAGACTCGAACAGGTGTTTGGAATTTAAACAACAAACCCCATTATTATTTTGGAAAAACTTGTTAGATTATGTTCTTTTGATGAACTTGTTGAAGGAATCGGACGATTATTTTGCATCAATGAAAAGGAAATAGCTGTTTTTCGAGAGGGTAATAGAATTTTCGCTTTTAGTAATGTCTGTCCTCACAATCATGTTCATAAGCTGTTCAAAGGTTTTTTAAAAAACTCACAAATTACTTGTCCTGTACATCACTACACTTACTGTGCTGTAACTGGTTCCCCTAAAAAGTCAGCAGTTGGCTCCTTGAAGATATATAAAGTTCATGTACAGAATAATAATGTATTTGTTAAAATAGATTCAGACCATTTTAATTTTAAATTTTAAGTTTTAGCAATGGATACTGCTAAACTTACAACTCTTATAAAGACTCTCGCAAAAGAATACGGGTTTATAAAATGTGGAGTTGCACCTGCAGAGAAGCTTGATTCCGAATTCGATTATTTGAAACATTGGATTGAATCAAAATACTCTGCAGAAATGTTCTGGTTAGAAAAATCATTAGAAAAGAGAACTAATCCTTCATTGATTCTTGAAAATGTAAAATCTGTTGTGTCACTGGCATATCTGTATGATAGCCGAGAACTACATCCTTCTGGTAAAAGCATAGCAAAAGTTTCACGATATGCATGGGGAAGAGTGGATTACCATAAAGTACTGAAAAAGAAGCTTAAAGAGATGACTAATAAGATTAAAGAAGCTGATAATAAAATCAAAATCAAGTATTACGTTGACGATGGACCTATAATGGAAAAAGTATGGGCAGTTAGAGGAGGGATTGGGTGGATGGGGAAAAACACTAACGTTATCGCTCCGGGAATTGGTAGTTTCTTTTTTCTATCAGAAATTTTGATTGATCGGGAATTACTGTATGATCAACCGGTAGAAGATATGTGTGAAACTTGTAATATTTGTATAAACGCTTGTCCAACAGGTGCTCTGGTTGAAAAGTACAAACTTGATGCTTCACTTTGTATTTCTTACCTCACCATCGAAAACAAAGGAGAGATCCCTCCATATATAGAGCTGGACGGGTGGGTTTTTGGATGTGATATTTGTCAGGAAGTATGTCCTTACAACAAGCACAAGTTTGTTACAAATGAGTTAGGATTCTTGCCCAGTAAAAGGATATATAATAAGTCCTTCGATGAATTACTAAAAATTAAAAAAGAAGAATTCGAAAAAGAGTTTGCCTCTTCGGCTATCAAAAGGACTCGGTATGAAGGTTTCAAAAGAAATATTTTACACAATCTTAATAAATTAAATACTGATCACGATTCAAATAACAAGTCTCCAGACTGAATATTTCTCCTTGTAACCCCAAAATGTTTATACGCCAGAGCAGTAGCTTCTCTCCCTTTTGGTGTTCGTTTTATAAACCCCTCTATAAGTAAAAAGGGTTCGTAAACTTCCTCTATCGTTCCTGGATCTTCACTTATAGAAGCAGCAATTGTTGAAAGCCCTACTGGTCCACCATTGTGTTTTAGAATAATTGTTTCTAGTATTTTTTTATCTATTTTATCCAACCCATGTTCATCAACCCCAAGTGATTCCAGAGCGTATTTTGCTATTTTAACATCAACTGTACCATTCCCTTTTACAACCGCAAAATCCCTAGTCCGTTTTAATAATCTGTTAGCGATTCGCGGAGTGGCACGACTTCTTTTTGCAATCTCTATTGCAGCATCATCAGAGATCTGGATATTAAGAATCCGTGCCGACCTTTTTACTATTTTCATAAGATCATCCGTCGTATAATAATCTAAGTGACAGGTTATTCCAAATCTGTCTATAAGGGGTGAGCTGAGTAAACCCTGCCTGGTTGTAGCACCTATTAATGTAAACTTTTCGAGTTTAATTGGAATTGTTCGTGAAGCTGGTCCTTGTTCTATTAGAATATCAAGTTTATACTCTTCCATAGCAGAATATAGAAACTCTTCAACTATTTTTGGAAGTCTGTGAATTTCGTCTATAAAAAGAATTTGGCCAGTTTTCAACTTTGTTAACATTCCAGCCAGATTACCTGGCTTTTCTATTACAGGGCCGGAAGTTGTAACAATTTCTGTTTTGAGTTCATTGGCAATTATATGTGCAAGGGTTGTTTTTCCCAAACCTGGAGGACCGGTAAACAACACATGATCAAGGCTCTCTTTCAAGTGTTTAGTACTCTGTATAAAGATTTTGAGGTTCTCTTTAATCTTTTCTTGACCAATAAATTCCTCGAATTTTCTTGGTCTAACTTTAGTTATAAAATCAAAATCTTCTGATTGGGTACTACTATCAAGTAAATCTTTTCTGCTTTTCACTTTACAAAACTTTTTTCTAAAAATAAACTTAATTTTGTTTGGATTCAAATACAATCCTGTGGATATTACAATAAACAGAGACCCTATCTTAAAGTTCACCAACAGTTTGTCCTTTAATAAGGATAAATGTAGTTTAAAACATTAATTTTGAAAACAAAATTTTTTATATTATACTAAAAAACAGGTGAAAACTAACAATCCTCTTGTAAAGCAAATTGAATTATCGGTTCAAATTAAAAGAGTAAGATACTTAAACTTTACAATTATTATTTCAACTTTATTAATTTATATAGCAGGAGTATATACAGGAGAAAAAAATACCCTAATTGAGCCGGAACCACTATCCACTATTTCTATGATAACATGTTTGGTATTATGTATAACCTCTATATGGCTTAAAAAGGCAAGGCTAAAGAATCTATCGGGGAAAAGTTTTTTAAAATCATATTTTGCTACTCACGTAGTTGCTTATATAATGTGTGATATTGCTGGTATAATAGGTATTATATCAAATACTTTTTTCTCCTTTAATTTGTTTTATGCAACATTATCAATGGCAATAACAGTAGTAACTTTAGTCATTACTCTGCCTCGTGAAAGTGATTTTATTTTTATGCAATAAAATAAAAACCATTAAATCATTTACCATAATATAGGAGTAAAATTACTCTTCTGTCCGGTCATCTCCAGAAAATTCTTCTTGATGTCTCACAATTTCTCCACTACAAAGATAAATAACATCTTCTGCTATATTTGTTGCAGAATCAGCAATTCGTTCAAGGTTCTTCGAAATTGAACGAATACTAAAATATTCTTTCACATAATGACAGTTTTGTTCGGTCGCTTTAATAGTTTTCTTTAGTAACTGATTAGTAAGCCTATCTATTTCATCATCTGCAGAAATTACCTCACGAGCCTGGTACATGTCTGTATTGACAAGAGATTCAAGGACCTTTCTTACCATTGCCTGAACTTTAGTCGAAATAAGAGCAAACTCTGCTATTAAATCAATTTTACCCTGCTTCGAAAGAAACTTTGCATGCCTTGCAATGTTAGCAGCCAGATCTCCCATTCTTTCAAGATCATTATTCATTTTTAAAACTGTAACAACAAACCTGAGCTCTCTGGCAACTGGTTGGTAAAGTGCAAGAATTTTTAAGCATTCCTCTTCTATATGAATTTCAAACTCATCAATTCTTTTGTCACTACGTATTACTTCTTTAGCAAGTTCTAAATCTTGTTTATCAAGAGCGGTTATTGCTTTTTGGATTTGCTCCTCAACTAAAATCCCTAATTTTAATATTTCCGCCTTTAGATTCTCTATTTCACGGTGCCAATGATACAACATTTTTCTTATACTCCTATTTTAACCGAATTTACCTGTAATGTAATCTTCGGTTTCTTTCTCTTTTGGTTTAGTAAAAATTTCTTCCGTTCTCCCGTATTCTATAAGATGCCCTTCATAGAAGAAGCAGGTATAATCAGAAACTCTTCCTGCCTGCTGCATATTGTGAGTTACTATAATAATTGTATACTCTTTCTTCAATTCGTTTACAAGCTCTTCAATTTTAAGAGTTGACTTCGGATCAAGTGCAGATGCTGGTTCATCCATCAATAAAATTTCAGGGTTAATAGCTAATGCTCTTGCAATACATAGCCTTTGTTGCTGGCCCCCAGACAGACTAAAAGCATTTTCATTAAGTCTATCCTTAACCTCATCCCATAATGCTGCTTTATTAAGATAGGTTTCAACAATTTCCGATAACTTTTTTTTATCCTTTATACCATGTATTCTTGGCCCATATGCTACATTATCAAAAATTGATTTGGGAAATGGATTAGACTTTTGAAAAATCATACCTACTTTTTTCCTTAGATTAACAACATTAAGTTGTGAATTGTATATATCTTTACCATCAATAAATACTTTCCCATAAATTCTTGCGTTATCAATAATATCATTCATTCTATTCAGTGTTCTGAGAAAAGTTGATTTCCCACATCCCGAAGGCCCTATTAGTGCAGTTACCTTTTTCTCTGGAATTAATATATTGATATCATAAAGTACCTGGGTGTTTCCATAATAGAAATTCAGTTTTTCTACATGAATTTTGAATTTTTCTTCGGCAATGGTTTTTTTCATCCTCTATATTTTTTTCTTACCTTCATTCTCACAATTATTGCAGTCAAATTTAACCCTACAACCAATAGTAATAGAACCAGAGCTGTACCATATTGCATAGGTAAAATTTTCTGAGCGTCCGGATGTTGAGTTGCAAGTATATAAAGGTGGTAGGGTAATGCCATAACCTGATCAAATATAGAAGAAGGTAACTCAGGGAGAAAAAAAGCTGCTGCTGTAAGAAGTATTGGTGCAGCTTCTCCCGCTGCTCGTCCTACAGTTAAGATAGACCCTGTAAGCATACCTGGTAGAGCATATGGAAGAACGTTTTTATGAATAGTTTGCCACTTTGTAGCTCCAAGAGCAAGACTACCTTCTCTCATATATTGTGGAACTGATTTTAGTGCCTCTTCACTTGCAACTATTATTGTGGGTAAAATTAAACACGCCAATGTCAAACTCCCTGATAAAATTGAAGCTCCAAAATCAAGAGTTATAACAAACAAACCAAGTCCAAACAAACCAAAAACAATCGATGGAACACCTGCAAGCGTTACAATAGTCATTCTTATTATCTGGGTTAACCTGTTTGTCTTTGCATATTCAGAAAGATAGATAGCACTTAACACCCCAAGGGGAAGTGCTACTACCATAGCTCCAGTTACAAGATAGAAACTCCCTACAATTGCAGGGAATATACCCCCTTCTGCTCCACTTTTTTCAGGATTTGTAGTTAGAAATGTCCATGATATTGCCGGCAGTCCATTGATTATAATATCTATAATTACATAAGCTGTAAAAATCACAATAAGGTATGTAATGATTCTTATTGATGTATAAACTATTGCCTCACCAATTTTTCTTTTTCTTCCTAGGAGTTTATTTTCCAAAGTTCTTGTATTTTTTAAAAACTTTATATGAAATTAAATTCAAGACAAAAGTTATAACCATTAATAGTATACCAACCCAGAACAAAGCCATATAGTGATGACTGCCTATTGTAACTTCACCCATTTCAGCCGCAATAGTAGCCGTCATAGTTCTTACTGACATAAACGGGTTAAAAGTTACCACTGGAGCATTACCAGTAACCATCATTACAGCCATTGTTTCTCCAATAACCCTACCTATCCCAAGCATCACAGAAGCAACTATACCGGAGAGAGCAGAAGGAATAATTACTCTCCAGATAGTTTGAAGCTTTGTTGCTCCAAGTGATAATGATGCTTCTTTATAATCAGGGGGAACACTCTTGATTGCATCTTCTGAAATTGCCATAATAGTAGGCACTGCCATAAATGCCAGAAGTATTGAACCTGTTAAAGCATTAAGACTGTTATCTAATCCAAAAACAGATTTTATCAGGGGCGCTATTACTATAAGGCCAAAAAAACCAAGTACTACAGAAGGAATCCCCGCAAGAATTTCAATAAAAGGTTTAAGGAACTCTCTTTCCTTATGACCAGCTATTTCTGATATGTATATTGCACCAGTGATTCCAAACGGAACAGAAATTATAGTAGCTAGAAATGTTACCAGTAAAGATCCTGTTACAAGTGGTAAAATCCCAAACTCCTCTTTTTGAAAAGAAACCGGGTTCCATGTTTTACCAAACAACTTGTCAAGCCCAGGATCCCAGATGAAACGAATTGATTCTTTAAATAAAAAAAAGAAAATCAATATAACTATCAATATAGAAACAGAACCACAGGTTCCTAAAAAGTATTTGATTATTATAGCTTTAAACTTTTGTTTATTCATTTTAAGGTTATATAACCTGTCTCATCAACTATCTTTTGCCCTTCTTCAGAAAGTATAAATTCCAAAAAATTAGCCATAACTCCTTGAGGTTCCCCATTGAATATTAAAAATAATGGTCTGGCAATAGGATAGCTTTTATCAAGAACAGTATTATGATTTGGGGGTATAGCGGGTGAGTTATCATCTTTTTTTACTTTTATAATCTTCACGTTAGCATTTTTAGAATAACCTAATCCAAGGTAACCAATAGACCAATTGTCCTGGCTCACTGACTGTGCTATTGCAGAAGAAGCAGGCATAAGTTTTACAGAAGGGTCAAAATTTTCTTTCAACAATACATGCTCCTGAAA
The DNA here is from genome assembly GCA_049700455.1 of Ignavibacteria bacterium. GTDB lineage: Bacteria > Bacteroidota > Ignavibacteria > Tepidaquicellales > Tepidaquicellaceae > JBNAVJ01. Next base: position 419,807 of record JBNAVJ010000001.1, read on the forward strand.
GAATACAAATGTACCAGAATTACTTTCTCTTGATAGTGCTGAAATTTTTTGATCAGGACCTCCCAACTCTTTCCAGTTTTTAATTTTCCCTGTAAAGATATCTTTAATTTGGACCATCGTCAGCTCGTCTATTGGATTATCCCGGTGTACAATTATTGCTATTCCATCATAAGCTATTATTTTTTCAACAATATTTATTCCTTTTGACATACCTTCTTCTTTTTCCTTCTGTTGCATATCACGAGACGAGGCACAGATGTCAGTAGTTCTATTTAATAAGGCCGCTATCCCAGTACCAGATCCTCCTCCAGTTACCGAAATCTGATTGTCAGGGTGTTTTTTCATGTATTCTCCAGCAAGAGAGCTCATAAGGTGAACCATTGTATCAGAACCTTTAATTGTAATAGTCTTCTTTCCGGTTTTATCCTTTTTTGAACATCCTACCACAAACATTGCTATCAGTAGCAGAAAAGTAATAGTTGATTTCATTTTCTTAAAAATTTATTTGGTTTATAATTAAATTACGTTACTAAATTGTTTTTTTTAGCTTAACTAAACATTAAGGAAATATTAAGAAATTATTAAGAGGAGAAATTCTTAATTTGAAGATAATTTTAAACTGTACTTACACAAATATCTCTGCTAAAAAAAGAAATAAGATGGCGCTACAAAATATTTTGTAAGTATCAATTTCTTACCAAAAGATAAAAGATTTTAATAGTGTTACAGGGATAAAAAGAGTGAAACAATAAATATTTTTCATTTCTCTCAGAACTCTCAAAAACAAGAGTTGTCTAAATCAATTTTGAAACTTCCAGAAATATATTCCTTTATTTAAAATATTTTTATTCCTAACTTGGTATTACCATTCAAGAATTTCTGAGAATATAATACCTGAAAGGAAAAATGAAAGAATTTGTACACTTACATAATCATAGCCACTATTCTTTACTTGATGCCATTTGCACAATAGAAGGGCTCGTCAATGCTGCTGTCGCAGACAAAATGCGTGCAGTTGCTCTGACAGATCATGGAGTAATGTTTGGAACCCTTGAGTTCTATAAAAAATGTAAGTCCTCAAATATAAAACCGATCGTTGGTTTTGAAGCATATGTAGTACAAGAAGGTAGTAGATTAGATAGAACAAGAAGTATGATTAATCCTAGCCCCACTGCTGAAGTGGTAGACAAAGACTTAAACAAGAATCAGATTACACAGCTATCAAGCAATTACGCACATCTTGTACTGCTTGCAAAAAACGAAACCGGTTACAGGAACCTGATAAAATTAAATTCAATTGGGCATCTTGAGGGATATTATTATAAACCACGAATTGACCTCGAAGTACTTAATAAATACCGGGAGGGGATTATAGCTCTATCTGCCTGCGTACATGGTGTAATTTCATCATACGTCGTTCTTGGAGACATTGAAACGGCAAAAAAGATGACAGGAATCTATAAGGATATTTTTGGAGACGATTTCTATCTTGAGATTCAAAATCATCTAACTATTGAAAGTGAAAAGGAAGTATTACTGTATCTTCCAAAAATTGCAAAGGACCTTGGTGTAAAACTGGTGGCTACAAATGACGTTCATTACATAAAGAAAGAACATGCTATTGCTCATAACATTTACCTCCATTTAATGGCAAAAAGTAGCAAGAATGTTTCCTCACAGGAAATTCTTACTAATCTGCGATACGGTACAGATCAAATTTACTTCAAGTCCCAAAAGGAAATGATTAATTTGTTCAAAGATTTTCCTGAAGCAATAGATTCAACAATTGAAATAAGTGAGAAGTGTAACCTCGAGCTTGATTTGACTCGCCATTATATGCCTCGCTTTAATATTCCCGAAGGTGATAGTTCAAAAACGCTTGACGAATATCTTGAGAAACTTGCCTTTGAGGGTCTGAAAAAACGTATTCCCAATGCAAATAAGGAGGCAATAGCTCGGCTACGATATGAATTAGATATTATCAAGAAAATGAATTTTTCTGGGTATTTTCTTATTGTTCAAGATTTTATCAACGTTGCAAAGAAGAGAGGAATACTTGTTGGACCCGGTCGGGGCAGTGCTGCTGGTAGTCTTGTTTGTTACTGTCTTGGAATTACAGAAATTAATCCTTTGAAGTATAATCTACTGTTCGAGAGGTTCTTAAATCCTGAAAGAATATCAATGCCAGATATTGATGTTGATTTCCAGGATGATAGACGGGATGAAATAATTCAATATGCAAAGGAAACATATGGGGAAAATTCTGTCGCTCAAATAATTACCTTCAATAAATTAGCAGCTCGGGGGGTTCTAAAAGATGTAGGAAGAGTTTTAAATTTTTCATTCAGCGAAATAAATGAATTGACTAAATTAATTCCTATGTTGTTTGGAAAGTTGAAACTATTAAATGAGTGCATAGGAGAAGTCCCCGAATTCAAAGCATATTTCGAATCAGGGACCTCAGAGGAAAAGGCAAGAAAAAAAAGTTTGTTTTTATACTCAAGCACACTGGAGAACTTAAACAAAAATGCATCTATTCATGCTTCGGGTATTGTCATTGCCCCTTCAGACGTTACTGATTATGTTCCCCTTTCATTGGCTAAAAATGAAGCAAAGGAACCTGTTTACTGTACACAGTATGATATGAATCAACTTGAAGATGCTGGCTTAATTAAAATAGATTTCCTCGGTTTAAAAGAATTAAAAGTTATCAAGAGAACTCTCGACCTTGTTAATAAGAGGTATGGAATTGACCTTACTACAGATAAAATTGATCTTACTGACAAAAAAACTTACGAGTTATTTGCTTCAGGTAATACAATTGGTGTTTTTCAATTTTCCAAGAATAATATGAGAGAATATCTTGCAAAACTAAAACCAAAAGATATCAATGATCTTGCTATGATGAATGCACTTTACAGGCCAGGCCCTATGAAACTTATTCCAGAGGTTATTGAAAAACGATTTGGGCGAAAACCTATAACTTATATGCATCCTAAGATGGAATCCGTTTTAAAGGAAACCTACGGGACTATCGTTTATCAAGAACAGGTAATGCAAATCGCACGAGAAATTGCAGGTTTCACAATGGCTCAGGCGGACAATATGAGAAAAGCAATGGGGAAGAAAATTAAAGAAAAGATGGCTCAAGTCAAACAAGATTTTGTTACTGGAGCTGTTAAGAATGGAGTGAACAAAAAACTTGCTGAAGAAATCTTTCAATTGATTTTAAGCTTTGCTGATTATGGCTTTAACAAATCACATGCTGTTGCTTATTCTGTGTTGGCATTCTATACTGCTTACTTAAAGACTCACTATCCCTTAGAATTCCTGGCCGTATCAATGGACACAAGAAAAGATGATGAATCTGAATTACAGCTACTTGCAGAAGAGTGTAAAAAGCTTAAAATAAAATTACTTCCTCCGGATATTAATCAAAGTGATGTGAGTTTTAAAATTATTTATGGAGACACAAAACAAACAAGTGGACAAATAGTTTATGGATTGAGTGCTCTCAAACATGTTGGTGAAAAACCAGCAATAAAGATAGTAGAAGAAAGAAATAAAAACGGTCCCTATAAAAGTATAACAGATTTTCTTTTGAGAATAGATTCAAGTTTAGTAATTAAAAGAACCGTTGAAAGCTTGATACTTGCTGGAGCATTCGACAGTATTGAACCCAATAGAAAAAAACTATTAGTCAACCTCGAACAGATTCTTAATTATGTCAACAAAAATAAGTCTTTTAAAGTCGCAAGGGAACAAAATCCTCTATTTGTTGACAACCTTCAACCTGCAGAAATGCAAGTCCCAAATTTGCAAAATGTAGAGGATTTCAGTGAAATTGAAAAATTCAAGAAAGAAAAAGAAATTATTGGTTTTTACCTTTCCGGGCATCCCCTGGAACCTCATCGTAAAGAAGTAGAAAAACTTGTTAATTTTACTTTCGCAGAGAAATCATTTGCAGAGGAGGTTGATAAACTTGGTACAGTTAGAATGTGCGGGGTGATTAGCAATTTAGAAATTAAATCTTCGAAAAAAAATAACAAGTTTGCAACATTCGACTTGACAGATCTTTATGGAACTGGTAATTGTATTGCATTCAGTTCTTTATACGAAAACAAACCATATCTATTCGAAAATGATAACATAGTTGTGGTGGAAGGCAAGTTTACCGAAAATGGTAATAGTATGAAATTACTCGTTGAAGATATTTTTTCGCTACAGTCGTTCAAAGAAAACAATATTTATGGAATAATTTTTGATATCAACGAATTTCATCTGAACAATGACTTCGTTGAAAAAATTTATTCTCTGTCCTTACAATACCCAGGCTATTCCCACGTTTTCTTCCGTCTCACGCGAAAAGGAACCACTGAATTACTCATATCAAAAGATATTATGATAAAACCCACTGCTGAATTCTTGAAGGCTGCAAAACAATTAGTGGGGGAAAAAAATTTAATACTAAAACAAAAATAAATTTTGCAATTTTATAAAAAATAAAAGAAAGGAATAGTTTAAATGCATCCGGTAGAAATCACTGATACAAATTTCACTATGGAAGTTGAGAAGTCGGATATTCCTGTTTTAATTGACTTCTGGGCTGTATGGTGTGGGCCTTGTAGAATGATTGCACCCATTGTAGAAGAACTTGCACAGGAATATCAGGGGAAACTAAAGGTAGGAAAGTTAGATGTTGATAATAATCCTGGAGTTCCTACAAGATTCGGGATTAGAAGTATTCCAACTTTATTGCTTTTCAAAAATGGTGCTGTAGTTGAACAAATAGTTGGTGCTGTTCCAAAAGGTTATATAATAGACAAGATTAGACCTTATATATAATTAAAATTAAATTTGTTGGATTTGACAAATGTGGTAGTATTCTTAGGTTCCTATTATTTTTACCAGGACCCGTTTCCGCCGCATACCATCAAATTCACCATAAAAAATTTGTTCCCAGGGACCAAAATCTAATTTCCCATTTGTAATAGCTATAATCACCTCCCGTCCCATAATAGTACGTTTAAGGTGGGCATCTGCATTATCTTCGTACACATTGTGTTCGTATTGGGAATATGGTTTTTCAGGAGCAAGTTTTTCCAGCCATCTTTCGAAATCTCTATGTAAACCTCCTTCATCATCGTTAATGAAAACGCTTGATGTTATATGCATTGCATTACATAATAACAAACCTTCTTTGATTCTGCTTTCTTCAAGACATTTTTCAATTTCTCCAGTAATGTTAATAAACTCCCTGCGGGTTTTGGTTTGAAACCATAATTCTTTCCTGTAACTCTTCATATAAATTTATTTCCCCTTAAATTTGTTAAATATAATAAGCGATTATTAGTCAGTAAATGCAAAAGAATAAAAATATTCTCGTTCTCGGAAGTGGATTTGCTGCTTTTAGTTTTTTAAAAAAACTTAATAGAAACTTATTTACTGTTACTGTCATTAGCAAAAGAAATCATTTTTTATTCACTCCTTTATTGCCCCAAACAACAGTAGGAACAATTGAATTTAGAAGTATAATAGAGCCTGTTCGAAATTTGCAAAAAATACGTTTTATTCAATCAGAATGTAAAACAATTCGTCCTGATAATAAATCCGTTATATGTGAAGATACAGATACAAAAAAAATTTTTTCTTTATATTTTGATGTTCTCGTAATTGCTGTAGGAGAAGTTACAAATACATATGGAATTCCTGGTGTTTGGGAAAATGCTTTATTTTTAAAGGAGCTTTCTGACGCCAGAAAAATAAGAAATAAAGTGATAGACTGTTTTGAGAATGCTTCATTACCAGAACTTAGCGAAACCGAAAAACAAAAACATTTGACTTTTGTGGTTTGTGGCGGAGGACCAACTGGGGTTGAATTTGTAGCTGAATTACATGACTTTATCGAAGATGTAAAGAAAAAATACGGAAAGGTAGCAAACCTTGTCAAAATCTACCTGATTGAAGCCAAACAGAATATACTTTCAACCTTTGATGAGACTTTAAGTCGCTATACAATGAAAATTTTCAGCCGGGAAAAAATTATACTCAAAACAAATTCCCAAGTTATTTTTGTAAGCAACAATCATATAATACTTAATGATTCTACCTCAATTGAATATGGACTTTTAGTCTGGGCAACTGGTAATTCACCAACTTCCTTGGTCAAAGATACTCCTTTTCAAAAAAGTGAAAACGGTAAAATTTTTATTGATAGAAACTTTAGGGTCAAAAAAGACGATACAAGTTTCTATGAAAACATATTCGCTATAGGTGACTGTGCAACTATAGAAGGGCAAGAGCTACCCGCAACAGCACAGGTTGCTCAGCAACAAGGCTATTTTCTTGCTAAACGTTTCAACAAACCGAAAACCCAAAAAGGATTTAAGCCCCGTAAATTTGGAATGTTAGCTTATATTGGTAATAATAAAGCTCTTGCAGATACAACTTTTTTTAAAAGCTCTGGGTTTTTAACATTCTTGTTCTGGAGAACTGTATACCTGACCAAGCTTGTTAGTTTGAAAAATAAAATACTCGTTCTGTTTGATTGGTCGAAAACAATTTTATTCGGACGTGATATTAGTAATTTTTGACTTTACTTTTTCCCGTACACTTTCCTCTTAAGATGTTTCTCTAAATCAACTCCTGCTTTTGTTAAAGAACAAAGGATAAGATATTAGAAGAGCAGTAGAATTACAATAACTATACTCGATAGATCATAAAAGCCAACACTCCTAATGTTTTTGAGTACTCTTGTAAAAGAAGTTACTTGCTTACAATTTTCATAAATGATTTAATCACAAAAATCCATTCTTGTTGTTTACCAACACATAACAAATTATTGATCAGAGAATAATTAAAGCTGTAGTGTTGAAAAAAAACAGATACAGCAGGAATTTCCTGCTGTATTTAATAAAATTTTATTCTGCATTAGCTCTTGCCGCAGCAAGTCTTGCTATTGGTAACCGAAATGGGGAACAACTTACATAATTTAAACCGAGTCTGTGACAAAAAGCAATCGAGTTCGGATCCCCTCCGTGTTCACCACATATACCAATTTTGAGATTTTTGTTTGTTGACCGTCCTTTCTCTACAGCTATTTGCATCAACCTTCCAACTCCATTTTCATCAATTTCCTGGAAGGGGTCTACATTTAAAATCTTCAATTTGAGGTATTCAGGTAAAAACCCACCTATATCATCTCTAGAAAATCCAAAAGTCATTTGTGTAAGGTCGTTAGTACCAAATGAGAAAAATTGAGCATATTTGGCAATTTGATCTGCCGTCAGAGCTGCACGTGGAATCTCAATCATTGTACCTACACTATACGGAATTTTTTTAATTTTGTATTTCTCAAGTACTCTTTTATAAATCCTTTCAATAATTTCATATTGGTGTTTCAATTCTAGATCAATACCAACAACCGGTATCATTATTTCAGGCAATGGTGTCAGTCCTTCTTTAATAAGATCTGCTGTACCTTCAAGAATTGCCCTAACTTGCATTTCCGTAATTTCAGGATAAGTAATCCCAAGTCTTACACCTCTATGTCCTAACATTGGATTATTTTCTCTAATTTTTTCAACGCGCAGTTCAAATTCTTTCATATCAATTCCTATACTTTCTGCTAATTGCTGTTTTTCGTTTTCGTCTTCAGGAATAAACTCATGGAGTGGTGGATCAAGAGTTCTAATTGTAACAGGAAACCCATCCATAGCCCGAAGAGTTCCTTTAACATCCTCTTTTATATAATGAAAGAGCTCATCAAGCGCTTGTTGTCTCTCCTTAGAATCTTCTGACATAATCATTTTCCTGAGCAAAAACAGCGGATGTTCAGAGCCTTTACCATAAAACATATGTTCGGTTCTAAATAAACCAATACCTTCTGCCCCAAACTCCCGTGCTCTAAAAGCGTCTTCAGGAGTATCTGCATTTGCTCTCACTTTTAATTTCTTAACTTTATCACAAATACTTAAGAACTCTTTAAGAATGGGATTATTAATATTTACATCTATCATAGGTACTTTATCTTTGTAGATGTATCCTTTTGTTCCGTTAAGAGAAATCCAGTCTCCTTCTTTTAAAATTATTCCATTAACTTGCAATGTTTTTGTTTTAATATCGACTTCAAGTTCTCCTGCTCCAACTATACAACACTTACCCCATCCTCGTGCAACAAGTGCTGCGTGAGAGGTCATTCCACCTCGGGCAGTAAGAATAGCATTTGCTGCTCTCATTCCTTCAATATCTTCAGGGTTAGTTTCTTCTCTCACCAAAATAACCTTTTCACCTTTTTTAGCCCACTCAACTGCATCCTTCGAAGTGAAAACAATTTTTCCAGTCGCACCACCCGGTCCGGCCGGCAAGCCTTTGGTAAGCAATTGTGCTGTTTTTTCTATTGCCGGATCAAGGACAGGATGTAAAAGTTCATCAAGCTGTTCTGGTTTTACTCTTAAAACAGTTTCCTTTTTATCTATAAGTCTCTCTTTATACATATCTACTGCCATACGAACAGCTGCTGTCCCATTCCTTTTTCCAATGCGACATTGAAGCATATAAAGAATACCTTCTTGAATAGTAAATTCAATATCCATCATATCACGATAATGTTTCTCAAGCTTACGGCGAATTTTATCAAGCTGTTTATAAACTGCTGGCATTACAATTTCTAAAGAGGGGAGATTTTTATTGTGTTCCCCTTTACCACTCTCATTTAATGGATTGGGAGTTCTAATACCTGCAACTACATCTTCACCCTGAGCATTAGGCAACCATTCTCCATAAAACAAATTCTCTCCAGTAGCAGGGTTACGAGTAAAAGCAACACCTGTCGCAGAATTATCTCCCATATTACCAAAAACCATAGATTGAACATTAACAGCGGTTCCCCAATCATCAGGTATTCCTTCTATTTTTCTATAAGCAACTGCCCTTTTACCATTCCAACTTTGAAACACTGCACCTATGGCCCCCCAGAGTTGTTCCATAGGGTCCTCGGGGAATTTTTTCCCTAATACCTCGATTACTTTTTCTTTATATATTTCAACAAGCTTTTTTAGATCATCTGCGGTTAACTCGGTATCTGAACTATAACCTTTTTCTTCTTTTATCTTTTGAAGTTCCAGTTCAAGTTGCTGTCTAATCCCTTGCCCTTCATCAGGCTCTATTCCCGCCGCCTTTTCCATAACAACATCAGAATACATTTGTATCAATCTTCTCTGGGAGTCGTATACAAAACGTGGGTTGTTTGTCTTTTTAATAAGAGCTTCACGTGTTTCGTCATTAAGCCCTACATTAAGTACAGTTTCCATCATTCCCGGCATTGAACTTCTTGCACCAGAACGAACTGATACAAGCAGTGGGTTTTCTTTATCTCCAAATTTTGCCCCCATTTGTTTCTCTACTCTTCTTAGTGCGTTTAGAACCTGGAATTTTAACTCTCTAGGATATTTTCCTTTATTTTTGTAATAAGCTGTACATACCTCTGTTGTAATGGTAAATCCAGCTGGGACAGGTAGACCAAGATTCACCATCTCGGCAAGGTTTGCTCCTTTACCTCCCAATAACTCTTTCATATGAGCTTTTCCTTCTGCTTTCTTACCCCCAAAATAATAAACATATTTTTTTCCCATTTTCAGCTTTTATATTAAATTAAGTTAAAACGTAACAAGGAATTTAACTATTTTAATTTTCTAATAATATCTAATTTTTTATCTCTGAATAAAGCATTAAGAACGGGGGTCTATTATTCTCATAATAGACCCCCGTTCTCACAAAAGATATGACAACAAATTACTGCTTAGTTTCTTCTTTAGGTGAATTTAAGATCTTATTGATGTCATCAATATAAGGTGTCAATTTGTCTTTGAACTTTACATTCAATTCAAGAGCTTTATTAAAATCAAACAATGCTTCACTAAAAAGCTTCTGTTTATAATATGTAAAGCCCCTGTTGTAGTATGCTTTTGCAAATCCAGGATTAAGCTCTATAGCTTTATTAAAATCAGCGAGTGCTTTATCAAGTTGGTTGTTTAAATAATATACATACCCTCGATTATTATAAGCTTCCACAAACTCCGTGTTATTTTCTATAGCTTTTGTAAAATCAATTATAGCAAGCGAATCTTTTTGCTGATAATAGTACACTAATCCTCTTTCATTGTACGCATTATCATATAGGGGTTCGATTTCTATTGCCTTTGTAAAACTATTGATTGCATCATCATATTTTTCCTGCTGAGAAAAACTTAAACCTCGATAAAAATAAGCTTTAATATCTTCAGAGTTTAACTCAACAGCTTTGTTGAAATCATTCGTTGCCTTTTCATAATTTCTTAATTTAAGATATGCTATTCCACGATTTGTATAAGCTGCAGGTTCATCAGGTTTCAGTTCAATACCTTTAGTAAAATTTTCAATAGCTTTTTCAATATTTCCTTGGTTCAGTTCATTGATACCCTGTTGAAAATAGGTGTCTGCTGTTTGGCTAACCCCCATTCGGAAAGTAGCAAAAACCAATAATATTAAGGTTACTAATTCTTTCATATTTACTAATGCTTTTAATTTCTAACATATAAATGATTAATATAGTTTAATTGATTTATATAAAAAATACCTTTCTTAATTTTCTTTATTAAAAAAACCTTTACCTCAAAAAGGGGTTAATAAGCTTCTCCTTTTAACTTGCTTATAAACTAATCATCTTCCCTAATTACCATTAAAATCAAATGCTGTGGAACTATATAGTATTTTTCATCTTCATAGACCACTTCCACAGCTCCTTTTTGCAAAAAGAGAGCAAGATCTCCTTCTTTTACCTGCAATGGAATATACTTAATTTCCTCTTCAATACCTTTCCATAGTTCATCAAAATTATCACTGTAATGTGGAATAGGGTAACCTGGTCCTACTTTCATAACATAACCACTTTGTACTACTTCTTTTTCCTGAATTCCAGGGGGTAAATACAGTCCTGTTTTTGTACGATCATCAAATGTTTTGGGCTTAATTAGTACTCTATCGCCCACTATTATTATTTTGTCAAGTTTATTATTAGACATAGTACAGACTCACTTTATTTTATATAGCGAAAATCTTCAAAAGGTTTTATCCTTAAGAGAACTTCGTAAATGAGTTTGATAACTAACTCCACATCTTCAGTATGTGCCATCTCAACAGTTGTGTGCATATATTTTAATGGAATTGATACCAGTGCTGACGCTACGCCCATACCGGAATATGCTATAGCATCAGTGTCGGTGCCTGTGCTTGACGATACAGCATTACGTTGAATTCTTATTTTCTTTTCTTCTGCAGTATTAATTAATAACCTTAGAACATTTCTTTGTACCGAAGGTCCGTAAGTTAAGACTGGGCCCCTTCCACATTTGATATCCCCCTCGCTTTTCTTTTCATACATAGGTGAATGTGTATCATGACAGACGTCTGTAATTAATGCTAAATTTGGAGTTATTCTATTTGCAATCATTTGGGCACCTCGTAAGCCTATTTCTTCTTGTACTGAGTTTACAACATAAAGACCAAATTTCAACCTTCTTTTGTTTTCTTTCAATAATCTAACAACCTCGGCAATCGCAAAACCTCCAAGTCGGTTGTCAAGGGCTCTACCTACTATATACTTATCGTTTAATACAAACATATCATCATCAAATGTCACAACACATCCTGTATGTATGCCGAGCTTTTCAACTTCTTCTCGGGATTCACACCCACAATCAAGAAAGATATTTTTTAATGTTGGGGGTTCTTCTTTTTGTCTATCCCTGATGTGAATTGCAGGCCAACCAAATACCGCTTTAACAATTCCTTTCTCTGTATGGATGTTAACTCGCTTAGAGGGAGCTATTTGATGATCTGCTCCTCCATTTCGTTTTAAATAAATATATCCCTCGTCGGTTATGTAATTTACAAACCATGAAACTTCGTCTGCATGGGCTTCTATCACAACTTTATATTCTGCCTTAGGATTCACAACCCCTACTACAGTACCATAGATATCGCTAATATAATCATCAACATATGGTTTTATGTATTCTAACCACAGTTTTTGTCCAGAATCCTCAAACCCTGTTGGGGAAGGGTTGTTCAAATATCTTGTTAAAAATTCTTGACTTTTCTTTCTCATTATCTTTAGTTAGTTAATGACATAAAAATTTTGCAAAATTTTCTTTGCTAATATTTCCAAAATAAAAATTTAAATTTACATTTTTTAATGCCCGTAAGATATCGTTTTCTTTATACTTTATACCTATCAAGAGTTTTTCTATTTCTGCTTCATCTCCTTGTCCTAAAAAATCACCATACAGTTTTATGTTTTGTATAATTCCGTCCTTTACTTCTATTCTTGCATCAATCTGCCCAAAATCATAACGATGGATTTTCTGAATATTAAATTCAGGAGATCTGCCAAAATTCCATTCCCAATTTCGATATTTAGTATTTGACAATTTATAAACCTCTTCCCATTGTTTTTCATCAAGACGGTATATGTGAGGTTCTCCTTTAAAAATGTGCTGAATTAAAACTGATTTAAATTCTTCTATGCTCATAGGGCTCTTCAAAAATTCTTTAATATTTGCAACTCTACTTCTTATAGATTTAATTCCTTTACTTTTTATCTTGTCTAATTTAACGTTAAGCGCCTGAACAACATCATCGAGATTTGAATCAAATAACAGAGTCCCATGTGAAAACATTGAATTTAAATTTGTAAATTGTGCATTTCCCGAAATTTTTCGTTCATCAACAACTATATCATTACGGCCTGTTGTTTCAGCAGAAATCCCCAATGAGCGTAATGCTTCAATAACAGGCTGTGTAAATTTCTTAAAATTATTTATGTTATCATCCGTATGGCGGGTGATAAAACTAAAGTTCAAATTACCAAAGTCATGATAAACCGCTCCCCCTCCTGATATTCGTCTTACTACCTGTATGTTTTTCTCTCGCACATAAGGATAGTTAATTTCTTCAATTGTACATTGGTGCTTTCCAATGATTATCGATGGACTGTTTATGTAAAATAAAACATAATCTTCATTGCTTGTATCAAGATTTCTAACACTGTATTCTTCAAGTGCAAGGTTAACAGTCGCATCTGTAATGTTATTATTATCTATAAGTACCATTTTCCTTTACTTTTGAAAGATATTTCTTCTAAAATGACAATATGGAGAGGTTCCCTTTTTGATATAATACTTTTGATGATATTCCTCCGCCTCCCAAAAATGTCCTAATTTAGTAACTTTTGTTGCAACATTATACCCTAAACTTTTTAGTAAATTTATTGCTTCTTGAGCTTTTGTGTTCTGTTCCTCCGTTACATAAAAAACTTCTGTTCGGTACTGTTCACCAATGTCAGGCCCTTGTCTATTAACTTGGGTAAAATCATGTATTTCAAAAAAAAGTTTTAATAGTTCTTCATAACTTATTTGTTGTGGATCAAACACAATTTCAACAGCCTCTGCATGTCCTGTTATTCCAGAACATACATCTTCGTAAGTTGGTTTTTCAGTATAGCCCCCTGTATATCCTACTGTAGTTTTCAAGACACCAGGTAAACCTTGAAAGTAATACTCTACCCCCCAGAAACATCCTCCCGCAAAAATTGCTCTTTCTTGATTTTCAGTAGTCGTGTCCGAAATAAAATCTAATGAAATTGAGTTAACACAATGCCTCGTATTTTTCGGGGTAAATTGTTCCCCATAAAAAACGTGTCCTAAATGAGCTCCACAATTAGAGCACACTATTTCTGTTCTGATTCCATCTGGATCGGGAATTTTCTTTACAGAACCGGCTATTTCTTCATCAAAGCTGGGCCAGCCACATCCAGAATCAAATTTTGTCTCTGACTTGTAAAGTGGCAAGCCACACCTCTTGCAAACATAAGTCCCTTTCTCAAAATGCTGGTAATAAATCCCGCTAAACGGTGGTTCTGTTTCTTTATAGAGAATAACTCTTTTCTCTTCTGGAGTTAGTTCTTTATAGTTCATATCTTTATGGATTTTTATGCAAGAAGATACAGTAAGAGTTAATAAAAGCCAAAGAAATAGCTTTTTTGCCTTTCCCATTTCTAGCTACTTTCGTATTGCTTAACACATAAATATATCATAAAGTTTATTTTTCATAAATATACTGAGTTTATAGTGTCTATTTAAGGAAATAAAATTGGGCTCTTCGTTCTTTAAAAACATCATTACCAGAATCTACCTTTTTGCTCAAAGCTTCTCTAGGATCAATATCAACTATACGAATCTCCTCTTTTTGTCGGCTTCCAACTGCTAAATAATTTCCTTTAGGGTCTACTATTACACTATTTCCTGTAAAATTAAGTTTCTTACTTTTATGAGTTTCAGATCCAACCCGATTAGCGGTAATAATAAAAACTCTGTTTTCAACCGCTCGAGTAAACATAGCTTTTTGACAATAAGGCATTACCAGATTTGAGGGGTGACAAATAATTTGTGATCCTTTGAGCGCAAGGGTCCGCGCAGCCTCTGGAAATATCCAATCAAAACAAAGCATTAACCCAATTTTTACTGTTCCAAAAACTCCTTTAATAGTATGAACTGTAAATGGAATGTTTCCTGGAAAAAACCATTTTGATTCTTCAGCAAAAAGGTGAATTTTTCTATATACAAAAATATCTCCTTTTGGACAAACTAAAAGTGCTGAATTGAAAAACTTTATGCTCTGTCCCCTTTTATACTTTTCACAAAGACCCGCAATTATATAAGAGTTTTTTTCAAACGCAATTTTCCGTAACATTCTTGAAAAAATTCCTTCCCCAACCTCCTCGGAAAAATTTTCAACTTCGTTGCGGTTGGTAAACAAATAACCTGAATTTGATAGTTCTGGAAGAACTATCAAATCAAACTTCTCTCCCACTAACAACTTTTCTATTCTTGCAATATTGTTCTGAACGTTACCAAACTGAGGTTTAAATTGCAAAAAACCTATTTTCATTTTTTCTGATACTTTTATAATTCTATAAAAGGTTGCTTGCTAATTCTGCTAAAGCAGAGCGCTCACCTTTTTCAAGATTAATGTGAGCATATAATTTCTGACCTTTAAAGTGATCAATCAAGTATGACAATCCATTCGATTGAGAATCAAGATAAGGATGATCAATTTGGTATATATCCCCTGTAAATACTATTTTCGTACCTTCGCCAACGCGTGTAATAATAGTTTTTATTTCATGGGGTGTAAGATTTTGTGCTTCATCAACAATAAAATAAATACGTTGCAGACTTCTTCCTCGGATATAACTCAAAGGTTCTACAATTAATTTTTCGTCTTTCACAAAAGAGTTAATAGCAGTGTACATTTTATCTGTTTCGATAAATTGATCTTGTATAACTTTTAAATTATCCCATATTGGTTGCATATAAGGTGCTAATTTATTTTCCACATCCCCTGGTAAAAATCCAATATCCTTGTTACTTAACGGGATAACGGGACGTGCAACATATATCTGTCTGTAGTATTTTCTGACCTGCAGCGCTGAAGCAAGAGCAAGTAAGGTTTTACCTGTACCTGCTTTACCAGTTACTGTTACAAGAGGTATTTCTAAATTTGTCAGGGCATTTACTGCAAAAGTCTGCTCAGCATTTTTAGGTTTAATTCCATAAGCTGAATTTTTTTCTATACGATGTAAAAACATTTTTTCTTTATCTAAACAAGCAAGAACAGAGCGATAGTTATTTCTAAGTATATAAAACTTGTTCGGGTGCTGTTCACTTTTGTCTTTTTTTAATCCTTTGTTAGCAGGAATGTAATAAGGCGGATAAAAAATTTTTGAAAGTTCTGCATCATTAAAGTCTTCTATTATTCCCTTACCGCTGTACAGCTCTTCTATGTTTGTGATTCTGTCTGTAGTGTAATCTTCTGCTACAATTCCGAGTGCCTTGGCTTTCATTCGCAAATTAACGTCTTTTGATACTAAAATTACAGTACGTTTATCTGTTAATTCCTTTTGAATATCAAGTGTTGTACTTAGAATCCGGTGGTCATGATTGTCTTCCCTAAAGATAGTTTTTATTTCTTCGTTTAACCCCCTGAAAATAGCAATCTTAACCCTCCCCTTGCCCCTTCCTAGTTTTACCCCTCCGTTGAAAAGCGCCGAGCCTGTTAAAGAATCCAGCGTTCGCGCAAACTCTCGTGCGTTAAGGTTTATTACTTGACTACCTCTTTTAAAGTGATCAAGTTCTTCTATTACTGTAATTGGGATTATTATATCGTTTTCTTTAAAATTGTGTATACAGCTTGAATCATGCAATATTACATTTGTATCTAATACAAATGTTTTTAGTGCTTTAGTTTTTGCCATATAAAATATTTACCTGCTTGTTATTTCTGTGTTTTTAAATCAAAAGCTCTTTTAAGTTTCTCTATAATTTTAGTAGATACAATTTTTGTTAGTTCTTCTGGCTTCTCTGTCAAAATTGTTTTAATGTTTTCTACCGAGTTAAATGTTGTCAATAATTTCACAGCTGTTTTTTCTCCAATTCCTTCAATTTCTGTAAGTTCTGTTCGCAATGTTCTTTTCTTTCTCAATTTTTTATGGTATTCAACTGCAAACCTATGCGCTTCGTTTCTAATTCTCTGTAATAGACGTAAACCTGGAGAACTTTTAGAAAGAGTAAAAGGTAGTGATTCATCGGGAAAATAAATTTCTTCCAGTTTCTTAGCAAGACCTATTACGGCAATTTTCTGTTCTGTTTCTTGAGGTAGATTAGTAATACCTGGGGATAAATTTCTTTTTTCAATTCTATAACCCAAGGATTCAAGCACCCATACAGCAGCAGACAATTGGCCCTTACCCCCGTCTATTACAACAAGATTTGGGAGGGGATCGTCTTTAATTTCAGCTTTACTAAAACGTCTATATATTACTTCTCTCATAGAAGTATAATCATCAGGTTCCCCTACTACATTAGTATTCGAAATGAGTTTATATTTTCTGTAATAGGTCCTCTTTGGTTTTCCATTGAAAAAAACAACTCTTGATGCCACTGTATCTGTACCTTGTATATGAGATATATCATAACATTCTATTCTAATAGGCAGTGTGCTCAGATTTAGTTCTTCTTTTAGGGATTGCAAAGCTGTGGGTACTGCATTTCCTTTTAACTTGATCACTTTTAACTCGCTTAGTGCAAAATCAGCATTTGCTTTAACCATTGATATTAATTTTGCTTTATCACCAACTTTTGGAACAGACATTTTTACCGGTGAATTCTTTTTGCTTTCAAGCCAACTTTTGATAACATCCAAATTAACTTGGTTTTCTGGAAGTAAAACTTCGTCCGGAATAAAATCTGAATTTGTATAATAATTTGTAAGAAATGTTTCAAGGATTTCATCCTTGTCTTTTTCAAGAATATTAGCAAGATAAAACTGACTTTTACCCACTACTTTGCCCTCTCTAATCTTAAGGACCACTCCACAGGCATCGTTTCCTTCTGCTGCAAGTGCAAAAACATCTTTGTCTACTTCATCTTCTGTTATAATTTTTTGTTTAGACGAATATACTTTTATTGCTTCTCTTTTGTTTCTAATTTTTGCTGCCTCTTCAAATTTCATTTCCTTTGCAAAACGTTCCATTTCTTCTGAAAGAATTTTAATCAGAGATTTAGTTTTACCTTGCAAGAGATTTGCAACGTGTTCAATTGTTTTGTTATATTCTTCCTCCGAAATTAATCCTTCACAAGGACCACTACATTTCTGAATATGGTAGTCAAGACAAACTTTGAATTTTTTCTTTTCTATATTTTCCTTAGTTAAATTCAATTTGCAGGAACGAATCATAAAAATATTTCTTACAACGCGAAGAGCGTACCTCATAGTCTTTACATCAGTGTAAGGACCATAGTAACGAGAACCATCCATTTTCTTTTTTCGAACAGGAAATATACGGGGAAATGGTTCATTTGTTATAACTATATAAGGGTAGCTTTTATCATCTTTAAGAGTGACGTTGTACTTAGGTTTGTATTGTTTTATGAGATTTAGCTCCAGGATAAGTGATTCAACTTCACTGTCCGTTTTGATTACCTCAAAATCAGATATTTTAGAAACCATTGACGAAATTCTAAAGGAAGGGCTTGTTGATTGAAAATATTGTCTTACTCTATTCTTAAGGGATTTTGCTTTACCAATATAAATTATTTTGCCTTGTTTGTCTTTAAATTCATAAACTCCTGGGGAATCCGGCAAATTTCTTAACTTAGCTTGAAATTTATCTGTTATCTCTTGATAATTCATCTTTCCCTTTATCCCTCAAGCTTTGTATCTATAATTAAAAGTAATATTTGTTCCTCAATCTACGTTTGACTTTGAGAAATTTCAATTAATACCCCGGCTGTTGACTTTGGGTGCAGAAAAGCAATAAGCTTATTATCTGCTCCTACTCGTGCTTCGTCATTAATAAGCTTAATCCCTTCCTTTTTATACTGAAATAAAGCTTCATTAATATCTGAAACTTCAAAAGAACAGTGTTGTATTCCTTCTCCTCTTTTTTCAATGTGTTTTCTAATCGGAGAATCATCACTAGTCCCCTCAAGTAACTCTATGTCACAATTGGCAATTTTTAATTTTTGTACTTTAACCTGTTGTTCTGGTACATACTCTACGGCAGAAGCTTTTACACCAAATATCTTTTCAAATATGGGAACACTTTCTTCAAGGGATTTAACTGCTATACCAATATGATCTAATTTCATAATATAAAAAATTTTTTATATAAATTGGTCTAAGCCTTTTCTTTTTAGGTAATCTACTATTTCCTTAACATTTTGTGATTCCTCTCTTTTACAAACAAGTAAGCCATTATCGGTATCTATAATTAAAAGATCCTCTACTCCATAAGTGGCTGTAATTCTTTGATCATTTATAATTAAACAATTTTTTGTATTTAATGTTACCGTTCGTCCTATTTTGACATTTCCGTTTTTATCTTTGTTTTTTATTTTATAAATTTCATCCCAAGAACCTACATCACTCCAATCAAAGTGGCTTTTGATTGTATAAACTTTAGAGGATTTTTCCATAACTCCGTAGTCAATAGAAATACCCTTGATTTTGGAGTAGGCAAGCTCCAATTTTTTCTCAAAATCACCCGCGTGTAATTCTCCCTCCAGTTCAATTAGCGTGTTATATATTTCTGATAAATTTTCTTTGAGCTCTGCCATCATAGTATCAACTCGAAATATAAACATTCCACTATTCCATAAAAAATCTCCGCTATCAAGAAAAGCTTGTGCTGTTTCAACATTTGGTTTTTCTGCAAAAGTTTTAACTTTATACACAATATCTTCTCTATTCCCAACCTTAATCTTATATTGATGCTCTTCATCAAACTGAATATAACCATATCCTGTGTCAGGTCTAATTGGATGAATACCCAGAGTAACTATTCCCCCATTTTGGTGTACAAAATGGAGTCCAAGTAGGACAATCTCTTGGAATTCAGCCACATTGTTTATTATGTGGTCTGATGGCACAACCAGAACATTTGCTGTATGATTAAATTGTTGTATATACATACATGCCAACCCTATACAAGGAGCTGTATTTCTACCAAATGGTTCACATATAATGTTTTCTTCAGGAAGATTTGGTAGGTGTTTTTTTACTAAATTTTTATATTGAATATTCGTCACAACAAATATCTCAACCGGTTTAAATATCCCCAGAAGACGGTTGTAAGTCTTCCTTATCATTGATTCACGATCATCCTCAATTGCTAAAAATTGTTTTGGTAACTTTGATGTGCCTTTAGGCCAAAACCTCTGGCCTATTCCACCAGCCATAATAATCGCATAGTTATTCGGTGTCATTGTTCTCAAATATTTTTGTAGGGTTATTAAGATATTTTATAAAAAGGGTTAAATCTTCTGCTTGTTTATTGAGATATAAAGATTTAAAGTTATAGATTATATATTTCAAAACTTCTATAACTTCTTTTTCAAATGGGTTTATTCGATAGTTCTGAATAAATTTTATAAATATATACGTTGCTTCTGCTAAACGAGCAATGTCAATTTGATTAATTTGTTTCGCTTCGATAACTATTTCTTTTAGTTGAGGAAATATTTTTGAGAGGCTTGTAAGAGCTTCATAAATTTTGTATTTGCTTTCAATTTGTTCTATAGAATCAAAAATATTTTTTATATACAAGATGTTTTCTCTGATTTTTTTATAGCTGTCTCTTTCACTATGGTTCAATTCTGGTTCTTCTAACTCAAAAGAATTTTCTTTCATTAGATTAAGATTGACTTTTGTTGTCTTTTGTTGATTGGTTTTCAGATACGCAATTTGCTTCTTAAAGTCTTCTATAGAACCAATAATATTGTCAAAACCGCTTAGATCTTCCCCTTTGATAAGCGTTTCAACTAAGTCTAAGTAGCTTGAGAATTTTTTAAGACTGTCGGCATCTAACAGTTCAAGAAACCCGAGTTGATAACAGATAAAGTAGTCTTTTATGATTGAATAAAGGGACGGTATTACTTCAAATGTCATTTGTATCGAGTAGGATTCTATTTCTCCAGCCACCTTAATTATATTATCTATAACTTCTTCGCTTTCTTGTTCTTTACTTTCAGAAAGTAAGTAGTTAAATGCATCTCTTAACTTCGCATTTCTATTTGTTACTCTCTCTTCAAATTCTATATACAAAGAATTAATTTCTTCGGTTCTATCTAAAGACTCTGTTTCTACAGCTTTTTTTAAGGACATTTCTTCAAGAGATAAAGATTCTTTTTCTCCCTCACCCGATTGAATATAATTAGATAATTTTTCTCCTTCAGTTTCTATATCTGTTTTATTTGCTTCTTCTACCTGTTTCATTTGTATTTCTTCTTCCCGGCTTGGTGGTTCTGATTTTGTTTCTTCTATTTTTTCATCAGGTAGTGTAAATACAATTTCATCATTTATAATATTTTCATTTCTTATAAGTTCAAGCTCTGCACCATTCTCATAGTTTTCTTTTGTAAATTCTTTCTCTATTTTATCAATTTCTAAATCTTTAAGGATAAAAAGTTTTTCGGGGACTTTTAGCTCTATATTTTCTTTAAGGGGCTTTTCCAGCTCTTCAGAAATCTTTTTGTCCAGCTTAAAAAAACTTACTATCTCCTTTACTAAGAAATGTGTATCATTTGAAAGATTGCTAACAACAGTATCATATTTTATTAAGCCGGCATCCAATTTCTTTAGAACAAACATCAAATATCCAGAAACTTTTTCCAGTCCTTTTATTTTATTAATAACTAAAATTTTCCAAAATAAATTTTTACTATTAGAAAAGCTATCAATTAATATTTGCTTTATAATGTGTATATCGGACACTTCTGGAAACTCGCGTACAATCTGGTCGTAAACGTTTAAAAGCAAAAATTTTATATAGTTATATCTTGTTACTATAGGTAACATCATATAAATTTAGTCAATCCTAATATAAAAATATAGAACATTTTCTTTTAACACTTACACAAAAGAAATTTGTTTTCTTAAGGTTTAAGAAAACAAAAAACGCTTGACTATCTAAAAGACTTTTGTTAATATTACCTAAGATTATGTTACTTTCTTTTTCTGTTAATAATTTGTTAATAACTTTACACAAAAAGTTTTACGGGTTTCGCTTTTCAAAAACTTCGAGATTGTTTTCAACAATCGTTGTTAGTAAGCTTGGGAAAAGTACTCTATCCTATTGTTTTTTTAGTATATTATGTTTTAAAAGTCTTTGTTAAAAACTTATAGATTTTTTAGGGTAGCTTATTTAGTACTTAAAGTTTTGCTTCAAGTTGTTTTGATGTTTTAATTTGTTTTGTTAATATCTAAAAATTTTTTAATGTCGTGATAAAACATTCTACTGCTTTTGAACAACTTAGACCTTCAGCTTCTATTGAAGATTTAAAAGCCATTGAAGTCTGGGATAAGTTTTTAGAACTCTTAAAACTTTCTTTAAAAGATAGCGAAATTAAAACATGGTTTTCAGTAATTAAACCCAAATCATTCAGTGATGGTGTACTTACTATCTTAGTCCCTAGTGAGGACTATTACGGTATGATAGAAAGGAGGTTTAACAAACAAATATCCAGTATTATTGAAAGTGGCTTACTTGGACAGAATGGAAAACTTAAATACGAGATTGTACAGGAAAGTTTGTTTACAACCCAAGAACAAGAGTTAACTCATAAGAATGTTTCTAATCCTCCAAAAAAGGGGTTACCTCCTCACAAAAATATTTCCATCACCTACGATGAAAAAAACAACTTTGAATCTAATTTATTTAAAAGATTTACTTTCGATACTTTTGTTAAAGGAGATAGTAATGAATATGCTTATTCCACAGCAGTTGCCATTTCAAATAATCCAGGGAAATTATATAATCCATATTTTGTTTTTGGCGCTGTTGGGCTTGGTAAAACACATTTGATTCAAGCTATTGGAAATGAAATTATTAAGAAGTTTCCAAATAAAAAAGTTTTTTATACAACAACGCCTGATTTTACAACACAAATAACCACGGGGATATATAGGAATACAATTAAAGAAGTTGATCTTTTCTACAAATCTTTAGATGTTCTTATTTTAGATGATATTCAAAATCTTGAGGGTAAACCAGGCATACAAAATTTCGTCTATCAGATATTTAATACTCTTTATAATAACAATAAACATTTAATTTTTTCTAGTGATAAACCTATTATTCAGGTAAAAAACCTTGAAGAGAGGTTAATTTCAAGGTTTCAGTGGGGAATTACTGTTGATATACAGCCCCCTGACTGGGAAATGAGAGTCGCAATTATTAAGAGAAAGCTGGAAGAGTTTGAGGTGCAAGTCCCTGAAGATATTATACATTTCATTGCAACAAATGTAAAAGGCAGTATTAGGCCATTAGAAGGTTGTATTGTCGGTATTATTTCAGAAAGTACTTTTATGAATAATGGAGAAGTTACTTTTGAAATTGCTGAAAAGGTTGTGAAAAGAGTTGTTGGTGATTCACTTCGTCCAAATTATCCTTCTATCGAGGATATTATTCAGGCAGTTGCAAAATACTTTGAGGTTTCCGAAAACCAGATTTTATCACGAAAGAGAACTAAACAAATAGCATTGTCAAGACAAGTTGCAATGTATTTATCGAAAGAATTGACCAACCTTACATTGGAATCTATCGGATTAAATTTTGGTGGGAAAGATCATGCAACTGTTTTATATGCCTATAACTCCATTAAGAAATTATTACAAACAGACAAAGATCTTGCTAAAGCTATCTCTGATATAAAAGCCAATCTAAATGGTGTATAGTTTTGTTAGTTCTTTGTTAGTTTTTATTTAATTACTCTAATTTATTAACAGCATAATTTAAACAGAGATTGTATTTGCTTTATTTTTTTCCATTTATTAACATTATCACTTTTCGTAGAACTGTAAAATTACTTAAATTTTGTTCTTTTTATACTTACTAACAAAATTAACAGTGTTAATATTATTAATTTATATATCTTACATAAATAATAATGATAGAACAACTATATATAAAAAATTATCTTTAT
Organism: Ignavibacteria bacterium; assembly: GCA_049700455.1. Classification (GTDB taxonomy): domain Bacteria; phylum Bacteroidota; class Ignavibacteria; order Tepidaquicellales; family Tepidaquicellaceae; genus JBNAVJ01. The sequence goes on from JBNAVJ010000001.1 coordinate 443,386, forward strand.
ATAAAAGAAGTTACAATAGAGTTTAAAAAAAACTTGAACGTTCTAACAGGAGAAACAGGAGCAGGTAAAACATTAATATTGGATGCTGTAAGTTTACTCTTTGGAGAGAGAGCAGACTATTCTATTATAAAAAATGATCAAGAAAAGCTTATTGTAGAAGGTGTTTTTAATATTAAAAATGTTGCAGAAGCTAAGGAATTTCTTAAAACAAAATTACTAATAAACGAAGACATTAAGGATCATCTGATAGTAAGAAAAGAATTAAGCAAAAAGGGGATCAGTAGAAATTTTATAAATGATGTACCAGTATCTATAAGTGATCTAAAAGAGTTAGGAGATATAATGGTAGATATTCACTCACAAAATGAGCATCAAAGTCTCTTAAAAAAAGAATATCATCTAAAGATATTAGACGAGTACAGTGATTTAACGGAAGATGTTTCTATCTTTTATAAAAGTTTTGAAAATTATAAAAACAAAGTAGAAAAATATCACCAAACTAGTAATAAAAAGAAAGAGCTGGAGGAAAAGAAGGATTTTCTTAAGTATCAACTTGATGAGATTCTTAAAATGAATTTACAAAAGGACGAAGATATAAAACTTGAAGAAGAATTGAAAAAACTTGAAAATTTTGAAGATATTGTTGTTGCTATTAATAAAATTGATGATCTCTTATATTCTGGAGAGCAAAGTGCCTATGTCAAAATATCAACAGCAATAAAAGAAATGAGAAAAATAATACCGTTTGATTCCAATATAGCAGGAAAAATTCAGGAAGTAGAAATGTTATATGAAATGCTTAAAGAAGTTGGTTCGTTTTTTAATATTTATAAAGAATCATTGAGTTTTGAACCTGAAAAAATTGAAGTTATTAGAGAAAGATTAAGTAAGATTAATTTTTTTAAAAAAAAATATAAAAGTAGTATTACAGAGCTTTTACTAAAAATAGAAGAATTTGAAAAAGAACTATCGTTTCTTGATAATTTTGATTTTGAGGTAGAACGACTTGAGAAAGAAATCAATAAACACAAACAAACATTAATTACTCAAGCAGAAAAATTGAGTGAAAGAAGGAAAAAGTTTGCCCAAAAACTTTCTACAGAAATTACAGGATATTTAAAAGAAGTAGGGTTGGAAAACGCCGACTTTACCATTATGTTTTTAAACTATACTGATACTGAGGAAGAAAACACACCATATACATATAATAAAGGAGGAGTAAATATACAAATTAGAAAAGAGGGAATAGATAATGTTGAGTTTTTTGTAAGACTAAATCAGGGAAGTGAATATTTTCCACTAAGAAAAACAGTTTCAGGAGGCGAAATATCAAGAATAATGCTAGCAATAAAAGCAACAGTTGCAGGAAAAGGAGGAGTACCTATTTTGATATTTGATGAAGTTGATACCGGAATAAGTGGAAGAATAGCTTCGAAAGTTGGCAAGGTACTAAGAAATTTATCAACTTATCATCAAATTATAGCTATTACACACCTTCCTCAGATTGCTGCTCAAAGTACCAACCATTTCAATGTAGTGAAAAATGTTCAGAACAACGAAACTATTATTATAGTAAAACATCTTACTCATGAAGAGAAAATTCTTGAAATTGCAAAAATGATAAGTGGACAAAAAGTTACCAATTCTGCTATAGAAAGCGCAAAAGAATTGATAGAGAAAGGCTAATTTAAATAAAAAGACCCAATTTTTACTTACTCTTCTTTTGAAAAAATATTTTTCCTTTTGAAAGCCAGGAAAAAGAGAAAGAATCAAAGTATTTGAAAACCAATAAAAAAACAAGTACGCACATAAAATTATTATATTGCGTACTTGCTTGCTACTTAGGTTTAGGGGAAAAGAAAGCTTTATTACTTCCTCTGCCTACCGTTTTTATCAACGGTATTTAAAGAACGAATTTTATAAAGTATTTACAAATAATATGCCAAAAAAAACTTGCAATTTTGCCACAAACAGATATGTATAAAACAAGAAAAAATACTAAATTGATACAAAAAAATCAAAATGAGACAGCAAGCTTTGTTAACCACGCATATAAATAAGAATAGCAGCAATATCCGCTGGGGTAACGCCAGCTATTCTAGAAGCCTGACCGATGGAACGAGGTTTTATTTTTAGGAGTTTATCTCGAGCTTCTAGCGAAAGAGACTTGATGTTTTCGTATTTAAAATCTGGGGGTATTTGAATATTTTCATTTTTAATAAAGTGGTCTATTTGTTCCTGCTGTCTTTTGATGTAACCCTCGTACTTTAATTCAATTTCTATTTGTTGAATTACATCTGTTCTCTCTATTAGTTTTTGTAAAAAAACGTTATCTTTAATTATGTCACTAAACATCAATAAGTCTTGTAAAAAAATATTATTTCTTTTTATAATATTTGATAAAAACTCATGCTGTGTAATTATGGAAGAATTTCTAAGATTGAGAAAATCATTTATTCTATTGGGGGCTATTGTTGTTGCTTTAAAATATCGGATTCCTTCTTGGACTAGAACTTGTTTTTCCTTAAGTAATTTGTATTGTTGATTTTCTATAAGCCCAAGATGATACCCCTTTTCCATCAATCTTAAATCAGCATTATCCTGTCTTAAAATTAATCTATATTCAGCAGATGAAGTGAACATTCTATAAGGCTCAAGAGGACATTTATTAATAAGATCATCTATTAGTACTCCAATATAAGCTTCATTACGCTTTAAAATTAAAGGCTCTTCATCTTGTAGCTTCAATGCGGCATTAATACCGGCAATTATTCCTTGAGCAGCAGCCTCTTCGTATCCAGAAGTTCCATTGATTTGCCCTGCGAAATAAAGATTTTCAACTAGTTTTGTTTCAAGAGTTGGCAAAATTTGATGAGTAGGAAAAAAGTCGTATTCAACAGCATAACCAGGACGAACCATCTCTACGAACTCTAAGCCCGGAATTGTATGAGCAGCTTTGAGTTGTACTTCTGCGGGTAAACTAGAAGAGAAACCATTCATATAGATTGTTTCCCCAGCTAAAGTTTCAGGTTCGAGGAAAATCTGATGCCTTTTTTTGTCTGCAAAGCGATGGACCTTGTCTTCAATGGATGGACAATATCGTGGTCCTACTCCTTTAATTACCCCAGTAAAAAGAGGTGAGTCAGTAAACCCTGTCTTTAGTATATTATGGGTTTCTTCGTTGGTATATGTAAGATAACAAGGTACTTGGCTTTGGTAAGGAAAGCTATACAAATTGTTTAACGTTCTGTGTGAAAATGGAGTTGGTATAGGGTCCCCGTATTGGATTTCGGTTTTTCCAAAATCAATAGTGCTACGTTTTAGACGAGGGGGGGTTCCGGTTTTTAATCTTCCTGTTTCAAAACCAAGGCGTTGTAGGGAGTAACTCAGTTGTGTAGCCGTACTCTCAGCAAACCTCCCCCCTGCAGTTTTTAAATGTCCAGTATACATTACTGCATTTAAAAATGTCCCCGCAGTTATAATTACAGCTTTGCAATAGATTAAATGACCTGAGGAGGTTTTTACCCCCTTTATTTTGTGTGAAAAGAGATTATTTTTTATGGGTTCGGTAATTATTTCATCTACTGTATCCTGAAAAATATCGATATTATCAATTTCTTTTAGTAAAGATAAAGCTTCAATGGAATATAGAAGTTTATCAGATTGACATCGAGGGGACCAAACAGCAGGACCCTTCGATTTATTTAGCATTTTAAATTGAATTCCGGTTTTGTCTGCAAGGAATCCCATAGCACCCCCAAGAGCGTCAACCTCTTTGACAAGATGTCCTTTTGCAGTCCCTCCAATAGCAGGATTACAGCTCATACGACCAAAAGCAGAGGAATCCATAGTAATAATAATTACTTGTAATCCCATACGGGAAGTAACATGTGCGGCCTCTATTCCGGCATGGCCCCCTCCTACAACTAATATGTCATATTGTTTTCGTGGCATTAATTAATAAAATATCAGTAACTTAATAATTGTTTCACGTGAAACATTCTTTTCAAAGTAATAACATAAAAAATGTTATTTTAATTCTCACAAAAGCCAACCCTCTCTATCTAAACTTCTATACTGAATTGCCTCGCTTACATGGTGGATTAGAATACTTTCCGATCCCTCAAGATCTGCAATGGTCCGTGAAAGTTTCAAAATTTTATCGTATGCTCTTGCTGAAAGAGATAATTTTGTGATTGCAGTGTTTAATAGAGATTGTGACTTTGAGTCAAGCCAGCAATATTTGCGTAAAGCTGCGCTTGTTAAGTTTGCGTTAGAATAAACGCCTTTTATATGTTGATACCTTTCGAGTTGTAAATTACGAGCCTTTATGACGCGCTCTCTGATTATGTTGGAAGGTTCGTTAGGTTCACAATGTGAAATACTTGTAATGTCAACAGGATTTACGTGAATGTGCATATCTATTCTATCTAATATAGGCCCAGAGATTTTTGAGACATACTTTCTAAGCTCATATTCTGAGTAGTTGAGCAGTTCTTTTTGAGAGCCTGCAGGAGTAGGATTCATTGCTGCGACAAGCATAAAATTGCAGGGGTATTTTACTGTTAGTTTAGAACGTGCAATAGTTACTACTTTATCTTCAAGAGGTTGCCTCAGACTTTCTAACACATTTTTTTTAAACTCTGTGATTTCGTCTAGAAATAACACACCATTATGTGCAAAAGAAATTTCTCCGGGTTTGGCGTTTGGTCCTCCCCCTACAATAGCAACATCACTTGCGGTGTGATGAGGAGATCTGAAAGGACGATTTGTAACTAATGCGGTGTTTGGAGATAGTATCCCTGCTACCGAGTGAATTTTTGTTGTTTCGATAGCTTCTTCAAGGGTTAACGGTGGAAGAATAGAAGGTATTCTTTTTGCTATCATTGTTTTCCCTGAGCCTGGTAAGCCAATCATTATTATGTTATGTCCTCCTGCAGCAGCAATCTCCACAGCTCTTTTTACCTCATTTTGTCCTTTTACATCAGCAAAATCAAGCCCGTCAGTGGTACTATATTTGAAAATAGAATCAAGAGTTATTTTATGAGGAACTCTCTTAAGGTTGCAATTTAAGAAATCTATTACTTCCGTCAATGTTTCAAAAGGGAAAATGTCTATTCCTTCTACTACTGCTGCTTCATCTGCATTTGAATTTGGTAAAATAACACCATAAAAACCTTCTTTTCTTGCTGTAACAGTCATTGGAAGAATCCCGGGGACCCTTCGTAAATGTCCATCAAGGGATAATTCTCCTATCATTACATACTTTTTTACATTGTCCACTTTTATTTGATTAGACTCTGTCAACAACCCTATGGCAATAGGAAGATCAAAGCTTGATCCTTCTTTCCTAATATCTGCAGGAGATAAGTTAATTGTAATCCGCTTCAACGTTGGAAAAACTAAGTTTGAGTTTTTAATAGCAGCAGATACCCTTTCACGGGCTTCCTTTATAGCGTTATCAGGTAGTCCAACAACAGTAAATGCTTGTTGAGCAGAACGATCAAAATGGGTTTCTACTCTAACAATATAAGCATCAACCCCACAAGTAGCAGCACTAAATATTTCTGAAATCATAAACTACTCCTTATTTTTAAATCTAATTGTTATAGGAACACCTTTAAAGCCGTATAAATTTCTAATTTTTTTTTCAAGATAACGTTTATAATTTTCGGAGATTGGTGATTTTGCGTTTGTGAAAAACAAAAAAACAGGATAATCAGCTCTCAATTGTGTAATATAGCTAATTTTTATTTCTTTACCTTGAACTGAATGCAGGGGTTTCTTTTTTATTTCTGGTAAAAGATGCTCATTAAGCTCTTTTGTTTTTATCATTTTTTTTCTTTCTAAATATATTTTATAGGCTTCTTCAAGTACAAGGTGTATTCTTTGTTTTGTGAGTGCTGAAATATAGATATATTTTAGAAAACCAAATCCTTTAAGTTGTTGATGTATGCTGGATTCGATTTTAGGTAGAGTTTTTGAATCCTTTTCAATAGAATCCCATTTATTAAATACTATTAGTAACCCCTTTTTTGCTTCAACCACATCCTCAATTATATTTAAGTTCTGACGGTCTATGTGAAAAAACCGTGGGGTTCCTCCGGAAACTTCCTCTAATAAATATTTTGTATCTAGAACGAGAATAGCAACATCACATCGTTCTATAGCTCTATATGTTCGAACAGTTGAATAATACTCAAGTGCGTCAGTAGTTTTGTATCTACTCTTTTTAGTTATCCCTGCAGTATCAATTAAAGTTATGAGTTGTTTGTTAAACCTTAACGTTGAATCCACAGCATCACGTGTTGTTCCAGGTATATCGGTTACAATATTTCTTTCATCTTGTAGTAAAGCATTAACAATTGATGACTTTCCAACATTAGGTTTTCCAATTATTGCAAACTTGACATCTTGATATTCTTTAGTTGCAGGTGTCGGCTCCAGGAATCTGTCTAAAGAATCGAGTAAATCAGCAACTCCCTTGCCAGACAAAGCACTAACAGGAAAGATGTTTTCAAAACCCAGCGAAAAAAAATCATTTGTAAATAACTCAAATTTTTCATTATCAACTTTATTTGCTATTACAAATATAATCTTGCCTATTGCCTTGCTTCTAAGCTCGTTTGCAATTTCTTTGTCATAAGGATGAAGTCCCTCTGCAGCATTTACAACAAAGAATATCACATTAGATTCTATTAAAGCTAATTTAACCTGTCTATTTATGTGTTGTGAAAAAACATTTTCATCATTTGGAACAAATCCCCCGGTGTCAATCAAGAGAAATTTTTTCCCGTTCCAACATGCTTCTCCATAGATACGATCCCGTGTTACTCCGCGTATTTGATGAGTAATAGAGATTCTCTGCCCAACTATTCTGTTGAAAAGAGTTGATTTACCAACGTTAGGCCTTCCTATTATTGCAATAACATTCGACATTTATTATTAATAATTACAACATTAAAAATATAAATAATGTTTATAGTAATAAAGAATTACTTCATTTGTAAAAGATACTCAAGAGCAGCTTCAGGAGCAAGCTTTCCATATCCCCACTCTGGGTTTGGAACATCCCCAGTGAAGCGATCTTGTAATGATGTAGATCGTAGAATATTCCTAAATATAGAGTGGGTTAAGGTTGGGCTATATTGCTTCATCAAAGCAGCAAGTCCTGCAACGTGTGGTGCTGCAGAGCTTGTTCCGCTAAAAAATTGGTATTGGTAATATTTCCCTGCTGTAAATGTTAAATGCCCTGGAGCACATACATCAACCCCCATTCCACCATTTAATCTTGTTCCCCTTCCACTATAATAACAGAGAGACCCTATTTCTGTTTCGAAACTGGGAATTGGGTAATTAACAACATAAGCTCCAACAGAAATACAACTGTCAGCTGTAGATGGAAATGTAACTGTACCCAGGTCTGAAATCTTATTACTAATCCAAATAGAAGCATCTGACCACGATTGTGAAACATCAGTTAAAAAACCATAAATTATATCATCCTCTATGGACTTTACGCTTATGGACCACTTTCCCCCAATTGAACTTAAATCTTGTTTTGATATCTGAAATTTCATCATTGTAGTATTTCTGGGGGAAATTTCACGGGAGTAATAAATTAAATAATCCCCTAATTTAAAGTAGTCAGCTCCTTGACTAACAGGTTGTGATCTCAGGCCATCTGGAGTCTCTATTACAAAACTCAGGAAATTAGAAGGATTTTTCCACAAAAAGGATATAAACACATAATCGTTCGTTTTTTCTTTTACTAAATCGGGACATGTAAAAGCATATGAATATATCTTTCCCGATTTAAGAGTATCAATAATATGCATTTTTCCTGAGGCAAGGTTTCCAGCGCCACCAACAACTATAATTCCCTCCCTAGCTAACTCGTTAGTTAATAGCTCTTCTTCTGTAGATCCATCCATAAATTCATATGCCCACTCTCCATCTTCAAATAACACTATATCAACTTTTTCTGTCCGCAGGAATCTTAGCATATCAGGAAACTGTCTTACAAAACGAGGTGTGTAATCATATTTTATATTTGCTAAAACAAGCTCAGCATCAGGTGCTATACCATGTATTTTCTGAATACCCGCAGTACCCCCCACAAGAATCCCACAAACACCAGTGCCATGCCCTATGGTGTCAACCTCAGTTTTTATAAGATCAATCCCCCGTCTTCTAATAGTGCCATCTTTTTCACGGACTGCTCTTATTTTGGAGGTTTTAAGGGCAACAATTTCTTCACCAGAATCTAATAAGTTATTATGATTTTTATCTATTGCAATAAACAACGGCTCCCCATAAGTAGGATTAGCTTCAGTAAAGCCAGCCAGCTCTCCATAATCCCGTTTGCCGTTTTTATTCATATCTACATAAAGAAAATCCATATCAGGATTAAAGACTTTTGAATCTGTAAGAATAAAAGGTTTAAGCCCATTTTTCATCTCAATATAGTTCAGAATTTCATCTTCATCAATAACCCCATTATTGTTAAGATCTACGCCGTCTACTCCAGGAGTGAAAATTCTATTTCCATCTACATCGACCCAATTAAATCGTTTGCCATCTGCAAAGAAAAAAAGTGGGTGGAAAATATCTATGCCAGAATCTATGTCTCCTATAACAATACCTTTTCCTGTCAAGGGCTTTCCCGTTTTATCGAAAAACTGTTTGGATAGATTTGTTGTAACAACAACTTTCGAAGTGTCAATCTGAGAATAAATAGTACTACAATACAATAAAACAATAAAAGTGATAAGAAGTCTCATAGTTTTTAAAATAGTTTTTTCTAAAATTAAACTATTTCTAATAGATAAAAAATTCAGAATCTTTTAACTTTGCTTTTACAATGAAATATTTTTTGTTTTACAAAAGCGCGTGAAAAAATTTTTTTCTTTTATAATTCAAAACTTAATGCTATGTTTATATTCAAAGGGGATATAAAGCAATTAACTAAAAAAAGTTATGAAAAGGTTAATTTTACTTTTTTTCTTAAGTAGTTTTTTACCACTCAAAGCAGTTACACAACCTCTGTGGAACAATATGGAATTAGTTCCAGATGTTATGAATAAAGCGAGAATAGTATATCAAGTAAATAACACCACTTTTGCTAAAACGATAGATCTTGACTCGTTACCTATTTTCCCCGGATTTCCTAAACAGTTTACTGGAACAACATTTGAGGGTGCAATTTTTTGTAATCTTGATACAGACCCGGAAATGGAGGTTGTAATAAATATTGGTTATACTGTACAAGCTTTTAACCTTGATGGTTCTCCTGTACCAGGTTGGCCCAAATCTGTCAGTTCATATCCTCTTGAAGGAGCTCCAGCTTTTGGGGATATTGATGGGGATGGGCAGGGAGAAATTGTGGTTACTAATAGAGGACTTACATCAGGAGGATTTATTTATGCTTTTAAAAAAGATGGAACTCTGTTACCAGGGTTTCCTAAAAATCATGGGTACTCAACAAGAACCCCGGTTCTTGCTGATATAGATGGCGACGGAGCAATGGAAATTATTGTTAATTTACGTGCTCCTGCCGGGGTCTGGATTTACAAAGGGAATGGTACGGTAGTAGCGGGGTGGCCTAAACCCCTCAATTCAGTTCCGGCTTCAAGTGCAGCAGTAGGAGATATCGATGGTGATAACTTACCCGAAATAATAGCAGAATCATATAATTCTCTTTATGCCTGGAAAGCAAATGGCGATTCAATTCCAGGATTTCCTTTTACTCCCTCTACAGGGGCTGTGTTTTCCTATTCTTCACCTGTTTTGGTGGATATTGATAGCGATAATAAAAGAGAAATCATTTGTGGAACCCACGTATTAGGAGGGGGGGGTTACCTTTATATTCTCAAACAGAATGGTACTATTTATCCCAACTGGCCTAAGTATACTAATTACTGGATTTATGCTCCAGCGTCTGTTGGATATGTTGATACAGACAATATACTTGATATAGTAGTAGGCGATCAGGTGGGTAGTGCTATTCCGGTAGATTATGTTTATGGTTGGAGTGCTAACGGAATTACTCTCAATGGTTTTCCTATTGGGCCCCTTAATGCGATTAACAGCCAGGTTGTTCTTGCTGATATTGACAATGATTATAAAGCGGAACTAATTTTTGATGACAATACAACTATTTCTAATATTGGTAAATATCTTGCATATAATAACGATGGAACTCCGTGTAATGGGTGGCCACTTTATCTAAACGGCAGTTCGTTTTTTACAACTCCTTGCATTTCTGATTTGAACAAAGATGGGATTTTAGATATGATAGGTGCTGGAGTTATAACTACACTAAATCTGACTTATCTTTATGCTTGGAATATGATGTCCCCTATCCACCAAAACCTTCTTTTTAATCCTTTATGGCAATTTAACACAAGGCATAATGGTGTTTATGGAGATATTGATCCTATTGTTTCTATAAGTAACGAAAATACTCCTGTTGCTCAATCCTTGCAGCTAAAACAAAACTATCCCAACCCGTTTAATTCTAGTACGGCTATAGAATTTGAAATTTATAGAAAGGGAAAAACTACGCTTCGAATCTACGATATCAATGGAAAATTAATACAAGAACTTGTAAATTCCAATTTAGAAAAAGGAAGTTATAGTATAAATTTTAAAGCAATTAACTTTCCATCAGGAGTATATTTTTATGAACTTCTATCAAGTGGGAAGTCAATAGTTAAGAAAATGATTTTAGTAAAATAAATTGAAAGAAATTATGAACGAAGAAAAATCAGCAAAACTCAGATCTCTTGAAATAGCATTAGAGCAGATAGAAAAAGAACATGGTAAGGGTGCTATAATGAAGCTCGGGGATAAAACAGTTGCCAAGCTTGAGGCTATATCGACTGGCTCGTTAGCTCTTGATGCTGCTCTTGGAATAGGGGGGGTCCCTCGGGGAAGAATTATTGAGGTTTTCGGTCCAGAGTCATCAGGTAAAACAACCATTTGTTTGCACATAATAGCCGAAGCTCAAAAAAATGGAGGAATGGCAGCTTTTATTGATACAGAACATGCACTTGACATAAATTATGCACAGAAACTGGGGGTTAATATAAACAACTTGCTTATTTCTCAACCTGAATATGGAGAACAAGCTCTTGAAATTTGTGAAACACTAGTAAGAAGTAATGCCCTTGATGTAATTGTTGTAGATTCTGTTGCTGCTTTAACTCCACGTGCTGAAATTGAAGGTGAAATGGGAGATTCTGTAATGGGAATGCAGGCTCGACTGATGTCTCAAGCATTGAGAAAACTTACAGCGGCAGTTTCAAAATCTAATGTTGTTCTAATTTTTACTAACCAACTAAGAGAAAAGATAGGAGTTATGTTTGGGAATCCAGAAACTACGACAGGCGGGAAAGCTCTAAAATTTTATGCATCTGTTAGACTTGACATTAGAAAAATTGCTTCGATTAAGGAAGGAACTGATGTTGTTGGAAATAGGACAAAAGTTAAAGTTGTTAAAAATAAAGTTGCCCCACCCTTTAAAGAGGTCGAATTTGATATTATCTACAATGAGGGGATATCAAGAATAGGTGAGCTGATTGACCTAGCGGTAAATAACGATCTTATTAAAAAAAGTGGAGCATGGTTTACTTATGGAGATAATAGAGTGCAGGGAAGAGACGGATTAAAAAAATTATTATCTGAGGATAAAACACTATTTGAAAAACTCTACTCCGAGGTCAGAAATATACTTGGATTAGCTAATGAAACAACCCAATTGAATGAAGGGTCTACTCTTCAGAATTCTAAGACCAAAAAGCAATAATACAATAATTACATTCAATTGAAGATAACCAATATCATTCAGCAAAAACGGGAGGGTAGGTATAACATATATTTGGATAACGAATTTGCTTTTGGAGTTTTTAGAGAAACAGTATATAAGTTTGGACTCCGTCTCAATGATATTGTTGATCAAAAGCAGATAGATGAAATTTTAGAATTTGATGAATATATTAAAGCACAGAAAATTGTTTATAAATTTCTCAGTTACAGTAATTACACAACCAATGAAATTGTTCAGAAGTTACGAAAGAAAAAAATAAAATCCTCAGTAATAGAAAAAATTATTGATAACATTGTTAAACAAGGTTTAGTAAATGATTATGAATATGTAAAATCATATATAGAATCAAGAAAACTAAATAAACCAATAGGAACAAAGCTTCTCAGATTGAAACTAAAAAATAAAGGAATAAATTCGGAAACAATAAATACTCAAATAGGAGAATTATACCCCCCTGAAGTTGAAAAGGTAGTGGCCGAAAAAGTTCTTGATCGATACATTAAGATGTTGAAAGAAAAAGATGCAAGAAAAAAAAGGGAAAAATGTTTTAGACATTTGTTATCTAAAGGTTTTGATTATGATTTAATCATCGATGTTCTACGGAATAAGTTTGAAAATGATTTTGATAAAGTGTGAATTAAATAAATTTAAACATTATTAAAGCAATTTATTTAAAAATCTTTTGTCGGTTCTGTTTCATAGCACTTCATAAGTGCAGAACCTGCGTAAACTTACAATATTATTTCTCCGCTTCTTATTAATATAGAACTGAGGAGCTAAGAGTATCTGCAGATTATTACGAGCGAAACCAGTAATTACTGTTTGATAATTTCAATCGGCCGGTTTTTTGCTCTTCTTTCTTCAAAGTTATTATTAGTAATTGACTTCATTTGACCCTACTCTTTTGAAGACAAAGGGTTTTCGTCTATCCCAAAGGCAATAAAGGTATCTAAAACAGCCTTTGCCTTGTTTCCTGAAAATACATTGGTTAGCTTTGAGGAGACCAACATTATCTGTATGATCTTCAGTACTAATTTTAAAAGTAGAATTGTTTTTTAACATTTGCTCTATCTGTTCAACAAGCTTTTATGGTTCGGGCTTAATGTTAGAGTTGCTTGTTTCAAAATTAGTATAGAAAACAATAAAACTATTCTTACTCAATGTTTTAAACATTTCGTCTCCCCGAATTTCTTGCTTCATTTTTTTAATTCTATTATATGAAAGTCAAAGCTATTACATATATCATCAAGATAACATAGAGGTATATTATCAATCATTGCCCAAGATTCTATATTTTTACTAGCCGTAGTAAAGGCAGTGTCCATATATCCATCATTTAATCCCTGTACTTGCGTGAATTTTTTCCACACTGTTTTTAAAATGGCACTTTCATAGTTTTTTATCGCTTGAAATGAATGTGGAACTGTAGCTCCAGACTTCACTGTTGAAACTGTGAGCAATCTTAAGATCTTTCAAGTAGTACTACTATTAGTGTAAAAATTAATTATTTCATAACTAAATTTCCTTATTTTATAAATTTGATACTATTATTCTCTTATACAGTTATGAAAGAAAAAAGAAGTATTTTTTGCAGAAAACACCTCCCTGCAAATTTTGCTCGGGGTTAAAATATATTAGCTTTGCACATGTGAAGAGAAAATCACTGATATTTATTAAGGGGGACATTTTAATAAATGGTATATGTGAAAAGATATTTACACACATCGATAATTTATGTTTTTAAAATGTGAGAGGTTTAAAAGAAAGGCAAAGAGCCCATTTTGTCGGAACGGCTGGATTCGAACCAGCGACCTCCAGTTCCCAAAACTGGCGCGATAACCAACTACGCTACGCTCCGAAATTAGTTAGTAATATAATATTATTACATTGAATGTTAAATCCATTTTCTAATATCATACTAACTAGAAAACTGTTTTAAAACCACATAGTTATTACAGCTGCGAGACAGCAATCTAAGTGTCTGTACAAGGGGGCACGCTAAGTATAGCCATTACAATTGTAAAAACAAAAATGATTGGTTAACTTTACCTTATGTTATACAAAACCTTTGTGAGGCCCATTCTTTTTATGCTTAGCCCGGAAGCGGCTCATAATTTTACGATTAAGATGTTTTCTATCTTAAAATTAACATCTCCTATATTAAAACTGTTTGTTCAACGCAAGACATCATGGGAGCAGGTGAAAGTTTTTAACCTTGCTTTTAGAAATAGATTAGGTATTGCTGCGGGATTGGATAAGGATGGTGAAGCAATCTGGGTGTTTGATGCTTTTGGATATTCACACATTGAAGTTGGAACAGTAACTCCTTTACCACAAAAGGGGAATGAAAAGCCACGACTTTTTAGATTAAAGAAAGATAATGCCCTTTTAAACCGCATGGGGTTTAATAACAAAGGCGCAGAATATGTTAAAAAAAATATACTTAAAGCACGTCAATATGTTTCTAGAGATTTCATTATAGGTGTTAACATTGGAAAAAACAAAAACACTCCGATTGAAAACGCAGCTGATGATTATATAAAATGTTTGGAAGTCCTATATGAAGTAGCAGATTATTTTACAATAAATATCTCTTCTCCTAATACTGAACATTTGAGAGAGCTGCAAAACATTGCATATCTTGATAATTTCTTAAAAGTAATTACCAGAAAAAACCAAGAGTTATCAGAATTATACAGCTGTAATAAGAAACCCATTTTCTTGAAAATTGCTCCTGATCTGACAGATGAAGAGGTGGAAAGAATTTATCTTTTTTGCTTCAAATATGATATAACAGGATTAGTTGCTACAAATACAACAGTTTCAAGAGAAGGTCTTTCTACTCAAGTAAGTGAAGCGGGAGGACTTAGTGGAAAACCGCTTGAAAGTCTTTCTAACAAAGTATTGTCCAAATTGAATACTCTTAATATCAGCAATGCTTTTGGAAAACTTGTTTTAATAGGCGTAGGAGGAGTCTTTGATAAAGAAGGTTACAAAGCCAAGCTTCTAAACGGGGCGGATCTTGTGCAAGTATATACGGGTTTAATTTATGAAGGTATTTGTTTAATTCAAAAAATATTGCGATGAAATTAATTGATTCACCGGTTGCTGTTACTTTGCTTGTTGCAAATGTTCTTATAAGCCTTTGGGCTATGTTTGTAAGAAGGGATTATTATCTTTACTTTGCTGAGAAACCTTATGAAATAGTTCATAATAAGAAATATTATCAGTTAATTACTTCTGCGTTTCTTCACGCTGATTTATTTCATTTGACATTTAATATGTTAGCACTTTTTTCTTTTGGTACCTACCTTGAATCCTTTTTTGTTACAAAATTAGGACCTCAAGCAGGAAGCCTTTATTTTGCAATTATATATTTTGTAAGTTTATTAACCGGATCATTGCTAACTACGATATTCCACTTCAGAAATCCTCACTATATAGCTGTAGGAGCATCGGGAGCTATTTCGGGGATAATTTTTTCGTTTATTCTTTTTTTTCCTAAAAATCAGATACTGATTTTCTTTATACCAATGCCTGCTTATATGTTTGCTTTCCTCTATATAATAATATCAGTCATTGGAATGAAAAGTAAATTTGGTAACATAGGTCACGAAGCTCACCTTGGAGGTGCAATTGGAGGACTGATTGCCACCTTTTTGTTAGTAGACAAGTCATTTTCATTATTCCTGAGCTATTTTAGTTAGTTCGTTTGAAAAGACATTAAAATTTTCTCCATAATAAAGAACAGAAACATGCCAGCTACAGTTACTAAGAAATAATAAAGAAAAGTAGTCTCTCCTAAAAATACAGTGTTCACTATTTCGTTTGTAATTTTAGCAAGAAAAAAATAGAACCGATTTAAAAATGGTGTACGAGTTGCAATAACAGCAGTTGTTGAGCTAAGGGCAAGCACAAGTGTAAGTAAAATTGTAAAACCAATAATACCAAATAACATAATCCCGGCAAATACTCCAGTTTTTTTATCTTCTTTTTGAAATCTCAACTCTTGCAACAAACGGTTTTGCAAGGCATCAGAAAATCGCTGCGACGTTGTACAGGAATAATACTGTTTAATTTTTGCTGTTATAAAATCATCTATTTTTATGTTGTTGCTCATTAACTTATGTTTTCAATTAACTCTTTCTCTGTAAAATGCTTTAAAAGAAGTCTCTTAAATTTTTCTCTGGCTCGAAAAAGTCTGTTTTTAACAGTCCCCATAGGGATTCCGAGTATTTCCGATATTTCTTCATAATTTAGTTCGTTAATGTAGTACAATGTCAAGATTATTGAGTATTGTGGAGGGAGATAATCAAGATATTTTGCCACGAGTTCATCAAGGTTGAACTTTCCGAAATCAAATGTATCTGCCATTATTTCAAAATGCAACTCACTGCCATCCTCATAGTGGGAACTATTCACATCAATTGAAAAAATATTTAACCTTTTTCTAAACACTTTTCTATAATAGTCTATAGCAGTATTATATACTAACCGATAAAAGTAAGTTTTAATTGATGCAAAAGCTTTAAACTCACTGTTTATCAAAGAAGAATATAATTTAATAAAAGATTCCTGGAGAATATCTTCGGCATCCTGATGGTTTTTAATAATTCTGTATGCCAGAGCTAAACCTGAATTTTTTAGCTTCTCAACAAGATGATTAAATTTCTTAAATTCTCCACTTTTTAGCTCCTTAATGATTAAAGCAGTATTTATTTCTACCTGTTTCAAATTATGGCATAAACGATATCTACAGTTTTTGTCGGATGTAAATCTTACCGTTAACGGTTTCAAGATTCACCTCAGCATTACTCGTGCCCCTGACTCCAAAATATCTATTTCTGTCGGATTCAACCTTATCAAAAACTACATCTTTATTTACAACTTTTCCATTCACGTAACTTGCTATAACTTTTCCAGAAAAATGACTTGATAAAGCAAGTTCAATTTTTCCGTTAACGGTTGTAAATGTACAGGTTGTGATGGAATCAATTTCTGCTTGTATTTTCCCGTTTGTTGTTCGTGCAAAAGTAGCTCCAGAGATTCCTGTTATCTGAATAGAACCGTTAATGGTTTGTGCGGTTATGCTTCCCGCAAAATTTTCCACTTCGATATTTCCGTTCTTGTTATCAATGTGTAATTTCAAAGGCGATGGTATAGAGATTTCAAAGTTTACTTCATTTTTCTTGAAAGAAAAAGAAAACATTTTCTTTTCCCATACCGGTTCGGAAATATTTATAGTTGAACTTACTGTGTCAAATCTGTAAAATGAAGGAAAGTCGAGCGAATCTTTAGGTTTTGAATCTAATATACCAAAAACCCGAATTCTTATTACTGAATCAGAAGGGGCTGTATAAACTTTTACATTTCCGTTGGAGTTAGTGACAAACATATAATTAAATCCGGTTGTATCTACTACATACACTTTGTCAAATTTCAGTTGATTCTTTTTTCCGAAAAAAGATTTACAGCTATTAATTACTAATGCTGTTGATATAAACAAAATTATAAGGAAGGTAAATTTTATTTTCATTTCAAATAAGATTTAAATATTATATTAGCTTTTGGATTTGGTATATTCGCCTGATTGTTTGGCGTTGATTATAAGGTAATAAGTTAGAAATCCGAGCCCAAGGAAAATTAGAATAATACCCCACTGAATCCCTTCTGAAATTTCATAAATATTTTCAATAATTGAAGCCACAAAAATACCTAAGCCTAATGATCCCAAAAGCAATCCAAGCCTCAAATATGAATATGAAGGTTTGATTTTCTTAACATTTTCCGTATCTAAATACTCTTTTAGCTCTTGAGGAGTCAACCCTTTTTCTATCAACCGCATTCGTTCTTTATGTCTAGAATAGAGAACCCACAAAACAATAGCTCCTGGAATTCCAAAACTAAAAACAATTCCTAAAATTGGGACGAGAGAATCTGCCAATCTTTCCATAATCTTAGATGATTTATTTATATAATTAGACGTATGAAACGCCAAGAAGGTTTCAATTATGAGAAGAAAAATTTCAGATAAAAGTTAATTATTTACAACAGGGACCTTGATTTCTTTTATAAATTCCTTATCTGGTACAGGCTTACGGCGACGTCTTGGCTTGCGAAGGAAAGTAGAAGAGTTAATTTCTTCTGTTTGTTCTTCCTGTACCTCAGGGTATTCGTAGATATTGTATTTATAGTTTCTCAAGATGATCTTGGTTTCATTTCTTGATATTACGTAGTTTGGTAGTAGCGGTATTTTTCCGCCTCCGCCCGGGGCATCGATTACAAAATGAGGGACTGCCAATCCCGAAATGTGACCACGAAGTTTATCCATAATATTTAGCCCCACATCAAGCGGGGTTCTGAAGTGATTAGCACCCTTGGTTAAATCAGCTTGATAAATATAATATGGCCTGACTCTGATACCCACAAGTTTTTTCATCAACTCTTTCATTGTTTCAGGATTATCATTTACTCCTTTCATGAGAACGGTCTGATTACCTACGGGGATTCCAGCATCTGCAAGCATTGTACAAGCACGAGTACTTTCTTCGGTAATTTCCCATGGGTGATTGAAATGCGTATTTATATAGATAGGGTGATATTTCTTAAGCATATTGCATAACTTTGGTGTAATGCGATGGGGTAAGACACAGGGCATTTTTGTACCAAGCCTGATGATTTGTATATGTTTTATCTGCCTAAGCCGTATCAGAATTTTTTCAAGCATTGCATCAGTAAGCATAAGAGGATCACCCCCTGAGAGAATCACATCGCTTATTTCTGGGTGTTGTTCAAGGTAATTAAAAGCAGATTCAAGATTCTTCATTGAAATCTTATTAGAGTTTCCAACTTTTCTTTTTCTTGTACAGAAACGACAATACAAGCCACATTGAGAAGTTACAAGAAATAGAGCTCTGTCAGGATAACGATGTGTAATATTGGGCACAGGGCTCATATCATCTTCGTTAAGAGGGTCTTCAGGACTATCAATATCTTCTAATTCTTTTTCATCAGGTACACATTGTAGCCAGATTGGATCCCCTTTATATCTTATTAGAGATAAATAATAGGGATTAATTCGAGCTTGGAAGAATTTATCTAATTTTCTTGCTGTATCCAACGGCAGTCCGAATTTTTCAGTTAATTGTTCAGGGCTGTGAATGCTTTCTCTGATCATTTCCTGCCAGAGTTCCATATGTTTTTTTGTTTTGGTTAATTTAAATGTATTTCCCGTAAATTATCAGGGAATCTCCAATGTTATAAAAATCTTTTATTTCACAAAATTTTTCATAAGAATTTTTTTCATAGAAGTTTCTTTCTTTTGTATACGACAGTTTTCCACTGGTTTCTATCAGTATTAACCTTGCTTTTTTTTGTTTGAGATAATCTTCTATGAAAGAAATAAGGGCAGAACCTATTCCCCGTGCCTGGCAAGTTGGGTTAACAGCAATCCAATATAAATCGTAAGTTCCTGTAGTTAACGGCCTTGGTCCAATACAAACATAACCGTTGACTTTATCAGAATCATCAACATCAACAAAAAGTAAATAATCTTCCTGAGAAGGATTATTTAGATATATATCTACCAACTCCATTGCTACTTTTACCTCGTCAGCAGTAAAATTATTGGTTGCAACAAGTAAACTATAGATTTGTTCTCTGTCATTATTTTGTAATTTGCGAATCATTTTACCAACTCTTTGATTTCCCAGCGTTCAGATGCAAAATTAATTATATTTTGTATTAATGTTTCGTAACTCCAACCGTAGGCTTTACCACTACGAGTAAATCCAGTATCTTCATCGACGTCAGAAGCAATATCCGGATTAGGGTTAAGCTCAAGTACATAAGGGATATTATTCTTTACTCTAAAATCAACACGTGCATAATCAGAAGCCCCAATAATTCCATACACTCGCCTTGCTGTTTGTTTGATTAGTGTTTCAAGTTCTTCAGAAACATTTTGTGCAGGACAAACAGCTTTTGTTCCTTTAAACTCAATAGTTTTATACATCCATTTACTGTTATAACTTACTATCCGAGGATAATCTGAAGGGAGCTCTGAAAAATCAATTTCCGAGAGTGGAAACACAATCAGGTCATTCTCACTTTTTTTGATGTTTCCCACAACACTTACGTTTATTTCTCGTCCGTCTATAAACTCTTCTACAAGGGCAGGTTGCTTATAAGTATCAAGAATATATTCAACTCGATTTTTTAGTTCTGTTTCATCATATACTACAGAGTTATTATCTATTCCTATACTTGCATCTTCACGAGATGGTTTAACGATCAAAGGGAATTTATTTTTCAAGGGTTTGAAGTTATCCGATGAGAAATTTGAAGAGGAACATAAACAGTGTTTTGCAGTTGGTATATTATAATAGTTTAAGATTTCTTTGACACGAGGTTTATTTAGTGCCAATCCAAGAACCAGAGCTCGTGATCCAGTATAGGGTATTTTTAAAATTTCAAATAAAGATGCAATGTTCATCTCTTGTGTGGAATCACCATCTAAGGATTCACATAAATTAAAAATTAAATCTGGCCTATCAGTTCTTAACTCATCTATTAATTTGTATATATCAAGAGCAACAGGAATAATTTTAGTTGTGTGTTCAGTACTGTTAAGTGCTCTCTGTACTGCACGCATTTCATCGAGTACACCATATTCGCTCATATCTATTGGGTCGGGGACAGCATCAATATCTGTAACCCCATCGTCCCATACTCTATCCGAAGTGTATTGTGTAGGATCATTATAAATTATACTTATTTTCATTTCGATAGAGAAAATTTTTCATTTAGTTTATATCTACTTATTGCCTCGTTCAGTACAGAATTTATCATAGTTTCATAATCCATCCCCGCAGCCCTTGCTGCTTTAGGATAGCAAGAGTTATCTCTTGGATCTGGTAAAATACCAGGTAACGGGTTAACTTCAAGAACATTTGGTATATTGTCTTTATCAAGTCTTAAATCTATTCTTGCCCAATCTCGAAGCCGTAACGCCTTAAAAGTGGCCATACAAACTTTTTCAATGCGTTCTTGTAAAGAGCTGTCAAGTTTGGCTGGGCAATTAAATATGTCAAGTTGATTCTCTCTTGTATCAAAAAACCATTTTACTTCATATGAATAAATATTAGGAAATCCCTCTGGAACAGAATCAAGTTTAACCTCTACAATAGGCAATATCTTAACACTTTCGTAATTTCCCAACATTGCAACCGTAAATTCTTTCCCCTCTAAAAAATCTTCTACAAGGGAAGGTTGATTGTAAGTAGTTTTTATACGCTCTATTTCTGAATTGAGCTGATTTAAATCATATACTACAGATGAATTGTAAATACCTTTTGAAGAACCTTCATGTAATGGTTTTACAAACTTAGGAAATTTTAACTTCTTTTTGTTTACAGGGCTTTCGGCTATGAAGAAATCGGCATTAGGGATTTTATTGTAAGATAATATCTCTTTACATCGGGCTTTATCGTGACAAATGCCAATTGTTATTGAATCACTACCCGTAAAAGGGATATTTAGCATTTCAAGAATGGCTGGTACTTGTGATTCACGCGAGGGTCCCCAAAAACCTTCTGCGATATTGAATACAATGTCCGGGTCTGAAGCTTTCAAATTTTCACACACATTAATATCAGCTTCTACCAAAGTCACTTGATAAGATCTGTTTTCGAGAGCAACTCTAATAGCATCTATAGTTTCGAAAGAGTCCCATTCAGCATAAGTATCGTTAATCCTTTCGGCATAGTTAGTTATAAAATTATTATCAATAAAATATTTAAGCCCATCTCTATTTTTAAAGCTGGATAATTCTGTCAGATGTTCTTCTTTCTTTATATTATATGTTAATGTTACTCTCAAATTATTATAGTCTAGTTGCTTAAAAATTTTTCACAAATATAACATTATAATTGTAAATGTCAATAAGTTTTTTACAGAAAAGAAAAAAGAAAAATTTCCCAGAGACAAGGAAAAAACTCTAACTTACGATAAGGAAAGAAAAAGTACTAAGTAATTTCAGATGTGTAAATGATTTCACACCCACTATGTTTAAACATTGCTGATGCTGTACAATATTTATCTTGTGATAGTTTTATAACATATTCCAGCTCTTCCTTTGTTGTATCTGGACTTTCAAGTTTGTAAGCAAGAATAACTTTTGTAAAAACTTTTGGGTGGTCTGGAGCACGGGTGGCTTCTAAAGATATTTCAAAATTACATATAGTTTTTTTTCTTTTTCTAAGCATTGAAAGAACATCCATAGAGGTACAAGCACCAAGTGCTTCTAAAAATACTTCCATAGGTGTTGCAGCAGAATCTTCTCCGCCTACATCTGGATGTGAATCAAAAAATGTTTGGTGTCCTTTCTCATTAAAACCAATTAACTTCATTCCTTGGTTCAACTTTACTATTACTTTCATATAACTTTATTTTAATTTCTTAATGGAAGTAATTAATGACTGTGCAGCTTTATGAGCATCTTGTTCTGTGCAGGTACCAACCGACAATCGAAACCATCTTGAGGATTTGGGAGCTCCAAATGCATAAAAAGGAACAAGTGCAACTTTAGCGTCATCAAGTATAAAATTTAATATGTCATCGGTAGTCTCTAATACTTTTCCTGAAGGAGTCTTTTTACCAGTTAAATCAAAGTTTATAGTGAGATACATAGCTCCTTGCGGAGGTATTACGTCTATAGGTAAACCACTTTCTTTCAGAGATAGAAGAGCATTGTAGAAGATGTGCAGTCTGTTAAAAATAGCATCCCTAAAAGAATTAAGAAACTGATCAACTTCAGAATCATTGTTTAAGAATTTCCCCAGTGCAACTTGTTCCGGCTTTGGTGACCAAGCACCAATATGGGCAAGAACAGAAGACATTTTATTTATTAAAGATTTTGGTCCGAAAGCCCATCCTAGTCGGACCCCCGTTGCAGCAAAACATTTTGATATTCCATCGGTGAAGATGATATAGTCTCTTATTTCTGGTCTTAATAAAACAGGGTTATAATAAATAGAGTTATTAAAAGTAAGTAACCAGTAAACCTGATCGAAGAAAATGTACACTAACTTCCTTTTCTCCGCTATGCGTCTTTTATTTTCTTCAATGACAAGATCCAGAATTTCTGTCAACTGATTTTTAGAAAATAAAGTCCCTGAGGGATTAAGAGGAGAATTGAGTGCTATTAATGTAGTATCATTTATATATGGCTTTAACTCTGTTGCTGTTACAAGAAAATTATTTTCAGGTTTTGTAATGATGGGAATTCCTTTTGCTGCGAATAAACCAACATAACAGTTATTATTCCATGAGGGCGCGGGATATATTACTACATCTCCTGGATCAACTATAATTTTGAAAACAGTATATGTTAATGGTCTTGTTCCACTCCCAATTATAATTTCATCTGGAAGATATTCAAAACCCCCTTTTCGGTTTAGGAACTTACTAATTGATTCCCTTGCAATCTTCATACCAAGAGCTTCGGGATAGTTTGTTAAATTTTTGTTGTAAGCATTTATAATCTCTTGTTTTAGTCCGGTAGGAATTTGAAAAACAACAGGTGAAAAATCACCAATAGTTAAATTATAAATTTCTTCTCCCTGTTGTTTCCTTTGATCTACAATTCCAGAGATTCTCCGGATTTCTGAATGAATCAAAGTTTCAGCAGCTCTTGAAAGTTTATTTGTGTAGTCCATAAGAAAGAATATTTCCTAAAATTATTAAATCTAAATCTTTATATTAAGCCCAAAAATGCTACCTATAAATTAATAGCGTAATCTAGATATAATAAATGCGTTGCTTTATTTCTATTAATCTCGATAATGCTACTTTGTTAGCAGTTGAGAGTGTAAAAAAGCTGTTGATAAAAACAATTCCCAGTGCAGTAAAACCATATATTAAATGGGAACCAAAAGACAAACTTCATATTACCTTACTATTTTTAGGAGAAGTTAAAAAGGAGAATTTGGTAAGCGTAATCGATAGGCTAAATACTGTGAACATACAATCCCTTTGTTTTACCTTTAAGAAAGCAACCGCATTTCCAAATACTTCTTTGGCAAGAGTAATTATTTTGGAAGGGACTGATGAAACAGGGAATTCTTATAAGCTTTATCAAAGTATCTGTGAGAATCTTCAACCGCTTGGGTTTGTCCCTGATAAAACATTTAAACCACACATAACACTCGGTAGGATAAAAAAGGTTAAATATATATCTCTTACAAACATCATTAACACTTCATTTATTCCTATCAGATTTGAAACGAAAAAGTTTGCTCTAATGGAAAGTGAGTTATTGGCAGAGGGTTCGAAGTATAGGCTTATAAAGGAATTTATTCAAGTGTAAAATAAAAAAATCACATACAATATTTATTTAGCATACTAAGCGCTGTCTTATATCCTAACTTAAAAGCTTGGTGCCAGTCTTCACAAGCTTTATTTAAGTAATCAAGTATTCTATAAGTAACCCCTCTGTCATAATAAGCTTCGGCAAAATTTGAGTTTATAGATATTGCCTTATTGAAATTCTTAATAGCTTTTTTGTATTTCTTAAGTTCTTTTCCCCAAATAAGTCCCCGGAGGTAGTATGCTTCCGCATATTTGGGGTTCAATTCTATGGCATAATCAAGATCAGCAAGTGCCCCTTTAAAGTCCCTTATATTAACTCTTTCAACGGCACTGTTGTATAATAGTAATGGGTCGTTGAGATATCTATATCTTTTCAGTGTATTATACATTTTAGAAGAGAAGGAAAGGCAAACACAGGTAAGGAGGAAACCTGTGTTTGCCGGAAGGAGGCTAATTAAAGCTAATATGATATAAATATAATAAAATTATTTTTAAAAATCAACACTCTAAAATCTGCATATATTATAACTTTATTTCATTGACCATAAACCCATAAGATTGTTATCAAGATCGTAAAAAAGCGCATAATATCCCGCACTATTACTTATTAGTGTTTTTTCTTGAACAACCTGACCTCCCAACTCTAAAACTTTTTTTAATATTTCATCTATATTATCTACCTCGACATATAGAACAACCGATTGCCCAGTATGCTCGGGTTTGGTTTTTTTCATTAAGCCCCCCCCAATAGAGCCTTCTCCTGTATAAATGTTCCAATAAAGAGAGGAAGTTGCCTGGGATAATTTAAATTCCCAGCTAAAAAGTTTAGAATAGAAATCTTTTGCTTTGTCAAAATCGTTGACAAAGATTTCGAACCACCCAATTTTATTTACGGTCATAAATTTTATTTAGGTTATAAAATATAAAATTATCAAAAAATAAATCAAAGCCATTTTATTGGATTGGTAATATCACGCTAAATGTTGAGCCTTTTTCTGGTGTAGACTCAACCTCAATTGTTCCATTATGCATTTTAACAATTCTTTGCGCAAAGGAAAGTCCGAGCCCCGTTCCAGCCCCATGAAGTTTTGTGGTAAAAAATGGTTTAAAAATCTTAGATAGATTTTCTGGTTTTATACCACACCCATCGTCACTAATTTTTATTATTATCTTTTTATCCTTCATTGAGGTTGAAATTGTAATCTTACCATTATCTTTTACAGCATGAATAGCATTATTCAACAAATTGAGCAGGACATCTCTAATCAAGGCTTTATCTATTTTTAATGATGAAAGCTTGCTTGCAAGGTTGAGTTTTATATTTATCTTTTTCTGGTGTGAAAGAAAATCAATTTTTGTTATTATTTCTTGTATAATATCGTTAATATCAGCCTCTTCTAATGTTAAAAAGATAGGTCTTGAAAAGTTTAGAATTTGACGAATAGCTTTTGTTATTCTTTTTGTCTCTTCAGTGATAATTTTAAGTTCTTCGTATCCTTCATCAGTTTCTTTCCTATCAAGTAATAAGTACTCAGCATTTCCTGCAATAATGTTTAAAGGGTTGGAAAGATTATGAGCTATGGAAGAAACCACCTCTCCAATTAATGCAAGGTTTTCCTTTTCACGCAATTCTTTTTCCAATTTTATTTCGTTTGTTACGTCTCTAAGAATTCCCACAGTGCCAAGAAACTCCCCTTTATCATCAAATATTGAGAATCTTGTGAGGACAACATTTACGATTTCTCCCGTTTTAGTTATCCTTTCAGTTAAGTAGTTTCTAATAAACCCTTTTTTTCTTACCTCTTCTATAATAAATTCATACTCTCCTTTTTCTAACAAGTGTTGTGGAATAAGGTGTTTGAAACCTTTTCCTACTATTTCCTCTTTTTTATAGCCAAGTAGGTTTTCAGCCCCTTTATTCCATAGGAAAATTTTGCCCTCTTTATTTATACCAATTATTGCGTCTACGGAATTAAGGATTATATCAGAAAAAAACTTTTCGTGAACTGATTTTCCCTCCCTCATTAGTTCTACCATCTGATAAATAATGCCGTCTAACGTAGTCAGTATATTATCAATATCTGCTTCTTTTAATTTGTCTTTATACTTTTTTAATAACTCGTTTTTAAGAGTATTTTTATACTTGCCGAATTCTTCAAAAATCATTTGTTCCATACCTAAAACGATATTAGTTAACCATTACTATTTTTCCTTTCTTAAAAACGTACCTTACTAGATTGACTCCAAAATGGTATATAAGCTCTTTATAGGAAGGAAAATCAAATACCAGCAAATCAGCATACTTCTGGAAGGAAATACTTCCAACAAGGTGTTGAATATTCAGGGCACAAGCTGCGTTGTATGTAACTGCATTTATTATTTCTTCTCCCGTTAAATGCATTTGTGTTGATGCAAGAGACATTATAAACTGAAGGTTTTCACTCATACAACTACCGGGATTAAAGTCAGTAGCTATTGCAATAGGAATATTTTTCTCTATTAGTTGTCTTGCAGGAGAATAAGGAATCCCCAGAAAGTAAGAGACTCCAGGCAAGCATACGGCTACTATATTAGTTCCTGATAGCTTATTAATTTCTTTACTAGAAAGAACCTCTAGATGATCAGCAGAAACAACACTAACTTTTAAAGCAGTTTCTATGCCCCCAATTGAGTGAAACTGATTCGTATGAATTTTTGGTTGCAAACCATGTTTTATTCCCTCCAGAAGAATGGTTTCCGATTCAGAGGGGGTAAAGTAGTTTTTTTCACAAAAAACGTCAATAAACTTGGCTAATTGTTGCCTTGCAATTTCAGGAATCATTGCCTGACAGATTTCCCTAATGTATTCTGCTTTAGGTATTCTGTCCGGAACTACGTGTGCTCCTAAAAATGTGGGAAGTATGTCAATTCCGTATTGGTTGTTCTCGTTTAAATCTGAGATGACTTTGAGTAGTTTCAATTCGTTTTCAAAATCTAAACCATAGCCAGATTTTGCTTCGAGTGTCGTAACCCCATATTGTATAAAATTATCAAGCCTCTTTTGAGCGAGTATTTTTAATTCATCTTCGGAGGACAATCTTGTCATCATAACTGTTTTTTTTATTCCACCACCACGATCTGCAATTTGTTCGTATGTAAATCCTTTAATTCTCATTTCATATTCATCCTCCCGTGAACCAGCAAAAACAAGATGTGTATGTGAATCTATAAATCCTGGCATTACAGTCATATTTGTACAGTCTATTTCTATACCAGAGAAGTTTCGAGGCACTAATTTCTTTAGATCTTTTTCAGAACCTAATGTTTGAATCACTTCGTTATTCACCCAAATAAAACCATTTTTTATTAATCCGATTTCCTGTTGATGTTTTCCTTTTTTTGGTTTTAAAGAATTATTGTGACAGGTGAGTAAGTTAGTAATATTTCTTAGTAAGTAGTTCACTTTGATGAAAGTATATAAGAGAATTTTTTCTGGAACCGTTTATAAATCTTCACCGCTTGTTTTTTATTTTTTGCTTCAATAATAATTCTGATAATTGGTTCGGTGTTAGATTTCCTTAGATGTATCCAGTAATCATTATAGTCAGCTTTAATACCATCCAAAGTTATAATTTTACAGTTTTCAGTTCTAAGAGCTAACAAGATTTCATTTAAGATGTAATTAGACTCTTTTTTTGTTTCAATTTTAGTCTTATAAATATAATACTCGGGAATGATTTTTTTATATTCACTTAAAGAAAGGTTTGTATCTGCCAATTCTTGTAATACTAATGCGATACCTACAAGGGCATCTCTGCCATAGTGAAGTTCTGGTAAAATGACCCCACCACTGCCTTCGCCCCCAATAACTGATTTTTTCTCTTTCATAAGCTTAACAACATTTATTTCTCCCACAGGACTGCGATATACCTTTGCCCCAAAAATTTTTGCTATGTCATCAACAGCACGTGTTGTTGAGAGGTTAACAGTAATAGATTGGGCTCTATTTTTATGATATTTCAATACAGCTATGGAGGCAAGTACAATTGTATTTTCTTCTATAAAAGGTTTGCCCTCATTTGTTATAAGTACAAGCCTATCTGTGTCTGGATCAACGGAGATACCAATATCTGCTCTGTATTTCTTTACTGCTCTCCTTAGTGTAGTAAGGTTTTCAGGAAGTGGTTCTGGTTTGTGAGGAAAGACCCCAGATCCGTTACAAAAAAGTTTGATTACTTCACAATTGAATCTTTCCAGGAGAGTGGGGACAGCGAATGAACCAGAAGCGTTAACTGCGTCTACTACAACACGAAAACGTCGCTTTTTAATTTTGTAAAAATTCAGATATCGTAAGTTTATAACTTTTTCAATGTGTTTTTCAAGCCACGTGTAATCGTCAATGGGGGGTAAAATTTTATTAATATTAATTGAGTAGTTACTAAATGTTCGGGCTAAAAGTTTGAGCTTATGGATTTTATTTGGTGGAAGAAATGTGCCATCACCTCCAAGAAATTTTAAACCATTCCATTCCTGTGAATTATGTGATGCAGTTATTGAAATGCCTCCGGCAGCTCCTAACTCCTCAGTAGCAATTTGAACGGTAGGGGTAGGAGCAATCCCAATGTCTATTACCTGGAAACCAGAAAAAATCAAATTGGAACTAACTATATCTTTTAAATAGTTCCCATAAAGTCTTCCATCCCACCCTATAACAATTTGTTTTGAATTTGATTCTGCTGCACAAAGACGTGCAAAAGCAGAAACATATTTGTTAATTACCTCTGGATTCAGGTTGACTCCAATGATGCCCCGTACACCAGATACTGAAACTATAGGCTCACTCATATTGTGTAAAAATTGTTTCGAGTTCAATAAGTTGTTCTATGGTATTAACACCGCGTATCTCGTTACTATCTTCTATTGGCAGAGCTCCAATTTTTAGATTATTTTTTTTAAAGATGGAAAAAACATCAGTTAGATAATATTCTTTTTGAGCATTATTACTATCCAGTTTTTTTAGGGCATCAAAAAGTAAATGGCTATTTATTAAATAAATTCCGGAATTAATTTCTTTAATTTGTTTTTCTTCAAAAGAAGCATCTTTTTCTTCTCTTATGTCAAGAAAGTCACCATTAGTGCTTCTTATAATCCTTCCATAGCCAAAAGGATTAGCAAGAAATGCAGAAATTAAAGAAGCACAATTTTGACTGGTACTGTGAAAACTGATAAACTTAATAAGTGTGGTTTTCTTTAGCAAAGGTACATCACCTGACAAGATAAGAACCTCTACATTTATTTCTGAAAAGAAGTTATACGTTTGGGCAATTGCATGTCCTGTTCCTAATTGTATGTCTTGGTGAGCAAAGAAAATTATTTTATTTACTAAATTCTTAAATTTTTCAGTTACATAATTAATTACTTGTTGTTTCTGATGTCCAACAACAATAACTATCTTTTCAGCGCCTACTGCCAGAGCTTGATTGATAACGTAGTAAATTAACGGTTTTCCCAATAATTCATACATAACTTTAGACTTTAACGGATTTTTCATCCGTTTCCCCTGTCCTGCTGCTAAAATTATTGCGGTAAGCCTCAATCTATGACGAGTTTAGTTTCTATCAAGTACGGTAATCTTTAGAGGAAAGAAATTTTTTAATAACCTTATTTTTTTTATCGACAAAAACTTTAATAGGTTTAAAGTGCTTTAATTCCTCAACCTCGTATTCTGCGTAGGCAATAATAATAATCTCGTCCCCTACAGCTCCAAGTCTGGCAGCTGGGCCATTTAAACATACAATCCCACTGTTTTTCTTTCCTGGAATTATGTACGTCTCAAATCTTTCACCATTGTTAAGGTTAACAATTTGAACTTTTTCATATGGCAGCATATCAGCAGCTTCCATTAACGCTAGGTCTAATGTTAGGCTACCTTCATAGTACAATTCTGCTTGTGTTACAGTCGCTCTGTGTATTTTTGATCTACACATTATCCTTTTCATAAAACAAGGAACTTAGGTTTTAATTACAATAATGTTATCTATTAAACGGGTCGTTCTAAAAAACGCAGCAAGTGAAATTAAAATTTCACCTTTAAAATTTGCCGGGTCCGCTATTTCTGTAAGATTTTCATTGTCAGTGATTGCTATATATTGAAGCTCACAATTTGGAGACCTTTCTTTAATAAAAGTTTTCATCTTATCAATTACTTCTTCTGAAGAAACGAAATGGGATTCTTTTATTAGTTTAGCACCAAAATCCAATGCTTTGTAAAGTACTGAGGCTTCAAATTTTTCTTCATCAGACAAATACATATTTCGTGAACTTAACGCCAGTCCAGAATCTTCTCTTATAGTTTTTCCAATCCTAATTTCGGTAGAGTAATTCAGATCTTTTAACATTTTCTTTAATATAACAGCCTGTTGAGCATCTTTTTGTCCTAAATATAATCTATCAGGCATTACTATATTCATAAATTTTGCTATTACTGTTGTAACTCCCCGAAAGTGACCCGGTCGATATTTCCCTTCAAGAATGTCTGATAAATTTTTTACTTCAACGAAAGTTTTATAATTGTCTGGAAAAACATCTTGGGGCTCAGGGTAAAAAATGTAATCTACACCAGCACTCTTACACAGGTGGTAATCTCTTAAAAAGTCACGTGGGTACTTCTCGAAATCCTCGTTTGGTAAAAACTGAATAGGATTTACAAAAATACTTACGACAACAATATCGTTTTCATCCCGCGCTTTTAAAATAAGAGATATATGCCCTTCGTGCAGGAAACCCATTGTTGGTACAAACCCAATTGTTTTTCCTACCCGTTTGAAGTATAAGCATATGTTCTGAATGGCAAATATTTCTTTAATTACTTTCATTCCTTATTCTGAGGTGGTCTTTTCAGAAGTAATCTTAATAAAGTAGCAATTTTTGATTTTAACTCTCTTCTATCAACAATCAGATCAAGGAATCCATGGTCTAAAAGGAACTCAGAGCGTTGAAAACCCTTTGGTAAATCTTTTCCAGTTGCTTGTTTGATGACGCGAGGACCGGCAAAACCAATTAGGGCATTAGGTTCAGCAAGGTTAATATCCCCTAACATTGAATACGAAGCACTTGCTCCTCCTGTGGTAGGATCGGTAAGAACAGAAATATAGGGAATCCCTTCTTCTGCAAGTTTAGCTAATCTTGATGATGTCTTAGCAAGTTGCATAAGTGAAATAGCTCCCTCCATCATTCTTGCTCCCCCGCTCTTTGAAACTATAACCAAAGGGTGTCGGGTCTTGATTGATTTGTCAATTGCTCGAGCAATTTTTTCTCCAACGACACTCCCCATGCTGCCGCCAATAAATGCAAAGTCCATTACAGCTATTACAACAGGAATCGATTCAATTTCTCCAATACCTGTTCTCACAGCATCGTTTAAACCAGTCTTATTTATTGTTTCTTCTATTCTTTTTGTGTAAGGCTTGGTATCAACAAATCCAAGAGGATCAGTTGAGCGCATCTTTTTATCTATTTCCTTAAAAGTGCCAGTATCCAGCAGTATTTCGAAGTATTCTTTGCTACCTATCTTGAAATGGTAATTACACTTTGTACAAACATAAAGATTAGCTTCCCATTGTGTTCGGTGCATTAACTCCTGACACTCCTCACACTTTATCCAACTACCGTCTGGTAAATCAGTTTTTGGCTTATCTGTTGTAATGTTTTCTTTGGATCTCTTAAACCAAGGCATATTTTTAAATTAAGCTTTAATTTTATTTTGTAAAGGGGTAAACTGTTTCATATAAAATGGCTCAGAAGTAATAAGATCTGAAAACTCTCCCTTTGTAATTTTATTTCGTGTTAATTTTAACAGGGAATCAATATTTGATTCAGCAAATACATTCAAAACAAAAAAACCTTCTGGCAAATCAACATTTTCTTCTTCATTCAAAACGAATAGCCTATTAGTAGGATCTATTTTTGATATTTTCATTACTCTATAATCAGAAATTCTTTCAATATAACCATTGTGTTGTTTATAATCTGCTGTATAAAAATCCATGTCTTTTGAATTTGAAACAATTAGTGCAGTAATAACCTGGTAACTGTTTTGGGTGAATCTTATTTTGTTTGCAATTATATCAAGCGAAATAACTTCTATGAGTTTCAAACTCAATGCATAACAAAGTCCTTTAGCAACGGCCAACCCTATTCTCAAACCTGTAAAAGAACCAGGACCACTTGAAAACCCTATATATTTTAAATCATCCAGCTTTAATTTATAGGATTTTACAGCGTTTCTTATTTCATAAGTTAATAAATCTGCATTATATTCACTATATAAATTTTTTACTACATCAATCCTATCTCCAGTGCAGAATGCAAACTCAATTTTTCGTGATGAAGTATCTATTAATAAAATGTCTGCCATACTAAAATATTATAATTCTTGTGTTTTTATTAGGACCATACAAAAATTCGACTGTCTTAAACTGAATTTGGAGATATTCTGCAGCAAACTTGCTCCATTCAATAAGAGTAATAGAATTTTTTAGCTGAAGATATTCTTTAAATCCTATGATATCTAATTCTTCCGCTGAAAAAATTCTATATAGGTCAAAATGAAAAATACTCACCTTATTATTATAAACATCTCTTCCAGTATATTCGTTGACTATTACAAAAGTTGGACTATTAATAATTTCTTTCACCTTAAAATGTTTACAGATGCCCTTTACAAAGCTTGTCTTCCCAGTTCCCAGTTCCCCATCCAATCCCACGATATCACCTATTTTTAAGGATTTTGCAAAGCGTTCCCCAAGCCTAATTGTTGTATGCACGTTATGTGAAACGTATTCCATCTTGTCTTATATAATATAATATTGTTATAAAATTAATGAAAAATAATGTAAAAGGTAAGTAAAGGAAAAAAGGTAAGTTATTCTTATTATAGGTGAAAAATGCGCTTAAGAAATTTCTTTTGACAGTATTAAAAGTTAAAAAACAATTATTCTTTATAATAAATAACGCTGTAAATCCCCAAATTATATTGTAAGGTTTAAATTTTAGGTTCAAGATATACAATTGGAAGAATCATTTCTTCCATTGATATTCCTCCGTGTTGGAAAGTGTCATTATATTGGCTTAAATACTTGTGGTAGTCTGTTGGATAAACAAAGTAAAAGTCTTCTTTTGCTACAATATAACTTACCAGCCCATTTCGTTTTGGAAGCTTAAAATCATTTGGGTTTTTAATAAATATAGCATTACGGGAATCAACTTTAAGGTTCTTTCCATATTTGTAACGTAAATTTGGAGAAGATTCCCTATCCCCAAGTGTTTTAACGCCATGTAAGCATCTTATACTACCATGGTCTGTAGTTATAATAACTTTTATATCATTCCTTGTTGCTAACTTTCTCAGCATTCCAAAAAATGAAGAATGCTCAAACCACGATTCCGTTAACGATCGATAAGCTGATTCATCGGGTGCAATTTCTTTTAAAATAGCATTATCGCTCCGTGAATGTGCAATCATATCTACAAAGTTTATAACTATGGCATTTAAATGATTTCCGGTGAGTGTAAGAATTTTGTTTTCAAATCCCCTGCTGAATTCAGAATCCATTATTTTTGTATAACGAATGTCAGTACGTAATTTTACTTTCTTTCTATTTAAAAGGTTAATAAGAAATTCCTTCTCAAAAGCGTTTTTTGAATTTTCATCATCATCGTTTTGTCTCCAGAGTTCAGGATAATACCTTTCCAATTCAGACGGGAAAAGTCCTGCAAAAATTGCATTTCTTGCATAGGGAGTTGCTGTTGGAAGAATAGAATAGTAATAATCTTTTGAAATCCTAAAAAAGTTTGTTAAATATTTTTCCATTACCAGCCACTGATCCAGTCTCATACAATCGACAATTATAAAGAAAACGGACTTGTATTTTTCAAGATCTGGAATTACATGTTTTTCTATAATCTCTGGCGACAAAACGGGGCGATTTGAATCTGAAGAAATCCAATCACGGTAATTGTTTTCAACAAACTTTGAAAACTCCACGTTACACTCTCTTCTCTGATCAAGAATTGTTTGTTTTAATCCTAATTCGGGATGATCATCAAGTTCTATTTCCCAATTAGCCATTTTTATATGAATGTTTATCCAGTCCTTCCAGCTTAGTTCTTCCATAAGAGCAGCAGAAATCCCATTAAATTCCTGCAGGTAATTTTTTGCAAGCTGATCCCCCTTTAATTTACGGGATTCAAGGATTTTTTTACACACCAGCAGAACTTGGTTTGGATTGACAGGCTTAATTAAATAATCACTAATTTTCTTCCCAATAGCTTCCTCCATCAAACTTTCAGTTTCATTTTTTGTTACCATAACAACAGGTAAGGAAGAATCAATTTCTTTAATTGCCAGTAAAGTTTCAAGCCCCCCCATTCCAGGCATCATTTCGTCCATAAAAACAATATCAAAATCATAATTCTTTATAGCCTGCAGAGCATCTTCTCCATTTGTTGCTTCGACAATATTATACCCCTTCTGTTTTAAAAATAATATAATCGATCTTAGAAGATCAATTTCATCATCTACCCAGAGAATATTATATTTATTAGCTTCCATATCTATGTTTTTTCTAATTGTACTATATTTTCAATGTGATATGTATGAGGAAACATATCCACTGGTTGAATACTTGTTATTTTATATTTCCCCTTTTCACATATAACCTTTAAATCACGTGCCTGCGTTATAGGATTACAACTTATGTAACAAATTTTTTCAATATCTAATTCTGTTAATAAACTGCATACTTTTGGATGCAGTCCTGAACGTGGAGGATCAAGAATTATCTTATTATACTTATTATACAGATTTTTCTTAACTAAAGTTTCAAGAAACTCCTTAATATCTGCTTTTATAAAGTGTACGTTATGAATATCATTAAGCGAGGCGTTGTCTATAGCATTTAAAACTGCGTCGTCAACCAACTCAACTCCTGTTACCTCGTTTACTAAATCTGCAATAAAGAGGGATATAGAACCAGCGCCACAGTACAAATCAAGTATATTATCTTCTTTGTTAAGCTTTAATCCTGCTTCTGCAGTTGAAAATAAACGTTCAGCCTGTAATGAGTTGGGTTGAAAAAAGGAGTTTCCTGAAATCTTATATTTGATAAATTTCCTGCTGTTATTGAGTATTTCATAAATGTGTCCCGATCCCCAAATCGTAAATTCCGATTCCGCATAGGCAACCTGAGCTTTCTTTGTGCTAAGAGAGTTTACAAAGGTTGTAACTTCAGGGAAATTAATCCTCAGGGTATCTGCTAGTTCTTTTATTAATGTATCATTATAGTTATAAGTAATAAGATTTACGAGTAAATCTCCAGTATATTTACTATTTCGGATAATTAAGAATCTGAGATACCCGGAGTGCATTTTAGTTGAATAAACAGATACATTTCTTTTCCTGAAAAAATCCCGTATGAAATTTACAAGTTGAAAACTTAACTCTGACTGCAAAAAACACTCTTCAATATTTAAAATCTTAGAATGGAATTTGGGAATGTGCAAGCCTAAAGCAACGCAACTCTCTTTTTTCTTGTTTGAATTTTCAATCCACTCATCGTCGGAAAAAGAAAATTCCATTTTGTTTCTATAAAAATAGTATTGAGGAGAGCCAAGGGGGGGAAAGATGGTTAAGTTTGAAAATTTCCCAATCTTTTCAAAAGCATTTTTTACAATTTCTAATTTAAAATTTAGCTGTTTTTCGTACGATAGAGATTGGAGTTTGCAGCCCCCACAAACTCCAAAATGTTTACACTTTGGTGCTACTCGATATGGAGATGGAGTAATGAGTTCTTCAACAAGAGCTTCAGCGTAATTTGATTTTTTTTTCTTGATTTTAACTCGGACAACATCTCCAGGTAAGGCGTTGTCTACAAAAATAACAAAATTACTATTAAGAATATGAGAAATACCTTTCCCTTCAGTACTTAGAGATTGTATGTTTACAACAAATTCATCTTTTACTTTTATCATTACTGTTCACGAAGGAGTTTTTCTATGAAGTTGATAATTTCGGATTTGAGTTTATCGTAATATTTGCCGGTACCGGGTCCGGAAAACCCTGTATATACTTTTCGAACTGAATGCTTTTTATCAAGATATATTGTTGTAGGATAACCTTTAAAATCGGTTAAAAACGGTAGTGTAGTTAATACATTATTTTTACCCACTTCCCCTGCGTATAGAAATTCATACTTTGCTTGTAAATCGTGCTTGAACTTTTCTATTCTTTGTTTAGATTGTAAAAAGTCTTTAGATTCAAAACATAATCCAATAATTTCAAATCCACGGTCCTTATAATTGTCATATAATTGTGCAAAAAATCGTGTTTCATCCATACAGTTTGGGCACCACGAACCCATTACTTGTAAAATAGTCACTTTTCCCTTATACCTTTCGTCTTCAAGTGATAAGGGATTATTATTCAGGTCGTTAAGTCTAATATCAATTGTGTGGTATCCTGGACGAACAGTAACTTCAGACTCCGGGTTAGGGAGTTCGGCGTTAGGGTTTTTTACTGCGACCCATTTTTCCTGCCAATTAGGACTTCCCACAAGGATTCCATTTTCAATGGTTGTGCTGTCTTTTATATCCGCTTTAAAAAGCAAGGTGTGTGAACCATCTACACACGACATAAATATTTTATTACCGGAGACAGTTCCCTCTAAGAATCTAAAGTCACCTGAAGTAGAAAGAAAAGTTCCCTTAATATAAGTTCCCTGTTGTTCAAAAATTCCTATAATTTTATACTCGTCTTTTTCTCCTGGCTGAACGCTTGTTTCCCATTTGCCTGTGATATTATATTGAGGTTTTTCCTCGCCAATAAAAAATCTATCTTTTACATTCCCTTTTGCATAAAAAGGCATATTATAATTTGAGCGACTTCCAAAATGAATGTATTCTCCTATAAGCGAATCAGGAGATAAAATCTTTGCTCGTATTTCATCTTTAAAAACCGGCATTTTTATAATAAGTGAGTCGTTTGAAATAACCACTTCTTTGACCTCAATTTTTTCTTCTGCATTCGTAATTGTGATAGTGTAATTATCTTGATTAGATAAAACAGAAAAGGAAAAAGGAACTTCATTTTTTAAACTGTTTGTTTGAATTATAATTACACCTCTCCAGTTCCCTTCGAGTAATTTGGACTTCTTTCCACAATTTAAAACAGAAAAGAATATTAGTAAAATTAAGCAACCAGTTTTAACTATACGCATAATCATTCTTTGAATAATAAACTAATCAAAGCAAAGTATTAATACAAGACTCATTTTTGAGAAATTCTTTTATTACATTTATAAATTGTAATCAATGTTTGTTCTAAACCTACAAATTGCTATTGTTGTTATAAAAATGGAGATCTACTATTGAGAAATTAAGAACTTCACAGACAAGGTTTAGTGTATCTATTTATATTTTTATCTAGAAATCAAAAGAGGCTTGCAAATAAAAGTTCCTGGGAAGATATGTTCCCCCAAACATTTCATAATGTTTCTCGTTAAAGAGATTATATACAAATGCTCCAAGCTGAAAATGCTTCCCGATGTGGTATCCTATACTCAGGTTTATGATTTTGTATACGGGTACAGATCCTCTATAAGCTCCAGCAAGCCAATCGAATTTGTCAGAAAACAGAAAGGAAACACTCGCATCAAATCTTTGAGGGATATTATAGCTTGCTGACAGGTTTACTCGGTGAGGGGAGGTGTTTGGTAATATGTCAGGATCTTGAGGGTTTTTTTCAATATTAAAATCATAGTAGGAATAATTTGCCCCAAAGGAAAAATATTCTGTAATATAATAAGAAATATTTGCTTCAATTCCGTATTGCCTAACTGTTCCAATATTTGTATTTGAAACTATAAATGCTGGTAATCCATTATAATAGGATAGCCGTGCCTTATCACGGACTGAAAGTTGGGAGTAAACTATTGAGGTAGCAAGATTATTCCACACTGCAAGCGAATCGGGAAGATTGGCTTGCCAGGCTTTAAAATTTGGATTAACCCCAGGAAGAAAGTTGGTTATAAAATCATTTAAAATATTGTAATATGTATCTATAGTGAAAAACAATCTACCTTTTAAACTCCAGTTGTAACCTAGCTCAAAACCAATGTTTTTTTCAACTTTTAAATTATCATTTCCAACCGCAAAAGCCCTTGTTGCATCGAGGTTGAATTTGATATTAGGAGAAGTAGACCATCCGGCAAGAACTCTTATAGAATCTGCAACTTTTTGATCAATACCAATTAAAGCAGGTACCGGAGGTCCAGGAATGTTTATAGCAAATGCTGGAGCATCAGGAGTTAATCTATAAAGCTCTGAATAGTTAGGTCGTTGAAATGATCTGCTTATTGAAAGCCTAAACTGGTGGTTATCTTGTGGAGTAAACACAAGAGCAAGACGTGGTGATAATTGTGGCTGGTGAATATTTGTTCTGTCAAATCTAAGAGTACCAACTAATTTTAGTTTACTACCGAATTTTTGGGTTAGTTGCCCATATACCCCGGTATAATTAGCGTTAACGTCATTTGGAATAGAGGTACCATATGTTCTTATATTTTGAAACTGTTGTGATAAACCG
Organism: Ignavibacteria bacterium; assembly: GCA_049700455.1. Lineage (GTDB taxonomy): Bacteria > Bacteroidota > Ignavibacteria > Tepidaquicellales > Tepidaquicellaceae > JBNAVJ01. The sequence continues at coordinate 482,205 of JBNAVJ010000001.1, forward strand.
AGTATAAGATGAGTAAGTTGACTTTGATTTGGGAAAAAATTGTATTGAGCTTCTATCATAAAATCATCACTATTATCAAGCAATGGAGACCCTAACTTATTTCCAGCCCGCGGTAGCAATAACCACATTGTGTCTACTGCGTGTCTTTTCATATAGTGGGTGTGGAAATAAAAATTGTCGTTGCTAAAGGAAAACATAAAATAAGGACGTTCTGTGTTTTTCACGAGGGTTCTTCCAAGTCCAAAGACAAAAGCTTCATTTCCATTGTTAGAATATCCCCCTTCCACTCTTAATTTATTATTTTGCTTAAAATCATAGTCTATTCTGACAGTTCCGTAGTTTGAAAACACATTTCTTTCTTCATCATATATCGGTCTTGCCTCAATAATTAAGCCCGGATATTCAAGATACTTTACGGAATCACGTCTGTGAGCAAGATTTAGAGAAGACGATCTTCCAAGTGTTATTTTATAGGAAAACCTGTTTGTTATTACCCCGGCATTTCGGACATCGATTCTATAAGTTTTATAATCACCCCCTAGTAAAGAAATTCTTGTCCCAAGAACTTCTCGTGGGGAGTAAGAAGTTAAACTTAATACTCCATTAAATGCATTTGCGCCATAGAGAGATGCAGAAGGTCCTTTAATAAATTCTATTTTTGAATAATCATCAAGAGAATAAGGAAATGAATTCCACTCAACTGCCCCAAGCAAAGGCATAGAAACATCCCTACCATCTTGTAAAACAAGAACCCTACGATTTAACCCTGAGTTGAAGCCACGCGTGTTAACAATAAAGTCAGATGCTCCATTTCTTAAAACATCTACGCCGGGTAAACCACTAAGAGCTGTTGCAATTTGGTTTGTTCTTGAGGCAATGTTAATTTTATCCTGATAAAGGACTACGGCGGAAGAAGGAGACTCTGTAATTTTTTCAAACGATTTGGAAACTCCGTAAATAAAAATATCTCCTATTTTGTAACTTTTTGGAATAAGATTGATTTCGATGAAATTCTCTTTTTCAGCTTTAACAAGAACCTGTGTTGTAAATGACTCGTAAAAAGAGTCTGCTGGTATATTTATCGTATAAGTTCCTTCTACTACTGTAAAAATAAAACTTCCATTAGCTTCAGTTTTTATATTTTGCCCAATTTCTTTTATTTGGAGTTGCTTCCCTTTTAATGGCTGACCGCTATATAAATCTTTAACTAAACCAGTAATAATTCCCTGGGCATAGAGGTTTGTTGTTAGAAACAGTGTGTAAATAGTAAATATTATTTTCATAAATATAACAATTACTTGTTTTTAAATATAAATTGGGAAAAAACGATAAGGAAAATACTCAAAAATGCTGAAAAATAAAACACAAAATTTATGGTTATACCTGTATCTGAGAATAAAAATAAAACACCTCCAGAAATTAAAGGACCAGCGGTTTGTCCAATCTGAGATATGGTTCGATTCACAAAAACTATTCCAGCCCGGTGAGTTTGGGGTACTAATCTGATAATAATAGCCTGTATATTAGGTAGATTAAGTCCGTGCCCAACCCCAAAAAGTACAGTAGCCACAAAAAGAAAATACCATTCAAGAACAAGAGTTACTATAACTATAAATAAAGCGATTGTATATAAAGTAAAAGATATAAAAAAAAGCCTTACAAATGAGATTTTTCTAACTAAAGTACCAAAAAAAGTGAAAATATTGATGTTGTTAATGACATTGAAGAAAGTGTAATTCCAATAACAAAGGGTTCTGTGTTAAATTTCTGAACCATTAATAAAGGAAGGTATGTCCATAGTGAACCGAAAAGCACAATATATGTTAAAAAATTAATGAAAAATATCTTAATTAGGTCTTTATTTTTAAGAATTATTACAAAATTTCTGATATAATTTTCAGGAGTTTCTTGAATAGGTATTTTTTCTTTAAAACTTAATAGTAGCCATATAAAAATTAAAAGTGCTAAGGAAGGAAGAACAAATACTAAGCTCCAATGAAAATTAGCCAGAATACCTGCAAGAAAAGGAAACACAGTGATACCTAAGTTCAAAACGCTGTTATTATAACCCAGTATTTTTTCACGTTTGTCTTTGTTGAACAGATCTCCTATGAGCGTTATGTTTATTGCACCAAGAGGAGCAGCGCCAATCCCGGAAAGAAATCTGAATATTATTAAGAGATGGAAATCTCTTGCAAAAAAGGAAAGAACACTAAAAAACCCAGGAATAAAGACAGATGGAAACAAAATAAGCTTGCATCCAAATTTGTCTGAAATTCCCCCCAAAAGGGGAGTTAGTATTATTCCAGGTAAAGTAAAAACGGAAACAAGTATTCCGATTTTTTCTTTTGAAATATTAAGATCGGTAGCAATTAATGGAAGTGCAGGAGTTATTGCTACAATTCCGACAACCGTCATTAAACTGATTGAAAAAACAAAAGCTACATTTCTATGCATCCAAAAACTATTTTGCAAGTAATAAAGTTAATGTGGAAATTCCATAAAGAAATAGTAAACCACCAGTTTGTGCAAGAATTTTATTTAAATTTTTACCGGAAGAATTGAAAAGTTGAACACATAGAACAATAGAGATGGGAAAAACCAAAAGAGGGGATAAAAAATAAATATTTTTAGTAATTATAAATAATACAATAGGGACCAGAAAAGCTAGGAAATTTAGAAAAACATAAAGAATCTTTGAAGCTTGTTCCCCAAGTATTATGGCAAGTGTAATTTTACCGGCGTTTTTATCTGTTTCTATATCTCGAATATTATTAACACCCAAAATATTCATAGATAGAAAACCCGGGGCAAGTGAGGCAATAAAAATTTCGAGTGTTAGTTTTTGTGTTTGTAAGTAATAAGTCCCTGTAACTGCTACAATACCAAAGAATATTAGAACAAAGATGTCACTAATGCCTTTATAGGCAAGTGGATATGGGCCCCCGCTATAAAAGAAAGCAAAAACTAAAGATAGACTTCCTACAATAAAAATTATTATCCCACCCCCCATAAACACTAAAATCATTCCAGACATTAACGCAATAAAAAACAATATCTTAATTGCCTTAATCATAATGTCAGTTTGAATCAATCCCGAAGCAACAACTCGGCGAGGTCCCAACCTATTAGTATTATCAACCCCCTTTTTAAAATCGTAAACTTCGTTGACAAAATTTGTTATGATTTGAATTAAAAGAGCACAAATGCTTGTCAGAAGAAAAATTGTGAAATTGAAATAATTTTCATAAGTAGCCATAACTGTTCCTATAAGAACCGGTACGAAACTGGCTGCAAGGGTCTTTGGTCTGGTTGCTTCTATCCATACTTTGAATTTTGAGTAATTCATATATAAAAATACATACAAGGCTCTGCAAAAACAATGAACTTTAGTTTTATAAAAGAAGCTAACAAATTAAATTACGGACAGGATACTTTCCAAAAGAATCTTTATCAAAAACTCCCCTTAAAGTTTTTTGCTTATGGCTAAGATATTAAAAAAGAAAAACCCACAATAGAAGTACTAAACCTAAAAGAATTATCAATTGAATTTATAAGATAAATAACATATTTTAATTAAAACTTTTAAGGAAATGAAACCAAAAAATTTTTATTTTATTTTATTATTAACACTTTCCTTTCTTTTATTTTCCTGTCACAAAAAAGAAGAAGAACCCCAACAACAACTTCCACCTCAAACGGAGATTTCTTCTGATAAGGAAAAAGAATTGAGAGATAAGGAGGAACTTCTCAGAATTAAAGAACAGCAACTTAAAGAATGGGAAGAAAGATTAGCACAACGTGATTCTGGCAAGACTTTACATATTGAAACAAAAGATACTACAAAACTTACCAAAAAAGATACAGTTAAAGTAAAAGATTTAAAAAAGCAAAAGTTAGAAGAAAAGGAAAAGGAATTAAACAAGAGACTTGATAATCCGAAAGTTGCTATTGAAGATTACTTGGATTATATAAAAAGGGCAATTAGTGATAGCAAGACATTCGACGCTAATCTTAAAAAAGCCAGTCAGATTTGGGAAAATCGTTCTTATGAAAGCTTTAAAAAAAGCTATACTGGTGTAAAAAAGTTTGTTGTGGAAACGGAACCTAAGGTTGTTTCTCAAAAAGGTAACACAGCTACTGTTTCAGTTAAGATTAAACAGACAGTTTCTAAAAATGGAAAGGATGAAGAGAAAGAAATTACGGTTACCTACAACCTTATTGTAGATGAAAAAGGAAAATGGAAAATCAGAAGCAATATTGTTAAATAAATAAATTGGCAAAATGAGCATCTTAGTCAACAAAAAATCCAGGGTAGTGGTACAAGGTATTACTGGTTCGGAGGGAGCTTTTCACACTACCCAGATGTTGGAATATGGAACAAACATTGTTGGAGGCGTAACCCCTGGTAAGGGTGGTATGAAGTTTCTTGAGAAGATACCAATTTATAACACGGTAAAGGAAGCAGTATCCGAAACAAAGGCAAATGTTTCCGTGATTTTTGTACCCCCTGCTTTTGCAGCTGATGCTATTCTTGAAGCGGTTGATGCAGGAATTGAATTGATTGTTTGTATTACAGAAGGAATTCCCACTAAAGATATGATGACAGTTTATGATTACATTCAGCACCATAATAAAAATGGTAATTCAGTAAGGTTGATAGGACCTAATTGTCCTGGTATTATAACCCCAGGGGAATGTAAAGTTGGGATTATGCCTGGCTTCATTCATAAGAAAGGTAAAGTAGGAGTTGTGTCACGAAGTGGAACTCTTACCTATGAAGCTGTTGATCAGCTAACAAAACTTGGAATAGGACAATCAACTTGTATAGGTATTGGAGGAGATCCAGTTATCGGAACGCGATTTATCGATGCAATAAAACTATTCAACGAGGATAAAAATACAGAAGCAATTCTATTAATTGGAGAAATTGGAGGTAATGCAGAAGAAGAAGCAGCTTTTTATGTGAAAAAATATGTGAAAAAGCCTGTTATAGGTTTTATTGCTGGAAAAACAGCTCCACCAGGTAGGCGTATGGGGCACGCGGGGGCTATTATTTCTGGAGGAAAAGGAACTGCTGCTGAAAAGATAGAAGTGTTAAAAAAGTGTAGAATTACAGTTGTTGATTCTCCTGCCAACATTGGTATTACGGTTAAAACTGCTCTTGAAAAATTTAAGAAAAGACAGAAAAAATCAGCTAAAAAAAGAAAAAAACTTAGTACTACAAGGAAAAAAACACAAGCTAAAAGTTCTAAGAGGTTAAGAAAAAAATAATACTTGAAGTACACAGTAATAAAAATAAATAATGCAAAATTTTATGCATATCATGGTGATCTTGAGTATGAAAAGAAATACGGGAACCAGTTTGAAGTTGATGTAAAACTAAAATGTGATTTGTCAGAACTAAAAGATACAGATAAGCTCAGTAACACAGTAGATTATCTTGCTGTATATAATCTACTGAGCGAGATATTTAGTAGTGAAAAATTTAATTTGCTTGAAACACTAAATCGAAAAATATGTAAAGCTATTCTTGATAAATTTGAACAGGTTGAAGAAGTGGAAGTAAGGGTTAGAAAACCAAACGCACCTTTGGGAATTATAGATTCTATAGAAGTGGTAAATAAGTTGAAAAGACTTTAATGATTATTGTCTATTTGTCACTTGGTTCTAATCTTGATGACAAGGTCGGTTATATAGCAAGAGCTATAGGACATATTAAAAAAATTAGTGGTGTTAGGTTCGAACGAGTATCTTCATTCTATCTTACGCAACCATGGGGAATTAATAGCAACAATGATTTTGTTAATTGTGTTATGGAGATTAAGACTGTCTTAGAACCTGAAGAGTTACATTTGTTGTTGAAGGACATAGAGTTCAAAGTTGGTAGAAAAGATTTTAAACAAAACAAGGATAGGGAAATTGACATTGATATTATATTTTACGGGGACAGGATAATAAACGAAAAAAATCTTATAATTCCACATCCCAGGATGCATAAGAGGAAGTTTGTTTTACAACCGATGTTGGATCTTACTGCTGATTTTAAGCATCCTCTTTTAAATAAAAGTATTAAGGAACTTGTTTTGTTAAGTGAAGATTCTTTGAGAGTTACTAAATTAAATGATGTTATCATTGACTGAAAAAGGAGCAAAATACATTGCTATTGAAGGTGTGATTGGTGCTGGTAAAACTACGCTTGCCAGGAAGTTGGCAGAACGCTTAGGAGCTAAATTAATTCTGGAAAATTTTGAAGATAACCCTTTTCTTGAAAAATTTTACAAAAACAGGACAAGGTATGCTTTTCATACACAAATATATTTTCTTTTGAGCCGGTTCAGACAATTAAGCCGTGTATACCAGGAGGATTTGTTCCATAGCTACATTATTGCTGATTATATATTTGAAAAGGATAAGATTTTTGCTTACTTAAATCTTGAAGATGATGAGTTGGACTTGTATGAGAAAATTGCAGCTTTAATAGAAAAGTCTATTAGGATTCCGGATCTTGTAGTTTATTTACAATCAAGCGTTGAACGATTAATGAAAAATATTCAACAACGCGATAGAGACATTGAGAAAAGTATAAGTGAAAAATATATCCGGGAACTTAATGAAGGGTATAATTATTTTTTCTTTCGCTACAAAGCTACGAAGATTCTTGTTGTTAATACTGATGAAGTAGACTTATTGTATAACAATGAAGACTTTGAAAATCTTGTAAAAGAAATAACTAAGCCGGTTCATCCCGCCCTTGAATATTTCAATTCTTCAACAAGAAAAATTGGATAATATTATAAATAGAAAATGCTACGTGTTTTAATATTCCTTTTACTGCTTTTTGCGCTCAGTATCCTCTTGAAAAGTCTTTTGAAATTTTTTGTTAGCTACAAGAAGTTAAAATCTAATTTTAGTATTCTTGAACAGGAAAACAAACAACAGGAATCAATTAATGAAACAAATATTGTTGAAGCTGACTTTGAAGAATTGAATAATTCTGATGACAATAAAAGTAAGTAGCTCCATAGGTAACTCATTAACCATATCTGAGGTTCGTAATATATTAGTTGTTAAACAACATAACCAATTAGGGGATATGTTGTGTACTTACCCACTACTGGCAGCACTGAAAAAAAAGTTCCCCACTGCCAAATTAACACTGGTAGCCTCTCCTGAAAACAGTGGTATTATCAATCCAAACACAGATAATTACGTTGATTATTTAATTACTTATAATAAATACTCTATTGGCAAGGTTATAAAGTTTGTAAGGCGTCTTCTTAAACACAGATACGATATTGGAATTGTTCCTTCTACGGTTTCTTTTTCCCGTACCTCTCATCTTATAAATTTTCTGGCTGGGAGTAAAATTAGAGTAGGTGTATTAGAAATAGATGGGGAAAAAAATCCTTCTTCAAAATACCTCAATGTTGCTGGTAAATTTGAATGGGAAGGACAAAAACTTCACCAGACTGAAAAAATGATAGAAATTGTTCAGCAGATTGGTTGTTCGCTAACAAAAGATGAAATAAGCAACCTGGAACTTCAGTTAAGCCCTGAGGAAATCACTTTTGCCAAAACTTTTATAAATGCTAACTTTCCTGACAGAACTACTCCTATATTTGCTTTTTTTTGTGGAGCTGGAAAATCTGCAAACAGGTGGAAAATTGAAAATTTTAAGCAACTGATTTTGATGTTGCACAAAAAATACAAACAACAAATATTAATTATTTTAGGAAACACAGATATAGAACTGACAAGAGAATTATTTTACAAAGTAGAATCGGTTTTTGACGGAGTGGTTAAATTACAGAGAGAAAACATTAGGGAAGTAGCAGCTGTTCTTAAGTATTGTGATTTATTTGTTTCTAACGACACTGGAATTATGCATGTGGCAGCTTTTGTAAATACAGCAGTTGTAGGACTTTTTGGTCCAACAAAAGGGTATGAATGGGGTCCGGTTAATAAGCGAGGAACATTCATTCAGTCTCCCACAGAAGATATTAATGACCTGACGCCGGATATTGTTTATAAATTTATAGTAAATTTTTTGGAGCAGAAAAGATGAATCAGATACTTGGAGCAATCGATATAGGAACAAACTCCTTTCATCTTGTAATTGCGGAAGTTGATAATAAAGGAATTGTAAGAATTTTAACCACTGATCGTGAAGTTGTTCGCTTAAGTCGCAGTTCTACAGATATGAAGTACATTACTGAGGAATCAATGCAGAGAGGAATTCAAGTTTTGCAACGTTTTAAAAAAGTGTGTGATAATTATAGGTGTTCCATTAGGGCTGTTGGAACGAGTGCTACAAGAGAAGCTTTAAATAGAGAAGAGTTTATTTCTCGGGTATATACACAAACAGGAATAAAAATAGAAGTTGTATCTGGATTTGAAGAATCTAGATTGATTTATCTAGGGGCAATACAAGCTCTTCCTATATACAACAAGAAAATTTTGCTTATTGATATCGGAGGAGGTAGTACAGAGTTTGTTATAGGTTATCACGGCAATATAATATATGCCAATAGTATTAAAATAGGTGCTGTTAGATTAACTGAAAAATTTTTTCATAAAAAACTACGATATGAAGTGATTGAGCAAGCAAGACTTTATATAAAGGGTATGATAAGCAACGTTACAAGATTTTTTGTAAATCAAAGAGTTGATATGGTTGTAGGGACTTCAGGAACGATAATGGCTATAGCAACTGCTGTTTTCCTCGATGACAATAAAACCACATATGAACCAGCTAATTTAAATGGCTATGTAATTAAAAGGAAAGAGATAAATAAAATTACCTCTATAATAATTAATAGTAAAATGTCTGAATTAGAAAAAATAAGAGGAATCCAAAAAGAAAGACGAGATATTATAAGGGCTGGGGCTCTAATATTTGATACTATTGTAAAAGAATTTGAAATTGATAAAGTTGTAGTATCATCGTATGCTTTAAGAGAAGGGATTATACTTGATACAATAGATAAGGAACATAATACACTTATTAATGCTGATATGGCTAACGTAAGATATAGAAGCATAATGAACTTGGGAAAGTTGTGTAATTTTGACAGGAGACATTCTGAACAAGTTGCAAAGCTTGCTTTAAAAATTTTTGATTTTTTGTCTGATAAATACAATCTGGACTCTAAAGATAAAGATTTCTTAGAAGCAGCGGCTCTAATGCATGATATTGGTTCACATATTTCCCATTCCCAACATCACAGGCATTCTTATTATCTTATTATCAATAGCGATTTGCTTGGTTACAATTATAATGAGCTTGAAATCATTGCTAATATAGCACGTTACCACAGAAAATCCCATCCTAAAATTAAACACGAAGGCTATAATAAACTTGATTATATATCGAAAGAAAAAGTAAAAAAACTTGCTGGAATTTTAAGAATAGCAGATGGGTTAGATAGGGGACATTGTTGTGCTATAAAAGATATTGAACTTAAACTTTGTAAAAAATTACTTACTATTATAGTCATAAACACTCCCGGTAATGACGCAAGTCTTGAAATATGGGCTGCTAATAACAAAAAAACACTTTTTGAAGAGTCTTTTTCATTATCAGTTAAAATAGAATTAAAAAATAAGTTATGAAAATAGCAATTTCCTGTTATCCAACTTATGGTGGAAGTGGTGTCGTTGCAACAGAGCTTGGTAAATGTCTTGCTGAAAAGGGACATGAAGTACACTTTATTTCCTATGCAATGCCTACAAGGTTAAGTTCTTTTCTTAGTAATATTTTTTATCACGAAGTTGAAATGGGAACATATCCACTTTTTGATTTTCCTCTTTACAGTCTCGCTCTTGCAAGTAAAATGGTAGAAGTTGCGAAATATTATGAGATTAACTTATTCCATGTACATTATGCAATACCACATGCAACAAGTGCTTATCTGGCAAAAGAAATTTTAAGATCAGATAGTAAGTCTCCAAGTGATGTAAAAATAATCACAACACTTCATGGTACTGATATAACACTTGTTGGGCTTGAACCGAGTTTTATGCATACAGTGAAATTCAGTATAGAAAAATCAGATGGTGTAACTGCTGTTTCTCATTATTTAAAGGAAAAAACTATCTCTAATTACCAGATTAATAAACATATCGAAGTAATACCTAACTTTGTTGATACTGAAAAGTACCAGAGAATATCTAATGATTGTACGATTAAGTTAAGAAACCAAATTGCCCCGGGAAATGAGAAAATATTAGCTCACACTTCAAATTTTAGACCAGTTAAAAGGGTGAAAGACGTAATCAAAATTTTTGAACAAATTAAACGGCAAATACCAGCCCGCTTACTGATGATAGGGGATGGACCCGAGAGAAGTGAATGTGAACGACTTGCAATTGAACTTAATATTTTTGATAGTATAAGATTTGTTGGAAAACAAGACTCAATTGTTGAATTTTTGTCAATTTCTGATCTTTTTCTTCTTCCTTCCCAAGCAGAGAGTTTTGGCCTCTCTGCCCTTGAAGCAATGAGCTGTGGAGTTCCTGTAATCTCAACAAGTATTGGAGGAATTCCTGAAATCAACATCCATGCCGAAACAGGTTATATTGCTGAGATAGGAGATGTTGAAAGAATGGCACGATATGGAATTGAACTACTTACAAATGAAAAAAAGTATGCACAGTTTAGAAAAAATGCCAGAACGCAAGCACTTAAGTTTGATGTGAAAAACATTGTACCACGTTATGAAAATTTCTATGAAAAAATTCTAAGTCAATAATAACTTATTTTTTAAAAGGTCTATCGGTTCTCAACTTGAAGCCGGCAAGTTTCAATGAAACAGTGTGCAAAAGATTTTCAGGTACATATTTACCGGAACTGTTATTTATTACAATTACTTTGGAAACTTTTTCTTCCTCGTTAAAGAAAATTTTGATTTTTTCGCCTTCTGAAAAGTTCACGCCATTGGCCTTACCTTCTTCATACAAGAAATAGATACTGTAAGCGTTTTTAGATACTTCTATAGTGCTAATTTTGTCTTCATTGAAAAAGATTGTTATGTTATCTCCTTTAATTTGGTCTAACCTTTCTTTAAAAACGGAGTCTTTGTTAAGAGTGATGAGAAATGATTCTTCAGAGTTTGGAATATCGAGTTTTTGTGCATAAATTCTCTTCACCTTGTTCTTATAAATATCAGCAAAAATAGAATCCCCTGTCATTTGGTAATTATCATACCATACTATAGGTTTCTTATGTAAATAAAAATTACTGTATTCATTATCAGTTGATTTGAAATAAATAGCAACTTCACTTTTAGCTGAAAATAGATTTCTAATAATTTCTACATTTTCTGTAGCAATATATTTCTCTTGATGGCCTCTATAAGACTCAAGTATGTTACTATAAATAAAAAGTGTATCAACGTTATTAGTATTTTCTTTGTCCGTCTCGATTTTTATTAGGCTTGCATTTCCCTTAACAAAGGAATACTGTGTTTGTTCATAATTTTCCAAGTAATTGCCTTTTATTGTTGTTTGCTTTTCTGGATTAACAATTGTTACCTTGCCGGAAGCGATAGATTTTCGTTCGAACTTGTAATTTGTAAGACTATCACAATATATTATTGAAGAACCAGCTTCAATGGTTACTTTATCAAAGGCAAATGTTTTTCCCAGCCTTTTATGAAAATCTATATTTTCAGCTTTTATGATTGCAGAATCTGTAGTAACAATCACGTTTTCTCGGGCAAAGGAATCTTCTGTATTTCTGTAGTATGTTAATTTATTACTTGTAATTTTATATTCAGGGTTTTCTATGGAGACATTTCCTGTGAAAACCGCTTTGTTTTCATCAAAGTAGTAAATTCCGTAGTCAGCTTTTAGTGTGGCATTAGGGTCTTTTAGAATTACACCTCGTTCACAAATAGCCCTATCCTCATTACCGTAATATACAGCTCTTGTAGTGAAGAGCGATAAGGTATCCTGAAATATACGAACGTTACCCTTTAACTCAACTTTGTTGATATCGAGGTATTGTATAGCAGAATTACAATAAACTTTGATGTTCTTATGCGTAAGGTAAACATTTCCTATAGCTTCTCTTACACTTAGTCCACTAATTGTACTACCAATGAGTCTATCTGCACTTTTCAGTTCGATTTTTTCCTGAGATAGGCACTTGTTTAAAGGAGGAAAAAGAAGCATATAAATACATACACATAAAACCAAGAAAAAGTATCGTATCATTTTTTCCCTCATTTAGAAAAAGTACCTGTTACTTTGAAGATAGTATAATTTTTAAGACTTTGATCTGATTCAAACCCGATACCCTCTACAATCTCAGTAGGGGTTGTTATTTTAATGTAAACATCTGAAGAAACTTTCTGGAGTTTGTTATTCCAGTAAAGTTTTTGAGTCTGAAGAATATTGCCATCCTTATTTGTTACTACTACACTGTCATAAATTTCTATGTCTTTTGAGGTATCAAATACTTTACCCCGTTTTCCCACAAGCCTTGACACGATTTCGTTTTGTTTGTAGAAGTAAACTGTTGCGTTGCTATCTATAATAGTAATAGCCTTAGAATTGAAAACAGAGATATGCCCGGCATATAATATTGCTTTTATATTACCTGAATCTGAAAATACAACCGTCGAGTTCCAACTTTCTTGATCGGGCGTTTCATTGGATTTAAAACTGGTACGTGGCGGCTCTATTTTATTTTCACAGGAAAATAGAACAAGAACACTTATTATTAGTAGTAGTAATTTGGAAATAAATTGTTGCATACTATTATATGCCCAATTCAACAAGTGTATGAATGTGAACAATTCCTGCTAATCGATTTCGTTTATCTGTAACTATTAATTGGGTAATTTTATTTTTTTCCATTATTTCAAGGGCAGTTTTTGCAAGAGTATCAGAACTGATTATTTTGGGAGAAGTAGTCATAATATCGCGCGCTGTTGCTTTTTGAATGTTAATGTCTTTTTCCAAAAGTCGTCTGATGTCTCCATCGGTTATTATACCTAGAATCTTCGAATTGTCTTTTACTATTGTACAACCTAAACGTTTTGAGGAAATCATATATATAGTATCTTTTAAAGGGGTATTAGAACTGACAACAGGAATGTCTTTACCTTTTATCATAATATCCTCAACTTTTAAAAGAAGTCTCCTACCAAGAGTCCCGCCAGGATGTACTGCTGCAAAATCTTTTTCTGTAAAACCACGCCTATCAAGGAGTGCTATTGCGAGGGCATCACCAATTACAAGAGCTGTGGTAGAAGATGATGTTGGAGCAAGATTCAAAGGGCAAGCCTCCTCTTTTACTGTGCTATCTATTATTATGTCTGAGTTTATTGCTAAAAAAGATTTGTTGTTTCCGGTAATAGAAATTATAGCTACTCCAATTTCTTTAAGAATAGGAATAAGTCGTTTAATTTCAGGAGTACTTCCACTTTTTGAAATGAGTATAACAACATCTTCTTTTTTAACAATGCCTAAATCACCATGAATACTATCAGCAGAGTGAAGAAAGGTTGAATAAGTTCCTGTAGAATTGAAAGTAGCTACTATTTTTTGAGCTATAATGCCTGACTTTCCTATTCCGGTAACTACAACTTTTCCTTTGCAATAATATATAGTATTGACTGCTTTAGTAAAGTTATTTTTGAAAGAAGTTTGCGAAAATCTTTTCTCGAGTTCCTGTAATGCCTGTCTTTCTTTAATTACGGCTAATTTCCCGCTTCGCACAATTTTTTCTTCATTTCTCATAATATAAAAGTTAGATAAATTTAATCTTCTTTACAATGTTTAAATCCAACAAAAACCCTTCTGTAACATTATAAAAAGAGGTTTAAGAATTTTTTTGTTTGATTTTGAAAAAAAGAATAAAACGGCAACATTACACAGAGTCAATTAAGAAAAAGGATATTTATTAATACTTTCCTTGAAACTCTTTTGTGTCCCGTGCACAGGAGATTTTCAAAACAGCCCACAACCAGTAAAAAGTTAGTAACTTTATTACTTCTCTACTCATTTATTTTCTATGTTTTTGTTTGGGGTTCTTTACTTGGTTTTATTCCTCGTATCTTTTTTGCTGATGAAATTGCTTATGGTATAGCTTGGAAAGCGAATAGTCCCTTTTAATTTGAAGTGGAAAATTACGTTGGTGCCTAAGGAATCCTCGGATTACTATATGTTTCGAGGCTCATTTTTATTTTTATATCTCAAAAACACAAAAGAACTATATTTTGATGTTAGAAAATATTGTTCCGCTTTATAAGTAACAGCTTTTCTGTTTACTGTTTATGACATTGGTTAGAACTGTCAGAAACAAGCTGGCCACCCGAATATAAGATAGCTGCTCTTTCAGGCTCACGTTCTAAGGTAATTATAACCTCAATTCCATTCTCCTCAAGATCCTGAATAAGTCTTCTACCGGCAGATTGGCATATTAAAGCACTGCAACTCTTAAAAGAATCCACAAATCCCTGATGACTATGGTGTTGTTGATGATGTCCACTGTGGTTGGTATGTTTTTCGTTGTTGGCTTCATTATGCTGATGTTGTCCGAATGTGTTTTTAATGTTTGTTTTGCTGATGACAGTTCCATTTTCTACTTCGATAATTATGAAGCCAGCACACCTGCCTGCATGCCCTGCTATTGTGGTAAAGTCATCCGTTGCTACTGCTACTTTTGTTCTTTTTGACGTTGTCATAGATGTTATTTTTTGATTATGAAAATATTTCTCCTCTCTTCTTTTAATAAGATAAGAAGGAATAAGATTTATTTTTAAAGCTTTCCCTTCAATTAAAACAGTTGCTATTTTATGGTGAGCTTCGTTAATAATTCTACTAAAAGTTGTTCTTGAAATTCTCATTAGTGCTGAGGCCGGTATTTGCTCTAAACCCTCATAATCGGCCAATCGTATTGCTTCAATTTCATCCATATATAAAGTAATTTCTTCAAGTTCCCTCATAGGTATTCCTCGTGGTTTATAGTAATAAGCGTTGTGGTTAAAACTAATCCAACGGCATTTTCTTGGTCTTCCTCTATTTTTGCACATATGTTCAAAATTAACCAGAAAGGTTTTTATTGTCAAGATAAATTTGTAAAATTCGTTTTCTGTAGATTCTGATTTTTAATAATAATGGTCCATATTATTAGATTAGGTTTTTATTTTTGAGAGGAACAATTTGTAAGTTCGATTTTGTTGTATTGAAAATGCAAATATAATTCTATATTTTAGTAAACTTATAGGGGCGGTTAGCTCAGCTGGTTAGAGCGCCACGTTGACATCGTGGAGGCCATTGGTTCGAGTCCATTACCGCCCACATTTTTTTGAATATGTTTCCTTAAAGTAATCTTAATGGATACCTTAATAAAAATAAAATTCCCTGATGGGGGTATAAAAGAGTTTCCTGCTGGTATAACTGCTCTGGATGTCGCTAAATCTATCAGTAGTAGCTTTGCTAATGAAGTTCTTGTTTGCAAATTTAATGGAACATTAAGGGATTTAAGTTATAAAATAAACGAGAGTGGAGAAATTGTATTCTATAAATTTGATTCTCCCGAAGGAAAAGAATGTTTTTGGCATACTTCCTCGCATATAATGGCTCAGGCAATAGAAGAGCTCTATCCTGGAGCTAAATTCGGTGTAGGACCCGCTATAGAAAACGGTTTTTACTATGATGTAGATAGTGAAGTCAAATTTACTGAGGAAGACCTTAGAAAAATAGAACAAAGGATGCTTGAAATAGCAAGGAAGGACCTTAAACCTCAACGTGAAGAGTTACCACGCTTGGAAGCAATTAATTATTTTAAAACAAAAAGAATAGACCCTTATAAAGTAGAAATTCTTGAAACTATTGCTCAAGATGAGGAAATAGTTTCACTCTATCATCAGGGTAATTTTACCGATTTATGTAGAGGTCCTCATTTACCAACTACGGCAAAAGTTAAAGCCGTTAAACTTCTTTCGGTTTCGGGTTCATATTGGAGAGGTGATGAAAAAAACAAAATGTTACAACGAATCTATGGTATTTCATTTCCTTCTCAAAAAGAACTGACTGCGTATCTTGAATATCTTGATGAAGCAAGAAAACGAGATCATAGAAGACTTGGTAAAGATCTGGATCTTTTTATGTTTAGTGAAGTTAGTCCCGGCATTCCGTTTTGGTTGCCTAATGGTATGATAATTTTTAGGGAACTTGAGAAATTTTCGAGGGAACTTCATGATAAGTATGGGTACCAGGAAATTAATACTCCTATTATAGTTAAAGAATCTTTATTTAAAACTTCCGGACATACTACTCATTATATTGAAAATATGTTCAAAATTGTATCAGGGGATGAAGTATTTTATGTAAAACCAATGAATTGTCCGGAGGCAACATTAGTTTATTCATCGAAGTTACGAAGTTATAGAGATCTTCCCCTTAGGTTAAGTGAATTAGGGCGTAATCATAGAAATGAAATAAGCGGGGCACTTGGTGGAATGTTCAGGGTAAGGGGATTTGTGATGGATGACGCGCATATTTTTTGTCGTAATGATCAAATTCTTGAGGAAATAACAAATGTTCTTCGGTTAATGACAGAAACGTATAATGCTTTTGGTTTTACTCCTAGTTATTATCTTTCAACGAAACCTGACGAAGCTATGGGTGAAGTAGGGGTTTGGGAAGCAGCCGAAGATGCGTTACGGAAAGCTTTAGATGCAAATAATCTATCTTACCAGGTCAATGAAAAAGATGGGGCTTTTTATGGGCCTAAAATAGATGTTCACATTAAAGATGCCCTGGGCAGAACTTGGCAACTTGCTACTATACAGCTTGATTTTCAATTGCCTGAAAGGTTTGATTTAACTTATCAGGGAAGTGATGGGAAAAAATATAGACCTGTAATAATTCATAGAGCTATTTATGGTAGCTTTGAGAGATTTATTGGAATACTAACTGAACACTATGCTGGCAATTTTCCACTCTGGCTGGCTCCAAAACAAGTCATTGTTTTATCAGTAACAAATGCCCAAGAAGATTACGTTGCTAAAGTGTATGAAGAACTGAAAAAGGAAGGTATTAGAGCAGATTTAGATACTCGCAATGAGAAAATTTCTTATAAAATACGTGAAGCTGAAAACTATAAAATTCCCTATATGATAATTATTGGAGATAAAGAAAAAGCAGATGGTAATATTTCTGTAAGACAACATAAAAAAGGAGATATTGGAAAATATGCATTGAAAAAATTTATTGAAATGATTAAATTAGAAATTTCTCAGAAAAAATTTTAGTTTTAGAAATCTTCAGAAAGGGTTATTTATTAAAGAAAAAGAAAAAAAAGTTAGAGTAAACAACGAAATCAGAGCTAACAGAATTAGGGTAATAGATGAAGATGGGAAATCTTTAGGTATAATGTCTCTGAATGAGGCTTTACAATTAGCTACTTCAAGATCACTTGATCTTGTAGAGATATCTCCTGCTGCCGAGATCCCCGTCTGTAAAGTTATTGACTATGGGAAGTTCAATTATGAACGGCAAAAGAAAGAAAAACTTCAGAAGAAGCATCAAACAGTAATGACAGTTAAAGAAATACGCTTTAACGCTAATACAGATACTCATGATGTCGAATTTAAAACCAGACATTTAAGACAGTTTCTTTTAGATGGCCATAAAGTTAAGGCTTGTGTAATTTATAGAGGGCGAATGATAACCCATATTGAGATTGGTGAAAAGTTGATGAATGATGTACTTGAAAATCTCCAGGATATAGGTAAGCTTGAGAGCCCACCTAAGCTTGAAGGCAAAATGTTAGTAGCATATATTCTGCCAGATAAGAAGAAAATAGCAGCGATAAAAAACAAACAAACAAAATCAACTACTAATACGGTACCAACTGAAAATAAGGAAGAAAGGAATATAGACGCAAATGCCGAAAATGAAATCTAATCGTGCTGCTGTTAAAAGATTTAAGCCAACAGCAAGCGGAAAGCTTAAGAGAGAAAAAGCTTACAGAAGTCACATTTTAACAAAGAAATCAGCCAAGAGAAAACGTAAACTCAGAACAGCAACTTTAGTTTCACTCGCAGATGCAAAAAGAATGAAACGTTTAATCCTGGCTGAATAGTAATACAAAGCCATTTTTATTTAAGAAGAGGTTCAAAAATCCTTATCAGGATTACCTCAATTAAAAACTCAGTAGAAAGGAGATAATATGCCAAGAGCAAAAAACAAAGTTGCTTCACACAGAAGGCGAAAACGGATTCTTAAATCTGCTAAAGGTTACTGGGGAGCACGCGGTAATGTTTACACGATAGCAAAAAACGCTGTCGAAAAAGGTTTACTGCATTCATATAAGGATAGAAAACTTAAAAAAAGAGAATTTAGAAGACTTTGGGTTACAAGAATAAATGCTGCTGCCCGATTGTGTGGAACTACTTATTCTCAATTAATAGGAGCTCTCCATAAGAAAAATATTGATATTAATAGAAAAACGCTTGCAGATTTAGCTTATAGCAATATGAATGCTTTCCGAGAAATTGTCAAGTCAGCAAACAGTTAACTATTTTCGGCATATATAAAAAAGGTGAAGGCGGATGTTTTATATCCGCTTTCATTTTTTGAGCCTCCTATGTTTAGTTATTTCATATTTTTGCTGATTTATTTATCTTTATTCATTTGTTTATAATAATGATAGATAAAATAAAGTCTATAATTACTGAAGTCGAGGTTCTACTGAATAAAATATCAACCCCTTCTGAGTTAGAAGATTTTCGAATTAAGTATCTCAGCAGAAAAGGTGTTATTAATAATCTCTTTGAAGATTTTAAAATTCTGCCCAAAGAGGAGAAGTCAAAAATGGGCAAACTTCTCAACGAATTGAAGCAGTTTGCACAATCCTCATATGAAGCTAAAAAACAAGATTTTGAAAAGAAAGCAAGTTCTTATAAGAAAGATTTTGACTTAACACTTCCAGGAAGACAATACAATGTTGGAAGCAAACATCCTATAAGTCAAGCCATAGAAGAAATTATTGATATTTTCAGAAGAATAGGTTTTTCTGTTTTTGATAGCCCTGAGATAGAAGATGAATATCATAATTTTGATGCGTTAAATACCCCAGACTATCATCCCTCAAGAGACATGCAGGACACTTTTTATGTAGAAGTTAATTCTGATAATTTTCTTTTGAGAACTCATACATCCCCCGGACAGATTCGCGTTATGGAGAAATTTTCTCCCCCTGTAAAAGTAATTGTTCCCGGAAAATGTTATAGAAATGAAGCCATTAGCTCTCGTTCTCTTTCAATGTTTCACCAGATAGAAGGGTTTTACGTAGATACGAATGTAACGTTTAGAGAGTTACAGGCAACACTATCTTATTTTGCGAGAGAATTTTTTGGCAGAAATTTAAAAACAAGACTCAGACCAAGTTTCTTTCCATTTACAGAACCATCTGCGGAAATGGATGTAGAATGTTATCTCTGTAATAGTCAAGGATGTCGGGTTTGTAAATATACTGGTTGGTTAGAAATACTTGGATGTGGTATGATTGATCCTAATGTATTTGCTACGGTAGGTTATGATTCAGAGAAATACACAGGTTATGCATTTGGTATGGGTTTGGAACGAACTCTGATGATTAAATACGGAATTCCTGACATCAGAATGTTTTATGAAAACGATATTAGATTTTTGAAACAGTTTAGATAAATAAACCAAAATATAAGAAGGAGATATAATGTTAACTACAATTTTAAATTTAAAAATTTATTCTTTACTTCTAGTCCTCTTATTATTTTTTATTGGTTGTGATAAAGAATCCCAACAAAAACAAACTGACCAGCAAAGAAGAGCTGATACTATAAAAACCCAATTAACAACTTCAAAAGATACTGCACAAAAAACATTTACTGGAACTGGAGACATTATGAAAATTGAAACCAATAAGGGCATAATAAAAATTAAACTCTTTCCCGATAAAGCTCCAAAAACGGTTGCTCGTATAAAAGAACTTGTGAATGAGGGATTTTATAACGGGATAATTTTCCATAGGGTTATTGACGGATTTATGATTCAAGGTGGAGATCCTACAGGAACTGGAACTCGAGGGTCGGGACAAACAATACCTGACGAGTTTAACAATGGTCTCAAGCATGACTCTAAAGGGGTAGTGGCGATGGCAAATACAGGGCGACCAAATTCCCAGGATTCTCAGTTTTATATTACACTTGCACCACAGCCCCATTTGGATGGCAAGTACACAATCTTTGGTAAAGTCATCAATGGGATGGAGGTAGTGGAGAAAATAGGAAAGGTGAAAACAGATGCCCGTGATAAACCCCTTGAAGAAATAAAAATGATTAAAGTTACACTTGAAGAAGAATAAACTTTAAAATTATCTTATTCCTTACTTGATGTTACAAAAGACTCCTATCATAACAAATCCACAGGAGTTTAAAAAAGAACTTGGACTTCTTGATTCTACACTTCTTGTAATTGGAAGTATGATTGGTTCTGGAATTTTTATCGTTAGTGCAGATATTGCCCGTACAGTTGGTTCAGGAGGATGGCTTCTTCTTGTTTGGTTAATTACTGGTATTATTACAGTTGCTGCTGCTTTGTCGTATGGGGAACTTGCTGCTATGATGCCAAATGCAGGTGGTCAATATGTTTACCTCAAAGAGGCATGGAACCCACTTCTTGGGTTCCTTTACGGATGGACACTTTTTCTTGTTATTCAAACAGGGACCATAGCTGCTGTTGCAGTTGCATTTGCTAAATTTACAGGGATATTATTTCCTATCTTTTTAGAGAAAAATATTATATGGTCATATTTAAAATATAAAGTTTCTGCTGCACAAATTCTTGCTATAGTTAGTATATGGGTTTTGACTATAATAAATCTTAAAGGTATCAAATTTGGGAAAATTGTCCAGAATATTTTTACTACCACTAAAACTACAGCTCTTTTTCTACTAATTATACTCGGGCTGCTGCTTGGTGCGGGTTCTTATGCTTACCATATAAATCTAAAAGATTTCTGGACTCCTACCTGGACCCATATTGAGGGAGATAATATTGTTAGTGTTCAAACCCTTACAGGGTTTGGTATTATTGCGGCAGTTGGGGTTGCTATGGTAGGTTCTGTTTTTTCAGCTGATGCATGGAACAACGTAACCTTTACAGCTGCAGAAATTAAAAACCCTAAAAAAAACATTCCAAAAAGTTTGTTCTTAGGAACTACTATAGTAACAATTCTTTATCTATTGGCAAACGTGAGCTACATTTTTGTTTTACCTGTAAAGGGGAACCCGACTGGGGCAACCGCGTTTGAAAGAGGTATACAATTTGCTCTTAATGACAGAGTAGGGGCGGCGGCAGTTTCGGTATTTCTGGGAGAAACAGCCGCAATTGTTATGGCTGTGCTTATTATGATTTCGACTTTTGGCTGTAACAATGGATTAATTCTTTCAGGGGCAAGAGTTACTTATGCTATGTCAAGAGATGAACTGTTCTTTAAAAAAATGAGTTATCTTAATAATAATGCTGTCCCGGGCAATGCTCTTATACTTCAAGCTATTTGGGCAAGCGTACTTTGTCTCTCTGGTACTTATTCTGATTTGTTGGATTATGTAGTGTTTGCGGTAATGATATTTTATATTCTTACTATCCTTGGACTTTTTAGACTTAGATTTACTAAACCAGATATTCCAAGACCGTATAAAGCTTTTGGATACCCCATTCTCCCCGCATTATATATTTTAGTGGCCTTAGTTTTTGCGGTTATTCTTTTAATTTATAAACCACAGTATACGTATCCAGGGGTTGTTATTGTGTTGATTGGAATTCCTGTTTTTTATATTTGGCAATGGAGAGAAAAACAAAATAAGAAGTAATTTTATATAACTAAAATTTTAGTATTATGACTTTAGTATTAACAAAAGAAGAAGTAATGAAGGTATTAAATATGGCAGATTGTATAAAAGCAGTCGAGAAAGCTTTCATAGAATTGGCAAAAGGTTCTGCCATATTGCCATTGAGGACAACAATTAAAACTGAAGATGGGATTTCTCTATATATGCCGGCATATTTAAAAGAGAGCCAGGCTCTTGCTTGTAAAGTTGTTACAGTGTATAAAAACAATCCTTCAAAGTTTCATCTTCCAACCACAATTGGTAAAGTTTTACTCCAAGATCCTGCTACTGGAGAAGTTATTTGTATAATGGATGGATCTTATTTAACAGCAGTAAGAACTGGAGCAGCAAGCGGGATTGCTACAAGATATCTTGCTAATGACAGAGAAGAAATGCAAGTTTCCATTTTTGGAGCAGGTATACAGGCACAGATGCAACTCTGGGCTGTGAAAGAGGTAAGAAATATTTCCAAGGCGTTGGTTTATGATATGGATGCAAATAAAGCAAAAAAGTTCGCTGAAGAAATGAGTCAGAAATTAAATTTGAAAGTTGAGGTTGCAAATTCAATCGATGAGATGTTACAAGTTGAAATTGTTTGTACGGCGACTTCCTCTTCGACACCTTTATTTGATGGGTCAAAGTTACAGGAAGGTACTCATATTAATGCTATAGGCAGCCATACTCCGGATGCAAGAGAACTTGATACTGAAACTATCAAAAGAGCCTTATTTGTTGGTGATTCGCTTGAAGCTTGTTTTAATGAATCTGGAGATATCATTATTCCATTGAAGGAGCAAGCTATTACTCATGGTCATTTTTATGCAGAGTTAGGTGAGATATTAATTGGTAAAAAGCAAGGTAGAACTAGTGAAAAAGAAATAACACTTTTCAAATCTAATGGACTCGCAATACAGGATGCAGCGGCAGCTAAGGTTGTGTATGAAAGAGCAAAGAGTTTAAACATAGGAATAGAAATTGCATTTTGAATTATTTATTTAATCTCACAGGCTCTGAGTATTTCTACCTCTGGAGAACCTAGTTCTTTTTATTTCTATATTTTTAAAAATATAATTTGGTTTGTTTTGAACCCTACAAGAGCAGAAGTTAGCCTTTCTTATTTAGAACACAATTTTAAAGTTATTAAAAATTTTGTTAACAGCAATTCTCCA
The DNA here is from genome assembly GCA_049700455.1 of Ignavibacteria bacterium. GTDB lineage: Bacteria > Bacteroidota > Ignavibacteria > Tepidaquicellales > Tepidaquicellaceae > JBNAVJ01. The sequence continues at coordinate 505,267 of JBNAVJ010000001.1, forward strand.
AAACCGAAGATAAAAATTTGTGGAGTTGTAAAAGCCAACGCTTATGGACATGGAATTCAGAAAATAAGTGAAAAGCTTGTTTCATTAGGAGTTGACTATCTGGGGGTAGCAAATTACGATGAAGCTATTAAACTTAGACCTTCTATACCTGATGCAAAAATACTTGTATTTGGTACTTTAATTCATTCAAAGTTAAAACCAGCAACTTATGTAGCAAAATTATTAAAACATAATTTGATAGCTACAGTAGCCTCTCTGGAAACAGCTCGCTTTCTGAATTATTACAGTAGAAAAGCAGGTAGAAAGTTTAAAGTGCATATTAAAATTGACACCGGGATGAGACGAATAGGATTTGATGTAAAAAGAGCATTTAAAAATGTTTTACAGGTATTATCTTACAGAAATCTAACTGTTGAAGGTATTTACACTCATTTCGCAACTGCAGAAATGAAAGATAAAACATTTGCAAAATTGCAATTGAGTAAATTTAATGATTTACTTGATGTCTTACGAAAAGAGGGGATTGAATTTCCAATTGTCCATGCTGCTAACAGTGCGGCAATTCTAAATCTGAAGAATTCATATTTTAATATGGTTAGACCTGGCTTATTGCTTTATGGATATTACCCCTCACAGGAGGTTGAAAGGTTGATAGATGTTAAACCAATAATGTCTCTGCGTTCTAAGGTAACATATATTAAGAGAGTTGATGCTAATACAAGCATATCTTATAGTAGGACGTATTTTACCAAGAAAAAAACATTTATTGGCTCGATTCCTGTTGGGTACGGAGATGGTTATTGGAGAGCATTATCTAATAAAGGAAAAGTACTGATTAAAGGGAAATTTTATCCAGTGGTAGGAATGATAACTATGGACTGGTTAATGGTAGATCTTGGAGAAAAATCCGATGTAAGAGTAGGAGATGAAGTGTTGCTAATTGGACAAGAAAATGGTTATAATCTTGGGGCAGATCAAGTAGCTACTACTGTAGATACAATACCTTATGAAATTTTGACGTCCATTGCTGATCGTGTTCAAAGAGTATATTTGTAATGATTTGGATTGTCAAAAAGAATAGATACGATTCTGCAGTGCTTAGCAAAAAGCTTTTTCCAAAGTTAAGATAGCAAGATTTACATTTTTATCCCTTTTGATGGTTTATATATTTATAAGTTAAATATTTACTTAAAACTTAAAATTTAATATGTTCCGAAAGATTACACCCAAAAAGGAAAAATTTTTTATTCTACTGACCGACCTTGCCAAGCATATAGAGCAAGGTACAAAAATACTACACAACACCTTCAACCAATCCGGAAGCCTTGCAGAAAACACATCCCAGGTGCATTTAATTGAGAAGGAATGTGATGAAATAACCCATAAAATCATTAATGAATTAAATGAAACTTTTGTTACTCCTTTTGATAAAGAAGATATTTATCAACTTACAAATGCTCTTGATGATGTAATGGATAGCATTGACTCAATAATGAGGCGTATGAATATTTATAAACTAAAAAGAGGATGTGTGTTTGGTCCTCAAATGTCTCAGATATTATTGTCACAAATTTATTTGATTGTTGATGTTATTAATACCCTTCATAACTTCAAAGAGGGGTCAAGAAAGTTAATTCAGATAAAAACTCTTGAAACGGAAGGAGATAGCGTTTTTAAAGAAGCGTTGATTAACCTTTTCGAAACACAAAATGATGCTATTGAATTGATTAAAGAAAAAGAAATTCTTGAAACTTTTGAAAAAGCAGTTGACCGTTGTCAACGTGTTGCAATTGTGATGGAAAGTATACTGATTAAAAATGTCTAATATATTTCTATTATGTTTGAACTTACTTTATTAATCATCATTATTGCCCTTGCCTTTGATTTTCTTAATGGAATGAATGATGCTGCAAATTCTATAGCAACAATAGTTGCTACCAGAGTATTAACTCCTAAAATTGCTGTTGCATGGGCAGCGTTCTTTAACTTTGCAGCAGCTTTTGGATTTGGAGTTCATGTAGCAACAACTATTGGTAAAGGAATTGTAGATACGGCTATTGTTAACCAGTATCTTATACTTTCTGCCTTAGTTGGAGCAATTATCTGGACCTATTTATGTACCCATCTTGGGTTGCCCATCAGCGTTTCTCACGCCTTAATCGGGGGTCTTGCGGGTTCTGCAATTATAAAAGCGGGTTTTTCTGCTCTTATTGTGAGTGGATTAATTAAAGTAGTAATATTCATTTTTTTGTCTCCAATTATAGGCTTAGTTCTTGGGATTATCTTTATGATAATTGTACTCTGGATTTTTAAGGATGCTACAAGCAAAAAAGTTGACAATGTCTTTCGTTATGGGCAGTTATTATCGTCAGCAGCGTTCAGTCTCGGGCATGGGACAAACGATGCGCAAAAAACAATGGGTATAATTTCTATTCTTCTATTTACCAATGGTTATCTTGGGAGCGAATTTTACGTCCCTTTTTGGGTTGTTATCCTGTCTCATACTGTAATAGGATTAGGAACTTTAATTGGAGGGTGGAAAGTGGTTAAAACTATGGGTATGAAACTTACACATTTAAAACCAGTAGGAGGCTTTTGTGCTGAAACAGCGGGTGCTTCTGTACTTATTGCAACCGCCATCTGGGGAATACCGGTTAGTACAACTCATACTATTGCAGGGGCGATAATGGGAGTAGGATCTGTAAAGAGACTCTCTGCGGTTAAATGGGGTGTTGCAAGTACGATCGTTTGGGCATGGATATTAACAATTCCCTTTTCAGCTCTTTTTGCAGGAATCACTTATTGGATTATTGCCCTTTTCTTGTAGTTTTTTATCTGGTCAATCCTAATTTCGTTCTAATATTTTGAGGTATGCCATTGACAGGTAGCACAACTGTTATAGTGTTTACCCCAAAATAAGTTTCTGAAACATTTAAGAAGCCTGCCAGAGGACCAAGCGGCCCCCAGGAATTTTTAATATAAAAGAACAGTTTTCCCTTTGGACTTTTCTTTAAACCTACGATGTGCATCAAATGATCGTCTTGTGTTGTAAGATTTTCGAAAAGCTCCTGTCTTGATTCTTGGGTATATGCAATTTCTTCTTCATCTACATCAGTAATAGCAGTGATTTCTGGTGTGTTTTTTGGAATCATCGCCAACCCAACTTTCTGATTAAAAAATTTATTGCTAACATCAGCATCCCAACCAACAGTATAACAGTTTGATATGGCATATTCAACAGTTTCTATTAACTCAGTGATTGGTAAATTATAAAACAGTCCGCCAGAATAGTTATCCGGAACCTCTACATTAAAAGGTTTATAAAAAGGGTGATGAGTGAATGAAGTTAAACCGATAAAATCATCCGATGAAAATTGTAATACCTCTCTTGCAAAAGTTATAGGTGTGTATTCTTTCCCCTGATATATAAATTTTTCTGGCGGTACACCAAATTTTTCATCAAGTTTCTTTACGAATGCATTTTGCCAGGCTGGGGAAATAGGAATTATTTGTAGAACGCTATCAAGAAAACTTTTCAGCTCTATATCAAATCCAGTATGATTCATTTTACTATTATTATCAGAATTAGGATAAACTTCTTGCGGAACGATTCCATATTTTTCAATGGCTGGAAACACATCGTGTCCAAAAGCCCCTTCTGAAAATCGTGTAAATCCCTGTCTCAAGATATAATTTTTTGCTTTTTCGATGTAAACATTTCTGACAACAAAAAGTTCTGATAAATCCGGGTGTTCGATTCCTTTTTTCAGTAATTCAGATTCTAATATTGACAGTATCGAAAAACACCAACACGTTCCTGTGCTACCTTGATCTTTAACCTCTGTGTGAGGGAGTACTATTATTGTTTCAAGTTGCTTTTTCTGAGAAAATGCGGATACAGAAACAAGTAAATAAACTAAAAATAAAAATTTCTTCAAGATTGTCATAGCCTTTTTAATAATTAAAATACCTGCTTCTTTCAACAAATTCAATGTTTAAAGGTTTTTCTTTTTTGCCTTATTGAAACCCTGCCCCCCTATAAATTTATTTTTTAGTGCTAGAATAATTGATTGAACTTTATATGAAACAAGTGTAAATTCCTTTTTCGAACAAAAACAACCTATGACTAACTCCTGGGAAAACTTTTTAAATAACAAACGGTATACAGTAGTTCTAATTACATCAATAATCTTACTTTTGGTATTATTGACGATTTTTGCAAAGTTTCTTGTGTTTGTAGAAAACCGGCAGGGAGTTGTTCTTGAAGACCCGATAATGAAAATGTTTACAGCTTTAGACTTAAACATACCGATTTTTATTGTGATTTATGGTTCTTTGATATCAGGGTTAATTATTCTGGTACGATCTCCGAAGAATCTGCTTATAGGAATTCAGACTTACTTGCTAATGTTGGTTTTTAGAATTGTAGGGATGTATATTACCCCCTTAGATATTCCGCTTGGTTCGATTAATTTACAGGATCCGTTAGTTTTTGTTTTGGGAACGGGTCAAATTATAACAAAGGATCTCTTTTTTTCAGGGCATACAGCAACTCTCTTTATTATTTTTCTTGTAATGAATAATAGAAAGTTAAAGTTACTGTATCTCTTCTTGAGTATTACTGTAGCGATAATGATATACCTTCAGAAAGCTCATTATTTACTGGATATCCTTGTTGCACCTTTTGTATCATATGCATCATATAGGATTATAATAAATTTAGATAAACTTATATTAAAGCAACAGGTTTCTGTTCAGAAATAATCTTTAGATTTTTCTAGGAATATGATAGTAGTTTAAGTTGAAAATATTTATTAGTATTTGTATATTACTAATTGAAAAGGACAGGTAGCTCAGTTGGTAGAGCAACGGCCTGAAAAGCCGTGTGTCGCCGGTTCGATTCCGGCCCTGTCCACTATAAATTTTCAGTATTGCCCTCCTTTAGTTTCTAATATCTTCCTAATTGATTAATGTGGTTAAGTATTCTCCATAAAAAGTATCAGAACATTTCTTTTGTTAACAACAAGTAGATTTGGAATTTTCTAACCAACTAACATTACCGGTACCCCCACTAAAAACAGAGGAACTTAAAATAAATTAATATGTTTCTACTTATAGGAATTATGAAATTAAATAAACAAATTATGAAAACGAAAATTTATTTTCTAATTTTAGTATCAGTATTTTCATTAATACTGATAAGCTCTCTGTATCTATATGCTTCCTCGTCTGGATTTACTGGGAGAACAAGAAAGACTTCTACAGCTGGATGTGGGGGGTGCCATGGAACTACCTCAAACACAGAAGTTGTAGTTACTCTTACAGGTCCTGACAGTGTTTTAGTATCACAAACAGCTACTTACACAATTACCATTTCAAAGTCAAGTAAGACAGGTGCTGGTTTTGATATTGCTACAAGAAGAGGAAGTTTATCTCCTATATCATCTGGTATGATTATTAATAATGGAGAATTAACACATTCCAGCAATAGACCGATGACAAATGGTACTATAACACTACAATTCTCCTATACAGCACCAGGTACAGCAGGATTTGATACCTTATGGGCTACGGCTCTTGCAACAAATAGTGATGGTACAACAAGTGGGGATGATTGGAACTGGGCTAATGAAAAAAAAATTGTCGTGAAAAGTTCCATTGGAGTTAGAAATATATCATCTCAAGTACCTAATGAATTTGAACTTAAACAAAATTATCCCAATCCCTTCAACCCTATAACAACTATCAGGTTTGCAGTACCAACTAAATCTTTTGTATCGTTAAAGATTTATGATATAAGTGGAAGGATAGTTCAAGAAGGGATTTCTGAGTATTTAAATGCTGGGACATATGAATATCAATTTAACGGAAATAATTTATCATCAGGTATTTATTTCTACTCTCTGGTGGGAGAGGGGATATCCATAACCAAGAAAATGATTCTAACTAAATAAAAAAATACAACAGGGCTGCTTGGTATAAAGCAACCCTGTTTAAAACTTGGTTACCTGTTTTTGAACGCTTTTATCCCGGCAAAGTGGGCTTTATTGCCTAATTCTTCTTCAATTCTTATTAGTTGATTGAATTTTGCAATTCTCTCACTTCTACACCCACTACCTGTTTTGATATGTCCTGCTTTTGTTGCTACCGCTAAGTCAGCAATTGTGGTGTCTTCAGTTTCTCCACTTCTATGTGAGATAAAGTAATTGTAGTTATTATCTCTTGCAATCTTAATAGTATGAAGCGTTTCTGTTACTGTCCCGATTTGATTTAGTTTAATTAAAATTGAGTTCGCAATTTTCTGTTCAATGCCTTCTTGTAGAATTTTAGGGTTGGTACAAAATATATCATCCCCAACAAGTTCTATTTTGTTTCCTATTAAGGAAGTGAGGTTCTGCCAGCCAGTCCAGTCATTTTCAGCCATACCGTCTTCTATGAGTATAATAGGATACTGATTTACCCAATTTTCCCAAATCTTTATCATTTGATCAGATGATATTAATTCCCTTGAGGATTTGAAAAATCTATATTTACCATTATCCCACATCTCACTTGTTGCTGGATCAAGACATATTGCAACATCAGTAGCTGGTTGGTAACCAGCGTTTGTTATTGCTTCGAGGATAACCTCAATAGCCTCTTCATTTGATTTTAAATCTGGAGCAAATCCTCCCTCATCTCCTACACCCGTTGAGTACCCCTTCTTTTTTAGAATATCCTTGAGAGTATGAAAAACTTCTATTCCCATACGAATTGATTCCCGAAATGAAGGAGCGTTGTGGGGGGCAATCATAAATTCCTGGAAGTCAACATTATTATCTGCATGTCTTCCTCCATTTATAACGTTCATACACGGGACTGGGAGGAGGTAGTCTGGATAGTCTTCAATTGCCTGATAAAGAGGAATTTTGTTTTCAGCAGCATAAGCTTTCAGGAAAGCTATTGAAACTCCCAAAATTGCATTTGCTCCTAAGTTTCCTTTATTGAAAGTTCCATCAAGTGAAATCAGAAAGTTATCTAACTCTGCTTGCGATGAAAAACTTTTATTTTCAATATGTTTTGCAATTATAGTGTTAACATTATTAACTGCATTTAGCACACCTTTTCCCTTGTATCTTTTTTTATTCCCATCTCTTAGTTCGATAGCTTCTTTCTCTCCGGTACTGGCACCTGAAGGTACAATGGCACGTCCAAACCCTCCTTTTTCTGATAAAATATCAACTTCTACAGTTGGATTTCCTCTTGAGTCAAGAATTTCCCTTGCTTTGACCTTTGATATTTTCATAAGTTGTTTTTTTAATTTTAACAATCTCCCTGCCAAAAATATCTATTTCTATCGAGAAATGAAATTCAGTTCCTTTGTGTTTTTAAAATTTCTGCTTCTTGCTTTTTTATTTTTTGGGAGGCGGTTTATTTTTTTTATGCAACTGTTTCGAGATAGAAATTGTTATTGGAGAAAAAGCATTTTTTATGATATATATAAAGTTAGGTAAAATTCCTTCTAAAAGACATATTCAATTTAGAAAACCAGATAACACTTTGTATTTTGAAGAACTTATTTCAACAATTGGATTCAGTAGTATTTATTCAAATGTATACCACATAAATCATCCTTCTAACATAAAGCAGGTGGGAGATATACAAAGACTTGTTATTAAGGAGGCGGAATATTCTCTAAAACCATATCATTTTTACACTAACTTTTTACCAGAAGGGGATTTTATTAGTGGAAGGAAAACTCTACTTTTTAATAGCGACCTTAAGTTTAGTATTTGTATTCCAAATAAGCCAATGGATTATTTTTTTAAAAATGCTGAAGCTGATGAACTTGTTTTTGTTGATAAGGGAGAAGGTGTATTGCAATCTAACCTTGGATATATTAGATTCAAAAAAAACGATTATATAATTATTCCACGTAATACTATATATAGATTAGAATTTGATGTTTCTGCAGAAAATAAGTTTATAATACTTGAAAGTTGCGGCCCCATTACGGTACCAAAGCGATACAGAAATGACTTTGGTCAGCTATTAGAACATTCGCCTTTCTGTGAAAGAGATATTCGGACACCAGAAGAGTTGAAAACCTTTGAGGAAAAAGGAGATTTTATTGTAAAAATTAAAAAAGAAAATTGTCTTTATTCATTTCACTATAATTATCACCCATTTGATGTTGTTGGTTTTGATGGATATTTTTATCCGTGGATTCTCAACATAAATGATTTTATGCCTATTACTGGTAAAATACATTTACCCCCACCCGTACATCAAACATTCGAAGGATCTGGTTTTGTTGTTTGTTCCTTTGTAACAAGGATGCTTGATTATCATCCTTTAGCAATTCCAGTCCCGTATAGCCATAGTAATGTTGATAGTGATGAGGTGCTTTATTATGTTGATGGGAATTTTTTTAGCAGAAAAGGAATAAATGCTGGCTCTATTACATTACATCCTGGTGGTATTCCCCATGGTCCTCATCCCGGTACTATTGAAACATCTCTTGGTAAAAAAGAAACTGTTGAAACAGCTGTGATGTTTGATACTTTCAGACCTCTTAAGATTACCAAGTTGGCTTTGTCTAATAGTGATGAATCTTATGTATATAGTTGGAAAGGCTAAAACATTAGAAGGTTATTTAGTGATGCTTTAAACTCATCTTTTTTCATAATAGCATCACACCCTTTTTTGAAGAGAGGTTTTAGTTTCCGGTCGGGGTTAGAATATAGTCCGAGAACTTTTTTTTGTGAATAAACTTCAGAGCTTCTTATTTCTGTCAAAAGTTTCTGGTATTTTTTCTCATCAAAATCGAGAATTATCAAATCAGCGTTTTCTTTCAAGCGGTTTTCTATTATGACTTTCTTATTTAATTTAAGTAGGGTTTTAGCTATCATTTGAATATATAAAACTAACTCTTTATCATCACTTAAAACTGAAATAACCCTTTCCATTTTTTAGCCGCTATATTTTATAAATGTATTTAGCAGCTCAATCTTTTCTTCTTTGATCTTGCAATCATAAAGTAATAAGTCTCTAATGGAAAGCATCCCAATTAAATTATTGCCCTCTACAATAGGGATATGTCTTATGTTAGATTGCTTCATTATTTGCATACAATGTTCAGGGGTTTCGTTAGCATTTTCAAAAATAACCTCTTTAGTCATTACGTTCTCAATGGGTATTTGCTTCAGATTAAGTTCCTTTACTATACACCTCCGCATTAAATCTCTTTCTGAAAAAATTCCCTTGAAGTTATTTTCTGAATCAAGTACTGGAACAGCTCCTATATTGTGACTATCCATAAATTTTGCCACATCGAAGACTTTCATTCCAGTTCTTACAAAATACAGCCTTTTGTCTAAAAGTAGATCTTTTAATGTTGCCATAGAAAATTGCTTTTATTTTAAAATATCAAATTTGGTTTAATATTGCAAGAAGAAGACTGGGGAATATTTATTTTTATAGTGTATGTAATCAGATTAAATGAGAAGAAATTTTCACATTATTTGAGAATTTCCAGTGTGAAAAATATTTCATTGTTACCTCTCTATAGTTTGACCTCCTAAAATGAAATGTTTTTCATATATTGGAGTTCAGACATACCATACCAGCAATAACCCGACTATTTATATAAATTGAAACTCTTCTATTATTAAATTCAATTGATTGTTTAGAATTCTTCTCCCAGGGGGGCACAAATAGCAGGAATAAAATTGGGATCTATCCAGGTTAATTCATAAATTGGTTCTGCATTTACAAAGCTAATTTCTACACCTTTGTTAACAGTAGAATCAATATTTAGACTATATGGATAAATATCCAGTTCACGAAGTCCGTCCTTAATAAAAATACAATAAATTCTCCAGGGCCAATCAGAATGAGGAATAAGATATATAAGATGCCCCCTGACGTTCATAATTCTCAAGCCGGGCAAGGAAAAGTGCGTCATCTTTCTCAATATAATTACTGTAAAGAAGTTCCCATTCAATACGATATACGATAAAACCGTACTCTTTTAAGTTTACTACCATTAATTGTTTCATTTTGCACTGATATCTTCTCATAGTATTCTTTAAGAGCCTCATATTTAAAACTAATAGTTCGATCTTCAATAATATTACCATTGGTGTTTTTAATTATGAAACGTGGCCGATCATATCCATTTATGTAATTCCTTGACATTTATATATTATTTTTATGCTTTGCTTTAAAAATAAAGTTGAAAAGAATAATCATTTTTATTCCATTAGTTTTATTAATCATTATGGTTTCATGTTCCGACAATTCCATAGATTCTACTCAACAATATGTTGTTGAAAATGACCTTTTCTTTCAAAAAGATTATGATTCGGTATATTGGTTCGGAGTATATACATTTGGGTTTCAAAAGCTTAGAATTAAAAAAATTAAAATATCTTTTGATTTGATTACTAATGATATAACAGATAGCCTAGCATATATGCAAATTATTATTCAAGATGGAGTTCCGAGATTTAATAAAGTTATTAAAGGTTATAATTGTAATGGTCATTTTGATTTTGAATATGAGTTTAATATAACCCTTGATTCTATTCTTTACCCACCTTATTTGGCAAGAGTTAATGTTCTTACTCCAAATGGTATTTATCTCCTGGGTAAGAATTTTAAGGCTTATCGTTCTTATTAATTTTATACCTCTATAATAGTCTAATTAAAGTTTAAGAAAACTGTTTGGGGTGGATTCCAATAAACAAACTGCCTTTTTCTTATAGTCATAAAACAGTTAGTATGTAAAGATGTAAATCTAGTATATAATCTTTTAATCCCACAATAACTAACTATTTTCCTATTTTTTTAGAATATTAAGTAGTATGTTTGTTTAAATGAATATATCTGCTCTAAGTAAGTAATAGTACAGTAAATAAATTATATGTATAGTAAACTTGTTTTCAAACCAATTTTCCTGCTTATTATAATTTTTCTTTCTTCTCCTCTTAAAGCGCAGCTTGAATTAGACCTTGGTTCGGTTTTAAAAGGTGTCGGTTCAGAATATGCTAAAAAATACCTTGAACCTTTTACTACTGGTATTGGTACAAATTTGAACTCTGGGTTTGTAGGTGGCTATAATCCAGCTCCGTATAGCAAAATACCGATTACACCGCATTTATATGCTGGAGTAAAGTTTTGCGGTGTAGTAATGGAAGATAAGGATAAAACATTTAATCTTTCCTATGAAGATAAAACGGTCCTTTATGGACAAACAATTCCAGTAACATGGCAGGTATATAATGCCCCGACAGTTTTTGGAAGTACAGAAAAAGCTATAGCAAAAGCTACAGTAAAAAGTCCTCTAACAGGGAGAGATACTGTTATTTCTACCCAATTAATAGGAGGATTGGGTGAATCCAAATTTGTTTTTCTTTTCATTCCTCAAATAGGGATTGGTTCGATTCTTGGGACAGATCTTATATTCCGAAGCGTGCCTGGTGTAAACGTTGGAAATTACGGTTCATTCAAACTATTTGGGTGGGCTTTGAGACATAACATAGGTGCTTATGCCAGCTTGCCATTTGATTTAGCATTTCAGTTTGGCTATCAAAAGTTTGGTATCAAAGATAAAGATGATAACAAAATTATTAATGCAAACTCATTTTTTGGAAATGTACAACTCAACAAAACTTTTCTAATTGTTTCTATATACATGGCAGCTCAGTATGAGTATTATAATGTCGATGTAAATTATACATATACACCGACAATTGGTAGCCCGATGACAATTGCTTTTTCGCAAAAAGGTGATAATAATTTCCGAGCAATTGTAGGTGGAGCACTTTTGTTGGGTCCTGTTAAATTTAATGCTGATGTAAACTTTGGAGCAAAGTTTACCATTACTACAGGACTTGGATTAGGACTGTAATAATTAATTAAAGAGAATATAAATAAACCTTATGGAAAACACAAAAATAAAACCCAGAAGTTTTACTTTACACTCACGTAGAGGTGTATATTATGATGTTAATGATATTTTGAAGGTTAATAAGGTATTGACAAATGATGAGATACGCTTATTTGAAAAGCTTGATGTTATTTATAGAACCCTGTGTGGGATTCTTTACAATTATGTACCTACAAGTGGACACCCAGGGGGCTCAATATCTTCAGGCAGGTTTGTTCAAGGGATTGTTTATCGAACGGCGGATTATGATATAAAGAAGCCCACACTCGATATTAATGATATGATAGTTTATGCTGCAGGTCATAAAGCAATGGGATTATATGCAATGTATGCTTTGAGAAATGAGATAATGAGAGCTTTTCATCCTGAGGAATTGCCGGATGAAAAAAATCAACTTCGATTTGAAGACTTATTAGGTTTTAGAAGAAATCCAACAAACAAGACACCTTTATTTTTAAAATTTCATTCAAAGGCTCTTGATGGGCATCCAACCCCAGCTACTCCTTTTGTTAAAGTTGCAACTGGGGCGAGTGGTGTTGGAGTTCCATCGTCGTTTGGTTTAGCTCTTGGGGCAATTGATTATTTTGGTTCAAGTGCACCAAGAGTAAATGTTATCGAAGGGGAAGGTGGAATGACGCCGGGAAGGGTTGCTGAAGCATTTGCTGCTGCCTCTTCACAAAGATTATATAACGTAATTTTTCACGTTGATTTCAATCAAGCCTCTATTGACAGTAATAGTGTTTGTCGCGAAGGCAATAAAAAAGGCGATTATGTACAATGGAGTCCTGAAGAATTTGCATATTTTCATGATTTCAATGTGATTTATGTTGATGATGGCAAAGACTATGAAAAAATCCTAGCAGCACAACAATTTGCTAAATCACTTGAGAATAAAATGCCAACTGCCATTGTTTATAGAACAATAAAGGGATGGAAGTATGGTATTGAAGGTAGGGCTTCTCACGGGGCTGGACATAAGTTCTGTTCTCCAGAGTTTTATAAATTTTTATCTGAATTTGAAGAGTTTTTTTCTATACAACTTCCCAGATATGAAGATAAAAGTGTCGAAGAGTTAAAAAATGAATTTGGTGCATGGGTGCCAAATTTTCAAAGTGACTGGAAAGCAATAAACATTGAAAAATATTATTGGGAAACCCTGCTTACAATTAGACGGGTTATAGAAAGCAATAAAGATCTTGCATATTTTGCTGATGCAGTAATAGATGCAAAAAAGAGATTATACTTGTTAAACAGAAAACCTCGTGAGGGAGCAGCAAAGTTAGAAAACTTATATAAAGACGAGAAAATTGATGAAAATAAAATCCCTGATGAATTAAAAATAACCCCAGGAACAGTAACGACAATTCGTGCAGTACTGGGTGCATCGTTAGGGTATCTAAATAAAATTACCAAAGGTGGATTCTTTGGGGTTGCTGCTGACCTTTTAGGCTCAACAAGTATCAATCTTGTAGGAGAAGGTTTTGAGGGGGGATTTTATGATTCAGTTGAAAATCCAAATTGTCGCTTACTTACAATAGGTGGTATATGTGAAGACGCAATTGGTGCTATGATGGCAGGACTTGGGGCGTTTGGAAAGAATATTGGTGTAAGTTCGTCATACGGAGCATTTATTTCTGCTATGGAGCATACTGCTGCAAGATTGCATGGGATTGGGGAACAGAATAAAGTTGAACATTATGGTGGCAATTATAATACCTGGATAATTGTAAATGCTCACGCAGGATTAAAAACAGGTGAGGATGGTCCAACCCACGCTGATCCGCAGTGTCTGCAACTATTACAAGGGAATTTTCCACGTGGTATTTTAATAACACTAATTCCTTGGGAGCCAGGAGAAGTTTGGCCTCTTTTGATTGCAGGATTGAAAAAACGACCCGCAATCCTTGCTCCTTATGTCACTCGTCCTAACGAGGTCGTTGTTGATAGAGAAAAACTACATTTGGCTCCTGCTTATAAGTCTGTAACAGGAGTCTACTTGTTAAGAAAGGCAGATATGAAGCAAAAACTTGATGGTAATATAATATTACAAGAAAGTGGGGTAACGATTGAATTTGTAACTAAGGTTTTACCTCTTCTTGACAAAGAAGGTTACAATATTAATGTTTATTATGTTTCATCTACAGAACTATTTGAATTACTTGACGAGTCTAAACAGGAAGAAATTTACCCTTCTACAGTTGGAGAGAGAGCTTTAGGTATTACCGGTTTTACTCTTCCAACTATGTATAGGTGGATAACCGGAGCTGAAGCGCGTAAAATGATATTACACCCATTCAAAAACAATGGCTATCTTGGAAGTGGTCAGGCAGAAGCAGTTCTTAAACAGGCAAGACTTGATGCTGAAAATTTATTTAATGAGACAAAAAAATACATTAATTGGTATAACAAACTATAACATATTGTTACAGTTTACCCAATTCGGGCTGTGGTAAATTGTTATCACAGCCCGTTTTTTTATCTACTCAGGAGTAAATGATCGAAGTTCTTGTAGTAAAGCATTAGCCTCATCCTCATTAAGTTTTCTAAACCACAGCTGAGGATTTTTCATTAAAGAGGGGATACCATATGCTCGTTTAGTTTCACAAATAATAACTGATGGTTTGTTTCTAAGAATTGGAATCCTTGACATAGCTTTGTCTAATAAAACAAAATCATTTCCATTAGTGACTCTAACCCCACATCCAAAAGATTTGAACTTATCTACCAGCGGTTCAAGTTTAATTAGATTTTCAGTCGCAGAACTTGCCTGGTATTTATTTCTCTCAATAATAACTACAATATTATCCAATTCTTTAGAACTTGCTACTAAAATTGCTTCCCAAACGGAACCTTCATTCAATTCGCCATCTCCCATCATAACTACAACCTTATTATGATGGTTTCTTAATTTGCAGTCTATTGCTATTCCGATGCCAACACTAAGCAAATGTCCCAGAGATCCTGAATGAAACTCAACACCCTGTACATTTGGATTTGGATGCCAATAAAGATAGTCATGAGGTTTTAAATAGTTATTAAGTCTTTCTGGTAAGATAATGCCAGTCTCAGCAAGGGTAGCATATAAGGCAGGTGCAACGTGACCTTTGGATAACAAGAAATAATCCCGTTCAAACGAGTTAAGGGAGTGTATATCTATTTTTAGAAACCTTTTATAAAGATATATTAGTATATCAACACATGATAATGAGGAGGCAAGAAAAGTACCACCCTTAAGAGACATCCTAATTAGATTTTCTCTGATATTAGTAGCAGCTTCTTGTAAAGATTGTATGAAGTTGTTTTTATTCATTGTTATTTTATGTTTAATACAAAATTATTTTTAAGGTCTCAGAAACCTTGTTGTTAATAAACACCTGTTTTCCTATGTCACATTTATCACATAGTTGTTTAATGCAAAAGTTGTTATGAAGATGAATTATACCCTGAGCTTCGATTGTAAAATTTGTTCTGACATTAAGTTGTTTTTTCATAACGCGAATAATAGAATTGTTCTCGATATGTTTTAAACTAAAGTAAAAATTTACTACTTTGTTATACAATAACTGGTTTTCTGAAGATTTAGAATAAAGAAAAAGTAATGGTAAAAGGACATTGATGATTATCTCTATACTTCTTGATTTTCCAAGAGGATTAAAATTTCTATTTGAAGACTTTCCCAGATGGTAATGGGTTTTCCAATAAAGTGAAGGGGTAATTTCAACCAGGATTTTAACTAATTTTTCGCAAAGGATATTATCCCTGTTAAAAAAGTTAACAATTTTTTCGAAAAAGTTATTGTATAAGATCTCATAACATAAACTTGCAGCGTAGGCAAGACGGAGTGTAGGAAAGTTATTAGGCCTCAATCTAAAAAAGACCCACTCAGCTACATTCATAACTGCTCTGCCGAAAGTTTGGTTTAACTTAATCCAATTCTTTTTTAAACTGAGCGTGTATTTATCGTTTGTTTCTGTATCTTTTAGAAATCCAGCAATACCAAAAAATAAACTTTCCAGGGTTTTAATAGAGTATCTTTGAGGAGCAAGGAGTTTGAAATCAAGATATTTAGAAAATTTAAGGAATTGTTCTTTGTTTTTTGAAAAGCCAAGAGATTCGCAAGTGAACTCAAAAAGGAGCTTTCTCCAGACCAAATCAGGATTTTCAATATATTCAATATCTAACTCGTTCTTTCGGCTTCTAATTCTATTACTTCGGTAGGAAAGTCGTGTTAACCCAAGCTTTTTTAGAAAGTTTTTCTTAAAACTATCGTTAAGGGTTTTTGTGTAAGAAGAACAAGGCAGTTTAAAAGAAGGTAAAGGGTGATTGATTATGTCCTTCCAGATATTGTGAATTGAATCTGTAAGAAAATGGGAGAGAACAATTGTTGGAATTTCTTCAAATATTGTATTTACAGTTTTGTTTAAGTAGTCAAATTTATCACCCCAAAACACAACATGAAGAATAACCTTATTATATTTACCATCTGCAAAGTGCTTGTGAATTTCCCAATCTTTGAAAGTCTTGTGTATTTCAACGTCCCCTTCAAAGACCCTATCACCAATTTTAATTAAGGCATCTTTAAAATCTGCTCCAGAATCAGTATTTAGGGTCCCATAACTTATGACCTCAATGGGTCTTCCATCAGTAGTTTTTAGATTATAATAATACTTATTATCTAACCAAATCCTAGAAATAAAAGATTCGTTGAGGTTAAGTTTTTTCATTAAAAAATTGTTTTGATTTAATTAAATTAACTCATAATAAATTAAAACAATAGAAAAAAATATGTTAGACAAAAAGTTCAGACTCTTGTTATTAATTATTTTCTTAATTGGCATTTCTTCCTGTGGTAAAAACACTGATAAATCTCCTGTTTCTGGAAAAGAAGAAGCAGATCCCTTTGTCTCTGTCAGAATCTTTTACGATAGTGCGATGACTAATGGTAATCAGATGTTGATTTCTGAAGCGGTAGAAAAAATTAATGACTTTTTAAGTAAAAATCCTGATAGCCCCAAAGGAAAAGAGGCTTATTCAATGCTCTCATCTTGTTATATCAATCTTAAAAGGTACGATGATGCTATAAATACTTACAATACAATTATTTCAAAGTATCCTGATACTAAAGAGGCAATTAATGCCTATATTCAAATAGGTAGTATTTATGAGGAATTCTTAAAAGATAAACAGAAAGCAATTGATGCTTATCAAAAGTTTCTTGATAAATATGGTAATACTCAGGATACTACAATGACCTATATGATACAATCTGTAAAACTGTTGAAAGAAAACCTTGAAACAGGTAAATCTTTTGAAGATATAATAAAAGAACCAGTAGAAAAACAGAAAACTGAAAAGAAGTAACAAAAAGCTAAAAAACAGGTTTGATGGCTGGCGATGTTATGCCAGCCATCTTTATATGGTGTTAATTATTGATGGAATCAAGTTCATATCGTAAATATTTAAATCCGCTTGTAATTTCAAAGCTGACAAATCTTGAACTGAAAGCCAGACTTGTTGTTGAAGGCTTTATTACGGGCTTACATAAGTCTCCATATCATGGTTTCAGTGTTGAGTTTGCTGAGCACCGGCAATATATGCCTGGTGACGATTTAAAATATTTTGACTGGAAAGTATATGGTAAAACTGAAAAAAGCTATATTAAGCAATTTGAAGAAGAAACCAATCTAAGGTCATATTTGCTAATAGATATTAGTAAATCTATGATGTTTTCTTCTCTTACCGAAAAATATCAGAGTAATAGAATTACAAAACTTGAATATGCTTCATATATATCAGCATCTCTGGCATACCTGATGTTACTGCAAAGAGATGCCGTAGGACTTGCTACTTACGATACACAATTGAGAACATTTATACCTCCCAGTTCCACAAAGGCAAATTTTTTACAATTACTCAAAACACTTGACGGAATTAAATCAATTCATACCACAAGTATTGCAAAAAGTTTAAATCAAATTGCAGAACGGGTAAAGAAAAGAAGCCTTATTATTGTTATTAGTGACTTTTTTGAAACGTTGAAAGATGTAATTCGTGCACTTCGTCATTTTCATCATAATAAAAACGAAGTAATAGTTTTTCAAGTTCTTGACCCGCTTGAATTAAATTTTTTTAATGGGGCAGCAGTAAAATTGGTTGATATTGAAACTCGTGAAGAAATGTTTTCAAAGCCATCGCTTATACAACAATCATATAGGGAAAGTTTGCAGCAGTTTCTAACCAGTTTTAAATCGGAGTGTCTTAATTATGGTATAGATTACAATTTGCTAACAACTTCAACTTTCTTTGATAGGGCTTTGTTGGGGTATTTACGAAAACGAAAGAAATTATTCTAAAAGCGAAATTTGGGTCTATCATCCCATATAGGTGAAACCAATCTATAGTCTCCAAACCCCGTATAATCAACAAAAACGAATCTTCTATTAATGTCATAATAATCCCAAATTTCATAAGGTTTTGAATCTTCATCAAAAGGGTGTCGTTCAATATTGCTGGGTTCTCCGTATCTAATATAAACCATTCCCATATCAGTTTTCCACCCTTCAACATAATGAGAAAATCTTTCATTAGCAATTTTTACTCGCTTATAGTATTCTATCATTATTTCGTTCTTTGGTGTGTTGGGATTTGGATCCTTACCCCTCCAGAATTTCAAGAAGCGGATTTGTTTTTCTTCCTGGGTTTTTGCAGCTTTCATATAATCATATTCTTGGGACGAGGCAATATAAATAGTTTGATTAATTGCCTCGTCAATATCCTTGATACTGATTGGAAACCAGTCCCATCGATAGGTAAAATACTTTGTTACATAAATTTTTTGGTTAATCTTACCCATGATGTCAAGGCGGAAATCCCCAATGTATAAATCCTTTGTTGAGATTTTTTCTACATAATTGCTAATTCCTGGCTGAATAAGAAAATAGAGGGTTCCTTCTGTAACCTGTTTTCCGTTTGTATTGGTAATTCTATAAATAAAATCTTCACTCTGCGGGATGTTTTCGAAATTATATATTTCAAAAAATATGTAAAACTCTTTCAAATTTCCTATATTGTTATTAATCAAAGGAACAATTTCTTTTTTTCCTGAGGAGTCTGTACTGTAATTTGAAAGTATCATTATATCGCTAAACTCAATAGTTCCAGCTATGAAATTAATTACCTCAAATCCATATTCTTTCGTGTATTCATTCTGGCTTGCTTTATCTTTTAGAGTAAAAAAAAGTTTATATTTGTCAGGAGCAAGATAAAATTGTTTTAGTGCAAAAACTGAAAGCTCATTTAATTTTCGTTGTTCGTTAATTGAGTTTGTGATTGTTTCAGAATATGTCTCGTTAATAATAGGTTTTCCACTCAGAGTACTAATTCTAATAGAATAATCGATATTTGCTTCATAATTAGTAGAAGAAATTTTCCTGAATTGAAGATTTTCCAGCGGCAATTCAATATAAACGTCAAGGCGTGCTTTAGCACTGTCCTTGCTATAAAACACCAGAGGATCAACGAAAAAATAATTTTTTTCCTCTACTTGTGATTGGGAAAGTCCCGTTATACATAATGCAATAACTATAGTAACTATAATAAATAAAGCAAAGGTTTTTTTATTCATTGTTAAATAATTGAAAATTAATTAACAACTTCCCCAAATAAATCAAATTCTTCATGGTCAAAGATTTTTGTTTGATAAAATTCGCCTATATTTAATTTTGTGTTTGATTGGATAAATACATTTTGATCTATTTCAGGGGCGTCTCTATATGTTCGTCCTATATAATAATCTCCTACTTTTTTATCAATTAAAACATCGCAGGTTTCTCCAACCAACTCTCTGTTTCTTTCAGTGGCAATGAGTTTTTGTGTATCTAATATTATTTTTTGCCTTAGCAATTTTTCTTTATATGGTACATTGTCCTCTGATTGGTAGGCATAGGTTGAATCCTCATGTGAATATGTGAACACACCAAGTCTATCAAACTTGAAGTCTTTTATAAAGTTAAGAAGTTCAGTAAAGTGTTTCTCAGTTTCTCCCGGATACCCAACAAGCAGAGTAGTGCGAATTGCTACCCCCGGAATCCTATTTCTCAAACTCTCAAGCAATTGAATAATGCTTTTTTTTGTTGTACCTCTCCGCATTGACTTCAGTATGTCATCAGAAATGTGTTGTATAGGTATATCAATGTATTTACAGAGATTGTCTTTTGAAGCGATGACTTCTATTACCTTGTCAGGAAATCTCGCCGGATAGGCATACATTAATCGAATCCATTTAAAAAGTCCAATTCCAGAAATTTTTTCGATGAGAAAAGGTAAGGATTTCTTCCCATAAATATCCATACCCCAATAGGTAGTGTCCTGAGCAATAAGAACCAACTCTTTAACCCCCTTTTGTTGTAAAAGAGCACATTCATTTAGAATCTCCTCAAGAGGCTTGGATTTATGTTTCCCTCTCATTATTGGAATAGCACAAAATGAGCAGGGATTATCACAGCCCTCACTAATTTTTAAATATGCATAGTGATTAGGGGTTAATAATTCTCTTTCGCCTAATAGTTCTTTTTTATAATCAATGCCGATTTCTTGTAACAAATTTACTAAAGTTCCGGGCTTATCTGTAGACCCAAAATAATGATCAACTTCTGGTATTTCTTTTCGAAGTTCTGCCATATATCTTTCTGATAAGCAACCTGCAACATATACTTTCTTAACTCGGTTTTTCTTTTTATTTTCTATAGCTTTAAGTATGGTGTTAATGGACTCTTCTTTAGCCTGTTCTATAAATCCGCACGTATTGATAATGACAGCATCACAATTTTTCTCGTCCTGGGTTAATTCTATACCTCCATTTTTTAACTGATGTGATAAAAACTCAGAGTCAACAATGTTTTTTGCACATCCGAGTGTAATTATTTTAATTTTTGAGCTTTTTATTTTCAGCATAGTAATAATTTATATTATTGTCCGGCAAGAAAAAATATAAAAACGAAGCCCCTGTTTTGTTTGTAAAATGTTTACCCAATTTAGCATTTAGTATTAGAATGCAATTTCCTAAATTAAGTATTACAGTAACAAGTATTGAAACAGGCATATTTATGAAATATGGTTCAAAATCTGAGGATATTCAGCTAATTGCTTCAGCTAAGAAAGGGGATCAGGCTGCGTATGAAAAATTAATGAGGAAATACAAATCCCTGATTTTTAATCTTGTTGCTCGTGTAATAAAACAAACGGACGACGTTGAAGACCTTACTCAGGAAACTTTTATAAAGGCTTTTCAATCGCTTGAGAGATTTGATAACCAGTTTTCATTTTCTACCTGGCTTTTTAAAATTGCCTCAAATAATTGTGTTGATTACCTTAGAAAAAAAAAGCTAAAAACTTTTTCTATTGATAAACAGATAGATACCCCTGATGAAGAAATGTATTTTGAGATTCCTGATACCGATCTAATGCCTGATAAGAAAATTGTAGATAAAGAAAGGAAACAAATCATAGAAGAAGCAATTGCAAACTTGCCAGAAAAGTATAGAAAAGTTATACTGTTGAGACATTCTGAAATGAAAGAATATGAAGAGATTGCTGAGGAGTTAAACTTGCCTTTAGGAACAGTGAAAGCCCATATCTTTCGTGCGCGGGAATTGTTGAACAAGTTTTTGAAAAATAAGTTAGGAGGTTTGTAAAGTGCAAGGAGACACCCCATTGATGCGCCAGTATAGGAAAATTAAAGAAAAATATCCAGATATGTTGTTGTTATTCCGTATGGGGGATTTCTTTGAAACTTTTGAAGATGATGCTATTATAGCATCTAAAGTGCTTGGCATTACTCTAACCAGACGCGCTAATGGTGCTGCAGCCGAAGTTCCTCTTGCTGGTTTCCCACACCACGCATTAGATACCTATCTCCCTAAGCTTGTAAAAGCTGGCTACCGTGTAGCTGTTTGCGAACAACTTGAAGATCCTAAATTTGCGAAGGGTATTGTAAAACGGGATGTTGTAGAAGTTGTTACCCCCGGTGCTAATTTTTCCGAGAAACTTCTTAATCACAAATCTAATAATTTTCTTGCAGCAATTTTTTTGAAGAATAATATTTGCGGATTTGCTTTCTGTGATGTAACTACAGGGGAATTTGCTACAAGTGAGGTTTATACTAAGCATTTACTTGCCCAAGTTGAGTTGATTTCTCCAACAGAAATACTCATTCCAAAACGCGAGAAAAACGAAATTTTAAGACTTCTTGGAATCAAAAATCCGGAAGACTCAACTCAAGGACAGTATGTTTTTACCAAAGTAGATGATTGGATCTTCAATATAGATTTTGCCAGAGAATTGCTAACCAATCAATTCAAAACGCATTCTTTAAAGGGGTTTGGAGTAGATAATATGACTGTTGGACTAATTGCTGCAGGGTGTGTAATGAACTATCTTAACGAAACTCAAAAAAATCGCCTCCATCACATAAAGAAAATTTATAGGTATGACTATACTGATTATATTATGCTTGACCCTTCTACAAAAAGAAACCTTGAAATAATTTCTTCGATTGCCGAAGGGGGTAGAGAGGGGTCTTTACTTGCTGTTATTGATAAAACCCAAACTGCAATGGGCGGGAGACTCCTGAAAAAATGGATTTCAAGACCTCTCAAAAATATTACAGCTATTAAACAAAGACTCATTGCAGTAAAAGAGTTTGTTGAACTCAAAAACGAACGTAGAAATATTATTGAAGATCTTAAGTCTATTGCTGACCTTGAGAGAATTCTATCAAAAATAGCTACTGGTAAAGCGGTTCCTAGGGATCTTGTTCAGTTGAAGGTTTCTTTGCAGAAGATTGGAGAAGTTAAAACTAAACTGAGTTTCTTTTATTCTGAGCCAGTTAAATTGCTTGAGGATAATCTTCCTGATTGTCAAGAACTTATTGAACGGATTCAGGAAGTACTCAATGAAAACTTTCTTTTCGGAAATGACAAATACGGAATTATTAACAAAGGTTTCAATATAGAACTTGATGAATTGAAAGAAATTCATTTTAATGGAAAAACTTGGATTGAAAATTATCAAGCTCATGAACGTCAAAGAACGGGAATTAACTCGTTGAAAGTTGATTACAACAAAGTGTTTGGTTATTATATAGAAGTTACTAAGCCCCATCTTGATAAAATCCCCTCTAACTATATAAGAAAACAAACTCTTGTAAACTGTGAAAGATTCATTACTGAAGAACTTAAATCTTATGAGGATAAGATTTTTAATGCAGAGGAAAAAATAAGTCTTCTTGAAAACAGAATATTTTCTGAGTTAACAGATTTTGTGTTAAGTTTCACAGATGAAATCCAAAAGGATGCCAATTCCATTGCTACACTTGATGTCTTGATAGCCTTTGCAGAAGTAGCAGAATTACATAACTATAGTATGCCCGAAATTGATGAAAGTGATTCAATAGAAATAATAGAGGGTAGACATCCAGTTATTGAAACATTACTCCCGGCGGGAGAAAAATATATTGCAAATGATACTAAATTAGATACAGTTCAAAATCAAATTATTATTTTAACTGGCCCCAATATGAGTGGGAAATCAAGCTATTTAAGGCAAACAGGCTTGATAGTATTGATGGCACAGATAGGATGTTTTGTTCCAGCAAAGCACGCAAAAATAGGAATTGTAGATAAAATTTTCACAAGGGTTGGGGCTTCTGATAATATAGCAAGAGGGGAAAGTACCTTTCTCGTGGAGATGAATGAAGCAGCCAACATTTTGAACAACGCAACTCCAAAAAGCTTAATTTTACTTGATGAAATTGGTAGAGGGACAAGTACTTATGACGGAATCTCAATAGCATGGGCAATTACAGAGTATCTCCATGAAAACCCATTACTCAGAGCTAAAACGCTTTTTGCAACTCATTATCATGAACTCAACCAGCTTGCCTCACTATACCATAGGGTGAAAAACTACCGCGTGGAGGTAAGAGAATATGGAGACAAAGTAATTTTTCTTCGTAAGATAACCCCAGGCAGTGCAGATCACAGTTACGGAATACAAGTTGCACAGATGGCGGGTTTACCACAAACAGTTACCGACAGAGCCAAACAGATATTGAAATCTTTTGAAGAAAAGGAATTAAGACGTCAGAAAAAAGAAGAATTTCAGATTAGTCTTTTTGAGTTAAATTCAGATGATCGTTATAAAGAAATCCTTGACGATATAGACATTAATAACATTACACCTCTTGAAGCTTTGACTATTCTTAAAAAGTTAAAAGACCTTAGTAACAGTTAGTAGTTTTTACCTCTCTAATTTCAAAATTATTCACAAAACTTTACATTTCAACCAATATATTTTATCTTTACACCCCTATTTATTTTATAAAAAACAGATAGCTTGGATATAATATTAATTTGAATAGCAAAAAGTAAAGTTGTAAAAACTACCTATTAGAATTCTTATTAATTATAATTCCAAAAGGGCAAAATTTGTTCTATAATCTCGTTATTTCCCTTATATGCTTTGCTTTTATAAAGGTTATTATATATATTTAAAAAATAATTACAGTATTATGAATATTCAAGAGAATCTTAACGAAATTAGAGAGAAAGAGTCCTTTTTAGAAAAAATAAAAAGGTTTATTCCTGGTTATGATGGCTATGTTAATAGGGATAATGCACGTGAACTTGATACACAACTTAGAAATGCTCTTGCTCTCAGTCTGGATTACAGTAAGGTGCAATTGAAAAATGCAGTATTGCAATTAGGTCATAACAAAAAGTTGTTTGAACTTCCTGATGTTGATAAGCTTGAAAAGAAATTGGATAATATTATCTCAAAATTAAAATCTGCCTCAAGAGGTTATAGTGGAGCATTTGATGTTGTTAAAATTAAGGAAGATAAATTATTTCAATTATATGAATTTGATTCTTCTCTAGCTACGATGGTTGAAACAGTGAATGAGGGATTTGATAATTTTGTAAAAAACACAGAATCAGATGTTGATGATATTATAAAACTAATCCAGCAGTTAGGAGATATACTGGATAACTTTCTGAAAAAATTTGATGAGCGTGAAACATTATTAAGAAACTTGAATTGATTTTTTTAAAAAAATAATAAACTCTAATGGCATTAATAGATGTAATCCAATTTTTTGATGAGAGTGGAAAGGTAATTGTACATCGGGAGCCACAAGATGGATCAGCAGCTTTCAGGCTTGGAACTCAGTTAATAGTTCAAGATGGACAAACCGCACTTTTTTATCGAGATGGTAAAATATTAGATTTATTTGGGCATGGAAGACACACACTAACTACGGAAAACATTCCACTCTTGACTAAACTGATAAGCCTCCCATTCGGAGGTACATCCCCCTTTCAAGCTCAAGTGTATTTTATCTCAATGAAAAAGTTTATTGATTTGAAATGGGGTACAAAATCGCCTATTAACTTTAGAGATGCCGAATTGTCTTTTGTACAGTTACGAGCTTCAGGTAAGTTTTCTATGAGGATTAAAGACCCACGTCAGTTTATGTTGGAAATAGTATCTACACAAGGATTGTATACAACAAACGAAATTGAGGACTACCTCAGGGATGGTATAGTTTCAAAGTTAAATACTATTTTAGGAAGAACTTTAAAGACAGTATTTGATCTTGGACAGTATTACCCCCAAATAGAAAGTGCTGTAAAAGCCGAGGTAACTGATTTTTTTAGTTCAATGGGTATAGAGTTGACAGATTTCATAATTGCTGGAATTGTTCCTCCCGAAGAAGTTCAGGAAAAGATTAATGAAAGAAGTGCAATGGGAGCTGTTGGAAATCTTGATGCTTACCTTAAGTTTAAAGCAGCACAATCGCTTGAAAAAGCTGCAGAAAACGAAGGTGGGGGAGGTACTGCTGGGATTGGTGCTGGTTTAGGAGCTGGTATGGCAATGGCTAATATGATGACACAGGCTATACAACAATCTCAACAACCAAACAACCCGAAGACCGAAGAACAAGAAAAGATGTCAGCAGATGAAATTATGGCTACAATTGAGAAACTCGGGAAATTGAAAGAATCTGGATTGATAACTCCAGAAGAATTTGAACAAAAGAAAAAGGAACTATTGTCAAAACTTTAATTTTTTTCTATGGAAGTTACTCCTACAAGTAGAATAATATGTCCCCATTGTGCCGGAGAAAATGAAATCCCAGTTGACGAAAAATTTGTTGAATGTAATTTTTGTGGCTCGTCTATTTATGTTGATAAAAGTAAAATTGTAAATCATTTTGTAGTAATACACAATTTTACTCCTGAACAGGCAGAAGGAAACCTGCGCCGTTGGATGGCAAGTAATTTTCACGTGAAAGATCTTGACAAACTCGCAAAGATAAATGATTACAGATTTTATTACTTCCCAATGTGGTATTTTAAAGTTATTGAAGGTTCGAAAGAAACAATCTTTCTCCAGCCTGCAACTTCTACGTCGATTTTTGAAATAAAAAACCTTGTTGTACCAGCAGGTAGTCTTAAACCATATAATAAAAACTTTTTTGAACAAAATAAATTTATTGATCCTGATGTTCAATACGACACTGCGAAGTCTTGGCTTTCACAGTCAAGTGTAAATATCTCTAACCTCGCTGAATCGAATCTTGTTCATATTCCATTTTACCAGTTTTTTTATTCATATGGAGGTTCTCAATACACTGCAATGGTAGAAGCATCATCGGGGATGGTTTATGCAAATGTTTGGCCACATAAAAAAGAAGCCCCTTTTTATGCATTGTTTATTGTAAGTATAATTTTGTATTTGTTAATGACTATTATCTCATATGCGTTATTAGGAAAGGGAAATTCACTTCTTTTAGGTGATGTAATAAAAATTTTTACGTACGGATTTATATCTATACCACTTTTAATTGTTGCGTATTTTATAGTGAAAAAGGTCTGATATGGCAGAAACTAACCTCCAGCAAACTATACAGCTAAAAAAGAAAAAAGTAGTTAAGGGACTATCCTGCCCATCTTGTGGTGGAGAGCTCAACATAACTGAAGGAATCAGGACTCTCAACTGTAAATATTGTAATTCACTGCTTGTTGTAAAAGGGAGTAGTGGAAGTATAAAATACTATGTTCCGCGAAAAATTGATAAGAATACTGCAATAAAAAACACATTTGAGTGGCTTGGGAGTGGTTTTAATAAAGCGAGAAGATTAAAAAAATTGTCTGTAGTTACAGATGCATTTCCAATTTATGTCCCCTTCTGGAGGGTCTCAGCTGATGTTGTTGGATGGGTTTTTGGAAATGAACGAAGGACAGATTCAAAAGGAAATACTTACTATGAAGATGTGGAAAAAGAAATTAAAGCTTCCTATGATAAAACTTATCCGGCATGTAACATTTCAGAGCTTGGTGTAAAACGTGTGAATCTTACAGGAGACGAAATCTTGCCAGTTGATTTTGAAGTGTTACAACAGGACTCTATGTTGTTTAATATTATCTCATCTGAATCTGATATTTTTGATTATGCCTTAAAAAACTTTTCTGACCAGGCAAGATCAGAAATAAAGCTATATGAGGTGACTTTTGAGCATTATGATCTTGTAAGGAAAAGGATTTCTATTATTTATTATCCCCTGTGGGTTGTTCGTTATGTATTTGCAAATAGAGTTTATCAGGTGGTAGTTGATGGAGAAGATGGAACAATCTGTTATGGTAAGGCTCCTGGAAATAATCTGTATAGAGCCATAAGGGGGGTGTTTGGGACATCTCTCGGGATGTATCTGGTAACTTTTTTTGGGATTTTTTCGCTAATGTCAAAGAACTCAGATAATTGGAATAAATTTGTAATTTTGTTATATATTTTTTTAGTTATAACCGGTTTGGCTTTTATTCGCTCAGCCTGGAAACATTTCCGGTATGGCGGTGAAATTGTTGAAGGAACAGGAATTGATCCAGATGAAAGCATAGAAAAACGGGGGTTATTTTCTGCAGCGCGAAGACAAATCAACATTAATCAAATGGGAAACTCACTTACAGATATTTTTAACATTGTTTCTTCAGTAAGGAAATAGATTTTTATATGTCAGACATTCAAATAAGTGTGATAAAGTGTGCTAACTGTGGTAGCACTTTAAATGTTGAAGTAAATGATGAGATAACTTATTGTATTTCTTGTGGAAGCGGGTTTGAATTAGTTGATGGGAAATTATATCCAATTGAAGTAAACTTTATATCCCCTATAAAACCACAAGAAGGAGAGCTTATCTATAAACCTTTTTGGAAATTGGAGACCAACGTAAATATAATTGAACGAGATGCTGGGGGGGGGGTAAAAAAGGTCTTCTCTGGTGTTACTTCTAAAGGGGGAGGAATCCTGAACTTTGTAATACCAGCATTTGATTGTTCAATAGAGGCTCTTAAGAAACTTTCAATGTATTATACATTTCAGAATCCTACACTGTTCCCCCAGAAGTTTTCAGTTAGCTTAAAAGGATTTTCTTATAGCAGAGATGATGCACGTAAGCTTGCCGAGTTTACTTTAATCTCATTTGAGGCGGAAAAATCCGATACGGTTCGTTCCCTTAAATATGAAATTAAATTTTTAAATGATAGTATCTTAGGGATTCCTTTTTATCTGTTACAAAATAAAACCTTGATAGATGCTGTTTCGGGTATGAGTATTAAGTGAAAAAATAATAGGTCTATCTACCCTATGGAATGTAGAATATGCGGTTCAACAACAGAATTCTTTTCTAAGGCTACTATACTTCAAAGGTATAATATTTCCTATTTTAAATGCCCGGCATGTTATTCCGTGCAGACTGAATACCCTTTCTGGCTTGATGAAGCGTATTCTGAAGTAATTAACAGGAGTGATATTGGGATTGTTTCACGAACTTTAGATTTTACAAAGATTTGTAAAATATTAATTAAATGTTTCTTTCCTGAAAATGGTAAATTTATTGACTTTGGGGCTGGTTATGGTTTGTTTGTAAGGATGATGAGAGACAGTGGTTATAATTTTTATTGGCAGGATAAATATTGTGAGAATATTTTTGCAAAAGACTTTATCGCCAAAGAGAACACTAAATATGATTTATTGACAGCATTTGAGGTATTTGAACATTTAGTAAATCCTATTAAAGAATTAGAAGAAATGCTTAATCTATCAAACTCAATTTTTTTTAGCACTTTTCTAATTCCAGCCTCATTTCCTTTACCAGAACAGTGGTGGTATTATGCTCTTGAACATGGACAGCATATTACTTTATATTCAAAAGAAACCCTAAAGTACCTTGCTGCGAAACTTAACTTGAATCTATATACTAATAACAAACATCTTCATCTTTTAACACCAAAGAAAATTAGCAAAGCCTGCTACAAATTTATAACAATTCCTTATATTGCTGATACGTTTCATTATTTAGCTTCAAGACACACATTACTGGATCGCGATTACGAACAGGTATTATCGAAAATCAAGAATAATACATAAATTGGGTATCGTTAGACGACAAGCACTGGCAAATTCTTTTTTTTCCTACTTAGGAGTAATCATTGGTTACCTAAACTTAATTCTTTTATTTCCTACTTTCTTTTCTGCAGAACAGTATGGACTAATTAACCTTATGATAGGGTTATCCACCATTTATTCATATCTTTCAGCTGTGGGATTGGTTACTTCTATAACAAAATACTTTCCATTTTTTAAATCAGGGGATCGATTTCATAATGGCTTTGTTACTCTTGTTTTTTTGATAGCTTCCCTGGGATTTTTAGCTGTTACAGTATTATATCTTATTCTCAGACCGGGAATTATAGAAGCATATGCTGAGAAATCTCCAATGTTTCTTGATTATTATTTTGTTGTAATCCCCATTTCTTTTTTTGCCCTTGTTTTTTCCATTTTTGAGTCGTTTGCAAGGGCAATCTACAAAACTTCATTTGCAACTTTTGCAAAGGAAGTTGGAATTCGGGTTTTAACGACAGTAAGTATTGTCTTATATATAATACATTGGCTGGATTTCAAAGATTTTGTATTATCGTACATAGTTATCTATGGGTTGAATGCTGTAATGCTTGTTATATATGTATTCTTATCAAGGGAGTATAAATTTAGTTTAAATCTTAAATATATTGATAGATCTAAGTTAAAAGAATTACTTAAATTTGGTGGATTTGTATTGATTTCAAGTGTAACAATGATTGTAACCGAAAAGGTAAGTATATTAATTATAGGTTCTATGGTTGGGCTTGCTGTAGTAGGTGCTTACTCTATGTATTTTTATATTGCTTCAGTAATATATGTGCCTATGAGGGCAATGTCGAGAATATCGGTTCCGATAATTGCAGCATCTTTTAAGGAAAAGGATTATAAAACAATAAATGACATTTATCAGAGAACTTCTATTATTCAACTGGTTATCGGAATTTTGATTTATGTTGGTGTTATAATTAATAGACATAATCTATTCTATTTTCTCAAACAACCAGCATACATAGAAAATTTTGGAATATTCTATTTTGTTGGTCTTGCAGTACTAATTGATATAATGGTAGGATTGAATTCTGAAATTATTACAAACTCAGAAAAGTACAAATTTGACTCCCTTTTTAATTTCGTTTTGTTAATTGTAAGTATAATATCAAATCTCCTTCTTATTCCCTTAGTAGGGGGACTTGGAGCAGCTATAGCAACGGCAATTTCGTTCTTTACCTTTAATTATCTAAAGTGGCGTTTTATTGTCCATAACTTTGATATGCAACCACTTACTATTAAGCAAATTTATTCCATTGCCGCAGGCTTATTGACGCTTTTTTTAGGAGAAATTCTCCCCCCTGTTAAGAATGTTTTCATAGATATTGCCTATAGAAGTGTTTCAGTTTCAATTTTTTATTTTCTGATAATTATTTTGTTAAAGGTATCAGCAGATATAAACGAACGAGTAGTTGTATATAAAAATTATATCTTTCAGAAATTCAATAAATAAAAAATATGTCATTTAATGTCCCAATCTTACTGTTGATATTTAATCGTCCTGCTCTTACTAAAGCAGTTATTGAAAATATCGGGAAATTAAGCCCCCGTTTTC
The DNA here is from genome assembly GCA_049700455.1 of Ignavibacteria bacterium. Classification (GTDB taxonomy): domain Bacteria; phylum Bacteroidota; class Ignavibacteria; order Tepidaquicellales; family Tepidaquicellaceae; genus JBNAVJ01. The sequence goes on from JBNAVJ010000001.1 coordinate 536,280, forward strand.
TCTTTGTATCCGCTGATGGGCCAAGACAAAGTGTGGAATCGGATTTTGAAAATTGTAATGCTACACAAAGAATTGTTAAAGAAAATATTAATTGGGAGTGTGAAGTAAAAACAAATTTTAGGGTAAAAAACTTAGGATGTAAATTAGCTGTTTCTGATGGTATTAATTGGTTTTTTGAAAATGTAAGTGAGGGAATTATTATTGAAGATGACTGTATTGTAGATGTTAGTTTTTTTTATTTTTGTGAGGAATTATTAATGAAATACCGAGAAGATGAGCGAATTATGCATATTGGAGCGGCTAACTTTCAAGACGGTAGAAAAAGAAATAAAAACAGCTACTACTTTTCAAAAATGTGTCACGTTTGGGGTTGGGCTACTTGGAAACGAGCTTGGTCTAAATATGATGTTACTATCCAGGATTTCCCGGAGTTTATTCAGGAAAAGAAAATTCAAGCAATTTATTCAAATATAAAAATGCAAAAATACTTTCTGCGACAATTTGAGAAAGTGTACAAAAACCAGTTGGATACCTGGGATTATCAATGGGTATATACTGTTTGGAAACATAATGGACTTAGCATTATCCCGAACATTAATATGGTAAAGAATATAGGCTTTCATTCTGAAGCAACGCATACAAGAGATTCTAATAGTAAACTAATCTTACAAAAAGTAGAATCATCTACAGAGAAAATAAGCCATCCTAATTTTTTTATTCCTAACATAGAAGCTGATTACTATACCTTTCGCACGAAACTTTATATGTCGAAAATTGATAAATTTGTTAACTTGATGAAAAAAAAGGATTAGAACTTATGAAAATTCTTTATGATTATGAAATATTTTGTTTGCAAAAGTATGGGGGGGTATCAAGATATTTTTATGAACTTGTGTCAAGACTGCTGAAATTTCCTGGAGTAGAGATAATTCTGTATATGGGTAAGTTTATCAATCAATATGGGCTTGAGAAATTCAATTTACAATATTGTGATTTTTTTGGTGAAAAAGTAAACTACCCGCCTAAAACAAAGCCATTTTTTGTCAAGTTTCAAAAATATTTATTTGAGAAATTTAGAGCAAAAACAAATTATAATGTTTTTCACCAAACTTATTTTCGTCCCTATCAAACCCATCACAATGAAGTTAGAGTTATAACAGTACATGATTTTACTCATGAGAGATATCCACAATATTTTTCTTTCTTTGATCGTACAATAAAAAATAAAAAGAAAGCTATTGATACTGCTCATGGAATAATTTGTGTTTCAAATGCCACAAAAGATGATTTGCTAAAATTTTATCCGGATGTAAAAGGGGAAATAAAAGTAATATATCATGGAAACTCACTTAATGTTCAGGTAGATAAAGAACCATTTTTAAAGCATCCTTATTTTCTTTTTGTAGGAAGTAGAAAAGGGTATAAAAATTTTGCCTTGCTCTTGTATGCATTAGCTTTATTACCGGAGTTAAGAAACGATTATAAAATAGTTTGTTTTGGAGGAGGTAGCTTTAATAAAACGGAAGCGAGACTGATTAGAAAATTATCACTCGAACCAAATGTAGTTCAAATTGAAGGGAATGATGTAATGTTAGCTAATGCATATAGCTTTGCTTCTGCACTTGTATATCCTTCTCTGTATGAAGGGTTTGGAATTCCACTTGTTGAAGCAATGAATTATGGATGCCCACTTATAGTAAGTAACTCCAGTTGTTTCCCTGAAATTACACAAGATGCAGGACTTTACTTTGATCCATTAAGCCCTGAGGATCTTGCTGATAAAATGAAAATAGTAGCAAATGATTCTACTTTCAGAAACGAGTTAAAAGAAAAGGTAGTGCAGAGAGGCCATTATTTTAGCTGGGATAAATGTGCACAGGAAACCTATGAGTTTTATAAAATGCTAAGTGAAGAATTCAATAAATGAAATTATGCAACCTACGGTTTCAATTATTACGGTTGTTCTAAATGGTAAAGAACCTTTGAAAAACACAATTGAAAGTATTAAACATCAAACTTTTAAAGATTATGAATTTATTGTAATTGATGGGGGGTCTGAAGATGGTACTTTAGAAGTTATAAAAGAAAATACCGATGTAATTTCTAAATGGCTGAGTGAGAAAGATAAAGGTATCTATGATGCAATGAATAAAGGAATAAAGCTTGCTACCGGAAAATATCTATGGTTTTTAAATGCAGGGGACATGATATTTTCTGAAACGACGCTTGCCGAATTGTTTTCTACTGTTGAAGATTTTGACGTGATATATGGAGATACAGAATTAGTTAATGAAGAAGGAAAAAGTTTTGGTCTAAGGCAATTAAAAAGGCCTCCTGAAAATCTTACATGGAAAAGTATGATAAATGGCATGGTGGTTACGCATCAATCTTTGATTGTTAAGAGGGCAGTTGCTCCTTTATATAATACAAAATATAAATATGTAGCGGATATTGATTGGTCAATCAAAGTCTTGAAAAATAGTAAGACAATCCTTAATACTCATCAAATTTTATCCCGATTTTTATTAGGGGGGTTTTCAAGAAGAAATACTTTTTCCTCTCTAGTAGAGCGATTTAAAATACTCTGTAAATATTTTAATGTAATAACAGTTCTTTTAAACCATATAAAATTATTTTTTTTATTTATTATCCACATAATAAAAAACAGAAAAATACTATGAATCTTAAATTACTACGAGTTAGATTTGATATGATACTAAATAAGCTTGCCAATTTATTTGGCGTTAATGCGAAAATGTTAGATGAAGAAATTCTTATAAAAACAATTAAGGCAAATCAAATTGATTTAATACTCGATGTGGGGGCAAATACTGGACAATTTTCAGAACTCGTTTTAAAATTGGGTTACGAGGGTAGTATTCTCTCATTTGAACCACTTTCAGCAGCCTATGAGCTTCTGTTACGGAAATCTCAAAAGTTTAAAAAATGGAAAGTCTTTGATAAGTGTGCTATAGGTGATATCGACGGCACTATTAGCATAAATGTATCACAAAATTTGTTAAGCAGTTCTGCCTTAAAAATTCTTGAACACCATACGTCAGTATCTCCGGAATCTAATGTAGTAGCAATCGAAGCTGTACCTATATATAAATTAGATAGTATTTCAGCCCAATATGAAGAGCAATACAATAATATTCTGTTGAAAATTGATACTCAAGGTTATGAAGAGAAGGTTCTGATAGGATCCGCCAATTTTTTGAGCTCGGTAAAAGGAGTTCTTGTGGAAGTGTCACTAACACCATTGTATGAAGGACAAAAATTGTTTGATGATATATATGAAATGTTAAAAACAAGAGGTTTTAACCTGTGGGGAATTTTCCCTGCTTTTGTTAACAGAGCAAATGGGAGAATGCTACAGGTTGATTTACTTTTATTTAAATAACTAAATTTTTTATTATCCATAAGCTGTTGAAGAGTCACTTCTGTATAAGAATATAAATCCTGAAAAAAGAATAAGTTCTCCTATTATAAACCTTGCCTGTATGACATAGTTTACAATATTAACATTTCTCAAAAAGAAAAAATTATCAGGAATAGAAAGCAGTACATAGCCAATGCTGATTATAACTAACGGTAAAGGTATATATTTATTAGAACGTTTATCCCAGAGGTAAAGGATAAAAAATAGAGATGGGAAAAGCCAGATTAAACTCATTATCCATGTATAAGGACTTGAAAGTAATATAATCAGAATAGATACTTGCCAGTAAAAAAAGTCGGAGAGATTCTGATCAGATTTGATGATTAAATTTTTTGTCCTGGTAATATAATAAAGTATAAAGAAGAAAATTGTAAAAACGATTACAGATGTAAAGACTGGATTAACTACAATTCCCAGACTATTTGTGATGTTGTCAATTACTTTAACTAATGACGCTTTTGAATTAAAGCTTATAGATTCTGAAAGATACATTCTTCCCTCTATTAGTGAAACAGATATGGGGGTCATAGGGAAGTACTTAATAAGAATCCATACCGGAATTAACATCTCTTGTGTACCACTACTCCCAAATGAGGCAATACGAGGAGCTTGAGAGGTAAAGTAGTCATATGTTATACCAGGTCCTACCATTATCAGTGTTAATATGGAAAGTGATGCTAAACTAACAAAGTATCCACCAAGGAGCTCTTTCTGTTTTTTCAAAACAAGAAATGGAATTATAAATAAAAGATACAACTTAAACAAAGTGGCGATTCCCAAAAGAATGCCTGCTGTAAAAAAAGATTTCTTATTTACAACAAGATAAATAGTTAATAATATAAACAATAAAGCAAAGTTATCAATCTGTCCCCTTTCAAGCAGTGCTATTAGTGGGAAAAAATTCAATGCTGCTATTAATATTATAAATATTTGCCATATTTTCTTAGTTCTAAAAGTAACAATTAATAAAAAAAGGTTTACAAAGAGAATAATTACATTAATAACATTCCATAGAGACTTGGCAGAAAAATATGGTAGAATACTTAGTGGCTGAAAAAATTTTGCTAAAAGAGGGGGGTACAAAAATCGGCTGTGTTGATATTGAGCAAAACCATCCCATAAATTCCAGTCTTCTAAAATATAATTTTTGTATGGTGATAGTCCTGCCACAACGGCTTTTCCTGCAGTGTAATATGCTGTGAAATCCATTTGTAAACTGTCAACCGAAAATTCATAGACAATATTGCCAAATCTGACCAGGGAAAAAACAAGTATAATTAATAATACCAAATAAATAGAATAAGAAATCTTATTTATTAAAAACTTATTCAAGTGGCTTTCCGAGTTTGATTTTTATAAATGCTATGAAACACATTTTTGTTAGCAACCACCCGTCTCTAAATCTATTTATGTTAGTTGTTCCATACTTCCTTTCACCATATCGAATTGGAATTTCTATTATTTTTAGTTTAAGTTTAGCAGCACCAAAAAGTAAATCGAAGTCCCCAAAAGGGTCGAAATCACCAAAGAAATTCCTGTTTTTTGCTATACGATCATAATCCTTTTTAAATAATGCTTTTGTTCCGCAAAGGGTATCAGTAATGCGTTGGCCGAGTAGCCAGGTAAATACTTTACTAAAAAAAATGTTGCCTAATTTATTCAAAGTCCTCATAGCATTTTCATCCATTTGATACACCAATCTTGAACCGTTAATAAATTCCCCTTTTTTATTTTTTAAAGCTTTGTAGAATTTTGTTATGTCTTCTGGTGCTACGGTCATATCAGCATCAAGAATTATCAAAACCTCACCTTTTGCTTTTTCAAAGCCGAGACGTACAGCATTCCCTTTCCCTTTACCTCTTTGTTTGAAAAGTCTAATGTGTCTGTTGGGATGTTTTTTAATTGCAGCTTCTATTGTTTCATAGGTGTTGTCTGAGGAATTACCTTCAACGAAGATTATTTCTAATTGTTTCCCAAAATCAGGAATTCTCTTTATAATTTCATCGATATTACCAGCTTCGTTTCTACAAGGAATAATTACTGAAACACTATAGTCTTCAGCTTTCTCTGCAGGAGTGGCAAATTTACCAGTAACAATTCCTGAAATACAGAATCGTCTTATAATAGGAAGTTGCGAAAAATATTTGTTGACTATAGTGGATATAAGAGGAACATTAATGGGGAATAGCATCAGGTAATCTACAGCAATGGGCAGGAAATCAGTTAAAAGTAAAAGATTCTTGATTTCGTCGATATATAACCAATTCATTATTCCCTCCTTAAGCTTAAGTCGTAGAGCTTCAGCAATTTTTAGAATTGGATTCCAGAAGTAGTTATAATAAGTAACTATTATTTTTGTACCCTGTCCAGATACTATATGTAAGTTTTCAAAAGTTAATTGTATGTCTTTTAATGTTCCAATTAAATCAGAAAGTATTATGTAATCAAAAGTTAAATTAAGGGCATGTAAATCAAGCTTGATTTTTTCGTCTTCGATATCTCCCTCGATGAATTTTATAGTTGGGTATTTATTTCTTGCTTTATTAATAAGATAAGGATTACGCTCTATCCCTACTGCAAAAGAAGGGTTTATAAAAGCAAGACTATCTCCTTCCCCACATCCTATTTCCAAAACTTTGCTATCAGGTTTAATGAGAGACTTAAAGTATTTATCGAGTTCAGTGTGATAATAAGAATGACGCTTACGCCAATATGTTTTTGAGGTGGCATATTCTTCTGAAATTAAATAGTTATCTCTACTAACTTTATTCATTTCAAAAGATTATAAAATTCTATTGTCCAGACAGATATTAAAAAGAGACAGAAAACAACGGCTATAATTATACGTAAAGGTTGCATTTCTTGAAAAAGCCTTTTTCTAAGAAAAAGAGTTTGTGTAGTGCCTAATACGAAAAATGGAATTAACACATAGTGGTAACGAGCAAGAGCAACAAAAAGGAAGAAAACCAAAAGCCAGCTTATTATAAACCCATAGATAAAAAACCGCTTTTCAGTAAAACTTAAAATACCAAAGGTGCCCAGGATCATCACAATAAAATAAGGGATGTTTACAAAGCCAATAAACAAAGGATTTATATCTCTATATACTTCTGTAGATGTACGAACTTTTCCTTCATCTGGTGTAAAATATAATAGAATCATTCTTTCGCTTGAAAAAAGATACCCCAATTTTTTTATTCCCGTAATAAAAAACTTATGAGGATTATTTATTGCATATTTCAATCCCTCTTTGTAAAATAGTTTATCTCTGAGTGCTTCGTCGTCAATATTGAATCGCTCGTCTGTTTCCTCTATTTTATGATACCATGTACCTGTGGCGTTTGGATTACTGCCAGCCCAAAAAGTAAATCCCCCCTGTGTTGCTATGGTAAAAGTACCAATAACGAGTTTATTCCGTATAAGCCACGGGGCTATTACAAGTGCAACTCCACAGAGGAAAATAAAACTGAATTTTATAAATTTAAAAAATCTTGCTTTTGAATAACCCTCAAATATTTGTTTTCTAAAAAAGAAAATATAAAAAGGTATTAACGCTAAAGAAAATATAAAGGATGCTCGTACCAAAACAGCATATCCCCAAAGAAGACCTATAAAAAAAATACCATCGGGGAATTTTTTACCTAAACAATAATTCAATAATATAAGACTTAGAAAACCAAAGAGGGGTTCGGTCAGTATTGTTTGACTGAAAAGAATGTTAGATGGGAAAAATGCAAATATGGCAGTAGAAACAAGGGCATATTTGGTCTTAAAAAATTTAGTTGAAACTAAAAAAAACACTAAAATTGAAAAAATCTCAATAAAAGACTGAAAAAATTTTACCGATATTTGTTCTGTCCCAAATATTGCGTATAATAAGCTTAGGAAAAGAGGATAGCCACATGAAAGTACTGCAGTTGGTTTTCCGTTAAAGCTATAGGAACCTGTATATAATATACTTTTAGCGAGGTTATCATATACCATACTGTCACTACGCAGTGTTGTATTAAGGGAAAAAGCCAATATGACTTTTATTGCAAAAGGGGTTAATATAATGAAAAGTAAAAGTAGTTTTTCGTTTTTATTCAAGTTGGTAAAAAACTTCATACTACTTGCTTTTTTCTGCTATCAGTAAGATTCCTGCTCCCTTCTTGTTATCGAGCAGTATATCAATTTTCATTAGACCTAACACGAACCACAATGTGAATAGATAATAAAAGGGTAGCAAAAAAAGAAATACTTTTGAAATGCCAACCATAAGTATAGGGTACTTAATACCTAATCGCCAGCTAAGTTGTCCCCAAAAGCCATAAGTATATTTGAATCTTATTACTTCTAACCCCGCAGCTTTTAGCTTGTTTATAATTTCACCCTTGTTGTATCCAATTCTTGCATGTTCTTCAATAAAGCTTTTATCTTCATCAGAATGAACGTCACTTCCTCCTAAATCAGAAGGAGTATTTACAAGCAGTTTCCCCCCTTTTTTTAGAGCAATTGCAAAGTTTCTAAAAACAGTCACATCATCTTCTATATGTTCCATTACGTCAACGGAAATTATAAAATCAAACTGTTCCTGGTAATTAATGTTAAGTAAATCTTCTAGTTTAACTGTAACATTATCTGCGCTATTTTTCTGAAAAAAATTTTTACACTCGTTAACCTGGTCTTCTTTAATATCTACAGCAAGAATATTTGAGTTTTTGAAAAACTTTGAAAGGAAGTATGTATATTGCCCAAATCCCATTCCTGCATCAAAAATCTTGATTTTTTCATTGCGATTATACAGATGTTTAATCTCTTTTTTTACATGCCATGTGCGCAAAAACATTGTGTCAAGAATAAAATAAAATATTTTTCGTAAAAAGGGCTTTCCTGAAATAAATCTTGCAAATATATTTTTAACCGAATCGTATTTCATCTGTTTTAATGGTTTTTACTTTGGAGGTATAATGATTCAATTTCTGAAACAAAAGTTTCCCACCTATATTTTTTCTTTTCAGTCTCTATATATTTAGCAAACTTTTCCTCCAGCTTTTCAGCATAGAATCTGATCACTGCTTCTGAAATTTCAGCACTGCTAGCTGGATTGATGACTAAGCCAGTTTTTTCGTTTATAACCACTTCTGAAAGACCCCCAACATTTGTAACTATTACAGGTTTATTGTAATAATAACAAATTTGTACAATACCACTCTGAGTTGCATTCAGATAAGGTAATACAACACAATCTGATGCTGAAAAAAAGTATCGAACCATTTCATCAGGAACAAAATTATTTATAACATCTACATATTTTTCAATTCCTAATTCTTTAATGTATTGAAAGTATAATTCTTTATCTTCATAAAACTCACCAACAACAAGGAGTTTGACCTGGATTTGATTTAATATTAAGGGCATGGCATTTAGTAAATAACTTAACCCCTTATATTTCCTTACGTAACCAAAAAATAATAACACCTTTTCGTTCTTGGCATTAATACCGAAATTTGATTCCAAAAAATTCCTTGCTTGAATTTTATCTACTTTTTCCCCAAAAATGTTATATAAAGGATGAGGGGCAAATCTGTAAGGTTTATTTTTTTTATTGAATCTAACCAGATCGGTTTCTACTGCTTTTGATTGTACAATAAAGAAATCTACCACCGAAAATAAAACCTTAGTTAAAAAAACATCGCCCAACCTCCGTTCGTGTGGAATGATGTTATCACAAATTACAAGTACTTTTGTGTTAAGGAACAGCTTTGTAATAAAAAATATTGTAAAAAAACAAGGAACGAAAAATGGAATCCAATACTTAAAAATAATCAGATCAGGCTTTTCCTTTTTAATTCTATAAGCTACAACAAACCAGTTAAACGGGTTTACTGAATCAATAATAATTTTATTGTCTTCTTTAGAAATTTGCACAGCTGGAGTACCTTCTTCATATTGAGTTTTTCCAGGAAAAAGAAGTTTTGGATACTGTCTTTTGAAAGAGAATATTTTAACATTATGAGCAACTTTCAAATGCTTATAAAGAAGAGCATTGTATTGAGCTATTCCTCCTCTCATTGGATAGGCAGTACCAACTATTATGACTTTCATTAAGACAGAAGTTTATTAACAGAATTAAAAACGTCTTCAGGGTATAGAAAATCCATACAGTTATATTCTGGATTGATACACCGTGGTGAAAAATAGCATCTACATTCTTTGCTTGGTTGTACAATAATGCCTCGGCCAAACAGTTCAAATTCGTTTGAATTAAAAATATTGTTCATAAGGACAATTTTTTTCTGTAAACCAATAGCAATATGTAAAGCCATTGTTACCTGTGTTACAATTAAATCGCATTTATTAACTAGATGCAAAAATGTTTTTATGGGGAAGTAACCAAAGTATTTAGCATTTGTAATTTCCGCAAAGTTTCTGTTTTTTAAATCTTCATATTCCCCTCCTAAAAGCACAACCTCATAGTTGTTTTTCAACAGTAGTTCAATGAGTTTTAACCAATGGCTATCGCTCCAAAGTCTTGAGCTCCACCTACTACCACAACCCGTGTTCAACCCAACGATTTTTTTTGATTTATTAACATTAAATGTTTGATTAAAGCTATCATCTAATTCTAGGATATATTCTTCACCGTTGTATTTGTACCCACAAATTTCAAAAATTTCCTGAAGATAACTTTTTATATTTGCTTTGGAAATAACATCAAAAATACCGGTTAAATATTTATGTTGTGCCGAAGAAGATAATGGATAACAGATTCCATCTTTTAAGTAAAAACCATACTTGGTCTTTGCATTGATTTTTGATGCAAGTGCTAGGGCTTCCCTATCTTTATCGAGATTTATGAGAATGTCAAAGTTGGTCTGTTGTAAATATAAGGCGTTTTGAAAATTCATTAATAATGGCTCATCAACACCGATATTACTCTTTTGAGGTAAAAGTTCGGTGTAGTAGGTAAGCCAAAACACTTTATAATCAGGAAAATGTCTTTTTAAAGGAAAAAGCAATGGAGTGGTTCTGATAACATCACCAGCTGCCCCCAGTTTTATAATTAGGATTCTCCCTGCGGACTTTTTATAGTAGGTACAGTCATTACAGGTTACTCTGTATTGTTTTGAAGGTTTACAGGGGACATCACCACGAAAATACCAGCAATCTGTTTTTATATTACCAATATCCATAAATGATAAATTTTTCAAATATAGAATTATTTAGACTTAATTGTAATTCATTAATAAGTTAGAAATAGAGAACGAAACAGCTACATAAAATATGATTACGGAGCTTTTTTCTATTAAAAAGAAGATATGAGATAAAGCTTAAAATACCTAACTTTATCTTTTTTTGCTGGAATGTTGAAAAAAGTACTAATTAAACAAACTTGATTCTAATTTATTTAGAATCCTCATTAAGTGTCTTTCTTCCATCAATACTGATTGTTCCTGCTCCGTAAACTGAAATGAATAGTAAACCCCCCATTATTGCAAGATTTTTCCAGAACATAATTACTTGTAGGGGCTCACTAAAATGCGTATGAAATATCAAGGTAGTAGGAATCAGAAAAATAAACAATGCAAGTGCACCCCATTTTGCTTTAAAACCTAAAATAATAGATAAAGAGCCAAGAATTTCAACAATAATAGCCAATATAAGGAATGCTCTTCTAAATGGCATCCCGTACATTGCCATGTATTCTTTTGTCCCTTGAAAGTTAGTAATTTTTTCCAATCCAGCTACTAAGAAGATAAGTGAAACAAAAATTCTTCCTACTAAAGAAATAATAGATTTCATTATATCTCCTTTTTTTACTAAGTTACTCAAATTAAGATATTATGTCAATAGCTGAAAAAAAAATAATTTGTCTGGCGAGAAACGTGCAAGATTAATTATCTGCAATATTAAATAATAGATTAAAACAATTAAAATACAGGAATGATAGCGAGGCTGTTTATTTCTGTGACAGTTTACCAGTATTTAATTTATAAAATCTCGAACTAATCTTAAGTTTCCCTCAAGATCCAGCCTATTTCCCATCAACGTTCACCTATTTGCAATGGTTTCTGTTAGTTTATCTGACTTTTGTAAAAATAATAAAAAATGTAGATATAGAGGGCAGTATATTTCAAATCATTAAACATACCTTAAACAAAATTAAGTGGGATTTTTTAATGAGAAAAAAATGGTAAAAACAAAAAACCTCTGAAACCTTATTAATAAAATTTCTAAAGATTTATCTTGTGCCCGAGATCGGAATCGAACCGATACCGCCTTTGCAGGCGACAGGATTTTAAGTCCTGCGCGTCTACCATTTCCGCCACTCGGGCTTTCTAAAACTGCTAAAGTTTTGGTTACAGCTATATTTTTATTTAAAGAGCTTTTAACAATGTATAACTCTCAATGAACTAGTATAAAATACCTAATCTATAAAATTAATTCAATGAGATAAACTCTGTTGTAAAGTTTTCTCTGTTAGTAACAGGTCTCCTTCAATAATAATAAGAACAAGTAGTATTTTTTCTCCGCGTATTATAAAAGTTAATTCCTGTTTAAGAAGTAAGTGCTTCTGATCAATAATAATTTAGCAAGTTTTACTTGCTTTAAGTTCTTGATTGAAGTGTGATATTTTTGCACATTCTTAAATTTTAAAAAAGTCGCTTCAAAACAATGATTGTTGATAGTTACTGTTTTTGTGATAAGGGGGATGTTTGCTGTTTTATTGTTGTGATTTAATTGTACTACTCTCTGTATATGGAAATACTATAATCTAAATGAAATAAAAAAACCCGGCGTAGCCCTAACGAGCATCCACCGGGAATTTGACGGAGGAACATAAATAGAAACGTTACAAGGAATAAAAAAGTTTCCTATATATACAATTCTTTGTTAAGAACAACCTGTAGTTTCTCCACAAGTCATACACTTAAGGCAAGTTCCGTTTCTTACCATTGTAGCCTCACCACAATTAGGGCAAATATCACCCGTGAATCCTTTAAGTCTTGCTTGATTGTATTTTTCTATTTTATTTGTTGTTGATATTGAAGTAAAAGGTAGCTGTTCAGGCCTATTATCAGAGATGACTTTGGAAACTTTTGTTTGCGATGGCTTGATTTCTTTTACCGATGATGTTGTGATATCTTCCTCTTCTTCATAATCTACGTCTTCTTCAACTTTTGCAAGCGAATCTACAGGGCTAATACGTATATTCTCTTCAGGGATATGTGCGAGGTCATATCTACCAAGATATGTCACTGCAAGTTCCCTGAATATATAATCAATTATAGAGGTAGTCATTTTAATATTAGGATTACCAACGACAATTCCATTTGGTTCGAAGCGGGTATAGACAAAAGCATCAACAAATTCTTCAAGGGGAACCCCATGTTGAAGTCCTAAAGAGACAGCGATTGCAAAACAGTTCATCAAACTTCTAAATGCGGCACCCTCTCTATGCATATCAATAAAAATTTCGCCGAGTTGTCCATTTTCATATTCGCCTGTTCTAAGATAAACAGAGTGGTTACCAATTTTTGCTTTTTGAGTATACCCTTTTCTTCTATATGGCAGTTTTTTCCTCCGAGCAATATAGCGATGAACAATTCTTTCGGCTACTTTTACAATGTCTGTACCGCTACCTACAAGCTCTGTCCCTTTTTCTTCAGTTGTAAGAATTTCGTCGTCTTCGTCTGCAATTATATTAAGAGGTTGTGATAACTTAGAACCATCTCTATATAAGGCTACAGATTTTAATCCTAATTCCCATGCTTTCAGATATGCTTTTTTTATGTCCTCAATGGTCGCGGTATTTGGTAAATTGATTGTTTTTGAAATTGACCCCGAGATAAAAGACTGGGCAGCAGCCATAATCATTAGGTGAGCTTCTGGATGAATAAATCTCTTACCTTTTTTTCCACACTTATTTGCACAATCAAATACTGGATAATGTTCCCTTTTTAAATGTGGAGCTCCTTCTATTGTCATTGTTCCACATATATAATCGTTTGCTTCTTCTATTTGTTCCTTTGTAAAACCCAGTGCAGAGAGAATGCTGAATGAAGGATCATCAAGCTGTTCATCAGTGAAATGTAAAACATTTTTACAAAAACCAACTCCTAAAGAATACTTTGTAAACGCAAAGCTTATATCAAAAGCCATTGGTAATTCTCGTTCAACCTGTTTTATTACTTCCTGAGTAAATCCTTTTTGAGATAGGCTTTGTGGATTGATATGAGGACACCCAATCAACGTACCTTTCCCAGTTGCATATGAAACAATATCTTCTATTTCATTTCTATTATAGCCGAGCTTCTTTAATGCTCTGGGGACAGAAGAATTTATGATTTTGAAATATCCACCTCCCGCAAGTTTTTTGAACTTAACAAGAGCAAAATCAGGTTCTATACCAGTTGTGTCACAATCCATTAGTAAGCCGATTGTTCCTGTTGGAGCAATGGCTGTAACCTGAGCATTTCTATAACCATACTGTTTCCCTAATTCTAAAGCTTTATCGGAATCTTCTCTTGCAGCTTCAAGAAGATTATCGGGACAATACTTTTTGTTAATTCCAAATGGATAGATAGATAACTCTTCGTATTCTCTTTTGTTAACGTTATAAGCAGCTCTTCTGTGGTTTCTGATTACACGAAGCATATCCTCTTTGTTTTCTTCATATCGTGGAAACGGACCAAGCTCCTTAGCCATCTCTGCAGAAGCTGCATAAGCAGTCATATGCATTATTGCGGTGATGGCACCAGTAATTGCAAAGGCTTCGTTTGAATCATAAGGAATACCCATTACCATCAGGAGAGCCCCAAGATTTGCATAACCTAATCCGAGCGTCCGGTATTCGTACGACTTGAGTGCAATATTCTTACTTGGAAATTGTGCCATCAAAACACTTATTTCCAATACAATTGTCCAGAGTCTTGAAGCATGTCGAAAATCATCAACTTGAAATTCTTCCTCATCAACGTTATAAAATTTCAGGAGGTTTAGGGATGCAAGATTACAAGCTGTATCATCTAGAAACATATATTCGCTACAAGGGTTAGAGGCTTTAATTTCTCCCCCCTTTGGGCAGGTATGCCACTCGTTGATGGTGGTATGGAATTGAATTCCGGGGTCAGCACAAGACCATGCAGAGTAAGCAATATCGTCCCAGAGTTTTCTTGCTTTTAGTGTTTTAAATGGTTTTGGGGAACGGTTTTCTTCTCGTGCCTTTTTCAATTCAGTGCGTTGATACAGATGCCAATCACCATCAATTTGGATGGCTTTCATAAACTCATTGTTAGCACGTACACTATTATTGGAATTTTGTCCAGAAACGGTCATATAAGCTTCTGAATTCCAATCCTCGTTATATGTTGGAATATAGATTTCTCTGTAACCTAATTTGGCAAGTTGTATAACTTTTTCTATATAACCATTTGGAATATAAGCCTTTCTTGCGTCCAAAATTGCGCGAGCAAGGGCTTTATTCTTCTTTTTATCAAAGCCATCGTTTTCAGGATGAGTTTCAAAACAGGCTGACATAATTCTGTTGAGGTGATAATTCAAAAGTTTTGAGCCAGCCACAAGGGAAGCAACCTTTTCTTCTTCAACTACTTTCCAGTTTATATATTCTTCAATATCAGGATGGTCAAGATCAAGAGTTACCATTTTTGCTGCCCGTCGCGTTGTACCTCCAGATTTTATTGCACCCGCACTTCTATCACCAATTTTTAAAAAACTCATTAATCCGGATGACTTTCCACCCCCACTTAAGGGTTCTCCAGCACCCCTTATATCAGAAAAGTTTGTGCCTGTACCAGAACCATATTTAAAAAGCCTTGCTTCTCTAACCCATAAATCCATTATACCCCCTTCATTAACCAGATCGTCTGAAATAGATTGTATAAAACAAGCATGGGGTTGACAATGAGAATAAGCATCTTGAGAACGGGTTAATTCCTTTGTGTTTGGATCAACATAATAATGACCTTGAGAAGGACCCGTTATACCATAAGCCCAGTGTAAACCTGTATTAAACCACTGTGGAGAATTTGGAGCTGCGAACTGCATTGCCAGCATATAATACAGTTCATAGTAAAAATTTCGCGCATCTTCTTCAGTATCAAAATACTTATATTTGTACCCCCAATATGTCCAGCATCCAGCAAGACGGTGAAAAACTTGTCTGGCATCGTTTTCATAAGTATAAAAATTTTCCTTACCAAGTTGGTTCAACATTGTTTCATTTGGAATGGATCTGCTCAACCATTCTGGTATGCCTTCTTCTTTAACTTTAGTAACGTATTTAGGGACTCCAGCTTTACGAAAATATTTTTGTGCGATAATATCAGTTGCTACCTGTGACCAGTGTTTTGGAACCATAACATCTTTCATCTCAAATACAGTTGAACCATCAGGATTCTTTATTACAGATGTCCGCCTTTCGTATTCTATACTTTCTAAATCTTGTTCTAAATGCGAAGTAAACCGTCTTGGAATTTTCATTTTGTTCCTTTGTTTCGTTTTAAGTTTTGAAAAGAAAATTTTTAAAGAAGTAGGTTTTTCAAATTTATAAGAAATGAATTTTAAAAGCAAACTTTTTTATAAGGTCATAACATTTTTTTATCTTGATTTAAAAGAAATTTTTATTACCTGATTTCTGATATATAATATCATTTAATATAATGTTTTATATTTTATTGATGTAGAAAAAATACTATCTTTAAATTTTGTGTTATCAAATAATTCTATGGCTAAAATAAAAACACAATCTTTCAAATCACAACCTAAAAAGGTACAAGGTTTCAAAGCCGAAGAAATTTCAAAACTGTTTTATACTGACAGCCTGCAAGCAAGGTATACTATGCTTACTCTGGTTGTTCTATTTGTGTTAATTTTTTTCTCTAAAGGGATTTTTGGAGGAAAAGTTTTTGCACAACCTGATAACCTTTCACCTTTGAGTTTTCGAACTTATCTTAACGATGCTAAAGCAGCGGGGATTTTTCCTCTCTGGCTCCCATACATATTTCTTGGGATGCCTTCTCTTGCAAGTCTTACTACCGCCTTACTATCAGTTCATAATATTTATTCTTATATACTTGATTCCCTGTTATCTGCATTCGCAGGAGACAATCTATTTTTGTTGACAGTTCCATATTATTTTATTTTTGCAATATCTTTATTTTTCTATGCTCGGTACAAATTTAAAAATAATATAATAGCAACATATGCTGCTTTAGTAGGAACATTTGCTACCGGTATTATACAATTAATTATTGTGGGTCACCATACAAAAATGATGACTTTTGCTTTTTTTCCTCTCATACTGTATTTAATTGACAGATTACTGGAGTCAAAGGAGACCAATTTACCAACCACTATAGTTAATTTTGCAATTCTAACTATTGTTTTATATATACAACTTCATTTTCATCATATTCAAATGTTGTTGTATTCTTATATGATGATAGGTATTTACCTTATGGGTACATTAGTGTATCAGTTATTCAAGAAAACTGAAATAAAACCAGTTATTCGAGCATTATTATTAACTGGCTCAGCAGTAATTATAGCTGTTGCAATGGATGCTGATATTATTTTGTCAGTCAAAGAATACAATCAATATTCTATGAGAGGTCAATCAAGTATAGAATCGCAAACAAATCCAGTCAAATCTGATAACAAACCTCTCAGTTATGAATATGCTACCAGTTGGTCATTCAGCCCAGGCGAGATATTGACGTTTGTTTTTCCCTATTACTATGGTTTTGGTACTGTTGATGTTCAAGGTCAACGAGCAAACCTTTACTGGGGGCAAATGCCTTTTACCGATGCCCCAGTATATTTTGGTGTAATAACTTTACTATTAGCTATTATAGGAGTTGCTTTAGATTTTAAGAAAAATCCCTTTGTGCAAATATTAACATTTATTACACTGTTTTTTCTCTTATTATCGTTTGGATATACGTTTCCTATAGTTTATAACTTTTTTTATTATAATGTTCCTTACTTTAGTAGTTTTAGAGCACCTGTGATGATTCATTATTATATGGATTTTGCAATTTTATTGCTTGCCTGTGTAGGATTAAAAGGAATAATTGATTCATTTAAAGATAATGAAATCTCACATAGGTTTAAAAAATTATCTCTTGGGTTAATAATTGTTAGTACCTTGTTGTTTTTAGTGGCAGTTGTCGGTTTTGAGAGTTCCTATAAGGATTCCGTATTAACAGGTCCTCTTGCAAGACAGTTACAAGGACAAGGAGTAGATCAGAAGTATATCAGTCAATTTTTTTCCCAGTATAAACCCATTAATATTATTTACGATAATTTCATTAGTAATGCGAGATTCCAAGCTTTTATTTTACTACTAATATCAGTGTTAATTTATTTGCTGACACAAAGGAAGTTTGTTACAAAAAACCTAATAGTAATGGGCATAGGAATGATAATTGTGGTGGGTATCTTTGATCAACTTAATATAACCACTCGGACTATACATTGGGACGATAAGAAACAAAAAGAAAGCTATTTTGAAGAATCAGATTATATAAAGTGGATACTCAATAAGGAACCAGAAACATATAACTATAGAGTCGCTGATTTAAATGAAAACGGATTGTTAGAAACATCAAATTTCTTAGCCTATTTTCGATTTCATCTTATTAACGGTTATCAAGGTGCAAAACTAAGAATATATCAGGATTGTATTGATATTGCTGGTGGAAACAATCCATTCTTCTTTGGGCTTGCTAATGTAAAGTATGTTGTAAGTCCAAAATTTTTAAAAGATACTCTATACTTTGAAGAGCTCTATAAAGGAAAGAATATAGTATATAGGAATAAATTCTGGATGCCTCGAGCTTTCTTTGTTCAAAGTTATAGTGTTGAAAACGGCATAAATATTCTACATAAAATAAAAGATGCTGCATTTGATCCATATAAAGTAGTGTTTTTGGAAAAGCCCCTTCCGATAAATATAGATAAAGTAGATACTATGTCATATGCTAAAATCTCATATTTTGATATTCATAACATTAAATATGACGTGCGAGCAAGTGGCAATAATATGTTGGTTCTCAATGAAATTTATTACCCGGCAGGATGGAAAGCGTATATTGATGGGCAGGAAACTGAAATCTATAAAGCAAATTACTTTCAAAGAGCAGTGATAGTTCCACCAGGAAAACATACAGTGGAGATGAGATTCTATCCCGAAACCTATTACAAAGGTAAGAAAATTAGCATAGCTGCTAATATTTTTGTTTCAATATTATTAATAATAGGAATAGCATTTAATATGTACAAAAGGAAAACAATATGATAAAGAAAATCTTAATTGCAAATCGAGGTGAAATTGCTGTTCGGATAATAAACACAGCACGGGAAATGGGAATTAAGACTGTGGCAGTCTATTCCGATTTTGATAGATATTCTTTATATGCCAAATTGGCTGATGAAGCATATTATATAGGAGAATCGCCACCAACTAAAAGTTATTTACTGGCTGAAAGAATAATTGACGTAGCAAAACACTCACAAGCTGATGCAATTCATCCCGGTTATGGATTTTTATCAGAACGCAGTTTCTTTGCAAAGATGTGTCAAGATGAAGGAGTTAAGTTTATTGGACCCTCTCATAAAGCCATAGAAAATCTTGGGAGTAAAACAAAGGCAAAAGAATTGGCGATAAAGAACCAGGTACCTGTGGTAACTGGAACTGAGAAAGCTATTAAAGACTTAAATGAAGCAATAACGGTTGCACATCAAGTTGGATTTCCAATAATGATAAAAGCTTCAGCAGGTGGTGGTGGTAAGGGGATGAGGGTGGTTAAGAATGAAAACGAACTTGAAAGTTCTTTGAGAATGGCACAAAATGAAGCGAGATCTGCATTTGGGGATGATAGCGTGTTTATAGAAAAATATGTGGACTCCCCACGTCACATTGAATTTCAGATTCTTGTAGATGAATATGGAAATGCAGTACACCTTGGAGAACGTGAGTGTTCTATGCAGAGAAGACATCAAAAAATTATTGAAGAAACCCCTTCAGTCATTGTAGATGAAAACCTTCGTTATAGAATGGGAGAATGCGCCTGCCGTATTGCGCTTGCCTCAGGTTATACCAATGCTGGAACTGTTGAATTTATGGTAGATAAAGATAAAAATTTCTATTTTCTTGAAGTTAATACCAGATTACAGGTTGAACATCCTATAACCGAGATGCGTACGGGACTTGATCTTGTTGCAGAACAAATTAGAATTGCTTCTGGTGAAAAGCTCAGATTTCAACAATCAGATATTAAGTTTGCAGGGGCATCGATTGAGTGTAGAATTTGTGCAGAAGATCCAGAAAACAATTTTATGCCCTCTACGGGAAAAATTGAGTATTTGAGGCGGATACTTGGAAATGGACTCAGGGAAGATACTGGAATTGAAGAGGGAAGTGGGATTCCTATTTATTATGATTCAATGATTAGTAAATTAATTTCTTATGGTTCTACGCGTGAAATTGCAATAAATAAAATGAAAAGAGCATTAAAGAATTATAAAATCTATGGTGTTAAAACAAACATAAATTTCTTGTTGGGCTTACTTGAAGACGAATCTTTTATAAAAGGTGATTATAATACCCAGTATATTGAAAAGGTATTTCTTCCATTATGGAGTAGTAGTAAAGCTGTGACTCTGGATGATATTGAAGTTGCTATTGCTTTAGCAGCAGTGATTTCCAAAGAATCAACTCAGGGCTCGGCAAATAAAATAAATCGTACCTCCCTTAAGCAGAGTGTCTGGTTAAAAAGAAAATTGGAGTTCTACCAATGAAAAAGTATTTTATTTCATTACCATTTTCTAATTCACAAAAAGAATTGGTTTTGATAGATGAAAAAAATTTAATATTTAACGAGAAACAATACATCTTCGAGTACATCAGAATTTATGATAACGTTTTTGTATTTAGAATTAATAATCAGAACTATACTGTTGCTGTAGAAAACACTGAAGAAGAAGAACAAGTTAAAAATACAAATTTTGTTGTTGAAATAAATGGAATGAGTTATAATGTTAAATGTCAGAGTGAGATGGATATTCTTGTTGAAAATTTTTCTAAATCCAAAGGGACTGAAAGAGTAAAGACAGATATTGTTGCTCCGATGCCGGGTTCTATTGTTAAGGTTGGGGTTCAGGAAGGGCAGCTTGTAAAAAAGGGACAGGTTCTGGTTGTACTTGAAGCAATGAAGATGGAGAATGAGCTAAAAGCCCCAATAGATTGCATGGTGAAAAAGGTTTTTGTTGAGGAAAAACAAGCAGTTGAAAAAAACCAGCTTCTTATAAAATTAGAACCGTTACAATAAGAATGTTATTACTAGCCTCCTTTTTTGCAGCAGTCATTCCAATGTTTAGTTACTTTTTGTTTATTTGGTGGTTGGATAGGAACGAACGGGAGCCTTTTTGGATAATGTTTTTAAACTTCTTTTGGGGAGCATCGGGTGCGATTTTTCTTGCAATAATAGGAAGTATTTTTTTCCAACTTCCACTTGCTATAGTAGTTCAGTTTACAGCTCTAAATAACTTTACTGAGATAAACAGTTTTCTTGGAACAATAATTACCGCTCCTATTGTAGAGGAATTTACTAAAGGAATATTCCTTTTAATGATGGCTTCAATAAGTAGAGAGTTTGATGGGGTTGTAGATGGTGTGGTTTGGGGTGGTGCTATAGGGTTGGGGTTTGGAATGACAGAAAACTTTTTGTATTTTGTAACCTACGGTACTTCCCTTAAAAGTTGGGTTTCTGTTGTCCTTATTAGAACTTTGTTCTCTGCTGTTATGCACTGCCTTTCTCAGGCAACATTTGGAGCATTTGTAGGGTTTGCATTTCTTAGGTCTACAGGACAAAAATTTTTATTGATAGTAGCAGGCTATTTGATAGCCGTCTTTATACATTTTTTATGGAATGTAACGGTTAGCTTTGAGGAAACAACAATACTAGGGATGTTGTTTTTAGCTTTATATCTTATCGTTATTTTGGGGCTGTTTCAATTGGCACTTTATCTTGAAGGGAAAACTATTTTCAGGGAGCTTAGCGAAGAAGCCTCTTTGGGTACTATCCCTCAGACACATTTGAATTATATCCCGTTTGTTCATAGAAGAAAAAAACGAAATTGGTGTCCTACTGGTATTAATCAATCTTATTATATTAAAACTTCAATCAAGCTTGCGCTTGTAAAGTACAAGTTTCGTAATTGCCGAAACGGTAATTTGAAAAACAGGTTTTCTCAGGAAATTGAAATGCTACGTTATCGAATAAAAATGATGTTCTATCAAGCAAGCCTACAGTATTATTATAATCAGAATTATCACCTTTAGATGAACAAATACACTTTCTTGCTTTCAGTAATTATTGTTAGCTGGCGAGCTAAAGATCTTACTTTGCAATGCTTGGGTTCAGTTTACAATAGTAAAGATTTCAACCTTTTAAAAGACGCTATTGAAATAATTGTTGTTGACAATGGCTCTAAAGATGGTACTATAGATGCTATCAAAAAAAAATTCCCCACTGTTTCTTTAATAGAAAATCATAAAAATATAGGCTATGCGCCAGCTTGTAATCAAGGCATTACTAAAAGTAAAGGAAAGTATATATTATTATTGGGAAATGACACTCGAGTAAAAGATGATGCATTTTTAGGTAATATTACTTTTCTTGAAGAAAATTCAAGTGTTGGTGCAATTACTGTTCGTTTACTTAATGATGACGGTTCTTTACAAAAAGGGAATTGTAAACGATTTCCCTCATTAAAAGACGGACTTTTTACCTATTTGGGTCTTACTAGTTTTACAAATGTATATCAGATGTCTTCATTTGACTATAGCAAAATTACAGAGATAGAGCAGGCTGCAACAACGTACTTAATGATTCGAGGAGAACTTTTAAAAAACTTAGGTGGATTTGATGAAAAATATAGAATTTTGTACAACGATGTGGATTTGTGTCAAAGAATTAAAAACAGTGGGTATAAAATTATTTTTAATCCTAAAGTTGAAGTTTATCATAAAGGAAGTGCCTCTACCTGTCTGGCAGACCCAACATTGCGTCTGGTTATGTATGTCGATATCTATCGGTACTATTATTATAATTATGGGATCAAAGCATTAGTTCTAATTCCTGTGTTATTTATTAGGTATATAGCTGTTTTATTGTTTAAATAGTATCATCTTGACCCTTACAGATAAAATAATTAAAAACACTTTCTATACATTCCTAGCACAGATAGTAGGATTTCTTTTCCCTATAATCCTGACTCCTATAATAATTCGGTATATTGGTGATAAAGAATATGGTATTTATGTTCTGATAATGGGATTCATTGGTTCTTTTGGACTTTTTGATTTAAGCATATCAACATCGTTTGTGAAGTTTATTTCTGAATTTTATAACAAAAATGATATTGATAAACTAAACAAATATATAAACACTGGCTATTTCTTTTATCTACTTTTTTCTCTTTTAGCAGTAATTGTAGGTTATCTCTTAACAAAGCCCCTTATCTCTTTAATAAATATTCCTACGGAATTACAGGAAAAAAGCCTTTATGTGTTTAGAATTAGCCTTTTGATTTTTTTTGTTACCACTGCATTCAGTATATATGTTTCGATTCTTACAAGTTTACAGAAGATGTACATAATGAATATTTCAGGACTTGTTCTTGGTTTTTTAAACGCGGCTGCAGTAGTTGTGGTTTTAATGCTTGGATTTGGGTTGGAAGGATTGATTTGGGTACAGCTTTGTTTAGTAACAATTAGTACAGTAATAAATGTTTTCTATACCAGAAAATATCTCCCTCAGATAAAAATTAACCCATCTTACTTTTCAAAGGAACCATTGAAAGAAATGGGGAGATTTGGATTACAAATGCAACTTTCAAAGCTTGCCTCTTTTGCATCTGATAAATATGATGAGTTTCTACTTGGCTATTTTTATATCTTAAATGATGTAACGTATTATAATCTTGGTGCAAGAATAGCAAGACTGGGCAGATTTATTCCTTTCCAGTTAGTACCGCAACTTGCTCCGGCTGCTGCGGAGTTAGCAGCGAAAAATGAAGTTGAAAAACTTAGGCAACTATTTCTCGATGCTACAAAGTTTTTGGCTTTACTCTCGTTTCCAATTTTTTTGTTTATTTTTGTGTTTTCAGATGAAATTATTTTGACCTGGGTAGGAAGTGGATATGAAATGTCTGGATTCATTATAAAAATACTTGTGATAGGACAGTTAATTAATATGACATTTTCGGCTCCTGGTAATTCTATAATTCCAAATACAGGTGTTCCTAAATACCAGATGTTTGAGGGGATAATATTTTTAGGTGTTAATCTTGTATTAAGTTTTATTTTGATAAAGAATTTTGGAATTACTGGCGCGGCTTATGGAAATTCAACAGCGTTTCTAATAGGGTCGTTTTTTGTGTTTTTTACAGCATTGAGATTTTTCAGAATATCAAAAATAAAAATTTTCATTAATAACTATCTGAAAATCACAATGATTTCACTTGCTACCGCAATTGTAAGTTATATCATTAACAAGTTAATAATTTTTCATTTACTTACTATATCGAATAGAATTACAGGACTATTGTTACTTTTTATAAATGGGGTGGTTTTTCTTGTTCTTTTCATATTCCTCTTAAAATTGACAAAATATCTTGACAAAAGAGAGATTGGGTTAATGAAGCGATTTTTAAAGATTGGTCCATTAAAAATTTTTGATAGGGAAATATAATGTCGTTAGGAATATCATATATAATTGTAAATTTTAATACAGGAAGGTTGCTTGAGCAATGTGTGCGAAGTTTATTAGAGTTTGAAAATTATACTGATATTGAAATAATAGTTATAGATAATGCTTCTTCAGATGAGTCTAAAGGTATTATAGAAAGACTATCAAAAGAGTTTAAATGTGTTAAGAGTTTTTATCTTGATTATAGAGTGAGTTTTTCGGAAGCTAACAATATAGGAATTGATAATAGCAATGGAGAGTATATCGTAATATTGAATCCTGATATAATCTGGAGAGAAGCCATAGTAGAAAAACTTGTTAATAAACTGCAAACCTCTGAAAATATTGTAGCAATTTCTCCTCTATTGATTGGGGAAGATGGCAAATTCCAAAGTAGCTATTTCCAGAAATACCCATCAGTTTTACAATTCCTTCTCTTTTATTCTATTTTTTCCAAATTTTTTAACCGAAGCTTTTGGTTATTAAACAGATATCTTCAAAATCAAGAGATTGAAAATTTTCCAGACGAAGTTGTTATTGTAGAACAACTCCCCTGTGCATTTATTCTTATGAGAAAAGAAACCTTTTTGAAAGTTGGTAAACTTGATCCAAATTATAAACTCTTCTTTGAAGATGTAGATTTAAGTTACAGAATTAATAAGGTTGCCCGACTTGCAGTATATACGGGTAGCAAAGTTATTCACCTGGGAGGAGCTTCAATGTCAGGTTATAATAATTACTGGCTCTATGGAAGATTTTTATTAAGTATGATATATTTTTTTAGCAAGAACTATACACGAACGAGAACATTGGCCTTGAAGATATTGATAGTTATAAATTCATCATTGATTTTATTAGTAGAGACTTTTAAACGAATAGTTGGTAAGCAAAACGAATACCGTTTTAAGAAACATAAATATTTGCTTTCTGAGCTCAGAAAGGGATTTTAAAAGTGATAACAGTTATTATTCCAAACTACAATGGGATTGAACACCTTGATGAATGCTTAAATTCGTTGAAAAACCAAACGTTTGAAAATTTTCAAATAGTAATCATTGATAATGGTTCATCAGATAGTTCTGTAACTTTCATTGAGAATAACTACCCCGAAGTAAAATTGATTAAGCTAAATAGTAATACCGGATTTTCTGTAGCAGTTAATAAAGGAGTAAAATATGCACTTGAAGAATTTAAGAGTCAGTATATTCTTCTATTAAATAATGATATACAATGTAGCAACTCTTTTATTGAAGAAATGATGAAAGGTTTTGTTTCAGAAGAAGTTGGCAGCGTTGCTTCCAAGATGTTAAACTATTACCACCGAACTATTATTGATAATGCGGGGGATTTTATTAAGAAAATGGGATCTCCCTTTGCACGTGGACATGGAGAGGTTGATAAAGGTCAGTATGATAAACCAGAATTTGTTTTTGGTGCTTGTGCAGGAGCCGCTATGTATAAAGCTGCTGTTTTTAAAGATATAGGATTCTTTGATGAGGATTTTTTTGCATATTATGAAGATGTGGATTTCAGTTTCAGACTGCAATTATGTGGCTATAAGTGTTTTTATAACCCAAAAGCAATATGTTATCACAAACGAGGAGCAACTACAAGTCATTATCCAGGATACCAGATTGAGCTATGTGAAAAGAATCTTATAGCGCTACGGGTAAAAAATTATCCCCTACGGTTATTAATCTTATGGAAATTATTTTTTTCTATTGCTCGTATAAAAAGATATGCGGATTTTTTATTTAGTGATAAACCATCACTTTTTCTATCAGCAATAAAAGGATATTTTAGGGGGAATCTTGAGCTCTATCAAAGTTTTAGGAAACGGTGTGCTGTCCAAAAAAAAGTGAAAGTAAGTTATGATTATATTAAATCTCTTTTTTTATGATTTCTGTAATTATTCTGAATTATAATGGTAGAATGTTACTGCAAACTTGTCTTGATTCAGTACTTCAACAAACATATCGGGATTTTGAGATTATAGTTCTTGATAATGGTTCATCAGATGGGAGTTATGAGTTTCTTAAAGCTAATTATAGTAATATACCTAATGTTACGGTCATCTATAGTAAGAAAAATCTTGGCTTTGCAGGGGGAAACAACTATGCACTTAACTTTGCACAAGGTGAGTATGTTGTTCTTCTTAACAACGATACTATTGTTGATATCAACTGGCTTAAAGAATTATATAATGCAATTACAACACTACCCAATGCAGGAATTGTTCAATCTCTTGTAATTACAGAGGGTATCCCCGAAGAATATTATAGCCAAAATGGAACCTTAAATCTATTCGGGAATAATATAATGAAGATTTTCAATATAGGTACTAACGGTATTGGTGAAATTCTCCAGGCTAATGGTTGTTCCTTAATATTTCCCAAAAAGATTATTTCAACGGTGCGGGGTTTGTTCATTGATGAATATTTTGCATACGCTGAAGATAGCTTTTTTTCGTTAAAAGTAAAATTTGCAGGGTATTACCTATATCACAATTCAAAATCTTTTGTTAAACATAGGGGAGGCTCAACTACCAGAAGGGAAAAAATATCATATATCACATTTCTTCAAGAACGAAATCGTTTATTAAACTTTCTTATTCTTTTTTCCCCTTTATTTCTAATTAAATATATTCCACTTTTAGTTCTGAACTTTTGGTTAAAATTTGTTTATTCACTAATCTCATCACAGCTGGCTACTACCGGTATTCTACGGGCGTACTTGTGGCTTATATTTAACTTTAAATGGATATCTGGACAGAGAAGAAAATATAAGTTAATAAAAAAAATAACAGATACTGAAGTACTAAAATATATAAGCGGAAAAGTTAGTGACAATAATGATATCATATCAAAAACCTTAAATAAAATTACTCTATTGTATTGTAAACTTACCAATATTAAAGTATTTGAATTATGGTAACGGTTTCAATTATAATCGTGAATTATCAACAGTGGGATTTTCTTATCCCGTGTATTACGTCCATCTATAATACTATTTGTAGTATTCCCTTTGAAGTTATTGTTGTGGATAATTCTCCTATAGATTTACCCTTTGAACAAATTAAACTTGATTATCCAGATATTCATTTAATAAAAAACTCTAACAGAGGATTTTCCCATGCAAATAATATTGGGGTTACAAAAGCAAAAGGGGAATATCTACTTTTTATTAATCCCGATACACTTGTAAAAAGTGATTTTTTGGGCTCTCTTATTAAGGCATTTGCAGGTGAAAAATTTGGTGCTGTTGGATGTAAATTGTATTTTCCTGATGGTGTTTTTCAACTGTCATTTTGGAAGGAGGTGAATTTTTGTAATGAAATCAGAAATAAAAGGGATGAAAAAAAATTTGAAATGCGAGATTTAAAGTTCATACATAAAGTTGAAACTGAATATAGTAAAATACGGGAGGTAGATTGGGTAAGTGGTGCCTGTATGTTAATTAGAAAAAATGTTTTTAATAGTATACAGGGTTTTAATGAAAGATATTTTCTGTATTACGAAGATGCAGATATTTGTAAACGACTTCGAAGATTGAATCTGCCAATCTATTTTTATCCATATTCAGAAATTATTCACTACAAAGGTAAAAATGTCAACGATAAGTTTTATTCTGAACTTTATTTTTTTATGAAAAAATCACAATTAATTTACTATAAACTCCATAATGATTTATTAAACAGGTTACTAATTCGCTTTTACATATTTTTAAAATTTTTTCTAAAATTCCTAAAAGGGTTTAACAGGAAACAATTACTTATAGCAAAACTCGCATTTAAAAAATTTGATGGTTAAAGTACTTGAACTAATTGATACTGGTTTTATTGGAGGGGGGCAAATACATATACTTTTGCTTTCAAAGTATATTAGTAAAAACCATTTTGAAATTTCAATTGCTTCCACGCCCAACGGACCTTTTAAAACGCAGGTAGAACAGCAGGGTTTAAAATTTTTTGATGTTTGTTTAAGAAGAATCTTTAGTATTAAAGCTTTTCAACGTCTTGAGTCTATTATATCCTCAGAAAAAATTGAAATAGTTCATTCTCACGGAACAGTGGCCGGGATGTATGCTAAAGTACTGAAAAAACGCAATCCCCACATAAAATTACTTCACAGTGTTCATGGATATCATTATTTATATTCACCAAATCCTTTAAAAAGAAAATTTGTAAAGTTACTTGAGCGTGCTCTTGTTAGCTACCCTGATATATATATCCTTCTAACAGATTATGAGATTTCCCTTGGACTGATAAACAAAGTCATTATAAATAATCGCACGTTCAAAATTCCCTGTGGTATTGAACTTGATGAGTATTCTCGAGTAAACCGGGACCCCATTATAGCAAGAAATTTAGGGGTGAAAGACAATAGCTTTATAATTGGCAATATTTCCCGGTTTGATATACAAAAAAACCAAAGGCTCTTGATAGAAGTGTTTCCAGAGATAATTAAAAATATCCCTGAAGCACAGTTACTTTTGGTGGGTGAAGGGAAATTGAAAGTTCAATGTGAACAATTAGCAACTAAAATGGGAATTTCAGATAGAGTAATTTTTGCTGGAGCTAGGACTGATATAAAAAAAATTTTCCCTTTAATTAATATTTTTGTTTTTCCCTCTAAATGGGAAGGGCTTTCTTTAACTCTTATGGAATCTATGGCTGCAGAGAGATGTATATTGGCAAGTAATATTCCATCCAATAGAGAATTAATAGAGGAAAATCAAAATGGACTTTTATTTGACCTAAATAACAAAGTTGATTTAATTAATAAAATTATAGAACTTTACAAGAAACCAAAGTTAAGAGAATCATTTGCGTCGAATGCAAAACAAAGTGTAAAAAAATTTGATGTAAAGCAAATGGCTACACAAATTGAAAAACTCTATTTATCCATCTTAAAAAAATGAGAAGGATAGGAATTTTTGGGGGCACTTTTAACCCTCCTCACATTGCACATAGTATTGTTGCGACAAATGTAATGGAACAAGTAAGTCTTGATAAAATTTTGATAATTCCTTCTGCCATCCCCCCTTTGAAAGACACAAGTGATGTGGTTGCTGCATTCCATCGTTACAATATGTGTAAACTTGCCTTTGGACTGGATCAACATTTTGAAGTGAGTGATATTGAAATAAAACAAAAATCTACAGTATCATATACTGTGGATACTTTATCAAAGCTTCGAGATTCGTATGGTCCTAACGCTGTTAAATTTTACCTCATTATTGGGATTGACCAACTTTTAGCGCTTGATAGGTGGAAAACCCCAGAAAAACTATTTGCCTTATCCGAAGTAGTTGTGATTAATAGACCCGGGTTTTTTATTCATAATGCTGAAAAGAAGTATCTTGAGAGAGTTAAACTGTTAAGTGTTCCTAATATTGATATATCTTCAACAATGATAAGGGAATACTTGAAGAAAGGTAGATCAATTAAATATCTCGTACTTCCTGAAGTTGAAAAATATATACATGAAAACAAGCTATATGTAACTACTAAATGACTAATTCGTAAATATAAGAAAAACCTTATGGAAGAAAACAATTTACAAAATCAAGAAACTTACCAAATTTCCACTGTCGAAGCAGTAGCAGGGATCTTCTATGACCCTGCAAACACATTTCGTGCAGTGTTGGGAAGTAAGAAAAGAAATTTTTGGATTATTTTCATTGTAATTTCGATTGTTCTTAACCTTATGTCTGCTTTTCTTTTTATGAACGATGCTGAATTGGTTAGCGAAGTAAAACGATTACAAAGAGAGTCTGTTGAGAAACAAATTAATAAATCAGTAGAAGAGGGAAAACTTCCTAAAGAAAAAGCAAATGAGATTATTGAACAGAGCGAGAAAAATATGGAAAAGTTCTTTGCTGTTTCGAGTTATGGCTTTTCTTTTGTAGGGCCCATATTCTTAATTTTTATTCCCTCTTTGATTTATTTCCTCGTATTTAAGATTTTAAAGACACAGGTTGACTTGATGAAAATAGTTAATGTTGTTGCACTTGCAATGGTGGTGTTTGCTGTTGGGTCTTTGTTAGGAACGGTGCTCTCAATAATTTTAGGATCATTAGGGGGGGTTAGTCTTGGTACAGTTGTTTCTGAAGCTTCAGTTGGAAGAGCGGGGCACTTGATTTTACAAAAGATTGACTTTTTTACCTTGTGGTATTTATTTCTTATTACCACCGGAATAAAGGAAGCTGCTGGTGTAACAACAGCAAAATCAGCAAGTGTAGTATTTGGTCTGTGGATAATATGGAGTATTATTACTATTGGAGGGACGTTACTTTTTACTTAAGTATTACTAACTTCTGGATATCTGTTTCTTTTTTATATGCTCCCTCTATAATAACTTTATAAAAATAGATACCATTAGCAATAGTTTCACCGTCATCGTCTCTTGCATCCCAATATATTTGGTTATAACCAATGTCAGCAGAGAAATGTATTGATTTTATTAGTTTCCCACTGACCGTGTAAATTTTAATCTTACAACTTGTAGGTTTACTATCTCCCGCAAGGGTAAAAACGAAATTTGTAAAATCTTTTAAAGGATTAGGATAGTTGTATAAATCCTTAATTAATAGATCCGAAGTAACCTGTAGATTATATGACAGAGTATCGTAAAAATCATAGTTACCAGAACAAAGAGCAAGTTTAAGGTTATTAATTCCATATTCCAACGTGGGTTTGAACTGAAAGGAAATCTGTTTCTTAAAAGGGTCAAAAGTAACAAGTTGTAAAAGGGGATTATAATTATTTCTTAAATAATATGGAACATAACGTGAATTCAAAAATAATTTTACATCATTTGTGTCGAAAAAATTTCTTGTTCCTATTACATTGTCAATAAGTTTAATAATAATTTCAGGTTCTTTTCTTACATAGTCTCCATTTTGAAGCTTTATCCCGTTTGAAAATAATTCAAGTAATACTTGATTTGGAACACTTTTCACTATAACATTATTAAGGATTTTATTATTAAAATAGTAATAGTCATTCTTATTGCCGATTGGTTGTACCTCAAAAAAGATGTCAATGGTATTGTTGTATTTTCTTATATTGTTAAACTCCGCTAAATTAATGGAGTATTTAAAATTAGTAGCACTATCAATTTTAAGAAGTGCATAAGAAGTATCGGAGCTCAATATGATTTTTTGATTATTGATATTGTAGGTATAAAAGTTTTGCACAGATCCATAAAGATTAGTAAATCCAGTATTGTAATATATAATCTTAAAACCTAATGTATCCCTGCTATTAATAACTGAATCAGACTTGATACAGTTATTAATATTAAGGGCAATCTCAGAGGGAGGAGTATACTTAGCTTTAACGGATTTAAGTAAAGGTGAGTTAAAGCCACTTGCGGAATCAATTCTAAATTTAGTGACTATTTTAATCTTTGGGAAATTATATGCATTCAAAGTGTCCAGAGGCAATAGGGTGTTCTGGTAATTACCCCAGAGTAAAATAGGCTGATTGTTTCTATTGATTCCATAAATGTCGTGAAAAATGTAACTTCCATTAAATAAAATTTGATTCCAGTTTATGGAATGCCAATATTGTGCTGGTCCAAAAGTTGAAGAAAGATAACCACTAATATATCTAAAAACAGGTTGTAAAGTACTATTAATAGGTGCCCATCCTGTTTTACCATAATTTTCTGAGACGATGGTATCTGGAGTTGTTCTATAACTTATAAAACTCCAGCGCTGCCAAGAATTTACATTTACAGAATCAATCTTCCTACTTCCAAACTGTTTTAATTTATTAATTAAGTTTGGAGTTATTGTAGAACTTACACCAACAGGGACAAGTTTAACAGCCATCAAAATATGAGTTGTGTCAAAAGTGTTTAAGTAATTTACGGCCGAATCTGATGACGATGTCGCACTGAAGTAAATATGTTTAGAATCAAGAATCTGTCCCCCTACTTTACTGAGTTTCATAAAATATAGTCCTCCCCAATCAAGATATGGTCTCAATAAATAAGTATAAGTATTATTAGTCAGTAGGTAAGTGGGTTCCCAAGGATCTCCCCCCCATGAACTTGCAACCAGATTACCAGGGAAACTTAATAATCCATATCCTGCAGGATTGAAAGAAAGAAATGAAATTTCTCCATCATTATATTGAGAGGGCAACTTTTTGTATACAGTTATAAGGGAATCATAAAAAGTAGCTGCATTATCTGTTTCTTTATTGAGATTCTTTAAGTTTTTCTCAATCATAACAGCAGGATTATAAATAAATCGGCGGGGGGTACTCCAACCAACTGTATCAATATTATTTACTATTGTATTAAGTCTCCAGAAGTATACTAAATTTGTGTCGAGCACAGGAATGCGTATCTTGAATTTTGTTACTGGAGAGATAAAATTATTTTTTATATATGTTTGCAATAAAGAAGAATTGAAATTATTTGTTGTATCTAATTGAAGAAGCAACTTTACACTATTTCTGGAAAGGTTTATATTGGGGTTTATACCAACAAACTCAACAGAATCACTGACTACCACAGAATTATCGATTGGTTTTAAAGGCAAAAAAGAATAGTTTGCAAGTATAATAGGAATTGTGATTGAATTGTTATTGGGGTTTTCTCTTGTGTACCAATTATCTATATCAAGAATTATTTTAACACTGTAATCAGCAAGAGTATCAACGCTGAAGGTATAATACAGTGTATCAATAAACGCAAAATTTCTAATAATAGTATCTTTAAATCTACTATTCGACCCATTTTTAATTAGAAGCCATCTTATTTTACACGAGTCAGCAAAAGTACCGAGATTACGAGGATAAATTGTAAGTATAATATTTTCACCCAGTTCGGGATTTGGTGTAGATAATTTGTAATCACTATTAGTGAGTACAAATTCAGGATAAGATGGTAACAATAACTTTAAAGCAGGGTCCCCTATCAAATTGAAACTGTTAACGGTATTACGACTGTAATAATTAAGAGAATCTGCTGACATTAGTAGTGTTGCACGTTTTAGAACTTCTCCAATGCGCCTTGTTGTATCTTGAGAAAGCGCAGAAGCAAAATAATTTTGTAAAGTATTTCCACTTCCGACAAATCCCCACCCTGTAGAACCTATGAAACCAATTGATCCTTTATTTGCATACAACAGGAATTTTTCACCCCACCCCCTAAAATCAGGTTCAGCGTATTTTCCTGTAAAGCAAGTCATACTGTATATAAGGGGCAATTTAATACTGTTTGAAAGCACAATAGGGTCATCGAATGTATAATCCCAGTAATTATTCCCTGCGTGACCAATATAATTCATAAAAAGCGTACCTCTGTTAATAGAATTTTTTATAGAATCGGAATAGTTAAAGGTTATCAGACCAGAACTATCATTAAGAAAAACACGTGTGATATCTAAACTCAATGGAGAAGGTTGTAGGTAACTGCTGATTATGTTGTTTGCCTGGGTTCTAAAAAGTTCTTGATCGGAGGCGTTATATCCTCCTGTTACAAAAGAAGTATTCTTTATCCAGTTATCAAGGGGTTGTGATTCATAGGTAATTATCTTGTTTACAACTTCTTGAGCCTCAGAGGTAGTGAGAACTGGCAGTCTTCCAACAGCAATTTGTCGATAATACATAAAACCACCCTGATTAACATTAGCAAAATAACCATCGGAAACCGGATTGCCATATACGGGTATTAAATTAGCAAAGTATTGAGAAGTAACGGCACATTTCTTTGGGTCAGTTGAGCCGCGTCCAAAAAGACAGAGATACTGAACTTTAGGCGCTGTCCAATTATTCCAAACATAACTGATGAAATTTCTTACAGCAACAGGATTTTCAATACCGTAATTGAAAATATCATAAATGTCCTCTATTTCTGCTTTAATTGCTCTGAAATTGTCGTGATTTGCACGGTAACTTCTCAAAATCTCTGCTTGAGTCTCAAAAAGCTTGTTGTATACAATTAAGTAATCTACCCCATTTGATGTTGAAACAAGATTGGGTACTTGTTTCTGCTTGATGCGAAATGGTTTTGAAGTAATTGCTTTGTTAATAATTTCAAATTTACCATTTCCCTTTGCATAGAAAACAAGCGTATCTGCCGAAAGAAAATAGTTTGTTATTATATTATTATTAAGTACATCATAAATCTTTATTTCATTTGAGGTGACAAATCCAGCAATTTTGAACATCCGTGAAGAGGTATCATTAAGTTCTGAAGAAAAACGTACATAATTTGAATCAAATATAAAGCGTTTAGGGTAATAAATTTCAAAACAATCAAGAAAAATTGATCCACTTGTAAAGTTAGTGGGTGGTGTGTATTTAATCGAGACTGTGTTTGTAGAAGAACTATTCAAATAGTTGCTTGGAAAAGTTACAATTGTGTCCAGCTTGTTAAAATTGTCAGTCTTTAAGGTGTCTATCAATATGTTGTTAATGCGAAAAGCGAGACGATGTTCATTAAATATAGTTGTATCGATGTTGTATGGATATGCAAACACTTTAAGTTTTGCTGGAACTGAGGTAGATAAAAATGAAGAGTTAAAATTTTGAATAATTTGATTTTGAAATAACATTTTTACCCAATACCACGATTCCCCCCTAAATCTCTCATTGTTAAAATTTCGATAGTCTTGTTCACTATAGGCTTCTCCAAGTGAGTAAACAAGATCGTTTTCGAAATGTATCCGTTTATAATAATAATCATATGGGTATTGGTTTCCGGAGTTATAATTGTAAGGTGAATACCGAATTCCGTAAGACCCTCCCCATCCTACCCAGTAAACACTTGTATCAGAATACAAGTCATAGTACTCATCAGTTACATACGATACAGTTTCAATTGTACCACTGTTATAAAAATTGGTAGTCCCCCCATAGTTTCGTTTGCCATAAAAATCAAAATAATCAGTATCGTTAAAAATCCCATCGCTTTCACCATAAAAGAAAATAGGGATTTGTAATCCCCTATAAAAAACTTTAATCGTGCGCGGATCAATATTATCTGCATTAATTCCAGCTGCTGTAAAATCCCCTTTGTTAATTCTATACACACCATCATTTACTACGTACATCTTAAGATAAAGAGTATTTGGAGTTATCCAACTATAGTTTTGAGAATACAGGCAGTGGGTAATTATAAATAGAAAGAACAGTATGTAAAACCGTATTTTCATTTCAAAATAACGAGCTTCTGTAGAGAAGATTCTCTTTTTGTCTCACCATCTACTATTAATTTATAAAAATATACACCATTAGCAACATAATCACCATCATTATCTCTCCCATCCCAAAAAACTTGGTTAATTCCAATATTAGCAAGAATATCAAGCGTTTTTATTACCCTTCCAGCAACAGTAAAAATCTTAAGTTTACAAGAATTTGGTGTAGAACCACCAGCAATATTAAATATAAATGTTGTACTATTCTTTACAGGATTTGGGAAATTATAAAGACTAACAATAGCAAGATTAGGATTTACAACTAACAAATGCGAGATTGAATCTGCATAATTTCCAGAATTGTCAAAAGCTATGTAATCAAACCGATGTTCTCCATCGGATAATCTTGGCTTATAAACTACAGTTGCCTGCAGATTATTAGTTGGTAATATAAGCTGAAGTTCGGGATTAGGAAGGCCGTTTAGGTAATATGGAACATATTTTCCATCAAGTTTAACTTTAATATTAGAGGTGTCTTTAACGACCATTTTTCCATTATCATAAAATTTTAAAGTAATGTTAGGAAAACGCTGTATAAAATCCCCATCGATAACTTTTACCCCATCATAAGTGATCTCCATAACGGGTTTTGTTGTATCTCCCAATACAATTATTCTTGTTACTAAATTGTTATTGTAAGTAAATAGTTCATTTTCATTATCTCCTGTGTTTACTTCAAAAACAACGAGAATGGTATCTTTTGCTTTTGAGGGATTTCGAAGTCTTGAGGTATTTAATAGTGCAGATATCTGAATGGAGCTATCAACAGAGAGAGTTCTTTTAATACTATCAATTTGGAAAGTTCTATTTCCTAAATAGTAATTAATTGACCATTTTGCAATAGAAGAATAGTTATTTGTAAAACCAATATTGTAGTATCTAATAGAGAATCTAACAGTATCTCCTTCCTCTACAAGCGAATCACTGGCGTTAAAAGTAGAAGGGTCAGGAATTAGCTCTGCTGGAGGCATAATTTTAGCTGAAATAGATTTCAATAATGGAGAGTTAAATCCATTCAGGCTGTCAAGTTTAAAGTTAAAGAAAGCTTTCACGTTTGGAAAGATTACCGGGGATACTGTATCAAAACCATTAATAAACCCGCTTCTGTTATTTGAAAATAATAAAATCTCCTGAGAGCTCCTTGTAATTCCCCATATATCTGTACTTAAGGAACTTTGAGGATATACAATGAAATTCCATTTTAGTTCATTCCAACGAGAGCTTGGACCAAGTGTAATAGCAGTAAAACCACTATCGTAGTTAAAAACAGGTTGCAACACGGCTGTTGCAGGAAGAAAATTACTACCACTTAAAAATACCTCTGCTTTGACATAGCCTGTATCAGTAGGATATGTAATAAAACTCCATCTTTGCCAGCTCTGTAGATTTACCGAATCCGCATAATAACTTCCCATAGATTTAAATCTGTTTTTTAATGGAACACTCATCTGGTCTGTAACCCCAGTAGGAACTGACTTAACTAACATTAATATATGGTTAGGACTGAAAGTGTTCAAATAAGTTATTACGGAATCTGATGATAGTGGAGAAGTAAACTTAAAATGTCTAACTTCAGTTAAAATACCGTCATTTTTTCTAACTTTAGCGAGGTTAAGTCCTCCCCAATTCAAAATTGGATCAAGAAGAAAATATTCCTTGTTATTTACTCTAAAAAATGATGCTTCCCAATAGTCACCACCCCAGGACTGTGCTACTAAATTTCCTATAAAGCTACCTAGCTTTATGTTTCCGTTTTCAAAAAAAGTATTATAAAATTGCACACCCTCATATTGTCCCGGAAATTTTTTAAGTATTTCAATAAGACTGTCATTTTCGTAAGACCTTTTTCTGCTAAAGTTTGTATTTCTATAGACGAAGTCCATCACTTGTGACCAACCCGAAGTATCAGAGTTATTAATTATTGAGTTTAATCTCCAGTAATATACGATATTTGTATCTCTGTATGGAATATTAATGTTGAAATGAGTTGTGAGACCTGTCGGATTAAGCATATAATATGTCTGTAGGGCAGAAGAATTGAAGGTTTTTGTAGTATCAATCTGCATTATCAATTTTATAGAGTTAACGCTTGAACTCTTAAAAGGATTTATACCAACAATTCTAACTGAATCTGAAGTAACAACTGATGATTTGAATGGTTTAATTGGAACAAAAGAAATATTTTTTAAGTAAATAGGGATAAGAACAGAATTGTTAAGTTTATATTCGTGTTGATTCCAATTATCAACGTCAAGTATTACTTTCATTGCATATTGTCCTAAAGAATCAATCGAGAATGTATAAGCAATTGTATCTATATATTTCCAGGATCTCACTACTGTGTCTTGATAGTGTGAATTAATATTATTCTTCAATAACAAAAACCTAATCTTGCAAGAGTCTGCAAAAGCTCCAAGATTCTTTGGATAGATAATCAAAGTAATGTTTTCTCTTAATGAAGGATATAGATTTGATAATTTGTAGTCTCCTGGCTGAATATAGTATTCTGGATATATGGGTAGTAATAATTTTGAAGCAGGATCTCCAATTAAGTTATAACTATTGATAGTATTACGCACAGTTGAAATTACTGAATCATGTTTCATAGAAGTTGCAGCATATTTAATTAACTCACCAATTCTTCGTATGCTATCCAGTGCAAAGCCTTTTATAATATAGCTATTATAGGTATTGCCAGATCCCTGAAAACTCCAGCCAGAAGTCCCTACAAAACCTATAGCTCCTTTACCGGGCAGTAAGAAGAAATTTTCTCCAAAACTTCGTTGTCCTTCAGCCGTTTTTCCTGTAAAACAAGTCATACTTAATATAAGAGGGTACCTAGAAAAGTTAGAAAGTATTGCAGGATCTTCAAGACCATTGTCCCAATTACTACTTGATGCATGTCCGATGTAATTTACAAATAAACAACCCCGATTAATAGAATTCTTGATTGAATCTTGATAGTTATAGGTAATATATCCCGAGGAGTCGTTTCTATATATCTTTGTTGAGTTTCCTGATATCGGGGGAGGAAAAATATAAGTGTTGATTAGATTATCTGATTGAATTGCAAACTGGATTTGATCTGAACGAGTAAATCCACCGGTTATAAAAGTAAACAATTTCTGCCATGAAACAGGTTGCAAAGTTTCATACTCGAGTATCTTATTAATAGCGTTTTGTGCTTCAGTAATCGTATAAACTGGGATTCTGCCTACAGAAATTTGAGGAGAATATAAAAACGAGGTTAAATCAGTTGTAGCAAAATAACCATCTGAAATAGGATTACCATAGACTGGTACATAATTTTGATAATATGTATTAGTTCCACCGATTCCTTTTGGATTAATAGAACCCCTGCCAAGTAAGCAAAGAAATTTTATTTTCGGAGGGCTCCAAGTATCATAAACATACTTTACGAAACGCCGCACGGCAATAGGGTGTTCCAATCCAAAATTAAAAATATCATAAATATCTTCAACTTCTGCTTTAAAAGAAATTAAACTATCATGTGTTGCTCTAAAAGTTCTTAATTGTTCAGCCGCATTTTCGAAAAGTTGATTATAAACTATTAAATACTCTGCTTGGTTAGAAGAAGACATCAGGTTTGGAACCTGTTTTCGTTTTATGTGAAGAGGTCTAATAAGACTATCAGTATTGTAAATTGCATATTTCCCGTCAACCTTTCCTGAGAAATAAACCGTATCGTTGCTTATTGTTCCATTGGTAATTCTGTAATAGTTTTTTACATCATAAATATAAAGTCGTTTTTGTGTATCAACCCCTCTTACAGCAAATTTTCTTGTTATTGTATCTATGAAATTCGTCTGGAAAAACAGTCTTTTGTTTTCTATAGCAAATCGTCTTGGAAATTTTAGCTCAAAGTTGTCAAAAAGCAAGTAGCCAGCATAGCCATAAGGATTAGTGTAAGTAAATGAAATCTGATTTTGTGATGTTGTATTGAATAAATTTACAGGGACATATATTGTTGTATCAAATCGATTAAAGTTGTCGCGATAAAGTGTATCGAAAGGGGTATTATTTACTTTAATAATTAATATATGTTCGTTTACTATAGTGTCACTATAAGAGTTTGGATAAGCAAATATTTTTAAAGAACATGAATCAACAGTGGTGCATAAAAAAGGCATACTAATTGTATCAGAAATCGAGTTTCCCCTTTGCAACTGCCTCCAGTACCACCCCTCACCTCTGATTTTTTCTGTATTGAAGTATCGATAATCATAAGGAGACAATCGTTCGCCCATAAAATAAATTGTTTCCTGTTCAAAATGTCTTGAGGTTAGATAGTAATCCAAAGGATAATAAATATTTGTAGAAAATGAATAATCTGAATACCTTAATCCATAAGGACCA
The DNA here is from genome assembly GCA_049700455.1 of Ignavibacteria bacterium. Classification (GTDB taxonomy): domain Bacteria; phylum Bacteroidota; class Ignavibacteria; order Tepidaquicellales; family Tepidaquicellaceae; genus JBNAVJ01. The sequence goes on from JBNAVJ010000001.1 coordinate 576,078, forward strand.
CCCCACCCCACCCAATATACTGCTGTATCGGAATAAAGATCATAAAATTCATTTGTGACATAATCAACTGTAAGTTGTCCATTTACTTCTTTATATGTGTTAGTAAGTCCTCCATAATTACGCTGAGCGTAAAAATCAAAGTAATCAGTATCATTAAACATTCCATCACTTTCACCATAGAAATAAATGGGAATCTGAACTCCTTTAAAAAATAATTTAATAGTTCTCGGGTCAATGTTATTAGCATTAATGCCAGAGTTAAGAAAATCTTGTTTATTGATTCTGTAGATACCATCCTCAATTATGTAGATCTTGAGGTAGTCAGTGTTTGGTGTAATCCAGTTGTAATTTTGTGCTGAAGAAACTCCAGAGTACAAAAACAATAATAAAATTATTGTCCTATAATAACTGGGCTTCACAGCTTTTTGATTTTAATTTTTGATAAATAATACTAATAATAAAACAAGGAATACCAATTATATATCTTTTCCATAGTCGTCCAGGTTCTACAAGTAGTCTAAAAAGCCATTCCAGACCAACTAATCTCATAAACAAAGGTGCCCGTCTCAATGTCCCTGCAATAAAATCTATGCCACTTCCAACAAACATAACGACTGGAACGTTTATTAAATGTCTGTATTTTGTAAAAAATTCTTCTTGATAAGGAGTTCCAAGTCCTATGAAAAGAATATCTGGCATAGTACTGTTAATTTCATCAATTATTTTTTCGTGGTTAGAAAAATCCCGAGGTTTTAAACCAACAATACTCTGTGATTTTCCTTCTTTTTCAAATTTTTCTTTGAGTTTTTCTATTGCCTTTGCACTCCCTCCATAAAAAAAGAAAGTAATATTTCTTTTAGGAAAATCTTCCATCAGCATAAAATACAAATCTGTGCCAGTTCCTCTACCTCTAAGTCCATTTTTCCCATATAGGAACTTTGAAGCAATATAAACTCCAATCCCATCTGGAAAAAAGTATGATATATCTTTACTATTTTGGGCAAATTGTTTGTTGTATCTATTAAGCAATAATGTGTATGAGTTTGCATAATGTATTGAAATTGCATTGCGAGTAACAACGGAATTGTAAATGATATCCATAATTTCTTGACAGGTAACGTTATGTACTTTTGTGTTTAATATATTTAGTACGTCGGTCATTTTGCATCATAGCTGAACGTATACTTTATATAAATCTTGTTTTAGGTCCTGAAAATTACATTTTGACACCACTTTTTCCCTTAGATTTTTGGCTCTTTTTAACGCATCTTCATAGTTATAATGTAATAATTCTAACTTTTCGAGTAAATCATATTTGTCATTCCTCTTAAACAGGAGTCCTTCAACTTCATCGGTTATGAACTCTTCAATGCCATCTGTGTCAGAACCAATGAACGGTGTACAACATATTCCTGCAATTAACATTGTAACTGGAAATGCATCTGACCTTGAAGGCAGAATAATGCAGTCAAATGTTTGAAAGTAATTGTATATATCTAAGACTGGTGGCAAAATTATGACATTCTCAAAGTTGAACTTACGTTTTTTTATGTCTTTTCCTTCTCCAATCATAATCAGTCTGGAGTTTTTATGTTGTTGATTAAAAATGGCGAAACTTTCTAACAACAAATCTATTCCTTTTTCTTTTATTGAAAACCGTCCTACATAACCGATAATAAAGTTGTCTGTTGTAAGACCTAACTTTTGTAACAGGTCAATTCTTGTAGTAGAAAAAGTTACTGATTTTGGATCAATTGAATTATAAATGACCTTAATTCTCTCTGAAACAACCCCGAAATATTTGACAAGGTGGTTTCTAACGGCCAGACTATCGGCGATTAACTGAGGTGATTTATAACTAAAAAACTTCTTTCCTTTTACAATGTTATGAACAGAAGTAATTCTTTTAATCTTTCTAAACTTTGATACAATGGCAGCAAGAAAATCAAAATATCTGTGATGTGAGTGAAGTATCTGAATGGATTCTTGATCAATTATACTCAGAAGTTTCTTAATTACAATAATTTCACGCAACAAAGCGATATTTTTTGTTTTACAAACAATAAGCCTGTCTGAAGAGATTCCATTGAGTGTTTGGTATTCAGAGGCTAATGTAAATATATAGTGTTTAATGTTTTCATCATCTCGAGCATAGGTTATTATTTGGTTAGTAATTCCACACACTATCCGCAGAGAGGTATGAAGGTGTAAAACTTTAATGCTCATAGTTACCTGAGGTTAATTATACGATCGGGCTGCATAAAAAAATATTTTAGGTCTGATCTTTTAAGCTCTAAAAGAACTTGAGATGGTTTTGAATATTCATTTCGTTCGATTATTGTCATCTTTAAGAAATTATCTTCAAATACATCTTTTTGAGTTCGCGTTTCTTCGTCAGGAAAATAGAAAAATAAATTTCTATCAGGGCATGATAACAAATAATTATCCTTGCCCTTTTTAGTGATGGTGATTTCTTTTTCAATAGCTTCTGTCGATAAATATACTAATCGTGGTATATCAATTAAAGTGTCTCTAATCACAAACGCTCCATATTTCTTAAGATTAAAAGGGAACATTATATTATCGGCTATATAATGTTGCTTGATCCTTGATGGAACCCCTGCTACAACAGTAGTTTTATCTCCCGTATCAATTTTTGATAAGAGCTCTATGGTTCTTTGAAATTTATTATATGCGAGATCCCAGTACCGCTCTATCTTGATACCTTCATAAATCCAGAGGGTAATGAGAATAAACAACAAAAATTTTGAAATTTTTATATCTTGTGCCGACAATGTTATTATAACTAAACAGAATGGCAAGAGTATTAGTTGTGGTCTCATGTATCCTGCAATTATAAAGGGCAGAACTGATATTATGAAAACAATAATAGAAATAGTCACTACCTTTTTCGAGGATTTATAAAAGACCACAGCTAAAGTTGTCAGAGTAACCAAAATATAGAAAACTATATATAAATTGAAGCTTGAAAGTCCTTCTAATGTTTGAAAATAATCAAACGGGAGAATAAGAGAAAAACAAGATTTTATTAAAATACCACCCATAGCTTTTACAGATGGGAACATATCGGTTATATTGCTAATGATACCCATTTCTGTTTGCGGAAGAACCACAGTAAATCTAATTATTAGAAATATTAACAAAACCAGAGAATCTATAAGAAACTGTCGATGGTACTTTGCAATAATTTCTCTTGGAAAACTTATAAATAAGATTATAAGTCCAACAAACGGGTAAATCAAAGCTGTTTCTTTGGTAAAAAGCGCAAAGATAAAACAAAATACAGAAAAGATATAATATTTTGACTCATTTGTTTTAACAGAAATAATCCTGAACAGGAGTGCAGAGAGAAAAAGTATAACAACCAATAATTCTAATATTCCAGCCATCCAAAAAAGACTGTTTAGATTGTTGGGATATAAAATTGTTACCAGAAAAGCCAAAAAAGCGTTAAAATAATTGTCGTTTATTTCAAGGAGAATTTTATATACCACAAATCCTACCCCAAAATAGAAAATTATTATTATTAACTTAATTAAAACGTAATTCTGAACTGAGAACCCCAATAATAAAGAGAGGGAAGTGATTCCTTGAAGAAATAGAAAGAAGAAAGGTCGATAACGATGCACATCTATGTATGGAACAGCATTTACACATTTATTCCATAAAGAAGAAGTCATTGCCGAAAAAACATCACTATAAGTATCGGTTAAAGCACCTATCGAGAAGTAGCCAAAAGCTCCCCATATGCTGACAAGTATAAAATAAACCAGTAATAATGATAGATATCTATGCTTGATCATTATATTGTTTTGTTATCTGGAAAAGTTTTATTTTTGCCAGGTCAAAAATCATTTGAATTCCGTGCTTAAAGACCTTGACTGTACTTTCAGTATTATCTCTGAGTTGTACTGGTATTGAGCAAATGTTATAACTAAAAAGTTTCGCCAGGTATAATATTTCAACGTCTATTGCAAAACCGGTTATTCTTGTCTTTGCAAAAAGAGCCTTTGCGGTTTCTTTTTTAAATCCTTTTAGTCCACACTGCGTATCCTTGATGGGAGAGTCAGATATGCCAAGTACAATTTTTGAAAACAGTTTACTTCCAAGAGATCTTAGCAGGGAAGTTTTGCTGTAATATGTAGAAGAGGAGAGGGTCCTGTCTCCTATGACAATATCACAGAGGGGATTCATAATTTGAATAATTGCGTCCTTATAATTTGTATAACAATATGGAATATCAGCGTCTGTAAATATAACAAAATCTCCTGTTACGCCTAATACACCCTGAGTTAAGGCGTAACCTTTGCCATAATTACGGTCAAGAAAAATAATTTTGCAACCAATTCTTTCTAAAATTTCACATACACCATCAGGCATTTGACTACCATCATTAACAACAATTATTTCTAACTCTAAATTTAGAGTTAGTAGATATTTGTAAAATGTTATTATGTTTGATTTGAGGTTCTTATAATTCTTGTAAACAGGAATGATTATACTAATTTTTGCCATCATTCTAAAACAGCTAACATTTTACAAACAGCGCTATAAACTTCTTGTACTGAGATTGTTGAGAGACATCGTTCTTCAGAATATATGCAATTAAGTTTACACCCAAAACAATCCATTGAATGGTATAGATAAATAACTTGTGTCTTATCCGGATAAAAGGGGAAATACATCCCCCAAAAACCACCATCTAAGATACTCAGGGTTGGAACCCCAAATTTTAGGGCAATATGAGTTAGGCCAGAGTCACCGCCTATATAAAGAAAGGTATTTGCAATTAACCTTACTACGTCTGACAGATTGGAAATGTCAACAATAATGTTTTTATTGCCAGTTGCAATTAATTCAAGATCCCAAAACTCTCTTTTGTTACCCGTGACAACGACAAGGTACCTTTCGGAAAGCAGGTTGCACAATTGTCTATAATTATATATACTCCAATTTCTCCTTTTATCTGTACTTAATGGAGAAACAAGAATATATTTGTCTTTTGGGTAAACTCGAAAGTTTTTGATTTCTGGTGGGAAAACTCGGTTATTATTATAAGAGATGTTTTTTTCCCCTGTGAGTTTCTTAAGGATATAAATATGTTTTTCATATTCATTTTTAACATCCCCATATAATAATTTACTATAAAGCTTATTCATTATTAAACCTATTTTGGTACCCAGGTAGGTTAAATCAGAGCAAGTTGCATAAGTGAAGTGAGCGCCTGCTAATAAAGAAATCTCATCAGTTAACATTCCCCGGGCAGGGGATACATTATAACATTCGTTGAACCCTATTGAACGTAAGGTAGATAAAAATTGGGTTCTGTATCTAAAAGAAACCCTGTATTTCTTGTGATTAATAAAAATAACTTTAATCGGTCCTTTGTATTGTTCTAATAAAGTCTTGTATGATTGATGTATCAATAACCATATATTGTATTCTGAAGCAAGTAGATTGTCATTTTCAAGTATAATAGAAGATACCATAACATCTCCTATTTTGCCAGTATTTACGAAAAGTATGTTTTTGGAATTTTGAACATGTGGTTGCTTTTTTATTGGTATATTCTTCAATATAAATTTTAGAAAGAAAAAAATTATCAAGGAAATACTATTTTTAATAAATACAAACATTTATTCTTTCTTGTTATGGTTTACAATAATATTAGTATCTATCCTAAATAACCTCTTTACGAGGAAATTGAATCGTTCCAGTATTCTTTCTCTTCGTAAAAACTTCATAAGCTGGTCAGGGACAAGAGATGGGAGCAAGTATCGTAAAATTGGTCTCTTAGAAATTGTTCGACTAACTATGCAACGAAAAAAATATTTTCTTGCCTCAGAAATTTTCCCCAGATAGTATTCAACTAAGCCCATTCGGTAATTATATTCATCGATTGTTTCATTACCTAAAGGGTTTCTGTAGAATTCTGTAATATATCTCTTAGAAATTTCATAATAATCATTATATTGTTTTCGATGGTAGAGTTTACTTTTTGGAAGTATTCTATAATAAAGCAATGGCTTTTGAACATTATAGAATTTATGACCTTTCTTCAAAAGTCTCAAAAACAAATCTATATCTTCACAAGAATGAGCAGAATCATATCCATTTACACTATCAAGCACTGATTTCCTGACCAAGATTGAACCGTGGATAACAGACGGTATGAAAGGCATCATAAATTCAATATCCGAGTGATGTTCTGGAAGAGATTTTTCTATAATAGGGTTGTCATTTTCATCTATATAAATGATATTTGATCCCACAATATCAATGTTAGAAGAGCTTTTCAAAATATTATATTGAATTGACAGTCTTTCACTGTGATGAAGATCGTCGCCATCCATTCTTGCAATAAACTCTGCCTTAGCAAGCTTAAGTCCAGAGTTAAGTTGGGCAACGAGACCTTGGTGTACTGAGTTTCTTACAAGGATGATACGATTGTCATCAAAGCCATTAATTATTTTTACTGTGTTATCCGTTGAAGCATCGTCAATAATAATAAGTTCAAAATCCTTAAAGGTTTGACTTAATATTCCTTCTATAGCCTTTGCAAGATACTTCTCAATGTTATAAACGGGCATTATAATGGAAATCTTTGGCATCGCTCAATTGATTGTAATAAAAATCATATTGTTCAAATACTTTTTCCCATTTCAATTGCTCGTAAATTGTCTTTGCGTTAAAACTTAACCTTTGTCTGAGCTCATAGGATGATGAAAGTTCTTCCAGAAAATTGATTACTTTTGAAATACTGTTGAGTGGAAATACAAATCCAGAATGATAATTTTGTATAAAACGGGAGATTCCAACATTTTGAGAAACTATAGGAATTACTCCCGCTACCATTGCTTCAGCTACGGCGATGCTAAAAGTTTCATAGATTCCAGGAAGAATTACTACATCCTTATCAGACCAAAACTTTGCGAGTTCTTCTGTGTTCATTTTATGAAAGGTTATAACTTCTATGTTTGGGTTATGGAAGGATATTGCAGATGCTATTGTATCAGATAAATATACTTGTAGAGGGAAATTGACTCCTTCAACAATTTTTTTGAAAATATCTAACCCTTTTTCTTTTCTGTCGGTAAGAGGAGGAAAGACAACTTTCAGGATTGAATGGTGTCGTGTAGAGGAGGTTGTGAAAAAAATTTCATCAACTCCGTTGTGAATTAATCGGACTTTCTTGATATTTAAAGTTTTGTATTCATTCTTAAGAACCTGTAAAGCCTGTTCAGATAGGCAGAACAACATATCTGCTTTGCATATATAGGTCTTCTCACAAATGGCTTCCTTTATTTTATAATATCGAGAGACATTAAGGAAGTTCTTGCTTTCGTGCTTTACAATTCCATTCACAGTATATAAAATCTTCGCTTTCAGAAACTTCTTAAATGGAAAAAGTGCCAGGTAAAACCTTTCAAACGAAGTACAATGAATAATATCAGGTCTAAACCTGAACAAAATCTTTAGTAACGTAAAAACTCCAGCAGTAAAAACTTTCAAATTTTCGTCGTAACCTATTCGTTTTCCAAATAGTTTCTTCCAGAACCAGTTTTTCTCCCTGTGGAAAAAGTACTGGATGAAAATGACATCGTGTTGGGGAATAGCTAAACGGGAAATTCGTTTCCCGACCTTTTCTGGACCCGTCATGCTCTCGGAAAAGCTGTATCTTCCAATAAAGGCAATTTTCATGTGAAATCGTAATAAGAAGTTAATTAACGGTTTCTCAGTTTTTTGATAATTTTTTTCAACGGTTTTGGTATAAGACTTTTTAACCTGATATAGCTGCCAAACCTTTGTCTATGTAGTTTATTCAGGTTGAATTTTTCGTTGGAAATCACTATAACTAAATATGGTCTATAAATAAAGTCGTAGAATTTTCTAATTTTTTTGTGTTTAAATTTACTAAAATCCCTTTTAAACCATATGCTTCTGTGTTCTTCATAAATGTTTTCTTCAGAAGCTTCTTGAGGCCAATCCTTACCAACGGGGATGTTAATCATAACAAACTTACTTTTATTCAGAGCAAGCTTTATCAGTTTGAAGCCGTCTTTTTTTGGGAGGTGCTCAATAACATCTCCAGCAATTATTAAATCATAAGAGTTGGTAGTAGAATACAAAAAATCCACAGCATTTTCAATATATATGTTATTGTAAAAATAATGGTGATAAGCCTGTATATAATTTTCATAAATTTCTACTGCGTCTATTGTACGTGAAAAGTCGGACTTCTTATAGTTCCCATCATCCCACACATCCAAGAACTCTCTACAAAGAAAGCCCCATCTGCCAAAACCACAGCCAATATCCAGAATCTTCTGCGGGTTGATTTTTTTTATGAGATCAATGTTATACGAGATGTTTTGCCAATTCGATGTTCCCATTTAATGATCCTCCAATTTTAATATATTTATAAAACCTACAAATTTTAATATATTTATAAAACCTACAAAAAATATATAGTATTCAGTTATTACAGTAATTACGGCGCTTGCAACAATTCCATAATAGGGGAGAAGCAAGTAATTTACAATAATGTTACTTAAAAACGCTGACATTACAATATACATATTAACTTTGTATTTACCAATTCCATTTAATATAACACCAGTAAGATTGTTAAGTGACATTCCAATAAGACCAAGAGAAAGGATCTTTAGTACTAGAGTTGACTGTACATATACATTGCCATATAGTAGCAGGAGAATCTTATCGGATAGCACAAAGAGGAGGAAAGAAAGAGGAAGCGAAATAACTAACAAGAAGCGTGAGTAGTATTTGAAAAAAAGCCATATAGCAGAAGTTCTGCGAGATACAGATGATATACGATTCAAACCACTTACTAACAAAAAGCCAAATGCTAATGAAGTGGATTTATATATGCCATAAGGAACAGCATAATAAGCTACTTGTGAAAAGTCAAGAATTTTTGAAATTAATAATACATCCACCTTGTCATATAAATAGTTAAAAACAACAGCTACCCCAAGTGGTCCCGTGGTTGTAACAAGCAGTAGAATATTTCTAAGAGTGGGGAGAATAATCTTTAGGTTTAGATTTCTTAGGTACCAAACTAAAGTTAGAATTTGAAAAACTATTCCTGCCAACCAAATTCCAGCATAATATTCTATTTGTGCATGCTTTGTTAATAAGAGAATTAAAGTAAAGAAAATAATCAGAGGTCGAGTCCAGATTAATGAAGTAAGTATATTTTTGTATTTCTGATGTGCTAAGAGAATAGCATTTAGATTTGTAATACCGGTCATCAAAATAACTGAGAATGTTATCAAAAAAATGATCAGAATATTAGTTTGAGAATAAAATCTGGAGATAATTATTAGTGATAAGATAAGAGATAACATACTAATAAAAACAAAAAACCATAGTGCTTCAGAAACAATCTTCGAGTTGTTGTGTCTTTTTTCTGCAAGTGTTTTTTGGAGATGGATAGGTAAGCCAAAGTCAAAGAATATGCAGATAACACCTGCCAAAGTAAATACAGATGAAAATTCACCGAAAATTTCAGTTGGTAATGTTCGCGCTATCAATAAAAAAAAGACGAAGAAAAAAGCCCTCTCCCCTACCTGATAGGCAAAAAGGTGTTTAGATACCGAAACACTTTTTTTTAATGATGATAAAAAATTCATAGTATAATAGTATAAATATAAAGATTATTATTTATTTTATTAAAATTAAGTCTAATTGCTGTCCAACAAGTCTTGAAAATAGATTGAATTATAAAACGAGTAAAGATAAATTTAAGTGTGAAAAAATCGCTGATACAAAACATATTTATCGGGTCCCTGCTGCTAACTGCATGTTTGTTTGATTATGGACTTATCAATGTCAGTACTCTTCACAGATTGAGTATAAATACAATATTGACCATTGTTTTCTTCCTGGGCTTGTTTTACAAAAAGACATGTGCTGCAAACACTCATCTGAAAATAGTTATAATAATATTTTCCCTTTTCGTTGTTGCTGTGTTTGCATCATCTTTGATAAAAAACTCGTTACTTATATCACTTAATACGATTACAACTTATATAACTTACCTTCTTATAATAGTGGCTTTTTCTAAATTTATAGGATCTGGACCAGAAGTCCAAAGAACCCTTACAATTATTCTTAGCTTCAGTGTAGGAATACTTTTGACTCAATTTTTTCTGATTTACTTTGGAGTAATACCAAAAACTTGGTTCATAAATGGTTCCTTGTTATCACACAGATCTTTTGTTACCGAATATTTAGTAATGGTTTTCCCTTTTATTTTATATTTCTTATTATATCAAGCTAATAAATGGTGGGAGGTTGTTGGCGCAACATTCCTTAACGGATTGATAGTGTTTACAATTTTGTTACTGCGCTCAAGAATGGGTATTTTATTAGTTGTAGTAACACTTGGACTATTATTTGTGTTTTTGATTAAGAATAAAGAACAAAACTTCAAAATATTTTATAAATTTACAGCTTTTCTTGTACTGATTGCCCTGGTAGTAATTGGTGATACTTTCTTGAGCCATCCGAAGGGGAGAGAAAATTTATTGGAAACTGGAAAAAACACTTTTAATCTTACTATTCCTGAAAATGCTTCTCGATTGAAATATTGGCAGGCGTCTGTTGAAATGTTTCTGAACAATCCATTATTTGGGGTTGGAACGGGGAACTGGTTTGATAAGTTTAATTTAATGCATCCGGAACTTTATGATGACTATAAAACAAAAGTTACAGCAGATATTTATGCTCATAATGTATATTTGCAGATCTTGACTGAAGCAGGTTTGATTGCATTCTTACTGTTTTTTGTTTTTTTATTTGTAATTTTGAAAATGTTGAAAAAAAGACTTAAACAGAATACTTTCTTTTTTATCGTATGGTTGTCGTTAATCAATTTTTTATTGAGTTCAGTGGTCGGTTTTACCATTGAGAATATTTCTGCAATGTCGGTAGCAATGATTGGCATTGTGACATCATTATCTTTGTCTCCGCAAAAACCAACTTATCAGGATACAAATAAAGGATTTATTAGAATAGTTCTTTTTATTGTTATTCTATTAGTAGAGTTTTATTCTTATAAAAGTTATGAAAGTGAAAGAAATTATGTTGTGGCTATGAAAGAAAAAGTAAAAAAAAATTATGAGCAGGTAATAGAACGGTATAACAACATTTCAAATATTTTTTATCCGCTTGATGCTAACAAAATACCCTCAAGATTCTATCTTGGTGCTGCGTATTTTGAACTTGGTAAATTCCACAATGCTCTTGATAGTTATCTTTCTTCATTAAATATATCACCTAACTTACCTCCTTTGAAGAACAATATTGCTTTGACAAAGTATAGGCTTGGTGATACACTAACAGCAAAGGCTATCCTCGAGAATCTTTGTGCGAATTTCAAGATGTATATTGAGCCTGAAATTAATCTCTTGTTTATTTATTTTTTAACGAAGGATTATAACAGGAGCCGGGAAATTATAAGCGATATCAAGTCAAAGTGTTTGGACACTACAAGCATAAGTAACTATTATGTCTTAAGGCATATAACTACTGAAATGGAGAAAATCGATAGAATCAATGACAAGAAGTAAAATATCTATTACTATTTATATAGTTTGTATTTTTTTGTATCAAACTGGGCTAACTCAGGTGGTAAAATCGGTAGTGCCTGATAGCGGCAGACAAAATAGCTCCTTTGGAATAACAGTAAACGGTACTGGGACAGAATGGTCACTTTCAACATATTTTCAAATATATTTTGACAGTATTGGTGTTACTGCTTATAATGTAGCTATTATTAATGATAGTACTTTGACTGCTACAGTTAACATTGCTCCTAAAGCAGCAGTAGGATGGAGGCAAATAATATGTGCTGATCAATTTCAAAATTATTATTACAAGGATAGTGCTTTACGAGTTATTCTGTGGTTTCCTGCAACGCCAACCCTGATTTTACCTCTTAATAATTCTCAAAATCAATTGCAGAACCCGGTTTTTTTATGGGATAGTAATGGTTATGCTACGTATTTTAAACTGCAAATAGCAGAAGATTCAAACTTTATCAATGTTGTGATTGATACGAATGTAACTAACCCCCCAGTTCAAATTCCTCCCAATATTTTGTTGCTAGGAACAAAATATTATTGGAGAGTCCGGGCTACAAACAGTATAGGTAATGGGGAATGGTCTGAGGTTTGGAATTTTCGAGTAAGAACTGTTGGAATCAAAAAAATTGAAGACATAATACCAGAACAATATAAATTATTTCAAAACTACCCCAATCCATTTAATCCCTTTACTAATATTAAGATATTACTACCGCAGGAAAGCCCTTTAAAAGTGGTAATTTATGATTTAACAGGCAAAGTTGTTGAAATCTTATTTGATGGAGTAGTAAAATCAGGAATATACATATTGCACTGGAATGCTGCTCATTTACCAAGTGGGATTTATTTTTGTAAGATGTTAGTTCCCGGATATTATTACAGCATAAAACTAGTTTTATTAAAATAAAAATTTTACTATTGACAACAAAATATAATATATTTAATTTAACCAATTAGTTAAACCATTTAGTTAATAGTGAAAAAATATAAACACAAATCCACAGAGGAAAAAATTCTTGAGTCTGCAAGGAGAATCTTTCAGAAAAAAGGTATGTATGGAACAAGAATGCAAGAAATAGCAGATGACGCTGGCATTAATAAGGCATTATTACATTATTATTTTCGCAGTAAGAGGAAACTCTTTGAAGTAGTTTTTCAAGATTCTGCAAAGAAAATGTTCCAGCAAGTTTTTAATACTTTGGACTCGAAGTTACCTCTGTCAAAAAAAATTGAAAAATTTGTTCATTCCTACATTGATATCATATCTAAATATTCATATTTGCCTGCTTTTATCATTCACGAGGTTAATCAGAATTCTCCTAAAGTAAAAAAAGTATTGGGAAATTTGAAGGAAAACCCAGCTTTGATATTTATAGATGAAATTAAAAAACACCAAAAAAAAGGTGAAATTGCGAAAATAGATCCTCTACAAATACTGGTTAATATCATTTCTCTGTGTGTATTTCCCATTGCTGTAAAACCAGTAATACAAATGATGTACGATCTTGATGAAAAGCTATTCTGGCAGTTTATTGAAGAAAGAAAATCTTATGTTGTAGAGGTTATTTTAAATTCATTAAACCCCAAGCAAAAATGAAAGCAATAATTTTACTTTTTTCGTTGTTTTTAAATACACAACAAGATACGCTTCACTTAAAAGATTGTTATTACGAAGCTGAAAAAGTATATCCTAATCGCCTGCAAGCAAATTATTTGTCATCAATTAGCAGATACAAAATTGAAAATCAACGTACTAATTATCTGCCCCAATTTTCCTTGAAGGGACAGGCAACATATCAATCTGAGGTCCCAGAAATTAATATAAATATTCCTATGTTTAAGCCCCCCGAACTGAGTAAAGATAGATATTCTTTGTTTATTGATATAAAGGAAACTATTTATGATGCTGGTACTACAGCTTCTCTCATAGAAATTGAAAAGAAACAGAATATAATAGATAATCACAAGATAGAAACCGAACTGTTTGCAATCCGACCTAAAGTAAATGACATTTATTTTTCTATTCTAATTATAGATCGTAAGCTTGAAGCTATCCAATTTGTAGTTGACGACCTGGAAAAGAAACTTTCAGAAGCAGAAGTAAAATTTGCCAATGCGGCGGAAACAAAAAATAGTATTAATATTATAAATGCTCAGCTATTTACCTATGAACAAGAATTACAGAATCTTAAAATAGAAAGACAGGGTCAAATCCGAATGCTGGAAGTAATATTGAACAAAACTATTCCAGAAACAACTCTGTTTGTTGTTCCTCAGATAACTTACTTTGATTCTACCCTTAAAGTTGATAATCGACCAGAAATAAACTTATTTAATTCACAACAATTACAACTTGATGAGTATGAAAAATTCTCATTTAAGAAAAAAATACCAAAGTTAAATCTATGGGGACAGTTTGGCTTTGGGAGGCCAGGACTAAATATACTGGATAACAGCTTCAAGGGGTTTTATTATGTAGGAGTTTCTTTAAATTGGAGTCCGATTGATTGGAATGCAGCCAGTAATGAATCTCAAATTTATAAACTTAGCAAGGAAGTCATAAAAAAACAAAAAGAAACCTTTGAACAGAATACATTTAATAATCTTGTTAAACTTAAAGAAGATATTAAAAAGTTTGAACAACAAATAGAAACAGATTTTAAAATAATTAATACCAGAAAAGAAATTGTTAATATACTCTCTTCCCAATTAACAAACGGGATAATTGTACCCACTGTTTATATTACAGAATTGACCAATTTATATAATGCAATGGTAAATTTAGAAATTCATAGAACACAGCTTGTTCAAGCAAAAGTCAATTTCTTAACAACTAAAGGTTTAAATTATTATGAAGTCAGGTAAACTCTTACTAACTCTTTTTGTATTGATTATTCTCTTAAGTTCATGTAATAAGAAACAGCCCTTGGCAGATGCTTATGGAAACTTTGAAGCTATAGAGACAATTATATCTGCAGAAGCTAATGGAAATCTTTTAGAATTCAATGTAGAAGAAGGTAGTATACTTGAAGAAGGTCAGAAAGTTGGGAGAATTGATACTAATCAACTGTATCTTAAAAAACTCCAATTAGAAGTTCAGAAAAAACTTGTAAGAAGTAAATTTAAAAACATCTCATCACAGATTGCGGTTCTTGAACAACAAAAACAAAATGCCTTGAAAGAAAAACAACGAATAGAAAATTTATTAAAGAATGAAGCTGCTACCGGAAAGCAATTAGATGAAATAAATTACAGTATTAATGTGCTTGAAAAACAAGTACAGACCTTCCAAACTCAAACTCTTTCTGTAAAAGAGGAAATTAATACAATTGATGTACAAATTAAACAGATAGAAGATCAAATTAACAAAAGTATAATAGTTAACCCCAAAAAAGGTACAGTTATACTTAAATTAGTCGAACAATCAGAAGTTGTAACTTATGGAAAGCCTTTGTACAAAATAGCAGATTTAGATTATGTAGAATTAAGAGCTTATATAAGTGGTGGCCAGTTATCACAAGTTAAAATTGGACAGAGTGTTAAGGTTTATGCTGATCTTGACAAAGATAACAATAAGGAATACGAAGGAACCGTTACATGGATTTCATCTAAAGCGGAGTTTACACCCAAAATAATTCAAACGAAAGAAGAAAGAGTTAATCTTGTTTATGCTATTAAAGTTCGTGTAAAAAATGATGGGAGTATAAAAATAGGGATGCCCGGAGAAGTTAGATTTTAATAAAAATGAAAGCAGTTGAAGTTCACGAACTAATCAGAAAATACAGAAATCTTGTGGCATTAAACAACATTTCTTTTAGTGTTAATAAAGGAGTGCTTTTTGGTGTCATAGGACCTGATGGGGCTGGTAAATCAACGCTTTTCAGAATAATAGCTACACTATTGACTTTTGACGCGGGAAGCGTACAGGTAGCCGGGCATGATGTTATAAAAGATTACAAGTTGGTAAGAAAAATTATAGGTTATATGCCCGGGAGATTTTCTCTTTATCGTGATCTAAGTGTAGAGGAAAACCTTAAATTCTTTGCAACAATTTACCAAACCACTATAGAAAAAAATTATTATATTATTGAAAAGATTTTTCGTTCCCTTGAACCATTTAAAAATCGGAAAGCAGGGGCTCTTTCAGGTGGAATGCAACAAAAACTTGCTCTTTCCTGTACCTTAATTCACAAACCTGAAATTTTACTTCTTGATGAACCCACAACTGGGGTAGATCCTATTGCAAGATCTGAATTTTGGGATATCTTAAAATTTCTCAAATCACTTGGTATAACGACAATTGTTTCTACTCCGTATATGAATGAAGCGTCAATGTGTGATGAAATTATGTTAATTAACAAGGGTAATATATTAGCAGTTAATTCTCCTATTGAAATGATAAAATCATATCCATCTGCTTTAATAAGAATAAAACCAGAAAATCCGAGACATACTCTAAATATTCTGGAAAAATATAAATATAAAAAGTTAGCTTATTTAACTGGCAATAATATTCAATATTGTGATTTCAGAAAAAATGTTAATATAAATGAACTTCAACAGTTTCTGGAGCAGAATTCAGTTATAGTTAACAATATTGAAATTATTCCCCCCACAATTGAAGATTGTTTTATTTATTATGTCCATAATGCATATTGATACAGATCATATTATAATTGCTAAGAATTTAACCAGAAAGTTTGGGCACTTTACGGCTGTTGATAACATATCCTTCCTGGTAAAAAAGGGAGAAATATTTGGATTTCTTGGTTCAAACGGAGCAGGAAAAACAACAACGATTAAAATACTCTGTGGTTTGTTAAAACCCTCATCTGGGAAGATAAATGTTCTGGGGTATGATGTTTATAAAGAAAGTGAAAAAATAAAATGTAGCATAGGGTATATGAGTCAGAAGTTCCTTCTTTATGAAGACCTTACGGTGTCTGAGAATATTCGTTTTTATGGAGGTATTTATGGATTACATTCTAAAGAGATAAAAATCCAGACGGAAGAACTTCTTGATAAACTTGGAATTCATAATTGGAAAAATACTCTTATACGTTTTTTGCCATTAGGGTGGAAACAAAAGTTAGCTTTTCTTATATCTATAATTCACCAACCCCGACTGGTGTTTCTTGATGAGCCAACCAGTGGAGTTGATCCTCTTGCAAGAAGGCAGTTCTGGGATATGATCTATGAATATTCTTCGAAGGGTATTACAATTGTTGTTACTACGCATTATATGGATGAAGCAGAATATTGTAATAGACTTGCAATTATGAATTTTGGTAAAATAGTTGTATTAGATACTCCTGAAAATTTTATGCGAAATACCAAATCAAAAAATCTTGACGAATCATTTCTTAAAATTGTATCTTCCCACAATGAAGGAGTTTATTAGTTTTGTAGTTAAAGAAGTATATCATATTGTGAGGGATTTCAAGACATTACTTGTCTTGTTTGGAATGCCTATTGTCCAGATATTGTTATTTGGTTTTGCTATCACTAATGATATAAAGGATGTTAAGATAGGAATCTATGATCAATCAAAAGATTGTATTACTGAAGAGATAAGAGAAAAAATTTTGTCATCTGGATACTTTAAACTTGTAACAAACTTAAATACTGTTGGTGAAATTGAAGAACAATTTAAAGCTGGTACAATAAAAGAAGTTATTATTTTCCCGGTCAATTTGGGAAAAGAATTAGAGGGGAATAGTAATCCTGGAATTCAACTCATAATTGATGCCTCAGAACCGAACTTGGCTAATATAATTTTAGGATATTCGTCCTCTATAATTGATGATTATTTAAAGCAAAAATTTCCCGCCAAGCTTCCAGCGCCATATATTGAGCCCAAAATAAGTTTAAGATACAATCCTGAATTAAAAAGTGTTTTTATGTATGTACCAGGCTTAATATCAGTAATTTTACTGTTAATAACCGCTCTGATGACTTCTATTTCAATTACTCGGGAAAAGGAAGTGGGAACTATGGAAATCCTATTAGTATCCCCACTTCATCCTTTTCAAATAATTATCGGAAAAGTAATCCCTTATTTGTTTCTTTCTTTAGTTGATATGACTATTATTCTTTTACTTGCTAAGTATGTTTTCTTAATTCCCATAAAAGGGAGCCTCATGCTATTAATCTTTGAGAGTTTAATTTTTGTATTGACTGCTTTATCGCTTGGGATTCTTATTTCTACCATATCCCCAAATCAACAAACAGCTTTAATGGCATCATTAGGGGGGTTAATATTACCCACTGTAATTCTTTCAGGTTATCTATTCCCTATTGAGAGTATGCCACAGATACTGCAGTATATATCAACAATAATCCCAGCAAGGTGGTTTGTATTCATTTTGAGAGGCATAATGCTAAAAGGGAATACCTTACAGGATCTTTATTGGGAAACCCTAATTCTTATAGGAATGTGTTTATTATTTCTTGTTGTTAGTATAAAAAAGTTTAAAGCCCGTTTAGACTGAAATGAGAACTATAATATTTATTTTACAAAAGGAATTTATACAGATATTTAGAAACAAAGCAATGCTTCCTATTATATTTATTATGCCCCTCGTACAACTTCTGATTCTTTCCAATGCTGCAACATATGACGTGAAAAATATTAATTTTGCCGTTGTTGATATGGATCAAAGTCGGTTTTCTCGCCAGTTGTTAGGCAAGATATTTTATAATGGGTATTTTAACTGCAAAGGATATTTCTTTAATACTAATCAAGCAGAAGATAAATTACGGCTTAATGAATTTAAACTAATAATAGTTATTCCTCCGGACTTTGAAAAAAATTATCTTAAACAGATTCCTGTTAAGGTTCAACTTATTATAAATTCAGAAGATGGAGCAATTGCTACTGTGATACTAAATTATGTTTCAACAATAATAAATGATTTTTCACAAGAAGTAGCCATTGAATCCAGATTTGTTAAACGGTCACTTCTACCTGAAGCGGATATCTTTTATTCATTCTGGTATAACCCTGAGATGAATTATAAGATTTTTATGGTTCCAGGTATTCTGGTTATTCTTGTCTCAATGATAGGACTTTTTCTTACAGGGATGAACATTGCCAGAGAAAAAGAAATTGGTACGATTGAGCAAATTAATGTTACCCCTATTAAAAAATATCAATTTATAATAGGAAAGTTACTCCCTTTCTGGATTTTGGGGCAGGTGGAATTATCATTTGGATTATTAGTGGCAGTTTTTGTTTTTAATATCAGTATTGTAGGTAACCCCTTACTGATTTTTGTTGCCTCAAGTATATATTTATTAGTACTACTGGGAATAGGGTTATTCATTTCAACTGTAACTAACACACAGCAGCAGGCTATGTTTATTGCTTGGTTTTTTATGGTGGTTTTTATGTTAATAGGGGGGGTTTTTACCCCACTTGAAAGTATGCCTGAATGGGCTCAAATTATTGCTTTCTTTAATCCTGTTTCACATTTTAATAGAACTGTAAGAATGATAATGACAAAAGGTTCTGGTATACAAGATATACAGCAAATGCTTATAATTTTACTAATTTATGCCTTTGTTATTTTATCGCTTGCAATTTTGCAATATAGGAAGGTATCAAAATAATTGACTCACATCTAAAAACATTTCTGAGTATATTTTAAAAAACAAAACCTATTATTATGAACTACGGAATTTCTAAAACATTATCTTTATCCTTTGATGAAGCAGTCCAAAAAGTAACAAACGAACTAACTAAAGAAGGATTTGGGGTTTTGACTACAATAGATGTAAAAGAAACCCTCAAGAAAAAATTAAATGTTGATTTTAACAAATATCTTATTCTTGGGGCATGTTATCCGCAATTTGCCTATGAAGCTTTACTGGCTGAAGAACAAATTGGTTTACTAATGCCTTGCAATGTTATTGTATACGAAAGGGAGGGTAAAACTATTGTTGCGGGATTCAATCCGATGGCAATATCATACATTTCTTCGAATGATAAATTAAAAGAACTATCTGCCAAACTGAATGAAAAAATGTATAAAGTTATTGAAGCTCTATAAAAAGGATTTAAACAGTGAAAATAGTTGTTTTAACTGGAGCTGGGGTAAGCGCAGAAAGTGGGATTTCTACTTTTCGAGATGCAGGGGGGCTATGGGATAAGTACAGAATTGAGGAAGTTGCAACCCCGGAAGCCTGGTATACTAATCCTGAATTAGTTTTGAAATTTTACAATGAACGAAGACGACAGCTGGCTACAGTTGAACCCAATCCTGCCCACTATGCTCTTGCCGAATTGGAAAAGTATTTTGATGTTGTAATTATTACTCAAAATGTGGATAATCTTCATGAAAGAGCAGGATCAAGAAATGTATTACATTTACATGGGGAACTTACAAAAGCACGAAGCACAGCAGACTCTCACCTGATTTATGAAATAGGCTACAAAGATATTAACTTTGGAGATACTTGTGAAAAAGGATCTCAGTTAAGACCACATATTGTATGGTTTGGAGAACCAGTCCCTTTAATTACAGAAGCTATTGAAATTTCTAAAATGGCAGATATTTTTATTGTAGTAGGAACTTCAATGGTTGTTTACCCTGCAGCTGGCTTGATTGAATTTGTACCCCAAAAATCACCTAAATATATAATTGATCCTAAAAAACCAGTTTTTTATCAATGCCCTACAAATGTAATTTTTATTGAAGAAAGGGCTTCTATTGGAACTCCTAAATTAGTCCAGGAACTAATTAAATCATATAGTAACGAAATACCAAATGGGTAAACTAATAATTTACCATTACAAGAGATAGTATTTATCATTGAAAATCTTGAAAACAACAGGTAAATTATTTAAAAATAAACTCTTAAATGCCTAAAGGTTTTAATGTTTTATTTGTTACCAGTGAGGTATATCCATATTCTAAAACTGGTGGACTTGCAGATATTTCTAACTCACTACCCCAGTCTCTCAATATGATGGGCAATGAAGTGAGGATTATTACGCCTAAATATGGTTCACTTGATGAACGACGGTTACAAATACATGAGATAAAGAGGTTAAAAGAACTAACGATAGATTTCAACAATTCAAAGATAAAGTTTTCCATCAAGTCATCTTTTCTGCATGGGAAAAATACCAAAGCTCAGATGTATCTGCTTGAAAACCAGGACTACTTTAAAAATAAAGGTATCTATCAGAACATTAAAACAAAGAAAGATTTTCCGAACAACGATGAAAGGTTTATGTTCTTTTCAAAAGTTGTCCTGGAAGTCCTTGAAATTTTACAGTGGAAACCAGATGTTATACATTGTAATGACTGGCAAACGGCGTTGATTCCAGCGTTCTTAAAAAAGATTTATAAAGATAACTCACATATTAAAAATATAAAAACAGTTTTTACAATTCATAATCTGGCGTACCAGGGTGATTTTCCGATTTCCACATTTTATAAGACCGGTTTACCCAACTCGGTCCTTGATGAGGTTAAATATTCCAAAAACAGATTTAATTTTCTTAGGACTGGCTTATATTATGCTGATAAAATTACAACGGTTAGCGAAACTTATGCTGAAGAAATTAGAACTAAAAAAGAATATGGCCTAGGAATGACTGATATTTTAAATAAACGCAAAAAAGATTTAGTTGGAATACTTAATGGAATAGATTACAACGTATGGAATCCAAGTGTCGATAAAGTTATTCCATATCGATATACGCATCAAGAAATTCCAATTAAATATGAAAACAAGCGAGAGCTTCTTGAACGATTTAAACTTCACTACGATCCCGATGTTCCTTTACTTGGTATAATATCACGACTTGTTGAAGAAAAAGGTATAGATTTAATAATAAAGATTTTACCCGAATTAATGAAGGAAAACTTAAAAATGATTATACTTGGAACTGGAGAAGAAAAATATCAGAAAGCTTTACTTCAAGCAAAAAGAAAGTACCCTAATAAGTTAATTGTAGTTATAGATTTCGATGAAAATTTGGCTCATTATATGGAAGCTGGGTGCGATATGATTCTTATGCCCTCAAAATATGAACCTTGTGGATTAACTCAGCTTTATAGTCTGAAATATGGTACGATACCAATTGCTCGAAATACAGGAGGATTAGCTGATACAATTACAGAATATAAAAAACCAAATGGTACAGGGTTCTTATTTGATAAATATGACGCCCGGGAACTTCTAACAGCTATTAGGAGAGCATTACATATATTTAGAAATGACAAACAAAAATGGTACACAATGATGAAAACAGCTATGTTACTTGACTTCTCCTGGAAAGTTTCTGCAATGAAATACATGAACCTCTATAAATCTCTTACAACAAAGTAATTTTTATACCTTTTGAAGCTAAACAAAGCTATTTTTCTTGATAGAGATGGTACCCTTAACGAAGAAATTGGATTTGTCACTTCTGTTAATGAAGTTAGCTTTTTTCCTACTTCTCTTAAAGCATTGGCAGAATTTAAAAAACAGGGTTTCCTTAATATTATAATAACTAATCAATCTGCAGTAGCAAGGGGATACATAACTGAAAATGAACTTCAAAAGTTGCATCGAAAATTTAAAGAAGCAATCCGTCTACAAACAGGACAGGACTTGATAGATGATATTTTTTATTGCCCTTACCTAGAAAACGCCCCTTTGATAAAATATTCTCGGAGCAATAGCTTTTTGAGGAAACCCAATCCAGGAATGATAATACAGGCAAGTCTAATTCATAAAGTACGAATTTCAAAGTCGTTTTTTATTGGAGATAGCTACAGAGATATGAAAAGTGCGGATATTGCAGGCTGTAAAAAAATATTGGTTCTCACAGGGTATGGTCAGCAGGAATTACAAAAGTGTAAATCTGAAAATTTAAAACTTAATTTTGTTGCCAGAAATATTGGGGAAGCAGCAGAATTTATTAAAAAGTGTTTAGATTATTAAAATGATATATGTTATCTTTATTGATAAGTGATTTTGATTGGATTATTCAATGAAGAACTTGCTTTTAATACTTACTGTCACCGCCGGTTTGCTTTTTTACTTATCCGGATGCAGGGATAACCCATCTGATGTGGGATTGGAATTTATTTCAAATGATACCCTTGGTACTCTTATCCTTGATTCGGAAAGGGATAGTATTTTATTGGTTAATACTGATATCCTGAAATATATAAATACCCAGTCATCAACCAGTATACTTGTTGGAAAATATCAAAATTATAACGCCGTTCCACTTTTGCTTTTCCAGAATATAAGCTCCGACTACGATAGTGCTACGGTGCTCTATGCTTCGCTTAATTTGAAGTATAATGGTTACTACTATCAGGATTCTATGGGTTTAAGTTCTTTTAACATTTATAGAGTTAATAAAAGTTATGATTTATATTCAGTAACTTATGACAAGTTTTCGTTTTCTGATCTTGGCAACACTGTAGTGGGTAATTATACGGGAACACCAGTTGATACTCAATGGATTTCAATAGTGCTTGATAATCAACTTGTTAAGGATTGGTTGGAATATGCTGCAGACACTAACTATACTAATAAAAATTATGGTATTGCATTAGTTCCTAATACCAACTCAACTACAATAAAAGGATTTTCTTCAATTTATACTCCTTCAACTTATTCTGTGCCTTATTTAAAAGTAGTTCTTAACAAGAACTCTAATATAGATACAATTCTTATTAGTAATCCAGTTTCTGTTTCATTATGTAATGTAACAAATTTAATAATTCCTCAGGATAGGTTTATTTTACAGAGTGGGATAAGTTATAAAAATAAATTTACTTTTAATCTTACAAAACTTCCTTCCAATGTCATTATTAATGAAGCTTATTTTGAGATAACCTTAGATCGTGCAAATTCGTTTTTAACTGGAGGTTATGATTCAAGAGTTGCAATTAATATGATTACTGATTCTACCAACTTAACTATTGATCCCAATACTTTTATTACTATTCAGCTTGATTCTATAAAATATGCTGTTAGATTAAATTATATTTTTCAAAAGTGGAATTATGGTACAGCTGCAAACTTTGGAATTCTCCTGAGTAATATTTATGAATATAACAGTCTGGACAAATACCTGTTTTATGGTCCTAATTATCCGGACCCCAAAAGAAGACCACATTTGAGGATAAGATATACTAAAAAAAATTGAGATGAAAAGGATAGTATTATTAATAAGTTGGTTAATACTAATTCATTCGTTAGTTCTTGCCCAGGATGAAGAATTTAAAAGGGGGTCCCCATATTCTGTTTTTGGAGTTGGAGATCTGGAACTCTCTACAGGAGTGAGAACTGAATCTATGGGAATTCTTGGACTTTCATTGCCAGGAGCATTTATAAACAGTTTGAATGCCACATCGAATTCCGATTTGCCTATGACTAAGATTTCAATTGGGTTAAAATACGGATTTTTAAGGTCTTCAACTTCTACGTCTGATTTTTCCAAATCGGATGGGGATGTAACCGGTATAAATATAGGGATACCGTTGTGGAAAGAAAAAGGCTTAACTCTTACAGCAGGCTTCAATCCCTACAGTCAAATTAATTATAAAATTACGAACCTTATTTCATTAGCAGATCTTACATATAAACAAAGTTATTCTGGAAGTGGTCATATATCAAAAATTAATTTTGGCTTCTCTGTTGCTCCCATAAATTTTATTACTATAGGGGCCAGCTTCAATTATAATTTTGGAAGTATTACAAGTTTAAAATACCTTGATTTTAGCTCGCAGTATATCAATAATACCTATATACGTAAAGAAAACAATCTTAATGGAATAAACTGGAATGGTGGGATGCGCTTGAATTTTGGTGCCTTGGGTAATAATCAAATACTACAGAATTTAACACTTGGTTTATTTTATCAAACCAAGTTGGAGCTAACTTCTGATGTAGAGACAATATATGCTACAAGCGTAGGTTTTGATACTACAAGAAACTATGAAATTACAACTTCTGTTCCTGTAGCATATGGGGTTGGATTTTCAAAGCAATTTGGAAAGCAAACAATTCTTGCTGGAGATATATTAATTCAAAATTGGAGTTCTTTTATCCCATTTGGACAAACTACAGCAGAATTTTCAAATTCATATCGTGCTGGGATAGGTATTGAGATTTTGCCAGCAATTAAGTTTGATAAAACCTTTTTTGAAAGTTTAACTTATAGATTTGGAATTTCCTGGGGAAAAGAATATTATACAATCAAAGGGGAAAACATTAAAAAATTTGGATTAGCTTTAGGTAT
Organism: Ignavibacteria bacterium; assembly: GCA_049700455.1. Taxonomy (GTDB): domain Bacteria; phylum Bacteroidota; class Ignavibacteria; order Tepidaquicellales; family Tepidaquicellaceae; genus JBNAVJ01. The sequence continues at coordinate 600,969 of JBNAVJ010000001.1, forward strand.
AAACATTCCCCTTGATCAGTATAATTCTATTGATCTTGGAGTCAGTTATTCTATAAGAGGTAAAGAAGATGTAGGAATAGTAAAGGAGCAGTACTTGAAATTTTCAGCTGCAATTAATTTTGGGGAACGCTGGTTTATTAAATCAAGAGAAGAATAATGTTAAAAATAGCCATTGGTTCTGACCATAGAGGTTTTATATTAAAGAATTACCTGGTTGATTATTTAAAAACTCAAGGGTATGAAGTTATTGATTTTGGTACGTATTCCTCTGAAAGTGTAGATTATCCAGATTATGCTACTCTGGTGGCAAAAGCGGTAGCAAACCAACAAGCGGATTATGGAATAGCAATATGTGGAAGTGGGATAGGTGTTAGCATAGCGGCTAATAGAGTCAAAGGAGTTAGGGCTGTAAATGCTACAAACGAAAAAGTATCAGAAATGTCAAGAAGACATAATAATGCAAACGTAATTTGTTTTGGTGGAGATTATATTGAACCTGATACAGCTGTAAAATATCTTGAAATTTTCTTCAACACTCCATTTGATGGGGGTGAACGACATCAACGCCGCATACAGAAAATTGATATAATATAATTAATTATAGTATATGAATAATACATTATTAACATTTGATTTTGAAATTTTTCAAGCTATTCAAAAAGAAACCGAACGCCAGTTTAGTAAGCTGGAACTGATAGCATCTGAAAATTTTGTTTCTAAAGCTGTAATGGAAGCAATGGGCTCAGTTATGACTAATAAGTATGCAGAGGGATATCCTGGGAAACGTTATTATGGAGGATGTGAATGGGTTGACGTCGCTGAAAACCTTGCCAGAGACAGAGCTAAAGCTCTATTTGGTGCTGAATATGCAAATGTCCAGCCTCATTCAGGTAGTACTGCAAATATGGCAGTATATTTTAGCTTTTTGAAACCCGGAGATAAAGTAATGGGTATGGACTTATCACATGGAGGACATCTTACACATGGTTCCCCGGTTAATTTTTCAGGACAGCTTTATAACTTTGTTCCTTATGGTATTCATCCTGAAACAGGGTTTATAGATTATAATATTGTAGAAGATGTTGCCAAAAAAGAAAAACCTAAAATGATAACTGTTGGTGCAAGTGCATATTCGAGGAATATAGATTATAAAACATTTCGCGAGATAGCTGATAAAGTAGGTGCTTTTCTTTTTGCTGATATAGCACATCCTGCTGGCTTAATAGCAAAAAAACTTTTAAGTGATCCTTTACCATATTGTCATATTGTTTCTACTACCACTCACAAAACTCTCAGGGGTCCTCGTGGTGGGATGATTTTGATAGGAAAAGATTATGAAAACCCATTTGGGATAAAGGCTCCAAAAAGTGGTCGTATTAAAATGATGAGCGAAGTTGTAGATTCAGTGGTAATGCCTGGAATACAGGGAGGACCATTAATGCATGTGATTGCTGCCAAGGCGGTCGCATTTAAGGAAGCACTGGAACCAGCTTTTGAAGTTTATGCTAAACAGGTTATTAAAAATGCACAAACCCTTGCTAACAAACTTATTGAATTCGGATTTAAAGTGATTTCTGGTGGAACCGATAACCACCTAATGCTTGTTGATTTAAGAAACAAAAATATATCAGGGAAAGCGGCTCAGGAAGCACTTGATTTAGTTGGTATTACCTGTAATAAGAACAGTGTTCCATTTGATGACAAAAGTCCAATGATTACTTCTGGTATAAGATTAGGTACGCCAGCATTAACAACACGTGGAATGAAAGAGCCTGAAATGGAATTGATAGCGGAAATAATTAATAAAGTTATCAGTAATCCCTCAGATGAAAAGATTTTATATGAAGTTAGGGATTCGATAAATCAACTTGTATCAAGATTTCCAATGTATGACAGGCAGTGAAAGCGAAATGACTTTTCTTGAGCATCTCGAAGAGCTGAGATGGAGAATTATTAAAGCATTAATTGGAGTTCTAATTGGAAGTATTCTTGTGGGGATTTTTATAGATTTTTTAGTTAATAATATTTTGTTTGCTCCAGCAAAACATACAAACCCACCACTAAGTATCATAAATCTTAAACCATATGGGCAATTTGTTTTATATATGGAAGTTATAATTATCGGTGGGGCAATTGTAAGTCTTCCTCACATTATTTATCAGTTCTGGAAATTTGTCGAGCCAGCACTCAAACCAAATGAGCGTAGATATATAAGTACTATAGTAATTTTTACAACGGTTTGTTTTTTAATCGGAGTTGTATTTGCATATTTTTTGATATTACCTGCTGCACTGAATTTTTTTGCAACGTTTGGTTCTAACATCATTGAAAATAAGATATCGGCTGATGAATATTTAAGCTTTGTTATATCACTTATGTTAACAGCAGGATTAGTTTTTGAGCTACCAATGATATCATTTTTTCTATCAAAAATAGGCATATTGAAACCAGAGTTTATGAAAAAGTATAGAAGACATGCTATTGTTTTAATTTTATTTATATCTGCAATAGCAACTCCAGGACCTGATGTAACAAGCCAGGTTTTACTTGCAGTTCCTTTGGTTTTGCTTTATGAAATAAGTATTATTATATGTAAATACTCACAAAAAAAAAACTGATAATCAAAATTTAGAAAACACTTGAACCTTACAAAAATCATAGAACCTATCGAGAGTGAAGTCAAGGAATTTAAGAGACGATTTGCGGAATCACTGAAGTCCAATATTGCTTTAATTGATATTATTACAAAATACATCCTGAGACAAAAAGGAAAGAAAATCCGCCCCATCCTTGTTCTTTTGAGTGCAAAACTTTGTGGAGAAATTAATGATAGAACATATATTGCTGCAACTCTTGTTGAATTATTGCATACTGCAACATTAATTCACGATGATGTGGTTGATGAAGCAAGAACCAGGCGCGGGCTTGCTTCAATTAATGCTGTGTGGAAAAACAAAGTTGCTGTTTTGATTGGGGATTTTTTATTATCCAAGGGATTATTGATATCGCTCCAGAATAACGAATATGACTTTCTCCAATCAACTTCAGAAGCGGTTAAAAGGATGAGTGAGGGAGAATTACTGCAGATTCAAAAAGCAAGAAATTTTGAGGCTTCGGAGAAAACTTACTTTAAAATAATAGGGGATAAAACAGCTTCGTTTATAAAAGCCTGTTGTAAATTGGGTGCTCAAAGTGTTACAACAGATAAGAAAAAAATTGATAAATTAAGTGAGTTTGGAGAAAATCTTGGAATAGTATTTCAGATAACTGATGATCTCCTTGACTATACAGGGAGAAAAAGCGTGCTTGGGAAGTCCATTGGAAATGATGTCAAAGAGAAAAAGTTTACTTTGCCTTTAATATATTCCTTAGAACATTCCCCTCAAAAAGAGGCACGGGCAATAATAAAGGCTATTAAAAAAAGTTCTAATGGTGTTTTCGATGAAGTTTATGATTTTGTTTATAAATATGGGGGCATTCAGTATGCTCGTGACAAAGCCAGCACCTTTGCTATAAAAGCAACAAGTTCTTTAGCTGATTTTCCTGATTCGGTAGCTAAAAATTCTCTTCTAAACTTAGTAGAATTTGTAAGGATTAGAAATTACTGATTGTTAAAGTGGAGTTTTCTAATTAATTCGTAAACAGCAATTCCATACGCAACTGCTACATTTAAAGAGTGTTTAATTCCAAACATTGGTAATTCTACTGCTGTATCCACAAGATTTAAAAGTTCTTTTGAAACCCCGGTAATTTCATTACCTATAATAAGACATAGAGGAAAATCATCTTTTGTAATATCGTAAATTAATTTTTTCCTGTCTGTTATTTCTAAAGCACAGATTTTAATATTTTTTGTTCTTAATTCGTTTACTATTTCTATCGGATCGCGTCTATATTCCCAGGGAACACTGAGAGTAGCTCCAAGTGCAATTTTTTCTATTTCTTTACGAGGGGGATGAGGAGTATATCCTGTTAAAAATACTTTTTCTATAAATGCCCCGTCAGAGGTTCGAAAAATAGCCCCAACGTTATAAATGCTTCTTATGTTTTCACACAAGCAAAATATAGGATTTCTTGTAAATTCGTTTAACTTACTTAACTCCTTTCTCTGTTGTCGTATTTCAGCATGTGTTAATTTTCTCATAGATGAATGAACTATAAGTTATAATAATACTTTTTCAAATTCAGTGAAAAAGTATTGGAATAATTTTGATAGTTATTAATATTTTATTGTTTTGTAACTTAAAGTATGGATGATTATGAATTTATAAAGTCATTTTTTTCCCGGGGAGGGGTACTTGAGCAGAACTTTCCAGAATATGAATTTCGAGAATCTCAATTGGAAATGGCTCTTGCTGTTTATGAGTCTTTAATGTCGAGAAGGCATATTTTTATTGAAGCCCCTACTGGGATAGGAAAAACTTTTGCCTACTTAGTTCCTGCAATACTAATAGCGAAAAAGTATAATAGGAAAGCAATTGTTTCTACTAATACAATAAACCTTCAGGACCAAATTATACAAAAAGATATCCCTCTTCTTGAAAAAATATTTCCATTTAAATTTAGCTCTGCTATACTTAAAGGAAAAAACAATTATGTTTGTCCTCACCGACTTGAAAAAGCATTTCAAAACCACTTGAAACTTTTTGAAGATTATGAACTTAGTGAACTTATACGTATCTATGAATGGGCAGAGAAAACTCAAGACGGGACTCTGAGTGATATCAAATTTAAAGTTGATTTCAATATTTGGTCGTTTGTTTGTGCTGAGAATGGTATATGTACTAATAAAACTTGTGGTAGTTATTCAAATACCCAGTGTTTTTATAAGCGCGCAAAAGACAGGCTAAATTATTGTGAACTGTTGATTGTTAATCACTACCTACTGTTGAATTTAATGATTTTAACTGAAGAAGAGAAAGAAATTAAAGGCTATTTATATAATGATGATTTTGTAATATTTGATGAAGGACACTCCTTAGAAACTGCTGTTTCAGAGCATATTACGCAAACTGTTTCAAGAGAAATGTTGAAATATAATCTTTCCCGAGTCTACAATCCACAGAAGAAAAAAGGTTTACTTGTAAATTATAATGGCTTATATATTATACCAACAATATTAGATTTAATGGATGCAACTCAAGAGTTTTTTGCTACAGTTAGACGCGAAGCTTTTTATAATCAAAATTTATTGCAGAGTAATGCTGTTAGGTATTTTAAGAATAATCTTATTGAAAACATACTTGACTATCTCTTAGAAAAATTAGTAGCCCAGTTAAAAGGGCTTACAAAATTTTGTAAAGATGAAATAGATCTTAACCAGATAAATTATTATGCGGCTAAATTTGAATCTTTCCGTCAAATAATTAATGATTTCTTATTCCAAGAGTTACCCATAGATAAATATGTGTATTGGGTTGAAGTTTCGTCACCAAAAGAAAATTCTAATGTGTCATTGTGTATTGCCCCAGTTGATATTTCTAACTTTATGAGAACCAGAATTTTTAATGCTGTGAATTCATCTATTGTATGTAGTGCTACCTTAACTGTAAACAACAGTTTCTCTTATATGAAAGAGAAAATGGGAGCTGAACGAAGTATTGATTTACAGTTATCTTCCCCATTTGATTTTCAAAAACAGATGACTATGTATATTCCTGAAAATATTGCAGAACCTGATACCAACATAACCCCACAGTATCTTTCAGAATTAGCGAGGTACTTGTTGCATTTTATAGACTTAACTGAAGGAAAGGCACTTGTTTTATTTACAAATAAAATGGTTCTGGAACAGGTTGCTAGAAAAGTAAAAGGTGTTTTAAAAGATAAAGGAATTCAACTTCTTGAACAAATGAAGGGAATGTCGAGAAGGTATCTGCTTGAACTATTTAAGTCGGATGTGAATTCTGTTTTATTTGGGTTGGATAGTTTCTGGTTTGGTGTTGATGTACCAGGGGAATCTTTAAGTAACTTAATTATTACGAGGTTACCTTTTTTAGTGCCTACCCATCCCCGTATTCAGGCAAAATTGGAGCTAATAGAACGCAGAGGGGGTAATAGCTTTTATGAATATATTTTGCCAGAAGCCATACTTAAATTTAAACAAGGTATTGGAAGGTTAATAAGAAGTAAATCTGATAGTGGAATAATTGTAGTGCTTGATCCGAGAATTATACGTAAACCTTACGGTAGATTTTTCTTTAATTCAATAGAAAAGTGTAACATAAAAGTGGTATAAGTTTATCTGTATTAACTAAAGATATGTTTTTCTAATTTATAACTCAATCAATTAAATGGAAGATTTAACGGATATGAATAACAATCAGAAAAAAGAAAACTCAATTATTGACAATGATGATTCATTTATTACTCCGCATGGAGATGATAGTTTTGCTACTGAACAACGAGAAATTACCTCAGACAGTAACATTCTGATTAATATAGAAAATAAAAAGCCTTTATACGAAAACAATGTAAGGGCACTTGCAGTAAAAATTATTACTCGTTGTGAACGATCAGATGCTTATCTTGATAAGATCCTTGATTTTGAGATTAGGAATAGCAATCTCAATGATTTTGACAAATCATTATTAACAGAAATAACTCATGGGGTAATAAGGTGGATGAGAAGGCTGGATTGGTTCCTTAATGGTTTTTACCGGGGTCAATATGAAAAATGTGTCCCAGAAATTAAAAATGCTTTGCGAGTAGCACTTTACCAGATTTTATTTTTGAACAAGATACCTTATTTTGCCGCGGTTAATGAAGCTGTGGAATTTGTAAAACAGATTCGGGGAGAAAAACATGCTGGCGTTGTAAATGGGGTATTAAGGAATATAATCAGAACACTGGATGCTCTTGTCTGGCCTACCAGAGAAATCGATGAAGTAAATTACCTTGGGATTGTCCAATCGCATCCTAACTGGATGGTGAGACGATGGGTCAACAGGTTTGGATTTGAAGAAACCGCGGCATTATGCGAAGCAAACAATAAACGTCCTTTGATTTATTTACGCTTAAATAAAATGAAAGGAACCATTGCACAATTAACAGAATATCTTACAGAAAAAAATTTTGCTTTCAATATTTCTCCTTATCTTGACTACTTTTTTGGCATCAAGATGATGTCAAAAATTTATGAAGACGAACAATTCAAATCGGGTATGTTTACTGTCCAAGATGTAAGTGCGGGTCTTGTTACTCATTTGGTGGATCCTAAAGAAGGAGAATTAGTTATGGATTTATGTGCAGCACCTGGAGGTAAAACTACCCATATGGCTGAATATAGTAACGACCTAGCAAAAATTATTGCTATTGATAAATATTTTCTTAGGCTTGAATCATTAAAGAAAAATGTAGAAAGACTCGGATTAAAAAACATTTTACTATTACAGGAAGACTTAACAAATCCCAAAACAGATCTCGTTAGATCTAAAATGATTGGAAAAGCTGATAAAGTTCTTGTAGACGCACCGTGTTCTGGTTTTGGAGTTATAACCAAAAAACCAGATATTAAATGGAAAAGAGATTCAAAAGATATAATTAAATTAACTAAAGTACAATTTGAACTTCTTGAATTAGCAGAAAAGTTTGTGAAGCCCGGAGGTGCTCTAATATATAGTACCTGTACGACTGAAATTGAAGAAAATCAAGAAATGATAGAGCGTTTTTTGAATAAATATCCTTATTACACCATAGATAGTGCTACTAAATACTTACCATTAGAAGTTGTAAACTCATCTGGAGTAATGGAAACTTTTCCACATCATCATAATATTGATGGTGCTTTTGCAGTGAGATTACTAAAGTTAGTATAAATGACAAAGGGTTCCAGAAATAACCTTTATAATCAGGAACCCTTTAAATTTATTTTGCTTTTGTAAGTCTTAACTATTTTTCGTCGAAGAAATCACCAATTTTAAGTCTTGCATTTACCATTACCGTAACAACTCCAATTCCGCCATCAGGGGATTTTGTCAACCTTACAGATGGACCCATAGCAAAAGCAGTTTGTCCAAACCCCTCTCCAATACTTGATATATATGCTTCCCATAAAAACTGAGTATTTCTATTAGCGCTTCCAAAAGTAACGTTCATTCTAAGATCAAAAATTGTGTTACCTATAGTTAGCTCCCTACCAACAAAACCAGCATGGAATTCTCCAAGATATTTTGCAACATAAATTTTCGCCCGGGTTGATCTAAAGATTTTGAAGGGGTAACGAAACTCAAAGTTTATATATGTTCTTTTGCTAAGTACATTATTAGGCATATATGAATTTGTATCAGCACTGGTATTATCTTTGACAAGGAGTGGTGGATCATAATCTCCGGTATCGAGGACTGACAAGAAACCTACTTGGAAGAAGTTTCCAAAAGGTACAACATAATTTCCTTGTAGCACAAGTTTCGGTGCAAATAAGTTATTATATTTCCCAAAAGTAGATTCCTGTTCACCTGATGTTGCTCCCCATTTACGTTTGAATACTAATTCTTTGATTCTTGTACCTACACCTATAGAAGCTCCAAGAAGATGAAAATTTCCTGCAACAAGGTCTGTTTCAAAAGGTCCCGAGTAAGGAGTTCCAAGCTGAAATGAAAAACCAAATCCTCTTTTCAGAGGGATACCGAGAGGGTCACCACCGAAGAAGTTGAGATAGGGGTTGATGTAAGCAATAGTATTAACAATTTCCCTTTCCTTGGCAGGGGGGGAAAGAAAATCATCTATGCGAATGTTTTTTGTCCAATCAATGAATACAGAACCCCAGTTGTATCCTGTCTTTGAAAGATTTACTTTGTTTGCCCCCCTCCACATAATTAGTTTCATCAGTGTAGAATCTGGAATAGCATCGAGAGGGACAGAAGGGGCTTCATCTCCTTCCCCAATTTGAACAGTTCTAGCACCTCCTTCACGAAAGTCAGCTGTTAAGACAAAGGTTTCAAGATAGGGCTTAATCTTAAAAACGTCCTGAATTTCTGTGAAGATATCAGCTTCATCTTTTTTTGCAGTAATTCTAAAAAAAGCCCAACTTGTAGGATCTTTAGGGTCTTCTTTAAAAACATATTTTACAGTTTTTTGTGTGGTCTTGGTAGATGTTGTTCCTTCAAATTTAATACCTTGCTCCGGTGGCTTGGTCGTATCAACTGGTATAGTAGTAGGTTCTTCAGTAGTGATTACAGGTCCCCCTGAAGTATCAGGTGTTGTAATTATCTCCTGAGAATACCCGTTAATATTAACTAACACCAGTGATGCGAATAATAACAGGAACGTAACTTTGATAAATTTGTGCGACATATTTTTGTGGTTTATTTTACCAATTGATTTTTTACCATTTGCCAAAAGTAAATGTTCCGCTTCTTGTTGTTGTATGATTTGGAGCATATTTATCTTTGACAGTAACTGAAAATGTGACCTTATATGGTGCGCTTTTATTCTTACTCCATGCATCAAAAGCAGTCTCAGATTGTAAGAAGTTTAGAGTTACGTCAAAAACGTTTTTATCTACCTGTTTTGTAATTACAGGTCCGCTAAAACTCACTTCAAGATTAGAGGGAAAATCATCAGTGATAATTATACGGTAACCAACACTACCCTGAACTGAGCGCAGACTGGCATCTTCCCCAGATGGTCCAACTTTCTGAAGTGTAATTTGAGGTAATTGGTTTTCTTTTGTTGATACTACATCCATTGCATCACCAACTTTAAATGTCAGCTTTGATTCTCCTCCTATCTTCACAGTGGCACTTTGCTTTGGGGGAATAGATGCAAGTAACTTTCCATCTCCAAGAATTTCCAGCGTACCATTGTATGGATTGGTAATCTTATTCACTGTGTATTGTGTCAGTTGAACTCCTTGCACTTTTGCTTGAATGTCTTTTGATTCTTTAAGTTCCGGTTCGACCTTTGGCGGTACATATTCCGATTTTTTTACAATCATTTCATCCGGCTGTAAGGCAACCAGCATTTTCTTTTCTTCCGGAGATGGTATCTCTTTTTTTATTTCTGCAATAGCTCGTTGCAAATCTTCAAGGGTAAACTGTTTAGTAGTATCAATGGAAATCTGGGGTACTAGCCCTAAAGCCAGTATTGAGTCGATAAATCGTTTTAGTGAGTCAGCATATGAACGTTCAACTACTTTTTTTACGTCAATTACTTCTTCAAGATTAATATCAGCACCTTTTAAAGCTATGACACACACGACAAAAATATAGAGCACTTGATATATCACAAATTTTACATCTCTTGTGCCTCTCATAGTTTTTATACTTTAATGATTCTAATAAACATTTTTTAAAGCATTACCGTTTACCTGCGATGTAAACCAGATTATCTAACCCCTTAAGAGCATTAGAATCTTTAAGACTATTTACAGTTTCATTAATAATCTTTGAAGTTCGCTGCAATTCAAGCAAGATTTTTTCATCTGGTAACTTAATGTTATTAATTTGCTGTGCGAGTTTTTCAAGTGCCGTAACGTTTTCTTTCAGTACATTAGAATATTCAGCAGTCTTCTGTACTATAGTAGCCAGATTTGTTAAAGTAGCAACTGTGTTGTTAATTTGAGAAATAACAGTTGAGTCAAATAGTTTAATGTTACTCAACTCGGTTATGGCATTTTTCATTACAAGAACGTTCTTTGTGAACGCTTCATTTGTTTCATGTGTATATTTAATAAACTTAAATATTTGTTCAGCATCTTCTTTTGAAACCCCTTTCAACCCTCCACCCGAAACCAGGTTTGAAACGAGTTCTTCGTTTGCTTCTGAAATCATTTCAGCCAGTTCAATATGGTTCTTGCTGTCATTGTAAAAGGTGTATTCTTTTTCAAATCGACTAACTTCTTCTGTAATTGCCTGAAATTGTAATCCCTGCACCTCGAAAACGCTTCCGTAAAGCTTTGCCATTGCAAGTATTACAATTGATTTAATTTCAAAAGGAACCGAGAATCCGAGAAAAATTGTGGGTCCTTCTTTTATAGAAATTAAAAGTATAGCTGCTCCTAATAGAGGCATTGCTGTTCCAATGGCATCCACCAGACCACTATAACTCTCAACAATTCGTGATATAATTTCTTCTGATGGACCTTTTGTTCTAATTTGTCGTTTCAGGCTTCTGTTTGAGAAGTATGCAAATAACACGAATAGTATATATACTGCAAAAGGCAACCACCAAAATCTAACAGGTTCCACATTCTGGTTTGTTAACTGAGCACCCGGGAAAAGCCAGTTTGCAAAATTATTTGCGACCCTCCCCAAAAATGGAACATAGGATACATCGATAAAAAGTGACAACAAAAGAACAACAAATGACGGTACAGCTGAACCTAAAATATCTCTGAAACCTTCACGATCAATGTGGGAAAGGTGCTTGTTTACAATATAGTTGTTAATCTGAACAAGTTCAGAGTGGTTCTCTCTTACCTCCTTAACTTTGTCTAAAATTTCCTGTTCTGTTAGTTGAGGAGTTTCAACTATTGTAAACTGTGATTTCTTTTTCTTTGCTAAAGTACCTTTAAGTGCCATTTTCTTAAATTTGAGTTTATAATTAACCCTTTTTCAATTAAATAAATTTATTTAAACTAAATAAATAAGTCAACCTAATAATGGAAAATAACAAAAAACAAAAATTTATGATTCACGGTTATTGTATTGTTCATATGCGTTTATTATATCTCTAACAAGTCTATGTCTAACTACATCTGTTTTCTTAAAGTAAACGAATTCAATTCCTTTTATACCCTTTAGAATTTCTTGAACCTGTATAAGTCCCGACATTTCTCGATTAGGTAAGTCTATTTGTGTGTCATCTCCGGTAATAATAGCTCTTGAATCAGGTCCCAGTCTTGTAAGAAACATTTTCATTTGCATTGTTGTTGCGTTTTGAGCCTCGTCAAGAATTACAAAGGAATTATTTAAAGTTCTTCCCCTCATATAAGCCAAAGGCACAATTTCTATTATGTCTTTTTCTAAATAGGAACGTAGTTTTTCATAAGGTAATATATCTTCAAGAGCATCATACAAGGGCTTCAAGTATGGATCAATTTTTTCAGCCAGGTCCCCTGGTAAGAATCCCAAACTTTCACCTGCTTCAACAGCAGGTCTGGCTAATACAATTTTTTCAATTTCTTTGTTTTTCAAAGCAGTGACAGCGAAAGCAACAGCAAGATATGTTTTCCCTGTTCCTGCTGGTCCAATTGCGAAAACTATATCATTAGTTTTAACCTTTTGAAAATATTCAACTTGAGTTTTGGTTTTTGGTCTAATAAAGTCGTTTTTTTTAAAAAGTATAATGTTTTCAATGTCATTCTCAGAAATCCCGTAATGATTTTCGAAGTTTTTTTTGCTATCTAATACAAGGTCAATTACAAGGGTTACATCCCCTTTTGTTAAAGTACCCTGTCTATTTTGTAAAAAAATCAATTCGTTAAATATTCTTTCAATAAGTGGAATTTCACTTTCTTCGCCTTTAATAATCAAATTTTTACCTCTTACGACTATTACAGATTGAATTTTTTGCCTTATAAGCTCAAGATTTTCGTCGTTAAAGCCGCAAAGGTTAGCTATATCAGGGCAATTATTTAATTCAATTATTTTTTCCGTTTTATACTTCTCCCTTTTTTTAGACGATGTAAATTAAAAAAAGCCTTTATACAATAGTATAAAGGCTTTTTAGTACAAAAGAAATTATTAATTACTTCTTCTTTTCTTCTTTCTTTACATCTTTCTTTTCTTCTTTCTTTACATCTTTCTTTTCTTCTTTCTTTACATCCTTCTTTTCTTCTTTCTT
>JBNAVJ010000001.1:613854-767201 GCA_049700455.1 Ignavibacteria bacterium
CTTTCTTTACATCTTTCTTTTCTTCTTTCTTTACATCCTTCTTTTCTTCTTTCTTAGTTTCTTTCTTTTCTTCTTTCTTTACATCCTTCTTTTCTTCTTTCTTAGTTTCTTTCTTTACATCTTTCTTTTCTTCAGTCTTTCCTTCTTCCTTTACAACTCTTTTCTTCATTGCTCTTTTCCACTTCTTAGCTTTTTCTAATCCTGACTTCTTCAAGGCATCAGTTAATTTAGGAACGCTTAGTACTTGTCCAGGATAGATAAGGTTAGGATTCTTTATAGTTTTCTTAACTTTTGGAGGAGCTGATACAACGCCTTTTTCATTGGCTTCCCAGAGAACAGGCCACATTTTAGGATCATTGTAGATTTCTTTCTTGCCTGCAATCTTGTAGAGGCAGTCACCCTTTACGACAGTATAGCCAGCAGGCTTTTGTTCGACGATTTGCCAGCTGTCCAATCCTTGTTTTACTTTCTTCATTCTGTCTGCAAAGTCCGGATGGCATTTCAAATTGCTAGCAGCTAATTTCGCATATAGTGCTTCAGCATCTTCTTTCTTACCTTCCTTCTTGCTTACGATACCTTCAAGATGCTTGAGGTCTTTATTAAATTCATCATACTTTGCTTGGGGGACTAAGGTGTTGTATTCATTAGTTACCTTGGTCAATTCTGCATTCTTGTCGTTAAGTTGCTTTGTTAAAGCATCAATATCTTTTTGCAGAGCATCTTTCTTTGCTGTCAAATCAGCGATATCCGCTTTAGCTTGTTCCATTCGTGCTTGCCAGGTGTCTCTATCCATTTCTTGTTCTTCCTGAGCGAAAGCTTTGGTAAAGAGGACCAAGGAGAAAGCGAATAGGATTACTAAAAATTTATTGAGTTTCATCTTGTTTAATTCTCCTTTTAAAGGTTTTTAAAAAATTTTTTTAAAAAATTACTTACAGTTTTTAACTGCATCAATGAGTTTTTGTTTTGCTTTAATCTCATTGTCTTTTTGCTGAATTTGTTTTTGCAAATCAGCTTTCTTGTCTTCCATCTTCTTCACATCGTCTTTCAACGCTGCTACTTGATCCTCAAGACTTTTTAATTCTGCAAGTTCTTCGTCACTGAGTCCACCGCATCCCACAAGTAATGACCCGCTGATGAATGCGAATGTTACCAGCGTAATGAACATTTTTTTAATGTTTGCCATTTAATACCTCCTGTATTTTTGGCTTTGGTTTATAAAAAAATAGTTAATTAACAGTTCAAAAATATATATAAAAAACCAATTTGTCAAGTCCAAAATTCTAAAAAAGTAGACACCCCTTAAAAATAAGCTAAATTCTTAAAGTTTTACCTAAAAAAAGTGTACTATTTATTATACAGCATATCTATTCCCATTCTATTGTTGAGGGAGGTTTTGAACTGATGTCGTAAACTACCCTATTTATACCTTTAACGTTGTTGATAATTTGGTTTGATATTTCCGAAAAGAAGCTTTTTTGAAAATAATAAAAATCTGCTGTCATTCCGTCTTGTGAAGTTACTGCTCGGAGTGCGACAACATTCTCGTAGCTTCTTTCATCTCCCATTACTCCTACTGTCTTAATAGGAAGAAGCACAGCAAACGCTTGCCATATCTTGTTATAAAGTTTATGTTTATGTAAACCTTTAATAAAAATATCATCTACTTCTTTCAAAATAGAGAGCTTATTTTTATCAATATCCCCGATTATCCTTACGGCCAATCCCGGTCCCGGAAAAGGGTGTCTTTTAAGAAACTTCTGTGGTATTCCAAGTTGAACACCTATTCTTCTGACTTCATCTTTGAAAAGTTCCCTTAATGGTTCAACAATTTTTAATTTCATTTTATCAGGTAACCCCCCAACATTATGGTGGGATTTTATGGAAGCAGCAGGACCTTTAGTTTTTGCAGATTCAATTACGTCAGGATAGATAGTTCCCTGAATCAGAAACTGAATATTTTTATTTTGTTTTTTTAATATCTCAGCCTGTTGTTCGAAAACCTCGATAAAAGTTTTTCCAATAATCTTACGCTTTCTTTCCGGATCTATAACATTTTTCAATCGTTTCAAAAATAACTCTGATGCATCAATAAATATTAACTTAAATCCAAATTTGTTTTTGAATAAATTAACAACTTCCAGACTTTCATTTTTTCTCAATAAACCGTTATCGATATGTATACAAATTAAATTTTTCTTTAAGGCACGGTATGAAAGAACGGCAGCAACGGAAGAATCTACGCCTCCACTTAAAGCGCAAATTGCAAACTTATCTTTTACAGTGTCCTGGATTTCCTTAATTTTTGATTTTACAAAAGATTCAGGTTCAAATAAGTTTTTAGCTTTGCAAATTCTAAATACGAAATTCTTCAGAATTTTTGTTCCATATTCTGTATTTGTAACCTCAGGATGAAATTGTGTGGCATAAATTTGATTCTTGGGGTCTTCAAAAGAACTTATGACGTTATTATTACTTTGGGATGTTACTATTAATCTGTGAGATAACTCTTTAACTGTGTCTCCATGGCTCATCCAGGAGATAAATTTAGATTTAGTCCCTGCAAGCAGGCGCGAACTGGCAGTTCTAAAAATTTTTGTGTTACCATACTCTCTTGCAGTTGACTTTACTACTTTTCCTCCTGTTAAAACGGCTAATAGATGTAAGCCATAACAAATTCCCAGTATGGGTATATGGAGATTTAAAATAAATTTGAAAACTTCTAATGATAGAAAAGGGGCTTCTTTATCAGTAATAGTTGAAGGTCCTCCTGATAAAATTATTCCTATTACATTTTTATGAATGTTTTCATTTATTATATGCTGCTTTATATCAATGTAATACGGATGGATTTCACAATACACTTTCATATCACGAATTCTACGTGCAATTAGTTGTGTGTACTGAGAACCAAAATCAAGAATTAATATATAATCAACTTTCTTCATAAGGAAATTCTTTTTTTGCCATTTCTAAAGCTCCGAAAACAGGCTGATGTAATAATTGTATTATTTCAAATAAGGGATAGTTTTTTTTTAATTTAGCCTTAAAACTTCTTGAGAAGTAGTTTTCGCTTTCTACAAGGCTTCCAACTAAAGCAAGTTTAATTTTCTTAGTTTTCTTTGGAATTCTTGATAAAATTGCATCAAAATATTTCATAGCAGAGTCTATACTGCAATCTAAAATTTCGCGAGCAGTTTTATTACCCTTATCTGCGATTTTGATTATATGTTCTGCTAAAGAAGCTACAGGAAAATTTTTTAGATATATCAATTCAATTAAATTTTCAGGAGTGAATCCAGTTATTTTACAAACAGTTGTGGTAAAAAAAGAAACATTCTTATTGTTTGATATAGTATCAAAATCATCAGTTATTTTTTGCAGAGCCAATTGTCCAATTTGATATCCGCTTCCTGCGTCACCAACAATTCTTCCCCATCCTCCTGCCTGCTGGATTTCGCCATTTATTTTCCCATAGAGGATAGAACCACTTCCACTGATAAAGATTAGTCCTTCTCCGTCATTATAAATTCCATAGTGAGCGATTTCAGTATCAGATGTTACTATAACATTTGCTATGTTTGTGGTTTTAATAATCTGTTCTTTTACCGTCTTTTTTAGTTTTTTGCTTCTGGCACCAGCAATTCCTATACACAAGCCTTTGCAATGGTCGTTTGTGAGATGGAGCTTTTTTAACAAAGAGTTAAGCTTGTTAGATAAATTAATCGCAAAACTTTTAGCTCCAGCAGTTGGTAAGTGTGTTGCTCTTTTTGAAAATTCATAGGTTTTTGCTTTAACAGTTTCAATAAGGAACCTGCAGTTAGTAGCTCCAGAATCAATACCTATATAAAAATACATAACTAAAACTAACAAATTTTCTGTATTTATAAAATTGAATTGTTATTTTAAAAAAATAGTTTAGTACTTGACATTTTTTTTTAATACTTCTATATTTCTACAACTGAGGTGAGATGAAAAGTTATATACAGGTAAGAAAATTAATACTGTTTATTTTAGTTTTAGCTACTTCGGGTGTGTTGTATGCGAGTGTAACATTACAATACTTTACTGCACGGGAAGTTAATGATGGAATATTAATTGAATGGAAAACTGGAGATGAAGGTGGTACAACGAGATTTGAAATTGAAAGGAGTGCAGTCAATCCTGATAATTTCATATTTTTAAAGTCAGTCAATGCTACAGGAAATAATTCTTATTATTCCTACCTTGATAATAGTGTTACACGAGCCAATAATTCATCTGTTATTTATTATTACAGGTTGAAATGTATTCAACAGAATGGAAGTTATGTATATTCAAATGTGATAACTGTAATTCATTCTGTATCCGGAATAAAAAATACCTGGGGTAGTATAAAAGCGATTTTTAGATAAATCCTATAAAATCATTCTTTAAAAACTAAAATAAACAGTTATGGAACAAAACGTAGAACAAAAAGATTGGCTTACAACTTTACTCTTATGTATCTTCCTTGGAGTACTTGGAGTACATCGATTTTACACCGGACACATTGGAATAGGAATTGTACAACTTCTAACGCTGGGGGGGTGTGGTATATGGAGCTTAATAGATCTTATTATGATTGCTACTGGTAAGTTTAAAGACGCAAATGGGAATCCTTTGTTAAGAAAATAGTTTCATAGCTTTCAATTTCTGCGGTTGTTATTGGTAAAGTGACAACCGCTTTTATTAAACTAATCTAAAATTTACTTTATGGCTGAAACAAAGCGTCACATAGAATTTACCCCGGAAGAAATTGAATCAGGTAAAATTATGGCATTTGTTGCCTATTTAATTTTTTTTGTTCCCCTTTTAACCGATGAAAGTAGAAAAAATAAGTTTGTAATGTTTCATACAGAGCAAGCAATAGTATTGGTAATTTGCAACATTATAGGTTTCCTGGCTGGAACAATTGGCTCTTTTATTATCGTAGGCGCAGTTTTCTACCTTATCAATCTGTTTTGTTTTATATTATTAATTCTTGGCATAGTGAATGCCCTAAATGGAAAAGCCGAACCTTTACCTGTAATTGGGCAGTTTGGAGAAAAATTGAATTTGGTCAAATAATTTCAGGTGCAAGATAAGATTTTTCGGAAAAAGCTTACCTCAAGCTTGATACTTTTAACTTTTTTAGGAGGGGGGATATTTTTATATTTTATTGATCCTGATAATATACCGGTTACCGTTTGTGCTTTTAAATCAATAACCGGAAAACTTTGTCCCGGTTGTGGTGGGACCCATAGTTTACATTACTTTCTGCATTTAGAATTTACTAATGCTCTTAAAGCAAATGCTCTGGCTGTGTTTACTATTCCTATATTTAGTTACATTTTTTTAAGAAACTTTATATTTTTAATTCGAGGTAAAACTCTCCCTGAAATCCCTCTTGATAATTACATACTGTTGATAACTACATCGCTAATGTTGTTCTTCTGGATTTTCCGCAATATATAGATTACAAAAGGTATATTAATCAAAATTTGATTTAATTAAATTTTGTTAAGTATTAAGATACTTTATGTTTCAAAAGTTAGAAGAAATAAAAAAACGTTTTCAGGAAATATCAAATCTCCTTTCTATTCCAGAAGTGGTGAATAATCAACCGGAGTTTCGAAAACTGTCAAAAGAGTATGCTGAACTTAATGAAGTTGTATCATTGTATGACCAGTATCAACAGTTGAAAACAGATCTTGAATCAAATAAAAAATTGCTTTATGAAACTCAAGATGCAGAGCTAAAAGAGTTAGCAAAAGCAGAGATTGAAGAAGAAGAAAAGAAAATTGACAAACTCCAGGAAACTTTAAAAGAATTATTACTTCCTAAAGATCCTAATGATAGTAAAAATGTTATAATGGAAATCCGTGCAGGTACAGGTGGGGAAGAAGCTTCACTTTTTGCTGCTGAATTATACAGAATGTATGTTCGTTTCGCTGAAAAAATGGGCTGGAAGGTGGATCTTATAGATATTAGTGAAGCATCTATCCCTGGGGGAGTTAAGGAAGTAATAATAAATATAAGTGGTCTGAATGTTTATAGTAGCTTAAAGTATGAAAGCGGTGTACATAGAGTACAGCGCGTTCCTAAAACCGAAGCAAACGGTAGAATACACACGTCAGCTGCTTCGGTTGCTGTACTGCCGGAAGCAGAAGATGTTGATGTTGAGATAGATGAAAACGATTTGCGAATTGATGTTTTTAGATCAGGTGGAGCTGGAGGGCAGAATGTAAATAAAGTAGAAACCGCCATTAGAATTACCCATATTCCTACAGGAATTGTTGTGCAGTGTCAGGACGAAAGGTCCCAATTAAAAAACAAAATGAAAGCGTTAAAAGTATTACGTTCAAGACTATATGAATTGGAATTAGAAAAAAGGGATAAAGAAATAGTAGAAAAAAGACGACAAATGGTTAAATCTGGAGACAGAAGCGAAAAAATCAGGACATATAATTTCCCCCAGAATCGAGTAACAGATCATCGTATCGGGTTAACATTGTATAACCTTTCTGAAGTGATGGAAGGGGATTTATTTGAAATAATTAACAAGCTTAAAATAGCAGATAGATCTGCACAACTTGCTTCAACTGAATAAGTTTAATTATATGCAACTCTTTGTTCTCCTGCTCGTATAGAATGAAAAGTAAAATATGTATGAAACCATTTGCATTTTTGTTACCCTTTCTAATTGTAATGTTTTTGAGTGAAAGTTTTGCTTATCTAAACAATGATTCTCTTCAAATTATTGATACTACAGTCTTACAGGATAGTTTAGCAGAGTCTTTACTCCTTTTGCCAGATTCAGTAGATTACAGCAAGTATAAATATGTAGTGCAGAAATTAGAAAATGCAGATATTGAAATTGATGGTGTCCTGAACGAGTCAGTATGGAAACAATTACCCCCAATAAAAGGTTTCTTTGAGATATACCCACGTTCGAATGTTAAGCCACAAGTTCAAACTCAGGCTATGATGTTTTATGATTCTGATAATTTATATATAGGTTTTATATGCTATGATAATAAAATGCAGGAGATTCGTAGTACTATCAATGAAAGAGATAATATCTTCAGTGACGATATAGTAGGGATTTCTATTGATCCCTATAGAGAAGGGAAACAAGCATTTGAATTTTTTGTTAATCCTGAAGGCATTCAGGGAGATTTATTGTGGTATTCTTCAGGTAAAGAAGACGAAACTTATGATGCGGTTTGGTATTCTGCTGCCTATAAACTCTATGATCGATGGACGGTAGAAATTAAGATTCCTTTTAAATCGCTCAGATTTCCGTCAAGAGAAAATCAAATCTGGAATTTTCACATTTTTAGGATTCGTCCACGTCAAAGCCGCGAACAGATTTCATGGGTTCCAATCCTCAGAGATGACCCAACACTTTACCACCATTCAGCAACTTTAACAGGAATTCAAAAAGTAAGAAGCGGGAAAAACGTGGAGATTATACCATTTGTTGTAGGAAGTCAATTAGGAAAACTATCAGATGAAACTTTAGCCAGCTCAGAGTTTAAAAATGAAAAAATCAAAGGTCAAATAGGAATTAACATCAAGTATGGTTTTACTTCAAACTTTACTGTTGATTTAACATTTAACCCAGACTTCTCACAAGTTGAAGCAGATGCAGGAGTTATTGATGTTAATAATACTTACGCAATCTTTTATACTGAAAAACGCCCCTTCTTCATCGAGGGGAACTATATTTTTGCTACCCCTTTTAATATAGTTTACACGAGGTCCATAAACAATCCTTTATATGCTTTTAAAGTTACCGGGAAATTTGGAGATTACGAAATTGGTTTTATTTCTGCTTATGATAAAAAAACCCCTTTTATTTTACCTTTTGAAGAGTTTAGTGATTATCTCTTAACTGTGAGGCAATCTTTTGCAAACGTATTTAGAGTTAAGAAATCATTGTGGAAAGATTCGTATATAGGACTCATTCTAACAGATAGAGAAGTTCGGTCTGAAAATAAAACACTTTTCGATATAGATGGAATGAACAGAGTTTATGGATTAGATGGTAAAGTTCGTTTCTTGAAACATTATGCATTTCAGTTTCAGATTGTTAATGCTGACACAAAGGAGATTACATCTACTGAGTATGAAAGGAAAGGATTCTGGGAATCGAAAACAATTCAATTAGATGGAGAAAAATTCACAGGTTTAGCATTTGGCATTAAATTTCTACGGAGTGCGGAATTATGGAATTTTTCTCTATCTTATGATGATGTTTCTCCCAATGCACGGGCGGATTTAGGTTTTGTTTCTCGTAATAATTACCGAACACTTTCCACATATCAAAGCTTAAGTTTCTATCCAAAGATGTCGATTATAAATAGAATCGAACCATCTATATTTGGATTTATAAGGCATAATTTCAGAGGACAATTAAAAGAAGAATTTGCAAACTTAAGTTGCGACGTCGAATTTAAGAAGCAAATTACTTTAAATTCACATGTTTTTCTTGTGAATAATGAAGATGTGGGAGGTGTATTCAACCAGGGAGTTAGGCGAGTTGGAATTTCTGTGAGTTCTAATACCTTTAAGTTTTTAAGAGGTGGTTTTTCATTTGAAGTCGGCAAATATATTATAAGAAATACCCCTTCTTATATTGGTTTCGGATACAATCTTGAAATCTGGAATACTCTAATAGCTAAAAATAATCTCTTTGTAGAAAATTCTTATAATTATTTTGAACTGGCAAAAACCTATAGAGGTGAAAAGCTCTATGCAGGTTATCTTTGGAGAGTGAAAAGCACTTATTATTTCAATGATAAATTTTCAGTTAGAGTTATAATACAATATGATTCGTTTAATAAGCAAATTATAATTGATCCTTTGGTAAGCTATAAAATAAATCCCTTTTCTGTCTTTTATGCTGGTTCATCGTATGAATATCTTAATGTTCCAATAAATAATGGGAATGGGAACAATTTTCAGTATCAACTTTCCAGTCGTCAAATCTTTTTGAAAATTCAGTATTTATGGAGAATATGAACTAATATTTGTCAAGCTTAATTCGTCGAGAGATATCTCGTAGAGAAGTCCAGTTTTCCATTAATTCTGGAAAGTTTTCTGTTGCAGTTACAAAAGTCCAGAGATATGCGACGATAGAGTACAGTTCACCAGCACTGAAATTATCAAGGTCAATTGATATAAATAACACTACTACAAAAATTGCCAGAAGTGTAATTCTCAAAATTGTGAAATTAATAGCTCCCCAGTCTGCAATTTTTTTCTGAGGTTCAGCTAACTGAGTGTAATAATTATAGACATATTCAGGGTCTTTTTTATCAAACACGTTAAAAATGTTTTCGTAGTTATCATGAAACTCACGCTGAAGTCTGAAAACTTTATTTTGGTATATACCGTTTGCTATATAAAGAGGAACTATAATTAAGAGACATACAAGAGCAATTAGCCAATCAAAAAAATACAAAGCAAAAATTGCTCCTGAGATGTAAATAATATTTTCTATAATTTCAGGAACGCGATATTGAAAAAATGATATATATTGATAGGCAAGTTCGGCTCTTGTGGCAGCTATGGATGTTGAAAGTTGTTTGCGCAAAGAAATATCGCTAACAGTCATTGCAATTTTAGCGTATATCTTCAAAAAGACCCTTGGGTCATAAGAGCGTCGCAGAGACCCCGTGCCAGAATTAATAATGAATACAGCAACCCATAACAACAAGGGGCCTAAATATGAATTGTGAAATTGGGTATGCAAATTATGCAAAGAATCTTCCAGAGCTTGAATATCGCTGCTATCCTTTTCTTCAGAGGAATGGTGTTTAAGTGAGTCAATAGAATGTTGTAATCCTTCCATTTCGGTTTTTTCATATTGAACATCAATAACAGCATCTATTACTTTCCCAAAGACAGTTGGTTCAACTATCCAGGCAACATCCTCAATTACTACGAGAAATAAAGCTACAAAAATACCTTTACGAAAATTCTTTATAATAGTAAATAAATCCATAAAGAAACAAAAATATGCTTTCTATAGTTTAATTAAAACAATATAAATTTTCTTAAACCTATTGCAAAATAGAATAATTAATAGTATTTTTCAAAAAATAATTAATAATTTCTTATGGATATGAAAATTAATCTAAAAATTATTCTGTACTTTACCATTGCGTTTTTTTTCTTTATTGGTTCGAACTGTGATAATCTTCTACAATCAACAAGCGGTTCTGTAGAGGGTACCTGGGAGTTGGTCAAGATGGAGGGCAATTTGCAAGATGTTTGTCTTGGAGAAATTGCTACACTCAGTGGGGGGAGTGCAACTTTACAATGTCCCGGCAAGACCCCTGTAGTCAGGCAATACACCTATCAAAATAACGTGCTCACTTATACTTCTACAGGTGTTAGTTACGATGTTTCTTTTTTTACTGACAATAGCGGTTTGAAAATGCAATTACACGGACGAGGAATTGAACGCGTACTAACTTACTTAAAAACAAACTAAAGGAGACTTTAGAATGAAAACATTAATACTCAATGGTTTTGGTATGGTTTTATTATCAATTATCAGTCTTATTGCAATAGGCTTAGGTGAGAGTACTCTGGATAATTTAGAAACAACGAAGTATTATTACACTATTGATGAATCGAGACTACTTATTAACGATGTTATTGAGGCCAAAATGGGTTTATATGAGTTTAAAACTTACTCTCCTTTCAAGTTAGTTTTAGACGGGATAAAAACCTCTGGACTTGAGAGTTATGTGACAAAAGCTTCAGTAATGCAAATCGATTACTTGGAACTGAGAAAGCTTAAAGAGTCAAAATCTGAAAATATTATACTAAACATTCCAATTAATGAAAAAGAAGACATAGTCTTAGAATTGACAAAAGTAAACATACTTGGTTCTGATTTTAAGGTTGTTGAAATGTCAAATAAAGGAGTTCAGCAAGTTCAGTATACCCCCGGAGTATATTATCGTGGTAGAATAAAAAACCACGAGGGTTCAATTGCAAGTGTAAGTGTTTTTGATGATCATATTATGGGTGTTCTGGCTGATGAAAATGGGAATTATAATTTAGGTCCTCTTTTGGATAATAAACAAATAACAAATAAGTATATTATATATAATGATAGAGATTTAAAAGTCCCTTTCAGTTTCAAATGCGAGGTTGATGATGCCTCGAATAAAATGCTAAAACCAATTAAAAATTCAATAGAGCAACCCGGTATGCTTGCCAGAAGAGCTGTGACTACTTATTTTGTAGCTGATTATAGAACTTTTCTAGATAAGAATTCAAATACACAACAGGTCGCAAATTATGTGACAGGCTTTTTCAATTCAGTTGCTACTATCTACCAGAACGAGTATCTACCGATTCAAATTGCCTCAATAGCAGTGTATACAAGTCCAGATCCTTATATGTATTTATTTGATTCTTATGAGATATTACTTGCTTTCGGTAGCAATACAAAGGATAATTTCAGTGGAGACCTTGCTCACTTACTTTCTACACGCCCAAATGGTTTTGGGGGTATTGCTTGGATACGGCAGCTTTGTGGGCATTATGATCCAGTAGATTCTTCGGGACGTTTTGCATTCAGTAATATTGATACTACTTATTACGTGTTCCCAACATATTCCTGGACAGTGACTGTAGTAGCTCACGAAATGGGGCACAACTTTGGCTCTATGCATACCCATGCTTGCTGGTGGCCTATAAGGGCTAATGTTATAGGAGCGATAGATTCTTGCTACACTGCCGAAGGGGGGTGTTTTAGTTTTACCCAACCCAATTATAATGGTACTTTGATGAGTTATTGTCACCTCAACGGTGCAACTAATTTACGAAATGGCTTTGGACCAATGCCTGGTGACACAGTAAGATTACGCTATAATCAAGGATTATGTTTTGGGCCAGTAATAAATTCTTCTGAACCTCCAACAATGTTTGCGCTGCTCCAAAATTATCCAAATCCATTCAATCCTGTTACTTTTATAAGATTTGATGTGCCTCAGGTTTCCACTATTACGCTTGTTGTATATGATGCAACCGGGAGGGAAGTAGCAAGGTTACTTGATAATGCTTACTACGGACCCGGGGAACAATCATTTGTGTTTAATACAAGCAAGTTTTCGCTTGCTAGTGGAATTTACTTTTATAAACTTATTGCCAGAGATCTAACTAACGGCAAGTTAGTTTATTATAATGTCAAAAAGATGGTGTTAATTAAATAAGTAAAATAATATGAAAAAAATATTTTCAGTTGCCTTGTTGTTTCTTCTTGCAGCTTCTATTTACTATGGTTGTTCTGCAAAATGTGGTTGTACAACTTACTGTTCAATGTTTTGTGAACAGCAATTTAAGTTTGTTATGAAAGATACTCTTGACCAAATCCTTGTTGAGGGAATTATGTTTTTTGAAACTGCTGATGATAATACTTTTCAGGGGAAATATAATTTCACTAAAGTTTATAATAATGAATTTGCTGGATTTTCAACTATGAAGGGGGTATTTAATGGTCAATATTCAACGACAGCGAAGAGTGGGACCATTAATACAAATCCAAAGATAGCTGACTATAATATCCTTATTGATTTTAAAATACTAACAAAACAACTTAAAGGGAACTTTTACCTTAGTACTCTAAAAGGGAAAATAAACGGAGGGACTTTCTTTGCTGAATTAATTGAAACAAAATGAGTAAAAAATCTAACAGAAGAAATTTCATTAGAAATACAGGAAAACTACTTGCTTTAATCCCCTTATTTGGAAAGCTGGTTAATGTTGATTCATTATTTGCTGTAATGGATGCAGAGGGTTTTGTGGTAGCAGAAAGTAATAACCCGCGGGTTATAAAAATTTCTGATTACCCCTCTCTGGGCAAAATTGGGGGCTATGAAATGATTTCTTCTAAGGTTATTGTAATTAGAACCTCTGAGTCGAAATTTGTTGCTTTGAATATTACCTGTACTCATAAAAAATGTGATGTTGAATTTGATGGTACAAAGTTTGAGTGTCCCTGTCATGGTTCGGAGTTTAGTAAGACCGGCAAGGTTCTTAATGGACCTGCTAAGAAGAATCTAATTTCTTATAGAACCGAGTATAATTCGGAAGATAACACCTTAACAGTAAATCTATGAAGTGGAAATTTATTGCCACTTTGTTTATTTTATTTTCTTTATGGAGTTCTGTAATTGAGGCTTTTCCTCGTTTTTCTGCATACACAGGTGATAAGTGTTCAGATTGTCATTACAATCCTTCCGGAGGTTCAATACGAAATAAGTATGGGATTATTTTTGCTAAAAAGTTTCTTGGGCTGGAGGCTCTGAAAAAATATTCAGTTTCTGAAAATTTTGACCCACAAATAACAAAAAATTTTTCTCTTGGTGGAGATGTGAGAGTAGTATATTCTGAAAACCAGATGGCCAACCAATCAACACAAAAACAGTTCCTTACTATGCAAGGAGATTTATATTTGAATGCCGCAGTTAATAAATATATTAGAATCTTTATAGCCCCGGGAATACAAATTCCCTCTACTCCTACTAAACCAGAAGTGTATGGTATGGTGTTAAACTTACCAGTGTCTTTCTATGTCAAAATAGGACGATTTGTTCCAAACTATGGTACACGTATACCTGAACATCGCGCATTCCAGAGAGCAGATCTACTTAATGCTCCACATTCAGCCGATGCAGGTTTAGAGATTGGTTTTAGTCCGATCCCGGAACTTGATTTTTCAACAGGAATATTTAATGGTTTGAGAACTCAATTTTTTGATGCAGACCCCAAAAAAATGGTGGTAGCTAATAGCTCTTTTAATACTGTCATAAGTGATAATTTCAATTTTTGTGTTTCTTCTTTTTTATATTCTAATCCTTTTAATTATCTTGATCCTGTTTCTGGATTATTAACGGATGCCTCAAATCGAGCAATTGGAGGTTCACTAAGGTTTGGTATTTTTCAGAAAATTGCTGTGATAGGAGAAGTTAATTTTGTAGAAACTCGGCTTGTAGATGTCCTGACGAGATCTCTTTATTACTATAATGAATTTAATTTAATGTTAATAAAAGGGTTGGAAGTTAGATACCAATTTGAATACAAAGATCCCAATCGCGATCTTTCTACCGATAGGTTAATGAGACACAGTATAGGTTTTTCCTTCTTCCCATTATTTGGGCTTGAAACAGAAACAATGCTAAGATTTCTTATTGATGACAGAGCGGAAAACACAAATGAACTCCAGGTAAATTTTCATTTTTATTTTTAGCGCAGCAGAGTTAGTTTTCCGGTTTGTACGTTGGCTCTTCGGCTTCTCCTTCGGTAGGTGTAACTTGCTTCTGCTCTTCTTGAAGGTTTAACTCAGGGAAATTTTCTTGTTGAAGAGTATTTTTATTGTCTATACTATTTGATAAGGTATCGAGTGTTTTAGTGGTATCTTTTTCTTCAACTTTCTCTTTGTTTGGGTTAGTCCAAAACTCAACTTTAGCCTTTATAGTTTCTGAATACGAAGATGAGGGGAACTCTTTAATTAGCCTATTGTAATAAGTTAAAGCACTGTCTTTATTGTGAAAATAATTTTCAAAAATCCATCCTATAGCATATAAAGACTTCTGATAAACTGAAGAACCAGAGTATGTAATAGTATTTTTTAGCAGAGAAAGTGCCTCTGTAAAGTTTTTACTAAGAATATATTCTTCAGCTTTCAGATAAAGTTTTTCTGTTGTGTCAATGGTTGCTGTAACTATATTCAATCCCAGTATCTTTCTCACTTCGTTAGCAATAATGTCATCAGGAAATGCCTCTAAAATTTTTTGAAAGTAATCTTTGCTTATACTCTCTTTCCCTTGGTTTTTATATAATGTTGCAAGTGCGTAATATGCTTTTGCAAGTAAGTGAAGGTTCTTCGATGTATTTATAACAATTGAAAGATAAAACTCTGCCGAATCAGGTCTGTTTAATTCGTAGAGAAATAGTTCAGCCATTTCAAATATTGCTTCCATCTTTTTATTTTCTTTTGCAGCCCTAACTGAATCTTCTCGTTGAATGGCAAGTAGAGAATCTATGCTCATTTGAACTTTTGCAATACTATCTTTTTGATGTTGTGTTAGAGAATCTGTTTTGGGAATAATTAGAGAAGAAGTATCCTGTGGCTGAAAGAATATACTATCCTTATTTCTTTGTTTCTTTGTAGTATCAATGCTTAAACCACCACCACCTTTGGGGTTCTGTCCTTTATCAGGTAGCTCTATCTTTTTCTTGAAAAGGGTATTTTCTTCATCTCGTTTTTTCTTATATTCCTTATAATCAGGATCATCATCTGGAAACGGACCTCTATCTATTCCTGATATAATAGCAAGTAAGTTAAAATATCTATCAAGAACAGCTGTTTTTTTCAGACTTATACTGTAATAATCAGAAAAAGAATTAGTTTCAGTACACTTTTTATAACAGATAAATGCTCTGAAATAATCGTTTTTAAAATATTCGTACCAGTAAGCAAGTTTGTAATATGCATCAGCCGAACTTTTTGAACCAGAATAGTCATAGATTATATGATAGTAGATTTCACGAGCAAGATCAAATTTATGTTGGTCAAAATAATTATTTCCAAGTTCCAATTCAACCTGGTTCCTTAAGTCTGGATAATCGCGATATTCGGAAGACAATTCCCTTAAATATAATTCTGCTCTCTGAAAATCTTTTTGGTAGATTATTAATTTTGCCTGATTAAGTTTTGAATAAAAAATAAGCTCGAAATCTGAGGCCAATTCTTCCGCATTGATATATTCATTGTATGCTTTTTTTGGGTCAAAAAGAGTATAAATCCTTGCGAGTATAAAGAAACGTTCGGCTTTAGTGTCTTTTTCGGAAGTAAGATTGATAGAATTCTTAAAATAATCAATTGAACCAGCAAAATCTTTTTTAATTATTGAGATAAATGCAAGTTCCTGAAATATTTCTGCTTTTATATTTTGGTCTTTTGCTATCTGAAGCAGATTTTTCAGAATAACTTCTGCTTCGGATATATTGTTAAGTTTCACTTTTGTCTTTGCCAGAAAAAGTATTGCTTCTTCGTAATATATACTATTCGTAAGTTTGGATGCAAATTCGGAAAATTTTCGCTCAGCCTGCAAATATTCTCCTATGTAAAAGTAGGATTTACCTATTAAGAGTACTGCAGCGTCAAGGAACTTTGTATTTTTATTATATTGAATAATTTTTGAACAACGTTCGATAACTTTATTAAACTTTTCTTTTGCAGATGCTGATAAAGGAGGTGTTATATTTAATGAATCAAGACGACGGTTATAGGAAGCAAGCACTGAGGATCTATATTCTTGTAAAGCTTCGTTAAAATCTTCTTCGGCAGTAAAAAACTTATTAAAAAATGTACTGAACGTTTCAGAACGATTGCCCAAGTAGATGTATGATACAAAATCTTGATAATCTTTGTTCAAAGAGGTAGCATAGTCTGGTTCAATATCTTCTTCGTCTTGTATGGTTGATCTGGATATTGTACGATGTGTAACATAATTACATCCTTCTACTATAGTGAACGAGATGGTTAAAAAAAATATATATATTATAGTTCTATTCAAAGTGCTTATCTTATGTTTCTAAATAAGTTATTTGTATTTGTTTGCTTTTTCAAGACAATTGAGAACCGAACTTGTTAATTAAGGGTTTATTAATTTAGGGAGATTCTGCATTTGTAAGATGGGCTCTGTTTTTTTTTCAATATCCAGACTGTAGTAATTATATTCATTATGAAAAAGGAGAAATTTATTCAAAATTGACAAATTATTTATAATATTATTTAAAAATAGAGAATCTTTATAAAAGTATAGAAGAAAGGCTCATATTATTGGAGAAAGAAATTTGCATTGAAAAAATCTTTCAGGATAGGTTTTTCTATCATTAAGCACGACGATACTAATGAATTGAATATGAAAGCAAGTAAAGTTATTTTTAATTTTTCAATATATTACAATGACAACTGAGTTAATTAAAGAGTTTAATGAACCGGCTACCGATGAAAAAATTCCCGTAGAACTTCCAGTATTACCCCTTAGGGATCTGGTAGTTTTTCCCTCTACTTTATACCCTATACTTGCTGGTAGAGAAAGTTCCATAAAGGCTATAAATAAAGCGTTAGAAAGCAATAAATATATTTTAGTTGTAACTCAAATTGATCCTTCTGTTGAAGAAGCAACTTCTGATAGTCTTTACAAAGTTGGTACTATTGCAAAGATACTCCAGGTTTTGAAGTTACCCAATAACCTCGTGAAAGTATTAGTTGATGGGATAGTAGCTGCAAAGGTTCTAAGTTACCATCGAAATGACTATTTAACAGCCAAAGTTGAAATTATTTCTTCTGAAATTAAAGAAGATTCAGAACTAATTGGGCTGGTGAGACAGCTTAATAAACAGTTTACTGAATATGTTAACTCTAACACAAACGGTAATATTCCCAAAGATGCTCTTGTAGTGTTTGAAAATATTCTTGAGCCTCATAAAAAACTCTTTTATGTAGCAAGTTCTCTTAATATTGATATCCCTAAGAAACAAAAAATCCTTGAACTTTCGGATTTAAAGAAACAGTATTATGAAATACTATACCTCTTAAATCTTGAGTTACAGATTTTAAATATAGAGAAAGAGATTGAAAACAAGGTACAAGCTGAGATGCAAAAGAACCAACGGAAGTTTATTGTTCAAGAACAGATAAGAATTCTTCAAAATGAATTAGAAGAAGGAGTAGAAACTGATCCGGATTTATTAAGAATTAAAGAAGCAATTGAATCTTCAGGAATGCCTGAGGCAATAAAGAAAAAAGCTTTTGAAGAATATGACAAATTGAAAAGAACGCCACAAATATCACCTGATTTCAGTGTAATTAGAAATTATCTTGATTGGATGATAAATGTACCCTGGGACACATTTACCGAAGATAACTATGATCTTGAAAATGCCAGAAAAATTCTCGATGAAGACCATTATGATCTTGAAAAGCCTAAAGAAAGAATTTTAGAACTTATTGCAGTGTTGAGAAAATTAAAGTCTAAAAATATAAAAAAGCCTCCTAAAGGACAGATACTTTGTTTTGTAGGTCCTCCCGGTGTCGGTAAAACATCCCTGGGCAAGTCTATTGCAAGGGCTTTAAACAGAAAATTCACCAGATTGTCTGTTGGGGGAGTACGTGATGAAGCAGAGATTCGTGGACACCGCCGAACATATATTGGTTCGATGCCCGGCAAAATTATTCAAGCAATGCGAAAGACAGGTACCTGCAATCCTGTTATATTGATTGACGAAATCGATAAAATGGGCAATGACTTCCGTGGTGACCCAGCAAGTGCTATGCTTGAAGTCCTTGATCCTGAGCAGAATTCTACATTTAATGATCATTATCTTGATGTAGATTATGACTTGTCAAACGTCTTATTTATTACCACTGCAAATGTTCAATATTCAATACCGTTACCGCTTCAGGATCGGATGGAAATAATTGAGATGAGAAGTTACCTTGACTTTGAGAAAGTACAGATTGCTAAGAGACATATTATTCCTAAAGAGATGGCTGAACATGGTCTCGAACCAAATGAGATTGTATTTTCAGATAAAATTATTCTTGATATTATTTCTCTTTATACCAAAGAAGCAGGAGTGCGAAATCTTGAGAGGGAGTTATCTTCAATTATTAGAAAGATTACTAAAGATTATCTTGCTGAAGGTCCCAGAAAAGTACCGGTTAGAGTAACTCCAAAAATGGTAGAAAAATATTTAGGGGTTCCTCGATATGAAAAATCAGAAATAGAGAAATCAGAATCTTATCGTATAGGTTCTGTTTATGGACTTGCCTGGACATCAATGGGAGGTGAGCTTCTTGATGTTGATGTAACATTAATGAAAGGAAATAGTAAGCTAATTCTTACCGGAATGCTTGGAGATGTTATGAAAGAATCTGCTCAGGCTGGTTTGTCTTATATTCGTGCTAATGCCCGACAGTTTGGTATATCTGAAGGATTTTTTAAAGATAAAGAAGTTCATATACACTTACCTGAGGGTGCTATACCAAAGGATGGTCCCAGTGCTGGTATAACAATGGTTATGGCAATGTTAAGTGCATTTACTAAAGTTCCTGTTCATACGGACGTAGCAATGACAGGCGAAATAACGCTGAGAGGACGAGTCTTACCGATTGGAGGATTAAATGAGAAACTACTTGCTGCCTTGAGGGGGGGGATCAAAACAGTTATTATTCCAAAGGATAATGAACGACATCTTTCAGAAACGCCTCAAGAAATTACTTCAAGGTTGAAAATTGTTTGTGTTAGAACAGTTGAAGAAGCATTTAAATATGTCTTTAAAGGAAACATTTTGAAAAAAAGAAAAAATGTCTGAATATAAAGTTTCAGCATTAAAATACCGACCGCAAAGATTTGATGAGGTCTGTTCGCAAGAATTTGTTACACAAACACTTAGAAATTCAGTCCTATCAGGGAAACTTGCTAATTCCTATCTGTTGAGTGGTCCGCGGGGAATAGGTAAAACTACAATAGCAAGAATCTTTGCAAAGGCTCTAAATTGTGAAAATCCTGTGGACGGGGAACCCTGTAATAAATGTGAACACTGTACAGAAATTACAGCTGGTACACATCCTGATGTGTTTGAACTTGATGCTGCTTCAAATCGTGGTATAGATGATGTCCGTGCAATTCAAGATGCGGCAAAGTATTTCCCTCTCAAAGCCAGATATAAGTTTTTTATTGTTGATGAAGTACATATGTTGACCCCTCAAGCTTTTAATGCCTTGTTGAAAATTTTAGAGGAGCCTCCTAATTATCTTATATTTATTCTTGCAACTACAAATCCAGAAAAAATTCCTAAAACTATTATCAGTAGATGTCAAAGATTTGCTCTTCACAAAATTAAAATATCAGAAATATCTTCCAGGCTTGTTAAGATTGCTAAAGAAGAAAAAGTTACTATTGACGATGAATCTATCTTTTATATTGCAAAGTTGGCTGAAGGTGCTTTAAGAGATGCTCTAGGTATTTTTGATATGGCTGTTTCGTATTTTGGAAATAGAATAGAGTTTACTGCCCTTCGTGAGTTTTTAAACCTTCCTGATAAAGAAATATATTTCTCAGCTTCCAATTATATCTTTAATGCTGATAGTAAATCTTTGCTTGAATTACTTAATCAAAGATATGATGCTGGTTTAGATCTTTATACTTTTTATAATGGATTAATTGAACATTTCAGAAATTGTATTGCCTATCTTACAACAGGGGATCTAAAACTGATAGATGAATCTGATTATATAAGGGTAAAATATCAAGAAATTTCCAAAAAATTCACAGAGGACCAGCTTCTGAGACTTTTAAAACTATTATTAGATAATGAAACCAGATTCAAATACTCAACTAATCAAAAAATATTTTTGGAGTCTCTTCTGGTAGAACTCTGTAGAGTACATAAAGAAGTAGTAGATCTGGAAAATATAATTGCCGAATTTGAAAAACTTAAAAATTATCTACTAAAAAGTTCTTCAACGACCTTCACCGCTTCTGATTCTCCGAAGATTACAACAGCTAAGGAAAGTTCCGAAGAAACAGATAAATTTTATGAAAAGCTTGTAAAGTATTTTAACCTGGAAAAATATGGTAATAAATAAACCTCAAATTTACAAAACAGATAAAAATTTTTTGGGTATTGAAGAAAAATACTCCTCTTATGAAGAATCAAAAGTAGTAATAATTCCGATTCCATTTGAGGCAACGACCTCTTATGGACAAGGGACAGCTCTTGGACCGGAAGCAATATTGAATGCCAGTCATTACGTTGAGTTTTTTGATGAGGAAACCAATAGGGAAATGTGTTTTGAAAAAGGCATTTGTACGTTACATAAAATTGAATTTAAGAATCTAAACATCGAAAAAGCTTTTAAAAAAATATACGATGTTATATTAAAAGAGATTAAAAATAACAAATTTGTTGTAACTCTTGGTGGGGAGCACAGTATATCAAATCCAATTATAAGAGCACACTTTGAGTACTATAAAAAATTTTCTGTGCTTCATTTTGATGCACATTCTGATTTGCGACAAGAATATGAAGGTAGTAAATTTTCTCATGCAAGTTTCGCTGCAAGGGTTTATGAATTTAATTCCGATATTATACAGGTTGGTATAAGAGCTCAGTGTAAAGAAGAAGCAGAATTTATAAGTAAAAACAAAATAAAAACTTTTTATGCTTATGAAATTAGACAGGGTAAGTATGGAGTAAAATGGCAGGAAAAAGTATTAAGGGCTTTGAAAGAGAATGTATACCTAACCTTCGATGTTGATTTTTTGGATCCATCTATAATGCCATCAACCGGAACCCCTGAACCCGGCGGATTTTTCTGGGATGAAACATTAAAAATGTTTAAGATGCTTGGAGAAAAGAAAAATGTAATTGGTTTTGATGTAGTGGAACTTTCACCTAAAAAAGATCTTCCCTTTGCTGATTTTATAACTGCTAAACTTATTTATAAAATGCTTAACTATTTTGTAAAATGAATAAAACTCAGCTTAAAAATAAGGTTATTGAAATCTTAAAATATCTGAAACAAACATATCCTAAAGCGAAAGTACACCTATGGTTTACCACTCCCTTTGAGTTATTGGTTTCTACTGTACTTGCTGCTCAATGCACTGATGAAAGAGTAAACTCAGTTATGGTTCCACTTTATAAAACCAAATATAAAGAACCCAAAGATATCGTTAAAGATGGCTTGGAAAATTTTCGATCTAATATTAAATCAATAACATTTCCTAATAATAAAGCTAAAGCTATACTTAAAATGTGTCAACAACTCGAAGAGAATTTTGGGGGGAAAGTTCCTGAAACCATGGAAGAATTAACTAAATTGGAGGGAGTTGGTAGAAAATCAGCAAGTGTTATTCTGGGTAACTGTTTTCATAAGAAGGATGTAATTATTGTTGATACACATTTAAAACGAGTTGCTGAAAGACTTGGATTGATTAAAAATTCAGATCCTGATAAAATTGAACAAGAATTAAAGACATTAGTGCCTGAAAATGAACAATTCACTTTTTCTCTACTGATAGGAGAA
Organism: Ignavibacteria bacterium; assembly: GCA_049700455.1. GTDB lineage: Bacteria > Bacteroidota > Ignavibacteria > Tepidaquicellales > Tepidaquicellaceae > JBNAVJ01. The sequence goes on from JBNAVJ010000001.1 coordinate 635,984, forward strand.
CATGGAAGACAGGTTTGTAAAGCTCGAAAGCCATTATGTAAAAATTGCATTTTATTTGAACTATGTCCTTTTCCTGAAAAAACAATGTAAGGTTTATGAAATCTAATACCGATTTAAGCAAAGTACAATTTGTGTTGATGGATCTTGATGGGTGTCTTTCCACAGGACATATTATCTATCTTAGTAATGGGCTTGATATAAAAGTTTTTCATACACACGATGGGTTCGGTATTACACGCGGTAAAAAACTCGGCTTAAAATTTGCAGTTATTAGTGGACGAAGTTCAGAAGTTAACAAGATTCGAACAAATAGCTTAGGTATTGATTACCTTTTTGAGGATGTGGAAAATAAGGTTGAGCCCTATCAAATTTTGAAAGAAAAGTATAGGCTTAAAGACGAAAACTTTGCATACATAGGAGATGATGAGTTTGATATTCCACTTTTGAAGAAAGTTGGATTTTCCTGCTGTCCCAATAACGCGGTAGATGAAGTAAAGAATAATGTTGATTATGTCTGTAAAAAAAACGGGGGGGAAGGAGCAGTAAGAGAAATGATAGATATTATCTTGAAAGCTAAAAATTTAATTTAATCTATATGAAAAACGAAAACTTAGGGTTTACATCAAAACTGATTCATGGAGGGGGCTATAAAGATAAATTAGGTAGTGTAAATGTGCCAATTTACCAGACCTCAACTTTTCAATTTGAATCAGCCGAAGAAGGAGCAAGATGCTTTACAGGCGAGAGTGATGGTTACATTTACACAAGGCTTGGAAATCCAACAATAAAAGTTCTGGAAAATATTATTGCAGATCTTGAAAAAGGATATGGAGGAATTGCTACAAGCTCTGGTATGGGCGCAGTTTCAACTATTTATATGGCTTTGCTTCATCAGGGAGGTCACATTGTAAGTTCATCAGCTGTTTATGGACCGTCAAGAACTTTGATTGAGTCACATTTATCGCGATTTGGTGTTGAATCAACTTATGTTGATACTTCTGATATTGAAAATGTCAAAAGGGCAATTAGACCCAATACAAAAATTCTTTATGTTGAATCACCTGCTAATCCTACGATTAGTATTACGGATCTTAAAGCATGTGCGGAAATATCTAAACAATACAATATTACCTTTGTTGTGGATAATACTTTTGCAAGTCCTTATCTTCAACAACCGATAAGTCTTGGGGCAGACGTCGTGTTACATTCAATAACAAAGTTTATTAATGGTCATGCGGATGTTGTCGGCGGGATAATTGTTACTGCAAATAAAGATTTGTATAATAGACTATATTCAATGATGACTTTTCTTGGCTGTAATATGGATCCCCATCAGGCATATCTTGTAATACGGGGGTTAAAGACTTTGAGTCTCAGAGTTGAACGGGCTCAAGCAAATGCAATAGAAATAGCCCATTTCCTTGAAAATCATCCTAAAGTAGAATGGGTTAGATACCCTGGACTTCATACACACCCTCAATATGAACTTGCCAAAAGACAAATGAAAGGCCCTGGTTCTATGATTAGCTTTGGATTAAAAGGTGGTTTGGAAGCTGGTAGGAAATTAATGAATAATGTAAAATTAGCAATTCTTGCAGTTTCACTTGGAGGAGTTGAGACGTTGATAGAACATCCTGCTTCAATGACGCATTCTAAGATTTCTGAGGAAGAAAAAAGAAAAAGTAGTATAACTGATGGCTTGGTACGATACTCTGTAGGAATTGAAGATGTAGCTGATTTAATCGAGGACTTAAAACAGGCGCTTGAAAAAGTTTAAAAACTTTGATTCAAGTGGACATTAAATTTCTCAAAGGCATTGGTGAAAAACGGGTATTGGCATTTAAAAAAATTGGAATTGAAAATTTAGAGGATTTCTTGAATTTTACTCCCCGCCTATACCTGCAGAGGGTAAAAATAGCCAATTTAAAACAGTCTCTAAACTTAAATGTTTTGATAGCAGGGGAAGTAATAGACATTAATTACCCTAAACGAAACACTCAGCCTACTACAGTTTATGTAACCGATACTACGGGGGTTACACAAATTCCAATATTTGGAAAAACTGAATTCAGAGCAAGACAATTCCGATTAAAACAAAAGTACCTTTTCTGGGGAAAAGTAGAGGAAGGGTTTGTTGGTTCGAAATATCAATTTAACTATAGAGATCACCTGAAAATCGATGACGATGATATACTGATTGAACAGTTACTTCGATATCCTTTAATTCCTATTTATGAATTACCAGAAGTACTTAAAGCTACCTGGATTAGACCGTTAATGTTAACAAGAACTGTCTTTGCAGCTTTCGGTAGGATTGTTTCTTCACATCCAGAGCTACTAAATAATTCAATACCCAGTTACTACACAGAAGTTCTAAACCTTCCAACCTTCAAAGATGCAACTTTGCGAATTAATTTCCCATTAAAGATTGAAGATATTGAAAAATCACGCAAACGTCTGGCCTTTGAGGAACTGTTTTATATCCAATTGCTCTTTGCATTAAGAAAACGAAGAATAAAGCAGGAAACTAAATATTTAGAACTTATTAAACGAAAAGAGGATATTTATCCTAAATTTGTAGAGTCTCTAAATTTTGAGCTTACAGATGCGCAAAAAAGGGTAATTAATGAAATTTACAATGATATTATTTCTACAAGAATAATGAATAGAATGTTGCAGGGAGATGTAGGGAGTGGTAAGACTGTTGTCGCTATATTTGCTATACTCTTAATGGCTGAAAATGGATATCAAACAGCATTTATGTGTCCAACTGAAATCCTGGCAGTACAGCATTATAATACAGTTGTTACTTTTATAGAAAAATACAACCAACTTTCAGGGAAAAGTTTTAAAGTTAGCCTTATAATTGGTGGTCAAAAAACGAAAGAAAGAGAACAACAACTTATAAACATAGAAAAAGGCAATGTCCAAATAGTAATTGGAACACATGCTTTGATTCAAGATAAAGTAAAATTCAATAAACTGGGATTTGTGATTATAGATGAGCAACATAAGTTTGGTGTTTTACAACGAGCTAAGCTCCAGGAAAAAGGAAGAAAACCGGACTTACTTGTAATGACCGCAACCCCTATTCCCCGCACCTTAGCACATGCATATTATGGAGATCTTGATGTTTCTATAATAGATGAAATGCCAGCTAATCGAAAACCAGTAAAAACTTACCTTAGAGGAGAAGAAAGTAGGGAACAGGTGTATAAATTTGTAAAAGAGGAACTTAATAAAGGTCGGCAAGCTTTTATAATTTATCCTTTGATAGATGAATCAGAAAAGCTTGATTTAAAGTCTCTTGAGGAAAACTATGAGAGGCTTCAGAATACAGTTTTTAATGGCTATAAAATAGGAATAGTGCATGGTAGACAACCTCAAGCTGTTAAAGACGAACAAATGAAGGCATTTAAAAATCATCAGTTAGACGTTCTTGTTGCTACTACTGTAGTAGAAGTAGGAATTGATATACCCAATGCAACAGTAATGATTATTGAAGATGCACAACAATATGGACTTTCCCAACTTCACCAGTTAAGAGGGAGAATTGGTAGGGGAGGAGAGCAATCATATTGTATTCTTATTGCTCGAAACTTAGAAGAAACATCACGTGAGAGGCTAACTGTATTCTGTAATACAAATAATGGTTTTCTAATAGCTGAAAAAGATATGGAAATAAGAGGGCCGGGAGAATTTTTTGGCACCAGACAATCAGGGGTTGTCTCATTTTCAGTTACAGACCTTAATAGAGATAAAGATATTCTTGAAAAGGCACGTTCCCTTGCTTTTCATATTGTGGAAAAAGATCCTAATTTGTTAGATACTGAACACAAAACGATACGTGAATACTTTGTGAGAAATTATAAAGATGCAATTAAATATATAAACATTTCTTAGGTGAAAAAAATGAATTTTGAAAATGCGGTAATCTTAATATCTTTATTTTAATGAAAAGGAAATCTTTTAAGATAGAAGTTGTAGTGCCTTTGTTGAACATAGTTTTTGATTCAATAGCAATATTACTATCGTTTTATCTTGCCTATTGGACCAGGTTCCTATCCCCTTTTATCAAATTTTTTTCTGCTGAAAAAGGTATACCTCCCTTAAGTGGGTATTTATTGTTTGCAATATTTACCTTTCCCGTTTGGATTTTAGTGTTTCAAACATTCAAGTTATATAAACTTAATAGAGTTGTTTTTATTTTTGATGAGTTTTTTTCAATAATAAAATGTGTAACAATCTCTCTTATTCTTTCAATTGGAATTATATTCTTTTTCCGTGATTTTCCCTATTCAAGAATAGTATTTATACTGATATGGATTTATGCGGTAATTTTGATTACTATATTTCGTTACATTGCACTTAAAATTGAGAAAACCTTTTATAACAAACAAATAGGTATCAAAAATGTTGCAGTGATAGGTTGTAACAAGAAAGCGTATGAGATTTACAGACGATTAGAATTGCATACTTTTACAGGTTTTAAGGTTTTGGGTTACTTTTGTAAGGAGGAGACTGAATGTAGTGAAATGGGGGAAGCTATTTTTCTTGGAAATTATGATGCAGTGCCTAATAAAATTAAAGAGTTAGAAATTCAAAAACTTTTGATTTCATTACCTTCCAATGAACATACAGATCTCTTTACTTTAATTAAAAAGTGTGAGGGTATCAATGTTGAGTTTATGTTAGTTCCTGATTTCCTTGAACTTGTCACCAGTAAGTTAAGAATTGTTGAAATTGATGGAATTCCTTTTATGCGGATAAAATCAATACCTTTGAATGTATGGGATAGGGCAATAAAAAGAACTTTTGATATTATATTTTCCTCTATAATAATACTTATTCTGTCGCCGTTTTTTTTAATTTTGGCTCTTCTTGTCAAAGTTACCTCTCCAGGTCCTATTATCTATCGACAGGAAAGGGTTGGACTTGATGGGAAAAAGTTTGATATTTTTAAATTCAGATCGATGAGAATAGACGCTGAAAAAGAAGGTCCCCGTTTTGCCACTCAGAATGATAACCGATATACCCCAATTGGGAAATTTATTAGAAAATATAGTCTTGATGAATTACCTCAGTTTTTTAATGTGTTAAAGGGTGATATGAGTATAGTAGGACCTCGTCCAGAACGTGAAGTTTTTATTGAACAAATGAAATATACAATAGACAAATACTTGGAAAGACATAGAGTAAAGTGTGGGATTACAGGCTGGGCACAGGTTAATGGGCTCCGTGGCGAAACTGATATGCAAGAACGAATAAACTATGATATTTACTATATAGAGAATTGGTCTCTGGCATTTGACATCAAAATAATTGCAAAAACACTCAGAGAAATGTTCTATTCTAAAACAGCAGTATAAAAACTAACTTAATAGCTTGATACCAGTATTATTATTTTTTATTCACACCATCTTTGCAGTTTATGTATTTGTAAAGACGTACCAATCAGAAGGGTTGATACAAGCATTCCTGAATGTGGCATTTATTATAATAATTTTTAGCGTGGGGTGGACTATTTCTGACCTTATTATGGGATTCTTTATTTCTGCAGAAGGTTATAGGGTTTCACTTCCTACTACAAAGTTAGCGATGATACTTCTAAAAATTTCGGGCTTTATAAGAATTACGCAGGATTCCATTATTGTTATGCCACGTGATTCTATTTCTCTACTGGGGCTAAGTATTATGGAGTATTTTTTCTATAAATTCTTATTTAAAGAAACTCTGTTCCTAAATGAGAAGGCTGTCTCGTAATATTAGTATTTTATTGACTCCCATTTTGTTGTTGATTATCAGTGGTACTGTATTAAGTCAGAGTGTAAGAAGTATAATTGTCCAATTTATTACTTATAATGGTTACGGCAACAATCTTTATATAGATAATCTGACCTTTGGACGGCAATACGAAAGTGATGTAAGTGTCACCTCTATTAATATTAACAAAGATACTACCTTTATTTACGGAACCGATACTTTCACAGTTGTGCCACAGGTCAATGTTTCTAATCTCGGGAGAAGCAGTGTTAGTTCTCCATTTTTAGTGATTATGCAAATAGATACACTTCAATATATTAGTGTAGATACAGTACGTTCCCTACCTATAGGTTATAATATTCAGGTAGATTTTGATACTTTGAGAATTCCAGCTAATATTCCAGTTGATATTCATGTGTTTACTGCTTTACAAAACGATTCAAATCATACAAACGATACACTTATTCAAAAGTCATTGTTTCTTATAGGGGCGGAAAAAAAAGTTTTGCTTGAAGAATTTACCAGTAATACTTCTTATTCTTGTGCAGTAAACAATGTTTTTATAAATAATTTTGTCAATGCTCACATCGCTTCTATCTGCGCGGTAAAGTATCACTTGGGATTTCCCCCGCCAGGAAATGATTCTCTCTATCTTGAAAATCCTATTACACCTAACCAGCGTGCTGTTTACTACGTTGTTAATACAGTACCAACAACCTACTACAACGGAAAAGTCCGGATTGCTATGCCATACTCATTTGATTCAAATTTGACTGTTCCTCTTGACAATGAATTGTTGTATGGGTCCCCTATTGATATAAAGGTAAAAGACACTCTTCTATCACTTGATACTATAAGAACAAAGATAGATATTAAGATTCTCTATAAACTCCCCTCTTATAATTACAGATTAAAAATATATGCTATTGAAAGGTTTAAGATTTATCCGGCTCCCCCTAATATTAATGGCGAAACTCAATTTTATGATATTTTTAGAAAGTCTATTACAGACTCATCCGGGATTGCTATACCTACGGACACGGGTTTGTATTCGTATGTTTTTCAATACTATCGAGAACCCATATGGTCTTCAATTATGACTTATACCACCGCTTTTGTTCAAAACGAAACTACTAAAGAAATCCTAAATTGTGCAAAAAGTAGAAATATAATACTTGATAATTCTCCACAACAATGGGATAAAAACAGTTCTTTCCAGATTCGGTACAATATTGAAAATGATTTTTTATTTGGAACTACTTTACCCCGATATGAACTTTTCGAGGGGCAATTTCCACCAATTGGATGGACGCTAAAAAATCCTGATGGATGGCTTACTTTCTCTAAAGTGATAGGATTTAATGGGATTTCATATCCTGGGAAAAGCTGTGTTAAAGTTAATTTCTATGATTACAATAATGTAGGACAAAAGGACACTTTAATTTCAATTGGGTATGACAGTCTGACAGCTGATGATACATTAAAGTTTGACTATTCTTATGCACAGTATTTGTCTGAATATATTGATAGCTTGATTGTAAATATATCAACTGATGGAGGCAGTGAGTTTATAAATATTTTTAGAAAAGGGGGGATTACTTTAGCTACCGCACAATCAACCACTTTACCTTTTGGACCAATTTCAGCTTCTCAATGGAGGACATTTATTTATCCTTTAAGTGGCATTATTCCACGTTCTAATATCCCCCATATTGTTCCTGCAACATACCAGCTATATCAAAACTATCCTAATCCATTTAACACTCGCACAAAAATTAAATTTGAAATCCCTTATACGGTTTTTATGACTCTTAAAATATATGACATTACAGGCAGGGAAATTAAAACCTTACTTTCGGAAACTAAAAATGCTGGTAGTTATATTTATGAATTTGATGGGGCAAACTTTGCCAGTGGGGTTTATTTTTATCAGTTAAAAGCAGTGGATCTTATTCTTACAAGAAAAATGGTTTTAATTAAGTAAATTCAAGAATAGTAATTTCTGGAGGGCAATTTACCCGAATAGGCATTCCAACAGTTCCTAAACCCCGCGAAACATATAACTTTGAATTATTAAATTCATAATAACCACTAATATACTTACTTATTGTAGCTGCAATAGAAAGGTTTAGTGTTCCTCCTTGAAATAGTACTATTTGTCCACCATGAGTATGTCCGCTAACCATTAAATCTATGTTATACTTACTGGTAAATTCAAAAATGTAAGGTTTGTGTGCAAGTAATATTCTGGGTATTTTGTATTTAAATTCAGAAGTTAAATCTGCAATTTTATTATATGTCTCATCAAGATACTCAAGCAACTTATCACTATTATTTGTTCCACTGTCTCTTGTATCTTCTATTCCCAACAGAAGAAGAGAGTTATCATTTATATCTACCCTGGCATAATTATTTCTTAACATTTTAATAGGAGTTTCATTTATAATGCTTTCCGATATATAAGAGGGATCTGAAAAATAATCATGGTTTCCAAGAGTTCCATAAATACCATACTTTGCTTTAACGTCTCTAAAGGCTAAATTAAAAGCTTTTATTTCAGATTTCTTCGTGTCGGTAAAGTCTCCTGGAATTAAAATAAGATCAGCATTTAAATTGTTGATTATTTCACAATATTCTCTCATCTGTGGGTAAGACATAAAAGGACCGCTATGAATATCACTAAACAAAACAATTCGTGTGCCCTTTAGCCCAGGAGGTATCCCAGGAATAGTAATAGAACGTTTGGTTAGCTCCCATCTATCTCTTCTCAGCATGCCCAATGCTGAGCTTGTAAATAAGTAAGTAGTAAGAGCAATAGTAGATGAAGTTATGAAAGCACGTCTGGAACGATCAAATTTTTGATAAAATAGACGACTCTTTATATTATCAAATAATTCTTTATTTTTTTTAAATTTTCTAAGTACTATTTTGAACAGCAAAAAAATAAATTTAATTATTTTTACCGTACTTAGATATAAACCGGTTAATATTACAGATAGCTGAAAGCTAAAGAACGGTAGTATGAAGTAATTGTAAAAAGGTGAAGGCAATAAAGAAAATTCAAATCGGTAAAAAATTATATAGATATATGGAATATTGAAAATAATAAAGGGATACACTGAAAGTATATCCCTTATATAACGATTTATCTTTTGTTTTTTTAAAAATAAATAAAAAGTACGAGCAACTAAAAAATGTAGTGAACCGATGACTAAAAGAACAAGAGAAAGAAAAACTATTCTACTTGATAGACTCATTCATAAGATGCTTTTTTAGGAATTTTTCCATAGCTTCATAAAAGTCAAACCTGTTCTCCTCGTTGTGGAATCCGTGCCCTTCATTTTCCTTTACCATATATTCAACATCAACACCTTTTTGTTTTAATGCGTTCACAATCTGGTCAGATTCATTTATATTAACTCGTGGATCGTTTTTCCCTTGTGCCACAAAAAGAGGAGCTTTTATCTTATCTACATGAAATACGGGAGAAGCTTCATATAATAATGTACTATCCTTTCTGGGATCTCCAACCATTTCATAGAGCATTTCAAGCATTGGTTTCCAATAGGGAGGAATAGTGTTCATAAAGGTAAACAGATTCGATACTCCAACATAATCAACAGCAGCAGCGTATAAATCAGGAGTAAATGTTATACCACCAAGAGTTGCATATCCCCCATAGCTACCTCCATAAATTGCAATTCGTTTAGGATTAGCTATTCCTTCTTTAATTAACCAATATACACCATCAGTTATATCATCCTGCATCTTTTTTCCCCATTGTTTAAATGAGAGTTCCCAGAATTTTCTCCCATACCCTGTAGAGCCACGAAAGTTTACCTGTAATACAGCAAAACCCCTATTTGCTAAAAATTGAACTTCTGGATTAAATCCCCATCTATCCCTTGCCCATGGTCCACCGTGTGGATTTACGACCACAGGTAAGTTCTTCGGTTCAACACCTTTTGGTAGAGTCAGATAACCATGTATTGTGAGACCATCTCTTGTGGTATATTGAATAGGTTTCATATCAGCAAGATCATTTTCATTTAACCAGGGACTTATATCTGCAAGTTTGCTTACAGCATCATTTTCTTTATCATACAAATAGTAAGTCCCTAACGATTTATCACTATAAGTACGAGCAATGAATTTAGTTTCTTCTCTATCTTTGTTTACAATAACAATCTCATATTTAGAGCCAATGAATGATTCAAATTTTTTATAAATTTTTTCAGTTTCTTCATCAAGAAATTTTATTTGTCTTTTCCAGGTTGTGTATGTGATTGAAGTCAAAACTTTACGTTTTTCGGAATAATTTAGACCATCCACGTCTACCTCAGAATGTTCAAAAATTAATTCGAGTTCCTTATCATTTGCAATGTCATACTTAATAATTGCAGCTTTATCTCGTCCAATATTAGAAATCGCATAAACGTTCTTATTATCAAAGGTAAAAAATAATGGGGAAAGAGTTTCTTTAAAAGATGTTGTCTTTACTACTCTGAAAGGTTCACTTTCGTTTTCACGGTAAAGTAAACTGGTGTTTACCCCATCAGTAGCAACAGCCACTCTAAGTTTTCCATTATGATCTGTCTGCCATTCGGTGATATTTCCCGGATTTTCCGCAATCATTGTCATCTCGCCTGTATTAACATTTATTCTGTAGACATCAAAGACTGTGGGATTTCTCTTATTTAAAGCTATTAGCATCTCATTATCGTTGTCTTTTAGATCATCAATTATTTGTGTCACTACTTTTTCATAAGGGGTTAGAACCTTAAAATCGGAACCATCAATGTTTACAATATAAAGTTTGTAATTTTCATCACCACCTATGTCTTGTAAGTAACAAATCTTGTTATTCCCTTTCCAGAAATAAATAGTAATGTCCCGCTCTTTTGCCTCTGTAATTCTTGTCTCCGTTCCTGTAAGAAGGTCTTTGACATAAATGTTAAGTCGTCCCTTGTAAGGAGATAGAAAGGAAATATGTTTTCCATCAGGGGAAAGTTGGTAATTTGCTTTTTCTGGGTTGCGGAAAAAGTCTCTTAAAGGAATTTGTTTTTGTGCAAACAGATTAATTGATAAAAAAGCCATAAATAACATTAAAAATAATAATGTCTTTTTCATAATATTTTATTTTTAAAATTAATAAAAAACATAGAAAAATTACTCTTTTAATAAAATAATTTTCTAAAATAGACAGAAACTTTTTAAACAATCCCCCTATTCTTAGTATTAATTATAATTTATTAATAAGAACAATAGCCTTTGTAGAATTATACGTCCAGAAATACCGTTTGTTTCAGAAATAAAAGAATACGATACTTTAACTAAGGTTATTATTTAAAAATTCGGCTACTCTATCAATTCCTAATCGTTCTTGCTTCATAGAATCACGATAACGGACAGTAACTGTATTGTTCTGTAATGTTTCTGAGTCAATTGTAAAACAAAACGGAGTTCCACATTCATCCTGTCTTCTATATCGTCTTCCGATTGCTCCTGATTCATCATAAAAAACCTTAAATTTGGTTCTGAGATCAGCAGTAAGTTTCTGGGCAATTTCAGGCATCCCATCTCTGTTCACAAGCGGAAATATTCCTCCCTTTATTGGTGCTAGCTTGGGATGTAAATGTAGTACTGTTCTTATCTCTGATTTACTTTCACCATTAGTCTCAGAAACTATCACTTCTTCATCATAGGCATTAACAAGAAAAGCGAAAAAGCTTCTTGAAGCTCCGGCAGAAGTTTCTATCACATAAGGAATAAATTTCCCTTTAGTCTTATCATCAAAATATTCCAACTTTTTGCCGGAAAATTCTGAATGTCTCCTCAAATCATAATCGGTTCGGTTATGTATTCCTTCAATTTCTCCCCATCCAAAGGGAAAGTGAAACTCGATATCTACAGCTTCTCTGGCATAGTGGGCAAGCTTGTCGTGTTTTTTTATGTTTAGTTTGGTAGCCGGGATACCAAGTGAAATGAACCAGTTAACCCTTTCTTGAAGCCAATAATCAAACCATTTCTTATCTTCCGAAGGATTTACAAAGAACTGCATTTCCATCTGTTCAAATTCTCGGGTCCTGAAAAGGAAATTTTTAGTGTTTATTTCATTTCTAAAAGCTTTTCCTATTTGTGCGATACCAAAGGGCAATTTTTGTCGCGATGAATCCTTAACATTGAGGAAATTAACATATATTCCCTGGGCAGTTTCTGGCCTTAAATAAACAACAGAATTTGCATCCTCCACCGCACCTATAAATGTCTTAAACATCAGGTTAAAGTTTCGTGCTTCGGTAAACTTTCCCTCCTCCTGGCATTTGATGGCTTTACGACCTTTATATGCTTTGTTCCCACATTCCATTTCCTCGAGTGAATCAACTCTGAATCGGGCTTTACATTCCTTACAGTCAACCATAGGATCTGTAAAATTCTCAACATGACCTGAAGCCTCCCATACTCGTGGGTGCATAAGAATAGCAGCATCAAGACCTTCAATATTTTCTCTATAAGTCATCTCTTTCCACCATACCGCTTTAATGTTATTGAGTAATTCAACTCCAAGGGGTCCATAATCATAACAGCCATTTAATCCACCATATATTTCAGATGATTGAAAAACAAAACCCCGCCTCTTTGCAAGTGATACAATTTTTTCAACAATATCTGTTTTCTTCACAGGTGTTCAATTTTAGTTAAACCTTAAATTACAAAACATAAATACAATTTTTAATACCATTAGAGTGGTGTTTTATATATGTACAAAATGGAATTTGAATTAATAAATCTGGTTATTTTGTTCTATTTAATTCGCGTTCAAATAGAAAAATATTTAGGGCGCATAATAAAAATCCATAAAAAACATCTTCTACAGGAATAGTTATCAGCCTGATGCCAGAATTATATATAAAATTGTATGATACAACAGTTTTTCCTATTCCCCCGGTTAGAATGCCATTAACTATGAAAAAAGGTAGAAGTATAATTAAATAGGTTACATACAATTGAAAAAGAAACTTCCATTTAATTAAGGATAACCATAGAATAATAAGTCCAGTAAGTGAAAGTGTTACTGAGGTATAAAGTTTGGGTACATTATAAATACTTATTATGCCAAGTATTATGGATAATACTATAGAAAAAAAGTAAATGAAAGCAGTTGATTTGAAAGTAACAAACTGTTTTAAACTATAATAAGTGAATATACAAGAATAGGGTATAGCTATAAAAAATAATATTTCTTCTATAGGTAAATCAAATATTCTTAATCCAAGAGTGTACTCATCAGCAAAGGACCATACTTTTAATTTAGTAAATATTACATCCCATAAAATAAAACCTGAAGCAACAGTAAAAATCCCTTTAAAAACAACTTTGAAGTATTTAATTAATCTAAATTTGGGAACAAAAGAAAGAAAAAAGGTTAAAATAAAACAACCAATATCAACAGACAAATATAAAAATTTATCAAGGTTCATTGTGTTTGGTTGTGAGGGCTTCTTTAAAATACTTGGGATGGGCGATCAGCATTCCAAAAGATTCTCCGTTTTCTTTTGTTAAATACTTATGGTGAATTTTATGAGCTTTTCTGATGGCGCGGAGGTACCAGTTGTTTGTTCTTTTAAACCAGGGGAACCTCTGATGAATAAAGGCTTCGTGGATAAAAAAGTATGCTACTCCGTAAAGAGTTATTCCGATAGAAATGTAAAATAGGAATCTAACCTCTTGAACAAAGTACGAAATCATAAAACCACTCATTGCAGGAATTGCAAAAATTAAAAAGAAAAGATCGTTTTTTTCAAAAAACTTCCTGTATTTTGCTTTCTGGTGATGATCTTCGTGCCAGCTCCAAAGAAATCCGTGCATAAGGTATTTATGAGCTGCCCAAGCCACAAATTCCATCATCACAAATGTAATAATGACAATTGCAATATTATTTATCATAGTTTTTGAAGTTTATTAAAATACTTTTCGATTATACTACTTCTAAAATTAAAAATAAAATTAAGTCTCCTCTTTATCAATGAATTATGAAAAAGTCTACCAATAATGTCAAGTGGTAAAGTATATTTTACGTCGTCTATAATCCAGACCCCCTGGTTATCAGGTATAAAGTTGTGCAAATGGTACCACGTTTTATAAGGTCCTTCAAGTTGCTCATCAACAAAGAACTCAAGCTTCTTAATTTTAGTAATTTCTGTAACCCAACGGATTGTGAAATTACCAAATGGTTTAAGATGATATTCTATTAACATACCTTTATAAATGTGGTTAGTTTTTATAGGTGAAATAATCTTGAAATTCATATTCCCCGGGGTAAGGAGAGTTAGGTTTCTTGGATTTGAGAAAAAATTCCAAACATCTATAATTGAAGCTCTAACAAACTGTTCTCGATGTAAAACGTAAAATTTCATATTTTACCTATGAATTCTAAAAACTGTTCTATGCTGTAAATGGGTTTTAATCTTTGGTGAATAAAATTAAGACTGTTTAGAACTCTACTATTTCCTCCCACTAAAACTATCATACGAGGACACTTTCTTAAGATGCTTTTAATATTGGTTTCAAATTTATTTATATCAAGGGAGAGTGTTAGGATTAATAAAATATATTTCAACCTTTTTTTTATATAAACTTCAATTAAGTTTCTATATGGAACTGATTGTCCAAGGTAAATTGTTGGAACGTTATTAAGCTTCAGTAGATAACGGCAGTAAAGAAGGCTAATTTCATGATATTCATCAGGGGGTAATGCTAATCCTACCAATGGAAATGCCTGGATTGATACAGGTAAGTTTTCTGTTGCTTCAATAATTTTATTTCTGATAATAGATGAAGCAAAATGTTCATGTGCTGGTATAATAATACTCTGAGACCATAATAATCCCAGTCGATTAAGTAAGGGATACACAACATCCACTATAGTAGAATGAAACCCTATTTGAGTTACCAGAGTTTTAAAGGTTTCATTAAAAGTTTGTTCATTAAAGTTTATTATACTATGGATAAAAAGGTTAATGAAATAATCTCTGTTGCTAAAAGCATTATTGCTAGAAGCCAATCTTTCTACTTTCTTAGCTATTTCAAAGTTGTTCATTTTGGCAACGGCAGATATCTTAATTCCCTGATTAACAAGGATTACTGTATTGAGGATTTTTTTAAGTTCTTCATCAGAGTAGTAACGGACATTACCTGCTGTCCGGTTGCTTTTAAAAATTCCATATCGTATTTCCCACATCCTAATTGTATGGGATTTAACACCTGTTAATTGTTCTATCTGATGAAGTTTAAATTGTTCTGTTTTCATTATAAGAATTTAGTTGCAAGTAGAATTGATTTTGTAATTTTTTAGATTTAAACTTTCCTTTAACAGCTAATGTTACAGTCTCAGAGGTTCGGTCTTTGATTCCACGCAACATTACACATAAATGTGTTGCTTTTATTGTTACCAATACGTTTTCTGTGTGCAGGATATGAGAAAGTTCATCTAAAATGTTGTTTGTGAGTTTTTCTTGCAGTTGAGGTTGCCTGCAAAAATAATCTACAATTCTATTTATTTTGGATAAACCAATTAATTTCTTGTTAGGAATATAAGCTACACAAGCTGTCCCAATAAATGGTAAGAAATGATGCTCACAAACAGAATAAATTTGGATATCTTTGACGATAAGCATATTTTCATACTTAACACTGTTTCTGAACAGTTTAAACTTGGGTTTGTTTTTTTTATTTAAACCATAGAAAATTTCGTTAACATACATTTTTGCTACACGTTTTGGAGTATCCTTTACACTATCGTTTTGTAAATCAATTCCCAAAGCCCGCATAATTTCGGAGAAATGATAGGTAATAATTGCTATTTTATCGTTATTGGTAATCTTGTTAGTTTTGGATTCAACATTAACTATTAAGTTGTTTATCACAAATAAATCCTTTTATTTTTTCTAAATGATTATTAATTATAATTAAAAACCATGGTGTAAATTCGTATGGTTTCTGGTCAACCCAATTAACCAGTGCTTCCAGAGAAACCCATCTGAAATTAGCAACTTCTTGTAAGTTTATGATTGGTGTTGCAAGGGTTTCGCCTAAAAATACATCATCGTATTCGTGTTCAATCATATTGTTATCAACGTTAGTTTTATAAATGAACGAAAAAATGTATTTAAGATGTATATCCTTAATTCCCATTTCCTCATAAAGACACCTTTTTGCAGCTTCTACTGGATTTTCTATTATAGTAGGATGAGTACAACAAGTATTGCTCCAAAGCAAACCGGAGTGGTATTTGTGTTGAGCTCTCTGTTGCAAAAGAAGTTCTTTTTTAGTATTTAATATAATAACAGATACAGCACGATGTAATAATCCTTTTCTGTGAGCTTCTGTTTTATTAGCTTCTCCCAATATATTATTATGATGATCTACAAGTATTACTTTAGCATTATTCATAAACTGTTTTGTAATGGTTGCTCAATTGAGTTTTTTGTTCGTCTGAGACGGTATCTTCATTCAAAAGAAACTTATAGATTTTTATATCTATAGTTTCCCATTTTCTTTTCTTTAAAAGTAGAGTTACTATATTATTTATGTCATTTTCTAAATGCTGAGACATCCCCAGAAAAAAAGGAATACTTGATTCAATACAATATCTGATATAATAGATTTCAGCATTGTTCCTGTTTTGTTTTATTGCTTTGTTAATTTTTAAAAGACCTTCTTCAAGGTATGCCAGTTTTTTGAATGGAGAAAAGGTATGCTTTGCCATTATACAGATTGAAGCTCCTTTGTATGCCAAAACGAGCGGAGACAACTCGGCATCTGGTATTTTGTTAAGTTCATTGTAAAATTTCTCAGCTGTGTTAGAATTTTCAACAGAACTTTCAAACCAAGATCTTAACTGGTAAATGTCAGGATAGCTGTTTTGAAAGATTTTTAATACTGCTAAGATTAAAAGAATAACTAGGTTCATTTTTTAAATGCAAATTTTAAAATGACAAACGTTTTTAATAATATTAAATATTTTATAAAATCTGGTACTCTGGGACGTTTTCTCAAAAGGGTAGAAAAATCCATTTTCTTTATTTTCTTAAATAGCGATAAATAGTAATTATATGCTACTAATACTCCCAGTTTGGCTGTTCTTGGTAACAAATTGATGCCCTTTAATGCGGTATCAAAGTCTTTTTCAATATCATCCTCAATCGCTTTTTTGCTTGTTTTGTCACGTAAATCAATATTTAACTGTGGAAAATAAACACGACCAAGTTTATAATAATCAGCTTTGATATCTCTTAAGAAATTGACTTTCTGAAATGCGGAGCCAAGAGCTGCAGCGTAAGGCATTAGTCTATTGTATTCAATAATATCTCCTTTAACGAAGACCTTTAAACACATTAAACCAACTGCTTCTGCAGAGCCTCTAATGTATTGTTTAAATTCTTCGTATATATAAGTTCTTTTTGTTAAGTCCAAATTCATACTATAAAAGAATGTTTCTATAAGTTCCGTATCTATATTGTATTTGTGTACTACTGATTGGAAACTATTAAGAACAGGATTTGTACTAATGTGTTCATTGATAGCTTTGAAAGTTTCAATTTTAAAATCAGAAAGTAGTTTTTCCTTATCAAAATTATGGAAAGTATCAACAATTTCGTCAGCAATTCTAACAAATCCATAAATTTGGTATATAGGTTGTCTAAGTGACTTGTGTAGTAAGCGTATTCCTATTGAGAAAGACGTACTGTAAGAATTAGTAATGAGTTTACTTGTTTTTTCTGAAATTTTATTGTAAAGTTCTAACATTTTTTAGCTTTTATTTTTTTTATTGCAAACTTGGAAACGATTTCCCCACTTATAAGGGCCGGGGGGATCCCAGGACCTGGGACGGTCATTTGGCCTGTATAATATAAATTTCTTAAGTTTTTATTTATGATTTTAGGTTTAAAAATTGCAGTTTGATAAAGTGTGTTAGCAAGACCATAAGCGTTTCCTTTAAAAGCGTTGTAGTCCTCTTTAAACTCTGAGATGCTGTAATCTCGTCGAAATATTATATTATTTTTAATATCCTGCTTGGTTATAGTTTCTAATCTTTTTATAACTTTTGTAAAATATAATTCTTTTATCTCTATGTTATCTGATAAGCCTGAGGCAACCGGAATCAAAACAAATAAATTATCACAGCCTTTTGGAGCAACATTTTGGTCAGTCTTAGAAGGTGATGAAATATAAATTAAGGGTTCATCAGGAAACTTAGGAGTAACATAAATTTCCTTGGCATGTTTTTCAAAAGACCTATCGAAAAGCAATGTGTGATGGAGGAATCTATCTAATTTTTTATTGATACCCAGATAATATATTAGAGCAGAAGGAGCTAATGTTCTTTTATTCCAATAGCTTTCAGTATAATTCCTCAAGTTTTTGGGTAACATCTGTTCAATTTGATGGTAATCTCCAGCAGCAATTACGGTGTCTGCTTCAAAATCCCCCGAAGTTGTACCTACAGACATTATTTTTCTATCTTTTATAAATAAATTCAAAACCTCAGTATTAAAATAAAAATTGGTCCCAAGAGAGAGGGCAAGATTATAAATTGCTTTTACTACTGAATATATTCCCCCCTCAGGATACCAGGTGCCCAATTTAATATCAGCATAGTTCATCAAACTGTAAAGAGCTGGGGTCCTGCTTGGAATTGAACCTAAGAACATTGTAGGAAATTCTAAGATTTGAATTATTTTAGGATTATGGAAATACTTTCTGATGTGAGCTGAAATGCTATGAAACAAATCAATCTTAAACAATACACTAATTAATTTCCAGTCTATGTATTCAAAAATGGATAGGGAAGGCTGGAAAACAAACTTTTGCATTGCTGTGGTATACTTATATTCTGCTTCATAAAGGAACTTATCTAATTTCTTTGCACTACCTGGTTCTAAGTTCTCAAAAACTTGTTTTAATTGAGCATAGTTGGCTGGAATATCAGTGTAATAGTCCGGTGCCCAAAATATTCTGTAAGATGGGTCCAGACGAATTAATCTATAAAAATCGGATGTTGTTTTCCCAAATTGATTGAAGAACCTTTCAAATATATCATTCATCCAATACCAACTTGGACCCATATCGAATGTAAATCCGTTTGCTGAAAAATTTCGTGCCCTGCCTCCTGGTTGACTTAGTTTATCTAACACGGTGACATTGTATCCTTCTTTTGCAAAAAAACAAGCGGCGGCCAAACCTGAAAAGCCACTTCCTATTATTAAAACAGTATTTTTTTTCTTCTGACCCAAAATTAAATTGTTAAAGTTTTATGCTCTAAAAGTTTAACAAAATTGAGGTTTTAAAAGTTCCCTTCTTATTTGATTTTTTAAAATAGGGTAATTGAATTATAAGATAAAGTAATGCTTTACTAACTATTTTTATCTATTCCGAAGGAAATCCTTAGAACATCACGCAAGCCTACTTCAAATGGTCTCGGGGTAAAGTCAGGCATAATTGACTTTAGGTAGGTTATATCAGTTCTCTTCTCATACATACCATCTGGTTTGGTTGTGTCCCATAAAATGTTACCTTTGTATCCAATAATTTCTGATGCTATAGATACGTATTCTCTGATGGAATAATCAAAACCAGTACCAACATTTACAATCTTGGTATTGTTATAATTGTTCATTAAATAAATTAAAACATCTGCACAGTCATCTACATAAAGAGCCTCTCTACGTGGTTTACCACTCCCCCAAAACACTGGCGGCTGACCTGTTTTCTTTGCGTTTAGTAACTTTATTATCAGGGCAGGAATAAAATGACTATTTTTTAAATCATAATTATCGTTTGGTCCATACATATTGGTTGGCATAGCACAAATTGCATTAATACCATACTGTTTAGCATATAGTTCACATGCAAAGATTCCTAATATTTTGGCAATTGCATAACCTTTATTTGTTTCTTCGAGTGGTCCCATCAACAAACGATTTTCATTTATTGGCTGTGGGTTCTCTTTGGGATATATACAGGTTGAGCCGGTATAGAGAAGTTTAGTGTCAGGAGAGAAATTTTTTAGTGATTCAATAACATTCAGTACCATCATTGCATTTTGATACAAGAAATCAGCCTGTCTGGTATTATTAGCAAGAATTCCCCCTACGAGCCCAGCCACCATAAAAACATATTGAGGTTTGTTGTTTCTGAAAAAGTCCTCTACTAAAGGCTTGTTTAATAAATTTATTCCTGTTTTGCGAGAAACTTCAAGAATATTAGTATAGCCTAAAGCTTTTAGTCGCCTAACTACTGAACTCCCTAACATTCCGGTACTTCCAAAAACAGCAATTTTATCCCCCAGCTCCATATTTTTATTTGCTTAATACTAAAATTTTTTGTTCAGTCATTTCGTTAATTGCATATTTAATCCCTTCTCTACCATATCCTGATAATTTTGTCCCTCCATAAGGCATTGAATCCATTCTGTAAGTAGGCACATCATTTATTACTACTCCTCCAACTTCAAGTTTGTCAAAGGCATAAAAGGCGTTATTGATACTATTTGTAAAAACCCCTGCCTGAAGACCAAAGTCAGAATTATTTACAAATGAAATTGCTTCCTTAAATCTATTGAACCGCTGAAGAACTATCAAAGGTGCAAAGACTTCCTTTGAACAAACATTGCAGGATTGAGGAACATTTGTCAAGATGGTGGGTTCTAAAACAGCGGATGACCTACTGCCTCCAGTTAGTAAACTTCCGCCGACCCGCAGGGCTTCCTCAATCCATCGTTCTACTCTAATAGCTTCCTCTTCTGTAATCATCGGTCCTACAAGTGTCTCCTCTTCAAAAGGGTCCCCATATTTGACCGTTTTGGTCTTTGCAATAATCTGCTCAACGAATTTGTCCCATATAGCCGAGTGTACAAAGACTCTTTGAACAGAAATACAACTCTGGCCTGCGTTGGAGAACCCTCCTACTACAATCTTTGGGATTGCCATATTTAAGTCTGCATCTTCATCTACAATAACCCCCGCATTACCACCCAGTTCCAGGGCTACCTTTTGGGTGTTGAGACTTCGTTTTATATGCCACCCTATAAAGGGACTCCCGGTAAAGCTAACCATCTTTACTCTGTTATCAGCAACAAACTTTTCAATTTCTGTTCCTCCTACGGTAACTACATTAATAGGACAAAAGTCTAAACGCATTTTATCACATACCTCTTTAATAATTTCAGCAATGGCTAAACCACATCCCAGAGAATATGATGAAGGTTTTAAAAGCACTACATTACCTGAAGCCAGCGCCGGAGAAACTTTGTGAGCAACAAGATTAATTGGGAAATTCCACGGAGTAATTGCTAAAATAAGCCCGATAGGAAACCTTTTAACAATCCCAACTTTTCCTTCTGAGCCAGGGAGTTGATCGAGTTGGATAAATTCTCCCTCTATTCGTCGCGCTTCTTCGGAACCCGTCTGAAATGTAAAAATAGCTCTTTCTACTTCTATGCGTGAGAGAGTGATAGGCTTTCCTGTCTCCTCCGTTATTAATCTTGCAAGAGATTCTTTTCTGGAAGCTATTGCTTCAGATATTTGAGAAAGCAAAAGAGATTTTCTATAAGAAGGAAGGGTTACATAATGTTCTAAGATTGAGGTTAGGTAATTCAGAGCCTTGTTAATGTCGTTCTCAGAACTTATATATACTTTGCTTGTTATTTGCTGGGAGTAAGGGTTTCTAATTTCCTTTATTCTATCCGATTTCTGATAGGTGTTACCTATCAGAAATTTTTTAACTTCCATAACATACTATAATTTATTCAAATGTACGAAATTATTCATTTAATTTTGAGGAATTAATATCGTTACTTTGAATTAAAAATTTAGTAACTTTGTTATTGTTAGATATGATACAATCTCTATACACTTTACTTTATAAAATAATTGACTATGCCGGGATGTTCCCTCCGGCAAACTTAGAACTTACAGAAGCATTTAATAATTTTAAGAGTTATGCTACTGGAGAGCATTCCTGGTTGCTCAATAGATTTATTATTCCTGTTAGTCAATTAAAATATTTTGCTGAATTGTATCAGCAAAGTGAGCCTAAAAACACTTCTCTCTCTTACTTGCTTAGTAAGATTGATAATAAAAGAGAATTTTTTCTAACTTTGGAAGACGAATTAAAAACTCTACAAAACTTTGAGAGGTTATTTTCTTCTTTTTCTGATACCCCTTCGTATTTTGAACTTAACTGTCCTAGGGAAGTTGTAACCGAGAATAAACAATCTTTAAGGGATTTTGTTAGAGATACAACTCTAGCTATAGCAAATACACGTAAGGCAGCCTATAATGTCTTTTACGAATTACCTGTAGTTGAATTTGAAGAAACGGTATTTAAATATTTTGTTGAATACCTTGCGACAGAAAATTTAAATGGATACCCAACCCATCTCAAGCTTAGAGCTGGTGGTACAGTCAGTGAACACTTCCCTTCATCTGACACTCTTGCAAAAATACTTATAACTTTGAAGGAGTTTAATGTGGGATTTAAAGCAACTGCGGGATTACATCATCCATTCAGATACTTTGATAGTAAAATAGAAACTAAGGTTCATGGTTTTTTAAATTTATTTTGTGCAGCTATTTTGACTTATATTTATCCATTAGATCGTGAGGCTCTATTTATTCTACTTGAAGAAGCTAACAGAGACGACTTTGTTTTTTCTGAAAATAATATTAACTATAAGGATTGGAATGTTGATACTTACTCGATTGAAAAAGCGCGAAAGGAATTTGCCTTTTCTTACGGAAGTTGTAGTTTTACTGAGCCGGTAGATGATTTAAAAAAACTTCAAATGTTATGAAAATGGAATCTTTTGTTAATGTTAATCCGAAGTCCGATTTTCCGATTGAAAACATACCTTTTGGTGTTTACAAAAATACTGATGATAATATAGGGCATATCTGTACTACAATTGGAGATTATATTGTTGATCTAAAAATTCTTGAGGAGCAAGGTTTTTTTTTCGATCTTGGTAATGAAAAGGTTTTTGATGAAGAGTATTTGAATAAATTTATGGCAAAAGGTAGAAAAGTCTGGCAAATATATCGCCGCCGAATTCAAGAACTCCTCGGAGTAGGAAATAAAAGTTTAGGTTTTAATAAAGAACTTCTAAAAAAAGTTTTAATTCCAAGAACAAAGGTTCAGATGTGTATGCCAGTAATTATTGGTGATTATACTGATTTTTATTCTTCTCTTGAGCATGCATCAAATGTAGGCTCAATGTTTCGAAGCAAAGATAACCCTTTATTGCCTAACTGGTTTCATTTACCTGTTGCTTATCATGGCAGAGCAAGTTCTATAGTAATTAGTGGAACAAATATCAATCGCCCCAAAGGGCAAATAGTAGAAGAACCATTAACAACTCCAATTTTTTCCCCGACCAGAAAACTTGATTTTGAACTTGAAATGGGATTTTTCATTGGTCCTGGAAACGCATTGGGAGAACATATTAGCATTAATCAAGCAGTGGAACATATTTTTGGAATGGTTATTGTAAACGATTGGAGTGCCAGGGATATACAGAAATGGGAATATGTACCTTTGGGTCCCTTTTTAGCTAAAAATTTTGCTACTTCTATTTCTCCGTGGATTGTTACAATGGATGCACTGGAACCTTTCCGTGTCCAGCAACCTGTACCTAAAAATCCTTTGCTTGACTATCTCAGAATTGAAGGAGCAAATGCTTTCGATATCAATCTTGAGGTAAGTATATTAACCTCCCAATTAAATGAACCCTTTACACTTACCCGCTCAAATTTTAAATACTTATATTGGAATATTTATCAACAAGTTGCTCATCACACAATCAATGGATGTAATCTTAGAACAGGAGACCTATTAGCATCTGGTACAATCAGTGGTAAGGATAAAATGTCGTTTGGTTCTTTACTTGAATTAACATGGAATGGAGAGAAGCCGATTATTCTTCCCTCGGGGGAAAGACGAGTTTTTCTTGAAGATGGGGATGAAATAATTATGAAAGCATACTGCGAAAGTGAACGCTACAGAATTGGATTTGGGGAAGTTCGTGGTAAAATAGTGAATAACTGATTTGTTCTATATTTCTTTGGGAGGAAATTTAAATCCAGTATATTTCCCAATGGCTTGAAAAGAAAAAAGAAGGATGGTATATTTAAATTATGGTTACATTTTTTATTATAATATTAATATTAGTTTGTATTCTACTTATTGGGGTTGTATTGTTGCAATCTTCTAAAGGAGGTGGGCTGTCAGCGACTTTTGGAGGTTCCAGTGTAACAAGTATGTTTGGAGCCAGGAGGACCTCAGATTTTCTGTCAAAATCCACAATTGTTTTAGCTGTTATTTTTTTACTGGGGTCTTTACTACTTAATATTCTTATAAGTAAAAGCTCAGAAACTACGCGAAGCAACATAATTCAGGAAAACAGTGGTAATCAACCTGTTCAGCAAAAAAGTGTGCTTCCAAATCAAACACAGCAGCCACCAGTAGAAAATCAGAATAAACCTGATGGTAATAATCAGCCGGTAAGTCCAGAAGGTAATAAATAATCTGAAATTCAACTTGCGACTCCCGATTTTGTTGCTAAGAATTTTTAAAAGCATCTTGTCGAAACGGGATGCTTTTTTTATTGCAAGTGTGATATTGTTATTTGCCAATTATTCACATTTGCAAACAAAAAATCACTTTTTGACGCAGGATATGGCAGTATTTATTCAAGATTCAGTGGTTTCAAAAAAAGATACTGTTAACAGAAATTTTATGATGAAAAAAAATCCGTGGAAAGCCGTTGGGCTAAGTGCCATTTTACCGGGATTGGGGCAGTTTTATAATGAATCGTATTGGAAACTTCCTATTATTGCGATAGTTGGGGGATATTTCGGTTATGAAATCCTTCATAATAATTCACGTTTTCAGGATTACAAAACTCTCTATGAGGATTCTCAAACACCGACAAATCCATCAGGGGATTTGAGGTATAAAAGTCTTCGTGAGTATTATAGAGATCAACGTGACCAATTTATACTTTATTATGGTATCTTTTATATTATAACATTAGCCGATGCTTATGTAGATGCTCATCTCTATGATTTTACTGTGACGGATAAAATAAGATTTAAAATAACTCCATCTACGAACGCTATTAATTTGAAAATAAAATTTTAATTTTTATGTGGGTGTATATTGAAAAAATTTCTGAATTTGTAAATCAGCAAGTAACAATAAAAGGTTGGCTCTACAATATACGAAAATCTGGGAAATTAATGTTTCCAATTTTCAGGGATGGTACAGGTCTGCTTCAAGGAGTAGTGTCAAAACAAGATGTAAGTGAAAAAGTATGGAACGATTTTTCTCGTCTTACACAGGAATCGTCTGTAATTGTAACAGGTACAGTTACTGAACATCCTAAACAAAAAGGGGTGTATGAACTACAGATTAAAGATATTGAAATTGTATCTATTAGTGAACCATATCCAATTACCCCAAAGGAACATGGAGTTGAATTCCTTTCTGATAGAAGACACCTATGGTTGAGATCCCCCAGACAAGTTGCTATAATGCGGGTTAGAAATGAAATAATAATGGCTATTAGAGAATATATGTATAACAACAATTTTATTCTTTTTGATGCCCCAATTTTTACTCCAAATGCTTGTGAAGGCACTTCTACACTGTTTGCTACTGATTACTTTGATCTTGGTAAGGCTTATCTTTCACAATCGGGACAATTATATGCAGAGGCTGGCGCATTAGCTTTAGGTAAAGTTTACACTTTGGGTCCAACTTTCAGAGCTGAAAACTCTATGACAAGACGTCATATTACTGAGTTCTGGATGATGGAACCGGAAATGGCATATTATGACCTCAATGATAATATGGACTTAATTGAAGACTTTCTTGAATATGTTGTTCAACGTGTAATTACAAATAAAAAAAAGGAATTGGAAATATTACAGAGAGATATCAGTAAACTTGAAAAGGTGAAAAAACCTTTTCCTCGAATTACTTATGATGAGGCTGTGGAAATCTTAAGGGGAAAAGATATTCCTTTAATCAAAAAAACGGCTGAAGGGGAAGAACACATCAGACCATTTCCGTGGGGTGAAGATTTTGGAGCTCCACATGAAGAAGCAATTGTAGAAAATTATGACAGACCAGTTATGGTTCACCGCTGGCCTGCTCAAGCAAAAGCATTTTATATGAAGCGAGACCCTGAAAATCCAAATGTTGTACTTGGAATAGATGTTCTTGCACCTGAAGGATTTGGTGAGATTATTGGAGGTTCCCAAAGAGAAGACAATCTAGATTTGTTGATAGAAAGAATAAAAGAACATAACCTTCCTCTTGAAGAATTCAACTGGTATCTTGATTTAAGAAGATATGGCAGTGTCCCTCATTCTGGGTTTGGACTTGGTATAGAACGAATGGTTAGTTGGATATGTAATCTTGAACACATTCGTGAAGCAATTCCTTTTGCAAGAAGACCAAATCGTATAAGACCTTAGAGTTAATATTTAATTGGTTTTTGTTTTTATGCAACATGTGAATCCTTTTAATGGGTGGAGGATTTTTAACTTATTTGTTTAGTTAAATATGTTATATTTATTAAGTAAATAAGTAGTTTTTGAAAACAACCTATCTTATAGATGGCAATAATGTAATTCACAAAATTGCTTCCTTACACAAGCAGTTTCTTCTAAATCCTGACTTTGCTGCAAGAGCTCTTGTAGAAATATGCAAGTCTAAATTAAACAAGAAAGTTAATATTATACTTGTTTTTGATGGTTATGGGAAATCGTATTCTAAATCTATTGTCTTTTCAGGGGATAAAAGCGCGGATAAGATTATTTGTAACTTTATTGAAGCTAATTATTTGAAGGAACAGATTATTGTTGTTTCTTCAGATAGGGAAATTTTATCAAAAGCTAAAATATGCGGATGCAAGATTATATCTTCCGGACAGTTTTCAAAAGAGATTTTGAAAGAGCCTGTTAAAGGTCAGGACAAACCTGATCGTATTACTCAAAAAGAATTTGAAGAATTTTTGGAATATTTTAAATAATAATATGGGAAACCCATTTCACAAATCACATTTATTAGTTGAGGAGCATATAAAGAACGAAAACCTACGTAAACACTGTTACGCCGTTGAATCTTGTATGAGATATTATGCAAGAAAACTTGTTCAAAATGAAAAACTCTGGGCATCAGTGGGTTTGCTGCATGATCTCGATTGGGAAAAGTATCCGGAGACACATCCTAACACGGCGGTTGCAATATTACAAGAAGCTGGTTTTGATAATGAATTCATAAATATAATTTTAAGTCATGCTTATCCTGAACGTACTAATGTCCCAAGAGATACACTTGTTAAGAAATATCTTTTTGCTTGTGATGAAATAACAGGGCTTGTAACAGCTTATGCACTTATGAAACCTGAAGGTATTAATGGTGTTGAAGCTAAAGGGGTTATTAAAAAAATGAAAGATAAAGCTTTTGCACGGAGTGTTAATAGAGATGATATAAGAAAAGGGGCTGAGGAAATAGAGATGAATTTAGAAACTCACATAACGAATATAATTCAGGCTATGAGAGAAGACAAAAGATTGTTTTAATCTTCATATTTATAATTAGATATGAATATTATTGAAATAAGAAATTTGACAAAAATATATCCTGCAAAAACATTTTCAAAAGAAAAAATCCTTGCTCTTAATGACGTTTCTTTCTCTGTAAAAAAAGGGGATATATTTGGTTTACTCGGACCCAATGGAGCCGGAAAAACTACGCTAATTAAGATTCTTCTAACAATAGTACATCCTTCATCTGGTAACATAAAAGTATATGACTCTAATTTACAACACAGTACTTATAAAAAAAATATTGGTTACTTACCCGAAAACCATCGATTTCCACCATATATGACTGCTGAACAGGTTTTGTTTTATTTTGGTAGTTTGAATGGTCTTTCAAGGAAATTTTTAAGGAATAGAATAGATGAAGTATTAACACTGCTTGAATTAACAGAATGGCGGAAGACAAAAATTAAAAAATTCTCTAAAGGAATGTTGCAAAGACTTGCGCTTGCCCAGTCTGTTATAAATGATCCTGAATTACTTTTTCTTGATGAACCAACGGATGGGGTTGATCCTATCGGGAGGAAGAAAATTCGCGACATCTTACTTAATATGCAACAACACGGAAAAACAATCTTTCTAAATTCTCATTTGCTGAGTGAAGTAGAAATGATTTGTAATAGAGTTGCTATACTACATAAAGGGGCTTTGATTCAAGAGTCAACAATCGAAGATTTAACAACTTCAAGCAGGATAACTGTATATGAGGTTAAAAACATGTCAGAAAAAGTTCTTAATGAGCTACTGACAAAATATGATGTTACTATTAATACTAAAGAAAGGTTTTTCTTAAATAGTACTGATCCCATAAAGATTAATGAAGTGATAGATTTTCTCAGATCCAGACAAGTAGAACTGATATCTATTTCAAAGCACAAAGACACTCTTGAAAATATGTTTATAAATCTTATAGATCAATCGTAGCAATGTATTTTTTAAATCTTATACTTTTTACACTGCGAGAAACACTTGCCAAAAAAGTTATAATTTCATTTTTCATTATTTCGACGCTTATAATAATCTCGTATCTGTTTTTTGTAAACATTGATTCTGTTGAAGGACTTATGACTTTTTTGAAAGAATCGGATGTAAAACAAGCGAGGACAATGGTTTTAAATAGTATGATTTTTATGTTGGATATATCATATTTAATGATAATAACTCTTTGTGTTGTAGCAGTATCAACTTTAATCCCTGATATGCTTAAGTCTGGAAACATTGAACTTCTCCTTTCTAAGCCAATTTCTCGCGACACCTTAATTTTTTCTAAATTTGTAGCTGGACTAGTTCTTGTATTTTTTAGTCTTTTATATCTGCTTGGTGGTGTCTGGCTTATAGTTTCGTTGAAATCAGGATATTGGCATATTCAGTTTCTATACTCTGTATTTTGGTTAACATATTCGTTTGCTGTAATATACTCCCTTGTTATTTTGTTAGGTGTATTAACCCGTAATTCAGTTATTACAATAATCCTGACCATTGTTTATCTATTTATATTGTCACCAATTCTATCGGCGCGCGAAAAACTAATTTTCAGTTTTGTTTCTGGTAACGTAGTAAAGTTTATCTTTAATTTTTTGTATTATGTTTTTCCAAAACCAGTTGATTTACAGTTATTCACACGCGAAATAGTATCGGTTAGTCCTATTTCTACTTATCAACCGGTCATTACTTCCTTTATCTTTATGGTGGCAGCATTATCGCTTTCAGTTTTAATTTTTAGGAAAAGAGATTTTTAAAAAATATGAAGATTTCCAATTATAAACTTATATTTCTTATATTTCTTCTTCTCAGTTTTATGTTTTTTGCCTGTTCGAGAAAACTAACACCAGAACCATTACAAATATCCACCAAACAGATTTTTGCTTTACTTCAAGAAAACCCTCAATTTATAATGTATATGAATTTTAAAAATATGAGAGGTACTGAGTATTGGAGGAATTTTATTAATGATTCGTTGCTCAAAGCAGAGAGTTCTTTTGGGGGGCTTTTGAACACATTTGCAAGAATTACTCAGACTACAATTTCAACAAATCTTGATGAACTCTATTTTACTAATTCCTGGTATGAAGAGAACGCAATTGTGTTGAGAGGAGCATTTGACAGAAATACGATATATAATTATTTACATACTGATACTTTGTTTATAAAAATCAATCGTGATGACGGAATTGTTCTTTATACATACAAACCCACACAAATGTTTTTCTTTTTTAAAGATAATTTTACTTTATGTGCAAGTTCTTCGTTAGTACAAATTGATAAGATGGTAGCTGTTACTGATACTTCAAAATCTGGTTTATTGCTCAATGATAAATTAATGCAGTATATATCTCAAATTTTATATAAAGAACACTTTTGGTTGATAACGGCTGAAAAAACTTTTGTCCGAGCGATTTTCTTAAATTTAGTAGAATCAAACAAAACTCCCTCAGGACGAGATACAACAGCTTTGCTTGATTCAGCTGTGATTAAAAATAAGTCAAGACTTGATTCCCTCAATCAGCTTGAAAATACTGCCATTAATAAACTACATCAAAAAATCACTTATGTGTCGTTTTCTGGAAAAATGAGAAATGACTTGCGAGTAATGATTCAATTTGGGTGTAACAATGAAGAGGATGTAGACTATGTTTATAAGTTTTTCTCCGGGGTAATCTCTGCTATTAAAATAGGATCATCATTCAATAAAAGTGATAAAAATCAGGAACTTTTTAAAATGTTAGATCAAATTGATTTAAAGATACAAGATTCAACTATATATATTCGTTTTATTGTAACGAAAGATAATATTAATCAAATACGAAAGTTAAAACCACTGACACTTACAAACTAATCTCTCCTGAAATAAATCGTTCTACTAACTTTACTTCTTCTTCACTGCCTATAAATAGCGGTGTTCGTTGATGAAGATCTTTGGGTTGAATTTCTAGAATCCTGTGTGAACCATCGGTTGCCCTACCACCTGCTTGTTCAATTATAAATGCAAGAGGGTTTGCTTCATACATCAAGCGTAATTTTCCATTTTTGTTTTTACTATCAGCTGGATATAAAAACACTCCACCATAAAGTAAATTTCTATGAAAGTCTGCTACCAAGGATCCTACATATCGAGATGAGTAAGGCCGGTTTGTTGCTTTATCTTCTTGTTTTATATAATTAATATAGTCTTGAATGGGTTTAGACCACTTAGAATAATTACCTTCATTTACAGAGTAAGTAGTAGCTCTCGTGGGTATTTTCATATTTTCGTAAGATAACAAGAATTCCCCTACAGAAGGATCAAGTGTAAAACCGTGAACACCTTTCCCTGCAGTATACACCATAATAGTACTTGAGCCATAAACACAATAACCGGCAGCAATCTGGTTTAAGCCGCTTTGTAAGCAATCATCAAGTGTTGCTGGACCTGATTTAGACTTCCTTTTATATATAGAAAATATTGTCCCAATCGAAATATTGGCATCTATATTAGATGAACCATCCAGTGGATCAAAGTGAACTATGTATTTGTTTAGCACATCGTGATGAAAGAATTTGTCTTCCATTATGAGATAACTATCTTCTTCTTCTGAACATACC
Source organism: Ignavibacteria bacterium (assembly GCA_049700455.1). GTDB lineage: Bacteria > Bacteroidota > Ignavibacteria > Tepidaquicellales > Tepidaquicellaceae > JBNAVJ01. The sequence goes on from JBNAVJ010000001.1 coordinate 667,000, forward strand.
GCACAGGCATGTCCCCCAATTTGCATAGTATGAAGCAGAATCTCATTAGCATACTGATCGAGTTTCTTTACCTCTTCCCCTTGAATATTTTTTTCTCCCGTTAAGCCAAGTATATCAATTAACCCGGCTCTATTTACTTCAAGAGATACAACCTTACAGGCAAGCGCTATGTCATAAAGTAAATCCGATAATTGTCCCGTGGCTTCGGGAATTTTTCTTTCTTCTTCAATAATATGACGGTAAAGAGTTGTGAATTTCTTAATCATAGTTAGTATCTATTTGGTTAAAAAAGAAACTCTATGACTTCATTGATCTTTTGAACCCCAAATGGCTTGATATTATATTTCTTAAGGTTCAAGTTTTTCAAATTATTTTTAGGAACAACTATAGTTTTAAATCCTAGTTTTGCTGCTTCATTAATTCTCTTTTCTATATTATGGATTGTTCTAATTTCACCGGCAAGGCCTACTTCCCCGATAACAACGGTTTGCGAATCTATTGGGATATCACAGAATGAAGAATATAAACTCATTGCTACTGCTAAATCAATTGCCGGTTCTTCAATTTTGATTCCTCCTGCAACATTTATGAAAATATCTTGCTTATTGAGAAAAAGTCCAGCACGTTTTTCAAGTACAGCAATAATGATGTTTAGTCTTTTATAATCAAAACCTATAGCGGTCCTCTGAGGTACAGCATAATTAGATGAGGAAACAAGGGCTTGTACTTCAATCAAAACTGGACGCGTGCCTTCAATAGCAGAGGAAATAACACAACCAGAAGCTCCGTAATTACGTTGTGAGAGAAAAACTTCACTGGGGTTAGGTACCTCTCTTAATCCGTTTTCGGTCATTTCAAAAATGCCAATTTCATTTGTCGAACCAAATCGATTTTTTATACTTCGTAGAATTCTATAATAATGGGTTCTTTCTCCTTCAAATTGCAATACAACATCCACCATATGTTCAATTATTTTTGGTCCAGCAAGACTACCATCTTTTGTAATATGACCAACAAGAAATATTGAAATATTCTGAGACTTTGCTATTTTTGTTAAGAGAGAAGTTGATTCCCTTAATTGTGTGACTGTCCCGGGAGAACTTTCAAGGTCAGGTCTATATACAGTTTGTATTGAATCTATAACAACTATTTCAGGAGAATATTGTTCAATCAAGACTGTTACAATTTCTAAATCTGTTTCAGACACAATATAAAAGTTTTCTGGAATTACATTAATACGTTCAGCTCTTAATCTTATTTGCGAAGCCGATTCTTCACCGCTCACGTATAAAATTTTTTTATCTTTAAGTTTGTTAGCTATTTGCAGCATCAATGTTGATTTACCTATTCCTGGATCGCCACCTATTAGCAAGACTGAACCTGTAACAATCCCCCCACCTAAAACTCTGTCAAGTTCTTCAATGCCGGTCTTGATTCTTGTTTCCGTTTGATTGGCTACTTCATGAAGTAATTTTATGTTTGCAGATTGTGATTTTATCAAAGAATGTTTGGTATTTTTCTTTTTAGAAACTTCGATTAGTTCTTCAACAAAACTATTCCAGCTAAAACATTCGGGACACTTTCCAAGCCATTTAGGGCTGGTGTATCCACAATTCTGACATACAAATTTTGATTTCGTAGCTGATTTCATATTTTGTTAGAAAATATAATAAATTTCACTAAATAAAAAGTGTTTTTATTTGGTGATGTTTTAAAAACTGTAAGGTGGAATTGGTTTTATATATGAACTTATAATTCTATAAATTATTTTTAAAATATGACTCAGATTATAAAAAATCCTGTAATAGCAGCTGAGGAGATACTTAAAGGGAATGTTGTTGCAATACCTACTGAAACCGTATATGGCTTGGGAGCTAATGGGTTGAATCCTGAAGCTGTTTTGAAAATTTATGAAATAAAAAAAAGACCCCTTTTTAATCCTCTTATACTTCATATTGATGACATAGAGGGAATAAAAAATTATGCCAGTAATATTTCTAAAGATCTTCTGAAACTTGCAGAGAAATTTTCCCCAGGTCCAATTACCTTTGTTGTTAGAAAAAAATCAATAGTTCCTGATATTGTAACAGGGGGGCTCTCTACGGTAGCAATTAGAATACCATCTCATAAAATAATACGGGAAGTATTGAAGCTTACCGGAGTACCTATTGCTGCACCCTCTGCAAATATTTTTGGTAGGACTTCACCTACTACTGCAAAGGAAGTTCTTGAAGAGCTAAAAGGGAAAATTCCCTATGTTCTTGATGGGGGAAAATGTTCAGTGGGAATTGAATCAACTATAGTGGGATTTTTTGATAATAAGGTAAAAATTTTAAGACCAGGCTACATTAGCCGTAAGCAAATAGAAAATGTTTTGAAAAAAAATGTTGAACTGGCTTCCGAAGTTCAAGGTAAAGTGCTTTCACCAGGGCAATTGAAAAGCCACTATGCACCAATTACAAAACTGTACCTTTGTGAAGATGTTAATCTTTTTCGAAACAAAAAGAATATCGGTGTTCTTGATTTTAGTAAATATAATTCATTAAAGGAGATTGCTTTAAACTTATTTTCTGATATAAGAAAGTTAGATAGGAGAGGATACAAATTTATTGTTTCAGAACTCGTACAAAATAGAGGAATAGGGGAGGCAATTAACGATCGTTTACTCCGAGCATCATCTGGCTTTATTAAAGTTAGTAAAGGAAAACTTACGTTTGTTAAGAAGTAGTATTATATCATTGTATATCCTTTTGTCTTATTTCTAAAATTATAATTTTTAAACATATTAATGTAAGTCTAAATATACGGTATATGAAAACGATATTTTTTACAATAAGTTTATTTTTATGTTGTGCAAGTTTATCCTCAGGACAGAGTGAAAAGCAAATTACTTTCCTCTTTGATAATTCTGGTAGTATGTCTGGTTATTACAGAGAACGTAGTAGTTCATTTTTAACTTTTGCAACCTCACTCATCAAGAATTCTATTAATAACAATGATGATATTTCAATAATGTTATTTTCTAAAACGGAACTTAAGCGAGGAATTAAGTCTCCAGTTACTATTTTTAGTGGAAAAGCTAAAGACTTAATTCCCGATGTATTGTCAAAACAATTTCAGCTTACAAAAGGTATTGATGGACAACTTGGTAATACAGATTTGATTGAAGCTCTGGATAGCGGGCTGCAAAGATTTGGAAATAAACAAGGTGTTATATGGATGTTAACAGACAATATTAATGATGTAAGTGGAACAGGGGACTCATCATATTACAATACTCTATTGTTTTACAGCAGGCTTAAAAATGATACCAATTTTCGTAAAATCCTTATGTTCCCAATTCCTGAAAAAGTATTGGAAGGAGGATATAACTCTTATGGTTATGTGTTATATGGAATGGTTTATAGCAAAAGTTCCCTGTCACAAATAGAACTTGAAAAGTTTCATTTTTATCTAACAAATGTGGGTATAAAGTCGAAGCCAATTACTTTGAAACCATTAGATGTGGCCAGCTTTGTAATTAAACCGCGCCAACTACCAAAGCAGATAATCCCTCACAAACTGTATTTTGATGGTAGAGCTATTAGAGGAGTCGACTTTGAAGAAGGGGAAGTAATTAAGGAACGCTTTGACGATCTTATACTAAAATCGAATTTATTCCCATATTATCTAAAAAAAGCAAATCTCCGAATAAGACTTGAAAATCTTGCCTCTTCTGATTATTCTGTTATTAATTCGGGAACACAAATTATATTTCCAACTTCTGTAACAATGATAAAACCTGAAGGAGAAGTTGCGGGGGTTACTCTGATATTCAGTATGCCAGAGATAAAACCCAAGTTTTCACTTAATACAATTCTTAGAGATTATTTTACAGTTAGTGGGAACTTTGTACTTGAGATAACCGATGCTGAGGTAGTGCTTGATGAAGCATATATGAATAGTTTAACTCAACTCTTTGCGTTGAAATCAGTGCCTGAAATATTTTATCCCCATCTTAAAGATAACAAAATAATAAGCATTATACCTTTTGAAATTCAAATTAAGTATGGTGTCTGGAGAATAATTTTACTTATCTCTATTTTATTGATATTGGTGGTTGCCGTAACACTAATAGTATATATAGTTTTTCGAAAACGCAAGTTTACAATATTGATAAATAATAATATTATGGAAACTGTATACTTAAGTATCTTGGGTTCGTTTCCAATATTTGGAGAGAATGTTGGGTTACTTGCTCGACTGAAGAAATCCTTATTTAACACAATTTATTTAATACATTCAGCTAATACTTCTACTCCCTATAGAAAAATAATGCTTCGTGAGGGAATTCCCGAAATAATTGAATATGATAATTATAATCAAACAAAAAGGGTTTCTATTGAGCTTAAGAAAGAAAAAGTAGATGATTCCTCAACAGGATCATTGTCAAACCCTGAGTTTTATTAAATTCTAATGGTGTCTGTGTGCAGAGATAGTGCGTTTTATATCCGCTTGTATTTACTGTTAGCTTTTGTAACTGCAATTAATTCTTTATCTAATATTTCTTTTGCTCAGGTTGATATCAATTCAAAGTTACAAGTTTTCGAACTTACCTTTAAAGATACTATCTTAATTACAGGTGATAAATTTCTGATTCAGAACTCGGACACATTAGAAATTGAAAACTTCAAGTTAAAGCGATTTGATGATTATATAATAGATTATAACAAGGGGATAATAAAGTTTTCTGTAAATTTATTCCAAAATTACCCCCTAGATACAAATCGTATTTACAAATTAAAAGTTAAATATGATCTTTTTCCGTTTCTTTTAAAGGATGAATATTCCTTATATGATATAGTTCTTGAAAGGGATACTTTAACAGGGGATACAGTTCAATATGCTATTGAAAAAGGGAACGTGTTTGAAAATTTGTTTGAGACGAGCGAACTTGAAAAATCCGGAAGTATTTTTAGGGGTTTTACTGTTGGCTCAAATAGAGATTTAACATTGAATTCCGGATTCAGATTACAGATGAATGGCAAATTATCTCGTGATATTGAAATAACTGCTGCATTAACAGATGAAAATACATCTATTCAGCCAGAAGGTAACACATTGAAATTACAGGAGCTTGATAAAGTATATATAGAACTTAAAAGCAAAAATGTAACAGCAACAATCGGAGATATTGATATAAATTTTCACAAGTCAGAATTTTTTAATTTAAGCAGAAAAATTCAAGGAGCAAAGGGATTTGGGGACTTTAACTTTGGAAATTTTTTGCTAACCGGAGCAGTCTCAAGAGGTAAGTTTAGCACAAATTCATTTAATGGGATTGATGGTGTACAAGGACCATATAGACTTTCAGGGAGTAATAATGAAATCAATATTTTGGTGCTTTCCGGTACAGAAAAAGTTTATCTGGATGGAGTACTTCTAACTCGCGGGGAACAGGCAGATTATATTATAGATTATGCCTTAGGCCAAATTACCTTTACTAATAAAAGAATAATAACTAATGCTTCGCGTATTGTTGTTGATTTTGAATATACAGAAAGAAGATATAGTCGAACTTTTGTTGCTTATAATAATAATCTTTCCCTTGTCAAAAACAAGTTTGATATAGGTTTTTCATATCTTAATGAAACAGATAATGAAAATAAGACTATTGATTTTGACCTATCCGATTCAGACAGGGTCATATTACGAAATGCTGGGGACGAGCCAACACGAGCTTTTAAATCGGGTGTTACCTATGCTGGACGGGATTCTATTACATTCAGAGGTATCGGGGCTTATGTGAAAATAGATACTATAATTAATGGACAAAATTATTCGTTTTATCGATTTGCTCCGGCTGATTCAAATGCTGTGTATAATGTGAGCTTTTCCTATGTCGGACAGGGAAAAGGGGATTATAGTAACATTAGTTCATATCAGTACAAATTTGTTGGTATAAATCAAGGGAGTTATGCACCAGTTATTTTTCTGCCGGTACCTACTGGATATCAATTAGTTGGTACTACAGTAAATTTATCTTTATTCAAAGACGATGCTCTAAAATTTTCATTTGAAGGGGCATATTCATATTTGAATAAAAATAAATTTTCTGATAATGCAAATCTTGGAGGAATTGCTTTTTCAGGAAATATTGGTCTTTTACGGAGAAAATTTAATATTTTGGGTATCAGGTTTGAAGAACTTCAGATGAAATATAAAGAACGTTACATTAATAAAAATTTCAATGCTATTGATAGAATAAATGAAGTGGAGTTCTACCGTAATTATGACTTAACAAACCTAAATACTGCAAACGAAAACTTTCGTGAAGGCTGGCTTAGCCTTATACCATCTACCCAGCTCCAGATAATAGCCAATATAGGCCATCTGCAAAGAGAAGATTTGTTTACTTCTACTCGTCTTATAGGAGAATTTAGGGTCGGAGATTTTAGTAATTATGTTGACACCTCACGTTTCCCTAAATTAAAATATTCGGTAGAAAAGGTTTCAAGTAAAAACAAGCAGGACAATATGGAGGGCACGTGGACTAAACACAATGCTGAATTTAAATACAGAGCCTTTTTAAAGAAAAAAAAATCAGATCAACCAATCTTGGAAATTTCAACCAACTTGAATTCGGAAAAGAAAGAGAACTTTCTGCACACCAGTAACACAGATAGTCTGACTACCCTAAGCTTTGGATTTTTTGAAATTATAACTAGAATGGGGCTTAATAATATATGGGATTTTAATTTTTATTCTGAATTTAATTATCGGAAAGATGATTCTCCAGTGAGTAATGAACTTTCGAATTTTTCTAAATTATTTATTCAACGATATGGGTTTTCATACACCGCCAGTAACTGGTTCTATTCAAATGTAGATTTGTCTATACAAAATAGAAAGTATACGGAGGTTGCACGACGATTAAACTATCAAGATAATAAGTCGGTTTTAGTAAATTCTCGGTTTAGAATTTCACCTCTTCGAGGTGCACTTCAAACAGATTTATTCTATATGTTATCAAGTGAAAGAACTGCAAAAATTCAAAAGCTTTTTGTCCTTGTTCCAATTGGACAGGGTAATTATATATATCTTGGGGACCTCAATAAAAATGGAATTCAGGATGAGAACGAATTTCAGCTTGTTAACTACGATGGAAATTATATTAAGTTAAATCTTCCTACTGATGAATTTTTCCCTACTGTTGAGTTAAAGACTTCAGCCAGTATCTATCTAAAACCTTCCAGATACTTATCCCTCTCAAATAATAATTTATTGTTTGTTCTAATTAATAACATCTCTACTGAAACGATTCTACGTGTTGAAGAAAAAAGCAAAGACCCTACAACAGAAAATATATACTTTCTAAAGTTTAATACTTTTCTTAATGATTCAAATACACTTGTTGGTAATCAATGGCTTCAACAGGATATTAATTTATTTGAGAATAAACCGGAGTACTCGTTAAGATTTAGAATTATTCAACAACGAGGCTTTAGTCAGTTTACCAGCGGAAATGAAAGGCTTTATAATATTCTTAAGTCAGTTAAGTTAAGGCTTGGACTTACAAATGATCTTACTACTCAATTTGAGTTTATAAATAAAGTTGATAGAAACGTTGCACCGATAAATTCAATTAGAAACCGGGATATAATATCAAATAGCTACAATTTTGATTTTACTTATAGACCAATACCACAAGTAGAGAGTGGACTTTTGATAAATTATTCAAAAGCAACAGATTATTATCCCCCCTCCCCTGTTCCGGTAAACATAAATATGCAAACTTTACGTTTTATATATTCATTTGCTACAAGTGGTAGAATTAGGTTAGAAGTAGAAAGAGATGAAGTAATATTCAATTCACGTGTTCCCACTTTTCCATTTGAGTTAACAATGGGGAGAGTTTCTGGAAAGAGTTACTTTTTGAGAATCTATGTTGACTATAACATAACTAAAAACATTCAAGCAAATGTTAACTACGATGGTCGAAGTGAAGGGAATGGAAAACTAATTCATACTGGTAGGGCACAAATTACGGCATTCTTCTAAGTTGTTTCTTAAAGGTAAAAACTGAACTTTTTATTATTTACGGAGTAAAAGAATTAAGAAAGGGATAAAAAATTCGATTTAAAGTTAAGCATAGAATTTCTAAATTAAACGATTGTGATAAAAATGCCTCAAAACGAAGAAAATATTGCTGAAAACAAGGATATTAGTTCTGATTCTAATAATAATATAGAAAAGGGGCGTTCTGTTGATGAAACAAATTCTTCTGAATCTACTGATAACCCCTCTGTAGAAGAGGGAAAGGAAGCTCCAGCAGAAGGTGAATATGATAAGGGTAGTATAACAGAACACAGTTCTAAAAAAGTAGATGAAAGAGTAGAACCCCAAAATGAAACTCAGGTTTTTGATAGAGGAAATTTAAAAAGTAATTACCAAATAACCCTTATAAATGAAAATCTTTTACAGATAAAGGTTTCCACAAATCGGGAAGTGGTTATAGACTGTAAAGTTAAAGATAATATTATTACCAAAGGGGAAGAGGTTCAAACCAATAAAATTATTGTTCATCCCAAAACTGATAGTAGAGAACAAGAAATAGATATTGTGGTGTCGATAAAAGATGGGGGAGATCAGCATATAGTTCAGAAAGTAGAATTTCCTATCGAACAAAAAAAAACTTCTAATGAAATAGAAAAACCAACGACTAAACTAAATCCGAACCCCCTTGTAGCAAGTTTAATTACAAGATTTGGACAAAGAGAATCTACGTCTACTATTTCAAGAGTTTTATCCCCTGAAGAAAAATTAGAAGAAAAACTTGGTAGAAAAAACCCCTGGCGTCTTTATAGAGAATTATTACTCAGAAATCTAAAAATCGGGACTTATAGTGCGGTAATAATATCTTTTATTGTTACTTTAATACTCAATGCTGCAGTAGAAAAACCCAATAGTGGTAATGATGAAGTTGAAAGGCCAAGATTAGTTGTGATTCAGGATGTCCCCAATATTAATTTACAAACTGAAAATATCCAAGATCCTACCAAGCCAGATGAACCAGAAGTAAAAGAAGAAGAGACACAATCGGAAAACAAAGTTAGTATTCCTCCTATTACTTCTAAAAAAACAATAACTCCACGGGTGAAAAGAACTAATATAAATGTTACTAAACCAGATACTCTGCAAACCTCAAAAAATGGGACTGTAGATACTACGAAAAAAGTAACTGTTTCTACTAATGTTTCAACTCCTAATGATTCACTTCAACCATTAATTTATAAGTTCAATCCTGATTCTTCCACTGTTTATTCTGATACTGTACAGGGTTTACATATAATATTTTATAAAAATTGGAAACAGATTAAAATGTCGGATGATAAATTAGTATTGGTAGATGAGACATCTGAAAATGCTCCTGAAAAACTTACTATATATATTGAACGTGAAAAGGATGTTAAAACTCCAGAAGGTTATCAGGTTTTCAAACTTGATGATACTACGGGCACAACTATAGCATATTACAAAGAACCCTATAAAGAACAGGGTACTAACTTAATTAAATATGAGTTTATAATTTTTGGTAAAACTCAAAAATGGAGTTTTAAAGCTTTGATAAATGAAAAATACTTTAATGAGACAAGGAAATACATTGAAGCAACAATCCGTTCAGTAAGAATCAAATAGTTAAATCCCTTTCTGCAAAAAAAAATGCGACCTCAGTTTTTCCATTTTCAATTGAATCTGAACCGTGAACTGCATTTTCTTGAATTGAAGTAGCAAATAATTTTCTAATAGTACCCTCGTCTGCTTTTGAAGGATCTGTGGCGCCAATTAGTTTTCTATAATCTTCAACAGCATTTTCTTTTTGCAAAGCAACTGCAACAATCTGGCCTGAAGTAATATATTCTACCAGGTTGTTATAAAAAGGTTTCTCTTTGTGTACCGCATAAAAGCTTCGAGCCTGAGTAGAGGTTAGTTTCAACATCTTCATTCCAATAATATCAAAACCCGCATCGATTATCATCTGTAATATTTTTGCAGTATATTTTTTTTTCACAGCATCAGGTTTGATAATACAAAGTGTTCTTTCCATAGTAATGTTAATATTTTAGTTATTAAGCAAAGTTCTTATTCATTAATCTGGTTCTTTACTGCCTATAGGTCCCCCGGCAGTACTATCTGATATTGCTGAGTGATTGATATAGCATTTAGGTGGCATATGCTTTTTTAATACGAGTTCTTTAGTTGTGGGGCAACTACCATTATCTAATAAGCCAGTAACACTACATAGACTTACTTCACTTACACCGGGTGGCATCTCAAAATATTCTACAGGGAAATCGAAGTCCGGATCAGAATAAAGATATTTCATAAATCTTCCCCAAATAGGTGCTGCAGCTCTCCCTCCTTGTCCATAAGATCCTCCAAACTTTACTCTTGCATCATCAAATCCCAACCACACTCCAGCTACAAATTGAGGAGTGAATCCAACAAACCATGCATCTGTATAAGACTGAGAAGTTCCTGTTTTACCTGCTGCCGGACGGTGGAAAAACAGCCTTATTGAAGTGGCCGTTCCCTCATCTATGACTCCTTCCATCATATCACACATAATGTAAGCAACATCTTCAGATAAAACTTCCTTTGTTTCTGGAACTGTTTCTTCGATTATATTTCCATTACGGTCTTCTATTTTCTTTATAGCAATTGGTTCAACCCATATCCCTTCATTAGCAAATACTCCAAAAGCGTTGGTTAATTCCAACGGAGTTACTTCTCCAACACCAAGAGAAAGTGAAAGAACATTTGGCAAGTCTGACTTAATTCCCATTTTATGGGCAAGGTCTATTACCTGGTTTATAGGTGCCAGTTCCATTGCTGTTCGAGCAGCAACTACGTTGATTGATTTTTCAATTGCGTATCTCATAGATACAAAGCCACCCTCCCCACCACCTTTTGGAGACCAAATTCTCCCTCCTATATTAACACTCAGGGGATCATTAGCAATCATATAACCTGGTGAATAACCATTACTAACAGCTATTGCATAAACAAATGGTTTGAATGCTGAACCTGGTTGCCTACGCGTTTGTGTAACACGATTCAATCCATATTTTGTGCGAACAAAAGGATTTGCGCCTATCATAGCTTTTATTTCCCCTGTCTTTGGTTCGATACATACGAAACCCACCTGTATTGTTGTAACGAGTTTCTTTACTGAATCAACTACTGTCTTATTATTTTTCATAGAATCATAAATGCGTTTCTTTTCTATCTCAGTAGTAGCTTTTTTATAAGTTTCTGACTGCTTTATAAATTTATCAAGATTACTTTCAAGTATATCTTTGTTGTTTTTCCAATTCCAGTATGAATTAAATGATTTCTGAAAAGTTGATAATTGTTCTCTTACAGCAGTTTCTGCATGTTCTTGAAAGCGGGTATCAAGTGTGGTATAGACTTTCAACCCATCACGATATAAATCAAATCCATATTTTTCAGCTTTTTGTTGTAGTATTTGCCTTACATATTCGGTAAACTCTGGAGCCTTAGATTCCACGGCAATTTCTGCAGGATTAAGATTTATATGGAGAGGTTCGTTTGATGCAATGTTAAACTGTTCATTGGTAATATAGCCCTCTTCATTCATTTGTTTTAAAACAAGATTGCGCCTTGATTTACAATCTTCTGGATGTTCAATAGGATCATAGTTGGTAGGGGATTTAAGAAGCGCTACCAATACAGCACATTCCTGTAAGTTAAGCTCCTTAGAAGTCTTGTTGAAATAAGTAGAAGCTGCTGCTTCAATGCCATATGCACCTTTTCCAAAATATACGGTATTAAAATAATATGTTAAGATTTCTTCTTTTGTATAAGTTTTTTCAATCTGGACTGCAGTCATTGCCTCCCGTAATTTCCTGAATAAGGTAGTTTCTTTCGTATTTAAATAGAGATTACGGGCAAGCTGCTGGGTTATTGTGGATGCACCTTCTTTCTTGAGATTAAGACTTATTACATTTTTAATGAATGCCTGAATTATTCTCTGGATATCGACCCCCCAGTGCTTGAAAAATTTTCTATCTTCTGTTGCTACCAGTGCATTTATAATGTCTTTGGGAATGTCTTCAAAAGTTACTTTTGTTCGATTTTTAAGAAAGAATTTGTCAATCAACTCTCCATTATCAGAATAAATTTTTGTAGCTTCCTCCATTTTTGGATTTTCAAGTTCTGATAGTGAAGGTAATGTTTGGGAAAGGTAAGTCAGGTAACCTACAAAAATTATGAAACCGGTTACAAGCGTCCCCACGATGAATCTTATAACAAAATACTCTCGTTTTTTCTTTCTTACTTCTTTATGTCGAAAATTTTTATCAGAAAGAAATTTATCAATTTGCTGCTGTTTCTTATTTTTAGTTTTTCCGAACAATCTTGTATACCTCTCTCTTATCTTTTGTAAGGAAGGTTTCACTTTTTAAGTCAAAATATTTCAGTAACTTAAATTCACCATCCTTGAAGTGTCCATATGAAAAATTTTCCATCCAATCTCCAAGATTAACATAATAGCCTTTATCCCAGTTGAGCATTTCTGGCTTGTGACGATGGCCCAAAATAACATAATCAAAACCCTCCCTGACTTTTTGTTCAGCAAAATCTCTTAAACCATCTCTCTTCGAGTAATCTTTTGTTGAAGTATGTATTCTTGAAGTGTTTGAAGACTTTTTTGCTACCCAAACGCCTATATCAGGATGAAGTAAACTATATAACATCTGCGATATTGGACTTCTTAAAATAACTTTAAGAATTTTATATCCTCTATCCTTATATGCCAGGCCATCACCATGGTGAATGTAGAATTTCTTATTATTTTTTTCCCAAATAAAAGCATGATCCAGAATTTCAATACCAAATTCATCTTTAAAATACTTACTTCGCCAGAAATCGTGATTGCCTCCAATGTAAGTTATTTTTATCCCTTTGTTGACTATATCATACAGTCGTGAGAGAACCCTATAGAATCCTTTTTGTACAACCTGTCTGTATTCTATCCAGCAATCAAAGAGATCTCCAACAATTAATAATTCCTCAGCGTTATCAAGAATTTCCTCATCAAGAAACCTTATCAGAACATTTTCCTGAAGTTTGTTGTTAATATTTGCAACGCCAAGGTGGACATCAGATATGAAATATGCTCCACCTGACATTAATCTGATACCTTTATTTTTACTGTTTTGGTTTTTTCGGCAAACTTACAGATACCTGTGTTATAGTTGCAATAGCTAAACTTTATCTTTACCTGAACTTCTTTCGTTCCGGCTGTAGCTCCATTTTCAATCTTAAATTTATACTTTATAACTGGATTTTTAAGATATTCCCCTTCTCCCTTTGTGTAATCTTCTAATCCTAAACCTGTAATGTTGTTTCCGGTAATTGTTACCTCAATTTGGGGCTCCTTTGGAATTTTAATGTTATCACTAACCTTAAATTTTATTGAAAGTGTTCCATTTTGACCAGGTTTAAACGATTTTTTATTTGCTTTGATTTCTATTGAAGGGGTGTTTTGGGCAAAGAGTTGAATTGCAAAAAGCAAATTAATTAATAAAATAATCAAGAACCTTACTTTTTTGGTGTTCATTTTTAATATTTTAGGTTAATTAAATATATATATTAAATTGAACTTAATTAATTCAAAAAAGGTGGGTTTAAAACTTCTTAATCAAAAAGTCTTTAAAGTAGCCGTTACTAAAACTCTCAGGTGATTCTATCATTGCATAAGCATTATGGCTATGTATACTCTCGTAATTTTCTGCTTCAATATGATACCATATAATCCGGCTGTCTCTTTTCAATTTTATAGCAATATTTCTTACAAAATCTTCTACGAACACAGGGTTTTCATAAGCTTTTTCAGTTACAAACTTCTCATCTTCCCGTTTCAGAAGAGTGATGAGGTCTGAACTGGCACTACTTTCAATAGTATCAATTAATTCTTCAATCCAGAACTCTCCCTTGAAGCGAATAGAAACGATTGCCTCACCACGCTGGTTATGAGCTCCATATTTAGCAATACTTTTTGAACAGGGACAGAGTGTTGTAACTGGGACTTTTACTGTTAAGATTAAGTCTTTTCTATTATCAATAATCAAAGCATTAAACCTTACCTCATAATTCATTAATGATTTCTTTTTGGAAACAGGGGCTGTTTTCTCACGAAAATAGGAGAAAGATAACTCTATATGTGAACTTATTGCATTGAGCCTTTTTTTCATCTTTTCCAGAATTGAGAATATAGAATCTATATAAATTTCATTTTTTTCTGCTTCGAGAATCTCAACAAATCTGCTCATATGAGTCCCTTTGAAGTGCATAGGTAAATCAACTGTCATAGAAAGAGTTGCAATTGTATGTTGGTTTCCCCTATCTCTATCTTTTACTATAATTGGGTATTTTAAATTCTTTATCCCAACGCGGTCAATGGGGATTTTTCTTGTATCCCTTTTGCTTTGTGTATCAGGTAGTTTTGATTTAGAATTATGTTTGGAATATTTCATTGTTAAATGTTAATGTTGTTCTACTGCGCAATAAAAGCGGTTGTCTTTAAATTCTATCAAGAGACTGAAAAAATCCGATTTATTATTAAGAACAAAATCCCAGATAAAGAGTTTATCTGTTTCGGGTATCTTCAACATAGAAATTTCAGATCGTTTGTAAAACTTGAATCTCCCTTCAGAATTTTCGGGAGGAAGTTTGTCCAGATGCTTATTGTATTGGAAACAGAAAATTAAAATATCTCCAACGTCTGGATAATTTCTTTCAGTTATAATTCCGAGAAGTTTCCAGTCTTGTGGTGAAGACAAAATCTGACATTCTTCAAATGCTTCTCTTACAGCACATTGATGAGGTGATTCCCCTTCATCAATATTAACTTTGCCACCTGGAGGAGATAAAAGCCCCTTGTTAGGAGGGTTTTTTCTTTCCAAAAGCAGATAGTCACCTGACGAATTTGTGATATATAAAAGGGTTGCAAATTTCACAGGGAATAATGAGGGTTACTTACACATTAGTAGTGTTACTTAGCCTCTCTATGCAAAATGTGCTTCTTGGTATATTTACAATATTTTTTGAGTTCTAATCTTTCTTTTGTGTTGTTACGGTTTTTTTGTGTAACATACACAGATTTACCTTTGTAAGGCCCTTCTACACTAACGAGTTTTATGTTAATTCTTGCACCTTCTTTTTTAGCCATTTTACCAATTGTTTTAATCAAATAATATAGGGAAAAAAATTAATAAATATAATACTAAAATCTCTCTCATAAATTGAAATTCCACATTTATTCAGGACCAATGAATTTTAAGTCTTATTGAGCTATAATTATATTATAGACCGTCGTACCAAGCCTATATCGCGGATGTTCCAAAAGACAATCTTTACATAAATTGTAATTGTTCCATAGTATATAAGTTAACTGTATCTTTTTTATTTAGCTCTTTTGAATATTAGGCTTTACTTGTTTAAGAATGAATACAAATTCTGCGTTAAATTTAGTATATTAATATTAAATTTAATTTTAATGCGAAAAGAAATATTGGATCATGGTTTTGTTGAAGTTATTGATAAATTAGGTACAGATCTGACGGTTGTTAATTCAGCGAGAGTTTCTTTTGGCAAAAGAAAGACAAAATGGGATGAAAAGGATAAGTTACTTGTAAAATATCTTGCGGAGAATAAACATTACTCCCCATTTCGTCATTTGATAGTACAGTTTCATATTAAAGCACCTGAGTTTGTTATGAGGCAATGGTATAAGCATGTTGTTGGAATTGAAACTTCTTCGAGTTATCCTACCAAAGATCATGCGTGGAATGAAATCAGCGGAAGGTATGTTCCTATAAACGACTTCTACAAACCGGAAATATGGAGAGCGCAATCTGAAAATAATAAACAGGCATCGGAAGGGATTATAGAAGAGCAAGAAATAGCTCAGAACATTTTCGAGATTACAATGGAGACGATAATTGAGAATTATCATCGTTTGATTGAGCTGGGTGTTGCAAAGGAACAGGCAAGGATTATACTACCATTAAATCAGTATACAGAAGTTTACTGGACTGCATCGTTTCAAGCTATAACAAATTTTATTGAGCTCCGGGATGATCCCCATGCGCAGTGGGAGATAAGACAGTATGCTATTGCGATTAAAGAATTACTATATGAACTTTATCCCGAGACTACTAAAATATGGTTTGAAGTTCAAAAATCAAAAAAATCCACTGAAGAAAATTCTAAAACTATAAAGTAGTTTTTATCGCCCCCCTGTTAGAATGCTTTTGAGTATTTGACCTGCTACATTTGGATTCTCTTTGAATCGACGGATGGAATATTGATACCACCTATTCCCAAAAGGTGTATAGATTCTCATTCGGTGTCCGTCTGTTACAATTTTATCCCTTAAATTTTCTCTTACCCCAAGCAACATTTGAAATTCATATTCCTGCTGTGAGAGGTTATAATCTTTAATCATTTTATATGCCTGAGTAATCAAATAGTCATCGTGGGTGGCAATTCCAACATAAGTTCGTTTCTCGAAAATTATACGCAGTAGACGAAGGAAGTTTTCGCGGATTTCAGCTTTCTTTTTAAAAGCAATAGATTCAGGTTCTACATAGATGCCTTTACAAAGTCTAATATTTGCCCCCTCATCGGTGAGTTTTCTAATGTCTTCTTCGCTTCGTCTGAGATATGCTTGAATTACAATTCCAACATTATCAAACTCTTCACGAATATCTCTATAAATATTGATTGTAGCGTCTGTAACGGAGGAATCCTCCATATCGATTCGAACAAAATTGTTTAAAGATTTAGCATGAGATACAATTTCACGAACAAGGCTTAAACAAAAATCGTAATTCAGATTAAGACCAAGCATTGTAAGTTTAATCGAAAGATTTGAATTTAATTTGTGTTTATCAATTGCTTCAAGAACCTTAAGAGATTCATCTTTTGAAGCTATTGCCTCATTTCTATCTTTAATGCTTTCACCAAGCACATCCATAGTTGCCATAATATTCCGGTTGTTAAGATATATGACTTTATCTATAGCATCTTGAAGTTTATCTCCGGCAATGTAGCGATTTGCAAAGATTCGTACAATTTTTCGTGGTAAGATTTGAATAAATTGTACAAGAGCAGTATTTAATGGATTCATAATATAGTTTATAATTCTGATAGAGGTCTTCTTCCTCTGAAACCATCTTCAATTTTATGCCAGTACTGAATTTCTGATTCGCCCAGCTGATAACACAAATACACCTCATCTCCATTTGTCCTTATGGCTGGAAAATCTATTAGTCCAGTATCAATATCTTTTATTATAACATTTCTATCCGATAAGTCCTTTACCAAGAAGATTAATTCTTCAAGCTCTGGTGGAATTTTTCCTGTTCCATTATATCCCCTTCCTCCAAAATATTGATGTTCGTAAATATTAAAATTCATTGCATCAAGTTTTTCTTTAAGGTGTACCATCCTTTCTAACTGTGGTAGAATTTGATACAATAGACTCTGAGCTTCGGTAACGGTAAAATGTTTTTTATGCAGCATACTTTTAATCTACTGAATTTCTTTTAACAATAATATGAAATAAAAAATCATACCCTTAAGGTTCAGAAAGAAAATCTACTTATGTTGTGGGGCCTTTTATCCACTGAAATTATAAGTTAAAAGTATTAACTTAAGCTTTTAAAAAAACTATGCTAAAAGACGATTGTATTTTTTGTAAAATAATTAAAGGCGAAATCCCTTCTTATAAAATATGGGAAAATGAGAAGTTTTACGCTTTCCTTGATATTTTCCCTAATACTAAAGGGATGACTTTGCTCATACCAAAGGAGCATTACGATTCCTATGCATTTGATTTGCCGGATGAGGTCTATTTAGAGTTGTTACTTTTTGCCAAAAAATTAGGCAAACATATTGACAGAGCACTGAGAATTAACCGTACAGCACTGGTTATGGAAGGAATGGGCGTTAATCATGTTCATATAAAACTATATCCTCTACATGGCTTGAATAATGATTTCAAGCCTATGATTCCGGAAGGGGAACACTTCTATGAGAAGTACCAGGGTTATCTCACAACATTGCTTGGACCTCGTGCAACAGATAAAGAACTAACTGAAATACAAAAAATTCTGGAAACAAAACTACTATAATTTAGATAATATGAGATATCAACATCTTGAAATAGAAAAAAAATGGCAAGACTATTGGGAAAAGAATAAAACCTTCAGGACTCCTGATATTGATGAAATTGACCTTTCAAAACCTAAATACTATGTTCTAGATATGTTACCATACCCCAGCGGAGAGGGCTTACATGTTGGACATCCTGAGGGATATACCGCTACAGATATCATTGCCCGCTATAAACGAATGAGAGGTTACAATGTTTTACATCCAATGGGTTGGGATGCCTTTGGTTTACCTGCCGAACAGTACGCTATTAAGAAAGAAATAAATCCTAAAATAGGTGTTGAAGAATGCATAAAGAGGTTCCGTTCACAATTAAAATCTTTGGGTTTTTCGTATGATTGGGATCGTGAAATTAATACAACTGATGAAAAGTATTATAAATGGACACAGTGGATGTTTTTGAAAATGTATAATTCATACTTTGACGAAAATGAAAACAGAGCAAAACCTATAGATAAACTTCCTATCCCAGAAGGCCTTTCAGAAGATGAAAAATATGAGTATATAAATTCACACCGATTAGCTTATATCTCTGAGTCTCCTGTAAATTGGTGCCCTGAATTGGGTACCGTACTGGCCAATGAAGAGGTGCCCGAACAACTTGAAAAAGGCTATACGGTTGTAAGGAAGCCTATGAAACAGTGGATGTTACGAATCACTAAGTATGCTCAACGATTACTGGATGATTTAAAACAACTTGATTGGCCTGAAAACATTAAAAAATTACAAACCAACTGGATAGGAAGAAGTGAGGGTGCTATAATTAAGTTTGAAATCCGCAGCAAGACATTAAAAGACAAACTTGAAATTGAAGTTTTTACAACCCGTCCGGATACACTTTTTGGTGCTACCTATATGGTACTTGCTCCTGAACATAAATTTGTTCGATTGATAACCACAGATGAATACAAAGATAGAGTTGAGAAATATATTGAGCAAGCAGCTAAAAAATCTGAACTTGAAAGGACAGAACTTTTAAAAGAAAAGACAGGAGAATTTACAGGGGCAGTGGCTATTAATCCAGCCAATGGGAAAGAATTACCCGTCCTAATTTCTGATTATGTATTGACAAGCTATGGAACTGGGGCTATTATGAGTGTTCCCGGGCATGATGAGAGAGATATGGAATTTGCTCGTAAATTTAATCTTGAGATAATTCCCGTTGTAATTCCTGAAAATTTAAAGTCAATAGCCTATAAAAAATTGAGCGATGATGACGGCAATGAAATACTTGTTTCGGGAGTTGGACTTCAAAATTTGAATAAAGATTATAAAGAACTTGAAGAGTACTTTACTAATGTCCGTGAAGGTAAGATTTGTTTTACTGATTATGGATATAGTATTAATTCTAATTTTATAAATGGACTTTCGACTAAAGATGCAATTGAAAAGATGATTAAGTGGCTTGAAGAAAATAACTTAGGGCGACGTTCAGTTAACTATAAATTACGTGATTGGCTGTTCTCACGACAAAGATACTGGGGGGAACCTTTCCCAATCATTCATTTGCCAGATGGCAAACACAAGGCTGTCGATGAATCGGAACTGCCCGTTACATTACCTGATGTTCCCTTTTATAAGCCAACGGGAACCGGGGAATCCCCCCTATCAGCAATTTCTGATTGGGTAAATACAGTTGATAAACAAACTGGTATGCCTGCTAAACGTGAAACAAATACAATGCCTCAATGGGCAGGTTCCTGCTGGTATTACCTGAGATATATTGATCCTCATAACGATGAAAAATTTCTTGATTCTAAAAAAGATAATTATTGGATGCCTGTAGATTTATATATAGGAGGTGCAGAACATGCAGTTCTTCATTTATTATATGCAAGGTTCTGGCATAAAGTTCTCTATGATCTTGGTTATGTTAAAGATAATGAACCCTTTAAAAAACTGTTCAATCAGGGAATGATTTTAGGAGAAGATGGTGTGAAGATGAGTAAGTCGAGGGGTAATGTCATTAATCCTGATGATGTAATAAGAGAGTTTGGAGCTGATTCAATGAGACTTTTTGAAATGTTTATGGGTCCACTTGAAGCTACTAAACCCTGGAGTACTGAAGGAATAGCAGGAATGAATAGATTTTTACACCGCATCTGGAGGTTGGTTATAGATGAAAAAACAAACGAGCTTAAAACTAACATTAAGACTGATTATTATGATGAGAAGACTGAAAAGTTGCTTCATAGAACAATCAAAAAAATTACTTTAGATATAGAGGATGGAGATATGAAGTTTAATACTTCAATTGCACAGATGATGATTTTTATTAATGAGCTCTATAAGGCTGAAGCTATAAGCAAAAGCGTTATAGAAAGGTTTGTAATCCTTTTATCACCCTTTGCTCCCCATATAGCAGAGGAACTATGGGAAAGGCTTGGTAATAAACCCTCCATTCAGTTTGTGCAATGGCCCTCATACGATGAAGAACTTGCAAAAGCTGATTCTATTGTTGTGGCATTTTCGGTTAACGGTAAAGTTCGTTCAAAAAAAGAGGTTGAATTTGGTCTTGATGAAAAACAACTTGAACAACTTGCTATGGATGACCCTGTGATTTTGAAGCATATAATGGGCAAAGACATTGTTAAAGTTATTGTTGTAAGAAATAAGATGGTTAATATAGTTGTTAGATAATATATTTTTATATTTATAAGTTAAAAGCTAACGGGAAGTTGTCTACAGATTCTTTGAATACAGATTATAATAAAATGGATGCGATTTTTATTGGAACTCATCCTGATGATGCTGAACTAACCTGCGGTGGTACAATTATAAAATTAGTGCAGGTAGGTAAAAAAATTGGCATTATTGACCTTACAGAAGGAGAGTTAAGTACACGAGGTACTCCAAGGATAAGGCGACAAGAAACAATAGCAGCTACTAAAAAACTTGGTATAACTTGTAGGTACAACTTAAAACTTAAAGATGGTAACATCATTAACAACAGTACAAATCGCAAGGTCCTTATCAATATTATTAGAAAGCTCAGACCGAAAATAGTTTTTGCACCGTATCCAGCAGATAGACACCCAGATCATATATATGCAGCTAATTTTATTAGAGATGCTATTTTCTATAGTGGACTGAGCAAAATTAGGACTGGAAAAGTTGAACCTTTCAGACCGAAAAGGGTTTTTTATTATAGACATAATTATGATATTCCAATATCATTTATATTTGATATAAGTGATACATTTTACAAAAAAATGGAAGTAATTAAGTGTTATAAATCACAGTTTTATAATGAAGAAAGAAGAAGTAATGAACCTGAAACTTTCATAAGTACAGAACGTTTTCTCAAAGAAATTGAAACGCGTGCACGGTTTTTTGGATTTAAGATAGGAGTGGAATTTGGAGAACCGTATTTTTGTTATGAGCCCTTGTTGATGACCGAGAAGGAGATATTTCAAACTATATGATAGATATAACACAAAGAAAAATTCTTGTTTTTGATATTGAAGTAGTTGCCTATGATTTTGAGGCTCTCAATAATGAAACGCAGGAATATCTTACCAGATATGCCCGCACGTTTGAAGAAAGACAGTATGCAATTGAAAATATGGTGTTTTCCCCATTTACTTCTCAAATAGTGGCTATTGGGATGTTGAATAAAACTGATAATGTTGGTGGTGTCTTGATAAATGCGGAAGAAAAAATAAAACTTGAATCAAATTTACCAAACATAACTTATTATTGTTATGATGAAAAGTCCTTGCTGAAACAATTCTGGAGTAGTCTTAAGGAAAAAGATTATACTCTTTTTGTTACGTTTAATGGAAGAGAATTTGACTGTCCGTTTCTTATGTTAAGATCTCTCGTACTGGGTGTGAGACCTTCAAAAAATTTAATGCTTGGTAGTGACTTTACTTTTAGAGAACACCATATAGATTTATTGAAAGAGTTTACTTTCCACAAACATTCTCCAAGTGGAGCAAGAAGAAAATTCTCCTTAGATTTTTATTGTAAACAACTTGGAATAAAAAGCCCCAAAAGTAGGGGGATATCAGGTGCTTCAGTAGGCGAGTTATATCGGGACAGAAAATACCAGCAGATAGCTGATTATTGTATGGAAGATGTGCTGGCAACGGCAAAGTTATTTGATATCTGGAATAAAATTTTAAATTTGTAATTTTAAAACAAAGGATAGAAAAATATGAAACCAAATCAAATGCAAGCAGCTCTTCAGCAAGTTAAAAAGATGCAGGAGAAAATGGAACAAATTCAAAAAGAACTGGAAGAAAAAACTATAGTTACTGAAGCTGGAGGAGGTATGGTTAAAGTTACTATAAACGGGAAACTCCAAATTCTGAAAATAGATATAGAAAAAGAGATTTTGACAGGGGGCGACCAGGAAATGATGGAAGATTTAATTATTGCTGCTGTTAACAAAGCTATTGAAAGTGCTCAAAAGATGGCAAATGAGGAAATGGCAAAGGCAACCGCTGGAATGATTCCCAATATTCCAGGATTGAATTTTGGATTTTAGTTATGAAAAACGTTTCGGATTCACTGGAAAACCTGATTAATGAGCTGAATAAGCTTCCTCAGATTGGTCGTAAGACTGCGCAGAGACTTGCTATGTATATTATTCGAAAACCTCTTGAGGAAATTGAAAAATTAAGTAATGCGATTCTTGAGGTAAAAAAGAAAATAAGACTCTGTGAAATATGCTGTAATATTACCGAGGACTCTATGTGCAAAATTTGTACCTCCCCATTACGGGATAAAAGTACTATCTGTGTTGTTGAGGAACCACAGGATGTTTATGCAATAGAAAGAACAAATGAATACAAAGGGCTTTTTCATGTACTTCATGGCAGGATATCTCCACTTGAAGGAATAGGACCTAATGATATAAAAGTGAAAGAGCTCATCTATCGATTAGATAACAACACAGTTAAAGAAATTATTCTTGCTTTGAATCCTACTGTAGAAGGAGAAACTACTGTTTTATATCTGACTAAACTTATAAAACCCCTGAATATCAAAATCACCAGAATTGCTCGAGGCGTTCCAATAGGTTCAGATCTTGAACTTGCTGATGAATTAACACTTGCAAAAGCAATTGAAGGTAGAATTATAATTGAATGAAAGAAGATTGGTTTAAAAATTGGTTTGCTTCTAAGTACTATCTGAAAATTTATAAACACAGAGATGAAGTAGAAGCTTATAATCTGGTAAATTTAATACAGAGGACTACGGATTTTAGTACAAAAGTCAAAGTTCTTGATATAGGCTGTGGTTGTGGACGGCATTCATTGGAATTTGCAAAGCGAGGATATGATGTAACAGGATTTGATTTATCAAGTTTCCTGATATTGCGGGCAAAAGAGCAGATTACTACTTTGAATGAGAAAAATATCAAGGTTCGATTTCTTGTAAAAGATATGCGCGAATTTAACTTTCGAGGTAGATATGATATTGTAATAAATGTTTTTTCGAGTTTTGGTTACTTCAAAAGCGATGAAGAGAATTTTAGAGTGTTCCGCAATGCATTTTATTCCTTAAAAAGAAAAGGTTTTTTTGTTTTTGATTTTCTTAATTCCAGATATGTGAGAAAAAACCTTGTTACTCAAACAATTTTATATATTGATGGTATTAAAATAATTCAAAAGCGTCGTATTGAAGATGGGTTTGTTTTTAAAGATATTGTTATAGGAGAAAAAGTTTTTTTTGAAAGAATTAAACTTTATAATCGAATAGAATTAATTAACGCACTATCGAATTCGGGATTTAAGATTATCAAAATTTTTGGTGATTACTATGGAGGGCGATTTTCTGAGGAAAATTCAGAAAGGATGATTATATTTGCTATGAAGTGGTAAATATAAACAATGGCAAAAAAGCCGGAACACATTGCAATTTTTTTTATACTTTTATTAGCGGGATGCGGACTTTTCCAAACACGCGATTCAGAAAATCCTATTCAGCCACGAAGTAATTTTATACCTCCAACATCCCCAGATATTGTTCTTGTAAATCTTCAATCAGCAATTTCGGATAAGGACTTAAACAATTATATGCTTTGTTTTGTTGACTCAACGTTTTCTACCCGTAGGTATAGTTATATTCCTGACGTCCTGTCTCAAGGGCAATATCCTATTTTCAAAAATTGGCAACTTTATAATGAAAAAATTTACTTCAATAATCTTTTGTTACTTACAACTACACAGTCTACTTCGTTGCTATTTTTTGCAAACTCTACTCTTACCGAGGCAGTAGATACTGCAGTCTTTGATGCAGATTACCTCCTTAGAGTAGAACATCAAAAGCCAAATGTAGCAAAGACATTAACCGGAAAGTTAAGATTAGTAATGTCTGTTGATTCAAGAAATTTATGGGCTATCCATTCCTGGATGGATATCAAATCAAATCCATCTGATACTACCTGGAGTGTCCTGCGAGCGAACTTTAGTTATTAGCAGTGGGAATAAAGCAATTTACATATTATAGTTTAGCTTTCAGTTTATTATTCTTATTATTTTCCTGTGAGAATATTTTTGCACCTGCAATAGATAATTCTATTAGCGGGATTGTTATTTCAGATCAGAAAAGCATTGATGGGGTTTTTATAAACTTTAAATATGCTTATACTTTTAAAGACACATCTGTATATAGCAATTTGTTAACAGATGATTTTGTTTTTACTTTCAGAAATTATGAATCAGGTTATGATGAATCTTGGGACAAACCAACAGAAATGCGTACTACGGCAAGACTTTTTGAGAATACTCAAAAGCTTGAAGTAATATGGAATAATACCATCCTTGATATTGGTGATAGTCTACAACGGAATATTAAACGAAGTTTTAATTTAACCATTACATTTAACCCCAGTAATATTGTCAGGCTTAATGGTTTTGCTGATATGAATCTTCGTAGGACAACAACTAACGACCAATGGCGTATTAGTAAATGGAAAGATGAAACATTTTAATGAGGTTTTTCTATTAAGTCTTTAATATAATACCTTTGGTATCCTTTACAGTTTTTCAAAATGTATTCTGTTAGATAATTTATTGTTTCATCTGATAAATCAGGTACCTTAGCTTTTAATTCTGCTCTAAGAGTTTCTTTTGAGGTTGTGAAAATTAATGAAACATCGTTATATTTGTCAGAGGGTTTGGAGTTAGCATAACCATATATATCCTGATACAATTCTATATAGGTACCCTTTTCATCCTTGTCAATCATATGAGTTTTATAAATAATTCTGACAGGAAATCGTTCACTTTTTTCAAGTACATATTCCATAGTTCTTCTGCTTTCTAACCAATAGCTCAGGTCTTTTGATTTTACTATTTTTTTTATTATAAACTCCTTCATCTTTTGTATATTCTCGTTTTCGTTTCGTACACAGCCATGTGATAAGTTTCTCATCCTGTTATTTAGTAGATGTGATTTATTGGTTCCATGAAAATATCTCAGTGAGTTTTCATCGTAGTGAACAACAAATAATCCAAGTGGATTGTTAGGTCCTGGCGGAACAGGAGGGAGATTTTCTTTTCCTGGTTCAGGATCCTTCCATGATGGCCAATTTCTGATTTTATAAGCTTCGAAATTACCAGTGTATGTTTTATCTTTTATTGTTCCAACAACATTATTCCAGATGTCAATTAAAATTGTATCCCCCTGATACAGTTGAAAAATTCTTGATTTAAATTCTGGAATATTTAATTCCCAAAGGATTTTTGCTGTATCAACAAGAAAACTTGCAGGAATCTGATATTTAAATTTATAAAATACCCCCTCAGTTCCAGAGTTGTTTTCCTCTCTATCTATTGCTTCAATGTCTCTGGTTGCTAAAATCTGATTAATTGTTTTTTCAGGTAGAAGAGGAAAATTTTCTTTCAGAAGATTCTTGATTGAATGGTCTGCTTCAGTTGATGAAGGTGCTTCTACTGATAAAATTGTAACATCACCAGGATTTTTTGAAGTTTGTCCCCAGTTGTAACCTATAAAGAAGAAGAATGTATATAATATAACAGCTGTAAAGATTTTAGTAAAATTCATAAATTAAGTTTAGCTACTGAGAGTTATAATATTTCTATTAATTTATTTAAAATATCTTTTAAAGTCTTGAGGGCTTTTTTTCTGTTTTTTATGGTAGAATCTGCATCTAAAAGTTCTGCTGATTCGTTTTCCATCATTTTGTCTGCTATAAGTTCTCTGACAATTAAGCCAATAGCGGCAAACTTTACATTTGAATGTACGGAGACAATATTTTCTGGTATAATTGAATAACCTACAACATCGGCTCCAATTTCTCTGTAAAACCTTGCTTCTGCTGCTGTTTCCGATGCGGGTCCTATTAAGCCTATATATACACTTTCATTAATTTTGATTTTCTGTTCCTGCAGAAAAGAATATATTAATGCAAATTTCCTATTATCATATGCGTTGCTCATATCAGGAAATCTTACTCCAAGTTCATCATCATTTTCGCCGATAAGAGGGTTATTTCCCATAAAGTTAATATGGTCATATATTAAAGCAAGTTCACCACATTTATATCTTGGATTTAAAGTAGCGACATCTTCAACAGAGAATATAGTACGCACCCCAAGGAACTTTAGGACATAAATCCAGTGTCCAATATCCCTCATCGAAATACCTTCATAATAGTGAAGTCTCCCATTAATAACAATAAAGTCCCTTGTTTTATGCCTGCAAAGGCATAAAATACGATTGTCCGCAATGTAATTGTAATTAAAACGTGGAGGTATATTATTAAAACTAATTTGTTTCAGCACTTTAAAATTAGTTTGCAGTTTGTAATCCGTTTCTCCAATTATTGCAACTTCTGGGGAAAACCTGGATGGGAAAAACTGTTTTATATATTTGACTGATTCTAAAATTTGTTGTTTTTGCTTAGTCATATTAATATTCTAATTTTTCTATAAATTTTTTTACCAATAATGTCATTTTTGGTTCTGCAACGCTTGCAGCGTATAAGATATGTTCAAGTTTTGCTACTTGTAAAGTATCTGGAAATCCCTCATCAGTAATAATAGAAATGCCAAAACATTCTATACCAAGTTGAGTTGCAAGCAGAACTTCTGGAATAGTAGACATTCCAACTACATCAGCTCCAAACTTTCTGATTGCACGATATTCAGCTTTTGTTTCAAGTGCCGGTCCCTGAACGGAGGCATAAACTCCTTTTTGAACAGCTAAGCCATTTTCCAATGCCACTGATTCAGCCAGAGTGATAAGTCGTCTGGAATAGTAGTGACTAATAAAAGGAGTTCTACTTATGGGGTGATTATTTAATGGCGACCTGAAATGTAAGTTTATATGTGATGTCATAATCATAATATCAGTTTTCCTAAATTCTGGATTCAAAGCCCCGCAGGCATTTGACACAATCAAAAATTTGATGCCTAACTGATGGAAAACAGGTATTGGAAAAGTAACTTTATCGTGTTCATACCCTTCATAGAAATGAAATCGACCCTGCATTGCAATTACGTCCTTATCAGAAATTTTCCCAAATATGAGTTTTCCTGTATGTGATTCTACAGTGGATAATGGAAAACCCGGTATATTGGAATAATCAATTTGATTTTCAATCCTCATCTCTTTAACAAGTCCACCCAGCCCAGTACCCAGAATGATGGCTATTCTATACTGTTTTGTGATATGGCTTTTCAGATACTCAACTGTTTGAAACATACTACTTTTTTATTTCAAAGGTATCATCAAAAGAGGATAGGTCGCTGGAAGGTGGTTCAGGGTTATTGCTAATATATATTTTCTTTCCTGATCTTTTTTCCTCTTCTAAATTGTCTATTGGTTCTTTTTCGGGATTAAATGAAACATTATCGAGGGTTGTAAGTTCCATTCGTAATATTTTCCGGTTTTTCTGAAAATCCTCCAGTTCGTTTAGTTTTTCAGAAAGGTAATGTCTTATTTCATCAAGCAATCTATCATTCTGAGCCTTAAGTCCTTCAAGTTCTTGCTTCTTTTGAAAAAGTTCTTCTTCAATATTTTGTTTAAGCTTCTGGGCAGTTAGTTCACTTTCTTTGATTATTAATTGGGCTTTAGTTTTTGCATTCTCCAGTAACTCGTCGGCAACTTCCTGGGCTCTAATCAATGCCCGTTGCAAATTAGCTTCATTCTCTTTGTAAACTTCAATGTCAGTTAGCAAAGATTTAATTCTGGTTGCCTGAGTTTTATTTTCTGATAGGAGCTTTTCATAATGTATGCTGATTGTTTCCAGGAAAGCATCTACTTCAGCTGTGTCATAGCCTCTGAGACTCTTCTTAAAGTCTTTTTTCTTGATTTCATTTGGTTCTATGTTCATAATGTTATTGTTTAATTTTAAAATTCATTTGTTTTAATGGTATGACCTTTCTCCAAAAATAGCGCTTCCTATCCTCAAAATATTTGCACCTTCTTCAATTGCTATTCTGTAGTCAGAAGTCATTCCCATTGAAAGATATCGAAAATCTTTAAATTCGGTCTCAAGGTCTTTATATAGATTTGCAAGAGTTCTAAAATTATCCCTAATTATGGCTTCATTGTCGGTAAACATTCCAATTGTCATAAGTCCTTTTAATCTCAAATATTCAAGTTTGGAGATTTCTTTACATAATGACTTTGTTTCAGAAGGTGTGATACCAGATTTTTGGGGCTCATCACTTGTATTAACCTGTACCAGAATATCAATAGTCCGATTTAGTTTTTGAGCCTGTTTATTTATTTCCAGTGCAAGTTTTATATTGTCAACCGAATGAATTAGAGTAATAAATGGAACTATGTATTTTACTTTATTAGTTTGTAGGTGTCCTACAAGATGCCATTTAATATTTGTATCTGTTAGATTTTGATACTTTTCCTTTAATTCTTGCACTTTGTTCTCTCCAAAATGTATATGACCAAGTTCGTATAACATTTTTATATTCTCCACCGGAAAAGTTTTACTTATTGCAACAATTGTTATATCATTGAAGTTACGTCCTGTCTCCGTACAAATTTGATTTACATTCGATAAAAGATTTTCGTAATTAGTCTTCAGATATTTATAATTCATATAAGAAAAGATACTTTTATTTTCTCTTTTTTTCAACGCATCTAAAATAGTATAAATTCACTGTTTTGAAGTTAAGAAGCGCGTCTATATATTGAAGTGAATAAAAAGTTATTTTATAAGTACAAGTACCTTTATAAAAGTTCCTTCCTCTGTTTGAAGACGTAGAAAATAAATACTTGATGGGAGATTAACAGCGAAAAAGTTAAGCTTATAATGTCCACTTGCCAAATTTTTGTTGATAATTACTTCTACTGTTTTTCCTACGATATCGTGAACAGATAGCTTAACATTTTGAGACTTTGCGAGGGTAAATTCAATTTTTGTGTATGAATTAAAAGGATTAGGGTAGTTCTGGAAAAGAGTTGATTTTTCTGGAGTGCCAATGTTTGTTTGAGAAATAAAGGAAATGCTACCCGTAAATTCCCAGACACCTCTTCCATGAGTAGCAACACGAATTTTGTTGCTCTTTAAATTATAGTCAAGGTCAAGACAGACTGTATTTGGTAATCCTTGAGCGAGCTCAAACCATTGTTGTCCATAGTTATCAGTTGCAAAAACACCAACATCTGTTGCTACCAGATAAATACCTGTTGGTACTCCTGGGTGATATATCATTACGTCGTTTACAGGAGTATTTGGTAGATTATTAGATATATCAATCCAATTATATCCTCCATTTGAAGTTTTAAATATGTGACCTGTTCCAAAACCGCTTACTCCCAGTATAGCAACGTCAGGAGAATCAGGATGAATATCAATACCTGTTATTATTCTGTCTGGAAGTCCTGTTTGTAAATAAGAAAAAATCTTTCCGCCGTTACCAGATTTAAATAGTGAATTGCTCGAAGAAGCAAAAATAATTCTTGGATCTGATTTGGAAATTGCTAAAACTCTTATTGTTCCTGAAATACCTGTTGACCACTGGAACCAGGAAGCTCCATTATTTGTTGTTTTAAAAACCTGTTGCCTTCCTGTATAGAATATACCACTTGAATCAGGATGGGCTATAATAGGGGCTATCCATTCCGCATTTCCAGTCAACCCTGTTGTAGCTACCTGCCACGATATACCTCCATTTGTTGACCTTCGAATATTGTTGAATTGATTTTCTGAAAGTATAATGTTAGGTTCTCGTGGATTGAAACAAACTGCTCCCCCATCTCCACCAAATACAACATCCCATTTTATGGCACCAGTTGTTCTTTGAACCCCATTATCCTGTGTACCACCTATTAAGTGTGAAGGATTATCAGGGTCAGAAGCAATTCTATAAAATTGAGTGAGGGTAAAAGTAGAATTGAGATTTGTCCAGTTCGTTCCTCTATTGGTTGAGAGATTTAAGCCACCATCGTTGGAAATAATAATAGTCGAGGGATCAGTGGGGTGAAAATCAAGATTATGATGATCTACATGTACAGGTCCCGAAGATGAATTTGTGATTCTCTGAAATGTATTGCCATCTATTGTCCTCCATAAATCAACCAATCCAACATAAGCATTATTTTCATCGATGGGGTTTACATAAATGTAGAAGTCGTACCATGCCTGGTTTGTTCCTGTAAAAGTATTTGGTAGATAAGTAAAATTATATCCCCCATTGGTTGATTTATAAACATACACGGTTGTATCACGATATATAGAAACATATAAAACTTGAGGCTTTGACTTACATATTGCAATGTGATTACGTGTTCCAAGTGCAAAGGGAGTATATTGCGTAAATGTTTGCCCTCCATCTGTTGAAATTTGATATCCAGTTCCCGAACCAATAATAAATACTTTGCTCCCATCTGGCGAAGTTACAATATCATCACATCGGGATGTAAATACACTTACCCAATTTAAGCCTGCATCAGTACTTTTGTAAAGTCCTGCTGTTCCTAATGCTGCAAATAAAATAGAAGGTGCTTGCGGTTTTATAAGCAATCGTGAAAAATAGGAAAACTCAGGAAGCCCATTTCTTATTGATGTCCAGGATTCACCACCATCAGTAGACTTTAGTAATCCCCTCCCATAATATGAATATGAAAAATATGTTGCTTCACCCGTTCCCAAGTATATAATTTGCGGATCGTTTGGATCAATAGCAAGAGCTCCCGAAGATAAAGATACCTCAAAATCAGACATTGGCATCCAGGTGAGTCCAGCATTTGTTGTTTTCCAGATACCACCACATGCTGTTCCTGCGTAAATGATATTTGGATTAAGAGGGTTAAATCTAACACTTGCAATTCTTGAAGAAACGTACCCATAATTAGGATTTATCCCGGGGGTAGGACCGAGATTTATCCAGAAGCCATTCTTACTTAAAAAACCCGAAAGCTGTGTTAAGTTTTGTTTCTTTGTAAGTGCATTAATGTAAGCACCCGGTGGAAGAGTAGTATAAGGATAAAGTCGCTGTTCATAAAACCATTTTTCACGTTGGAAAGATTTTGTTTTTTGGATATTAATTGGAGCAAGCCTATAAATTTGTTGAGTTGGTACAATACCCTGTGAATAAATTTGAAAATTTAAAATAAATTCAAATAGGACAATAACCTGTAAAAATAATTTGTAAAGTTTAAAAATCACAAGTTGAAGTTATCTTTTAAGTTTTCACTTTTCAAGAGAATTTTCAATCTCTCAATTACATAGCTATTATTCTCAAAATTTTGTGTTTTATTTTTTTAAAAAAAGCAATAACTTTTAACAACAATTTTTCCCAGAAACAAAAACTACCAATATGGATGTAGAATTACTTTCACGTCTGCAATTTGCAGTTACAGTTGCTTTTCATTTTATCTTTCCTCCAATAACAATTGGGTTAGGAACGATGCTCTGTGTGATAGAATGGCTTGGTTGGAAAAGAGACGATGAGCATTATAAACTATTGGGGAGATTTTTTTCAAAAATTTTAGCAATAACTTTTGCCGTAGGTGTTGCTTCCGGACTTGTAATGGTACTGCAATTTGGAACAAACTGGTCAAGATATTCAGCGTTTGTTGGAGATATATTTGGGGCTCCACTTGCTGCTGAAGCGATTTTTGCTTTTTTTCTTGAATCTACTTTTCTTGGACTTTATCTCTTTGGAAGAAACAAAGTATCTCCCGGGGTTCACTGGTTTTCAATTTTAATGGTTACAGTTGGTTCTGTGATTTCTGCTTTTTGGATATTGGTAGCTAACTCTTGGCAACAAACTCCTGCAGGTTTTGCAATTCAGAACATTGCTACAGGGCAAATTATTGAAACCAGTAGTCTTATGACTGGCTATGATCCCACAATGTACAGAGCAGTATTAACAGATTTTTGGGAGGCTGTATTTAATCCAAGTACAATCTTTCGTTTTGCACATACAATTTTTGCTTCGTGGATAACGGGAGCTTTTATTGTTGCAGGGGTCAGTGCTTATTTTCTTTTGAAAAAGAAGTATGAACAAATTGCAATGAAAGGCATTAAATTAAGTTTAATTTATGGGTTTATTTTTTCTTTGTTGCAATTATTTCCTGTAGGACATGAACATGCTCGTGATGTTTATAAATATCAACCGTCAAAATTTGCTGCGATACAGGGACTTTATACAACAGAGAAAGGGGTACCTTTAGTACTTTTTGGTTGGGTTAGTGATGATATACCCCCACAACTGAAAGCAAAAGTAGGTATTCCTGGTATACTAAGTTTTCTTGTAACAGGGAAATTTGACGCGGAATTACAAGGACTTGATAAAATCCCTTCAGAAAACCGACCACCACTATGGCTAACTTTTGTTTCTTACCATAATATGGTCTTGCTTGGAGGGTTATTCATCTTGATTCCTTTGATTGGTTTATTTAAACTTAAAAGAAAAAAAATAGGAGAAAGCAGAAAGTTTCTAAAAATTTTGTTTTGGTTTATTCCCTTACCAATTATCGCCTGTCAGTTTGGCTGGGTTGCTGCTGAAGTCGGACGTCAACCCTGGATTGTATATGGACTTTTAAGAACTTCTGATGCTTTCTCTCTTACAGTACCTGCTGGGCAGGTGTGGTTTACTTTCATTCTTTTTACGATTTTCTATGTGATTATGACAATTATTTATATTTGGCTTTTAATTCGAGAACTTAAAAAGGGAATTACTTCTGAACAAATACCATTACAAGGAAAGGAGGTATTAGCATAATGGAACCCACATTGCTTCAAACAATCTGGTTTTTATTGATAGCTGTTTTGTTATCAGTCTACGCAATTCTTGATGGATTCGATTTTGGAGTAGGGATATTGTCACTAATGACAAAAGGAAAGGAAGACAAAAGATTATTGATGAATTCAATTGGACCTGTGTGGGATGGTAATGAAGTATGGCTCCTTGCTGGCGGCGGTTCAATTTTTGCCGCTTTCCCCTTTGTATATGCAACAGTGTTTAGCTCCTTTTATCTTGCTGTTTATTTGTTGTTGTTGGCTTTATTTTTTAGAGCCATTTCTTTTGAATTTCGAGGTAGAGTTGATTCGGAAAAATGGGGAAAATTTTGGGAATATAGTTTTGGTTTTGGTAGTTTATTTCCTCCAATACTACTTGGCGTTGCCTACGGCAATATTATTAGAGGGATTAATTTAAATGAATCAAGAATCTTTACAGGAAGTTTTTTTGACCTGCTTAATCCATACGCTATTGTAATAGGTTTGCTTGCCCTGACGATGTGTTTGATGCAGGGAGCAATTTATCTTACTTTTAAAACTGAAGGAGAATTACAAGCTAAGTTTGAGGGTATTGCTACTAAAGCGTGGATTGCTTTTGTTTTGCTATACTTTATCTCAACTATCTATACTTTTTTTGAAGCAAGATTTCATTTTCAAGGTATAACAAGTCTACTCTGGTTCTGGGTTGTTTTTATTGTATTTCTTGTTTCTTTAGTTATGATACCTGTTGCACTTAAATCGAAGAACAACAAAAGAGCTTTTCTATTTTCTTCGGTTACAATTGCCTCAATGATTGGTTTATCTGCAATAGGGTTGTTTCCCAAAATGGTCCCCTCCAAGATAAATCTGAATTACAGCTTAACTGTGATGAATGCTTCTTCAACAGAACGTACTCTTGTTACGATGTTAATAATTGCTTTAATAGGAATGCCTTTTGTTATAATCTATACAGTTTACATATATCGGGTGTTCAAAGGCAAAACCAGGCTTACAGAAGAAAGTTATTAAATAATTTTGTTTTTATTCGGGTGGAAATGATTAAACTCCACCCGAGTTTTTAAATTTTATATTAAGCTGCAACATATAATACGCTTATTTCTTCTTGTCTGTTAAAATGCTGTTAACCATTATAAATATCTTTATTTATCAAAAAAAAGGGTATAACTTACATTAAATAACTATTACGGAAATGTTAGATAAGTTTGCTGAAGATCTTAAGAAAATAAGAGAAGCTAAACATATCTCTTTAATTCAAATGTCTGAATATACTAGGATTCATTTAAACGTTCTTGAAAGGCTTGAGAGAGGTGATTTTAATTTTGTGGAACAACCTTATATTAGGGCTTTTTTGAGACATTATGCCAGTTTTTTAGAATTAGATGAAAAGGATGTCTTATATGCTTATGATATGGCTAAAAGTGGAAGATATCAACCATTGGTTAAAGAAGAGACTAATTTACAACAGGAATCCAGAACTGAAAATATTTCGTCAACTTCTGATGAAATAAATAATGTTTTTGAAATAATCCCAGAACAACAAACTTCTGTAGAGAAAAAAGAAGAATCTTTACGCATAAAAAAAGTATTGGTATATGAAAATCCTGCAGAAAAAGAAAAAGCTCTTGGACTTAAGTCATTTATGGACGAAGATAAGAAAATAGGCATTTCTCCAGCTGTTTCCAGAACATTAGGATATATCATTGTAATTGTGATTTTACTTGTGGGAATTTATTTTATAGTAGATACTTTTTTAATATCTCCCAGCAAACCCCGCGAACAAATAATAAGGCGAAGTTTTGATACAGTAGTGAGGGAAAATGAACGCAAACTTCTTGGGATACGTTCAAAAGAAGAAATTGAAGATTCTCTTAAGAAAATACAATCTTTTCAGGATTCGTTAAAACGATTGAGTGCTGATTCACTAACCCTTGAAATAGTTGCGCTTGATAAGGGGAAAATTATTATTTTTGTTGATACATTATTACTCTCAGCCCGTACAGAAGAAAGATTTAAAGCAAATGAGAAAGGTTATATAAAAGCAAAAAACTCATTCTGGATTTCCTCTAATGATGCTGATAAATTTCAGTTTTTTGTCAATAGAAAGCCACTTTCTATAAAAGAGAAAATAATAAAAAACCTTAAAGTTACAAAAGAAGGAATAGTAAAAAAGAAGTGAAAGACTTAGCTAATATTAAGCAAAGAATAGAAGAATTAAGGGCGAAAATTAAAGATGCTGATTATAAATACTATGTCCTTAACGAACCGGATATAAGTGATTATGAATATGATATGATGATGAAAGAATTGGAAGCTTTAGAATCTCAGTATCCAGAGTTGATTACACCAGATTCTCCCACCCAACGGGTAGGAGGAGAACCAATTAATAAGTTTGAGGTTGTATTTCATAAAATTCCAATGCTTTCTCTGTCAAATTCATATGATTTTGGAGACCTTATAGAATTTGACAGAAGAGTAAGAAATATACTGGGAAATGAAGTGTACGAATATGTATGTGAGTTAAAATTAGATGGAATTGCTGTTTCTTTGATGTATGAAAACGGTATTTTTATTAAGGGGGCGACTCGTGGTGATGGAGTTAAAGGTGATGATGTGACAAAAAACCTTAGGACTATTAAGTCCCTGCCTCTTTCTGTGACATCAGATAAATTTAAAAATTTTGAAGTACGTGGTGAAGTATTTATTAATAAAGAGGACTTTGAAAAAATAAATGAAGAACAGTCTCTTAAAGGTGAGAAGACTTTTGCTAATCCAAGAAATACTGCTGGTGGAACTTTAAAACTTAAAGATAGTAGAGTAGTTGCTCTGAGGCCTCTGAACCTTTTCGTATATTATCTTTATACAGAGGAATATCCACTGAAATCACAATTTGAAAACTTACAAATCCTTAAACAGTTAAAATTTCCTGTTAATAAATATACAGAAAAGGTAAAGAACATCAATCAGGTAAA
Organism: Ignavibacteria bacterium; assembly: GCA_049700455.1. Classification (GTDB taxonomy): domain Bacteria; phylum Bacteroidota; class Ignavibacteria; order Tepidaquicellales; family Tepidaquicellaceae; genus JBNAVJ01. Next base: position 703,402 of record JBNAVJ010000001.1, read on the forward strand.
AGCATACTGTGATAAAATGGAAGTTTTGAGATCTGATTTACCTTACGAAATAGATGGTATCGTTGTAAAAATTGATTCACTTTCCCAGCAACGGATTCTTGGTACTATTGCTAAATCACCGCGTTGGGCAATTGCTTATAAGTTTAAAGCACAAGAACAGATTACAAAACTAAAAGCTATAACCTTACAGGTTGGTAGAATAGGAACTATCACCCCTGTTGCAGAGCTTGAGCCAGTATTTCTGGCAGGTTCTACAATTTCTCGTGCTACACTACATAACTTTGATGAAATTAAGCGTAAGGACATAAGGGTTGGCGATTATGTTAAGGTTGAAAAAGGAGGTGATGTTATTCCTAAAGTTATTGGAGTCCTAAAAGAAAGAAGACCTCCTGAAGGTCTTAAAGAGTTTCAGCCACCAACAGAATGTCCAGAGTGTGGAGCAAAGTTGTATAAACCTTCAGATGAAGTTTCCTATTATTGTCCTAACTATTTTTGCCCTGCGCAAGTACAGGGGAGAATTGAACATTTTGTCCAACGAAATGCTATGGAAATTAATGGTCTTGGTACAGCAATAATAGAACTGTTGATAAAAGAAAACTTCATTAACGATATAGCTGATTTGTATGATTTATATAAGTATAAATCAAAACTTGTTAATATGGAAGGATTTGGTAAAAAAAGCGTTTCAAATATACTGTCATCCATTGAAGAATCTAAAAAGAAACCTTTTGAAAAAGTTTTGTTTGCAATTGGAATCCGACATGTGGGGGAAAAGACAGCTAGAATACTATGTGACCACTTTCACAATATAGATAACTTACAAGCTGCTTCTATAGAGGAAATTTCAAGTATATATGAAATAGGGCCTAAAATTGCCGAGAGTGTATATAATTTTTTTCGCGATAAAAAAAGTAAAACCCTGATTGAGAGACTAAAAAAGGCTGGATTAAAATTTGAGATAGAACAAAAACAAACACCACTCAACCCAAATTTTTCGGGTAAGACATTTGTGTTGACTGGTACGCTTGAAAATTATACCCGAGAAGTTGCTACCGAATTGATAGAAAAATTTGGGGGACGTGTAAGTGCTTCTGTTAGTAAAAAGACCGATTATGTGCTTGTTGGTGCTGATCCTGGTAGCAAATACGAGAAGGCAAAAGCACTTGGAGTTAGAATTATTTATGAGAGGGATTTTGAAAAAATGTTGGGCAAATTTACTTGAGAAAAATTACACCAAACTTAAGCTGAAATCCTCCTACATCTTTTATAGGCCTGTTTTTCAAACTATTAACCTCCTTAGTAAGTACAGGTAAGTAATAAAAACGAGCGTCAAAACTAACTCCAAAAGAAGATGATTCGTTATAATCAAGACCAATTCCAATATAGGGTCCAAAGGCAAAACCAGCATTGAAATACTTAAATGCTTCGAAGTACCCTTTATCATAAGGATTTGTTAAGATAAGAGCGGGGGCAATCCCTCCTGTTATCAGTGGTTTAAAATTACCCTCAATATCATCTTTGAATATGTAATATTGAATACCAATATTGAGTGGAATAAGAAATATGCGCTTTTCTTTGTCGGGGACGTAAGAATTTCCATATATATCAAATTGTTCAAACTCGCGATTATCGGCTACTCCTGAAACTCCTAACCCAAATGAAAGATAACTAAATTTGCCCAGAGGATAAAAGACCACAGAAGATAATCCAAAACCCTTGTCTCCATAAATCAGGTTCAGTCCCCAATTATTTTTTGTTTCCCGTGGTTTCGTTTTTATGGAATCCCCTAAAAATTGGGTGTAACCCATTGAATATGTTATCAAAAGAAAAAATATTAATATTGTTCGTTTCACAGATTTTATCAGTTTTATTGCAATTTTTAATGCTTAAATTTTAACCTATTATAAGTTAAGTAAAATTGACGGAAAAAAGACTGAAAAAAATTCTATCAGTAGTATCAAAAAGACAAAAAAATTTCACTCTTGTCCTTGAAAACATTCATGATCCTCACAATGTAAGTGCAATTTTAAGAACCTGTGATGCAGTAGGGGTTGATCAAGTTTATCTTATTTATAACACTAATAAATTCCCTAAAATAGGAAAAGCTTCTTCTGCAAGTGCAAAAAAATGGGTTGATATGGTCAAATTTGATAATGTTAGGGATTGCTTTAGTAGCCTTAGGGAACAGGGATACAAAATCTATTCTACTCATTTACAAAATGAAAATAATACTATATTATATGATGTTGATTTTACTGAAAGTGTAGCTATTGTATTTGGAAATGAACATAGTGGAGTTTCAGAGGAAGTAAAACAAAATTCCGATTCTAATATTGTAATTCCAATGTTTGGAATGATTCAGTCTTTAAATGTGTCGGTTTCAGCAGCGGTGTGTCTATATGAAGCTCTCAGGCAACGACTGTTGAAAGGGTTTTATGATAATTCTTCTTATAGCCCGGTAGAACTCGAGCAAAAACTTAATTACTATTTAAAAAAATCAAAATGAAAAAAACGTCAATCTTTAAAGCTTTAGGTATTAAAGAAAGTAACCTATTATTAATAGCAGGTCCCTGTGTCGTGGAAAGCAGAGATATTGTTTTTCTGATATGTGATAAACTCAAAACAATTTCAACCAAACTGAAAATTCCTTTTGTTTTTAAATCATCTTATCAAAAAGCCAATAGAACCTCAATTCATTCTTTTAGAACAATAGGAGTAGATAAAGCATTACAAATTTTGGGCGATGTAAGAAAAGAATTTGATGTAATGGTACTAACGGATATCCATTCAGAAATAGAAGCTGGTATAGCAGCTGAAGTTGTTGATATTTTACAGATTCCAGCTTTTCTTTGTCGCCAGACTGATATTTTAATTGCAGCTGGTGAAACAGGGAAAATAGTTAATATTAAAAAAGGACAGTTTATGGCTCCTGAAGATATGAAATATCAAGCAGAAAAGGTTGAAAGTACGCATAACAACAAAATTATATTTACTGAACGGGGATCATTTTTTGGATACCACAATCTTGTAGTTGATATGCGAAGTATAACTGTAATGAAGCAATTTGGATATCCTGTCATATTTGATGCTACCCATTCAGTACAAATGCCCTCAAAAGAAAATGGGGTTTCTGGTGGAGCTCCTGAATTTATTGTTCCGCTTGCTCGAGCTGCTATTGCAACTGGGGCTGATGGAATTTTTATAGAGACACATCCGCAGCCCAAACGTGCACTGAGTGATGGGAGTAATATGCTCAAACTTAATTATGTAGAAAAGCTGTTAAAAACTTTATTAAGAATAAAAGGAACAATTAAATAATACTATTGTACCAATTCATACCCTGTTTTTGTTCCTTTGTCTATTGCTTTTATTCCATACTTTAACCATTCTGGTTCGGGAGTGCCTTTTAAGAAATGGTCAAAAAATTGTTTCATTCTTATAGAAAGATCAACCCTATTAGGCCATTTGCTAAGATTATGTTCATCACCATTGTATGTTAACATCCATGCGGGTTTATTTAATCTTCTCAATGCTGTAAAGAGTTCTATTCCTTGTTGCCAGGGAACAGCACCATCTTTGTCATTTGCCATTATTAATAAAGGAGTTTCCACTTTGTCTAAATGAAATAAAGAGGAGTTTTCTATATATAGATCCAGACGTTCCCATAAAGTTGCCCCAATTCTACTTTGGCTTTGTTCATATTGAAACTGGCGTACAAGTCCTGATTCCCATCTAATACCTCCATAGGCGCTTGTCATATTAACAACCGGAGCTCCGGCCATAGCGGCTTTGAACAGATTTGTTTGAGTGACTATATAAGCTACCTGATAACCGCCCCAACTCTGCCCCTGTAATCCTATCCTATAAGGATCTACAAACCCCAGATCTATAAGAGATTGAGTTCCGCTTACTACAATATTAAGAGCACTGTTGCCAGGATATCCAATTTCATAAGTAATATCAGGAATAAAAATTACATAACCATTACTGTTATAGAGAGGAAAATTTATAACTGATCTACTGGGGCTAGGAATATAGTGAGTATGTATTCTATCTGTATATTTTTCATAAAAGTATACTATCATAGGATACTTTTTATTCAAATCAAAATTATCGGGTTTTAATAGTAATCCTTTTCTTTCTATTCCTTTAAAATCTTTCCATTTGTATTGTTCAATGGTGCCCCAATAATACTGTGTCTGTTGGGGATTGGTTTCAGAAAGTTTTAAAGGATTAGTGAATTTTAAATTACTAATCCATAGATCAGGATATTCAGTGTAGGAATATTTGTTCCAGATAATAATATTAGTATCTTTTGCCTTCTTAGGAAGCGTATACCCATAATCCTCAAATACTAAACGATTAAGTGACTTACTATTACTCAATATTACTGAATAAAATCCCTCAAACAAGGAATCTTCGTTTTGGACTTTAAGCAAAATTGTATCGGGAATGAAATTTATATCTTTTTCTATCTTTGCATAACGGAAAATATTTTTTTCTTCACGACCATTGTGTGTTATTTTTTCAAAATCGAGGGGATTGTCAGGATTTATTTTCCAGATATCATATCTGTCATAAATAAAAACAAACTCATCATTTCTGCTCCAACCAGCAAGCCCATAAGGGGGAGGATCATTTGGCATATCAAATTCTTCATTATAAAACCTGACATCTATTTGAGATGTTAAGGATAAGCTTTGTTGTGTTTTGATATTAAAACATTTCCACTGCTGATCTTTACTGTCATACCATACTACATATTTACCGGAGGGGGAAATTGAAGCCTCGAATTTTTCTTTTGTGAGTATTTTAGTTTTAGTTTTTGTGTTCAGGTTAATTAAATAATAATCTGCATAGTTAGCCTCTTCCCAGGAATAAAGTCTTTCGTAGGGAGCAGTTGCAATACCAAGGGCTATTTCGTTATTAGTTTCAGAGGGAAACTGTATTGTTTTTACTAAAGTATCGGCAAGCTGATATGTTTCTTGAGTGTTTAAATCATATAATGAAAAGTAACTGTATTTTTTTTCTCTATCCAGTTCGTTCAATTGTTGTGTAATAAGTTTTGAGTCCTGCCAGTTCCATATATCAACTTTGAATTTTTCTTCGTCGAGCAAGGTATCATTTGACTGAACTCTTGACTTAATTGAGAGGGGAAAAAACAGCTTGGTGCCATCGTTAGAAAAAAACAGTGAATCGTTTGTACTAATCTCAAAATTTAGCGTTATATTTGATAGGTTTGTGTCAACTATTAGAGATGGGGGAGAAGTTGTATCTGTTATCAAATATATTCTGTATCTTTTATTTTTTGTGGTATCTTGTGTATGAAGAAATGCAATCTTTTGGTTTTGTTTATCTACTGATATTTTTTTAACCTCTCCGGGGGTTTGATAAATCATATTAAATTTACCAGCTTCTGTATCAAACAGGAAAATTCTTGAAGTATCAATTTTCCCTTTATGTTTTTTTTGCTCAATGAAAATTGATTTTTTACCTTGTGAATCAAATAAAAATTCAGTGACATCTTCAAAAGTAAATTTGACTTCATCTACAGGATTAAACAATATGAGTTTGTGTGTTCCAGTAGTATCTGTATAGCCAAGAGAATCTTTTTTATCGGTTAGTATTCCAATCCAGTTTGAATTTGAAGGGGGAAGCTTATAAGAAGACAAATTAGCAAATTTGTAAAGGTTCTTTTTATCAGATAAAAGAGTAAGTATCATCAGAGAATCAAGAGGAAACTGTTCTTTTTTTCTCTTCTTGAGTTTTAACTCCCTTAGTGTATTTTCAGAGGGTTTTATTTGAAGAACTATATAATTTGCGTTTGTAGAAAAAATAGATTTGTATCCTCTAGGTACTGAATCTAAAAGTACCCCCTCTGAGTTTTTTATATAAAGACAGCCATCACCTTTTTGAGGGTTGATTTCATAACTTATCCATTTCCCATCAGGTGAAATAACAGGATTTTCGAGTTTTTTCCAGCTGTCATATACAGAGTGATCTAATACTTTTTTATCCTGTGCATTGGATAGAAGAGGATAAAAACATAAAAACAGTAATAATAAAATAGTCTTTTTTCTCATAGCTAATTTTGACTTGTATACAAGCATAATGATTTTTTTTTATATTAAATATATATAACTTATTCTTCATTTAAGTAGAGATGGAGTATATAAAAATATCTATAATACAAACAGATTTATACTGGGAAAACATTCCTGCTAATCTAAAAGCATTGAAAAGTAAAATTATTCGTTTAAAAAACAAAACTGATTTAATAATTCTACCGGAAATGTTCACAACGGGATTTACTATGAATGCCGAGAAACTTGCTGAAACATCAAATGGTAGTACACATAATTTTCTCAAAGAAATGTCAGCAACTACAGGCGCGTACTTATGTGGTAGTATTATTTATAAGAACAAAGATAAATACTTTAATAGGCTCTTGGTTTCAGCTCCCTCCGGATATTTATGGCATTATGATAAACGACACTTATTCAGAATGGCAAAGGAAAATCATATATATTCTGGCGGTAAACATCAACTTGTATTAACTATAAAAACGTGGAGGGTTGCTTTTTTTGTGTGTTATGATTTAAGATTCCCGGTATGGTGTAGAAATGTTAATAATAAATACGATATAGCTGTGTTTGTTGCTAATTGGCCAGAACGCAGAATAGATCATTGGAGACAATTGTTAATAGCTCGAGCAATTGAAAACCAATCATTTGTAGTAGGAGTGAATAGAATTGGTTATGATGGGAATGGGGTTTACTTCAACGGAAATTCTCTCATCATAGATCCTCTTGGGAAAATAATATTTGATGCAAAATCTAATGCTATATATAAAACTGTAACTTTTGAAAAGCATATTCTCCACAAATTCCGTAGCAAGTTTCCAGTATATAAAGATGCAGATAGGTTTATTATTATTAAGTAGGATAGAAATTAAAAAGTTAGTTGATGAAACATAAAATAAAATTACATAATAAAATTTTTCTGGGACTAATTATTGGTATAGTATTTGGAGCCCTTTTTCCTATTAATCATCATAGTATTAGAATAATAACAACAGGCGAATCTCAAAATATAGAAAATTGGCAAAAAGTTTCTATCTACGAAAATGACAGCTTAATAAAAATTTTCGATGTTTATGCCAATATCACTTTTCTTAGATATATTAAAGAATATCTTGGTAAAAAAGCACAAGTGGATAAACTTGTCTTTACTTTTGATGACAATAGAGAAAAAGTTTTTACGGGGGTAACATCAATTGAGAAACCGAAAACGATACCTTTATATTTGAAACCTCTTGGTGATATTTTTATTCGTTTGCTTAATATGATAGCGGTGCCGCTTGTCTTAAGTTCTTTGATTGTTGGTTCTGCTTCTCTTTCGGACATTAAAAAGGTCGCTCGAATAGGAGGAAAAACTATTTCTATTTATTTGTTTACAACTGTTATGGCTGTTACTGTGGGTTTGCTTTTGGTGGATATAATCAAGCCAGGAAGCTTTATGCCTTCAACTACGAAAGATAGATTAATAGAGTCGTATCAGGATGAATTATCATCAAAAGTTCAACAGAATATTACCGTTAATATATTTGATTTTTTGGTAAACATTGTGCCAAAAAATCCTTTTAAAGCAATTGCTGACGGAGATTTCCTTCAAATAGTTTTTTTCTCAATAACCTTTGGCTTGTTTCTATCTTATGTTGGACACAAAATTCAGGAACCTGTTATTAAATTTTTTGAAGCTGTTAGTAAAACTTTGATTTTACTAGTCGAAAAGATTATGTTACTTGCTCCCTATGCTGTCTTTGTACTTATAGCCTCTACCGTTGCTGATTTTGGAGTAGAGATTTTGCAAACTTTATTTATGTATGCATTAACGGTAATATTAGGATTGGTTTTGCTTATGCTATTCCTTTACCCCACTCTCTTGAAAGTGTTAACCAGAAGATCGGTTTTGCAGTTTTATAGGACAATTAAACCAATAATGCTCCTTGGATTTTCTACGAGTTCTTCAGCAGCTACTCTACCCGTAGAGCTTGATATTTGCGAAACAAAACTTGGTGTTCCAAATGAAATTGCCAGTTTTGTACTACCTTTAGGAACTACAGTAAATATGGATGGCACCTCATTATATCAATCTGTTGCAGCGGTTTTCATTGCGCAGGTGTTTGGAATGAACCTTACCTTATCCCAACAATTAACTATTATTTTGACAGCTGTCCTGGCATCTATAGGGACTGCTCCTGTTCCTGGGGTAGGCCTTATAATGTTGATGGTAGTTCTTAAATCTGTTGGTATTCCCGAAATAGGTCTTGCACTAATATTAGGAATTGATAGATTCCTTGATATGTGTCGGACAGTTCCCAATGTTGTAGGGGATACGACCACCACTGTAATAGTAGCCCATACAGAAAATGAGTTGGGACCCTGGAATGAAACTGAAACTAAATATAGTTTTTAGAGTAAAAAAAAGAAAAAACTATAATGAAAAATTTAATTCTTACTATTTTACTTTTTTCAGTCGTTTCTTTTGCTATGTCACAAAATGTTGAACTGAAAGCAATTGAGACCACTTTCAGTGGCACTGATGCGTGGAAAAACTGGACGATACAAACTGACCAATCCAGTGGACAAATCTCTACAGTATATAGTGGTGCTGATGCGTGGAAAAACTGGAATGTTAATCTTGGTAAAATTAAAGGAAAAATCTCTACGATATATAATGGAAACGATGCCTGGAAGGATTGGAATTTTGATATTGCTTCTTATAGGGGAACAATTCGAACAGTATATAGTGGAGATGATGCCTGGAAAGATTGGGAGGTAAATTCTGGTAAATATAACCTTCGAATTAGTACAATTTACAGTGGAAACGATGCCTGGAAAAATTGGAAAATAACAGCTAAAGGGAGTAGTATGCAAGTTAGCACCAGGTATTCCGGAGATGATAGCTGGAAAGCCTGGAGTATCGATGATGAATTGGATAGTATTCCAGTTGAATTAAAAATAGCAGCTGCTTTTATTTGTGTCTTTTCGGGCTATTATCAATCGAAATAATCTTCTACACCACCTATAGAAGCAAGGTACGTTTTAAAATAGTTGTTTCTGGACAAAAGTGATGTATAGTTGGAGGAGGGAACAAAAAGCAGTTTTTGTTGGTAAAAAAGTATAAAGAAGTTGTTTTTATAATTAAAAAAAAATGGAAAGATTACTAAAATACATACTGATAATACTATCTGTAGGGGCTTTTTTTACTGGATGTGCAACTGTTGTTGAAGGGCAGCGAGAAACAATTAAAATTATCTCAAACCCGGAAGGAGCTTATGTTAAGATTGATGATATTGATAAAGGGAACACCCCCCTTGAGATTGACTTAAAAAAAGGAAAAGAATACACTATAAAAATAGGTAAAGAAGGCTATAAGGAGAAAATTTATAAGCTTAGTTATTCTGTGCAGGTGGGGTGGGTCGTTCTTGATGCAATACTCGGGACTAAATATGTAATAGTTGATGCTGCTACGGGGAGTTGGAATAAGTTTGATGAAAATGAGATTAATGTAATTCTGGAGAAAAGTGAATAGTTAGTGGTGAAAATTATTAGATAAAAACACTAACAAATTTAAGTGTTTCTCCATCAAATAAGCCCCTATCGCTCAGTTTTAATTTTGGGATAACAAGTAACGACATAAATGATAATGTCATAAATGGAGCTCTAAGATGACATCCTGCTTTGTGGGCTAATTCATTGAGTCTATGATACTTTGCTGCTATTTTATGTGCTTCCTCATCAGTCATAATTCCTGCAATTGGCAAAGGAAGTATTTCTTTCTCATTATCTGAATAAAAACACAGTCCCCCTTTATATTCAATAATCAAATTAACAGCACTGGCTAAGTAATGGTCGCTTGTCCCGACCGCAATAATATTATGGGAATCGTGAGCAACACTTGAGGCAATAGCACCATTTTTAATTCCGAAATTTTTTATAAAAGCTATGGCTGGTTTAGTATCTAAATATCGATTTACTACTGTCAATTTCAGAATATCACGGGAGGGATCTGAAATTACTGTATCTGATGCTATAGTTGCTATTTCAATAGTTTCATTTGTAATAAGTTCTCCATCTATTGCTTCGATAACTCGTATTAAGTTGGAGTTGGCAGGAAGAACAAAATCATCAGGAGTTTTGTATTCTGCGTAGAATTTGTTTACCAGTTCTACTTTTACTTTTGGCATACTAACAATTGGATTTTTGTATACACAAACGCCATCAATATAAGTTGTTATAACTTCAAGGTTATTAAGGTCCCGAACAGTAATAAAATCGGCAGGGTCGCCCTTTTGTAATAATCCAACATTTAAATTGTAATGCTTAACAGGATTATAAGAGCAACATCTCAGGACGTCAAATAAATCGAATCCATCGTTTAAAGCTCGTTTAATAAGTAAGTTTATATGTCCTTGTAGAAGATCATCAGGATGTAGATCATCTGCGCAAAACATTACTGACTCCGGATGGGTTTTAATTAATGATTTTAACTCTTCATAATTTTTAGCGGCAGAGCCTTCCCTTATCAGAATTTTCATTCCTAAATTTAATTTTTCTAATGCTTCATTCAGAGAAAAACATTCATGATCAGTGCTTATCCCAGCAGAGATATATTTCTTTAAATTTTCTCCTCTTAATCCCGGAGAATGACCATCTATTGGAAGTTTGAAACTTTTAGCGACATTCAATTTTTCATAAACTTTTTCATCGTTATAGATTACACCAGGATAATTCATCATTTCACTCAAATATCGAAGCTGGTATTTCTCAAATAAAATTCTAATATCATCTGCATTTAGAGTTGCTCCTGTAGTTTCAAAGTCTGTAGCGGGAACGCAGGAGGAAGCACCCCAAAAAAATTTCAATGGGATAGAATTTCCGTTATTTATCATAAACTCTATTCCCCACAGTCCAAGTACGTTAGCAATTTCGTGAGGATCCGAAACTGTTGCAACAGTTCCGAATTTTACTGCCAAACGTGCAAATTCGGAAGGTACAAGCATAGAGCTTTCTATATGGATGTGTGAATCAATAAAACCAGGCAAAATAAAATCTGGGTATTCCTCATTCGATGTTAGAACATCTTTAATTATTCCGCCCTCAATAATGAGTTTCCCATTATAAATTTCACGTTTAACTACATCAACAATTTTACCGCTAATTTCTAAAGCCATTTTTTTATCCTTTCTTAATTATTGACAACAATCTTTGTTATTGATTGGGGTCTGTTGAATTTTTTCAATAGGATTATTCAACTTCGGACTGATATATTTAATTCCCAGATTCATTCCGCGAAGAATAAGTAAAATCGCAAAGCAAGCAGCAAGGTAAGGTATAGCACGAGATACTTTATGTCTTAACTTTATATTGACCGATTTTCCTATGACAGTTGCAAGAAACATTACCGGGAAAGTTCCCATTCCAAATAAAAACATATATGCAGCACCTTCCATGGCAGTATTAGTAAGTAATGCTCCTCCGATTCCAACATAAACAAATCCACAGGGAAGAAAGCCATTTAAAATCCCGATAAATAAAAATGAGATGGGGGTGGATTTATTAAAAAATTTAGTGAAAGTTTTTTTTATTAAATTTGTAAAAAAATTAAAAAGCTTAAGATTTGTAATAGTTACTTTTGTTTTTGATGGTGTTAGCAGATATAACAAAATAAACATTCCGACTGTAATTGTTAACCATTGTTGTAATCCAATTAAGCTAATTTGTGCTCCTATGAGCCCAAAGAACAGACCAAATAAACTATATGTTATAGCTCTGCCAATGTTATATAGAAATCTTGAAAAGAAAAACCCGAATCTGTTACTCTCTTTAGTAGGTAAAGCCAAAGCTATTGGTCCACACATACCAATACAATGTAAACTTCCCAATAAACCAATTACAAACCCAGATAGAATATACATTATTTCAAATAAACTAATTTTTTAGTTATAGAAAAATTGTTAGTTGAAAGTCGATATAAATAAATGCCTGTTGATAATCCCAAATCTGTAACATCAAGTGTAATAACATAAGTTCCTGCTTTTTGTTTGCCGTTGAATAAAGTATAAACTTCTCGCCCTAATAAATCATAGAGTTTGATAGTTAGAAACTCATCTGCGGGTAATTCATATTTTATTAATGTTGTACTATTAAATGGATTGGGATAATTCTGGAAAAGAAAATATCTTTTTGGCAGTTCAATTAAAGTTTCCCTGACAGGAATTATGTAGTTTAAGACAAAAGAAATATTAGGTCGCAAGGAAAACTGTGCTCCATTTGTTAGGTCTATACAGCCATTACCGTTAGGTAAATCTTGTGCCTGATGTAGAACTTTATTTAGAGAATTTGAGGCATACACTGAGGAGTTTGAATTGAAAGTAGAATTATTGTAACAAACTTCTATAAGTATATTACTGGTCCCATTCCAGATAAAAGGGGACTGAAAGATAATAAATTGCCAGCCACTGTTTTGAAAACTATATGTGTTTGAATAAACAGTTGTCCATCCGCTATTTACAAACGATGTTAAAGATTGGAGAGAAGTATTCTGTATTCTTAATGTTAGATTATCAAAAGTAACAGGTGAAACATTTGCGAGATTAAATCCTACCGCTAAAATTCTTGCCAATCCTCCACCAGCAGCAATCAATTCATTCGCAGTATAAAGCATTTGTGTCCTTCCGTCAGTATAAAAAGTTTTGAACGGATATGGTGTAACAGAATAGCCAGAACCAATTTTTATAGTCTGATATTGATCAATTAATGTTTTGTAAAGAACCGTAGAATCTATATTATGGTTTAAAGAATTATCACGGGCATAAATCCTGTAGAAGATAGAATCGTTAACATCAACTTCAGATTGAGTGGAATTAAAGACCCCCTGATAAAAATCTGCAGAAAGTAATTGCAATTTAAAATGACGAATCCCGTTGGAAGGAGAATTTTTGTACCACCTAACCCATACGGAATCAATACCAGTATTATCAGTAACTGTGGCAAAAATTGTATCAGGCCATAAGGTTTTTGGAGGATTGTTTCTCTTCAGATGATTTATAACCGGCTTGGTGGTATCAGCACCAGTTCGAAATGAAAATGTTGAAGATGGTGCATTGAATGGTAACTTAGATTCAAGACCAACATTGTCTTTTGCTTTAATATAGTAGTAATAAGTAGCAGTGCTTCCATTCCCGGGAATGCTTGCCATCCAATTATTTCCCCCGCCAGATGTCAGAGTAATACTATCAGTGATACCACCAATACCCCAGAAAACCTTACTTTCAAGAGGATTAAGAGAACTCCCGAAAGGAATAATATTTGCCAGTACTGTATAAGGGCCATTAAGATTTTCTGTGTCCTTTAGGGGTGAGTGAACTATATAGGGGGATAAGGTAACCTTTGCGGAGTAGAGTTGCGCAATACCAGTTCTGACATCTGTCCAGAATGGAAAAATAGTCTTATTGTTTGCAACTACTGAGATATAATCACAAAAATAACCATCTGCATAGTTAAGTAAAGGGGAAGGTTTTTGTGAGTTATCACTGATACGGATATTTGTAAAAGTAATTCCAGCGTTGGTGGAAACAGCAAGATAAATATTGGTTGAGTCCGAATATAAAGCATCTCTTGTATCATAATAAGCAATAACTATATTGCCATTGCTTTGGTCAATAGCAATGGCGGGAAGAAATTGCTCTTTGTTGTTGTTAAGAACATCATTATTAACCCTAACAGGAGTTGACCAGGATGTCCCTCCATTTGTTGAAAAAGCAAAGCACACATCAGCATCATTGCCTGCCGGAGCAACCCCTCGCTGACTCCACGTTAGATAAATATTGCCTACAAATATGTCTTTGTCGATAGCAACAGAAGGAAAAGAATTAACTCTAATACCTGTGGAAAGAAGATAACCGCGGATTCCCCCAATTGTGAAAACAGTAGTTGGAATAGACCAGTTTACCCCTCCATTAGTGGACTTTGAAAAGTAAATATGATCCTCAATATCATTTGTTAATAACGGAGTAGCCCAAAAGCAAAATACCTCTCCATTCTGATTTATTTGTAAATTACAACCTTGCTCATAATGTCCGGCAATAGGTTGTCCAGCAGCAATTGGATTAGAAAAACTTATTCCCCCATCTGTAGAGTAACTAATCATTATTCTTGGTTGTGAGAATGAAAAATCTGTATAAGCTATATAGATCCTTCCGTAATATGGAGAAGACAAAGAATTGTCAACAGTAATAAAATTCATATCAAAGTTGTTGGTTGGAGTTGGAATAATAACTCGCCCGCTCCATCCAAGCCCATTATTTAAAGATTTATCACAAACAAGCTGGTTGTCGAAATAGCTGTAAACAATTGTTTGAGCCCCAAAATATGAAACTCTTGGATTTGATGAGAACCAATATGAATTTGGAAGTATATCCGAGCCCCCCCATTGAGTACCACTATTTGTTGTAAAATAATAACCAACTCCCAAATCAGTGTTACATCCCACTAAAATAAGAGAAGAGGATAAGGGAGACATCGAGGCTGAAACAGAACTTTGATTTTGAGAAGAAGGAAAGACTCTAAAATTAGGGAAAATTGTTGTAACAGTACCGTTAATATTATTAGAATGAAGCTCTGAGTTAATGGTAGATTTGTTTTGGTGTGAAAATAAACTTTGTGATTTAACTATTAATTTTTGTTGAGCAAAGGTTTCTGATATAGTTAGAAAGAGTAATATTATGCTTACTATATAATTCATAGCTCAGAGAAAAATATACCTTAAGGTAGAAAATAAAAAGTCAAATTATTCTATTACAAATTCACTTATTCTTTTAATAATATAATCAATAGTGTCATTTGTAGAAATAAAAGGATGTGTTGCTCCGAAAGTATGATTACTGTTTTGAAGTTTGATGAATTGGGTGAGTTTTTTATTACTATGTTCAAATAAAGCTTCTGCCTCTGAGATATCTACAGATATGTCAGCATCACCATGAATTATTAATGTAGGAATGGAAACTTTTTTAATGGCAGCTAAAATATCAAATTTATTTTTATTAATTTCTAAATCCCTAAGATAGGAAAAATCCATAGGCATTTTTTGCTTTGTCCTGACATTTTCAATTTCTATAAATCCCCTATCTTTCCATATCTGTTTAATGTGTTTACCATAGCGGTCAAATGTTGAAATAGGAGCCAGACAAATAAGTTTCTTGATCCTTTTATCTTCAGATGTTTTTAGTATAGCAACTCCTCCTCCACGGGAATGTCCAGAGATAACCAACTTGTTAAAATTATAATTATAGTTGTTACTACTGGCTTCAAGAAAATCCAATACTCTGTCAAGATCGTTTAGTTCCTGAGTAATTGTATTATACCTGAACAAATCAAGTTTTGTAAACTCCTCTGGATTGTTTAAATTATTATCCAAACCATTTCTTGAGAAGTTAAATGATACTGTAAAAATTCCGTTTTCACTTAGTTTCTCCATCATATAAGGGAAAAACCCCCAATCTTTAAATCCTTTGAAGCCATGACAAAATACAAAGAGAGGTATAGGCTTGTCAAATTCATGATATCTCAAGTCAACCCCTATAGGTTCATTATTCGAGCTGTTAATTTTTAAATGTTTATATATAAATGGCAAGGATTTATTTAGCTTTCTGTTTTGCTTCTTCATAGGTGCGCTGGTGAGACGGATCAATTTGAATTAACTGATCGTAAATATTTCTATCTCCGTAGTTAAGAAAAATTTCTGCTATTTCGAGATACTTTGTATCAAAAAATATATCAATGTTAAATGCTTTAACTTCTTTTTTCTTAATAGCAGAAATTTTTTGTAGAGCCTTCAAAATATGATTGTAAGCATTTTTATTCAACCCAAGAGAATCAATACCGAACCAGTGATATTCAAAGTAAGCATTCCGAAATTCTTCGAATCGTGGATTAAGCAATTCTTGAACAAGTTGTAATCGTGATGGTTTTGAGCCCCCACCAGTTTCTGTCCACCCCGTTCTATCAGACATTGGTTTGTTACAAATATTAAGTGCTTTTTGGAAATAATAACTCTTATTTTTAGGATGATTTTTTGGGAAAAAGGAATCCTGATCATATCCCAACATTATGAAGGCATAATAATCAAGTAAGCTCAAAAATGAATCGAATCTCAACTCGTTTTTGATAAATGGCATACTACGGTTATAGGTAAAAGAGCATTTTTCATCAAGGAACTTAAAAGCTGGTGTGTATTTAGGATTTGTAGTTTTATCTGCTTTGTCAATTATCCTTTGACTTGCGACGAGAACCTGAGCATCATAATTATCGAACCCATTGGTTCCTCTGAAGGTAAATTGAATTGTTGCCTTTATCTTATAGAGATTGCCTTCCGGAGCGTTTGTTTCGTTGAAATATGCGTTGTCATAAAAAATATTCTTATTAAAATAATCTTCAACCTGTTGTTTGAAATCTTTAAGACGGTCTTTAGCCTCAAGAGGCAGAGCATCAACATTTACAATAACCGTAACGTCAAAATTTTGAGAATATGCAATGTTGCAAAGTATTACCAAGACAAATACTATAAAGGCAGTTTTTATATTATTAACGTACATCCATTTATAAGTTTATAATTAAGTTTTGAATTCTTATTTTAATATTCAATACAAATAAAAACATTCAGTGAAAAAGCTATTTTTATTGACAATATTCTGTTTGAGTCTTAAAACAGGCTGGACTCAATTTGAAAATGTTGACTTAGGTGCAAGGCCTATTTCCTTGAATGGGGCTTTCACTTCAATTGCAGATAATTCCCAGGCAATATTCTATAACCCTTCGGGATTAGGACAGATGTATGATAGAGAAATAGCTTTTTTTTACAGCCCTGCTCCTTATGGATTGACTGAACTGGCCATTGCTGCTCTTGCTTATGCTGAACCAACACAATATGGCACATTTGGAGTGGGTATTAAAACCTATGGCTTTGAATTATATAAAGAACTAAATGTCTTACTGTCTTATGGGAATAGTTACAAAGGTAAGATTTTTTATGGTCTGAATTTTAATTTTTATAATCTAAAAATAGAAAATTATAATTCAGCATCAAGTTTTGGATTGGATGTTGGAGCAATGGCGTATTTACATAAATATGTGCGGTGGGGGTTTATTGCCAAAAATATTACTGGCTCTAAAATTGGAGAATCTAAAGAAAAAATTGCACAGGTTTATCGAACTGGTTTTAATTTTGTTCCTCTTCAAAACATAAATCTTGTGCTTGAAGTAGAAAAAGATGTAAAATACCCACTTTCTTTTCGTAGTGGAATTGAGTATTCGGTTTTCGATTACCTTGATTTGAGGTTTGGGGTAGGAAGTGAACCTACAGCTTTTGCCGGCGGTATTGGACTAAGTTATAATCTTTTTCAAATTGATTATGCTCTTACCAAATCTCCTGATCTCGGTATCACACATCAGGGAACATTAACTGTTAATTTTGGTGGTATTGCCGGCAAGAAAAAAAATCGTGAAAGAATTTATACAACTTTTAAAGATTAATTCTAACCTCAGTAATATAACTTATAATGAACTTCATTGTAATAGGGGAACCCTGTGTTGATTTAATCCATAAAGCAGATGGGAGCGTTACTCGTAGCTACGGTGGAATACTTTATTCATTAATATCTCTTGCAATACTTGCTAAAAAAGATACTGTATATCCTGTAATGAATGTAGGGATTGATGAGGCTGACAATATACTCGGATTACTTGCTAATTATCCTAATATAAAAACGGACGGTATAAACATAGTTGACCATAAAACCCGCAAGGTTAATCTTTATTACAATATGTATAATTCTGGCCGCTCAGCAAGATTTGAACGTTCAACTGAACCTACATATACCCTTGAGTATGATGCAATTGAGAAATTTTTGCAGGGGACTGATAGTATTCTTATTAATATGATTTCTGGAATTGATATTACTCTGGAAACTTTTCAGAAAATACGTAACGTTTTTACAGGCTATATTCATATAGATATTCATAACCTGGTTATGAAAACTAATCCCGATGGCACAAGAGAACACACTCATCTGGAACAGTGGCGTGAGTGGTGTAAGCTTCCTGATACTGTTCAAATGAACGAATTTGAGGTAGTAAGTCTGTCAAGGACGATAAAAAATGAATATAAGATAGTTGAAGAAATCTTAATTAATTTGAAGGGAAACTCTAAGGGAGTTGTTATAACCAGAGGTAAGATGGGAGCAACAGGTTATATTAGAACTCTAAAGAGATTCGGAATAGAAGAATTTTTTGATATTGAAAGACACGATGTAGAATCTCCTGCAGTGGATAACTTTGTTGATAGTACTGGTTGTGGGGATGTGTTTGCATCCGCTTTTACTTTTGATTTTTCTAAAAGTAGGGACTTTTTAAAAGCACTTTATTATGCAACTCGAATTGCTTCCTTAAATGCAACTCTGGAGGGTGTTGAACAACTTAATAGATTAAAATGACTAAAACTCAAATAAAAAAAATTCTGGTAACAGGTTCAAACGGATTATTGGGGCAAGCTATTAGTAAAGTTTTTGAAGAAGAATCGGATTTTGATTTATTATTGACTTCAATAGAAGACAGGTCTTTTGTGAGAAGTAAATATCAATACCAGAGGCTTGATATTACAAATAGAAAGGAAATCAGAGAAATAGTAAATTCCTTTAACCCTGAAGTGATTGTTAATTGTGCAGCGTTCACCGATGTGGATAAATGTGAAACAGAAAAGGTCCTGTGCTGGAAATTGAATGTTGATGCTGTAAAAAATCTTATTCTTGCAGCTCGTCCAAGAAGAATCAAATTAGTCCATTATTCTACTGATTATATATTTGATGGGAAAAATGGTCCTTATTCCGAAGATGCAATTCCTTCTCCGATTTCTTTTTATGGCAGATCAAAATTGGCAAGTGAGAATGCAATATATACAAGCGGAATTAACTTTTTAATTATTAGAACAATGATTCTATTTGGAAAAGGTGAAAATGTAAAGCCAAATTTTGCATTATGGTTGGTGGAGAAATTAAGAAATAGAGAGCCAGTATACATTGCAGATGATATGTATGGAAATTCTACACACGTGAGTGACCTTGCCTACGGAACATTAAAAGCTATAGAGAAAAATGTCTCTGGTGTGTATAATATAGCTGGAGCGGATATAAAATCCCGATATGAATTTGCTATTACTCTTTGTGAAGTTTTTGGTTTTGATAAACGGCTTATCAATCGTGTTAAAACGAAGGATCTTAACCTGCTTGCTCATAGACCTTTGAAATCTGGATTAATTACTCTGAAGGCTGTTACTGAGTTGGGATTTAAACCAATGGACACTTTGGAGTCACTTAGGCTACTTAAATATGAACTTGAAGATAAAATTTAATTTATATGCTGGATATAAAATTACTTAGAGAAAAACCCGATTATGTAAAAGTAAAGCTTGCTTTACGTAATGAAGATTTGTCGGTGTTGGGTGAATTATCTGTACTTGATCAGAAAAGGATTGAAGTTATACGGAAAGTTGAAGCTTTACGGGAACTAAGGAATAAAGTGTCTAATGAAATTGGTATAATGAAAAAAAATAAGCTTGATGTTGCAGAAAAAGTTGCTGAGATGAAGAAGGTTTCTGATGAAATTAAAACTCTTGATGATGAGCAATCAGATATTGAACAAAAGATTCAAAATTTGCTTTACTATATACCGGCGTTGCCAGATGAGTCTGTTCCCGTAGGAAAAACTTCTGATGATAACGTTGTTGTTCGAACGGTAGGGAAAAAAAGGGAATTCAATTTTTCGGTTAGAGATCACCTTGAGTTGGGGAAGATTAATGATATTATAGATTTCGAGCGTGGTGCAAAAATTACAGGAAGTGGCTTTCCTCTTTATAAAGGAAAAGGGGCAACACTTGAGCGGGCGTTGATTAACCTTATGCTGGATACACATATTGTTGAAAACGGTTATAGAGAAGTATTGACACCAGTGCTTGTTAATAGGAGCTCTATGGAAGCAGCGGAAAAAGTCCCCAAATTTGAAGAGGATATGTATCACATTATGCCTGATGACTTATTTGCTATCCCCACAGCTGAGGTCCCAATTATTAATATACATAGAGATGAAATATTGAAGGAAGACGATTTGCCCTTGAAATATTGTGGTTTTACAAATTGCTTCCGTCGTGAAGCTGGCAGTTACGGAAAAGAAACTAAAGGGTTCCTTCGTGTTCATCAGTTTAATAAAGTAGAACTTATTAATTTTTGTAAACCAGAGGATTCTTATTTGGAATTAGAAAAAATGGTCATGGATGCTTGCAGAATTCTTGATAAACTCGAGCTACATTATAGAATTATTGAACTTTGCACTGGGGATTTAGGGTTTGCAGCAAGTAAATGCTACGATATTGAAGTCTGGTCGTATGCGGAAAACAAATGGCTTGAGGCTTCTTCGGTGAGTAATTGTACTGACTTCCAGTCCAGACGTGGTAAAATCCGTTATAAAAAGCTACTGGAGAATGGAAAGTCCAGAACTGAATATGTCCATATCCTGAATGGGTCTGGACTTGCTACATCAAGACTTATGGTTTCTCTCCTAGAAACATATCAAACAGAAGATGGCCATATAGTTATTCCCAATGCTTTACGTAAATATTTAACATTTGATATTATTTAAAAAAATGAAGCTAAAACAAATAGTAATAATTTCTCTTGTAACTTTTTCTCTTTGTACGAGGGCTACAGTAGCTCAGGTGGAAGATATTCTTGGAGTAACATTAGAAAATATTGATGATTATACTGGAAACACAGCCATTACTAGAATAAAAAACTCTCTACTTGCCTTGCCTATTAAAACAACCACTAGAATTGTATTTCAATGTAAAGGAAATAATCCACTTATTCCCAACCCTGAAGATTATAATCAAGTTGTGCCCAATATCAAACAGGTCTCTCGAATTATGGGGCTCGTTCTTGATAGTTGGTATTGGGATTCAAATAATGTTAGAAGATTTGATTATAACTCCGTAATTCAAAGAACACAGGCATTTATTAATGAACCATCGCTTGCTTCTAACGTTGATATCTGGGAAATAGGCAATGAAGTGAATGGAGAATGGTTATTTAACGGGAATTGGCTGGAAGTTATGAGAACGGTTAATGATGCTTGTACTCTTGTTAAGAATAGCGGAAAAAAAACAGCACTTACACTTTATTATAACACAGCAGATTGTGTCCCGGATAGTGCATATTTAATATTTGTGTGGACAAATAAGTTTCTCTCTCTTTATCCTGATATTGTGAATAAATTGGATTATGTATTTGTTTCTTATTACTATGATCCTTGTGAAACCTCATCCCCAAACTGGCAAGAAGTATTTACCTGGTTACAAAGGAAATTTCCCCATGCCTATCTTGGTATTGGTGAATGTGGTTGGGTTCTTAATAACCAAATTGAAAAAAAACTTGAGGTCATAAACAATTTTTATTCATTACAAGTCCAAACCCCTGTTCTTTCAGGCACTTATGTGCGAGGAAACTTTTACTGGACTTACCAACAGGATTGTGTTCCAAACTATGCTACAAATTCTCTTTGGTTAGCAATTTACAACAATGTTTTAAGATGGAAGGGAGGATACAAACCAGAGAGTGAATAAGTTACTCAAATTTCTTTTTAGCCAGTACTACAGTCCCGATAACCGCAACAAGTAAAAGCATTCCAGCAATTAATACATGGAATGAATAGGCTGTAAAAAGAGCTTTGCCGAGGGTTTCAGCCTGACCAATAACAAGTGCGTTTGAGCTTAGTTTGATATCCTTCTTATCAATGCCATAATAGAAGGTAACAAAAAGTAATCCTCCAAGTAAAATTGAAAGAAGTAGTGAGGTAACCTTTTTATAAGTGAATCTTTCTGAAAGTTTTGTCTCTTCCTGAAGATTAAGTAACATTATAACAAACAAAAATAAAACCATAATAGCTCCAGTATATACAATTATTTGAATAACTGCAATAAACTGAGCTTTGAGTAATAAATAAAGACCTGAGATACAAAAGAAGTTAACAATCAAAAATAAAACACTTACCACAGGATTTCTCCGTGTAATCATCATAATAGCAGCAAATACAGCTATTAGACCCAATAGCAAAAATAGATAAAATCTAACTTCATGTTGCATAACTATATTTTATAATATAATATAAAATATATTAATTAAATTTTCAGTTAACTAAATTGCAACAAGATTAATCAATTTAATATTTGTTTTGAGTTAGATAAAAACCAGGATATCTATGCAATTAGGTTATTTTTATTGTCCAAAATGTCTATATTAATTTATTAACAACCGTTGTTAAACTTTTGTAGATCAAAAACGTAAGGATGTTACACTTTCAAAAAGAAATACCTATAGAGAAGATAGTTTACACACGAAGGAAATCTATTGCTTTACATATCACAGAGAATGCTACTCTGGTTATCAGAGCTCCTTATTTTACACCTCAAAGTATTATCAAAGATGTTGTAGGACGCCATTATAAATGGATAGTTAAAAAGCGTAATGAAATTCTTAAGCTCAAATCTTATAGGCCCCTTGCTAAATTTATTGATGGAGAAAAGTACTTGTATCTTGGAAAGTATTTTGAGTTAGAAATTATTAATACACAAAGCAACAAACTTGTATTTAATGGGAAATTTTTTCTTTCAAAATCTCTGTTATCCCGGGCAAGAAAAATGTTTATACAGTGGTATATTGATAGAGCCCAGGAAATAATTCCTAAAAGACTTTCGGAACTTGCTTCAGAAAATAATTTTCAATATTATAAGGTCAGAATAACACGAGCAGAAAAAAGGTGGGGGTCATGTTCAAGTAAGGGTAATTTGAATTTTTCTTGGCGATTAGTAATGGCTTCTCCCAAAGTAATAGATTACGTTATTATCCATGAACTTGTACATCTCGAAATTAAAAATCATTCAAAGAAATTCTGGACTAAAGTTAAATCTCTAATGCCTGAGTATAAACAGCAGCAACAATGGCTTAAAACAAATCAATACGAAATGTTACTATAGGAAGGGAGATAACAGTTTTTTTATCTATTATCCTATTTAGCTAATATAAATTTAGTTTTTTATTGACAGCCTGATAAAAATTTTCTATTTCACAGAGAAAATTTTAAAAAACAAGTAGCATCTTCTCATCAGAATGGAGACTTTTAGATGCCTTTAGTATCAAATGCAAAATAAATATTTTTGTAAGTGTATAAATTTTTAATATTATATATTGTTTTTCTCTTTATTTTCTCATCTGGGGTATTTTCGCAGGAAGAAGATAGTGTTATTTATTTTAACAAAGATGCTCTAAGCAATTTTATTGATGGAACAGTATCAGAATTGCGTAATGAAAATGAAACAGCCCTATACTACTTTAATAATGCTTTAAAACTTGAGAATTCAGCAGGTATTCATTTTGTTTTGTCTAAGGTCTATTATAAATTATTGAGATATCAAGATGCTTTACTGGAAATTCATTATGCTTTGAAGCTATCTCCAGATAATATTGAATATCTTAACCATCTTAGTAGGGTCTATTATGCTTTGAGAAATTATAATGAGGTTATTAAAACCTATGAAACAATTATAAAGATTGATTCATTTAATGTTACTGCATTATATAGTCTTGGCAGAATATATGAAGAAATTAATCAGCCCTCGAAAGCTGTTGCCTATTATGAGAAAGTAATAGATGAATATGGGTTTGATATAGAGGTCCTGCGCAGGATGTATACAATATATCTCGGGTTTAAAGACTACCAAAAATGTATTGAAATCCTGAAATATGCTCTTTTGTTAGATCCCTATAATCAGTATTTTAAACAAATGCTGGCAGATGTATATACCCTTGTAAATGATAATGAAGCAGCAATTAAAATTTATGAAGATCTTCTAAGGCTCAATCCCTCAGATAAAAATATCAAGACGGAATTGATTAAAGCATACTTTAAACTGAATGAAATAGACAAAGGATTTAAAAACTTCGCTAAAACTCTTGGTAAAGATTCTTTATCTTATTTTGAAAAATTACAAGTTGCGGAATTATACTATGGTCTAATTCAACAGGATAAATCTATTGAACCGGTTGCTCACAATATATTTATTTATCTCCAGAACCAATATCCTTATGAATCATTACCATATTTATACTTAGGGATACTTGATGTATCTTATTCTCTTCCCAGAGCAAAACAATACTTTGATAAGGCAATTCAATTATCTGATACTAACAAAGAAATTTGTCTTCAAGCGATAAATAGTTATTTCAGTGCGAATTATAATTCTGAAGCGTTATCATTACTGGACAAAATTTATTATAGATATTCTGATGATTTCAGTACAAATTATTTATATGGTCTCGTGCTTCAGCGGTTAGGGGAAGTCTCAGAGTCATTAAGATACTATTTAAAAGCATTAGAAAAAGAACCTGATAATATTCCGCTGTTGTCAACAATTGCTATGGTTTATAATACCTTGAAAAGGTATGATGAATCAGATGAGATTCACGAGCGCGCTTTGGAAATTGAGCCTGATAATGCTTTAGTTCTCAATAATTATGCTTATAATCTTTCGGTAAGAGGAGTTAATTTAGTTAAGGCGTTAAGTATGGCAAAAAGAGCTATTGAGAAAGAACCAAACAGTGCTTCTTTTCTTGATACTTTTGGCTGGGTTTTATATAAAATGAAAGATTTTGTGAATGCAAGAATATATATTGAGAAATCTCTTTCAATTAATCCCCAAAATTGGGTGGTGTTGGATCACTATGGAGATATCCTTTCGGCGTTGGGTTATCAGGAAGAAGCAAAAAACGCCTGGATTAGAGCACTGAAGATAAATCCTGATAGTGAAGAGATAAAAGGTAAAATCAATAATTTAACTAAATAAAATATCAAAAATGACAGAACAAAACAATCATTACAAAGTACTGATTATAGGCTCAGGTCCTGCTGGATTTACGGCTGCTTTGTATGCAGCACGTGCAAACTTGAATCCAATTGTGTTTGAAGGAAGTCAGCCGGGAGGGCAACTTATGATTACGACAGAAGTAGAAAATTTCCCTGGTTTTGAACACGGAATTCAGGGACCTGTTTTAATGGAAACAATGAGAAAACAAGCTCAAAGATTTGGTGCCAAAACGGTTTTTAAATCTATTGCAAGAGTTGATTTTTCTAAAAGGCCGTTTGAACTATTTAGTGATGATGGTGTAAAATATACCGCTGATGCTGTTATTGTTGCTACTGGTGCTTCAGCTAAATTGTTAGGACTTGAGTCCGAAAGTAAGTATATGGGATTTGGCGTATCAGCTTGTGCAACTTGTGATGGATTTTTCTTTCGTAATCAGAGAGTTATAGTTGTTGGTGGAGGGGATACAGCTATGGAAGAAGCAAATTACCTGGCTAATCTATGTTCTGAAGTTACTATTGTCCATAGGAGAGATGGATTTAGAGCTTCTAAGATTATGCTTGAAAAAGCCAAGAAAAATCCAAAGATTAAATTTATACTGGATACTGTTATTGATGAAATTCTCGGTAAAGAAGAAAAAGGCAAGAAGTTTGTAACTGGCGCAAGGTTGAAAAATGTTAAGACTGGTGAAATTACTAATTTTGAATGTGAAGGTATTTTTATAGCTATAGGACATAAACCTAATACTGATATATTCAAAGAATGGTTAGATATGGATGAGATTGGGTATTTGAAAACAGAAAAATCTTCCACCAAGACAAATATTGCAGGGGTATTTGCTTGTGGAGATGCTCAGGATAGTTACTACCGACAGGCGATTACTGCTGCGGGTACAGGTTGTATGGCAGCAATAGATGCTGAAAGATATCTTGCTTCTTTAGAATAAACTCAACACATTAAATTTGGATAGGAGGGGAATAAAATGAAAATTCCCTTCTTATTGTTTTATATAACAAGAAAAGAACCGACAGGAAGAGGTTGACTTTATAATTTGAGTTGAGGTAAAACTAAATTCAAAAATAAATCGTTGGTTTTTATATTTTAATAAAATAATTTTACTAAATATGCATAGAGTAATTAAAGCACCACGAGGTTCAACACTTACCTGCAAAAACTGGCAGGCAGAGGCTGCAATGCGAATGATTATGAACAATCTTGACCCTGAAGTTGCCGAAAAACCTGATGAGTTAATTGTCTATGGAGGCTCTGGAAAAGCAGCGCGAAACTGGGAATGTTTTGATGCTATTGTAGAAACATTGAAAACTTTAGAGAATGATGAAACTTTACTTGTACAATCTGGAAAACCTGTTGCTGTTCTAAAAACTCATAGTGATGCTCCACGAGTGGTAATATCCAATTCACAATTAGTCCCGAAGTGGGCTACGTGGGATGAATTTAGAAGACTTGAAGCACTTGGCTTGACAATGTATGGGCAGATGACAGCTGGTTCGTGGATTTATATTGGTACTCAGGGGATTTTGCAAGGTACTTATGAAACATTTGCAGCGTGTGCTAAGAAATATTTTAGCGGCTCTCTTTCTGGTAAATTTGTCTTAACAGCTGGGTTGGGAGGTATGGGGGGAGCTCAACCACTTGCTGCTACTCTTAATGGGGCTGCTTTTCTTGGAGTTGAAGTTGACAGGTCCAGAATTGAAAAACGACTTAAAACAGGCTATTGTGATATAATGACGGAAAATCTTGATGAGGCATTGCAAATTGTAATGGAAGCTAAAGAAAAAAAGATTGCTCGTTCAGTTGGGCTTGTAGGGAACGCAGGGGAAGTGTTACCTGAAATACTTAAACGAAATATAATTCCTGATGTTTTAACAGACCAAACTTCAGCACATGATATGCTTAATGGTTATGTTCCAATGGGGATGGCTTTCGAAGAAGCTCTTGAACTTCGAAAAAAGGCTCCTGACAAATATCAAATACTTGCTAGAAAAACTGCAGTTCTACATTGTAGAACAATGTGGGAAATGATGAAACGTGGGGCAGTAACGTTCGATTATGGTAATAACTTGAGAGGAGAAGCATTTGCAAATGGATTTGAAGAAGCTTTTGAAATACCTGGCTTTGTTCCAGAATATATAAGACCGCTATTTTGTGATGGCAAAGGACCGTTCAGATGGGTTGCTCTGTCTGGTGAGCCTCAAGATATATATATTACTGATGAAGCAATAATGGAAGCTTTTCCAGAAGATAAACTTCTTCACAACTGGCTCAAAGCTGCTAAAAAAAAGGTTCATTTTCAGGGACTTCCTGCAAGAATTTGTTGGCTGGGATATGGAGAAAGAGCCAAAGCAGGAAAAATTTTCAATGAACTTGTAAGAAGTGGAAAGGTTTCAGCTCCCATTGTTATAGGTCGCGATCACCTTGATTGTGGGAGTGTGGCATCGCCTAACCGTGAAACTGAAAAAATGAAAGATGGTTCTGATGCTATTGCTGACTGGCCTGTATTGAATTTTGCATTGCATTGCATAGGTGGTGCAAGTTGGGTTTCTTTTCATCACGGCGGAGGAGTAGGAATAGGAAACTCCATTCATGCGGGAATGGTAATTGTTGCTGATGGAACACCTGAAGCGGAGAAAAGATTAGAACGCTGTCTAACCTATGATCCGGCGATGGGGATTATTCGTCATTCTGATGCTGGATATGAACAAGCACTGGCTAACAGGAGAAAATTTGGAATCCGAATGCCAATGATTAAAAACTAATATAACATTTAAAAAGCTACCTTTCTTACAATACCGGTGTAAAAGGGTAGCCTTTTGGATAATTGCTAAAATTATTTAGCATTTATAATCTCTTCAATTTCGTCTGCTTCTACAGGTATATTCTCAAAAAGGTTAATGTTACCGTCTTTTGTAATAAGTATGTTGTCTTCAAGCCTGATTCCCAGTCCTTCTTCACGAATATAAATGCCAGGTTCCACAGTAAATATCATACCTTCATCATAAGGCAGGTGAAAATATCCAACATCATGGACATCGAGCCCCAGATAATGTGATACGTTATGCATAAAGTACTTTTTAAGTGCCGGGCTATTTGGGTTTTGATTTTTAATATCATTCATAGTGAGTAAACCAAGATCAACCAGTTCTTTTTCCATAACTTGTTCGGTCTCCTTTTGAATTTCTTTCCAAACTCCTCCTTTTTTAATTTTACTGATAGTGAACTTCATTACTCGAAGAACAGCATTGTAAACATCTTTCTGTCTTTTAGTAAATTTTCCATTAACCGGTATACATCTTGTCATATCAGCATTATAGTTTGCCCAGCTTGCTCCAACGTCCATCAGTAATACATCACCATCTTTGCAAAGTTTATCATTTTCTATATAATGAAGAACGCAAGCACTTGCTCCAGAGGCAATTATGGGGGAGTAGTCTGCAAAAGCCCCGCCATTTCTAATAAATTCATAGGCATACTCGGCTTCAATTTCGTATTCCATCATTCCAGGACGAATAGTCTTAAGAACCCTTCGGAACCCCTTTTCTGTAAGTTCAACCGCCTTCCTAATAAGTTCTATTTCGTAACTGGATTTGGTCATACGAAGTCTGTTGATGATAGGTGCTAATCTAATATAGGTATGTAACGGATATTGTTCTTTGCACCATTTGATAAAACGAGCTGCTCTGGTTTCTACCTCAATGACAGCACGTTTGTGTTCGTTAGAGTTTATATAAACATTTTCAGCATCTGTTACCAGCGCTCTGAATATTCTTGGAAATTCCGAGAGCCATTGTACATTCTTAATCCCGGTTTGTTCTATGGCTTCGTCTTTAGTTAGTTTTCTTCCTTCCCAGATAGCAATCAGTTCACTCGTTTCGCGGAGGAATAAAACCTCTTTCATATCGGGATCAGGACTATCAGGGTACAACAGCAAAATAGTTTCCTCTTGATTAACTCCTGTTAACCATAACAGGTCGGTGTTCTGCTTAAATTTCATAACGCCATCAGCATTAGTTGGCATTAAGTCATTTGCGATTACAACTACAAGAGAATTTGGTTTCAAATGGGAAACCAGTTTGGCTCGGTTGTCGATAAATAGTTGACTGTTGATTTTTACTTTTTGCATTTGATTAATATTTAGTTTAATTTTCTTACCAGTGAATTTCTTTTTTGTCTTTAAAGAACTTTCCAGTAAATTTAATTGGGGCCTCAGTAGCAAGCCAGACGATAGTTTCAGCTCCCTGCTCAACGGTGCGTTGCGCGTTGGGACCCCCAAGTCGTGTTTTTACCCATCCAGGGCATACTGCATTTACCGCAACTCCTTTAGACTGCAGTGCATAGGCAAGTTGAATTGTCACAGCGTTTAAGGCAGTTTTTGAAACACTGTAAATAGGTGCATAGTTAGCCATCCCTTTACAGATTGATCCTAAACTGCTGGAAACATTAATGACCCTGGAATTAGCTTTCAAAAGAGGGGAGAATACTTGCGTAACAAGAATTGGGCCTATTGTATTTGTACGTAAGGTTGCCTCAATTACTTCCTGCGGAGTTTCTAATAAGCTTGTTTTGTCAAGCATAATACCCGCATTATTAATAAGGACGTCAAGTTGTTCCATCTTGTGTGTGAGTTTGGTATATGCTGCACGTATTGAAATGTAGTCATCTACATCAAGAAGTTCAAATTCAACTTGAATTCCTGCTGAAATTAATTTTTCGAGAGCTTCGAATCCGCTATTGATATCTCTTCCTGTCAGGTATATGTAGTAATTCAATTGCCCTAATTGGCGAGCAGCTTCCAAACCAATACCTTTGCTGGCACCAGTTATTAATACCGTTTTCATTTTTTAAAGATTTAAAATTTAATTTAGGATTTTAAAGTTATTATTTTTAATCCTATTATTCCAATGAGAATTATAGCAATGAAGAAAAGCCTTACTACATCAGTTGCTTCGTCAAATAAGATAATACCGAATATTACAGTTCCCAGAGTCCCAATACCTGTCCAGATAGCATAGGCAGTACCGAGTGGAATTTCTCTAACTGCAATTGAAAGAAAAATAAAACTAAGAATCATTAATACTACAGTAATAACTGAGGGTAAAAAAACAGTAAACCCATTTGTATATTTTAAACCAATAGCCCAACCAATTTCCAATAGTCCTGCTAAAATTAAAAATAGCCATTCCATTGTAACTCCTTATTATGGTATTTAAATTAAAACTTATTATACCGACTTTTAGTAAATATATGATTAAAATTTTAGAAAATATATTGTTAAAAGATTATACTACAATAAAACTCGGTGGAGCTGCTCGTTATTTTACAGAATGCAGTACTCTTGGAGAGCTGAGAGAAGCAGTAAGATTTGCTAAAGAAAAAGGGCTGAAGATATTTGTACTTGGTGGTGGTAGTAATGTTGTTTTTGACGATGAGGGTTTTGATGGGTTGATTATAAAAATAAATCTTACAGGTATTAAAGTTGTAAGTAAATTCGAAGACCGAGTTTTTATTAAAGTTAATGCAGGTGAGGTGTGGGATAACTTCGTAGATTATGCAGTTAGAAACAGCTACGGAGGGGTTGAATGTATGTCATTTATACCGGGCTTGGTAGGGGCTACTCCTATACAAAATGTAGGAGCTTACGGACAGGAAGTAAAAGATGTTATAATACAAGTGAAAGCATTTTCTGTAGATGAGGAAAATATACAAATATTTAAAAAAGATGAGTGTAATTTTTCTTATCGCTCAAGTATATTTAAAACAGATTTAGAGGGGAAATTTATAATTACCAGTATCTTATTGCAGCTTTACAGACGTAAGTTTTCAGAAGTGCATCACAACGAACTTGCAAATTATATCAGGCAGAACTACGGTTCCAGTCTCTCAGAAGAAGGAGAGCCTCCATTAGTTATTATCAGAGATGCAGTGTATAGATTACGTGAGAAAAAGTCTATGATTGTCAACCCACAAGATCCCGATTCGTTTTCTTGTGGAAGTTTCTTTGTAAACCCTATAATTACCGATAATGAATTTATTAAGTTACAGGAAAAATGTGGAACAGATTTAAAATTTGATGTACTTGCTCCAGATAAAATTAAAATCTCAGCTGCATATCTAATTGAAAAAGCAGGCTTCCAGAAAGGTTTTATGATGCAGGGGGTAGGTATTTCAAGCAAACATTCTTTAGCCCTTGTTAACAAAGGAGGAACTTTTAAGCAGTTAATGGAATTGATAAATGAGATTAAAGCCTCGGTATTTGAAAAATTTGATATAAATCTTAAGGAAGAACCCGTTATTGTAAAAAAAAGAAAAGATATTTGAAAACCGTAACATTACATACACTTGGTTGCAAACTAAATTACAGTGAAACCTCTTTTATAGCAAAAGAGCTCAGCGCAGTTGGTGTTGAGGTTAAACCCTATGGAGAGAAAGCCGACTTATTTGTCCTGAACACCTGCACTGTTACTGAGAATGCAGATCGTGAATGCAGACAGATTATAAGAAGTGTGTTAAGAAAAAACCCTGAGACTTTTATAGTAGTAACAGGATGTTATGCACAGCTTCAACCGGAAGAAATTTCTCGTATTGAGGGAGTAGATCTTGTTCTTGGAACTAATGAAAAATTCAAGGTTGTTGAGTATCTAAAACAGTTTAAAACTAATAGTATTTCCTGCCTTGGAAAGATTCCTGGTGGCAAAATAATAGTTTCTGATGTAGCTGGTACGCAAACTATTAATGAGGCATTTACCTCTGATACGGATTCTCGAACCAGAGCGTTTCTTAAAATTCAGGATGGCTGTGATTATAATTGTTCGTTCTGTACTATTCCATTAGCAAGGGGAAAATCTCGAAGCCTTCCTTTGAAAAATGTTCTTGATAATGCCAAAAAGATTCTTGATGCTGGTTACAAGGAAATTGTACTTACAGGCGTAAATACTGGTGATTATAAATTTAATAATATAGAATTTTTTGATTTACTTTATCATTTAGAGAAACTTGGCATACCACGAATAAGAATAAGTTCTATAGAGCCAAATCTACTAACAGATGAAATAATTGAACTTGTAAAAAGTTCTCGTAGCTTTTGTAGGCATTTTCATATCCCTTTACAAAGTGGTGACCCTGAAATACTTAAACTGATGAAAAGACGATACAATCTTAATCTTTTCAGAGAATTGATTTATAAACTGAATGAACAAATAAAAAATGTTGGAATCGGTGTAGATGTGATAGTAGGGTTTCCTGGTGAAACACAAGAACGTTTTAATAATACGGTTAATTTCTTAAATGAACTGAAAATATCATATTTACATGTCTTTACATATTCGGAGAGAAAAAATACAGTAGCAATCAATCTTGATGGACGTGTAGATGTGGCCATTAGAAAAAAAAGAAATCATATTTTACAAAGACTTTCTGATAAGAAACGTTATGAATTTTATCTGTCGAATTTAGGCAGGGTATATGATGTGCTTTTTGAATCAGAGAAAAACGGATACTATTATGGCTTTACGAGCAATTATATCAAAATACGACTAAAATCTCAAAATTTACTCACAAATAGTATTAAACCAGTCTTATTAGTACAGGCTACTGGCGTACAACCTGTTGATGGGGAATTGGTATGAGGAAAGCCCAATCAGAAGTTGGGCTTTCCTTTTTTTAAAAAATCTAATTTCAGCGTTTTTACTTAATAAGCATCATCTTTTTAATGTCACTGAACAGCTTATTTCCTCCACTGATTAGATCGAGCCTGTAAAAATATGTTCCTGATGTGAGCCCTGAAGCATCAAATTTATATTCATAATTTCCATTATTTAGATAAGAACTAAGAAGTGTTTGAACCTCCTGTCCAAGTGCATTGTAAACCTTCAATGTTGTATATCCAGCAGCAGGTAGTGAAAACCTGATACTTGTAACTGGATTGAAAGGGTTTGGATAGTTTTGAGCAAGGGAAAATTTCTCTGGTACTGAAGTTTGAATTTGCGAAAGCCCTGAAACTATATTACCCCACGTTTTTGTAGCCTTAATACCGTCAAGGACAAGGACGGGGGCATTTGAAGCAGTACCCTGTCTTAATGCAACACGACCTATATCAGATACATCAGCAGCAGTACCAGTAACTGGTCCTACTGTTGGTGTTACTGGCTCGGTTTGGGGTAAACCTGGGGCAGAAAAAACATATAGTCTCATCTCATCATCAGTGGTAGAGCCTGTAAGAAATGTGTACTTTACTACCAGGAGATATGTTACTCCATATTGATAGGTAGTGGTGGAATAAACAATAGGTCCTCCTGTTGCAGATGACTTGCTTAGTCCGAATGAAATAGCTCCTGAAGTGTCCTTTGCATAAACTCTTGCAGTATATAAAGTGGTACTGGTAGATGGAAGCAGTGCAAAGAAATAATCGCCGGCAGGTTTTGCACTATCAATTTTTACCATAAAAGCAACATAAACATTATTAGTGGTTTCTGGGTTTGGAAGTGACTTATAAGCATCCTGTCCTGTGGATAACAATTTAACAGCATTTCCAATTCCTGAACCAGAATAGCCGGAGTATGTTAAACCACCTGAAGTTATAGTCATAGGATTTACCCAACTACTAAACGTAACCCATCCATGAGCACCAATTGTATCTCCCACAGGGTAGTTAAAATCTTCTATTAATAAAATCTGAGAATTAATAGAAGAACAAATTGCAAATAAAAAGGTAATGAAAAAAATAAGTTTTAGTTTCATAAGTTTTAAGTTTTTTAGTTCTTCAAAACTGCTTAAATATAGCAATTTAAAAGTTAACAAAATATCAAGAAAATATTATGTTAAAAGTAAGAATCTTGCTCATTGTAAAATAAAGATGAGTCTAAGAGAGTAAGAGACTTTCCGCTGTAAAGTTTGGTAAATGTATTAGATAAATAATTACTAATAGTAATAACTGAAATATTTCTTTTTTAATTGAACACTTCTGTGATGTGCCTTATTTATTTCCCCTCATAAAAAATGCTGTGTCTTCAGTTTGAGACAATGAAGGAAAATTTTTGTATTTCCATTTATAAATATTCATTTTAATTTAAGAATTAAGTAAAAAATATTAAAAAAAGGGTATGAAACTCTTTTTAATTCGCCATACAGAAGCAATTGACTACGAAACTGAATCTGTACGGACAGACGAAAGCAGATTCATTACACCTAATGGCAGACGAATTTCCTTATCAGTGTTTAAGACCCTTAGAGATGACCTGTCAGATTTGGAGAAAATCTTTACAAGTCCTCTAATCAGGGCTGTACAAACTGCTGAAATTCTTGCTTCGTCGTTAAAATACAAAAACGATGTAGAAATTGCCAATGAGTTGAAACCTGATTCTGAACACGATAAAGTGATTAAGTTAATAAAAAGAAACGCTATTTTTAAATCTATTGCTTTAGTAGGTCATGAACCTATGTTAGGAAGGTTAGCAGCCGAAATTACAAGTAGAGAAACTTTACCGTTTAATTTCAAGAAAAATGGTGTATGCTATATAGAATACAATACAGAATCAGGAGAGGGACAATTAAAATGGTATTTTGATCCAAAATCACTTGAAAAAGTCGCTTGATGTTAAGGTTTCAGAATATATCGTTTTCTTATGTTGAAAACTCCCCAACAATTAACAATGTTACATTTGATCTGCAAAAAGGGGAATTTGTTTCTATCGTTGGACGAAATGGCTCCGGCAAATCAACTTTGTTAAAACTTGCCTGTGGTTTATTACGGCCTTCTGAAGGCAAGATACTTTTTAATTCTTTTGATATTTTAGCTCTCAAGCCTAAAATAAGAGCAAGGTTAATATCTTATCTACCCCAGATAGAGCCTGTATATTATAATGGCACTTCTGTAAATGAAATGTTGTATTATGGTAGATATGCTTATAAAAATTTTTTTGAGTTTTCGTATAATGAGCCTGACCGCAAAGCCGTGATGGCTGGAGTTAACGCTACCGGAATATTTTCATTGTTGGGTAAGAAATTTAATGAGCTTTCAGGGGGTGAGAGACAAAGGGTCCTTGTAACTATGGCATTGATACAACTGAATCTTCTTGAGTCATTATCTGGAAAACTTTTGTTGGTTGATGAACCAACAAGTTTCCTGGATATATCTTACCAGTATGAGATTTATGAATTTTTGAAAAGTCTTCAAAAAGAAAAAGGACTTTCACTTATAACTGTTACGCATGATATTGACTTAGCACTAAAATTTACAGAAAAAACAATTTTGCTGAAAGAAGGTAAAATTGTTGCTTTTGACCAAACGGAAAGAATTTTTAATGATCCGCTCTTTGATGAAATCTTCGGTGTCCAGACAGAAATAATAGATTTTGACTCTAAAAAACATTTATTAAAAATAAAAAAGTTGTAAAGTGAAAACTTACAATAAGATATTAATTGAGGAAAGAAAAGGTACAAAGAAAATAATTATGAATCGTCCTGAAAAACGAAACTCTCTTGATGAAGAAATGATATTTGAAATAACAGATGCCTTTAATACTTTTTCTCTCGATAATGAAACTTGTTGTATAGTGATTAGGGGTGCTGGCGATAATTTTTGTTCTGGTATGAATCTTGAGTACTTAAACAAGATTTCAGAATTTGACATACTTGAAAATAAAAAGGATTCCGATAATTTTAAGAAAATGTTGCTTGCGATATATAATTGTAGAAAACCTACAATTGCAATGGTAGATGGCTATGCTCTTGCTGGTGGATGTGGTATCGCCAGTGCTTGTGATATGATTGTTGCCTCTGATAGGGCACAATTTGGTTACACCGAGGTAAAGATTGGATTTATCCCTGCGATTGTCAGTGTGTTTCTCCTTAAAAGGGTTTCGGAAACTTATGCTAAGGATTTACTTTTGACTTCACGATTTATTAATGCAGGAGAAGCTCATAGGATAGGGCTGATAAATTATGTTGTGGATACATTTATGCTTGAAAACTATGTAGATACAATGTGCGATTGTTTCAATAGTCTTCCACTAAGTTCTCTTACTCTAACTAAGGAGCTTATTCGAAACGTCTCTTCTATGAGTTTTGAAGTTGCACTTGAATATGCTGCCAATATGAATGCTATGACACGTATGACAGAAGAATGTAAAAATGGGATCAGAAAATTTCTGAAAAAAGAATGATAATTTAAAAAATAAATTAATGAAAAACGAAAAAAAGTATTCTACAACACAATGGCTTGACCGAAACGAATCCCAGTACGGACCTTCACCCAAATGTTTTGAGTACCTTAAGAATGTTACCTTTGAAGATTTATCTTGGTACACAAGAGATTTTCTTAAGGGGATTAAATCAAGTTTATCAAAAAAAATTGCAGATGAATTTTGTGTTGATGAAAGACAGGTTGTACTTTCTTACGGGAGTGAAGATTTACTGAAACAAATAATTCACTATTATCTTGATAGAAAAGAAAAAATCCTAATTCCTAAAGAAGCATGGTGGTATTATAAAAAGGTTGCCTACGAAGTAGGGGGCTTTAATGTTGAATATCCTATGTACAAAGGTTATGAAAATGGTGTCCCTACATATCTTTATGATGTTGACAAAATGATTGAAATTTATGAAAGGGAAAGACCTCGAATAGTTTTGATTGCATCGCCTAATAATCCAACGGGTAACAAAATATCTAAAGAGGAGCTATGGAAATTTCTGGATGCTTGTAGGGGGGCTCTGGTGATGATCGATGAAGCATACTGGGGCTTTGGTTCGAGAGAAAATGATTATATTAAACCTTATCTTGATGAATTTCCTAATCTTGTTATTTGTAGAACTTTTTCTAAGTATTATGCTCTTGCTGGTTGTCGAATAGGGTTTGCTTTTGCAGGAAAAAATCTTGAAGAACTAATTAATTATTCTGTCCGATATCTTGGTTATAATAAACTTTCTGAGAATCTTGCTATGATAGCAATGGACGATAAAGAATACTATGAAGGGATAACTCAATTAATGCAAAAAGATAAAGAATATTTTTATAGTGAATTTAATAAAATCGATGGGTTTACTGCATATAAGTCGTATGCAAATTTTATTCTTGTAGATATGCCTAAAGATATCAGAGCAGATCTGAACAAGTTTTTAAAAGAGAGGAATCTGCTAATAAAATTTCTTAATGAGGAAGCTTTTAAGACAGAAGCACGCATAACACTTGGGACAAGAGAACAAAATTAT
Source organism: Ignavibacteria bacterium (assembly GCA_049700455.1). GTDB lineage: Bacteria > Bacteroidota > Ignavibacteria > Tepidaquicellales > Tepidaquicellaceae > JBNAVJ01. The sequence continues at coordinate 740,650 of JBNAVJ010000001.1, forward strand.
TACCTGATGGAATCCATTAAAGAATTTCTTGGAAAATGAAAACAAAAAAACAAGATTCAGAGAAAGATACTAAAAAACTCGATTTCTATACATTTACCTTAATAGCAGTTACTGTTATTGTGGTAGGATATTTGCTAATTACGAAGGTGTTTTTTAAAGCTGAACCCTTACTAGTTAAATCAAAAGAACAACAGATTGAGAACGTTAAAGAGCCACAGTTTGTTAAACAAGGAGAACTGGAATTTATAAGTAAGAAAGGTAATAAAGTTATCAAGAAAATAGATATTGAGATAGCTGATTCTGAATTGAAAACACAGCAGGGACTTATGTACAGGAAGTCGATGGAAGAAAACAGAGGAATGTTGTTTATTTTTCCTACCGCAGAGGTTAGAAGTTTCTGGATGAAAAACACGATAATTCCTCTTGATATTATTTTTGTTAATGAGAAAAGAGAAATAATAAAAATCCACAAGAATACAGTCCCCTATTCTGTAAAATCATTGGAATCAGTTAAACCCGCCCTTTATACCGTTGAAGTAAACGCAGGATTTACAGAAAAGTATGGTATTAAAGAAGGAGATTTGATAAACTTCAAGAGGTTATGAAACAGGATTTTACAGTATCAAAACCCTTTATCAACAGGGAGTTGAGTTGGCTTGCTTTTAACCAAAGAGTTTTAGAAGAAGCAGCTGATATAACTAATCCTTTGCTGGAACGGTTAAAGTTCTTAGCTATTTTTACTACTAATCTTGATGAGTTCTTTATGATAAGAGTTTCAGGCTTAAAGAGGCAATTAATGAGCGGTATAAAAGAACTTTCTGCTGATGGCTTAACTGCCCAGGAACAAATTAGGACTATCCGTGAACGATTATTGCCACTTATAAATGAGCAATATGAACTTTTTCAGAATTTGGTAGATGAACTTAAACAATGGAATGTAGAGCTAATCCATAATTATGATGTTCTTTCGGCTGAAGAGCAAAGTTATGTTAACGATTATTTTGACCGTGAAATTTATCCCATTCTTTCTCCAATAGGTTTAGATAACGCTCGTCCATTTCCCAACCTTGTTAACCGTACTCTTGCTCTTTTTGTAACTTTAACTGAAAAAAATTCTATTAATAGTATTGATGAAAAAAACTCCGTTATTCAGATTCCTTCTGTTTTTCCACGTTTCCTTAAAGTTGAAAGTAAATCACGGTATGTTTTTATAGGTGAAGTTATCAAAGCAAATGTCGGTAAGCTGTACCCCGGCTTGCAAGTAACGGGTGCATATATGTTCCGTATTACACGCAACGCCGATCTGGAACTGGAAGAAGATGAAGCAGACGATTTGCTGGTGCATATAGAGGAAAGTCTGAAAAAAAGAAGACTTGGTTTGATTGTTCGACTTGAAATTGAAAAGGATATGCCAGAATCGATATTATTGTTACTTAAAACACTGTTGGAACTTAACGATTATGAAATGTATAGTATTTCGGGACCACTGAATTTGGGAGACCTGATGTATATATATGAAACAGTTGACAATAGATTCTTGAAGTACGAACCTTTTATTCCACGAATTAAGTCACATTTAGCAAAAGAAGATAATATTTTTAAAGCAATTAAAAAACAAGATATTTTTCTTCATCACCCCTTTTATTCATTTACCCCTATTGAAGATTTTATTGCCGAAGCAGCAGAAGACCCTTCAGTACTTGCTATAAAAATAACACTATATCGCACAGGAGGAGAATCCTCAATAATTCATTCTCTCATTAAAGCTGCAGAAAACGGAAAACAGGTAACTGCGGTTGTTGAACTTAAAGCAAGATTTGATGAAGAAAATAATATTGTGTGGGCAAAAGCACTTGAAAGAGCGGGTGTTCAGGTTGTTTATGGAATTGCAGGGGTAAAAATCCATTGTAAACTGGCACTTGTTGTTAAACGTGATAAAAATGAAGTTATGAGTTATCTTCATTTAAGTACGGGCAATTATAATCCGATCACAGCACAGCAATATACTGACTTTGGACTCTTTACATGTAATAAGAATTTTACAAATGATGCTCTTAACCTCTTTAATTTTCTTACAGGTTATTCAAAATACAGAGATTATACGAAATTCATTATTTCTCCTTTTTCTATGCGGAAGAAATTAATTTCTTTAATTGAGAATGAAATAACTTCACATCAGTTATATGGCAATGGAAGAATAATTATCAAAGTTAATGCTCTTGTGGACAAAAAGGTTATACTCAAATTATATGAAGCATCGTCAAAGGGAGTAAAAGTAGATTTATTGGTTAGAGGAATTTGTAGCTTGGTACCTGCTGTTGCAGGGGTGAGTGATAATATTAATGTATATAGTATTGTAGGCAGGTTTCTTGAACATAGTCGAGCATTTTATTTTTATAATAACGGTAACTCAATTCTATATATAGGAAGTGCTGATATAATGGAAAGAAATTTTGATAGAAGAGTTGAAATTATGTTTCCAATAGAAAGTTCAAAGAACCTTATTGAAATACATAAAATACTTAAAACCTACCTCAAAGATACAGCAAAGTGTCGAGTAATGAATTCTACTGGTATTTATAGCAAAATCTATAGCCTTGAAAAAGAGAACTTTAATGCCCAACAATTCTTTCTTGATGTTGTTAAGAAAAAAAACAAGTCTGACCTGAGAAGATTAATAAAAAAGAAAATGAAAGTTAAAAAACCGAAGTTTACAAAGACTAATCATAAAAATCGATTTAAATTAAAAACAGCAAATGGAAATAATTAAAGAATATAAAGCTTCACTTAAAGGCTATGATGTTGAAGAAATTTTAGACCTTCTTATCTACCGTCCTATTTCATTTATAATTGTAAAACTAATCTACAAATTTAAAGTTACCCCAAATCAAATATCTTTGTTATCAATGTTTTTAGGAATAGCGGCAGGGGTGCTTTTTGCATTTGACTTTTATCTGTATGGAGCTATAACCCTATTTGTATCAAATGTTTTTGACTGTGTAGATGGACAACTTGCCAGATTAAAACACAATGGTACTAAAATAGGAAGAATTATTGATGGAGCAATTGATTATGTTACTGGAGCATCTGTGTTTATGGGGGTGGGGATATCTTTAGCAGTGAATAGTGGAGATTATTTTATAACTTGGGTTATAGTGATTCTGGCAGCACTTTCAAGAATCTTTCAGAACTTCTTTTTTGATTATTATAGAAATGAATATCTCTCTTATGTATATAATAAAGTGGCAAATCTTGAGGATGAGATACAAGAGTTTAGAGGCGAAAAAAAACGACTTGAATCTGAAAAAGGTAAGGTATTTGAAAAATTACTTATAGATATTTATATAAAATACTCTAAGCTCCAACGTAAATCAAATAACCATAAAGTGTTAACCATATCACCTGAGGAATATAAGAGGACTAACAGATTTATTCTTAGACTTTGGAGTTGGCTTGGATCAACTACGCATCTAACATTAATAATTATATTTGCTATAGTACAACATATAGAAATTTATTTAATCGCCACTATTGTTGTAGGTAACTTTTTTATGCTGGTTTTTCTTGCTTATCAATCTTATTTGAGTGGAAGATATATAACTTTATCAAGGAGTAAATAAATGCAGGCTGTAATTTTAGCGGCGGGGGTTTCCAGAAGACTTAGACCTTTAACTGATTACACACCTAAATGTCTCTTAGATATATCAGGTCGTAATTTGCTCCAGCGCACACTTGATAATCTTGCTGTCAATGGAATTATAGATATACTTATAGTTACAGGGTATAGGGAAAGTATGATAAAAGAATATGTAAAAAGAAATATCAGGGACCTTAATGTTACCTTTATTACAAATCCTGATTATCAACATAATAACAATTCTTATTCTTTATGGTTATCCAGGGATTTTATAAGGGAGAATTTTATCCTTCTTGATAGCGATATACTTTTTGATGAAAGAATTATAACAAAGTTAATACAATCCCAATACCAAAACTGCCTTGCAATTATTGCGAATGGGGAATTAGATGAAGAGCAAATGAAAGTTGTCGTAAATAAAAATTATAAAATTTTACAAATTGGTAAAGAAATTGAAATTGACAAAGCGTATGGAGAATCAATAGGGATAGAGAAATTTTCCATTGACTTTTCCAGAGCACTTTTTGAAATTCTTGATAGAAAGATTACAAAAGAAAATAATGTAAACGAGTTCTATGAAACGACTTTTCAAGAAATTTTGGAGAGAGATGACCCACGATATTCAATTTATGGTATAGATGTGTCAGAATATCAATGTATAGAAATTGATACTATTGAAGATTATGAAAGGGCAAATAAATTAACAATAAATATAATACCAAGTGAATAACTTAAGAAGAACTGGTTTTGGAGGGTTTAGTTTTTTCCCCCCTGCTATTAAAACATTGCTTATACTTAACGTATTAGTGTATCTTTTTGTCAATCTCTTTATGAGCAATTTAAGATTGGGTAATGTAAATATAGGAACAACTTTTTTCCGGTGGTTTTCATTACAACCAATATTTTCTGATGTGAAATCTTTATACTCAGCTCCATTTCTGCCCTGGCAACTTTTTACTTATATGTTTTTACACGGAGATTTCACTCACATATTCTTTAATATGTTTGCACTATGGATGTTTGGTGTTGAATTAGAGAATCTCTGGGGAACAAAACGCTTTTTGTTCTACTATTTTCTATGTGGTTTGGGTGCTGCAGTAGCAAATTTGTTTATAGCACCACTCTTTAGTCCTGTAGGTCCTACCATTGGGGCTTCAGGGGCTGTCTATGGTATTCTGGTAGCTTTTGGTTATCTTTTCCCTAATAGATATATTTATATTTATTTTATGATTCCTCTAAAAGCTAAATATCTTGTCATATTATATATGCTCTTGGAACTGTTTGCTGTTACATCTCAATCAAGTACTGGAATTGCTCATATTGCACATTTAGGCGGTGCTATTGTAGGTTTTGTTTATTTAATATCAACTTCTAACAGACGCTTAAGAATATTTGATTCCTCCCCATTTACAAGAAATTTAGATAACAAAAATCCGACTTATACACCACATGATACCTCTGTAAATATTCACGATGCAAATTATACTGAAGTTGATACCTATGAAAATGATTATGATCGTCACCTTAATGAACTGCGTAAGCGAGTTGACAGTATCCTTGATAAATTAGGTAAATATGGGTATGATAGCCTTACTGATGAGGAAAAAAGAATTCTTTTTGAGGAAAGTAAAAAACTGAAATGAGGATTATTAAGAAAAAATATTCCCGATTTCTAACAAGAGTTGTAAATATTGGAGATGTTCCGTTGGGGGGCAACTATCCAATCAGGATTCAATCAATGACTACTACTAATACTCTTGATACAAATGGAACTGTTGAACAGGCGATAAGAATAATAAATGCTGGAGCAGATTACATTCGCATTACAGCTCCAAGTCTCAAAGATGCAGCTAATCTGGAGGATATTAAAAAACAATTAAGGGCTAAAGGTTATAATACTCCTATCATTGCCGATATTCATTATACTCCTAATGCTGCCGAACTTGCAGCACGAATAGTAGAAAAAGTCAGAATTAATCCTGGTAACTACGCGGATAAAAAAAAGTTTCAGTTTAAAGAATACACAGATATTCAATATCAGGAAGAACTTGAAAGAATTGCCGAACGGTTTACCCCTTTAGTTAAGATTTGTAAAGAGTACGGCACAGCAATGAGAATAGGAGTAAATCATGGTTCTTTATCCGATAGAATTATGAGTCGTTATGGAGACACTCCTCTGGGTATGGTAGAATCTGCAATGGAATTTGTTAAAATTTGTGAAGCCAATAATTTTTATGATATTGTTCTTTCTATGAAATCAAGCAATCCGCAAGTGATGATTGCTGCTTATCGTTTACTTGTTGAATATATGTTGGAACACAATATGAATTACCCACTTCATCTCGGAGTAACAGAAGCGGGGGATGGAATCGATGGAAGAGCAAAATCTGCAATTGGAATAGGAACTTTACTTGAAGATGGATATGGTGATACTATTCGTGTATCTCTTACAGAAGAACCTGAATTTGAGATACCTGTCTGTAAATCTATTCTTAAACGCTATGAAAACAAAACAAGTGAATCACTTTCTGAAAACGATTATCACACATCAATTAATTACAAAACTATAGAGCCACGCAAATCTATAACGGTACTTAATATAGGAGGAGGGAGTCTTCCTATTGTTGTTTTGACTCTTCAGCAGTTTAACTATGAAGTCCTAAAAACACTCGGTTATTATTATAATGAAACGATGGATAAATGGAATTTAGGTTTTGGTGTCCCTGACTATATTTATTTGAGAGAGAGTGCAGTAAATATGAAACTACCGGGTACTTTGAGAGTAATTTGTGATTTAGAATATTATTTAAAAAGCAATTTGAAAGAAAATTTCGTACCTCTCTGTAATGTTGATGAATATGAAAATACTGTGATTGGTAATAATGTTTATAAATTTCTTCTGATTAAGTCTTTGCCTGCCGAAAAGATTGTGCAAGATCTGACTGTAGATTATAATACTATTATTGTACTTGAAACAAATGTAGATTTTCTTGAAATACGAAATTTAATTCTGACATTGCGTGACAGAGGTATAAAATGCCCTTTAATTATTAAAAAAAGTATTAACAATGATATATCCAAAGATGATTTTATTGTTAATGTTTCAATTGACTTCGGTGGTTTACTTATTGATAGGCTGATTGATGGAATCTGGATTGAGTCTGATACAGCCTCTCCTTCAGTTTTAAATCAGATGGCATTTGACATTCTTCAAGCAACCCGTACGCGAATTTCGAAAACGGAGTATATTGCCTGTCCTTCCTGTGGCAGGACACTTTTTGATTTGCAAAAAACAACAAATCTTGTTCGAAGCAAAACGAATCACTTAAAGGGGCTGAAGATTGCAATTATGGGCTGTATTGTAAATGGTCCTGGGGAGATGGCTGATGCAGACTATGGCTATGTTGGTAGTGGTATAGGCAAGGTTACGCTTTACAAAAAGAAGGATGTTGTTAAAAGAAATATAGATTCTGACAAAGCAGTTGATGAACTTATAAAATTGATTAAAGAAAACGGTGATTGGGTCGACCCCTCTTAAATATAATAATGATAGAAAAAATTATATCTGGTGGACAAACTGGTGCTGACAGAGGTGCTCTTGAAGCTGCAAGAAAATTAGGTATTGCTACAGGTGGCTATATTGTAAAAGGATTTTTAACTGAAAAAGGACAGGATTTATCTCTCAAGCAATTTAATCTAAAACAACTTAATACTACTGATTTTTCTGTTAGGACAGAACTAAATGCAAAGGTTTCAGATGGTACTGTAATTTTTTCAAGGGTTGATAATAAAGGAAGGGTAATAGGTGAAGGAACAAAATTTACTTTAGAGGTACTAATAAAAAATAAGAAACCTTTTCTTATAAATCCTTCTGATACTGAATTTATTGATTGGGTTCATAAATACAATATCAAAGTTTTAAATGTTGCAGGAAATAGAGAAAGCCAATTTTGGGGTATCCAGAATCATACAGAAAAATTCCTTATAAAAACTATTAAAAGAATATTGGGCTCTGAATGTACCTATAAACTTAAAAGCATTTTGAATGATAATATTTCAGGTTCCTCCGAAATCCTGGAGAGTATAATTGAGTGGCTGAAATTTTGTTATGTATTCTATAAAACCAATCCTGGAATCCTTTATAAAAGGTTGGAAATAATAGAAAAAAAACTGTCGCATTTTGCTATAGTAATACAATTTATAAAGGAAGCAAAAGCAAAATTGAAAAAAAAACCTGAATTATTTTTGACATTCTTGAAAAACTATTACAACATTCAAAATGCATATTATCGAGAATTATTTCTGAAGATTGAACGGGAGTATAACTTGCGAAATAAAACTGTTCTGCTTCACAGTCGGAGTGGGGTTATAATAAAATTCCTTAAATTCCTTACCTCCCAGGGAATTCTGTTAAATATAATTCAAACTGAATCAAGACCATCTTTTGAAGGAGTAGAGCAAGCAAGAGGTCTGCTTGGCTTTCGGCACAGGGTTACCTTAATTGTTGATTCAGCTACTTCTTTGTATATGCCAGCAATAGATTACGTTTTACTTGGGGCTGATGCTGTAATTAAAGATGAAAAAGTTTTTGTCAATAAAATTGGGAGTTATAGCATTGCACTCCTTGCAAAAGAATTCCGGAAGGAAGCTCTTGTCATTGCAGGAAAGTATAAATTTATAACTTCATTTGAATATAAATTTACTAATCCGCCTCGTTCTTCAAAAGAAATTCTTACCAAAAGTTCAAAAAATTTAAAGGTTGAAAATTTTTACTTTGAAAAAGTTCCCTTTTCCTTAATTACAAAAATTTATTAAAGTAAAGCTGTTTAGGTAAAGAGTTATTACCTTTTAAGTAAAAATCATTATTGGTAATTTATATCAAGCGGGAACATTCAAATAGACACTAACTTATTCCCCTTCAATACTAAAAACCCCGCTCAGATTTGTTTAAACTATAACAATCAGAATGGAGTTCTTATGAAAAAAAATTTTCAAAAAAAAATTGAAAATATCAAAGACTATATCGGTATTATATCGGGATGTATAATCTTTGCCATCTCATATTCCTGGTTCCTGATACCTTTCAAGGTAGCTCCCGGAGGAGTTGGAGGTATTGCAACAATTCTTTATCATTTGTTTGGATTGCCCGCAGGGATTTCTATGATTTTGATTAACATTCCACTTTTTATCCTTGGTTGGATAATGATAGGCAAGCAATTTGGTGTGAAATCATTTATTGGGATGGTAGTTGGCTCTTTTCTCATTGATGTTTTTGACCCAAAGCTTTTATATAATAATGTTAATTTTTTCAAAAGTTTAGTTAACACTCAATATTGGGCTTTTACAGACAATATATTATTGGCTTCCCTGGCGGGTTCTGTGTTATTGGGACTTGGACTTGGCATAATCTTTAAGTTCAGAGGTTCAACTGGTGGGACAGATATTCCTGTTGCAATTCTTAAACAATATACTGGTCTATCAATTGGTACAGGTTATTGGATGATTGAAACCCTAATTATTTTTTCAATAGGTATTGTTTTTAAAGACCTTAATCTTATTATATGGGGATATCTCAACCTCTTTATTACCACTCAAATTGTCGATTTAACTGCTGAAGGATTACCGTATGTTAAAGGAGCATATATTGTAACATCAAAGGATAATACAATTCGTAACCGAATCATTTCAGAGCTGGACCGCGGCATTACAGTTTTTATTGCAGAAGGAGGATACACAGGGAGGCAACAAAAAGTTCTATTTGTTGCTGTAAGCAGAAGGCAGGTTACACAACTTAGAAGGATTGTTAAAGAAGAAGATCCACAGGCTTTTATGGTTCTATTTGATATTAACGATGTGATGGGGGATGGGTTCAAAACAAGAACTCTTGATTTTCAGAGTGTGGAGTAAAAATTTCTAACTTGGATAATAGATGTTGTAACTGTAAATTGCTGCATGGTAATATAGTTTTTCTTTTTTGAATTTGTTAAATTTTTTAGGAAAATTTGTCTGGTAAGCTTCAAATATGTACTGCTTCTGCAGGTTCTGGAAAGACCTCAAAACTTGCTGCTATTTATATTAAGTTAGCGTTACGTCATCCTGACGCCTTTAAAAGTATTCTTGCTGTAACTTTTACTAACAAAGCAACTCAGGAGATGAAGGAACGGATTATCCGTTTTCTTTATAGCCTATCAGACATCCCTGAAAATAATCACGAAATTAACTCTTTGTTGCATCAACTAGAAAATTCAGGTATTCAAAATCGGCTAAAGGAATTATCATCTACTGTTTTAAAAAATATACTTCATAATTATTCTCACTTTTCAGTTTCTACTATTGACAGTTTTTTTACCCGGATACTACATTCCTTTGCGCGGGAAATGGGAATTTCATACGGGTACCAAATAGAACTTGAACAGCGAAAAGTACTTGATGAAGTTATAGAGAGACTACTTGATAAACTCCAGAAAGGAATGGAACTAACAGATTTTTTAATCGATTATTTGAATTATAAGATTGACAACTCTGGTGGATGGAATATTGAAAGGGATTTAAAAAACCTGTCTCGGGAGCTCTTAAATGAAACATATTGGGAAAAGCGTTTTTCACGCATATCCGGAGATAAGTTTATTGAGAAACAAAAAGAATCTGTTCGTAGGTTCACGCAGGAATTAAGGGAATATAAAAGAGCGTTTGTTCATAAAGTACAGGCTATTGCTTCTAAAATAAACACTATATTTGAAAACAATCAGCTTTCTGAAAACCATTTTTACAATAGGAGTAGGGGACTTGCACCGTACCTAAAAAGTCTTGCCAATGCTACTGTGGATGACTTTAAGCTCCCAACTAATTCCCAAAAGGATGCAATTGAAGATCTGGAAACAAAATTTTTCACAAAGAAAACACCAATTGATAACAAAGTTAAGGAAGAACTAAAAGCCCTTTTATTCGATCTTAAAAGGTTGTTTTATGAACAAAAGGAGGGAGAAATATACAAGTCAATAGAAATTATTCTTCAGAATATTTTTCTTGTAGAAATTTTTAAAGATATTCTTGAAGAGTTAATTTCCTATCGTGTCGACAATAAAATATTATTGCAGGCAGATATCAATCTAATCTTACGAAAAATTATTTCAACTGATACTTCACCTTTTATCCTTGAGAGAGCTGCTTTAAGGTATAAACATTTTTTGTTTGATGAGTTCCAGGATACTTCACTGTTTCAGTGGCATAACTTTAAACCACTAATTGAAAATTCTCTCTCAGAAAATCACGAGACCTTAATAGTTGGTGATGTTAAACAAGCAATTTATCGATGGCGAAATGGTGATATGAAACTCCTGGCAGGGGGAATCTTTAATGATTTAAGAGCTTTTTCTTCTAATATGGAAATTATAAATCTTAAAAATAATCACCGAAGTTGCCAAAATATTGTAAGTTTTAATAACTTATTCTTTTCAAAACTACCAGAATTTCTAGAATTTAAAAGTGAACTGCTTACAAAAACATATTCATCTAACTTAGTAAATCAGAACCTTCCAGAGGATAAACCAGGTGGTTATGTTAATGTTCGTTTTATTAGTGAACCAAACGAAGCAACTGAAAACTACAGTATTAAGGAAAAATTAGAAGAAAATTTACTTCAGGTGATTGATGAGGTGTTGAATGACGGCTATGATTTGAAGGATATTGTAATTCTTGTTAGACGTAATATTATAGGTAATGGCATAGCTGAATTGCTTGTAAAAAATGGCAAACAAGTTACAAGTTCCGATTCATTGCTTGTTTATAAATCGTCAAAAGTAAAATTGATTATAGGAGTTTTGAAATTACTATGTGATGAAAAAAATAAATTAATGCGTTTTGAAGTGTTGTATGAGTATTTACTTAATACAAAAGGCCTGTTTGATATATCTTTGTATGAATTACTTGAAGACTCCGAAAGTCTTGCACAACAACTTAAAGCTAAATTGCCACCGGAATTTTTCTCCAACAGTAAAGAATTTTCACTTAACCCATTATTAAGTAGTTTATCTTTATATGAAGTTTGTGAACTTATTATTCAAATCTTTAAATTGGATTCCGCTGATCCTTATATATTAAAATTTCTTGAAACGGTGGATAAGTATATGAAAAACTATGAAGGTGATATTGTGAGTTTCTTGATGTGGTGGGATGATAATAAAAAAGATATTTCTATAGCATTTCCGGAAGAAGCAAATGCTATTAGAATTATGACTATACATTCTGCCAAAGGACTCTCTGGCAGAGTTATAGTAATTCCTTATACTGACTGGGAATTAGGTCTTGATGGAACAAAGGATTATATATGGGTTTCTTCTGATAACGAACCAGTTGGTAAATATGCTCCTTATTGTGTAAAAGCAGTGAAAGGTCTTGAAACTACACTTTTTAAAAATGATTATCTTGCGGAACAAGAATTAAAACATCTTGATAATATTAATCTTTTATATGTAGCATTTACTCGGGCGGTAGAACGTCTTTACGTGTTTGTTGAAAGTAAAAAAAACTCTAGCAAATCGACCAATAAAACCACAACAAAAGCGAACAATTTGCCATTATTAATTGAAAGTGTTGTAAAAAATTTAGGTCTTGCCAGTTATGATAATCCTGCTGGGTTTGAATTTGGAGACAAGAATATTGGTCCTAAAAGAATACAAAAGAAAATAAGCAAGTCTCCAGACTTGCAGTATCATAATCTGGATAAGTTTATATCCTTGAACTATTTTAACCGAATTGTTACCAAACCTTATAGAGAGGATTTACAGATATTTTTTAATGACGAGAGACGTCAGCTGATAGAGAGGGGCATAGTATTGCATAAGATACTTTCTAAACTTCGTTATCGCGATGAACTTGACCGCCTATTGGCTAATGTTCTTGTCGAAGAAACAGACATTTCTGATATTGCAGTCCTTAAGCAATCAATTTCATATCTTGTATATAACTCTCCTTTAGAAGTATATTTTTCGAGAGACTGGAAAGTATTAAATGAATCTGAGATTATAACTCCTGAAATAGAAACTCTTAGACCAGATCGTATAGTGTTTAAAGATGATACAGCAGTAGTAATTGACTACAAGACTGGCTCGCAAAGACAGGAAGATGTAGCACAGATAAATCGTTATGGTGCAATGTTATCAAAAATGGGATATAAGATTGTAAAAAAATATCTGGTTTATTTTGAACTTGAAAATGGAAATTTACCAATTAAGATTATAGAATTATAATGTCATTCTTAAAAAGCGTTGCTGCGTATTACAAAACTATAAGTAATCGTTTTGATGATAAATGTTTTGTTTTTCCCACTCGACGGGCAGGTTTGCTTTTTAAAAATACATTAGCTCAGATAATTGATAAGCCCTTCTTAGCACCAGCTGTATATAGTGTTGAAGATTTTGTATTCTCGGTTACTGGTTTTAATCAGGCTTCCGAGTTAGAGCTTGTGTTTGAATTATTTAGTTGTTATCGTGAAATAACGCAGAATAAGAAGTTACAAATTGAGTATCCAGAGATCTCAGAAATTATTATTCCTCAAGAAACTTTTGATACATTTTATCCATGGGGTGAGTTGGTAATAAAAGATTTTGATATAGTTGATAAGGAACTTGTTAACCCTTCAGATATTTTTAAAATTATAGAATACGAAAAAGAATTAGAGTCAAAGTTTGCTCCGGAAATTACAGAAGAGCTAAGAGAATTCTGGGGTACAGTAATTAAGAGCAAAAATACAACTGTATCACAAAACTTTCTTAAACTGTTTAACATTTTAAGTGAACTGTATCCGCTGTTTACTAATAGGCTAATAAGAAAAAATATAGCCTATGATGGATTAGCTTATAGATATATGGTAGAGCATCTTGAAGAGTCTTTTTTAAATTGTGACTGGGAGCATTTCATATTCGTTGGCTTTAACTCTTTGAATAAAGCAGAAAAAAAGATTATTGAGTATCTATTACAAAACAAAAGTTGTGATATAGTCTTTGATGTTGATACTTATTACTTATCAGATGAAGAACATGAAGCAGGGTTTTTCATTCGGGAAAACCTTAGCTATTTTACGGCACGTAATCTTAAAAATGCTGAGAAAATACTATTGTTAGATAGCAACGAAAATGTAACGAGATTATCAAATTTGAATGTTAAGGAAGGAACAAATATTTTTGCTAAGCTAAAAAATGGGGGAAAAAATATCAATGTCGTTGGAACTACATTCAGTCTTGGAGCTGCTAAAGTTACCGGGGACGAGTTAACTTCTCTAATGCAGAGTATAGAAACTGTTCCGGAAGAAACTGTTATTGTACTGGCGGATGAATCTCTTTTATTCCCCCTCCTTTATTCTATTCCAGAATCAATTAGGGAAATTAATGTAACAATGGGTGTTTCTTTTTATACAACACCGCTTTACAATTTAATCAAGTCATTAAAATTTTTACAAGAACATAAAATCAAATTAAAGACTGGTGAAGTAAGGTTTTATTATAAAGATGTTGAAAAAATTTTAATGCATAGCTACATCAGATTTACAGCTCCTACGCTCTATTCCCGAATTATAGGTGCAATAAAGGATAGAAATATTATTTACTTTGATTTTCAGAAATACCTGGCTGAAAATGCGGTAGACCAGGCTGTTAAGAAAGCTAAAGACTTGATAGAGAAAATATTTATACCTATTAATGATGTATCTTCCCTTATTGAATATCTAAAAAACATACTAAAACATCTTTTGTATGAGATTGAATTAACTTCGAATACGACTGTTAGATATGATAAATTTAAACTTCAGTATTTTGCTGTTTGTCTTGAGAAGCTTCAGGAACTTAACTCTATAGTCCAAAAATATCAGCTAACTCTTGATATAAATACTTACTGGCTTCTATTTGACCAGATCTTGAAGAATGTACGAATCCCTTTTGTGGGAGAACCAATAAAAGGTGTTCAGATTATGGGATTTCTTGAAACCCGTTGCCTCGATTTTAAAAATGTATTTATAGTTCCAACCAATGAAAACATTTTCCCAAAAACCCGTTTTGATAATAGTTTTATACCTTATAGACTCAGAAAGGTTTTTAATCTACCCACTTTTGAGGAAGCTGATAAAATACATTCATATTATTTTTACAGGTTGATACAAAGAGCAGAAAACATTTTCTTAATTTACAATACAGAAGTAGATGAAGTTACAAAAGAGAAAAGTCGATATATATTGCAGATTGAGTACGAACTGGCTAAAATTAATCCCAATTTAAAATTAAATAAATATCTCAAAACACCTCCTTTGATTGGATTAACTTCTAAAGATATCGTTGTCGAAAAAACTGAAGAAATAAAAAGGCAATTATCTAATATTAGTTCAATAAGCGTTAGCAATATAATAACTTATATAAAATGTCCATTAAAATTTTTTTTTACTAAGGTTGCTGGTTTTGAAGAAGAGGGGGAAGTTGAGGAATCGTATTCGGCTAAAACATTCGGGAGTATCCTCCACGGTATAGCTGAAATGATTTTTGAAAAATATAAGAATAAAGAAATTGATGATTTTGAACTTAAGGAAATCAAAAAATCGCTTGAAAATAATTACGATACTCTTTTTACAGAATCTGTAAAAAAATTAGATATGCCTTATGAAAACGAGTATTTATCAGGTCGGAATTACCTTTATAAAATGGTAATACTTAAGTTATTGCAAAATATTCTTAAGATAGAAGAAAAACAACTTCTCCCATATAAATTGATTTGTCTTGAAAAGCCCGCTGAATTTTTAATGAAATTCCAGAATGGTAGAGAAATTAAAATTAAATCAAGATATGATAAAGTAATTGAAAAGGATTCTAAAATAATAATCCTTGATTATAAAACAGGAACTATATCAGCTGTCAAAAACTCTATAGAACAGGCATTTAAGAAGGCAGATTCTATAGCATTACAGGGAATACTTTATATGCTGACTTATCGGAACTCCAACCAGGAAAATAAAGAGTTAGATGTTAATGTAGCATTTTATCAATTAAAAGAAAAGGCTGGTGGGAAATTAATATTTCCACTCAGTATGTCAACTTCCCAAACTACTCTTGAAGATTATTTATATTTACTTGAACAGAGCGAAAATTATATTCGGTCAATTCTGGAGGATATATTTATTAATAACCGCAGTTTTGAGCAAACTAAAGATCTTAAAATTTGTTCTACCTGTGGATTTCAAAGTTTATGTCATCGGGATTAAACTTTAGAATTTAGAATATAAAGCTCACATTGTATTTAAAAAGTTCCCGCCTATTAATTCTATAGACCCATTATAAGAAATAAATTTTGAGGGTTATACCAAAGGGCTTGATAAACTGTATATAAATTAATAGTTTTTTAGAAAAAGAAGAAACTACTGGGCTAATTACTAATTAGTAACTTATCAATTGAGTTTAATTTTATCTCTTATTTAATCTTTAAAAAGAGAGGAGTAAATAAAATGAAAAAGATTTTAATCATTCTTTTAATTTTAAATGCAGGGATATGTTTCTCCCAAAACATTGTAGAAAAAGCGATTTCTGTTGGAAATAACTTTCAAAACAATCCAGAGTGGGGAACTGATATTATTGTTTACAATTCTGAACCCCTTGGTCCCATAACCACCGGGAAACTTGGGAATACACTATACATTGCAATTAATGATACACTTGCAACAGCAAATCTTGGAATTATTTTATTTACTTCTACAAATAATGGTAACAACTGGACATTGTCTCCCTATGGGATCCCGTTTCGTTCAAAGATAGAACGAATGGTCTTTGTTAATAGTGGAGCTGGCCCTGATTCACTATATTTGTTTTTTATTTATCAGAATTCAATATACCGATGGAATGTTGTAACCAATACAGCTTTTCAAATTCTATTAACAGGTACCTACAGAACATTTGATATAACAGGTTCCTCCACTGGTGCACTTTATCTCTTTGTGGATTTACTGGCCTCAAATACTATCCCC
The DNA here is from genome assembly GCA_049700455.1 of Ignavibacteria bacterium. Classification (GTDB taxonomy): domain Bacteria; phylum Bacteroidota; class Ignavibacteria; order Tepidaquicellales; family Tepidaquicellaceae; genus JBNAVJ01. Next base: position 757,284 of record JBNAVJ010000001.1, read on the forward strand.
AGATATGCATCTACAGATGGGGGTTATAGTTGGCCTATAACCGCTACTGTTACTTCTAGCGGAGCAATCCCAAGAGTTTCGCAAATGGTCACAGGTGACACACTGATTTTAAACTACTATAATACCTCTACCATTGTCGGAGGAGATACGACAACAGCATACATTCGTTCAGCAAGATATTCCCAAACCGCAAACGGAACTCTTACCTCAGCATATTTTCAAGATGTTGCAACAGAACCAGTTCCCAAATTTGAGTATAAATCTGCAATGACAAAAGGTGTTGTCTGGCTTATGTATACAACAGGTACTACTGGAAATATAAATATATATGGAAGGAGAAGTACTAATGCGGGACAAAGTTATTCATCGGCAATAGATGTGGCTGTAAACCCAAATGTAGATGAATATTGGTTTGATATAAATGTATATCAAGCTACCCCGGGTGGCTTTGATTTTATTTACTATTCTGACAGTTTACAGTCAGGACCCCCGACAAATAATACAGATAAGTTAATGTATACTTATACTCCTCTTTCGTCTTCTACTTTTGTAACTCCAACCCAAATTAGTAATTACCCACCAGGCTGGTCTTTAAATGATTACAAACCGGTAATAGTAGAAATACCGTTGGTAGATCTTGGTGTAGCATGGGTTGGACAGATTGGATCGATGAAAGGACTATGCTGGGATAGGTACGAATATGTGACTAAAATAAAAAATGGAAATAATACAACAATAGATAAATTTTCCCTTGAACAAAACTATCCTAACCCATTTAACCCTATTACGAAAATCAGATTTACAATTCCAAATAATGGGTATGTTTCTCTTAAAGTGTTTGATGTTCTTGGGAAGGAAATTGCCACATTGATTTCATCAAATCTAACCGCTGGTACATATTCTTATGATTTTGATGGTTCAAAATTATCAAGTGGAACGTATTTCTATAGTCTTGAAGCCAATGGATTGAAAGCTACCAGGAAAATGGTACTGGTAAAATAAATTTCTCTATTTAGTTTAGTATCTAAAATAGCAAATACTAATAATTAGTATCTGCTATTTTATCAATTATAATCAACCAGAGCAAAGTATTGCTTGCACGCCTCTAAAATCTGGTTATATCAAAACTACTCTAATCCGTTTATTAATGCTTTAAATTTTATTTCTATCTTTTATAGGTTTTTATAAAGATATATGTAAGTATACATTCTTATAAGAAGATAATAATATGGCGAAAAAAAGAGTTGACTAACTATATATATATATTATACTAAAACACAAAGGTGTATGAGAAAAAGATTTTTTATTACACTCCCAATTATTCTTTCTTTTTTCTTCTCTTTTTGTAATCAAACGGAATTAATTTCAAACAAGGAATTGTCTCCAATAAGAGTAGATGATGCAGAATGTAACACACCGGCCGATAAGTGTTTGATTCCATCACATTGTCCTTCTCAGCACGTATGTTTGTATTTAATTGACGAATCTTACTCGCGGGAGTTTGAATATGCAAGTGTTAAAAGAATCAGAGTAATACATACTGGGACTGATTGTGACAGCAATTTTTATTTTTGTACGTATGTAGTGTCTGGAGGAAATCCAACATCAATGGGTTGTGTATTGCCCTGGTGCTCAAATAACTGTAGATATAACCGTAGTGTTTGCCTTGAGACTTTTGACGGGAAAACTTACACAGGAGATACTACCTTCAGCTACCCACTGCCACCAACGGGCAGGGTTTATGTAAGGATTCATAGAACGCAGACGGAGTGTGATTTTGGAGGTATAGAGAAAATTAATGATTAGAGTTATATTATTATCTATATTATATTGAGAAAGGAAGTTAGCTATGAAAATAAAGAAAATTATTATAACACTACTCGCAACATTTTTTATTTCTGGCTTGCTCTATTCTCAATGGTTACCTACTAATGGTCCAGTTGGAGGCAAAGTAAATTCTTTAGCTGTTATCACAAATAATGTGATTTGTGGTACTGTCTCAGGAGTGTTTTATTCAACAAATAATGGGGGGAACTGGAGATTTGCAGCGGATTTTTATAAAAACGTTTATGCTTTGCTGGCAAAAGGAAATTATTTATTTGCAGGAACTGATACTTATGGTGTTTTTAGATCATCAGACAATGGTATTTCATGGGGACCCACGTCATTGAATGCTCGAAGTGTTATTTCTTTAACAACAAATGGAACTGACATTTTTGCAGGTTGTTACACCATTGTTCCTTCAGGTACTGCTGGTGTTTGGCAAACTACAAATGACGGAATTAATTGGATTCATATTGGACTGGGTAATGATAACATTTATTCGTTGCTTTTCTATAATGGGATGTTATTAGCGGGGACTGGTTCAAGAGGAATATTTCTTACTACAAACTATGGTTTGAACTGGATACAAACTTCTATAGCCACTAACGGAGTTAATACAATAATTAATAAAGACAGTTTTCTTTTTGCAGGAACTTCAGGTAGTGGGGTTTATATTTCTTCCAATAATGGTTATAGCTGGGGGCAAACTTCCCTCACTAATAAAAGTGTTTACTTTTTACTTGTAAATCAGGGGATTATCTATGCGGGGACAGATTCTGCAGGAATTTTTATCTCTACAAACAATGGAGTTACTTGGGATAATTTGAGCAATTATATATATGGACCTGTACTATCAATGGTTCAAAAGGATAATCTGATATTTGTTGGTACTGCGAATAATGGTGTTTACATTTCTTCTAATAATGGTAATTCCTGGTTGCAAACACCTCTTTTAAACAGATGGGTTACTCATTTAGCAACGAATGGGGCGAGAATATTTGCCGGAACCGAGAGTGTTGGATTATGTGCTTCCTCAAATGGGGGTCTATTATGGGAGCAGATTTTGCCATTATCTGTTTCCTCTTTATTAACATTAAATAACTATCTCTTTGTTGGTGTTATAGCAGGTTGTTGTGGTTCTCCTACAAGATTCATTATGAGATCAGATGATGGTGGTTTTAATTGGGTACAGATTTTCCCTTATGATTTATTAGTGAGTTCTCTTGCTTATGTTGGTAATACACTGTTAGCTGGTGTCGCCCCCTCTTCGTATTATGATTGTGGTATTTATAGGTCAACCGATATGGGAAATACCTGGACAGGCCCAGCTCTGGATACTGCAATAATAAACTGCTTAACAGTTGAAGGTAATAATGTATTTGCTGGAACTGACCAAGGCGTATTTTTGTCTACGGATCAGGGAGTTACATGGCAATCTCTAAAATTAAATAATAAGTTTATTCTTTCTCTTGCAGTAAAGAACAATTATATTTTCGCAGGAACTTTCAGCTCGGGTTTATATATTTCAAGCAATTTTGGACAAACTTGGAATCAGTCTTCAATTATAAATAGTAATAAAGTGCAGTCAGTGCTAATAATAGAAGATATTGTAATGACATCAGTAGATTATGCAGGAGTTTATATCTCAACAAATTTTGGTCAAACCTGGTTGTTAAAAAATCAGGGACTTGATTGTAAAATTATTTCTGCTTTGTTAAAGGATAATAATTATGTTTATGCGGGAACTTACACAAACAGTGTGTGGAAAAGAGATCTGAATGATATTATTTCTGTAAAAAATATTTCTTCAATTACACCTATTGAATTCCGGTTATATCAGAACTACCCTAATCCGTTTAATGCGAAAACCAATATCAAATTTGATTTAAAAGAACCGGGCTATATTAGAATTATGGTATTTGATATGCTCGGGAGAATTGTTGCATCTTTAGTAGAACAACAACTTAATTCTGGAAGCTATATAATACACTGGGACGCAACCAATATCCCAAGCGGGATATATTATTATTGCCTTTCTGTCGATAAGTATCAAAGTAAGACAAGAAAAATGATTCTTATAAAATAAAATTTATCCTGTCAATTTGCTTAAATGCTACCTCCTAAAATGAATCAGAAAATACTCTCTCCGATTATTCTACAATTTGTTAATCTTAAACTTTAAATGAAGTACCACAGATTTTAGTTACTTTTTTTTTATTAACTATATTTATAATTAAGTTTAAATTTGTTTTTATCTTGTTTATTTTAATAGCAACTAAATTAATTATCAATGATGAGAGGAACTTTAACTTTCTATTTTGTATTAATTTTTTTGCTACTCTCTTTCAATTGTATCTTTGCCTATGGAGACAATCCCGGTATTCAGGTAATAGTCAAAAGTTCGTCTTCCACCTCAATCAAAATTGAGTACATTTTTAGTGGATATAATGAAAGAGAAATAAAAATTAACAATGTTGAATACCTTGATTTAACTGTTCCAGGTATGGTTCAGTTAATGGAAAAAGGGCTACCTCAATTACCTATTTATCGAGGGAGCATTATTATACCTGATTTACCAGCTATGAATTATAGGATTATTTCATATAATTATACAGAGATTCCTACTAAACCAATAGTCCCATCCAAAGGACATTTTACACGAGATATTGACCCTAATACTGTCCCGTATGTTTTTGATCACTTTTATACTCTCGATGAATGGTATCCTCAGGGAAATATTAAATTAGACGTGCCTTATATTGTTCGTGATTTAAGAGGATTAACAGTACAATTTAATCCTTTACAGTATAACCCAGTAAAGCAAATACTAAGAGTGTTTAGGCGATTAGAGGTTGAGATATATCCTGATTATTCAGCGTCCTCTGTTAATCCTTTGTATAGAAATACTCTAACTCCAATACTCTCACGGGAATTTACTCCCATTTATAAAACCCTTTTCTTGAACTATGGAATGGGTTCGATGAGATATGACACAATTCCGGAACCTGGGAGAATGTTAATAATTTGTCCTACTAATTATATGAGTACTATTACGCCCTTTGTTGAATGGAAGCAGTCACGGGGACTAAACGTTACTGTTGCGGAGTATCCTACTACAACAGGTTCGGGAGCAAATGCTATTAAAACTTATATTCAGAATATGTACAATTCTCCCGGAAGTGTTACATACATAATTCTTGTTGGAGATAATGCTGATATTCCAACCTTAAGTGGCCAGTATGAAGGTGCTCCATCTGACCCCTGTTTTGTTAAGCTTGCCGGGAACGATGCATATCCAGACGCATTTATATCAAGGATTTCTGTCCAAAATACTTCCAGTCTAAACTATGTGCTCAAAAAGCTAATTCGTTATGAAAAAGAGCCGGATCAGGGAACGAATGGATTGTGGTATAAAAAAGCCGCAGGTGTTGCAAGTAATGAGAATGGTGGAACCCCCTATTATGATTGGCAACGGATGGATTGGATAAGGGACACTTTATTAGCCCATGGTTTTACTCAGGTTGATCAGATTTATGCCCCTTCAGCAACTCAACAAATGATAACAAATGCTGTGAATGAGGGACGCAGTCTTTTAAACTATATTGGTCATGGGTCAGGAACCTCCTGGGGAACTACAGGATATGGAGTAACTCAGATTTATCAGCTTTCGAATGGATATAAAAACCCATTTATTATAGATGTTGCCTGTCTTAATGGGAATTTTACTCTTAATGAATGCATGGAAGAAGCGTGGTTGAGAGCAGGTGATACTATAAATGTAAAAGGTGCTATAAGTATCTATGGTTCCTCTACGAATGCAAGTTGGGTCCCTCCCTGTGATATGCAAAATCATGCAATTGATTTATTAATGGACCAGTCTAAAATAACAGTAGGAGGAGTTTGTTTTCATGGACTTATGAAAGCTATGGATCTCTGGGGTGGCAGTAGTGGGGAAGGGCTGAAATTAATGGAACAATATAATATTTTTGGTGATTGTTCACTTTTGTTAACATTCGGGAAACCGTTAGGGCCTACAATAAGTCACATCCCTCTTCCAAATACTGAAAATCTTAATGGTCCCTATACGGTTAATTGTACTATAACGCCTATGAATGCTCCGATTGTGCCTTCTGAAACAAAGGTTTTCTGGACACGCACAAACGTATTTTCTGATAGTATAATTATGACTAATACCTCAGGAAACAATTGGACAGCAAACATTCCGGGCAATGGGATGCCAGCTGTTTATAAGTATTACATAAAAACCAGGGATACTGCTAACAGAGTTGCTTTACTTCCCTCAATGGCTCCTTCTAACTATTTTTCCTTTACAGTATCAGCTGATACAATAAAACCAGTAATTACTCATACTGCAATTCCAAATACGCCCAGAAATATCTGGCCTGTTATAGTAAATGCAGTCGTAACAGACAATATTGGAATTGATTCTGTTTGGGTAAAATGGTATAAAAATTCGGTTTCTAATGGAATAAAACAATTCAGATTAAATAATACTTCCGGAAATAATTTTAGTGCCAATTTTAATTCCAGTCAATCAGAAGTTAATTATAACGATTCAATATTTTATAGAATCTTTGCAAGAGATAATTCAAGTGCTCATAATACAGATTCAACACAACTATATTCATTTAAGATTATTAACCAAACAACTGTTGTTGTTGGAAGTGGTACTCTCACTTCTAATTATCCATTTACTACCTACTGGATGGATGGTAGAACAGACATATTGTTACTTGCTTCGGAAATTCTCGCAAATCAGGGAGCTCCGGGCAATATTATTAAATTGGGATTCAATGTAGTATCAGCAGATCCTGCACCAATGAATGGATTTAAAATAAAAATGCAAAATACTACAATTACTTCTCTGACTGGATTTGTATCAACTGGCTGGACCTTGTGCTATGATGGAATTTATACTTTACCAGGAACTGGTTGGCAATATATTACTCTTACAGCTCCTTTCTATTGGAATGGTAGTGATAACTTATTGATTGAAATTTGTTATAATAATTCTTCATATACCCAATATTCACCTGTTTACGCCACAGCCAATGCTGGCAAAACCTGGGGACAATATAGTGATTTAGCCACTGGAGATGGCTGTACGCAACTTATAGCCGGAACTGCACAGGCAAATAGACCTAATGTTTCTTTGGTCCTTAATTTGGTTACTAATGAAGAACGAATAGCCACAACAATTCCCACAAAAATTAACTTATACCAAAACTATCCAAATCCATTTAACCCTATAACTGTGATAAAGTTTGATATCCCTAAGGAAGGCTTTGTCATTCTTAAAATTTTTGATATTCTTGGGCGTGAGGTAAAAACTCTTGTTAATGAAGTTAAATTGCCCGGAAGTTACACAATTGATTTTAATGCAGGTGACCTACCAAGTGGTGTATATTTCTACAGGTTGGAGACTGGAAACTTCAGGGAAGTCAAGAAAATGTTGCTTATTAAGTAAATTTTATCTCTTTGCAGTCCTCAAAACTGTGCTTGAGGACTGCAATTTATCCATTAACTTACTTTTCTTATCCTCTCGCTTATTTGGTGTTACGTATTCCCTTTATTTTTATATAGCAAAATGTAATTTTATCAGATTATGAAGTCTCTTAATCAATTTAGAAAACATCTAATAGGGATAATCATATTTTTAGTAGTAATTATTATTACAGTTGTTTTTATGTTTAATTACCTTACAACAAAATCGTTTTATAAAGACGAAGGAGAAATTAAAGTAAAAGGAATAAATAATTCCGTAAAAATTTATAAGGATTTATATGGAGTTCCTTTTATTGAGGCTAATAGTGAAGATGATATGTATTTTTCACTTGGTTATATGCATGCTCAAGATCGTCTCTGGCAAATGGATATATTCAGACGTATTGGGGAAGGACGTCTTGCGGAAATATTTGGAGCTGAAGCAGTAGAATATGATAAAATGTTTAGGACTTTAGCTCTAAGTGAGCTATCTGATAATTTATGGAATAATTTGTCAGACCACTCCAAAAAAATACTATTGCATTATTGCGATGGAGTAAATTATTTCATTACCCAACACAAATCAAGTTTACCTTTTGAATTTGATGTTTTGAATTATAAACCCGAGTTATGGAAACCTCAACACTCGCTTTTGGTTATTAGGTTAATGGGATGGGAACTTAACCTTTCCTGGTATACCGATTATACCTTTGGACAAATTGTGAAAAAATTTGGTTTTGAAAAAGCTCTGGACTTCTTTCCTTATTACCCGGAAGATGCTCCATTTATAATTCACGCAGAAACAAAACCATCGAAGACCTCCTTTTATCGGGATACAGAGAATTATTATAGCAAACTTGTAGAGCTTGGAGATGCGTATTTTAAAAGTATAATCAAGTTCCGAACTTATGTGGGGATTGAAGGGACACATATTGGAAGCAATTGCTGGGTAGTCAATGGAAATAAAACAGAAACTAAAAAACCTCTGTTGGCAAATGATCCTCATTTGGCTCTTACCGTCCCAGCAAAGTGGTATGAGGTTACCTTATCGAATACTGAATCGGATTATCTTGTCAGTGGGTTTAGTATTCCGGGTTCACCTGGTATTGCTATTGGAATGAACAAATATATCGCATGGGGTATTACTAACTTGATGAATGACGACGCAGATTTTTATTTACTCAAGTATGATTCTTTATCAAAAGATTTTATATTTGGTAATAAGCATTACAACATAGATACTGTTGTTTCTTCTATAAAAATTAAAAATCAAAAAGATGAAGTTTATTATACTTCTTACAAAACAGTATTAGGACCTGTTGTTTCAAATCTTGAAAAAACCGGCTTTACAAATCAACAAAGTTTTAAAACTCCTCCTACTGAACTTCTTGTGATGAAATGGACAGGTTATCAGATGAGTGATGAGATTAAGTGTTTCTATGAATTATCAAAAGCTAAGAACTGGAAAGAATTCAGACAGGCACTACAGGATTTTAATTTGCCTGCTTCTAATTTTTGTTATGCGGATATTGAGGGCAATATTGGTTATCAGGTTGCCGGGAAAATTCCCATTAGAAAAGGAGCGTCAAATGAAAATATATATATGATTCCAATAGAAGAAACTATCGAGTGGGCAGGGTTTGTGCCTTTTGAAGAGTTGCCTTCTATATATAATCCAAAAACTAACTTTATTGTTACTGCTAATAACAAACCGTTGTATAATTATAAATATTATATATCCAATCTTTATGAACCACCTTATCGTGCACAAAGACTTGAGGAAATATTAGCAGCAAGAGACAATTTTACAGCATTAGAATTTCAACTTATCCAGAATGACTTGATGGGGATTCAGGCAAAAGAATTTTTATCTTATCTTTTTACGGCTTGTGAAGACTATTCCCGTTTAAGTGTGAAAGAAGTCGAGTGTTTGAATCTCCTGAAAAATTGGGACTATGAGTTTAAAACTTACAGCGTTCAAGCAACCATATTCGCAGAATTTGAAGCCTATCTCTATAAAAATCTCTTTGAAAGTAAATTAGGGAATGAATTATATAAAAATTACATTTTTCTGAAAAACATTCCTGTTCGAACCACGGAGAGACTTTTGAAAGAAAACAAGTCCTGGCTATTAGACCTCTCTCTAAATCCGTCTAAAATTGAAGGAAGAGCAGAGATTCTGAGAAAAAGTTTTTCTGATGCGGTTTTAAGTTTAACTAATCTTTTGGGAGACGATGTATCAAAATGGCAATGGGGGGAAATTCATAAGATTGTGATGAAGCATCCATTAGGAAATGTTTCGGCACTAAGTCGTATGTTGAATATTGGACCCTTCGACATTGGAGGGTGTGGAACCACAGTTAATAATTTGGAGTATGCCCTTTTGCCTTTGAATGAAAAGCCTTTGTTTGAAAGCAATCTTGGTGCCTCAATGAGGTTTATTGCTGACCTCTCAAGTGTAAGTGAATACTATTCTGTTTTATCTACCGGGCAATCTGGACAACCTCAACATAAAAATTATAAAGACCAATCAAAACTATGGTTAAATGGTGAATATAAAAAAGTTGGAAGAGAAAAGAATAGATTTAA
>JBNAVJ010000002.1:0-99954 GCA_049700455.1 Ignavibacteria bacterium
TGGAGCCTGTTGTTTGCTCTGTATTTCCAAGTGGTGTATGATTGATAGAAGGACCAATTTCTACTGCACAGGTCCAGGCTTGAAATGAACCTGATTTATCATCAAACCAGAAGGGCCATATCTTATTGTTACCTGAAGTAATACCAATGTAATCCCCCATATAAGTACCCATTCCTGGTTCTGGTTTGGGTTTCCAGTTATGATCGCTGACTTTAATGTCAGTCCAGGTATTACCACCATCAATAGAACGTGACATATAAACAGCACAGGAATCCCCAACAGCTGGGAAATCTCTATTATCATAATAAACAACATTAATACCACCGCCTTCATCAACTCTTATTGCAGGGAAAAATTGAACCTTGCCATTATTTAAAGCATCCTGATTAACTCTAACTCCTGCTGACCAGGTAACACCACCGTTCGTAGAACGATGGAATATAATATCCGGGTCCGTACCAGCCGGAGCTAAATTCTTTTCAGCATCTACAATATAAATCCACCCATTTCTTGGTCCACCACTTTTGTCCACTCCAATTCTTGGGAAATCGTTTACTCTAACTCCCCATCCATTGAAACTGTTTGTCCTGATACCATTTGCATCATAAGCATTTTCTGTTACCGTCCAGTTAGAGCCGCCGTTAGTGGATTTTGCAAAACCAACATAATCCGAAACAGTCGCGCTTTGAGCAGACCAGGTAACATAAACTTCCCCGTTAGGACCAACAATTACATCTGCCCCCTGAGATAATCCAGAGGGGGAACTGTTGATTTGTAACATTGGAGACCAGCTAACACCACTATTTGTTGTCCACGAAATCGCAACAGGATATGGCGAGGTCCACTTAGTCCAGACTGTATATGTTCTGCCGTAATATGGACTGGTCGGGACATCGTCAGTAGCAATCAAGTTTTTATCTGAAGAACCACTGTAAATCGTGTATGGAGTTGACCAGTTAACACCAAAATTTGTAGAATAACTCCCAATCATAAAAGCAGTTGAAACAGTGTTCAATGTTGTAAAGACAAACACCTGATTCTTATCAATAATTGGAGCCGGGTCAGAAGTTGAACTTGGCATATTTGGCATAAGGTCAGTACCATACCAATTCAGTCCACCATTGGTTGATACATAACATCCCTGTCCAAATTGACTACCCCCAACCGTCGTGTTTGCAGAGCCAAAAAGCAAATTAGGATTTTGTGTACAGCTTGATAAGATTACTTCATCCTGTTGATTCGAGTTAGGCAAGACACGAAAATTCGGTCCAACCGCAAGAAAACCTGCAGGAGTTAATAAATACCTTATTTCCCTATTAGGATTTTCCCAATAGGTAACTGTAACTTTGAAAAACTTTGTAGGGTCAAAAGGTGGTTTCCTGGTGTGCATATTTTCCAGAACCCACTTCTCTTGTGCTGCCAACTGGCTTACCATTCCAATCAGCAATAAAAAAATGAGAGCTGATTTCTTCATAAAATACTATTTTAATTTATACATTAAATTTAACAAAAAAGAACTTTAGAAAAAACTATATCTGAACATTTTTTTACTTAAATACTAACCCTTATGATTTAGTTAAAAATTCAATAACCGGAAAGATATAATATGAATTCATCAATAAAAATTTGATTGGACATAAGTAATTATTGTACAAGATAATATACTCTGGTAACAAGAAAACAAACTATAACCCCAAGTATAATCGGTAAGATAGTTGCTATTACAGTCCATTTGACACTTTTAGTTTCCTTATAAATCGTATATATTGTTGTTGAACACGGATTGTGTAACAAGCTAAATAACATTAGATTGATTCCGGTTAGTAGTGTCCAACCACTCATTTTAAGAATTTGAGCTATTTCACCTGCTGATTCCACTTCCATTAACACACCAGCAGTAGCAGAGATTCCAGTTATTTTATTAACTAATACGGTAAGCATTAAAACAGTTGGAATTACAATTTCGTTAGCAGGTATTGCAATTATATATGCCAGCAATATCACACCATTCAAGCCAATGAATACTCCTATTGGGTTTAGCCCTTTTATCAGATATTCAGCAATACTCATTCCGTCGATTTGGACATTACTAACAAGCCATATTACACCACCAGCTGGAAACGCAAATACAACTGCTCTCCACAAAACAACCAGAGTCCTATCTATTACAGATCTATATAAAGTTTGCAAAATATTTGGGGGTCTGTAAGGTGGCAATTCAAGACTAAAAGCGGAAGCCTCACCTCTGAGGAGTGTTCTGGTAAGTCCGTATGAAGTGAGAAACATAAATATTACCCCCAGCATTGCAATTGTAACAACAGCAATTGTTGATACAATGCCGGAAAGATGCTGTGGAGCGAGAGCACCAATAAAGATAGTTGCTATCAGGATTTGTGTAGGCCATCTACCGTTACACAAGGAGAAATTATTTGTGATAATAGCAATTAATCTCTCGCGAGGACTATCAATTATCCTCGTTGCTACCACTCCTGCCGCATTGCAGCCAAACCCCATTGTCATTGTTAATGCCTGTCTACCGTGTGCGCCTACCTTACGAAAAATCCCATCAAGATTAAATGCCACTCTCGGAAGATATCCTAAATCTTCCAAGAGAGTAAAAATCGGGAAAAAAATTGCCATCGGAGGTAACATAACACTCACTACCCACGCACCTGCAAGATACATACCATCAAATAAAAATCCGCTTAACCAGGCTGGCATTTTCAAAAGGTCAGCAATATATTTTAATCCTAACAAACCTTTGTCAACTAAGAAATAGCTCAAAAGTTGTGAGGGATAATTAGCTCCAACAATTGTAATCCATAATACTACAGCAAGTAACAACAACATCAGTGGAAAACCAAAAACTTTGCTTGTTAGTATTCTATCTACACGGCTGGAAAAATCATATTTTTGTTTCCCACTTTTAACAACAGTTATATCAGCAATCTCTTTTGCCTGAGCATAAACCTCTTCCACTACCTTATCGTGAAATTCTTCTCCAATCTCCCATTGCAGTTTATCAGCAATGGTAAATATTTCCTTAAGTCGTTTTTCTTTATCATTTTCCATCAGGTAGAAATTCCCTTTAACTTGTTTTCAAGCCACTTCTTTATTCCAACATCATCTTCAATCAGTCGCATTGCTATCCAGTGTTTATTTAATAGGTCCGGAAAAATTTCATCAAGTCTCTTAACTATTTCATCAATTAGTGCAGAAATTTTTTCATCTTTAATTTTCGTTCTCCTTGGTTTACAGATGTATTTCCCACTAACAACTTCTTCTATATAATTGAGTAGAACATCAAACCCCCTGTTTCTGCGAGCAGAAGTCAGAACAACTGGAATTCCAAGTTGACGACTGAGAGAACGATTATCTATTTTTATTCCCATCCTTTCTGCTTCATCTATAAGATTTACACACAGAATCACTTTATCAGTAATATCAAGAATTTGTAAAACAAGATTCAGGTTTCTTTCCAGACGAGTAGCATCTGCTACTATTACGGTTACATCAGGATTTTCAAACAAGATAAAATCCCTTGCTATTTCTTCATCAGTACTCATAGAAAGTAATGAATAGGTACCGGGTAAATCAACAACCTTATATTTCCTTCCATTATATGTAAAGCCACCCATAGCAAGAGTAACTGTTTTACCAGGCCAATTACCAGTATGTTGACGAAGACCCGTCAACATATTAAAAACCGTGCTCTTGCCAACATTCGGATTTCCTGCAAGGGCAACAACATAATCAACATTACTTATGTCTTCTCTATTTTTTTTCAGAGGAGACTTTTGAGCAACCGGACAATCTTCACATTGTGCCATTACTACCGCCTTTCTATCTCTATCATTTTTGCCTGTGATTTTCTCAGGGCAATAAGCGAATTTTTTACACGATAAGCCGTTGGATCACCTGTAGGACTTCTCAATTCTACTTTAATTAATGTTCCCCTAATAATGCCAAGATCAAGCATCCTTTTTCGTTTCAATCCTTTACAAAGTGGGGAGATGCCCTTTACAATTCCTTCTTCGCCTATCTCTAAATCAGCCAGTGTTATTGCTTTTTCTACCTTATGTTCTAAATCATCTGTCTCAATCACACTCAAATTCAAAGCCATTTGATAATCAAGAACAACCCGCTTCCCTTTTGAAGTTTCAATCAGCACTTTTTCAGGAGTCTTTTCAATAATTTTCAGACGTTCATTAAGCAAGATACCAGATTTAAGTATCTTAGAAAAAATTTCATAAGGCTCATCTTCAATATGTATAATACGATAAATTTTCCCTTCAGCCGCCTCCAATAATGAATCCCATTTACTCTCAGGCAGTAACCCTGACCGCGTGGGGATAGGATCTCCATGAGGATCAAATCTTGGATTCAGTATGTGTGCAGAAACTTCTTTTAATTTATCCTCAGTTAAAAGATGTTCCTCTTTTTCAGCAAGCTTGTGAATCCTGGATCGGGAGATTTCTGTTGAATCAGCCAGATAACGTTCCCATAACCTGTGCAATCGAATCATCTTCCTTGCATATTCTTCACCATTATGAGTAAGATTTACAACTTCACCCTTTAATTCAGCTAATTTTAAACGCAACATCTCACCAATAACTTTTTTCAGCCGTCCATACCTTATTCCAAGAGAACCCTCTATTGACTTGAAACTCGTACTCAAACCTTTTTGATTATAATCGAAAATATGTTTTAGAGCATCTTCAATATGTATCTTCATATTGAGTTCTTCCTGTCTCCTCAATATAGCAAGCAAACCAAAGCGGGGAAGAAAAACAAAAATAACCACAATCAATATGAAAAGAATAAAGTATATCATCTTTATACTTCCATCATTAATGTAGCAGAAGCATTTGGTGTTTCAAACAGTGTAACTGTAACTTTTGATACATTGCTAATTGCTTCTTCTCTTATACCTTTAATTATTCTCTGCAACATATCTTTACAGATGTTTTCAACAGTTGCATAATAATCCACAATAACCTTACGGGACTCCAGCTCTTCAAGCATAGATATTAACTTACTATCACCTTTATAAACAAGAAAACTGTGGTCAAACATCTCTACAATTGGCTTAACAATCTTTCCAAGTTCATAAAAATCTATAACCATACCATTTTCATTAACCTCACCCTCTAATTCTACAACCATTCTATATGAATGTCCATGAACGTTCTTGCATAAACCTGGATGATTTGGCAGGCGGTGTCCCATTTCCCATCGGTATTCTTTTGCTATCTTCATTATCTATAACCCCTTTTTTTATTTTTTTTATTTATTAACTGAGACCTTTATCCTTGCATCCAGTATTTTACAGTGTTCTGCTTTATCTGAGAATACAAACGGATTAAAATCAACTTCTACAACCTCCGGGAAATCCATTACCATTTGAGAAAGTTTTAAAATATTTTCAGATACATAATCAAAATCAACACTCTTTTTCCCTCTCACACCTTTCAGAATATTATAAACCTTAACACTTTTTATTAAGTTCTCTGCATCCTTATCGGTTAAAGGTGCCATACGAAACTCAACATCCTTGAAAGCTTCAACAAGTACACCTCCCATTCCAAAAGCAATGAAATGAGAACCGTTAGGACCTCTAACAGCTCCCAGTAAAGTTTCAATACCATCTTCAATATACGGCTGAATGGTAAAACCTTCAAAGACTTTATCCATCTTCTTTTCTTTCAAACTTGCAAGAACTCTGTTTTCAGCCTGAATAAGTTCTTCAACATTCCTGACATTTAAAACCACACCTCCAACATCCGATTTATGAATCAAATTTTTTCCAACCGCTTTAATTACCACTGGAAAACCTATAGTCTCAGCCATTATAATAGATTCCTGAACATCTCTGGCTAACATAGACTCAACTATCGGAAATCTGTATGCCAGTAGCAAATCTATTACATCACCAAACTCCATATAAATCTCCCCTTTACCTGAATACTTCTTAATTACTTTTTTTGCTGCATTTGTATTAATTGCAAATCTCTCATACTCTCCTACAACTGACTCCCTATAAACCTTATATTTATACATCTGCCCCATCACTCTTGCCGCAGCTTCACAACTGTTAAATATGGGGGGATGTGGTATTACGCTTTCTGCAAGCTTCTGAACTATATCGTCCTGTGACATCAGAACTACTATAACAGATTTTCCTGACTTTATCCCTGCTTCACAAATCTTCTTTCCTATTTCAAGAGTGTTATGCATCAAAGGAGGACCAAGAATTACTATCCCACAATCTATATTCTTATCCGCAAGCATTAACTCAGTCGCTTTGCCATAAACTTCTGCTGTTGCCGGAGGCAAGATATCAACAGGATTATGTAATGAAGCTTCCGGCACACATATTTTCTGAAGCCTCTTTTTTGTTGCTGCTGTTAATTCCGGAACTGTCAATCCCCATTTCTGAGCTTCATCAACAGTCAATATCGCCGGTCCACCAGCATTAGTTAAAATTCCCAATCTATTTCCGACTGGTAATATAGTTCTATCAAACGATTTAGCAAGATCAAATAAATCCTCAACTGTATCAACCCTAATTACACCACTTTGATTAAACACTGCATCAACAAAAGCATCTGATGAAGCTATTGCACCAGTATGTGAACTTGCAGCTTTCATCCCTGCACCAGTTCTCGCTGCCTTAACAGCAATCACTGGTTTCTTTCTGGAGATTCTCTCAGCAACTTTTCTAAACCTCTTTATATCAGAAAAACTCTCAAGATACAATGTTATCACACCCACATCATCATTGTTGTTCCAGTATTCTATAACATCATTTTCATCTATGTCAGCTTTGTTACCTATGCTTAAAAACTGGGAAAACCCTATATCTCGCTGCTTCAGGATTTTCAATACTGCTGCACCTAACGCCCCACTTTGCGAAACAAATCCTATCCCGCCTGCATTCGGTTCCCCCTGAACAAACGTCCCATTCATCATTATTTCAGACTTTGTGTTAATGATTCCCATACAATTTGGACCAACGAGATTCATTCCATATTTTTTAACCCTTTCCAACATTAAACATTCGAGATTTTCTCCAGCTTTACCAACTTCTTTAAATCCTGCTGTAATTACTATCACATCTTTAATGCCCTTTTTTTTGCAATCATCAATTGCAGAAATAACATACTCTTTACCAACCATAATAATTCCAAGATTAATCTCATCCGGAATATCAGTTACCTGAGCGTAAGCTTTTATACTGTGAACAAACTCTGCTTTAGGATTTACAGGAAACAACTTACCCCGATAACCAAACTTCACAAGATTACTGATTAACTCCCAACCAAGTGTTTTTTCCCTCGAAGATGCCCCAATGATTGCAATAGATTTCGGATAAAAAAAATTGTCAAGATTTCTGCCCATATCGGATAAATTTTTGTTTTTTAACTTTTGTAATTTATCAAAATTGATTTGCTAATAAAACTCAATATTATAAAGAGTCAATACCACTTATTAAGATTAAACCCTACCTTTATCAACACCTATTACATCAATTAAATTAATTCTTATTAGTTTCCTCTCGCCTTTCAATTTTCTCCTAAACCATTTTGTCAACATCTCTTCGTTACTTTTTATATTGTATTTTTTAATATATTTTACTTTCTTTATCTGTTTGGTCCTTTAAGTTTTATTAATGCCAGCAATTAATATATATACCTGGAACGTGAATGGTATACGCGCCATTCAGAAAAAAAACTTCCTTGATTGGGTTAACTCCTCTAATGGTGACATAATATGTTTACAGGAAACCAAAGCTTCAACTGATCAGATTCCTGCTGAGCTTACAAACATTAAGGGCTACCAATCTTTCTTTTTTTCTGCTAAACGAAAGGGATATTCAGGAGTGGCTACCTATACAAAGCTAAAACCAAAAAATGTTACTTATGGATTCAATAACGAAAAATTTGATGAAGAAGGAAGAGTCATATTTACAGAATACGAAACCTTTCTCCTTGCTAACGTTTATTTCCCTAATGGTGGACGCGGAGCAGAAAGAGTAAATTACAAACTGGAATTCTACAACGAACTATTCTTCTATCTATTTAAACATTATCAGGACAAAAAAGGAATTATTGTCGCTGGTGATTTTAATACTGCTCATAAAGAAATAGACCTCGCTCGCCCTAAAGAAAACTCCACAGTTAGCGGTTTTCTCCCCGAAGAAAGAAAATGGATTGATAAAATCATTAATCTTGGCTACGTTGATGTTTTCAGAACTTTCCATCCCGAACCGGGTTGGTACACGTACTGGGACCCCGTTACCCGCGCTCGTGAACGAAATATTGGCTGGAGAATTGATTATTTTATGGTATCAAAAGACTTTCTGCAAAATGTTATAGATGCTTCTATACATCCTGAAGTTATGGGAAGTGACCACTGCCCTGTATCAATCAAAATAAAAGTTTAAACTATGAAAGCAGCAATATTAAAACAAATTGGAAATATCAACGAATTAAAAAATAATCTCATCATCGAAAATATCCCGCTACCGGATATTGAATCAGATGAAGCACTAATACGAGTGAAATATGCCTCTCTGAATCACCGGGATTTATGGATAATAAAAGGTCTCTATGCAGGAATTAAATTACCTGTTGTACCCGGCTCGGATTGTGCAGGAATTATTGAAAAGATTGGCAGCAATTCATCCACCTTTAAGGTTGGAGACGAAGTTATTATTAATCCCTCTTTCAACTGGGGTGATAATCAATCTCATCAGTCTAAAGACTTCAAAATACTTGGACTCCCTGATAATGGGACACTTGCAGAATTTGTAAAAGTAAAAACCAAATATGTTTTTCCAAGACCTGACCATCTCTCTTTTCAAGAAGCAGCAGCTCTACCTCTGGCAGGATTGACTGCTTTTCGTGCACTTTTCACACGTGCAAAACTTTCATCTGAGGAAAATCTTTTAATAACTGGTATTGGCGGCGGTGTCGCAACTTTCACATTATTATTTGCAGTAGCTACCAGAGTTAACGCTTATGTTACCTCAGCTTCTTCTGACAAAATCAATCAAGCTATCCAGCTGGGTGCTAAAGCCGGAATTCTTTATACCCAACCTGACTGGGATATGAAGTTTCTCAGTTTAATCAAGGAGGGATTTGATGTAATTATCGATGGCACCGGTGGAAATGTATTTAACAAATGTATTAATCTACTTAAACCTGGCGGAAGGCTTGTTACCTATGGCGCAACACTGGGAAACGCCACGGAACTTGAAGTGAGAAAAATTTTCTGGAAACAACTCAATATTTTAGGCTCAACTATGGGCTCAGATGCTGACTTTCAAGCTATGTATGATTTCGTCTGTAAATATAAAATTAAACCAGTAGTTGACAGTATTTTCACACTTGACAATATTCACCTTGCCTTTGATAAAATGAATCTCTCATCACAAATAGGGAAAATTGTTATAAAAATATCATAGAAATAGTTACATAAAGGCTGATTTCAATATATTTTTAGCTCGTTACAACTTTATACTAATAAGACCATTTCCTTATTAAACTTATTCTATTACCTATGAAAAATATTCTTGTTTGCCTTGTCTCCAGACAGGTTATGGCTAACATTATACCTATAAATGAATTGAAACCCGATGAAGTGATTTTATTTACTACAAAAGAAGAATATACATCAGCAGAGACCCTTCTTACTTTAAAACAAAAAATACCCCGAAGTTAAAATTATATCAAAATTACCTGACAGAACTGAAAATTTTATCTAAATTTTTAACTAATACAACGTGTTTGAATTGAACCATAGTGGAATTGGGACAGGTTACACGGTGGGCTGGTTAGTCCAGCTCTTTACCGTCCGTTTGAATTGAGCTAAAGTAGAGTTGATATAAAATGAAAAGATAGGGAAAAGTGAATCAAAGGTAATTTCGGGCATGATTATAAATTGAGGTTTTGGCATTATTTTAGAGAGATTTTTCTAAAAAAATTTATCCTCCTTTTAAATTGTAGTTCAAAGGACTTCATAAAACTCCTTATAAAAATAACAATTCCCCAGGAGCAGCATCAACTAAGAATTTTTAAAATGCTACCCCGGGGAAACAGACCATAAAAACATTTTCTCTAGTTTTATTCCTCTCTGAGTTTTATAAATTTGAATACTTTTATTTAATCATTACCATATATATTGTTTCAATAGATTCAGGAGCAATTAATTTACAGAAATATATTCCACTTGCATAATTTTTTGCATCCCATTTTATAGAATAAGTACCCGGCTGAAGCTCCATATTTAGTAATGATTCAAGTTCCTTGCCAAGAATATTATAAATTTTAACTGTGATGTTTTGTTTCTTCGGATTAGAAAACTTTATAAGAGTAGTAGAATTAAAAGGATTCGGATAATTCTGAAATAATTTAAATCCAGAAGGAGCATTGTTAGATATAACTTTTAGAGTCGGGTTAAAGTCTGTAAGTGGTCTTCGCCAGATAGAGGTCCCACTCGCAGCAGCAAGTATATAATTTGCCGGTGAGTTAAAATAAAATCCAAACACATAAGGAGTAGGATTAAAACCTTCGTTTTTCGCTGTCCAGGTTTGACCATAATCAGTGGAAAAATATACTCCTTCATAATTTCCAAGTCCAGCCCAAACAAAATTTGCAACTGCCGTAAGTGAAAGAATAGCTTTGTTATTTAATGATGAATGCACCCAGTTACCACCTGAGTTTGATGATATGTATACTCCGGAATCAAGAGTTCCTGCATATACATAGTTTCCACTTGCGGCAAGCGAATATATAGTTTTATTATTTAATGAAGTTTGATTCCAGGTGTTACCATTATCAGTTGAGAAGTAAACTCCATAGTTTTCAGTACCACTAAATAGATAATTTCCGGAGCGGGCAAGTGAGTAAACAGTTAAATTGTTCAGTGGTGTCTGGTTCCAGGATAAGCCATTATCTGTTGATGAATAAATTCCATAGTACCACGAACCTGCAAATAAAATGTTATTATGTAAACAGAAAGAAACTATCGTTCTATTTGTTAGAGATGACTGATACCAGCTTACACCAGAATTGGTAGTATAAAAAATTCCCATATTATAGGTTCCCGCAAGTGTATAGTTGGTTGCACTATAGAGAGAATATACAGTTTTATTTATTAGACTTGTTTGAGCCCAATTATAGCCACCATCAGAGGAGTAATAGACACCCCCATTATACCCTGCTCCGGCAAATACATTATTACCTACCCCACTGATAGCACGGAAATCTACATTACAAAAATTGGACAACCCCCAGTTTACCCCTGAATTTGTAGAAAATACAACTCCATAATCCGTAACAGCAAAATACATTGTTGGTTGAAGTGATATTCCTCTAACCCAACCCGTATTAAAATCCGTTTGTATCCAATTCAGACCATTATTTGTAGAACGATAAATTCCTTGACTCCAGGTCCCAAGAAAAATATTACCACTACTAATTCCAATAGACCAGATATATTGACTGCCAAATTGGCTAATAAGAGACCAGGAGTCTCCGTTATTGTCAGAGCGATAAAATCCCGAATAAGTTCCTGCAAATACGGTAGAACCATTTACACCAAGCGAGATAACAGCCGCATTATTTAAGGGGGTTTGACTCCAGTTTATTCCACCATTTGTAGAACGGTATACACCAGAATCGGTTGTTCCTGCGAATATTGTCTGACCATTAACAGCAAGAGACCAGACATTTTTATTATTAAGTGATGTTTGAATCCAGTTTTGTCCATTATTAGTGCTTTGATAAACTCCATAACTATCTGTTCCGGCATATATAATATTACTGCTAATAACTATAACTCTTACAAACCTGCCGGATAATGTTTGAGTCCAATTTACTCCATAATTTGTAGAGGTATAAATTCCATTTCCGTAGGTGCCGGCATAAACATAATTGCCACTTGCTGCAACTGAGTATACATAGGAAGAATTCAAACCTGCCTGATTCCAGTGTAAACCATTATCAGTAGAACGATAAATTCCATCTGAAAAAGTTCCAACATAAACGTAAGGTTGACTCGAAGCTAAACTTCTCAAAGTATTTGCATAATAAAGCCCATTTCCACTAATCCATTGTGAGAATGTTGTGCTTGTTAATAAAAGTAAAAGTACCGCAACAGAAAAAACTTTTTTCATTTTTATACTCCGTTTTTTTTAAAAGATAATAAGTACTATAATTATTTTCAAGTAAAATTTATTATTTTATTTTTAATTATCTACACATCTTTCCAGAATAATGGCAGGTTTAAAAAGCTCAAATTTACATCAGGGGTCTAACCGTTTTGAATAGAGGTGATTATCAAGAGATACAAATGACTCCACAGGAGGTCAAAATATTAAAATGTCAGGCAGACATTTCTTCTTCCAAAATTATCTTATCTAAGGTTTGAATCCCCTTAATGCCGACGGGACTGTAATTTTGTAATTTGCTTTTCCTCTACAATAACATACACCACTTCTTCTCTATAACATCTTATAATAATATAATACACCTATTCAGAATAAATCTAAAACTCACATAATTTTTGAAAATCAAAAAACTCCGAGACAAGATTTTAGCAAACCAGCTTTTCAAAACCAACATCTACCATCGATAGAGAGGTATTAGCTGTATAATTTGCTGATGCTCATAAAAAATAGCAGGGGTAAGGCTTTTAAAGAAACCTTACCCCAAAAAGCAAGATGAATATAAATTTTTAATTCTAAACCTTTTTCATTTCTTCAAGTTTCTTCCGAACCTCGTTGAGTTCTTTATTTATATCATCAAAGTCACTCTGAAATTTTTCATTCAATTCTGAAGATGGTTCTGGCAATACGGGTGTTTCATCTTTTTTACTTTTTCTGCCCTCACGAAGTTTTTCAAAAAACACCTTCACCCCTTTAACAACAGAGGAATAAAAAGCAATTGTATCTTTCAATGGCGGTTCAATTTTTCCCTGAATTCGCCTCTTGAAGTCTATGACCTCATCAATTACACCACGCATTTTATCAACTGTTTCACGGACAGAATCTATATTGCCTTCAACTTTTTCACTTATAGCATTCAACCTTCTAACAAGTTGCTTTGAATCTTCAATAAGTGGGTCTACCTTAACCTTAAAGTTAGTAAATTCATCGTTTAACGAGTCAACCTTCAACATTAGTTTCTTTACAGCCCCTGTCAGAACAAAAACAAGAATAATGAAGGCAATAAATAAAATTATTTGAATAATAATAGAGATATTAAATAAAATTTGACTTTCTGGGCTCACGGTTTTTGTTTTTTAAGTTTTAGATGTTATTTTTCTCTTCGTTATAAGCATCTATACCAGCTTTAAACGCTTCTTTTATTCGTTGTGCTTCATCAGTTAAATTTTCTTTTGTTTCACTGAGTTTCCCACTAACTTTTTCGCGAGCAGAACTCAAGAGTTCGTTAGCATCCTGAATTAACGAACTTGCTTTTTCTTTAGCCTGCTTAATTAATTCTTCAGACTTACGCTTTCCTTCATTAATTAAGTTTGAAGCTTTCTCTTTGGCAATCTGCATATACTCTGAAGCATCATCAATAAACTCATCTTTTTTCAGTTTAATATCACGGCGCAATTCCTTCCCGGATTTTGGAGCAAATAACAGGGCAAATATCCCTCCTACAATTGCTCCGCTTAAGAAACCAATAAATAAGCCTTTTGCCATTTTGTTGTCTTCCATTGTGAATTCTCCTTTATTTAATTTATTATTTAATTTAATATATCTTGAATTCGCAATGGAGTAATTACAAAGTCATTGCAATTACTTTATTGCGAACTTTACTTAAAATTATAAATTGCAAATTACTTTTTCAATAGACAAAAATTTATTAGATAATTTTGCAATAGTTAAAGATGGTACCAGCACACTCCAAAATGTTGTTTTCAACAATCTTTCTAAAAAAGTATTCACACAGCTAACTTATGGATAACCTTGAAACTCTACTAAATATTAATGGCTTCACCAAATGCTACACCAGCTGCTTCGAGAATTGCTTCACTCAAAGATGGATGTGCATGAATGATTTTAATAAGTGATTCGCCAGTTCCTTCCAGTGATTTCAGAGTAACAAGTTCGCTTATCAGCTCGGTAGCCTCATTTCCAACAATATGTCCTCCCAGCAGCTCTCCATATTTTGCATCAAAAATTAGTTTTACCATACCTATTGTTTCACCTGTTGCCCTGGACTTACCGTTTGCTGAAAATGGGAATTTACCCACCTTTAGCTCATAACCCTTCTCTCTTGCCTCTTTTTCTGTCAAGCCCACTGAAGCTACCTGTGGCTGGCAATATGTACAACCCGGTATATTATCATATTCTATATTTGCCACAGGTATCCCTTTAATTTTCTCTACGCAATTAATTCCTTCCGCAGATGCAACGTGTGCAAGCCATGGCTTGCCAGCTGGATTGATAAGCGCAACATCACCTATAGCATAGATGTTTTCAATATTGGTCCTATAGTTTCTATCTACCTTAATACCATTTTTATACATCTCAACACCAAGTTCTTCAAGTCCAAGATTTTCTTTATTAGCCACAACACCAATGGCAATTAATACAACGTCTGATTCAAAAGTCTCATTGGTTTTACCACTGACAGTCGTATAAGCCTTTCCGTTCTTTACTTCCACTGTTTCAGTTTTTGTATCAGTATAAATTTTAATTCCGTTCTTTTTAAATTCCTTCGCAACAACATCAGCAATTTCTGTATCCTCAACCGGCAATACCTGTGGGAGCATTTCTATAATGGTAACCTCAGAACCAAATGCATTATAAAAATATGCAAATTCCATCCCGATAGCACCACTACCAACAATAGTAATTTTCCGTGGGAGTTCTTTTTTAAGCATAGCTCCTGTGGAAGAAAGCACTATTTCTTCATCAAATTGAAGGTTTCCAAGCGCTCTTGGTCTTGCTCCCGTTGCAATTATTATATGCTTAGAAGAGATTTTTTCTAATTCTTTTCCAGATTTATCTTTTATTAAAATTGTTTTATCTTTGTTAATATAACCACTACCATTAATAACAGTGATATTATTTTTTTTCATCAGATACTGAACTCCCCTCTCAGAAGCAAGAGCAACCTTACGGGATCTATCAATAATTTTACTCAGTTCAAAGCTTGCTTTATCTACATTTATACCGTGTTCCTTGATTTTCTTAAGTGTGTTAAAAAGTTCTGCATCTTTAAGTAATGCTTTTGTTGGAATACAACCCCAATTCAAGCAGACACCACCCAATTTATCTCTCTCAACAATGGCAGTTGTAAAGCCGAGCTGTGCTGCTCTGATTGCAGCAGTGTATCCTCCAGGACCACTTCCTATAACTGTTATATCAAAAGTTCTCATAATATATGATGCTTTATTTAAATTTGATTTTTAATATTGAAACATAAGATACATTATATTAATTTAGTTATATTAACTTTGGAACTCAATATAATTACACTTCACACTCGTGAAAGTTCTTGCAAACATCAAATTTGGCATTAAATATTTCAGTGAGGTACTCTTTATTATCTCATTAATTCTTTCATCAATATTGCTTGGTACAGTCGGATATATCCTCATTGAAAATTACTCATTTCTTGATGCTTTGTATATGACGGTTATAACCGTCACTACAGTTGGCTTCCGTGAAGTCAGGGAACTTTCTCAAGGGGGTAGAATATTTACAATTGTTCTCATTATAACAAACATAGGATTGTTTTTTTATGGTGCAACAAAAATTGTACACCTGATTATTGAAGGGGAATTTCGGAACTTTTTTAAATATTATAGTATGACTAAATCAATTGCTGAACTCAAAAATCATGTTATTGTATGCGGTTATGGAAGAAATGGTAAACAGGTTTGTCTTGAACTCTACGACGATAAGATTCCATTTGTGATTATAGAAAAACGTCCTGAGATAATTGATGAAATACGAGATGAAGGGAAATATCTATTCATTGAAGGCGATTCAACTGAAGAATCCGTTTTAATTGAAGCAGGTATCAAAAAAGCAAAAGCTCTCATAACTACACTACCTGAAGACCCTGATAACGTTTATGTAGTTCTTACAGCACGAGAATTGAATCAGAATATCACAATTATCAGTCGTGCATCAGTAGAATCATCTGAAAGTAAACTTAAAAAAGCCGGTGCTAACAATGTAATTATGCCAGAAAAAATTGGTGGTGCTCATATGGCAGCTCTTGTATCAAAACCGGATATTATTGAATTCATAGCACATCTCACCGGACAGGGGTCGGATATCAATATCACTTTTGAAGAAATCCCACTTATGGACATATCTGATGAATATCAGAACAAAACTATTAAAGATCTCGATGTAAGAAATAAGACTGGAGCTAATATAATAGGATTAAAGCTCGAAGATGGAAAATACATCATCAATCCTGCACCGGAGACCCCCATAAACATAAAAGCTCAGATTATCATTTTAGGTAACTCACAACAAATCAGAGAATTCAGGGAGCTTTTGTGTAAGAGCCAGAATTCCTGCTAATAAGCAGAAAGCTCCATACAGGCTTTAATAATCCAGTCATCCTGAGGCAAGGCTGCTCTCTCAAGATTAGGATGGTATGGAACGTGTACATTTAATCCTGCAACTCTTTTTACAGGTGCATCAAGAAATTCAAAAACTTCTTCTGCTATGACAGCAGCAATTTCAGCGCCAAAACCCATAAATTTTGAATCTTCATAAAGCACTATAACCTTTCCTGTCTTTTTTACAGAACTTAGTATAAGTTCAGTATCAAGCGGTACAATTGTGCGTATATCAATTACTTCAACGCTTACTTTCTGCTTTTCCATTTCCCGTGCAGCTCTCAAAGCTTTTTCAACCATAGCACCATAAGCAACGATTGTTATATCTTCCCCCTGTCTTTTAACAACACCTTTCCCAAACGGAAGATAATAATTCTCATCAGGTTCAGGAGACTTTGCATAGCCCTGCCTGTAAAGAAATTTATGTTCAAGAAAAAGAACCGGATCCTTTAATTGGCAGGCGGTTTTGAGCAACCCTTTTGCATCAGCAGCATTCGAAGGATATGCTATATAAATACCGTGACACTTTGCAAAAAGCGCTTCTATATTCTGGGAATGATAGTGACCACCTCCAATATAACCACCACAAGCAGCACGAATAACAACAGGACAGGAAAAACTGTTATTAGAACGATATCTGTACATTGCAAGCTCATCTCTGATTTGCATCATTGCGGGAAAAATGTAGTCAGCAAATTGTATTTCGACTACGGGTTTAAAACCAGTAAGAGCCAGCCCAATTGCAGTTCCTACAATTGAAGCTTCAGCAAGAGGAGAATTAAAAACACGCTTTTCTCCAAAGCGTGTTGAAAGTCCTTTAGTGGCAGTAAACACACCACCTTTACCATCGGCAATGTCTTCACCATAAATCACCATCAAAGGATTCTTTTCCATCTCTTCGTGTAACGCATGATTAATTGCATCGACCATTACAACAGGTTCTCCGATACTGGTAAGTTTTTCGTATTCTATTTTAGTCTGTTCTTCCTCAGGACAATACATATATAAACCCACAGTATCTGCAGAAGGAACAGGCTCTTCATAAACTCTATCAGAGGCATCAAGTACTAATTGAAATATCTCATCTCTAATGGTTTGTATATTCAATTCTGTAAGAATCTTTTTTTCAAGCAAAAGATTTTCCATTTTAATAAGGGGGTCACGTTCTAAATCTTTTTGAAGAGAATCTTTTGACCTATATTTCTCCTGAACGTCAGAGGCAGAATGCGAACGCAACCTTACAACATCAGCATAAATCAGAGCAGGACCTCTGCCTTTTCTTGCAAGTTCTACAGCCTCAATAGCAGTATTATAACTTAAAAGGAAATCTGTACCATCTATATGATACTTATTTAAGCCCTCAAAGCCTGATATGGCTTTGTAAATCGATCCTCCTGCAATTTGCTGTTCTACAGGAACAGAAATAGCATAGTTATTATTCTGAATCAGGAATATTACAGGTAATTTTTCCCGCGATGCCCAGTTAACAGCTTCAAAAAACTCCCCTTCAGAAGTAGATCCTTCTCCACCTGAAACATACACAACTTCATCTGTGTTTCTGTAAACGCAGCCGATGGCTGCACCTACCGCCTGAAGATACTGAGAACCAGTTGGTGATGAGGCAGTTGGCATACGCAATTCTTTGCTTCCGAGATGTGTTGCCATCTGACGCCCGCCGGTAAATTTATCAGTTGCTTTCCCAAATGTATGTCTGAAAATATCTTCTATAGTCAGTCCCACAGTCAGACCGAATGCATCATCACGATAGTAAGTAAAAAACCAATCTTTGCCTGGCTGCATTGCCATACCAACGGCAATCTGAACAGCCTCATGTCCAGAGCCTGATATCAAAAATGATGCTTTTCCCTGCCTGATAAGTTTCTCAATTCTATCATCTATCATACGGGCAGTAAGCATATATTTATATGCCTGCAACAACTTTTCATTAGATATTTCAGTTAAAACTTGTTTTGTTTTTTGTCCCTTTTTCTGTATAGCTGATTCTTGCATAATTTATAAATTATTTTGTAAATTGTTTATTTTTATAATCTACAAATAAATGAGACAATTTTGTCCGCTGGAATTTACCCGTTGAGGTTACAGGCAACCGATCAACAATAAAAACAACTTTTGGACATTTGTAAAACGGTAGTTTCTGGCGACATTTTTTTATTATCTTTTGTTTTATCTCTTCAGGATTTTCATAATTTAAACCATCGCGCAAAATTACTGCCGCCCCTACTTCTTCTCCATACCAATCGTTTTCAAAACCCACAGCAATGCCACTCTTCACTTCTTCAAGCGACATCAGAACTTCATCAATTTCAAGAGGTGAAATATTAACACCACCTCTGATAATTAGTTCCTTAATTCTACCAGTAATGAAAAAATATTTATTCCCCTTATCATCTTTCTTATAAAAGCCTTCATCACCGCTCCTGAACCATCCATAAGTAAAGGCATTTTCATTTGCAATATCATTATTGAAATAATATTTCATAACATTGTATCCGCGAATTACAATCTCACCTCTTTCTTCCTCTCTAACTGACTCACCATTAGCACTGTGGATATCCATTTCATTACATCCCAGAGGAATTCCAATGGAGGGAAATCCAAATTCATTCTGCCATTTTCTATGTTCTTTCTCATCCAGATCTATGGGAATAAAACAGGAATAACAGGTTGTTTCAGAAAGTCCGTAACCGTGAATTATCCTTAACCCAAACTTTTTTTCAAAATTAGACGCAAGCTCACAGGTGAGGGGACCGGCACCACATATAAAATGGGAAAACTTTCTTAAATTATATTCATCTATATTAATATCACTGTGAATAAGATACTGCAAGAGAGTCGGGACAACCGAAACCACCTTCACAGATTCTTTTTCAATAGTTGGAAAGAAACTGTGTAGATGAAAACCATCATTTAATACTACCCTGCCATTCGCATATAGCGGGGTTAACAAAGTAACCACAGTTCCATTAACATGGTGCAAAGGCAAAACACACATCATAGTTTCGCTCTGTGATATTCTATGCCATTCTGCAATAGCTTTCGAGTCAACCAATAAATTACCTTGAGTTAGGACTACTCCTTTAGGATTCCCTGTCGTTCCGGAAGTATAAACAATCATCGCTTCTGTATCCTGACTTATTACATTATTATGGAGAATATTCTCACTCATCTCAGAAAATAGATTCTCACTAAAAAGAATAGTTCTTATGTTTATCTTTCCCTTAAGGGAGTATATTTTATCAAGATAATTAGCTAAGGTAAAAAGAGCACGTGCATTGGAATTTTCAATTATATATGCAATACGGGCAGGATCTTCCTCAACATTGATTGGAACTACCGTGGCACCTATTGTCCAAGCAGCAAAATACAACAGTACCACACTATAATGATTCCGAGAAAATGAAACCACTCTATCTTCTTTACCAATGCCAAGAGACTGAATATACCCTGCATATTTTTTAACCGCTTTCCAAAATTCTTCGTAGGTAAACCTTATTACTTCTTCTCCTTTTTCATAAAAGGTAAGAAAATTACATTGGGGTGTCCTCTCTGTCTGAAATTCTAATAGTTCCCTAATATTAGGAAATCCTATATTAATCCTATTATGGGAAATATCATTGATTGTATGTGCTGCTTTGATTTTCTCAAGAAGTTCCTGATTCATATCTTTCTTATTATTTAAGTTAACAAGATAATTTCTAATAAAATTCTAAGATTAGCCTTTTATTTTTAGAAATAAGGACACCACTGACAAGTAAGAAAAGTGAGTAAACTTTAGATTAGAATTCAAATTCAATTTAAGAGAGGTTACAGGTAATTAGCATTTTTCCTGTTAATCAGGTTGGTAAAATTATCAATCTCTAAGCTATATAAGAAACTGGATTAGTACTATCAAAAATAAAACATAAAAGAAGATAGCGTCTATTTATACTTCAGTTCCCATTTTAGGGCTTCTCGTTCTATTTCAAGTTGCTTAATACGGCGCTCAATTTTATCAAGTTCTTCAGGCATTGAATCTATTTCAATTCTTAGTTTTGAAGCCGCTTCATCTATAAGATCTATTGCCTTATCTGGCAAGAACCTATCTGAGATATATCTGTCGGAAAGCTGAGCGGCTGCAACAATTGCAGAATCTGTAATTCTTACACCATGATGCACCTCGTATTTTTCTTTTAAGCCACGCAGTATAGATATAGTATCCTCAACTGAAGGTTCGGCTATAAATACAGGTTGAAATCTCCGTTCTAAAGCAGGATCTTTTTCAATATACTTTCTATACTCATCAATAGTTGTCGCACCTATACATCGCAAGTCACCTCTGGCAAGTGCTGGTTTTAAGAGATTTGAAGCATCCATAGAGCCACTTGTAGCACCAGCACCAACAACAGTATGCAATTCATCTATAAATAATACCACTTTCCCATCAGATTCCTGAACCTCTTTCAATACAGCTTTCAATCTTTCTTCAAACTGTCCTCTATATTGAGCACCGGCAATTAAAGCTCCCATATCAAGTGCCACAATTTGTTTATCTTTGAGATTTTCCGGCACATCTCCATTAACAATTCTAATCGCAATTCCTTCAGCAATGGCTGTTTTACCTACGCCCGGCTCACCTATTAACACAGGGTTATTTTTTGTTCTGCGTGATAAAACTTGCAGGACTCTTCTTATTTCCTCTTCTCTCCCGATAACAGGATCAAGCTTTCCTCTTAAAGCCATCTGATTAAGATTACGTCCATATTTTTCAAGTGCATTAAAAGTATCTTCCGGGGTTTGACCTGTAATTCTACCAGAACCACGCACATCTTTTAGGACCTTTAGGATGTTTTCTTTTGTAACATCCTGAGATAAAAGCACAGAACCAAGTTCAGACTTCTTTACTTCAGTTAGAGCAATCAAAAAGTGTTCAACAGAAACATACTCATCTTTCATAACATTTGCTTCTTTAAAAGCATTTTCCAGCACCTCGGAAAGTTCTCTTGAAATAGATTGATTGCCTGTTATTGCTCCGCTTACTTTCGGTAATTTATTTATTATCTCATATAGTTTTGATTCAATATATCCTGTATTAGCCCCTAATTTTAACAGAATATTTCTCACTAACCCTTCTTTATCCTGTAATAAGCCTGCCAATAAATGTTCAGGTTCAATGATCTGATTTGAATTATCTGCTGCAATTTCCTGTGCAGCTTGTATTGCTTCCTGAGCCTTTAACGTAAGTTTATTAAAATTGAAAGCCATTGTCGTACTTCTTTTTTAGTATTAACTTAACTAAACATTTCTTAAATTTTAATTCTAAAATTTTTATACGGGATTTTTTTCTTGAGGATTATTATTATAAGACAAAGAAATAATCAGTTAGGTGATTTGCTTTGTTCATTGCCTATTTACGTAGCTATCAAAAAATCTTTTCCTGATTCAATAATTGCGCTCGTTACAGGGAAAACAAATTATCCAATTCCTTACCGCGAGCTTATCACCCAAATTGACCGTGTGATTGAAATGAAAAGAGATAATACTTCATCAACCTGGTCTTTCTTAAAGACTGTTAAGGGTTTTAAGCCTGATATTGCAATTGTTCCTTCCACTATGTCATTTTCACGGACATCCCATATAATAGCGGTACTTTCAGGAGCAAAAAAACGAGTTGGAGTGAAGGCTATTGATAAGCAAAAAAACAAATTTGCATTTTTGCTTACCCATAAGAAATCATTTAATTGGGAAGTAGAAAAAGTTCATCAATTGGATAGAATCCTCGATGTAGTCAGACAGATTGGATGTGATTTAACTCCTGCTGAAATACAAGCATTAAAGCTTCAATATCCCAGCACTACTTTTGAAGAAGCAAAGAAATATTTAATCTCAAAGTTTTCAGATTTTAATACTCCAATTATTGGACTCCATCCCGGAGCAGGCAAGGTTGATAACCGTTGGAGCATTGATAAGTTTGCAGAACTTGGACTAAAATTGAACAGAGCATATAAAGTTAGAATTTTACTCACTGCAGGTCAGATTGATGAAGTTATTGTTGAAGAATTAGCTACAAAATTAGCTACTAACTCGGTCCCATACCACATTCTCAAAAATGCTGAAATTAAGTTTCTTGGTGCTTTACTCTCTATGTTGAATCTTTATATAACAAATGATACTGGAGTAATGCACCTGGCAGGTTTTTCAGGAGCTAAAGTATTATCGCTTTTTGGGCCGACAAAAGGGTATGAATGGGGACCTCCTTTTGAAAATTGTAAATATATTCAGTCTCCAACAAACAATATAAATGATATTACTGTTGAAGAAGTTTTTTCGGCTGTTTCTAATTTACTACAATGAAATCAAAAAAAGCCATTATTGTCGAATTTTATACTTCACATGATTTTATAATGCAATCACAAATTTCTTATTTGCTTGATAGTGGTTATCAAACTTATCTCTGGATTAATAAAGACCTCCCTTTCAATAACATTTTTGGATTCGATGTAAAAATAATTCGCTATTCTGCTTCTACTGGCAGGGAGCAACGCAACTTTTCCAGAGCTTTAATGAATTTTATTACCGAAAATCATATAGATACTTTAATAATAAATTCCGCACACGGCAAGTTTGTACGTAACTTCTGTATATTCTCTAAAATTAAGAAACTCAATGTAGTAGGCAACCTTCACCTTGCCAATAAACTAAAAGGGAGTTTTAACCAAAAACTGATTTCTCTTGAAATAAAAAAATATTTTGTACTCGCTGATTACATTTTTGAAAATTGTCAGGAGATAAAATCCAAGCATATGCAGCTATGCTCATACTATCGGCTCTTACCTAAAAAGTTTTTTTATCAACCAACCACGGTCCCTGACAACAAGGACTTTATTATATGCATCCCGGGAGAAATATCTCCATATAGAAGAAATTATTATTTTTTGATTGACTTCATAAAACAATATAATGACTGTTTAGATAAACGAATAAAATTTGAACTTCTTGGAAATGCAAGAATCAAAGAGGGATACCCAATAATTGACGCTATAAAATCAAGTAATTATAGAGACAGATTTATTTTTTATGATTATTACCTGCCGGATGAGGTCTTTTTCTCAAGACTTAAACAATGCAATATAATTACACCTCTGATTGATAACAGAGTTCCTAATTTTACAATGTACTCAAGATTTCAGATTTCAGGGGCGTTTGACCTAGCATATATTTTTCAAAAACCTTTACTATTGTACAGTTCCTTTGAACATATTCCAGAGTTCAGGAATATTTCAATATTTTATAATGAGTTTGAATTTTCAAACTTTTTGAATAACTTATTAGATAATTATGAAACAGTTAATCAAAAAGCATTGACAGCATATCAAACATACGAGAGATATAATTATGAAAAACAACGCACAAAGTATATTAAATTTATAGAAGAAGAGTAATGGAAATTCCTCTATCAGTAACAATTATCTGTAAGAACGAAGAGAAAAATATTGCTACCTGCCTTGAATCTGTTAAGTGGGCAGATGAAATCATTGTTGTTGATGCTTTCAGTTCAGATAAAACAATCGATATTGTACGAAAATATACAGATAAAATATTCCAGAATCACTGGGAAGGATACACCGCTCAGCGTAAATTTGCTCTTAGTAAAACTTCACATCAATGGGTTTTCTCCATCGATGCTGATGAAAAGTGTCCAGAAGAACTTAAATCAGAAATATTAGATGCTATTCGACATAGTGGGGAAATAGTTGGATATAAAATTCCAAGGAAAAGTTATTTTCTTGGTAAGTGGATTAAACACTGTGGTTGGTACCCGGGTTATCAATTACGATTATTCAAGAAATCAGAAGCGGAAGTTACCAATAGGCTTGTACACGAGGGGTATGAAGTTAAAGGTGATATAGGATACCTGAAAACTGCAATTGAACATTACACAGTCAACTCAATTGCAGATTATATGAATAGGGTAAATGTCTATTCAACGCTGCAGGCTTGTGAAAAGCTCAATCGCAGAAAAGTAAGATTTGGAGATCTTTTTCTCAGACCAGTTTCATCATTTATAAGACAATTTTTTATCCAACGCGGTTTCTTAGATGGAGTTTATGGATTAATGGTTACATTTTTTGATGTTATTACAAATATGCTTACCTATATGAAAATATGGGAAATGCAAAACT
This sequence comes from Ignavibacteria bacterium, assembly GCA_049700455.1. GTDB lineage: Bacteria > Bacteroidota > Ignavibacteria > Tepidaquicellales > Tepidaquicellaceae > JBNAVJ01. Next base: position 24,786 of record JBNAVJ010000002.1, read on the forward strand.
CATCTAAAAAAGAATTATGAAGATTTACTTAAGATTAGTTAGATATATTGGTAGGTATAAGAAATATATTCTTATTTCGGTAACAATGTCAATTTTATTTTCGCTATTTAGTGCTATTTCTGTGTATTTAACAATCCCACTTCTAAAAACGTTATTTCTGGATAGTACGAGTCCAGTTTCTTCTCAAACAAACGTTACAGGCGTTTATGAGTCTATTAAACATTTTGTTGAGAGCTATATTTTTTCTTCAGACAAAGAATCTGCCCTCTTGAAAATATGCATTTTAATTTTTATTGCCTTTCTGTTAAAGAACCTTACAGGTATATTACAATCGATTTATATGCAGTATGTGGAGAAAGGTGTCTTACGAGATATAAGATTTGACCTCTATAAAAAGATAAACCAACTCTCATTAAGATATTTCACAAAAGAAAAAAGCGGGAGTCTTATTTCGCGATTAACAAATGATATTAATGCAGTACAATCTGGAATTTCAGCGGCTTTTTCCAATCTTATTAAAGATCCTCTGCTGATAATAGCATTCTTTATTTTATCACTTTCGATTAGCTGGCAAATGACACTTACTTCACTTGTTGTATTTCCTGTAACAGTTTTTATAGTAACACGTCTCGGTGATTCTCTAAGGAGGCGGAGCAGCCGTGTACAGCAGAAACTTTCTGAAATTGTTTCTCATATATCAGAAACAATATATGGAGCAAAAATTATAAGAGCATTTGGGATTGAGAATTATCGTAATAATCTATTCAGGAAGGAAAACGATGCACACTATCAACTTATTATGAAAAGTGCTAAGACCTATGAATTTGCTTCGCCGGTAACTGAAATGTTAACCATAATTGCAGGTATAATTATTATATGGATTGGCGGCAGAGAAATTTTAATTTATAACAATCTTAAACCTGAAGAATTTCTTGGATTTCTTTTTATACTCTTTCAACTCATAGTCCCACTTAAAAACCTTTCGAGTGTTTCTAATAGGATTCAAGAATCAGCTGCAGCAGGTGAAAGAATTTTTGAAGTACTTGATTACCCCATTGAAGTTAAGGAAGTACCTCAAGCAGTGTTCATTGATAAATTCAATGATAAAATTGAGTTAAAAAATGTTAGTTTCAGTTATGACGGTAATAAGTACATATTAAAAAACCTAAATTTAACAATCCATAAATCAGAACTACTTGCAATAGTTGGACATTCTGGAGTAGGCAAAACTACAGTTGCTGATTTAATAGCAAGGTTTTATGATGTTACAGAAGGTAAAATTCTTATTGACGGCATAGATATAAGAAATATAAAATTGGAGTCATTACGAAAACTCATAGGCATTGTTCCACAGGAAACCATTTTATTCAACGATACAATTAGAAACAACATTACTTTCGGACTTGAAAACGTTACAGACGAAGAAGTAATAAATGCAGCAAAGTTTGCAAATGCTTACGAATTTATAATGGAAACAGAAAATGGCTTTGATACCATAGTGGGAGAACGCGGCACAAGGCTCTCCGGGGGACAAAAACAACGTATCGCTATTGCCCGCTCAATTCTTAGAAACCCACAAATTCTCATTCTCGATGAAGCAACTTCTTCACTCGATTCTGAATCTGAGACGCTGGTACAGGAAGCTTTTGAAAAACTTATGAAAAACCGTACTTCAATTGTAATTGCACATAGACTTTCTACTGTCAGAAATGCCGATAAAATAGTTGTACTTCATAATCAGAACATTATACAGAGTGGAACTCATGAAGAACTTTTTCACCAAGAAAATGGAATCTACAGAAAACTTTGTGACCTCCAATTTGGAGAATAAAAACTTCTGGGACTATATAAATATTGTAATTCTTGTCTTTCTTACATTACAGATTTTTACTGTTAGTTTTTCAGTTGCCATATCTTCAATATCATTTGGAATCTGGGGTGGACTCTGGATAATTCAGATTCTATTCAGAAAGGAGCCGTTAACACAGTCTTTTGTAAAAAATGATGTATTACAGATTAGCTTTCTTATTTTGGGGTTTTTAATCTCTGATTTTCTTTCCCGCGTTTTTGGGGTTATACCTGAAGGAGCTTTGATAGGATTAAAAAGGTTTTTACTTTACCTGATTTTCTTCGGGGCAATAGTTAAAATTACAAAAAAAGAGCACTTATATAGAATTATCCTTCTTGGAGTGATTATTTTTGCAGGCGTTTCCCTTTACGAATTAACAAAATACGTCATTAAGTTTCGTGAATTATCCAGAATAATGGATATTGGCTTAATCAGAATAGATGATCTTGCTTATCCTCTTACAACTGCTGAAATAAAAATGTTGCTTTTGCTACTTATTATTCCTCTGCTCTTTATTCCTGATAGTCCTATTATAAAAAGAACTTATCTTGTAATACTTCTTATTCCAATTATTATCTCAATGTTTCTTACCCAATCTAGAAATGTAATATTTGCTTTTATTATAACAACCTTGATTTTAACACTTTTGAGGGACAAAAAGATATTTCTAATAACGCTGGGGACATTACTTGTCATATTTTTAATCTTGCCATATCCTTTTCAGCATAGAATTACAAGCAGTTTTAGTCCCTCGTTTGAATTGAATAAGTCGAGAATAACAATGTGGAAAGTTGGATGGCAGATGTTTAAAGACCACCCTATTGTTGGGGTGGGAGATAATGAAATAACTCTTGTGTATAAGAAATATAAAGAACCTGAAATAAAGGGAGAAGGCTCGCATTTACACAGTAATTATGTAATGATACTTGCAACTAATGGGATTCTTGGTTCAATATTTTATTTAAGCTTGATGATACTTTTGTTTGTTAAATTTTTGAAATTTTACCGTGAGTGTAAACTTCCAGAGGATAGGCTCTTAATTCTCGGTGCAATACTTGGCTTTATTGCTTTTCATATTGCGGGATTAACTGAATGGGAATATGGTGATTGGGAAGTTCTTACAATTTTTATTTTTGTAGTGTCAATTCCGTTCATAATTATTAACTTTGTTAGAAATCAAAAGGCAGTTACTAATGAATGAAAATCAGACCTCAGATTTATTTATTTCAATGATTTACTCCTTACAAATGCAGGCTTTCATACATCTTGGAAAAATCATTAACCCTGCTACCAACAAGACTGAAAAAGATCTTGTTGCCGCCCAAATGACAATTGATATGCTCGATATGCTCAAAGATAAAACCAAAGGAAATCTTACTGATTATGAAAAGTCATTTCTTGAAAAAGTTATTGCAGACCTGAAGTTGAATTATGTAGATGAAGTTAATGCTGAAAGTAAATCAACTTCCTCAGCTGCGTCTACCGAAGATACAACTAACAAAACCTAATTAACATTATGACTTTTGGTATCATTGGTAATACAGGAAAAAAAAACATTAAACCTGTATTAGGTGATATTATCTTATTTCTGCAGAAACAAAAAATTGAATTCCTATTACAGAAGGAGCTTAAGAAATTCTTACAAATTCAACTTTCTCCCAAATACTTATGTTCTGTAAAAACTCTTGTAAAACGCTCTGATATGATTCTCTCACTTGGTGGGGATGGAACGTTTCTTAATACAGCAAAAATTGTAGGAAGGAAACAAATCCCTATTCTTGGAGTAAATCTTGGAACTCTGGGATTTATGGCTGAAGTTGGGCCGAAGGAGGTAATTTCTTTTATCAACAAAATACTTAATAATAAATACAAAATTTATAATCTTTGCGTCCTTGAAGCAAAGCATAGCGGTTCAGAGCCTATTTACGGAATGAACGATATTGTAATTGATAAATGTGCTTCAATTAAGATGGTTGAACTTGAGATTTTTTATAAAGATGAGCATGTAATTCGATTTTTTGCGGATGGTATAATTGTTTCTACACCAACAGGGTCAACGGGATATTCCTTATCAGCAGGAGGAAATGTTATTAGTCCTTACAGTCAAGTTTTTGCTATTACCCCAATTTGTCCACATACTTTAAACTTCAGACCATTAATTGTTCCTGAGGATGGTGAAATTCTTATAAAAACCCACCATACAGGTACAGTTAGAATCACAGCAGATGGTAGTCCTTCAATTACTTATAAATCACCAACAAAATTTCGTATTCGTAAAGCAGATTACACAGTTAGAGTGGTCAAAGATATTGATAAGACTTATTTTCAAACTCTGAGCAATAAGCTTCTATGGGGTGCTGATCAGAGAAAAAAATAAATTAATAAGGTATGCCATCAGCAGCGGGTGGCTTAGTTTTTCCCACAAAGCCCAAAAGTACTAATATCGTTATAAGGTATGGTAATATCTGAATAAGTTGAGAGGGTATTCCACTGCCAGCTATCTGAAGTGTTATTTCTAATGACTCAAGAGTTGCAAACATCAAGCAAGCATAAAATATATTAAGAGGCTTCCAACGCCCTATAATCATAGCTGCAATTGCAATAAATCCACGTCCCGCTATCATTCCATCACTGAATGAATTTTGTGAAGAAGCTAACCACATACCAGCAAGTGAAGATAACACACCACTTATCAAGACACCATAGAGTCTATATACCCTGATTTTCAGACCCAATGAATCTCCCGCTTCAGGATTTTCTCCTGCTGTTCTCAATCTCAAACCAAACCTCGTTTTAAATAGTATAAATTGTGAAAAAGGAATAAGAATAAAAGAAAATAAAATTACAGGGTCACTAATTAATGTTCCCATTACCGGTATTTCTTTCAACAAAGATATAGAAGGAACTGAAGGAGCCTGGGGTGAATTGCTGGCACTTTGAAAAAAGTATACAAGAAAAAACTTTGTTAAGCCTGCAATAAATAGATTGAATCCGATTCCCGTAACAATATGATTAACCTTCAGCCATATAGTAAATACCGCATACAGCAATGCAAGAATAAGTGAAAGCAAAATTGTGATAAAAATACTAAGTGCGGGAGAATCTAATTTTATGCTGAAAAGGACATACGAAAAAGCTGAGAAGGTCATAAACCCTTCAATTGCTATATTAATAACGCCACCTCTTTCAGTAAAATTAGCAGCACTGGCTCCCAGATAATATGGCGTATATAACCTTATTACCTGTGATAAAAAAGCAAGTGATATTATACTTTCCCAGATATTCAAGTTTGAAAAATACGATTTACAATTTTGTCAACAGCAATTATAGAAAGTATTACAACACCCTGCACAACAAACATAACCTCTTTGGGGACCAAAGAATTGACCGCAAGTCCACCATAATCAAGGAAACCAAACAGTAACGATGAAAATATTATACCAACCGGGTTATTTTTTGCAAGTAAGCTCACCGCAATTGCAGTAAAACCAATGTTTGCAGAGAACCCTATTTCAAAATATCCTTTATAGCCCATCACAAAATTTAAACCCGCTATTGATGACAGCCCTCCACTAATCAAAAAAACCAGATATACTATCTCATTAACCTTTATTCCCATATATCGACTGGCAGTTTCATTTAATCCAACTGCCCTTATAGCATAACCCATTTTTGTTTTGAAGAGGAAAAAATATGTAAGTAATGATATAGCAAGTCCAACAAAGAAAAGAATGTTCACAGAGGAACCCCTCAGAAAATCCACCCAACTGGAAAGTTTCATAAACATCAAAGATTCATTTACCTTTTCCATTCGTACTGTTGCTTTCACCGCAAAGAAGTTCAAAACAAAATAATTAACTACATAAATGAAAACAAAATTAAGCATAATTGTTGTAATAACCTCACTTACCCCTTTTCTTACTTTAATAAAAGGGGGGATAAGAGAAACTATCATACTTGCTCCAATACCTGCTAAAATAGAGAAAGGTAAGAGTATAACCGGAGGTAAATCCCCAAAGTTTACTGCAATTACGCTACTAATAAACGATCCAAAGTAAAGATTTCCTTCTGCTCCAATGTTAAAAATCGCTGCTTGAAAACAGATAGCAAGGCCAGTTGCAACAATCATTAATGAAGTCGCTTTGAAAAGCATCTGACCGAAGCCATATCCATTGAAAAACGTATCGCCAATCATCAAGCCGAGAACCTCAAATGGATTTTTACCTACAAAAACTAATAGGAGAATTGTAATTAAAAGTGTAATCACAATGGCACCAAATACAGAAATCGAATTAACCAGAAATTTCTTATTCATCAATTCCAATCATTAGTTTTCCAATTTTTTCAATAAGAAAATCATTTTTATCCTGTAGTATTTTTTCATCAAACTCACAAATAATAGAGCCTTTATACATAATACCTAATCGATCTGACAATTTCAGAAGTTCTTCTAACTCTGAGGAAATAAGAATTATAGCTTTTCCCTGATTTTTCTGTTCAATCATCTTTGAATGAATATACTCTGTGGCTATAATATCTACACCGCGTGTAGGATGATGAAAAACTAATATTTTATTATCAATAAAAATCTCTCTTGCCACTATTACCTTCTGCTGGTTCCCTCCGGAAAGCGATGCCATTGTTACATCCGCTTCTCCTACTTTTATATCGTAATCTTTTATAATCTTATCTGCAATATTTTTTGACTTACCTCGAGTCCACAGTAACCTCGTTTTCATCCTCAAAAGCACATTTTCTCCAATTGAAAACTCTTTAATCATTCCTTTTTTCAATCTATCATCGGGAACAAGCGAAATACCATCAGCCTTAATGTTAATTATTCCTGAATTTGCTTTTCTCAAACCCATTATAAGATCAACAAACTCTTTTTGTCCATTTCCTTCCACACCACATACACCATATATCTCGCCAAAATATATTTTTAAATTTAGATTCGATAGGTATTTGATCCCCTTTTCAACAAGAGTTAGATTCTTTATCTCTATAGCAACTTCTTTTTTCTCGTTGAGTAATCTGTTAATCTGCTCGGTTTGATTAATAGTAATATCCCCGACTATTTGCTTTGCAACTTCCTCTATATTAAGTTCTTTTCTATTTGTTTCATAAACAACTTTCCCCCGCCTTAAGACAGTTACAAAATCAGCAATCCGTTCAACCTCCGAAAGTTTATGAGTAATTAATATAATTGTTTTCCCCGCTTTTTTCAGACTGCTGATAATTTCAAAGAACTGAGATACTTCATAAGGCGATAAAACCGCCGTAGGCTCATCAAAAATCATTATCTCTGAATCACGATAAAGCAATTTTAAAATCTCGACTTTTTGCTGTTCACCTACAGAAAGTTCATTGATTTCTTTGTCAAGCTCTAAGCCTAGATTGTAGTTGTCAATATAAAATTTCAGAATCTCACGAGTTTTTCCAAAATCAATGACTATCCCTTTTGTAATTTCTCTTCCAAGAATTACATTTTCAATAACAGTAAAATTATCTATCAGCTGAAAATTCTGAAAAAGCATTCCTATTCCTGAGCTTATAGCATCACGGGCGGAACGAAGTCGAATTTTTTGCTCACTAATGAATACTTCTCCGCTGTCTGGCTGAAGTACCCCAAAAAATATTTTCATTAAAGTAGTTTTTCCAGCCCCATTCTCACCAAGAATGCAATGGACAGTATTATTGTTAACCCTTATTGTAATATTATCATTAGCAATAAGATTTCCAAATCTTTTGACAATATTTCGGCATTCTATCACAGCTGACATTTAGTAATCGACCCTCACTGTGAAGAAAACAAATGAATCTTTATATTTTTTATTAAGGTAACTAAAGTCAGTTATTCTATACTGGTATTTCAGTTCAATAAAATACTGACGGATAGGTTGGAAACTTAAATTAAAGGTAAGTATATGTCGATTAATGCGGTTGCCATTAAGGAAAATGTTTTCATTGAGTAAATCACCATCACCACGGTTTATATCATTACCATAATTTGCAATCAGAGTATCCCCATGATAAACAATGCCGGTGCCAGATCGTTGATATTGGTAAAGAACATTTACACTGAGCCTTTTATAGATATATGAATTTATTTTAATTGCAATCTCATCTGAATTTGGAGAAAGATTGTGTCCCAGAGGCAATCCCCAATTAGTGTACTGACTTTTGTTTGTTCTATGTGAATATACAAATGGATCAAGGCGGGTATATTCTATGGCAAAAGAAGTTGCAGGAATTGTAAAAGCATCAACCCATAACATACCAAGTTGTATTCCAAACCGGTTGTCGTTTGCTGGTCTATTGCCTTTCTTATTATTAAACAATGTACTAAAGTTCAAATCATCAATTAATAAAGAACCCTGAAATGAGAGCTTGTTTATTGGGGCAACTTCAAAATCAATTCCCATTAAAGCATTATTTTTATTTTTTGGCATATTTTCCCCCGCATTATAATCAGCGGATCTCAAGAAACTCAAAGGATTTAAAAAAGTAAAATTAAATGGTTGCTCCGGTATTATAATGCTTTCAAAGAATCCCACCTTAAAGTAATCACTAAAGTTTATGTTTAATCTATGTGATGCAATATTTTTTGAACTTAAATCTACCCCCATTGAATCCCCTTTAAGTGAGCCATATAAGAAATAATAACTTATCGCTTTATATTTGAGACCGATTTTGAGGTAGCTGAATGGGACAGTATTATCAGAAAAAAATAATTTATCAATATATCCAAATCCTGTTAAGAGTGCTTCTTTACCAGCCATAATAGAAACCCATTCATCTGCAGTAGCATATCTTAGATATCCTTCATAAGTATCAAAATTATTCTGTTCATATTTATACTTTGTATTTGCTTTCAACTTAGGATAAGTCATAATTGACATATTAATACCATTAGTATCACCTATTAATTTTTGTCCATTTGACATACGCAAATAATAGCCAACATTTTTAATTAACGTTCCCCTGAGGCGAACCCCAATTTCTCCAAGCGTTATATTATTTGTTTTCAGAGAATCCCCAACTGAATTGCGCTGCGATATATATCCCTGTGCATCAAAAAACATCGTTGCATTTGAGTCTACATAGCTATAAAGGTATTTCTGACGCTCGGAAAATATTTCCTTAATGCTAAAATTTTTGAAGAGAGTATGAGATTTACTAAGTTTGCCTTTAATATCATACTCAAATTCAATGAGATAATCATCAAGCAAACCTTTATCAATCACATTTAGACTTGAACGCTTTTGTTCAATTACTACAAGGTATGAACTTATTGCTGCTCTTGAAATCGGGATATCAGATGAGTTATAATCTGGTATAATATCTGATACCTGCATTCGCTTGAGAAAATCATACACAGGATGTGAGGGGGGAACAAGTTCAACTTGAGAAAATGCACTGACAATAGTAAACAAAAAGAGAGTTGTAAATAGTTTTTTCATATTATGAGCTCCTGGCTTTTCTGAAAAATATATTGTATAAGGCTTTGAATAAATATTTAGTATCTGTTCTGCAGGGGTGTTGTTCGTAAAGCTCAAAATAACGACGTTCGGAGGCGAAAATTTCTTCAAGTTTTTTTGGCATATCTGCATAAAATGGGGGAACTAACCCCGGCTTGTACTTTGTTCTCATTTCTTTAAGATCTGAAGGATAAAGCTCAAAGTAATGTCTGCTTAATGGTCTCACCCCTACAAGTTTAATATCGCCTTTAATAAGATTTATTATCATAGGAATTTCATCTATCCAGTATTTTCTAAGCCACATACCCCACTTGGGAATTCTAAAATCATTATTAAATTTTCCCCCTTCTTTCAGGTTGTATTTTTCATAGATATATTCTTGCAGAAACTCAGCAAAAGGATTCATTGTTCTCAACTTTAAAACCTTTATCTCTTTACCTCCCTTACCTACACGTTTCATAGTATAGAATATTCCATATCGCGGTTCTTTATCAGAAAGTGCATCCGATACTTTACGAGCTACAACAAACAGATATTCATCACTATCCTTTAAATCAACTACTTCAAAACCACTATGATACAACCTACCAAGCACTTCTGTTTTAGATATAGCTTTGTTTTTTGGTTGAAAAAATCTTCTATAAACCCACGAGGTAATAAAAAGTTTTGGGACAACCCTATTAAAAATAAAATCCAATAGATAAAGTATATTAGCAACAATACCATTATGCTCTTTTTTTATCCTTAAGTATCTCTGAAGGTAACTTTCAAAGCATCCGATAAACAGCCCTCCCCGTGGCAATATCTTATTAATACTGCGAAAGTAGCCTCTATAATTTTTTTTCCTATTAAATATCTCAAAATCTATGTAATTCTGACAATGTTCAGGTTGTATTAATATTTTACCATCATCAAGGATTATGCAATTCTCAGTTGAATTAACATCAATATAATTTTTTATAAAATCTAAATACCTTACATTAAACCTATTAAGAGATGCTTTTAGTTTTTCTTCAAATAACCCCATCATTTTATCATTACAAACTTACTTATCTGTTTTAGCTTTTCCCTGTGAATTAAAGCCATCAAATCATAATTTACATTATCATCCTCTGTTACCTTCTCAGCTGGTTTTAAGATACTATTGTTAACCACATAATAAGGGCAGTATTCCATATCATATAAGCTCTTGAGCCAGGATTCTCTGTGATTTTCTTCAATGAAAATAAACGGATGGAATCTTTCAATAGTTTTCATCCCTCCCTCTATCACTTTATAATCGTTCCCTTCTGTATCAGACTTTATTAAATCAAGTTTTGTTATCCCCAGCTTATTTACAATATCATCAATAGTAGTTACCTCTACAAGTTCTTCTTTGAAGTTACCCTTCACACCTTTATAATTATTCAAGTTGATTGTAGCCTGAGTATCAAGTTCTATGCTGCTCTCAAGTACAGGAATATACAGCACTGATTCACCTTTTGAATTGCTTAATGCGAAACGGAAAATCTCTGCACTGTTTAAATGTAGAAATTTTTTCAGAGAAAGCAATATTTTATAATCTTCTTCTACCGGTTCAAATGAATAAACTTTACCCTTACTTTTGACCAGGCGATGAAAACGCAATAAATACTGCCCAAGATTAGCTCCTATATCAAGTATAACAAAATCTGGAGTTATTAGCTTCTCAAAAAAATCACTTATCTCATAGTTTTTTCTAAAAAGATACATTAAGTAAATTTTCATCATCTTGAAACTACGATACAGTCGTTTACCAAATACTTTTCTTACAAACAGTTTTTGCAAATAATTTTTAGTTACCCCGCTTTCCATACTTCTTTACAAGCAAAACGATTAAATGATTTATATCATCCCACTCTTTCAGAAGTTCTTCTCTGATTTTATTCTGGTGTGTAAGAACTTCAGTTCTATTAAGATTGTTAATAAATTTTGGTAGCTCATTTTTCTTTATATGATACAACAATTTTTTATTTTGCAAGAGTTCATTTGCTTTCATTACCCTTTCCCCACAATAAACTGAAGGGACACCTAACATTGCCCCTTCTCTTGCCATACTATCGCCAGAACTAATAACAGCAAGACTAAAATACATTAGGCTATGAATATCACTTACTGGCTCCTGTAATACCATCCAGTTCGAGGGATATTGAGACAACATTTTTTTATTTTCAAGTGATAGAACATACTTGTAATTCTGTGGCAGTAGATTTGCCACTGAAGCAATAATATTTTTTTCCTGCCCCACATAATTCAATGAACCAGTATCAACTTCCCTTACAAAAATATATTCCTTTTCTCTTAATCCAAGTTCTGTAAGAGTTTCAATTTTGGGTTCAAAGTATTTAGGAGATAAATATGCCCATTCTTTAAGACCGTAAAAATTATCTATCTTTCTTCCCCTTAAAACAGACGCTGGGAAAAGTAATTTAGTTGAAGTTATTTTTTCAAGTATCACATTAATCTTTCTTTCAGGATCATCATCAAATTGTATATTAGGAAGCCCAAATACTTTTAATGCACCTCCTAATATAAAACTACCAACACTTAAACCTATATCAACTTTTTTGTTATACACAAATTTTAAAAGTTTAAAAAATTTCAGGATATTAGCCTCTAATAGAATAGAAAAAAAATTACCTCTGTGTCTTCCCATTACTGTAATCGAAAAACTATTATACTCTCGTTTTGCAATTTCCGGAAGCTTACCTCGATTTAGTACAATCACATCTATCTGGTGTCCTTCTTCAGAAAGTTGCATTATACTATTCTTAAAAAAATTCAGGTGGGCAGGATGCATTATATCAACCGTTATCCTCATTGAGGGAAATTTACTTTCTGCCAGATTCTAAAGCCAAGTGAAGCTATTTTAAACATTAGTTTATTATGATAAAAATAATATCTTCCAAACTCTTGCAGGGTCCCCCCAAATTTCATTTTATAATCTCTTACACCATAGGTTTTATCAGGAGCACCAGCACCACCCCAATCAAAAATATTGAACCCGTTTTCTTTACTCCATTTCATTATTTCATACGGAAGTAAATCATTTGGATAATACTTATAATATTTGCTTTTCGAACCACCATACCACTCATAAGTTCTGTTTTTATAACATAAAATATACATAAAGCCAATCATCACTCCATCCCTGTAAGCTCCAAACATTTTAAGCCGATTTTTACTTCCTAAGATTTTAAAAGCATTGACAAAAAACTCCCTATTTACCAACGGCATTCTTGCCTTATTATATACCTCCTGACATATTTTATAACTCTCTACTACTTCTGCTTCGGAGTCCAGAATCTTCACTTTAAGGCCTTCTTTATAAGCACGATTTATATTTGTTCGCTTACGTGGTTGAATATCATGCCAGAGTTCGCCATATTCCTTTTGAAGATCTACCAGAATTGTAAGATGTTTTGTGTATGTGAAACCTGCAGATACAAATGTCGGCTTGTATTCTTTTGTATCAAATAAATTCCGAATTTGAGTATAAATAACCTTTCCTTCAACTGCTTTTATGAAAGCAGTAAGTAATCCTTTAATTATATTTAAATCATTATTAATCGCAAGAGGTCCCCCCCAGCACACACACCGTGACGACATTTTTCCCATAAGACCCTTCCCTTCTTTTTGCACTACTCCTGACATCACACCAACAACTTTGTTATTACGATATGCCAGAATACAAATAGGTTCATAATTTGCTGCCGATAGAAAGCATTTATACATATCTGGCGTTTGAAAAATATATCCATAGGGGTGAGTTTCAACAAAATCTTCCCACTCACCGACAATTAGACCCTCCAGCCTATTAACAATCTTATATTCTATTTCACTTTGTTCATAAGCCATTTCACAGAATTTTTGGTATTCTGAAACAGAAACTCCAATAACCATTCCATCCAATTATCAGTCCATCTTTGCGGATGTATTGTAATCATAGCAAGGCGTGGGAACTTATTGCTTCCTATAGCCCGAATAATATTCTGTGTATTTTTAAATTCAGGCTTATTTTCTAAATGAGGTACCTTATCACGAACACTAATAGATTTAGCATTCCATCTCCGACCTGTATCAGTTAAATAAAACACTTTTTCAAAATCTAAATCTAAATAAGGTTCACCAATCAAACCGAATTTCTTATAATCATTAGTTTCCCAGATATTTCTGTTATCGAATTTTGAAATTGGGCTACCGTGCATACAGATAGTTTTCACATCAAAATATTTACGAAACCTTTCTAAATTTTTTTCAAAACTATTCAGGGCTTGTTTGATGTTTCCATTATTCATACTTAAATCTTCATAATGATACCCAATTTCATGGCCAAGCTCGAAAATACTTCTCATTACATCAAGGTTAAAACTTTTATTTACAATTCTAAAGTAATACGTCCCTCTTATTCCAAAATCGTGTTCAATTCTCGCCAGAACTAAAGCATTATGAGGTTTCTTATCAATATCATGTCGGAGCATAATTCCGTTATCAGGTTGCCTTTCAAAATATTCCTGAACAGTTACAAAACTATAATCGTTTTTAATAAAAGATTCCAACAATTCAGAAAAAATCTTTATAGTAAACTCAAACTTCATTGCAGTCAATAAACTTTCTAAACCACAATTCAAGGTTAATCCATTTCCAGATTTCTTTAGAGATATTTATCTCTCCATTGAGATACTGACAATACTTATCAATGGCTTTTTTTGCATCTATATAACCTCTTTGAATAAAGCTTTGCGAAGAAAGAATATCCATTACCAAAGATCTAAACAATTCTGTTCTAAACCATTTATCCTCAGGAGTATCAAACCCCTTTTTATCCTTTCGCCGTGCAATTTCAGGAGGTAGATAATCTTTTAAAGCATTGCGAAGAAAATACTTTGTCATTCCCTTTTTAATTATAACATCTGAAGGTAAACTTAACGTTCGCTCTACTAATCTATAATCAAGAAAAGGGACTCTCGATTCTAACGAAAACCACATAGAATTCCGATCTTCCCATTTAAGTAAATGTTCAAGTTTAAATTCAAAATGATTAACTAATAATTCATTTAGAGTTTTTGCTTCGTATAGATTTTCTGAAATAAAGTTATCTATGACGTACTTTTTTGAAAAATCTCTCGTCAGATATCCTTTTTCCGTTACTCGAAGCTTCGTTCTGATTGTTGATGAAAAGATATAGAAAATAAAAGTTTTAAATGCATACAGGGAACGATGTTTAAAGAAATAAGAAATATTCTCTGACATCAATTTCAGGAACTTAAGTTTTAACAAGAGTTCTTTATAGAACATACCAAAGAAATATGGATAACCTGCAAAAAGTTCATCGGCTCCCTGTCCATCAAGAGTAACAACAACGCGCCCTCGTGCAAGTTCCATAACCTTAAAATGGGCATAAGGTGAAGTTGATGGTACGGGCTCCCCCTGAGCATTTATAAAATTATTAATATCATTATATAGACTTTCCGCATCTGGCGTAACATAGTACATATTTTTCAACATTGTACTGAAAAGATTAATATATTTACTTTCATCACATTCATCATCATAAATTGCTGAGAATGTCTTTATATCATTTCTCCCAAAGGATTTTATAAGTACAGAAACAATACTTGAAGAATCAATCCCTCCGCTTAAACAAACACCAACAGGAACATCACTTCTTAACCTTAATTTTATTGAAGAAATAAACATCTCCCGAAATTCATCTCCACTTTCAAATGGTTGCTGAACCTGTTGATGCAAATCATACCATCTTTTAAACCTTACTTCCTTTCCCTCTATGGTAAAGCATTCACCATGCTGCAATTTGAAAATGTTACTAAAAAATGTTTCAGCAGTATGATCTGTACGATTGAAGGTTAGATAATCAAATATAATTCTGTCATTAGCCTGGGGTCGGGAATTGAGAACTTCAAGCAAAGGTGGAATCTCAGAAGCAAATACAAAACTTTCGCTATTCTGAAAATAATAAAATGGCTTAACACCAAATCGATCTCTTGCTCCAAATAATTTCTTCTCAATTGTATCGTAAATTACAAAAGCAAACATCCCATTAAATTTATGCAAAGCTGACTCTCCATACTCAATATATGAATATAAGACAACTTCAGTATCAGTAGATGATTGAAATTTGTATCCTTTTTTTATTAATTCTTCCCTTAACTCAATGTAATTGTAAACCTCCCCATTATAAACTATAACATATCTGTGAGTTTCATCCCACATTGGCTGGTGACCGGCAGTACTTAAATCAATAATACTAAGCCTCATAAATCCAAATCCTATATTATTGTCAACATATATTCCCTCATCATCAGGTCCCCTGTGTTTTAATAAGTTCATCATACGTAGTAAATCGGAAGTATTTACCTTTCGATCTACAAAATATTTAATTCCACAAATCCCGCACATTATTTTTTAACAATAAATAAATGTTTAAGATAAGGCATCAATGCAGTAATAGGAATTCGGAATAATTTTGAAGTAATAAATTCAGCCACCCGATAAGGCAAAAAGAAAAGTTTACGTTTAAAGTTAAACAAACGGTTATGAGTAATTAAGTATTTTGAACAAAAGTTGCCGGAAAGATTCAAAATTTCATAATCATAATCCTTTAGCCATCTTTTTATATGCCAGAAGGTTGTACCTCTTCTGCCTGCATAATCAAGATTCTTTCCTTCTTCCCATCTCTTTCTAAAAACCGCATATTTATATGCAAGTTTTGGTGGTAACCACGGAATAAAAAACAACCCTGTTGTATGTGAATCTTTAGGGTATAAGAGATTTGGTGTCCCGGTAACAATATAGACTCCATTTTTTTTCAAAACCCGAAATGTCTCCCTTACATACTTACCTCTTTCATCTGTAATATGTTCTATCACATCCGCCAGAATTACAATATCAAAAAACTCCGTTTCAAAAGGAAGAGGATAGCTTTCTTGCATATATGTGAGTTCTATTTTATCCAGTACTTTATAGGCTTCTGCACGTTTGGTCGCTGTAAAAAGTATATCTTTATTAATATCAACACCATATACTTTCCCCTCCCCTATGTTCAATGCACAAGCAACCAGAGTTCCCCCCCCACCAGTTCCAAAAACAAGAACTTTTTTATCCTCCATCGGGGTAACATACTTAATCCAGGGAATTAAAGAATCCAGAGATGCTTCCACAGAAAAAAGTTGATCTTCCGGAATATAATTCAAATAGTCATCTTTTATTACAGGATGAACTTCTTTAGTATATAGTTTTTTCTCCTTCAAGTTGCTTTGTGTAACCGGACTTTTATAATTTTTATAATTTCAAACAACCCATAGAAGGCTACAGTAATAACGATAAAATCAATTGGGGTTCTATACCTATAATTAGATAATACTATAAAGAGATGAATAAATGTCTGAAAGCAGATTACTATAAAGAGAAACCATAATAATTTATCTTTTTTCTTCAAGCCCAGAAAAAAACCTATCAACATAAATGGCAACAGAATTCCATAAGTCAACATCACAGAAAGATTGTGTTTCAAAGACCAGGGTTCCTGTGCCCTAAAACCTTCAATAGTAAAAGAAGGCTTAACACGAAACGCAATCCAGAATTCCTTAAAACTACTTATTACTTTTTCAATGAAAGAAAATCTACGTGGGTATATTCCATATTTCATCACTCGTTTGAGTTCTTTCTCAATTGTCCTATCGTAAATTTCATATCCTTTGATTACAGAATCTATAGTGGCATCACTAACCTCAATCTCCTGAGGGTAATTATATGAAGACGAGTATCCGAAAATTTTATCCACCACAAATGCTGTCCTTTGAGTTAATAAGACTGGTTTATGATATACTGAATAATTTCTTATAAACCAGGGGAGTGAAAATAAACAAACCAGTAATGTAAATACAAATGATTTCTTAAGACCGGAAACAAAACTCAACGATTCATTACAATATTTATCTAATAATAATATACCCACAAAAAACACCGGTGCAAACATTAAATATCTCTCATCAGTATGTATTAGAAGTGTGTAAACCAGTGAGAGTAAAATCAAATATTTTAAATAATGTTTCTGAGCTATGACTTGAAATAGAAATAGAATGCTTAAAGCAAAAAAAAACTGAACCCAATTTTCTTTAAGAAGAGAAGGTACCCAGCGTATGTAATAGACATAAAAAAGACTCCATATAGCTGATACAATCGCAATTTTTTTATCAAACACTAACCTTGCAGTATAATATATAATAACAGTTAAAGAAGCAGAAGCAATGGCATTAGCAATCATAGGAATTAAATAGTTAATGCCAAACAATTTGTAACAAATAAAGATAATTAAAGGGAACCCCGGACCTATGGCTACCTCTCTCCAATCAAAGTGTGATATATCAGGTAACCACACCCCCTGTTTAAGCATCTCTCTGGCAATATTATCATAGACCCAATCATCATCAAAATTGCTTGTACCCATAGAATAATACGATACAATAGCAAAAGTTAGTCTGATTATTAAAGATACCAAAAACAGTGTCCATATTAACTGTTTCTCACTCCGACTTTTTAGAAATTCAGTTAACCTCATTTCCTTTTTTGTCTGATAAAACATCTTTTAATCTTTTTTCAAGTAAGGCATTATTGGTAATCAATTCTTTCACCTGATCATTTAGTCTCACTATCTTGATTGTAAGAAAAAGCATATATACAAGAAGGAAAGCAAATACAACAAGGTAAATAAGATTTTCAGTATAAAAACCAAAAAAGTTTCTTGAGATAAAAACATAAAAATTCTGAAAGAGCGGAATAGAAATAAAGAAAAAAGCAAGAACAAGCCACAAGATTGAATATGATGGGCTCAAGCTTTTGCGTCGTATGATATAAACAATTACCGATAGGAAAATAAGTCCTACTAAAAGGAAAATTATTTGTAACTTAAGAGTCATATTTTTTAGTCCATTCGTTTAAAATTTGCTTTTTTAATAGTAAACAACCAAGTATGTTTGCCAGTCCTTTAAAGGGATAGGTAAATGAGTTGATAAAACCATATAAAGATTTACCTTTATTTCTGCTTTTCATCATAACTGGAACTTCTAAAATCTTTGCTCCACTGAAATGTGATAAAAGATGTGTTTGATTTGGATCATTAATCTCGTGTTTATAATATTTCCCGAAGAATTCTATTACTCGCTTATCAAATGCTATGAAACCAGAAGTTACATCTTTTATTTTGTAACCAATTATCAGTGAAAGTAAAAAAGAAAAAAATCGTATTCCAATCCGCCTTACCGCATAGGATTTAAAACCTTCTGTGATAAGAAATCTCGAACCAATAACCTGATTGGCTCTTTTATCCAGAATTGGTTGAATGATTTTACTAATCTCACTTGCAAGATGTTGACCATCACCATCAAACTGACAGACTATATCATAATTATTCTGGAAGGCATAAGTAAAATATGTTTTCCATGTTCCATTTATATCACTATTTACACAATGTGATAAAACATCAACATTAAGCTTCTTACAAACACCTATGGTGTTATCGGTAGAAGCATTATCAATAACTATAATATCATAACCTATAAAGTTATTATCCCTAAGATCCTGTATTACATCAGCAATATTTTCCTCTTCGTTATATGCAATAACTGCAATTAGAATTTTCATATTGGCTTTTTAATTACAGAAAAATCCTTGGAAGAATCACTTTTATACACCTTCCCTGCCTTAACAAAAGTATTGGACGGAACACTAATATGATCAACTATCACTGCACCAGCTCCAATGAAACAATTTTCTCCTACTTCACAAAACCCATTTACAATACAGCCGGGAGAAAGAAAAGTATTAGATTTTATAATTGTATCATGATTAACCACAACATTGGGCCAGATAAATACTATCTCCTCTATCTTTGAGTTAAAATCAATAACAGCATGTGGTAAGATTATAGTACCCTCTCCAATTTTTGTTGTCGGACATACATAAGAAGTCGGATGAACTAATGTTGCCACTGAGAAATTAGCTCCTTTAATACTTTCATATATTTTACGCCTGTTTTTTAAATCCATAAACCCAATTCCCATCGCTATTTCAAAATCCTGTGGTGAGTATTCTTTTCTTACCTTCTCAAAATTACCTATTATATCATACCCTTCAGTAATATCACTTATGTAACCTCCAAACTGATAATTGCATTGTTGAATCAGGTTTCTTACTATCCGACCATTATCCCCTGCACCATAGACAAGTATAGTTTTCATAATTTAGTAGTTATTTTTATTGATCTGGTAATTTGTTTAATCATATTTTCTGCTATGGAGGCAGCTTCTCTTGCATTTTTACCTGTTGTAATTACATAACCGTGTCTGCTAAGGCTATCAGTCACAGGTTCAATAACATCTCCTTCCCTAACGGATAATTTATACCACCTTACAAAAGTATTTTCTTTCAAAAAGTCTAAATTTGGAACTGTTTTAACTCTGCCAGGGAGTAATGAAAGATAACGTATGGCTGAGCCACCAAGAGATTTTTTTTCAATATATGGATGTTCGCCACAAGCAATTAAAGTCAGTATTTGTTCCATATTTACTCCGGTAGAAAATGGAACAAGATGAGAAGTAATAAAATCTCCCCCTAATCTTGCACCAATCTCTATTACATATGGAGTATCCCTATTAATTTTTATTTCAGTGTGACAGGCACAATTGTCAAGAGATAACGCCTGGATGACTTCAATTACTAATTCCTTTACTATACTTTGCAAATGTTCGGATAAACCTGAGGGCTCAGTGTGACCAAGCTCAACATTATAGGGAGGAAGAGAGGTTAGTTTATCGGTTATCTGAATAATATATGTCTTTCCACCGTAGGTTAGGCTTTCGACGCTTATTTCCTTTCCTTCTATGTATTCTTCAATTAACACTTTTTTTTTCTTAGTAAATTTCATCGCCTGTTCAATTGCTTGCTCCACTTCAACGATGTTATTACAAACTACAACCCCTCTACTCCCCGAACTATCAACAGGCTTAACAACCACAGGGAAATTTATCCCTGAGGAATAGTTGTTAATATACAAATTTTTATTTACAAGGAAACCCCGAGCACACGGGATCCCGTGTTTGATAAATGCCTTTTTCATTAGACACTTATCAGTTGCAAGTCTTACCGCATTAACTGAAGGGAAAATAAGGTTCAGACTTTCAGCAATCTTAGACATCATCCTCAGAGGTTTGTCTGTTGAAGAAGTTACAATGCCACTTATTCTGTATTTCCTTGCAATAGAAAGTGTTTTATCGAAGTCGTTAGCACCAACTGTTTCAAAAACATCAGCGAGCTGACGACAGGGTGCATTAGAATCAGGATCAATTGCAATAACTTTATAATTCAGTCTCTTTACACTTTCAATGAGAGACCCTTGTAATTCCCCTGCACCAAAAACAAGAACGTTTTTTTTCATTAACCTTCTATCACTTCAATCAATTTTCTATCAGGTGTTAGAAAAAAAGCACACCACCGATTATTAAATGCTTCAGACCTGAATCTTGAGACCATTAAGTGATCAGTATTTATTAATTTCTGAAATTCGGTTTCAAAATTATCACTAAC
Organism: Ignavibacteria bacterium; assembly: GCA_049700455.1. Taxonomy (GTDB): domain Bacteria; phylum Bacteroidota; class Ignavibacteria; order Tepidaquicellales; family Tepidaquicellaceae; genus JBNAVJ01. Next base: position 45,738 of record JBNAVJ010000002.1, read on the forward strand.
AAAAGCAATGTGATAATAAGTAATTCCTTTTTGTATCATCTTTTTTAGAGAGAGATTATCTTCTGCAGGTTGAACCAACTCTAAAAAAATATTATCTTCAAGAGCAACAAAACAAACCGTTACTTTCTGTTCACTGATATATATATCATTGCCTACAGAAAAGCCCAAAAAATCACTATAATATTTTTTTTCACTTTCAAGATTTTCCACCAGACAGCCGGTATGATGATATCTCATTGATTTATAATTTTATTTTGAATTGAGTTGATAATATCTCCGACATTCCGCCAGTTTTGAAGTTCAATAGAAGTAAATTTTATCTTGAATCTTTTTTCCAGTGCAACAACTATTTGAATGTGATTTAGGGAATCCCATTCTTCAACATCAACAGGGGAAGTGTTTTCAGAGATGTTTATTTCGGCTTTGGTAAATATTTCTCTGAAAACATCCTGAACTTGTTTTAATATTTCGTTTCGTTCCATCTTTTTATATTTTTTTTACGAATGCTCCGTATAATATTGTTATTTTCAGTTCATTTGCTATTTCTTCAGTCACTTTTTCAGAAGGTAAAACCACCTCTTCAGTGATTATCAGATTTGCTCTAATCAAAAGGTCCCTAATTTCCTGAACATTGTTAAACAAGGTAATATGATCAATAGCAGGTGCATTTGTTGGAGTTGTTATAAATGCTTCTCCACTATTACAAAGCAATGAGTTAATTTTTATCAAAAGCTCCAGAGGCTTTTCTACATGTTCCAACACTTCGCCCATAGTAATAAAATCATAGTAACCCGGTTTGTTATAAAGGTAAATATCTTCTTTATAAAAGTTAACCCTATCTTTTTCCACAATAAATTCTTTGGACATATTTAGAGAGGTTTCGCTTATATCAACTAAATCAAATGAAGTATCTTTACCAAGTAGCTTAATTGCTTCAGAAATATATAAACCATGTCCGGCACCAATTTCAAGATATCGGTCAATTCGTTGTTGTCTCTGCATAATCCCTTTAGTAAAGAACTTCAGTATTTGATAATGCTGTTCCCATAGAAACTGTGATAATAATAAGCCATGCATATAATATTCCATTACCTCAGGATTATTATAAACTCTCTGATGTACTTCTTCAAAAGAAGAAGACGAGTATTTACCTTTTTCAATAAATTTTATATGTTCATAAGCAATATCAGCCAGCATTTTAAGATAACAATCAACAGCATAATTCAAGTCTTTGCCATTCTTATTAAGATAATTCAAATACTGACCAAAGAACTTCTCCGCCTGTATTCTGAACTCAGCATCCTGTTCAACTAACATCCTGTTTAACCTTTTATAATGAATCGGGTTCTGATCCTTTATTATTTCTAATATTTGAGTAAAATAATTAGTCATTTTCGTATTTTATAAAAGTCTTTTTCTTATGATAATTTTCAACCTCAAGTACCCAGAGATTATCCTTTTGCAAAAATCCAAGGTTTTTATAAAAATCTTTCACAATTGAATTCTTTCTGGTTGGCAAATATTCTCCAATAATTTCTCTGGCTCCTTTATTTTTTGCTACGTTAACAATATGATTAAGGATGAATTCTTCAAACGTTCGATTTAGAACTCTACAACTCATTATAAATGTATCAATAAAATATACACTCGACTTTTGCTTATTTAAAATTACAATACCCGTTAAACCATAATCGCCATAATCATCCCGGAGAGAAAAAGCAAAAGTCAAAAAGCTTTCTGATTCTGACATCTTTTTTATCTCTTCCGCATTGTATCTTATAGTTCTCAAGTTAAATTGATTTGAACGTTGTGTTAATTGAGCAACACGAGGAATGTTAAAATCATTAAACGTCTCTACCTTTGCTAACATATGTAAACTCTCCAGATACTCATCCTCTGTTGAGTACATTTTCTGAACAAGAGTACGCTTAGCCTCCTGTTGGTATTGTAGCGTCCTGATATTATCTTCTTTCGTATAAACAGTGGTTTCAAAAAGATTAAGGGACTTCAAATAAGGAAGATATTCTGATGGATCCTGTGGCATTTCAGGAACAATAATCCCCGGTATTGCCTGCCTGACCATATTTCTTTCAAATGGATTATCATCTATAAAGACTATAGAATCAAAACCAATATTCAGAATTCTTTGGATTGTAATTATGTTATCAACTTTGTTTTCCCAGTTCGCAATAAAAACTGCAAAATCTTCTAACTTCAAAATCATATCCGGATGAGAAAGAAACGGCTCACGAGCTATATCTTCCGTATTCTTACTACACACTGCCAGAATAATACCTCGTTTCTTTAGTTCTAAAAGCCACTGCTGGAATTCTGTGTATGCTTTTCCAACTCCCAGCTGACCTATCTGTAAATTTTCTACCCCATCATCACCTACAATCCCACCCCAAAGCGTATTATCAAGATCTACAATCACACATTTCTTTACATTCCCTTTTGCTGCCGCAATAATATCACACACATTCTTTGCAACTTCAGGAAGAATATCAAGGTTGAGGTGCATATCAGAAGTAATATATAATTTAGGCTCAACACTATTTACACGTCCAATCTCTGCTGTAATCCTATTTAAATCACAAATAAGCACATTATTATATCTTTGACTCAACTCCATTAGTTTTATATTAAGCTCTCGAATTTGATAAATGAAAGAACTTCTGACCTTATTCCCATAGTTACCAAACACCATATCATCCTCCTCTATAAAATTGAAAACAATAACGTTCGCTGTTAAGTTTTGATTCAAAGTATCTAATATTGACTCCAGCTTCCTTGCTGTATCTACTGCAAAATTTTCTCTATGTTGAGGAGAAATCGAGTAAAACCTTTTTAACAAACTGCGGGATGAGTTATAGAGTATAACAAATTCCGGACTATGAAGATATAATTTAGATTTTAAATCAAAGATTTGTTTTTCAATTTGAGCATATTCTGCCTCAAACAAATCAAAATTGAAATTATATTCAATAGCGTAAGAAACAATAGCCTGAGCAAGAAATTGTGTTACAGAATCGCCTAAAAGTGCAACTTTTACTTTTGTCAGATGAGTTCTGTCAGTTGTTAAATTTTTTTTCAGTTCATAGAAATCTTTTTTATCAGTATTCATACAAATTTTTTATGGCTTCTTTATTAAAATGAGTATCTCTTAATCTTCTTGCAATTTCACGAGATACAAATTCCTGACCATAACTGTTGAGATGAACGTTATCTGCAAACATATCAGATGTCAAGTCCTTTGGAACTAATTTAAAAGAACCTACCACTGTTATTCCTCTCAATCTTGTATTAAGTTCTGAAATTAGGTGGTCATTATAATCTTTCAGTTTTATTTCATAATCAGATGTCCATTCTTCCACTTTGGGCAATAATATCAGAACAAACATATTACCAGAATTTTCAACTGCTGTTTTCAACTTCTCAAGATACTCAAGCTGATAACGAGAGATTCCAAATCCATCTTTTCTGAACCATTCTTCTATTGGTTCTTTAAAATTTGTTACTTTTATGCCTTGTGGAATAACATCACTCCCAAAATTAGGAGGAACATTATAATTTATTTCCGTATGATTTCGGAAAATTTTCTTAAATGCCAGAGCGAAATTTCCACCTAGAAAAATCCTCAAATAATCTTTTGAACAAGATATAAAAAAAAGACGCTGAGCTAATCCCCATCTGGCACTCAAAACCCCATCCTTATAATAGTAATATTCGGAACAAACCCATGGTTCCAGAATATATCCAACAATATACTTCCTGTGGAAATATTGGTTATATTTGCTAAAGATATAATAAGAAAGAATCGGCGTTTGCGCATCAGTTGCAAGATTAACAACTTCTCCCGAAGAAAAACCCATAACATTTCCCACTACAAAACAACTCAACCCTAACTTTGCAGTGCTCGGTCCTAAGAAAATTAAACGGGGCTTATTTCTCAATGTTTGCAACCATTCATAACCAGACTCAGAAAAGTAAAAGCTCTGTGCCCATTCTGATATAGTATAAAACATCAAGTTGCTTGTGAGAACAAGTATCAAAGAAAAAAGCGAGACTTTTCTAAAAAAATGCCACATCAGAACTTTATATAAATAAATGTATTTCCTTCAAATACCCCAAAAGTCAAAATAAAAATAATAAAGATAGCATATCCCATCCATCGTAACATAAGAGGAAGATTATAAAAATATTGTTTAATTTGTGACTCAAAAATCTCACTGAAAAGTAATAGTAGCACAAACAACATTATTATATAAAAACCTGCATTAAATTTTAATAGGTGCGCTACTGAAAATAATTGACCAGTAAATAATAAAACAATTTTTTCAAGTACTGTGATAGCACTATAAAAGTCATTAAACCTGAAAAAGACCCAGCTGAATGTAACAAGTAAAAATGTACAGATAACAGCGCCTATTTTATAAATCAGGGTCTTTTTTAAAGGTAACTGGTACCGCCGCCTCAAAGATTTTGTCAACCGTCCTATGCTCAAATAAAATCCATGAAGTATCCCCCAGACAAGAAAGCCAAACGTAAAGCCATGCCATAAACCTATAACAATCATAGTTAATAATGATGAAGAAACATAGGCTATATGTTCTTTAGTATTAAGAGATAGTTTAAGTCTTTTAAAAGAACTTATAGTTTTATACGCTAACGGTAAATATACATAATCTCGTGCCCATTGACTTAATGTGATATGCCATTTTCTCCAGAATTCTGTAATACTACGAGATAAATAGGGTTTGTCAAAATTACGAGCGAGATTCAACCCAAAGATCATACCTGTTCCAACTGCCAGGTCTGCATAAGCAGAAAAGTCCGCATATATTTCAATAGAATATAAAATTAGTGCAAGCAACAAATCTAAGCTGCTGGCCTCTTTTATATTACTGAAAATATTACCTGTTACAAGCTCAAGTCGATTAGCAATTACAAGTTTTTTGAAATAGCCCAATAACATAAGTTTCAAGCCTGACATCATCAACGTGTAATTGAATGGTTTATTATTGGATTCAAGTTGTCTCAAAAATTTAGGTTTTTCAATTGGACCAGAAGCAAATTTTGGGAAGAAAAAAATATATAGAAAAAATCTCATAAGATTTTTTTCAACACTGTATCTGCCATAATAAACTTCCACTAAATAACTGATACACTGAAACGAATAATATGAATAACCGGTAGCATACAAAAACAGTCCAGAATCACCAACTTGTAAGCGAATCAATACAAAGCCAGCAATAATGAGTGAGATTGCCGAGTATAAAAGCAATACTTTTGATATTGCTTTCTCTATTAATACGGCTATAAAAAATACAATCAGTGTTACACCAACACATACTACAACACTAACAACACCAAATTGAAATACTATTAAAATACTTGAAATCAATAATACATAATTCCTCAGGCTTACAGGCAAGAGGTAATACAAAAAGAAAATTATTGGTAATGACAATATAAAAACATTACTATCAAACATTATTACCCGTTAAATAGCCTTTCTGATATTCTCACAGATATAATCTACGTTTTCAGTCGTTAACCGTGAGTACATTGGTAAGGTAATAACATTGTCAGAAACATATTCAGTAAGCGGTAAATAAGTTGAATTATCCCGATAAATTGAAAACCTATGAACCGCGGGGTAATGTATGCTTGTCTGTATCCCCTTTTCTGCAAGATAATTTCTTACCCGATCCCTTTTATTACTCATTGAATTTTTAAGAACTATCACAAATATATAATTAGCAGAAAATTCAGTTCTATTATTAAATGGAATAATGATACTATCTATTCCTTCTAATCTTTCAAGGTACATTTTTCTGACTCGCTGACGCTTTAGAATATCATTACGTAATTTACTCAATTGAATGAGCCCCAATGAAGCGCGTATATCATCCATCCTGTAATTATATCCAAGGTCAATAACATCATATTCAGTTGTATGCCCTTTTGCCCGGTCATAGCTCAGCGAAGTCATTCCATGCGAGCGCAACACTTTTATCTTTTCATATAGTTCATCAGAATCAGTAACCGCCATACCTCCTTCACCAGTACTTAAATTTTTATTTGCAAAAAAACTAAAACACCCCACATCACCAATGGTGCCTAATTTACTCCCTTGATATTCCGAAAGGATTCCATGACAGGCATCCTCTACAACAAATAATTTTTTATAATTTGCAAGTGATATTATCTCTGTCATATCACAAGCATACCCTGCATAATGCATTACAATTATTCCTTTGGTCTTTTGAGTAATTGCCTGCTCGATTTGGACAGGATCAATTGTTAAATCATCATACGATTTAATATCACAAAAAACCGGTTTTGCACCCTGGTATCTAATAGCATTTACTGTAGCAACAAAAGTTAATGATGGACAAATAATTTCATCACCCTCTTTAACTCCTAAAGCCTTCAATGCAAGATGTAACGATGCTGTACAACTGCTAAGTGCTATTGCATAAGGGCTTCCAAGTGCGGTTTTAAATTTATTCTCAAACTCAGTTACCTTCGGTCCCATTGAAACCCACCGTGAACGAAGTGTTTCAATAACAGCCTGTTCCTCCTGTTCATCATAATTTAAATCAAATAAAGGAATCTTATACATTGTAGTATCTTTTATCTTCTGGATTTAAGATTATTCCTTCTTTAAGTGCTTTGTGGACTTCTCTTATGCCATCAGGTAATCTGCGAGTAATCGAAAATTTCATAACACGTTTAATTTTATCAAAATTCACTTTGTAGTCGCGGGGATCCTCATTTTTTCTTATGTATCGTATTTTTGCCTCAGGAATTACTCGTTGTATTTCTTCAGCAATAGTTTTTTTCTGATAGTTCTCCGAAGTATCGCCTACATTAAAGACTTCTCTATTTACTCTCTGATATTCAGATTTAATAACATATATACAAGCTCTGCTCAAATCGTTTACATGACAGTACGGTCTCCAGAACTGTTCTCCAAATATCATAAGTTCTCTCCCAAGTGTAAGTTCTTTAACAAATTCGTTCACTGTTAAATCAAATCTCATTCGTGGAGAAAGCCCATATACAGTAGCAAAACGTAAAGAAGTAACTGCCGAATGGACATCTTGATTTAACATATATTTCTCAAACTCAACTTTTAACTCTGCATATAAAGAAACCGGATTTAGTGGAGAAGTTTCATCAACAAATTCTGTGTTTTCCATTTTCCCATAATTGCTACAGGTAGAGGCAAAGATAAACTTTTCAATCTTAGGATTTTCCCTTACCAATCGCAAAAATTCTTTCGAAGCATATAAATTTACTTCTCTTGCGAGATCTGGCTGTGTCGCACAAGCTGGATCACCAACAATTGCTGCTAAGTGAACAATACAATCAACTTCCTTCATTACACGGTTTAACAACACTGTATCACGAACATCTCCTTTAATAAAAGTGAAATTATTGTTAGTAAGTATATCAAGTAATGATTCCCCTCCAAAAATCAAGGAATCATAGCCAATAACTTTAAAGCCCTCCGCTAAAAGTTTTTTTGTCAGGACAGAACCAATATACCCTGCACAACCAGTTACTAATATTTGTTTCATCTTTTATTTTTAAAATGTTTTTTATAAACGCCCTGGGCTTTTTCGTAATCACTTAACCGACCTATATCAAGCCAGTATTCTTTTATTTCATACTTTGTAATGGGAATTTTTTTCTTTAACAAATACTGAATTAGTTGATCCATTCCATAGTATCTGTTTGATGGAATCAGCTTTAATATCTCAGGCTTCATTACATATATACCGGCAAGAATGAAAAAAGTCAAATCAGGTTTCTCTTCTATGTGGGTCACATAATCACCTTTAAAAGTTATATTCCCGAAAGCAAATGGGGTAATTTCTTTTTTTATTGCAATTGTTAAAAGTGTATCTGTGTTTACTGCAAATTCATACATTCTCTTAAGGTTAGCTGAGGTAAGTATATCTCCATTCATTACAAGAAAAGGTTCGGTTAGCTCTTTTTCAATTAATTTAAGTGGGCCTGCAGTTCCCAATCTTCTTCTTTCTTTACTAATATGAAGATTTACTCCATACCTGCTGCCATCTTTAAAGAAATTTTCAATGTAATTTGATTTATAATTCGTAGCAACAAAAATATTAGTGAACCGATGTTTCCTCAATAGGTCTATTTGTATTTCCATCACGGCTTTCTCTCCTACCGGTAATAAAGGCTTCGGAATTGCACTTGTAAAAGGTTTTAGGCGTGTCCCAAGTCCTCCCGCTAATATTACTGCTTTCATTTAGTTTTTATTAGATTTAACCATTGATGTTTAACGTTTTCCCAATTGAAGCTCTGAACTTTTTTAAAAAGATTTATCTTTATATCCTGATACTTCTCATAGTTTTCCACCACATCAAGCAATTTATTAATAAACTCCTCTTTATTATGAGCATAAATTACTTCATCATTGTTATATATACTGACTATCCCACTCGCTGCCGATGTTACTACCAATAGTTTGTTTAAACCAGCTTCTACTATACTCAAAGGGAAATTGTCATAGTCAGAAGTATTTAGGAAAATATCATATTCTCCATATTTCTTAAACAAGATTTCCCTGGGAACAAAACCAAAAAAACGAATATGGTCGTTTTTAAATTTCCTTGATAATCCGTTATATAAACTACCATCTCCATAAAAGTCAAAAACTGCACCTGTTTTCTTACTTATAACATCTGCAATCTCCAATGCCAGTTCAGGTCTATACAATTTTTCAAAACTCCTTGCCCAAATAACTCTCTTCTCAAATATACTGCGAGTCACTTTAACAGTTATTGACTTGTTTTCAAAAAAATGATTTGGTATCAGCACTGCTTTGTAAGCATATCGTTTGAAAACTTCAAAAAGAAACCCGGAAGCAACCGCCACGTATTTCTTCCCAATAATTAACCTGCATAGCCATCCACACTGAGCCAAAAATTTTTCTCCAAGACCATCATGAAAATTCACTATAACTTTTTTCCTCCTCAGTGTTCCCACTAAAGAGCCAACAAATATCGGATAAAAACCAAAGTAAGCGCAACCCGCTGCAATAATTAAATCAGTTCCTTTTGCCTTTCTAAAGGAATTTATTATACTGGACAACCTTTTAAAAACATTACCATAAGTTGAGACAAGGTGCGTTTCTATCCCCTCTCTTTCAAAGCCATTTTTTAATTCAATTATCTGGTTTGTAATTCCACTTTTATCCCGTCTATAATTTAGTATAATTAATACTTTCATCAGAATAACTGATAAACTTTGTTTAGCCATAATTTCAGCGAAAGATGGCGCGAGAATTCATAGGAATGACCACTTCTTAAAACTTTATCTAAGTAGTTAAAACTTATATTAAAAAAATCATCCTTAACCTGCAACGAGTCCTTGAAATGATTTAAAAATATGTTATCCCACAGGTTTTGATTGTAAGTATCATTCCCGATAATTTTTGTTTTAAGCATTTTGGTAAAGAAATAGCCTCTTACGACCTTCAACCAACCGAAAAACGATTTTAGATCTTTAGGCACAATACCCCTATCAGTTGGAATTTCTGCAAGTTGAGGAGCAGTAACTCCCAGAACATCAGCATAAAAATATTGTCCTTTCCTTCGCTTAAATAAACTCTCTTCAAAAATTCCATTGTATAAACCAGCATAGCTACTTGAAAAAAGGAATTCTATAAAATCAAGATCAAGATATGGAGTATATACGCGTACCAGATATCTTTCTATTGATAGTTCTTCCATAAAAAATTTTCTCATTCCCTCTTTTAAATGAAATAAGAAGAGCTTTTCTTTCCAATTAAGTCCTGAGTATTTTTTAAAATATTCAGATTCCAGATAAGTATAAATTTTATCTTTAATTTCTAATGTCCATAATGGAGCTTTTATAAATCCTTTTTCTCTGCCCCTATCAAAAATTTCATTTAGGATTTGCCAATGGTCATCTTCTCTAAACAATCTAACTGTAGAGTAATTCAAAGACTGCCCTCCTGAAAGATGCATTGGCTTTATTAATTCACTTCCAAAGACCCCGCTAACATAACTCGAAGCAATTCGTTGAAGTTTTGAAAAGGCATAATAGAAATTTGCTCTCATATAGGGAGCATATCCTGATGAGAGTAAAATTGCATTTTCTCCATAGAAAGGGTATAAGTTACTGAACTCATTATTAAGATATACAGGAATATGTTCTAATTCCAATGTTGATACTACTTTTTGTGCTATCCGAAACTGAACACTCTTTTCCATCCCATAAGTGTATGTTACAATTTTCTTCCTATCACTATTATCAACAAGTGAAAGATTTAGTCTGCTATCCAATCCTCCTGTTATTGGAAACAAGAACTTCCTTTCTGTATCAATAATCTGTTTGATGTTATATTTCATCACCTCGATAAGATTCGCCTTGTTAAGGGTTGACTCCTTACTGGTTAACGGAGCGGACTTGATTAATTTTCTGAAATCATACAAGTTTTCCTTTTTAACTTGAGAGTTACTCAAATGAGCTATATCCCCATATTCAAGATGATATACATCTTTAATAAGTGTCTTATTCCCCAGTATATAATCAAATATGCAAATCTCTATCAATGCCTGAGGGTCTATTTTAAAAGATTTCAGACTCCCAAGCATCAACCATAGTGAACTGGATACGACAACGTTTTCAGCTGACGCAAAATAGAAAATAAAATTTGTGGACAAAATACTGTTGAAAAGCGATACTGTTTTATTTTTTTTATTTAACAGTATAATAGTATAATTACCTTTATACGTATATAAGAATCTTCTATAATCCTCTAATATCAGATGATAATAATCCAATAGCGATTTATTCTTAACCATATTTCTAAAGTCAAATCTCGGGAAAATATAACCTATCAGGAAAAAAAGATGTTCTTCAGTCTCAAGAAAATCATTATTGGTTTCATCTTTATAATAAAAACAAACTGAAATCCTCTCGTAAGTGTTTTCAACTTTTCTTTTATAAAAGCTTGAGAGGAAATCTAATTCATAGTAATTGGAGCTTTTTATTTCTTTACCAATTTTCAAAACAAAATCAATCATTTGTTAAAAACTTTCTTTTTCAGTTTCTGAAAGACAGCTGCAATAACATCAAAAATGCTATAATACCTACAAAGGTAACTCAAAATCGAAAAATCAAACGATTCGAAAAAATAATAGAGATTATACATAATCCAGTTTCTATCAACTTCAAAAAAAACATCACTGCCTTTCAGTATTTCGTCTTTTAAAATCTCTAATCTTTTTTTTTCTTTTTCATCATCTGTTAAGATCAACCGCCAATCATCGATAACCGAAAAAAAGTGTTGCTTTAATTCTGGTACCGTATTGGGACATAAATCCAATTCAACTATATAACTTCTTCTCGACTGAGGAAAAGGTTCATCAAACAGAAAATTACCAAGTGAGCAAATAATAAATTTTTTATTAAACCAGAGCACCGGCTGGGGAAAATGCGAATGATGACAGATAATTCCAATTAATCTCTCATAGTTCATCAAAAGTGTTTCCAGCTTCTTCAAAACTGCAGGTATAGGATAATTAAAATAATCAATACCACAATGTACAGAGAAAAGAATATAGTCAAAGTTTGTTTCATAGGTTTTCATCAGCGAATTAATTAGAGTCTCGTTAAACGGTGCAACCCCATAAGTTTTTTTATCTGCAATCTTAACGTACCTGATAAAATCATTAAATGCAAATAAACCTATATTCATCCCATTAACACTCATCTCAACAGGTATTGTTGCCTCCACCAAATCTCTTCCTGCTCCAGTAAAATAAATTCCATTGCCTTTTAGAACGTTACAAGTTTCTTCTATTCCTTCCAGTCCATAATCTGTAATATGATTGTTTGCAAGAGTCACAATATTAATTCCAGCCTGCTTAAGTACCTGCACATATTCTGGAGGGGATTTGAAAATAAGATGTGGATTTTTCTTTTTGTTAGGAGTCTTTGCGTTTGTAAGTGGATGCTCAAGGTTTGCAACCACATAACTTTGTTTATGTAATAATGTTAATATTTCACGAAATGGGAAATCATATCCCTTACCATCAATAGTTTCAGCAACACCTCTGCCCAACATAATATCACCAAGAAAGAGTATCATCTTTTATATTTTTCAATAGATGTCTTAAAAGATGAGCGATAATTTTAATTATCATAAGTCCATATTGTAATGATGCAAAAAATGGTCTCAAATCATCTTTTGCATATGTACCAAAATATATTGATCCATTTCTTGATTTGAACCATTCGGTAAAAGTCAATCGTTTTTCGATAATCAGTTTAAAGGCACTAATTAAATCAGGTATTGGATCTACAGCTTTAAACTCTAATTTAGAAGGAAAATAAAAATTTTTATAAACCTTATTACAAAGCTCTTCATACATCATCAGTGGGAAATTAATTCCCAGCGATTCTGCAACTCCAATTTGTTGCCACACTCGGGGATTTATCTCTATAAACTTATATTCATTTTGTTCAGAATCATATTTTAGTTCAACATTGGCAAAACCTCGCCATCCTATTTCATTAAGTTTTCCAATAAGAAATTTTGACAATTTTTCATCTTCAAATGATTCAATGGCACAACCATACCCATATTCATCAGGATACTGACGAAGTTTTCTAAAAATAAATGTACTTATTGGGATACCTTTATTATTATAATAGAATGATATTTCAACATTGTTAACACAATTACCGGGAACAACTTCCTGAATAAAAAAGGGTACTTCCTTTTCAAACATCAAGTCTACCAGCCGATTCAATTCCAAATTGTCAGCTACCCGCAATACCTTACCCTTGAAAAACTGTCTCCATCTATAATGATTAATAGGTTTAATAACATACTTTTTCGTATCACAAAAACTTATAGCATCTAATTCAGATTGAATATTTAATTTGAATGATTCCGGTACTTTAAAACCAAGATTTTCAAAAAATCTTATCTGATTATATTTATCCCTGATAGAATTAATAATAGATTTATCGGGAATTATAAATTCATAGCTACGCTCCAAAAACTCTCTGTAATCATTGATAAAAAACACAAACTCATCTGCGGCAGGAATCAATATCCTTCTGGTTTTACCTTCAGTATCTTTTAAAAGTTGCCTGAGCAATTCATCTGGTTTTTCTACAGGCGAAGGACATTTTTTCCCAATAATATATTTAGATTTAAAACCAGAATTTTTAAGATTATAATCATAACCATAAACACAAACTCCCTTTCTTCCAAGTGCTCGTCCCACCGCAAGGCCAGTATCAAATAACCCCAGTATAGCAACTGTTTTGTTCAACTTATTTCTCCAATAAGCAGATTGAATTAAAATTTACTTCCTTGATTTTTCTCCATCTAAAACCATATCCCTGTTTCATCATAATTATTTTTACAACAGTTTTCATCCCAAGCTTGTTGTGTACCACAACTGAAGGGACATTGTGTTTCATCAACCACAAATAAGCTTTTTTATATCCTTCTCTAAACAAACTATCAACACAAAAGTTAAACAAATTCTGGTATAATCTTTTTCCCCGGTATTTTTGAAGTGTATAAACGTCATATATACCTACATAGCCGGCCGGCATTTTTAGTTCATAACTTACGGGAGTAATAAGAGCACTTGTAAAGGAGACAAATAAAATTGAAGCGATAGCATCATTTTCTTTCAACACATAATACTTATCCCCTTTCTGCATTCGGAGATGTATATTCCCTTCATAATCAAAATCTAATAAAGTAACATCTTCTTTTATTCTATTGTCTACAAACTGTTTGAGTTCATTCACACTATTTCCTATAGCATAACTGTAATTTCTATCATATTCTCTTGCACCAAGCTCCATCTCCAGAAGGAATACTTCTGTAAGATCTTTTATCATTCTATTTCTCAGTACCCTAACAATTAATGGGAACAACAGATATATTTCGGAAGGGTTTTGTAAAAGGTGTTTTATCCCTTTTCTCTTCAAATTCACCTTAAAATTCTGAACTCTATTGCTTTCCACTTTTAAGCTAAGTGTTTATAGTAAAATAAACCATACGGCATTACACATAACTCAAATACGTCAAGCAAAAAATCTATTTTGGTAAATAAATTTCTTCTATTATAGTACATTAACCACTTAAAAAGTATATTGCTTGTACCAACATGATTATAACGTTCTTGCTGGTAATCAGCCTCATAAGGGTGAAAATACATAGCAAGGGGAAAACCCTCTCGCAGGTTTTGCAAAATTGCTCTTCTTAAAATAAAGTTAGGAACAATCCTAAAAAACATTCCTCCTGAAAAAGGTACTCGTAGATAAAACAGTGAATAAACATTCAACGGGATTTCCCATATCCCATCTTGCAGATGAACTTGACGCAATACTTGTTTCCACCCAAGACCTGGAATATTAGAAGGTAAGACTGAAGAAGAGTAACAAATTCTAAATTCTGAAAGTACACTATACACCCATCTTGTATTTTCATTTATAGTAAGTGAGGGTGCACGAAACCCTATTGGCTTTTTAAAACCATATTTCTCCGTTGCCTCAAAAAATTTTGTAAGATCTTTACTGAATGTTTCTCTATTATACCTGTTTAATAATTTATGGGCATAAGTATGGCATCCTATTTCATGCCCTTCACTCTCTATTCTTTGTAATAATGGTAAATGACTATCTATTAAATGGCCGGAGATAAAAAAGGTCGCTTTAAGATTTCGGTGTGTAAAATAATCCAGAAATTTTTCTGTCATTATACTGACTCTGTTACTATACTTCATTCCATTAGAAATCTCATAACGGGGATCTTCAAAATCGACAGATAGAAGCAATATATTTTTTTCAGGTTTATTCATACAAAATCATGTTCAAACCAGCTTATGTACCACTCTTTAAGATTATCATTATTAATTAAACATGAATTTTTAGAATGGTAAATCAAAACAACTTTTTCACGTGTGTCAATATAACCACTTCGTTTTAGTTCTTTGAAATTTTTTAAATGAGGGTTATATAATAACGATACCAAATCATACCCCTCGTTTTTTCCCCTGTTATAACAATAATCCAATATCATCCGAAGAGTTTTATGGTCGGGGAATTTTACTATCAAATCAACTATGACCAGCGCCTTTAATCCTTTAATTGCCATTTTTCGTGTTACAAATACCCCCATAATTTTACCATTACATTTTGACATAAAGATTTCGTAATCTTTCGCAGAGTTATTTTTAAATCTCCAATTATAAATCCGTGCATCACGAAAAGCTATACACCCATAAGTGGATGAAGCCTCCTTAAGAAACGAATCTATCGAGAGTATATCATTTACCACTTCAACATTATAATCACTATATCCTGCACTTTTAAAATCAAAATATAAACCAATGAAGGGCTTAAATAACATACCAAATACGCGTAGCAGAGGGTTACCAACAACTGTACTGATTAACCTATTAATGTTAGTAGGTTTTGCCATCACCTTGAGGTCAGTAATATAAGAATATCCTAATTTCAAATGAGCATTGACGGTATGCGAACGAGTAATGTATGCAAAAATAAAGTCGATCTTGTAATCTTTATAGCTATCAAGAAATTGACGTGAGAGTTCGAAAAATAAAAATTTCTTTCTATATTTATTATCTACCATTAGCCATGCTGGAAATCCAGCCACTACATTTTTCTGTTCCAGCTTGAAAAAATATGGAACAATTCCATACGAACCAATAACCTTTCCGTTTTCGTCTAATGAGATTAGCAAAAAAGTACTACCAGGTATATTATCCTTGAACAAATGATTAAACTGTAAGCAAAAATTCTCAAAATCTATTTTTTCATCGTCTTGTGTAACATTATTTTCAAAGAGTTGGTGCAAACTCTTTAAATCGTCAATCTCAATATTTCTAATTCTCCATTCAGACATTATTATTAAGCCAGTTTATATAGTCTCCGGTAGTTGTAATATAAATATTTTCACGTTCATTATTGACATACTCAAAGATTGCAGAAAGAATTGTAAAAAATTCCTGTTCTCTGTGAGATGGATGAAACCATAAATAACATACCGTATTGGTTTTCATAGCCTTTTTAATAATCTTCAGATAGTATCTTATATTATAATCCAAACTCCAGTAATTTCTGAAAACAATCTGTGAAGTACTCTTAATTTCCCAGAACTCCCGTGATATTTGTTTTGGATAACCAAGAATATCATTGTTTCCATCACGGTATGAAGTGAATCCAAACTCCTTGAGTAAATTGGTGTGCCCAAGCACATTTCCGGGGAATACAAACGACCTGAGTTCTATTCCAAGTTTAGCAAACATCTCCTTACATTTCATAACTTCGCTCTTAAAAACTTGTGGACTACACACTTTTTCATTACAATTGATATGGGAAAAAGTATGACATCCTAACTCATGTTTAACATTTGAGCTCAATATCTGTTCTATTAAATCTAGACTCTTGTAAAACTTTGAAGTTTCTGGATTCCTACAAGTATCGTAATTATACCATCCCTCATTGTACTCCCAGTAATTATCGTTAAAAGGCTGTATCTGCAAAACATCAGGATGATAATTACCATTATCACTATCACACATTTCAAGTGCAAGATGACCAACTGTTGCAAAAGTTAAAGGAATCTGAAATGTATCAGCAAGTTCGAGTATTAAAGGGATATTTTGTCTTTCTATTTCTGCTCTTCGCTCAGCAACAATTTTAGAATTACGATAGATTTTTGAAAATCTCCATGCCCACGCCAGTTCAAAGTCTGTACATATCAATAGTACACACTTTTTACCTGCGGGGATATAACAATTTTTATTTTTCACTTTTTCGAGTTTGATTTTAAAACCAAACTCGAAATAAATCTTTTTTAATATTGCCCTTATTACAGTTTTTGTTCTGATAATCTTAAATATATTTCTATAAGTTTAGATAAATTCTTGCTATAATTAAATTTTTCCAAAATTGTCTTTTTTGCCTCACTTACAATATTTTTGCGCAAGTCATTATTTTCTTTTAACTGCTTTACCTTTATATATATCGACTCATAATCACGTGGTTCAATAAGAAAACCATTTTTACCATTTTCAATAATTTCTGGTGTACCACCTATGTTAGTTGCAATTGGGACTAATCCTGCTGCCATATACTCAAGTATAGAATTAGAAATTCCTTCTTTGAATTTTGGAGTAGAACATAAAATTCCAATTTTACAAAGTGATAAATATTTTTCTACATTATTTACCATCCCTGCCAAAACAAATCTATTCTTAACTTCATCATAAGATTCAATTTCTTTTTTATATTTTTCAAAAGATACACCTGCACCTACCATAAAAACTTTTCCAACTATTCCCTCAGTTACCAACATCCTTGCAGCCTTCAAAAATGTATCATAATCTTTGTAAGGTGTAAAATTCGCAACCATTATAATATTAAATTCTTCCGATTCTCCATAAGGAACAAATCTATTTAAATCAATAAGATTATAAATAACTTCTCCTTTAACACGGTAGTATTTTAATCCTGTAAAAGAATTAGCAAGAACAAGGTTTGCTTTTTTCAGAAAGAATCGTTTAAACTTATACTCCCAGCCTTTATCAACTCCAGCATCTTGAATGGAATTATTCAAAACGTTCACTCTATATTTTTTTGCAGGCAGATATGCATAAAACGAAGACAACGCATCAAAAGTGTGAATAATATTAGGTTTTAATTTTTCTATAATGGAGGACATTAAAAATGCCGGTTTGAGTTTGTTTCTCTTTTCAAGTTCTATAAAAGTCTCAGTAAGTTCCCGCACCAGTCCAGCATAAAACTCCCCTGGATTAAAAGTCACAACCGAAGGTTTAATTAGATTCTTATCTAAGCCACGTAAAATCTCAACAAGCTGTCTTTCTTTGCCTCCCGGTCCGAGTGTATCAATAATATAAAGGACCCTAATCATTAAAAATGGATTTATACATTTTGTAATAGCCATTGCTAATTTCCTCCCAGTTCAACCTGTCATTAAGGAAATTCCCAATATTCTTTCCCATCTCCTTTATACGCTCTTTATCGCACAATAAATTCTCAATAGCAACACTGAGAGCATCAACAGAGTTTGGTTCCACCAGTATGCCAGTAAAATTATTTTGAATAACTTCACTTAATCCTCCTACATTATAAGCAATAATAGGTTTTCCGAAAACATAAGAAGTTACTACAACAGCACTATGAGTAGCATCAGTATATGGAGCAACAACAAATAAAGAATTCTTGATTAAACTTACAAGTTCTCGTGTCTCAATATATTTATTTAAAAAGATAATGTTTTTATTTGAATCTATTATTTCATTTTCAGACCATAACCTACCACTTCCTGCAATCACAAGTTTCACATCTGTTTTAAGCTTATTATACGCCTTTAAGAGATAATCTATCCCCTTGTATTTAGCAATGCGTCCATAAAAAAGAATATAGTCACCGTTAACAATGCGCTCATCCGATTCGAAATTCCTGTAAACATTAAGTGGACCAGAATATAACTGAAATACCTTTTCCGGTTTCACTCTAAAATTTTCAATAAACTTATCCCGTAAGTATTTATAATGCTGTACAAAGAAAAAATCATACCTGCTTAAAAGCTTATTTAAAATTTTTGTTTTAACATTTTCGTCTCCAGTATGTGGTATCGCATCGTGTAATGTCCAGAATCTTGCCTTGCCATGTAAAAACAGGGGCAAATACAAGAGGAACCCTGATAGTCCGTTATAGTGAACTATATCAAAATCGAATTCTTTGGTAAGTTTACGGAAACTTTTTCTTAGTAAACGAAAATTTGTAAAAGTAAAATCTTTGAATACTTTTCTATGTGGGGTACGGATAACACTAAGAGAAAAAGAGTTGTCAATAAAATTCTGTATTTCAACTGGTAGATGTTTTATAATCTCGCTATCTGTATTCAATCCATACTTAAATTTACTGAGGTCAAGCTCAAGAATCCCATTCTGAACCCTGTCCCCTGAAAATATAAAGCAAAGATGTAAAACTATCTTTTTTGAAAGTTCTTTACATAATGTTAATACATTTTCAGTATGCCCAAAAGCAACAACAAGTAATTTCATCGCCAGGCCAGACCGTTATATCCTTTATGAAATTTCAGGTCATCAAGATTAATTAAATCAAGAATTATCAAATCAGTTTTATTCTCTATTAACTCACTTAATGATGGGTACCGCATATTTACCAGTAAAAGTTCTGACCATTCGATAACAGATTCTAAGTCTTCTGAGAGTAACTTTGATATATGAGGAATTCGTGTAAGTAAATGTTCCCGATTGACTCCAATAAGGGCTGATAGATTTATACTTTCATCAAAAATCCTCACTTCATAACCCTTCCCTATTAATTGTTCAACTACTGAAAGCATAGGACTGTACCTTAAATCATCAGTACCTTGTTTAAAAGTTAAACCTACAATACCTATTTTATGACATTTACTTTTTTCAACAAACTTAACCGGTAGATTTTTCTGGATGTCATTTGATTGGTTAATACTTGAAATTAAAGGTGTACTCAGATATAAATCGTAAGCTAAAATTTCAAGTGCTCTTAAATCTTTCGGCAAACAGGACCCCCCATAAGCAAAACCAGGTTTTAAGTAAGCAGCAGAGATGTTTAATTTAGTATCTTTACAAAATAAATCCATCATCTGGTGAGAATCTATATTCAATCTCTTAGCAATATTACCAACTTCATTGGCAAAGGCTATTTTTAAAGCATGGAATGAATTGCTTACCAGCTTAATCATTTCAGCAATTTTAGTTTCAACGACATAAGTTTCAGCGCTCAACATAGAATATAAACTTTTTATTACCTCAATTCCTTTTGTCGATACTGACCCTATTACTGTCATAGGTGGATTATAGAAGTCATCAACTGCAGTTCCCTCCCTTAAAAATTCTGGGTTCATAACAACTGCAAAATCAACATTATGTTTCTTCTTTGTTCGTTGTTCTATAATATCTATAAGCCTATCAATTGTTCCAGGAGGTACTGTACTTCTTACAGCAATAGTATGAAATCCATTCTTTAATTTAAGACCCTCACAAATTTGTTCGGTAACCCGTATTATATAACTAATATCAAGATGTCCTGTCTCATCATTTGGAGTCCCTACACATATAAATGAAACCTCAGTATCAAGTACTGCTTGCAGATGATTTGAAGTTGCACTTATTAAATTCTTTTCATATCCATCTTTTATCAACACATCCACATCTTTTTCTACAATAGTAGGCTTACCAGAGTTAATTAATTCTACTTTTAAGGGATTAATATCCACTCCGATAACTTTATGTCCTTCTTTAGAAAAACAGGCTACCCCAACACAACCTACATAGCCCAATCCAAAAATACTTATGTTCATTACTTTATAAATTTGTTAATCCAGACAATTACATTCAATGTTCGCCAGAAGAGGGAATTATATCTTTCATTACTTGCAAATATATCAGGAAGTTTTTTCAGAATCCCCTCCAGGTTGAAGATTCCGTATTCATCTTTATAATCAAGAATAAGACTCTTCACAAATTGTTGAGAATCTTTTATTAATAACCACTCATCAACAAAAAAACCAATTTTGTCCCTCCGTAGTCGAATCGGCTCAGGAATTACATTTTTCAGAGCTCCTCGTAAAGCATATTTCGTGTAACCATCTTTTAGAATAAACTCAGAAGGAAGCTCCATAACAAAATCAACAAGTCGATGATCAAGAAATGGAACTCTTGCTTCTATAGAAAATGCCATTGAATTTCTATCAACCTGTCTTAAAATCCCTGGTAGGTTTGTGTAATATAAATGCTCGAAACATTGCTGTTTGATAATATCACCAAAAGCTTCAATATTGTTGTTGTTAAATCTCTTTGTAATCACATTAGATTTTTTAATGTAATAATTATAAAAATCTCTATTTAACCAATCTTTTACCGAATGCCATAGGTTGGGCCTAAAAGTCTCTGGCATTATTATATGTGCTAAGTTTTTCATCACAAACTTTAGAAGGTAATAACTCAACACTGTTCTTGACAAGTTGCTGTTTTTTCTATTAATTTTAAATTGTCTTATAAAAGTTCCTACTTGTCCCTTTTTGAGGGAATTATAAAGGCTCTCAATATAAGGAAGTTGAAAATATCCACCAAAGATTTCATCTGCCCCCTGTCCATCGAGTACTACTGTAACACCACTTTCCTTAGCAAGTTTATAAACATAATAGCCACCAAACATACTTGCTTTAATTAATGGCTCATCATTATGCCAGATAAACTTCTCAAGATCAGTTTTCAAATCAGCGCCAGTTGGCACCCTGAAATAAGCATCTGTATTGGTGATATCTATAACCATTTGAGCAAATTGGGACTCATCATATTTTCCACTTTGAGATTTGATTATAAAAACCTTATGTCGATATGAATCAGGGGTTTGTCGTAAAATTCTATCAGTTATACATACAAGAGCTGAAGAATCAATCCCTCCGGAAAGACAGGTACCAATCGGTACATCACTTCTTAATCTTATTCGTATACTATCTTCAAGTAAATTATAAAGATCTTCAAAAATTATCTTTTCATTACAGTTATATTTTATTTCTGGTATTGATTTATCCTTCCAGGTTTTTTCTTTTAAATTAATTCTTGCAGGTTCAGAAATATCAATTTCAAAGTAGTGCCCTGGGTAAAGTCTATAAATATCTTTGAAAAACGTTTCGTGAGTTTCATTACCGTAAGCCCCAAGCGAAAGAAAATCAAAGAGGACTTTATAATTAATTGTTGGTTTTCGGTTAAGCAAATGTAAAATTTGCTTAATTTCTGATGCAAAAATAAAACTTTCTGTATCAAAGAAATAATAAAACGGTTTTATACCATATCTATCTCTTGAACAAATAACCTTTTTGTTCACCATATCCAGAATTGCAAATGCAAACATTCCATTAAATTTCTCAAAGGCACTAACTCCCCACTCCATATAGGAATGCAGCACTACTTCAGTATCATTACCCGAAACAAATTTATGATTAAGTTTCTCAAGTTCAGAGCGAAGTTCTAAATAATTATAAACCTCCCCATTATAAACTATAACATAATTATTATCAGGAGACAACATTGGCTGATGAGCTGCTTGACTTAAATCGATAATTGAAAGTCTCCTGAATCCAAAGCCAACCAAGAGATCCTTTGAGACAACATTACAATCCTCAAGTGTTTCTGAATAATATTGATGTAATTGGTATTTATTGTTAAGTACTGTATATCCATAATCATCAGGACCTCTATATGAAACAATGTTAGTAGCCTCTGCAAATCTTTCTCTACTAAAATATTCCCCTTTGCCAATATACCCTAAAATTCCACACATTTTTTATAGTATTTTTCTATTACTTGCTTATATGTTTGGGTTAGTTGATTTATTGTTACTTTGAAGTCAAAATATTTTTCCGTAACACCTCTTGCTTCTTTAAATAGATGATAATTATCAAGCATATACCTGAACTTTATAATAAAATCATCTCTGTCTTCGAATTGAATACCAAGACTTTTTCTTTCTTCTTCTGTCCCCGGGAAATGTATAAGATTCTTACTCAATACCGGTAAATTACAGGCAAGGGCTTGAATAGTCGAAGTCCCTATTCCAGAAAACATCTGAGCCAGTTTACTATACATAGGCAAAACATAAAAATCTGCAGCCTGAAAAAATCTTAGCAATTCAGGTTCTGGCATTCTCTCGTATAGTATAATCCCTGCAGACTTAGCATAGTCATAAAGCGGGTCAATATTATTATAAGACCCCACATTGATTAATACAAAATCATCGCGTTCTCTTTTAAGAATGTTATGGACATCTATTAATAAATCAATGCCTTTTCCAAAAGTCAGTCTATTAACTGACAAAACTACCTTTTTAGAAGGGTGAATGCCCAAATCCCGTTTAGCTTTTATTTTATCTCCAGGCTTGAAATAATCAAAATCAACACCATCCATAAAAAAACTTACCTCTTTCAGGTGAAGCTCATTAGTAAGATATTTATATTCTATCATTGACCCCGTAAAATAATAGTCTATATACTTAAGTGCCTTTTTTTCTTTTGAATGCAAAAGAAGAAGGAAAGGGTTTTTTCTCCTATATTTAAAATCAAAATTTGCAAACCAATAGCCACGATGCATATAGATAGTAGGCATCACCGATTTTAATTTCAGGAGTAACCAGTTAGCAAAATTTGTGTGCCCATCATTAAGATGTAACAAAATTTTCTTCCCCTTTGCAGCTTCCGCTCTCAATGCTTTTAGCATTGGTTTAGACCAATGCCAGTATCCAGTTCTGGGAATTCTTATATACCGAGAAGGAAATACCCTGTGTTTGACACCTTCAAAAACTGTTTCATATTCTCTATCTATACTTGCTCCATAAGGTCTCCAGCATTCAATTTCAAATTCATCTGTCCTCTTCATAACTTCAAGAGCGAGTTTATGATGAAAATCTCTGAAGAACCCAACCCAGTATGGATATCTGTTAAGTCGAATATATCCTGCTTTGTTATATCTTGATATATACTCCTCCGGTTCCTTTATGATAAATGCTACTGGTGCTGGTTTGTGAGTTAATACACTAATAATTTTCCAAAATTTGCTCATAAGAGTTCAAGATACATTTACTGTAAAATTATTCCTGAAGAGATTAGTACTTATTTCTTCAAGTGTTTTTTAACATTCTCTATAACATAAGATATTTCTTCTTCTGTCATTGTTGGATATAGTGGCAACGCAATAGAACAACGATCTGCAGCAAAACTATTTAAAAAATCTTCTTTCTTAATTCCATATTTGTTAGAATAATACTGGGTCATATGCACAGCATGTGTACCGGGACGAGTAGAAATACCCTTTTCAAACAACCTTTGCATAAAACTGTTTCGCTTTTCATTTGTCTTTAGAATACCATCGATTGACCAATTATCTATTTGATATAAACATACGTAAGACTGATAACTATGATAGCATTTATCTGGAGTTTGTGGGGGTTTCAATATCTCATTACCTTTCAGAAATTCATCATAAATTTTAGCAACCCTCCTTCTATTTTCAACAATCCATTTTGCCCTATCCATTTGAGCACTTCCTAAAGCTGCCTGGATATCAGTCATTCGATAATTATAACCCAGTATGTTAAATTCGGGAAGGAGGAATGGTTTATCAGAAGAATGTCTTGTATAATCTGTTAGATTTGCACCATGATCTCGCAGTGAACGAAGTTTCGTTGCAACATCTTCGTTAGAAGTTATAACCATACCACCTTCACCTGTAGTAATTGCTTTTCTTGGGTGGAAACTGAAACATCCTGTTAATCCAAAATTCCCAACGTGCTTATCTCGGTACCTTGTAGCAAAACCACATGCTGCATCCTCTATTATCACAAGATTATACCTGTTTGCTATATCTGTAATTGTATCCATCTCAGCAGATAAACCAAACAAATGTACTGGTATAATAGCTCGTGTCTTTGGAGTTATAAGTTCCTCAATTTTTCTCACATCAATATTAAATGTATCAAGGTCAATATCACAGAAAACAGGTTTCGCTCCAGTATATTCAATGGCATTAGCCGTAGCAATCCAGGTAAACGAAGGAACAATTACTTCATCACCATTTTTTATTCCGGCAACAACCAAAGAAAGATGAAGTGCGGTTGTGCAGCTTGATACTGCAATTGAATGTACACCTCCACTAAACTTTGACCATTTTTGTTCAAATTCCCTTACCATAGGACCCTGTACAACCCATCCTGACTCAAGAGGAATATTTATTTTCTCAAAATCTTCTGCAATAAAAGATGTTTTTGTTATTGGGACTTTCAAGTTTTTTATCCTTTCTTTTGTTTATGTTCCTTTCTCCAGTTAATTAATTGTCTCAAGCCTTCTTCAAGGTTTGTACTATATTTAAATCCAAGATCCTTTTCTGCAAGGTCTGTGCTACCTATTCTATTTGTTACAAAGGTTAAACCTGCAGGTTCATATTGAATTTTTAAATCTGAATTCGTAAGCTTTAATAGTAATTCAGTAATTTCTTTGATAGATGTTTTAAGACCACTTCCAATATTATAAAACTTATCAACAGCATCACTTTTCAAAGCACAAATATTTGCGTGAGCAACATCTTTTACGAAAATAAAATCATAACTCTGACTACCATCTCCATAAACAATTGGGGGTAGCCCTTTATCTATTCTATCAAGTATCTTCATAATAACTGCGATGTAAGTTCCTTTATAATCCTGCCTTGGACCATATACATTCATATATCTTAACCCTACATAGGGAACTCCATAACGGTCATAAAATGCCCGACACATAGCTTCTCCTGCTATTTTAGTAGCTCCGTAAAAAGTTCTGTTATTAAACGGATGTTCTTCTGTCATAGGAATTTGAATAGCATCTCCGTAAACCGATGCAGACGACGAGTAAATCAACCTTTGTATTTTATTATCTCTGCATGCTTCCAGCACATTAAAGGTCCCTCGAATATTTACCTCAAAGGCTGAACGGGGATACTCATAACATTGCAATAACCAGAGTGCAGCCAGATGAATAACCATATCAGACTCTTTTACTGCTGCCTTGAGAATATCTGTTTGTAAAATATCACCCCCATCCTCAAATATTTTTACACGGGAATCTTTTAAAGCATTTTCAATATTTTCATACGTACCCCGACAGAAATTATCATATATCACTATACTTTTAACATCTTCTTCAATCAGTTGATCAACAATATGAGAGCCAATAAATCCTGCCCCACCAATAACAAGAATTCTTTTCCCTTTTATATCCATTTTTATTGTCTTTTAACTTCGTCTTTGATATATGTATACATTTTTTTATAATCAATAAGCTCTTTAATCATCCTGTAGTCTTCATTATTAACCATTCGGAATATTTTTGTGAACCCTATATAAAACGCAATAAACACAGTAATAAAAATGATTTTAGAAACAACCCCCTCTATTAGGGTTTGATAAATTAAAAGTGCAACAAGCGAATAAGTAATACCAAAAAAGAGTAATTTGCTGTCACTTAATACTTTAGCCTCTGGAATTTTTTTCTTAACAGATAACATAAACATAATTCCAATAGAAAGATTCGACATAAGCAGAGACAATGCTATACCCACACCTCTTAAATTAAGAGTAATGGGAGAAACAAATATAAATGCTGATAGAATGAAAAAAAATACCGACATCACATATAAACCCGCAGACAATCTAAATAAGCCTTTTCCTGTTATCATATTGATATATGGAAGATTTATAACAGAAACATACATTGATATTGTAATAATACCAAGAACTGGAATTGTATTAATAAATTTTTGACCCAGTGTAACACGAACAACTAAGTCTGAACAAATAGAGACGACTGCTACAAGCGGCAAAACGAATGCAAAATTGAATTTTTCATACTTTTTTACGCTTTGATTCATTCTTTCATACTCACTATTTGTAATATGGCTTGAGAATAAAGGGAAAAAGAGCAATCCTGCAGATGATTCTATAAGTCTGATGAACTGACTTAAACTAAACCCTGCTGCATAGTAACCCACTTCCTCTGAATTTGTTAAATATTGCAAAATAACTCTATCAGTATTAAAAACAATAGTTTGAGAAATTAAAATAACAATCACCGGAAGAGAAATATTCATATATCTTTTTGCAAGTGACTTATCAAATTTTCCTATTTTATAGCCTTTGAACAAATATACATAGATTGGAATTACTAAAATCACAGCAATCAGATTTGATACTGATAATCCAATCGCCCGAAACCCAAGAAGCACAACAACAATGCGGAGAATCTGGTAAGCAAAAGTTTGAATGATGTTAGGTAAGTCCTGTTTTGCTTGTTCGGTCTTCCCTGCAAAGGTTGAATTGGCAATGTAAAACAATTGAGATATTGTGTTAATAACGAGGTAGATATAAATTACAATTTCCTGATCTTTGCTGTCGAATTGAACATTAAAGACATATTTTTGCGTGAGAAAAAAACTGAGTGTTACTAAAACATAAATTATAGTCAGTAATATCTTGAGTCTTGTAAAAGTACCAATACATTTACTTTCATCCTGCCCTTCTGAAATCAGTTTAATATGGGCTGAGCTTAACCCAAGGTCTGCTACAATGTTAAACATTGAAACAAAAGCCAAACCAAATGCAACCACTCCAAGCACACTCGGTCCCACTATCCTCGCCACAATGAACATTGCCACCATTTGCAATAGCTGAATCAGGATTTTTGAGAAATAACTTAATATCAATTTTTGAGCCAACATTTATTATGTTCTTTTTCGCCAGATTGGTTTTACAAATTTTACGGCAAGTTCAATATTTATCTTTTTGTTTTTCAAGCAAGTCTGACAAACGTTGCGACTAAAACCAAAATCCTCAAAGATTTCATCAGTTATATACTCTTTTTTGCAATAGTAACACTTTCTTGTTTCAGGTCTCAATAAAGGCGGATTTATAATATAAGGTAAATCATAACGGGGATAACACCTTCTCTTATAAAATTTAGTTAGTGGCCCATTGATACAATTAGGACAAATTGGAACTACATACCTTCGTAAGGAACTTCTCGTTGCCAAAAGTTCTCCACAAAAAAAGCAATGCATCCTGTCAGCTTCCTTAATCGAAACCGTAAGGGACTGAGCTCCAAGATTACAAAGAAATGTATTCTCAAAATAATTTGCTAATTTCACAGCGAGTGACCCTTCATAGATGTTGTTCCCTGTCTCTTTACCAAGCGTAAACAAACTGGACAACAAATCAATTCCTCTGTATTGAGTTACCTTGAAACCAGCCTCTTTAATATACCTAACCAGTCTACCGGGACGATACCAGTACTGAAAAAACGGAGAGTCAATTAACTTGAGATGGAAATATTTTCTTAACAGATTTCTAATAAACTTCTTTATATGAAAATAGAAATTATGGAAAGTAATTGAGGGAGTTGAAATAATAGCTATTCCTCCCGGCCTTAAAATACGATACATTTCAGAAATAGCCTTGTGAGGTCCCTCAATAAAATGTTCGATAACCCCAAGCGAAACGCATCCTGAAACCGAATTGTCCTCATAAGGGAGATTAAGAATGTTGCCTGCTCTAAATTTAGGATTTAAATTATGTTTTAACTTCCAGGATTCAAGATACTCAATAAGTTCCCCGTCAAAATCTATACCTTCAGTAGCAATACCAATTTTATCAAATATAAAATTATATCTTCCAAAACCACAACCAAGTTCCAGAACAACACCATTTCTTGGAATATATTTTAATATCCAGTGCCTACCAGCATAAAAATCCCACATTTGTATCTCTGACTCAGGGGTTTTGTTTTCCCACCATTTATGCCAGTACGATATGTCCTGCCCGATTGTTTCGTTCAATGTCCTAATCTAATAAAATGTCTTAAAGTAAATTTCCTTTTTCTAAGTCCCCAAAGAATCCCTGAAAAGAAGCCTGCCCAGATACTAAAGAAAATTCCTATTCTTAACCTTTTAAGTACTACAAGTGAGGTACGCACGATATCTTTCCTGAAATGTAACCAGAAGAATCTTCTAAAATAATCAGGGGATTTATGTTTTAATATTACAAGCATTGAATTTCTCGAATCATAAAAAAGCTTAAAGGCAGAAGCCTTACCTATAGTCATACTCTCCTTATGCCAGATTCTGGCATAGGGAGTATACATTATCTTGTAACCTTTAGCTTTTGCTCTTGCCTGCCAATCATATTCTTCCCCCTGAAATTTAAAGTCAGTATCATAACCGCCCACTTCATCATATATTTGTTTTTTCACAAGTGTAAAAATATCATCACTGAAGTATCGTTCTTCTATTTTATCATATTGTCCATTATCAATCTCACCACTCCCTATATGACCACCATTCCATCTGATAGGATGCTCCTGTTTACCCACTGTTTGCAGGACATCAGGTTTATCATAATAATAGACTTTGCCAGTAACGAAACCATTTTTTTCATCGGCTATTGCAACTCTGACCAGTTCCTTTATCACTTTACTATCTGCTTTAACATCATTATTGGTTATAAGGACAAAATCCGATTTCTTTTCATCAAAAGCATACCTCATTCCCAAATTAAACCCCCCTGAATATCCTAAATTCTTCTCGGTTCTAAGTATCGTTACCTCAGGATACTTTTCTTTGATATACTCAACGGTATTATCTTTTGAACCATTATCAACAATACAAACTTCAAAGTTATCATAATCCTGAGCCAGATATGAACTTATGGAATCATCAAGTAAATGTTTCCCATTATAAGTTAGTATCAAAACTGTTACGCGGGGATTCATCAAAGACTATTTTCGAATTTTCTCAATAAAGATACTATAAATCTTATTTCTTTCTTTGTAAGTCTCACGTAAAGTGGTAATGTAATGAATTCTTTCCAGATACTTTCAGACACAGGATTTTTAGTATACCATTGTCTGAAGTAAGGGTGAAGAGTTAATGGCATATAGTGTACACCAGTTGCCACACCATTAGATTTGAGATATGTTATTAGTTTTTCCCTTTTAGGAGCTCTTACTCCAAAAATCCAATAATTATACTTATCGGGTTCATAAGGGAGTAAAGGTTTTATTATCCTTAGGGTTTTTATTTCATTAAGATAGGTTTTTATAAGTTCGGAACGCTTGTTATTCATCCAATCAATTTTTTTTAACTGTGCCAATCCAATAGCTGCACACAAATCATTCATATTATATTTGTATCCGAGATCAGCTATTTCATAATACCAATGATATGCATTGTTAATATCTTTAAGTTTAAGACTACTCTCTCTTTTCCAGGTATCTTTGTCAATTCCCACCCAGCGACGAGGCCTGAGTAGTTCAATTAATTCTTTATCATTTGAAGATATCATTCCTCCATCTCCTGTGGTCATTGCTTTTTTTTCCTCAAAACTAAAACAACCAAGTTCCCCCCACAGTCCCAATTTTTGTCCTTTATATTTTGCTCCAACCGTATGTGCACAATCCTCAATAACTTTAATATTTTTTACTTTTGCAAATTCAACTATCTTCTCCATTGCTGCGGGTTGTCCACCAAAATGGACGGGTATAACTGCAACACAATCAGGAGAATATTTTTTCTCCATATCATCAATTGAAATTGTTACTGTTCCGGGGTCAACATCTACAAAAACTGGTTCAAGTCCATTATATATTGGAGCAAAAGCTGTTGAGGCAAAAGTCACAGATGGAACAAGTACCTTTTTCCCCTGTTTGAACCCAAAAGCTGAAACAGAAAGGTGTAGTGCCGCCGTAGCCGAGTTTACCCCAAGAGACGCCTTGCACCCGAGGTATTTATTCCATTTGTCTTCAAATTGCTTTACTTTTGCTCCAAGCCCAATCCAGGACTTCTTAAAAGAGTCACTAATCTCAAGCAATTCTTCTCTCCCAAGATATGGAGCAAAAAGTCTTATGTTTGGAGTTTTCTTCATTTATCTTGAGTATTGATTATTTGTTTCTTGATTTATAGATTTTATCTCTGATGCAGGAACACCTCCAACCATTTTATAAGAAGGAACGTTTTTCGTAACTGCAGAATTCGGAGCTACAATAGAATATTTACCAATAGTAACCCCAGGATAAATTGTACAATTACCCCCAATATAAACATTGTTCTCAATTACTATAGGAGCTGTTGGTCTGAACTTTTCATCTTTGTAATTCAAAGGGATGCTGTTAAGACACATTGGAGCACTTGTATGTGTCCATAAGCCGGTTGATGGTCCTGCTATATGAACATAATCACCTATGATAATATCATTGCTCCAATCAAGTACATTGTTTATACCAACATAACAGTTTTCTCCGATACGAATTCTGCCCTTACCATAGCCAGTACATACCACCCCACTTTCAATTGTTGTATTGTTACCAACTTCTATATTTTCAAGAAAAACGTTTCTTCCAATGTGACAATTATCGTGTAATATCACTGCCCTACCAATTTTAACCCCATCTAAAATTGTACAGTTTTTGCCAATTACAAAATCCTTAGAAATTTCTATTTTACCCCATAAATTGTTATATCTCCCAAACCGGTGTCTGAGTAAAAACTGTTTTATAATATGTTTCAACTTCTTGAACAAGACTTATTGGTTTGTTGTTATTTTAAAGTAGAGCAGGGTTTTTTCTATAATTCAAAATTCAGTCTATCTTTAATTTCCGACATAAAAGATAGATGCGCATCGCGTTCAGAAAGAATTGGGTTTGATTCTGCCCAATCAATTTTCAAGATATCGTCATTCCATCGCACACCACATTCATATTCTTTGTTATATATATTGTCAACTTTATAAAGGACCTCAGTATCATCACTCAAAGTACAATATCCATGAGCAAATCCCCTTGGTATAAAGATAATTTTATGATTTTTATCTGACAGTATCTCTGAATGCCATAAACCAAAAGTTTCTGAACCTTTTCTCAAATCTACGATTACATCCTGTATTTCTCCCCTTATACAACGAATTAGTTTTGCTTCTGTAAAAGGTTCCAATTGGAAATGTAGACCCCTGATTGTTCCTTTCTTTTTCGTATATGAGTGATTTTCCTGAACCCATTTTATATCACCAATAATTTCAAAAATCAAACTATGGTCATAAACTCTCATAAAGTAACCTCTCATATCTTCAATGGGCTCCGTCTTAAATAATATTGCCCCTTTCAAAGGCAATCTTGTATATGTTATCTTATTGCCCATGGTATGAGTTTCTTTCTTGCATCCTGTATATACTCATCAATTTGTTCACAGCAAAGCTCATACGCATCTTTATTATCCAGAACCTGTTTATACCATTGTGCTGTTTTCCGTACCGATTTACCAAAATTCCACGTTGGAGACCATTGTAATTCATTTTTTGCTTTTGATATGTTCAACTTCAATATCCCGGATTCATAAACTGTATGTTTTCGTTCCAATATGATTCTCGGCGTCTTTCCAAATTCGGAGAAAAATCTCTCTATAATCTCTTTAACTGAATAACAGCTGTTGTTCAAAGGACCAAAATTATATGGCGAACTAAATTTTGCAGGATTGTGATGAAGATTATATACAAGCCACAAATACCCCGATAAAGGTTCAAGTACATATTGCCAGGGTCTGACTGAATCAGGAAAACGAATTTTTAAGGGCTTATTGTTTAAGATGCTTCGGACACAATCAGGTATTATTCTATCCTCTGACCAGTCTCCACCACCTATAACATTCCCTGCACGTGCTGTTGCAACTCCAACACCCAGTTCAGTAAAAAAACTTCGATAATATGAACTAACAACTATCTCCGCTGCTGCCTTGCTTGCGCTGTAAGGATCTTTGCCACCTAATCTATCAAGTTCTTTGTAACCTCTTTTTGTCTCAAAATTTTCGTAAGCTTTATCGCTGGTTATTACAAGAATTGTTTTAATCTGTGGAATTACACGAGCTATTTCAAGAAGATTTACAATCCCTAATAAATTTGTTTCATAAGTTAATTTTGGCTCTATATAAGAACGCCTCACAAGAGATTGTGCCGCAAGGTGAAATACTATCTCGGGTTTTATCTGTTTCAGGTATGACTCGAATTTCTTATAATTTCTTATATCTATAAAATTAGAGTTGATTCTGCTATCCAGTTGCGTTAATCTAAAATTATTAGGCTGTGTAATAGGAGGTATTGCAAGTCCGAAAACTTCTGCCCCCATTTCATTTAACCAGATAGCAAGCCAAGATCCCTTAAACCCGGTATGACCTGTGATTAAGACCCGTTTGTTTTTATAAAAGTCTCTTAGAATTGTTTTTTCTATTGCCACAGCTTCCAGGGTGGATTATTTTTCCATAGGTTGTTCAACAGATCATAGTCGCGATATGTATCCATACATTGCCAGAAACCTGTATGTTTATAAACTGATAGTTGTTTGCTGTTTGTTAGAGACTCCATAGGCTCGCGTTCAAGGTCACAATATTGATTATCTGGCAGATAATCAAAAAACTGCCGTTTGAATACAAAAAAGCCCCCATTTATCGGCAATTGATTTTCCGGGTCTTTTATTTTTTCCTTAAACAGCTTGACAAGATTACCTTCTACAATCAGGTCACCAAATCTTGAAGGAGGAAACACGCCGGTCACAGTCCCAATTGTATTTTGTTGTTGATGAAACTTAACCAACTGCAATATGTTTATATCTGCAACAGCATCTCCATAAGTTAACATAAAATTCTCACTATCAATATACCTCTCGCATTGCTTTACGCGATAACCAGTCATCGTCTCATCACCGGTTTCCACAAGTGTCACTTTCCAATTTTTTTCTTCATGTTCATTATGAAACTCAACATGGCTTTTGTTTCCAAGGGAAATTGTAAAGTCAGAGTTATAAATATCATAATTAATAAAGTAGTTCCTGATCACTTCCCCCTTATAACCCAGTGCCAGAATGAATTCATTAAAACCAAAGTGTGAATATATTTTCATTATATGCCATAGTATCGGTTTACCTCCAATTTCCACCATAGGCTTAGGCTTATATTCGGTCTCCTCCCTGAGCCTCATTCCCTTACCACCACACAAGATTATTACTTTCATTTATTTACTTTACTTTATATAGTTCGTATAAACCCTGTTTATAAACTAAATCGCAATAATTATATAAAAAGTTATTATATTCAGTATTAATATTAAGCTGTGAATTTGTTGCGGGCTTAACAACAAATTTCCCGGAATATTTACTGAAGTCTGAATCATTCGGATCTATCCAGATAAACCTATTAGGCAGAAATAACATAATTTCATTTTCTACGCCAATGAAAATTATTTCTTCTTCAGGTCCGACTATATTCTTGATTTCTTCATAAAAAATTTTTTGGTCGTTATTTTTTTGATAAGTCTCATACACTGTAAATGGATTATTGCCAGTAAGGTACATCTGGTAATTGTTACCAACACCATTTTTTGTTAACTTGTAATTTTGCACAAAGCCTACAATAAACATAAGCATCAGAAAAATAACAATAAACGGCTTGAGCTTAAAACCATTTTCTTTCCAAACTCTTGTTATCTGTAAAACAGCCAGATACATTATACCCATATAGACAAAATAACTAAATCTAAAACTGTGTCCTTTTAAAAATATGTACCAGAAAGCATTTAAGGTTATAAACACAAATATAAAACTCGTAAGGAACTCCCGTTTCCAATACTTTATACCTGAAATTACTACTGCCAGAAGAAAAACCATCTGAAAATTCAAAAACCTCTCAATGTTAATTAAAACAGTCATAAAAGTTTCTGAGCTGGAAACACTTGCACTCCCAAAACTATAAAACTTTGCAAGAAACTTCTTTATCTCCTGTGGATTATACTGTAATAATGCATAGATAACCCAGATAATAGCAACAAAAACAAAAATGTAAAATAAATACCATAATAATCTTTTATACTCCTTTGACCTTATGTAATACCAGACTAAAATTACAAACATAGATATAACAAAGAAATAAGCAAATTGCATCTTGGTAACCAATCCCAGGGCACCTGCGATACCTGCAATTAACAAAAATTTCTTCCCCCTCTCCGTAATATATCTGTGCAGAAAATACATACTGACAAAAAAGTAAAATAGAGCAATATTTTCGCCAAAAGCAGTCCCGGACAAATAAATAAACCCCGGATACGAACCACATAATATCAAAAACATATTTGCTGTAGTATGAGAAAAAACTCTCTTAAGATATAAAAACATTAGCACAACAAAACCTAATGAATAACCGAGTGTAATTAAACGAGGGAGATAAATTGAATATTTAGTTATGGGTTTTAGTAATACTGCAATCAGATTCTGTCCTAACAAGTCATAATGCACAATGTTCATATCATAATACGATTTGTATAGAAACTTACCCTGTTCAAAGTAATGTTTAATCGTATAAAGATAGGTTGCCTCATCAGAATTTACATCCATAGTGAAAACAATAATTAGAGATGCTGTAATTATATACACAAATAATAAAACCGTAATAAAATTCCTCATAGAGCTTGAAAACTCAAAATCTAAGGCAGGAGTAATTTTATGAACAACTATATTATACAAGCTCTCACCAATACTCTTAACCACCGATCGTATCTTCAACAATAGGATAACACAAAGTATAGCAATATAACTCAATATAACCAGTTTTTTAACTGAGGCATAAAGATGTTGTTGAATATTGCCGTCAGGCGAAAGAAAAACAAGCAAATTATATAAATTAAGATAAACTGCAATATAGACTCCCGTTAAAATTATTATAAAAATTAGCTGTAAAAGCTTACTATGAATATTGAATTTCATCTACTATTAATTGTTGTCGTAGTTTCAGCCAGAAGCCGTTTATGATTGTTCAATTTTATCAGAGCCTGTTTTTTTAATTTATATTCATCTATACCGTTGTGAATAAAAACGTATGCAAGGAGTACCAGAAGAAAGAAAC
Organism: Ignavibacteria bacterium; assembly: GCA_049700455.1. Lineage (GTDB taxonomy): Bacteria > Bacteroidota > Ignavibacteria > Tepidaquicellales > Tepidaquicellaceae > JBNAVJ01. The sequence goes on from JBNAVJ010000002.1 coordinate 81,353, forward strand.
CTTGAGGCCTATATGATATATTATAGATGAAAACAGGTTCTATGACGGCATTAACAAGCAAATAGCCTGTTAGTCCGATAACCATTACTTTTAATGGTTCAGAATAGCTAATTTTTCTTTTTCGAAATTTTCGCTGATAAAAAATAGATACCCGAAATAGCCTTGCAACAAAATAAATATAAAAAATGTAACCTATAACACCTGCCTGCAAAAGTCCTACAATAACACCTCCAAGATGACCATCATATACTTCATAAAATTTATCAGAGAATCCATAACCTAAAAATGGGTTTTCTTTAAAAGCCGCCATTAACTTAGGTAGTCTATATTCCAGTCTATATGCAAGTGAATTTTCAGCTACAATCTCTCCACTTTCGACTGCTACTGCCCCTGTTAGACGGTTAAATGAACCTTTTATCATTCTGTTCAAGTCAAATATATCTGCAAAATCAATCAGCAAAAAAAGAATCAGTAAAACAACTGAAAATTGTATTACATAACCGGACTTCTTTTTACCAGTAAGCAAAAAGTAAAGGACAAACATAAATCCAATCATTATTATAGATTGCCTGGTCGCCGATAAAAGGATGGATAAAGCCGAAATTGATATCACCGCAAGAGTATATGGGCGAGGACTAAGCCGTTCTGGATTGTCAAGAAATACAAATGAAAAGATAAAAGAAGATATCACAATAACATAACCATTAGCAACAAGTCTAAGCCCTCCTATAAGTTCATCCTCTCTCCCCGCTGTAAGAGTTAGTTCTGGATTGAAATTTGTAATAAAATCAACACCAGTCTGCAATAAGTATATTTGTGTAAATATCTCAAAAAACACAAATGGGAAAAACATATACATAAACTTATACAGGTCTTTCTTTCTATAGATAAGTGCCGGGAATGAATAAGCAAGGGTATAATAGAACGTACCTCTAAGCGTTCTATTAAAAAAAGTATTTACACTCATTTCATGATAAAATGAAATCAAAAACAAACCCACAACTACAGCTAACATTAACTTATAATTGAAGACATCTCTATACTTACGAGAAGCCCCTTTAAATATAGCCTTGAATAAAGCAACTATCAGGAATATATCAAATACTGAGAACGATGCCTTTGGGAACAGAGTAAAAATGGGAATTCTTTTTATAGCCTCCGCAGATGATTCTACAAAAAAACCGCCCGGGGTGAGGAAAATAATAATATAAAATGCAAACCAAAAATAGTTTCTTTTAGAAAACCAGAAGAATACAAAAGTTAAACCAAAAAAAATCCTGTCAAAACCTTTCGGAGATAGATATACAACTATTACCGACAGAGCAAATAACACAACTATTGAGAGGCTTTCAGCCAGTATACTCAGTTCACCTGCTTCATTAACAAATCGCTTTTTTAGAGCAACAAACATAAACAAAATTCCTTATTCTGCAGTATTTAAAAACCCGACTAAAAATTTGTTAACAAGAACATTTCCTCTCTTAAAGACTATATCACTCATATTTTCAAAATCTGTTTCTTATAAAGGAGCAGTTTTAAATAAAATACCCAGCTAATATACGACAAGCCCGTTGCAATCGCTGCACCAATCAAATCAAATTGAGAAATCAAAATCAGGTTAAGTATTAGATTCGTACTGAAGACCAATAGATAGTAAAAACTCTGGAAATGTGGATAGCCGGTCTGATTGAAAATCATAGTATATGGTTGATACCCCCAGCTTATAGCAAATCCAATAACTAAAATTATATATGGCAGGTAACTCAAGCCATATTCTCCTGTTAAACCCAGAAGTGAAAGAACAAAAGGATACAACACGATAGTAAACAAAGTTAATGGAACTCCAAAAATATAAAGCAAATTTCTACCTTTAAGTAATTTCTGGCGGAGTTCCTGAATTCGTCCTGCAATAAAATAATTTGTTATAATTGGGTTTACATTATTTCGAATTGCAGTTGTAAATTGATTAAATCCTTCAATGATAGTTATCGGGAGACTATATAACCCAACTGTTTTTTCGTTTGTAATAATCCCCAATATCATTACATCGATCCTTGTATTTACATCAACAAGCAGGTTTCCTCCTGCGACTCTCATACCATAATTCAAGTGTCTGATTAACCAATCTTTGTGAGTAGATAAATCAAATTTAAAATTCTTAATGTTTAAAACAAAAAAAACAAAGAATATAAATCCTTCAGCAACAGAAAAAGCCAACGTGCTCCTTACCCCCGGGAAATTCCATTGTATTATCACCCAAACTGTTACTAACATTACAATAAATTTCAAAGAAAACATAACAGAGAAAAGTCTCATAGACCTTCGTCCGTTATAAAATCCAAAAAACACTTTGTTAATAGAAAAAAAGAATATACCCGGTAGCAGGTAAGCAAGTGCTTCCGGCAGCAAAACTGAACTGAAAACCTCACCTATCAAATATCTTAATATAAATACAATAAATGACAATACAATTGAAGTTACAAAAACTACTATTAAAGCCGAAGTCAATATAATTTTAACAATCTCTAAATTTTCAATAAATTCTGCAACAAATTTCAAGACCGAAAAATGAATTCCAAAAGAAAATAGCTGGGCAAATAGGTTGTACAACACAAATGAGATATTAAACAACCCAAGAGTTTTTGCATCATAATTCTTTGCTATCAAATAGGTAACAATCAAACCACAACTTCCACTAACTATAAGACTTATAATGTTCCAGAGGACATCCTTATTAAATTTTTCTGAAGTAAAAAGAATATTTGATAACAAAGGAAATCTCATCTAAATTTTTGTAGCCATACACAATAACCAGGGAAATGGCTTTTTCAATATTACCACTTTCCCAAATTTAGAAACGAGTTTTTTAAGTTTGCCGGGAGTAAAATGATTTATATGTCCCGGAGTATTACCAAAATCAGTTACATATTTGAGCCTTATTAAATTCAGTATCCTCCAGATTGGTTCCATAGGAACAGACAACAAAACATATTTGCTACTAACCCGGAAGAGTTCTCCCAAGGCTTTTTCAACATCATAGAGATGTTCAAGGACTTCAAGCATAATTACCAGATCAAACGAATTATCTTCACGTTTCATTTCGTATACAGACTCTTCTATAACGCGAAATTCAGGATTAGTCTCGCTTAATTTTTTGACCAATCTTGGATCATACTCAGAAACCTCAAAATGCTGTTTTTTTAAAAAAGACATAATTCTTCTTGAGGATTCTCCTGGGCCACAACCAACCTCCAATATTCTAATATCTGGTTCGAGTAAATCTATCATTTCTTTTATAGTATTAAAAAATCTATTATACAAATACCGTGAAATAACATTGGTACTTTTATACTCGAGCATATAGTATTCCCATAGCTCATCCGCAGTTGCCGTACTTTCATCAAAGGCTCTTTTCATCAATAATATTTCTTAATCCCATTAATTATATCCAGGGTACTTTCAAAATCCAATCCTATCGTATCAAGATACCATTTTATTGATTCAAATCTGGGCTTATTTTCTTCATCAATCATTGTAAGTCCTTCATCTCTGGTAATTATACCCTCACGTATCTGATTACTTCTAAAGGTGTCAAACTCAGAGAAGCCCGCTACCACATAATAAATATAATTGTAAAAGGATGCTGTGCCATCGCCAATACGCCACGTAGAACGAGTATCAGGACTAACCTCCCAATCAAATTCTCTTCTCAAAAGATTAACTATTTTGTTCTCATCCCATTCTATATATTTATAAATATTCACGTAATTATGAGGTATAAAATAAAACGAAAGATATGCTCCAAATCCATCAAACAATGATCTATTAAGATATTTAGGATTTGACAAATACTGCTTTGTATAAAACCATAAGAGTTTTAGTTTTCCCGCAACACTGAGAGTAAACGATTTTTCTTTATTAAAATGGGGCTTCACTCCGCAAAATCCATATTTAAAGAATGTAGTCTCTAATAAATTTTCTCCGAAAAAAATTAAATCAATCTTATATTCCCTCATCAACTTATTTGCATAATAAAAATACTGTTTATCGCCCGCCATAAACAAAGGCACAGTTCCCAGATGTGGTTTCCGAAGCCATGCTTCAACATTCTTTCTGATATAGGTACGTTTTCGTCTGATATCCGCTGAAACTAAAATATGTTCAATTCCAAGTTTCCCACAGAGCCTCGCTTGATTTCTTCTGGCAAGATCTGTTAGCATCCCCCAGTCATAAGAGTATGCCAGGGGTTTCATCTTTAAAACTTCCTTAACATAATACAAACAATAACTGCTATCCCTGCCGCCACTGAATCCTACAATTACATCAGGGGATTCGCCTGGCTTTCTATAATTTTCTACTAACTCTTCTAATTTTTTCTCTCCTAAATACGTTAACTTGTGATAATTACGGCAGTAATTACAGACCCCCTCAGAATCAAAATTAATAAAGGGAAATGTCTCAGGCAAAAGACATTTAGAGCACCTTCTTAATGAATTTATTTGTAACCGATTTTCCTCATAAAGTTTAACAAACTTTGATGGAACTATAAATTTCGGAGCGACTACGTTAGGAACACCTTCATACTTGAACTTTTTATCCGAATCATCATTTATTAAGGTTATCCTGGAAGTAAGTTCAAAAGCCTCCCCATTACAACTGTAAAATGAAAAGTGAGTTATATTTAAATCCCCGAGATTAACCAAACATGCTTCCCAGGGATTTAATTTACGTATCTTCACAGGCTCAAAATGTAACTCGAGGTTTTTCTCTTTGATTAATAATTCAAGTATAACTCTTTCTGAAGCAAATACAAATGCTGACCTATCATTAGCACAATTATAATAAAGAGACCCGTTGTTTGTTGCTATAAGTAAATTATCAAATTTATCAAAAATCATTCCAATAGAAGCCATTCCATAAATTTCATTAAATACTGAATTCAACGCATAGCATAGATTCTGACTTCTGTTATAGTACTTATTAAAGAGAGCAAAAATAACTTCACTATCAAGTTCCGATTGCTGATTTAAATCTGGATTTTTTTCCCACAGATACTTATCATTTACCACTATCCCGTTATGAATACCTACTACCCCATCCTTGATAACTGGCTGATTGTTCTCATTATAGATTTCAACTCCATTAGTTACCAGTCTTGAATGACCTATAGCAGTTAGAGTGGTAGAAATATTTCTCTCAAGTAAAAATCTATCTATATCCTTGCGGAATTTTTCAGTCGTAACCACTTCATTTGCAGGTAAAGGAGCTTTAAAGACCCTTATCATACTATCATTCTTCAAGGCATAGCCTGAAGCTTCCTTACCACGTCGGGCAGATATTAGAAATAAATTGACAAAAATTTTTTCTATTTCCGAATTTGTAATGATGCTCTCTTTTTTGAACGATATACCAAAAATGCCACACATTACTTTATAACCTTAGCAATATATAAAGAATTTAAACACAACATAAACTTCTTTATTTCTACAATTTCAAATCCAGCATCACTCAATAGCTTTTTCATTTCTGAGCGAGTTAATCCATATACTTCATTTTCTTTCATTCCTCTCAGATGTTGATCTTCGTCCCACCTTTTTCTCAACTTATGCCAGATTCGAGAGACACCGGGTGTAAGCATTGTTATAATCAGTTTCCCTTCAGAGCGTAACAATCGATTACACTCTTTCAAAACCTCCCCTCTATTAGGGATATGGTTCAGTGCAGCAATAATAGTAATAGTATCAAACTCAGAATTGCCAAAAGGGAGTTTAGAAGTATCTTCAACTACAAAATCTACATCACCCCAATCAAAGACATCTATTCCTATCCCATTGCCGTATCTTCTAACTAAAAGGTTATATCCACATCCTATATCAAGTAGCTTTCCGCTTATTAGAGGTAATACAGCATTTATTCGGCGCTCAAGAAGCCTTTTGCCAACCAGATCTTTCATCAGTCTTTGTAAAGCCTTTCATTATTCTGAATATCCATCCACATTGCAAAAAGAAAAGACTGAAAGCCACTAATAGTCAGAAACATAAAGGCAAGCAAAGGTTCGTAATTTAAAACCGACCCTGTAATAAAAGCTCTAATTACTTTATAGATATAAGGCAGCGATACAACCCCTAAAAGGAATGAAAAATGGTATAATAAAAACAATGGATGGAAGTCCCTAAAAAGATACTTAACCCAGAGTCTTTTAAAGAACAGTCGTAAGAGCAATAAACTAATTCTTGGAATCACCTTATAAATCTTCATTTTTGACTTCTCCCCAACATTATACACAGGTTTTATCTCAACTTCTTTTATTGTGCAAAGCGCAATATTCATTTTAACAAGCAGATCATTAGGCCAGCCAAAACTTCTATAAAGGTCATAAAGTCTTATTGAATTCAATGCTCTTTTAGATAGTGCAACAAAACCGGTTTGTGTATCGGATATCCTCCAGTATCCAGAGGCAAGTTTGGTTAAAACAGAAAGTATTGAGTTCCCAAGAAACCGTATTTTAGGAATAACGAGCATTGCACTTTTGTGTATGAGTCTATTTCCTTTAACATAATCTACTCCCTCATATATTATAGGCGAAATGAGTTTCTCTATTTCAGAGGGATCCATCTGACCATCTGCATCCATTACTACTGTACAATCAATATTGTGATCCTTTGCCCACTTAAACCCTCGTGCTATAGCCTTCCCATTTCCAGAGTTCCGTTTCAAATTTATCAGTATAATTCTATCTTCTTCATCATTAGAGTTAAAAATTTCCGATTCGGCATATTTACTTATTTCCTGTCTGGAATATTCAAAATATTTTATTTCTGCCTCATTAAAATAAGTCCTCACGGGTGGAGATGAAAAGATTGAGGGAATTTTCAAACTTTGCTCATTCTGTTTTTTAATTATCCTCTCCTCAATAACTTTTGCAGTATTATCACTTGAAGCATCATTAACTACAACAATTCTATCGACAAAATCTGGAGTATTATCAATAACCTGCCCTACTTGGTGCTCTTCATTGTAAGCTGGAATAACAACACAGACTGTTTTATTCTGATACATTATGTATTTTCCTTTTTTTTCTCTTTACTCTCAGGCCTCGAATAGTAATAGTAGTAATTGTAATAATACCCATAGCTGCTCTTAAACGCAAAGTTATTTAAAACACAACCTAAAAGGTTCTTCGGATTCAAAGTAAGTAGACGACGATAAGTTTTATAAAATGGTTCAAATGGAGTCAAATGTGAACGAGCCACAAGTATAGTACCATCAGTTATATTGAAAAGTATTTCTGAATCAGTAACTGAAATAAAAGGTGGTGAATCAATTATAATAATCTCATACAGTTCCTCAAGTTTCCTCAAAAATTGTTGCATCTGCACCGAGCCAAGAATTTCTGACGGGTTCGGAGGTATAGTTCCACTTGTTACATAACTCAGATTGTCCATTTTTGCTTTCCTTATTATATCTTCAAATTTCACGTTGTTGAAGAGATAATCACTTAAGCCTGGATAACGTTCCACTTTAAAAATGTTATGCACTCTTGGTTTCCGCAAATCACAGTCAAGTAACAAAGTGTTTTTCCCTGCCTGTGCAAAGCTTCCGGCAAGATTTATAGCCACTATAGTTTTACCTTCAGAAGGAATAGTACTTGTTATCAGTATACTTTTTAAAGGTTTTTCTTCCAGCTTGGAATACTGAATTCTGGTTCTTAACGCCTTAAACGCTTCAGAAACAGAGGCTGTTGGTTTAAGCTCAACAACAAAATCAGTTTCTGGAGATTGTTCATCAAGAAGTTCTTTGAAACTTGGAATCCACGATAACACACTGAAACCAGATTCTTCCAATTGTTCGGGGGTTTTAATTGTCTTATCAAGGAAATTCCTGACAAAAGCAAATACAAGTCCAAGTACAATCCCAACAATTATACCAGTAAGTAAGATTAAGTTTTTATTTGGAGCAACAATTGTAGTCGTATCAAACCCAGGTTCTATCATACTCGCACTACCAAAACGAGACCTTTCATTAATTGTAGCCTCCTGGTATTTTTCTTCAAGGGTAATATAAAGTTTTTCATTTGTTGTTCGTTCTCGCTCCAACTTCGCCGCTTCGATACTTTCAGCAGGCAGTTGAGAAAATTCAGCTTCATATCGACTTAAAAGATTTTTTAGTGATGCTGTTTTTATTCGCAGTGAACTTGAAATCAATTTTGCGTCAAATGCTCTTTGGCTTAGATTTCGCAACTCCTCAGGCGACCGTGCTATTACCCCAGCACGCAGAATCTCTGTTTTTTGATCGAGATTTTCCTTGAGCTTACTTATTTTTGCATCATAATCAGAACGTACCTTTTCTATTACCTTAGAATCTTTTGTAACAGCAAGTTCTACATCTCGTTTAACTTCAAGTTCAGCAATCTGCCGCTGCAGTTCAGAAACATAGGGTTGAGTAATTTGTCCCTCAATGTAATCAAAAAGTTGAGAATCTGTTTCATCAATCTGCTTTTTAAGCAATGCAAGAGAGTTCTCGTTAGCTTTAAGTTCAATCTCAAGGGAATTCTTTTCAGCATCATAACGAGAAATAGCATCAATCAAAGTTCTGGCTTTCTCATCAAGAACTATAAAACCAACTCTCTTATGAAACTCTTCAAGTCTTGCCTCAGAACGGTTTAAATCATCAAGTTTTTTGCCTCGCTCCACTTCAAGGAAGTTCTTAACATTAGTTATATCCTGTCTGTTCAATTCTTTTGAATAACTAATAAACACCTCCCCATAAACATTGGTAATAAGCTGTACTTCATGATAATGATGCCCTTCACAACTTATCATTACAGCATCTACTCCCTTTTTTAGCTCAAACCTGACTATATTTGCCAGCCTCTTTCTGAGAGCGTCCCTATCTAAAGGAGTTACCTTGTTACCACTCTTATTTACCAGTAAGCTAAATGCACTATAATCACCTATTTTTGCGAGAGAATCAATTAGAGATTTAGCCACAACATCCCTGATATAATAACTCCTCATTACCTCAAGCTGATTCTGAAGCATTCTCTCAGACATCTGCACCTGCAAGAAGATTGTTTGTGATTCAAAGATGCTCTGAGGTTTATCAATCTTGACCACTGTTACAGACTTATATACAGTTGGATAATTCTTTATATAAATTACCGTAACTATCATCGATATAATAAATATGATGATAATAGGTACAAGATTAGACTTAATTATTCCAAAGTAATCTGAAAACTTCTTTGACTCGGTCTCAAAATCAAGTTCAAGTATGTCAGTATCAATAGGTTCTGACTTTTTCATTTTAGAAGATATCTTTTATTTTCTTAATATTGTAACAATTAGAATTGCCACTGAAGTTAGCACCGAAGTTGCAGTTAGTATAATCGACAAATTATCACGCAAGGTATATCTTGGACTGCCAGGTATCAATATAACATCCCCGGGCATTAAAACAGGATTGTTTTTTACAGGTTGGGTAATTTTTTCCTCCCACAAAAAATCATTGTAATTCAGGTTTATTACCATATTTTGTTTAATATTCAGTGAATCGTTCTTCAATCTCACAAGCCTTATATCCTCAAGTTTCGCATCATTCAAGGGTCCCCCTGTTAAAGTTAGCAGGTCTATCACCGTAGTACCTTCTGGAATTAAATATTTCCCGGGACTCCTAACATAGCCCCACACATTCACTTCAAAATTCACTTTCTTTTTATCTGCATAGTTATAATAATTAGAGCCTCCTTTCATAAGCTCATCTGTACCTATTTTCTCATTTATATCTTGCGCTCTCCCTTCTTCTATCTTGAGGGCTATCGCAAACAAAAACAGACAAAACATTATAACCTCTATTGTTTTCATTTTATTTTATGATACTAAATTACTAAAAGAATCTGTTTTTAGATACAGCTCCGCTTTTTAACTCCCATCTAACTATTAATAAATACATAACTTAAGAGTTTTCTCAAAATCAAAATAAATTAATTAATCATAAAGCTTTTTTCAAGTTTTTTATTTTTCTTATAATTTATGCTCTTGGATGAAATTGGCGGTAAGTTTCCCTTAACAATGAACGATCAAGGTGTGTATATATTTGGGTAGTAGAAATATCAGAGTGACCTAACATCTCTTGAATCACTCTTATATCTGCTCCTCCTTCAAGTAAATGCGTTGCAAAAGTATGCCTTAAAGTGTGAGGGTGTATTTCTTTTTTTATACCTGCCAGTAAACAATATTTCTTTACAATATTCCAGACGGTCATTCGAGTTAACTTCGTACCCCGTACATTTAAGAATATATAGTCTCCTGCTTGCCGTTTCACAAAAAGACTTCTTCCCTCTTTAATATATTTTGATAAATACTTTAGTGCAGAACGTCCAATAGGCACTATTCGTTCTTTCGAACCCTTACCAAATATTCTTAAGAATCCTTCTTCAAAATACACATCCGGTAATTTTAGGTTTATCAACTCACTAACTCTGAGACCAGATGCATACAATATTTCCAGTATAGCTCTATCTCTTAATCCAAATTTATTTGTAGGATCCGTCTGCTCAAACATTTTATCGACTTCATCAATAGTTAAAACAGATGGTAACTCACGTTTTGACTTCAAAAGCCCAACCCCATCAGTAGGATTTATAGTAATTACTCGTTCAATCATTAAATATCTGAAAAAACTTTTTAGGAAAGATATTTTTCGGTTAAGAGACTTAATGCTGTAAATTTTATCTTTTTTTGTTTTGGTTGTTACAAGGTATTTCAGATAGGCAGTAATAATTTCTGCATTAACTAACCTTATATCAACAATCCCTTTTTCATTTTGAAGATATTCCAAAAATGCATTTAAATCATAATCATATGATTCAATGGTATTCTCAGATAAGTTACGCTCTACTCTTAGGTAATTTCTAAATAATTTACGGTACAATTGAAGGTTGGTTTCATTCCTGCTCATCTTCTACAGAAGGATACTTTATTCGCTGATGATAAATTCCGATAAGTATTTTCAAAAAACTTTTCTTTATTTTAGTAAGGTCTTTAAGTGTAAGTTCACATTCATCAAGTTCTCCTTCCATAAATCTTTTTTTAATAATCTCATCGATTTTATCTTCCAGTTTCTTCGGAGTTGGATCTTCTATAGATTTTGTAGATGCTTCCACTGAATCTGCAAGCATAGCTATTCCTGTTTCTTTTGTCTGGGGTTTCGGTCCGGGATACCGATATAGATATTCCGAGAGATCTTCTTTATCTTCATCGATAACGTTTCTGGCTTTACTGTAAAAATATGAAACCAGTGTTGTACCGTGGTGCATTGGTATAAAATCTATTATTTCCTGAGGAAGCTTGTATTGCTTTGCTATCTCAATTCCATCCTTTACATGTGATATTATTACCTTAGCACTCATTGCAGGATTAAGATTTTCATGTTTATTTATACGCTCAACTTGATTTTCTACAAAATAATCTGGCTTCGCTATTTTCCCAATATCATGATAGTAGCATCCAACACGAGCAAGAATCCTATTTGCACCAATAGCTGCAGCAGCCTCCTCTGCCAGAGTCCCCATCATTATACTATGGTGAAATGTCCCTGGTGCCTTTGAGGACAATTCTTTCAATAAAGGCTGATTGAAATCAGCAAGTTCCAGTAACGTCAAATCAGTTGTAATTCTAAAAACCCTCTCGTAAAAAATCAATAAGCCATAGGCTATAACCGGCGACATTATAGAATTAATAGCTCCATAACTTAGTGAGATTAAAAACTTCTGAATATCATATGATCTATCTAAACTTATTGCTGCTATTGTAAAAAAATAACCAATAAGGATATAAAAGAACGAACGAAATATTTGAGACCGGTTTTTAATATCACGAACACTGAAAATTGCCAGTGTTGTCCCTCCAAAAGAGATAAATGAAATTGTAAAGTCACCTCCTCTAATAGCACCAATTAAATAACATAAAACAACAGTGGTAAAAAATGATAATCTTGAATCAAAAATAATTGTCAATAGAATAGAAGCAACAGGGACAAAAATCAAAAGCTCAACGGGGAAATTTGCTTTTATGTTCACACTCAAAAAAGATAAAAAAGCTATCAGAATTATCAAAGTTGAAATCAAACTCAATTTCAGGTTACTGTTAAATACATCCCGTCTTATGTAATAAAGAAATAATGATAAAATTACAACCAGTATGGTAATTGTAAGAGCACGACCAATATTCCTGCCTACAATTTCCCTGACCCCCATATTTTCTAACCTGATTTTCTTATATGATTCTAACTTTTGTTTAGTCAGTTTATTTATAGGATCGTGTTTACTGACTATACGCTCATTTTCTTGGACTATCCCTATCGTTCTTGGTACCTGAGCTATCCTGTTTTGAATCTCAAGGTCAGTAAGTTCCTGGCTAAAAACAAGATTCTCTGTTACAAAATGCCCAACAATTTTTTTAGCAATCTCTACATATTGGGAATTGGAAATTCTATTATAAAGTATTTCCCCAATCTGCTCAAGTATTTCCTGTTTGTCATTAACCTTCGCAAGGCTTACCACCTCTTGTTGTTTTTGATTCTGCTTTTTTATTGAAATGTCTTTTGAGGTGATTGTCGATTTTGAAAGATTGATTATACTTCTTTGACTTACTTGTTCTACAACTCTCTTGATAACATCTTTAAAGTAAGAATAAGAAAGATTAACTGTTTTATTCTCCCCCTTATAAAGCTGACGGAGTTTATCATAATCCTCTTTTGTCAAGCCATAAGTAGCAATCTTTTCTGATTCAGTCCCTTTCTTAAAAGCTTGTTCAATTTCTAAGAAAAAATTATTCAACGAGTCTTTAACATTTGCTCCTACTGATTCTATTTCAACAAAGACTGGCGAAATTTTTTTCAAAACCTCAGCTTTTTCCTGTTCATATTCAGCTTCATCTCGATAAATAGGAAATGAAAATGGTGCAATTAAATCCTCATTGTTCCATACACTACCAATTTCATAACCAACATCAACATCTTTATAACTTGGCAGGAGAAAACTTGTTATAATAACAGTCACCACTCCTATAAGAAGCTTAATATAAGAATTTGAATTCAGCTCAAATTCTTTTTTAACTTCCAGCTTCTGCTTAAGGTTTGAAAATATCATTTTTTCATTGTCTGTTGGAACGACTTAGCACACCGTTCCTCCGTAGCTATAATTTGCTATATAATCAATATAAATTTTACACTTCAAATTTGATAGAATAGTAGACCTTCTTATCAACTACATATTTTTCCATTAGCCGCGCTGTAAGCTCAGACAATTTTTCTGATTGATTATCATCAAATTTCTCAAAATCCTCCTCTGTCTTGAAAATAGTCACCTCGCTGAAATTATTTTTACGCTTCTTATCCTCAAAAATATAGTAATTCTCTATACCATCTGCTTTCATCTCCTGTCTTAGTTCATCAATCAGTACAAAATAATCACTTCTTTTTTCTGGATAAATGTTATAATTTACTTCAAATAAGATTCTTGGCATAAACTCACTATTTAATTTTATAGTAATACAATAATATAAAAAAGACCTCTGTTAAAAAAAAGTTATTACTGAGTTCAAAAACAACTCAAGAATTTTTTATTTCAACTTTTTGTTAAACTATATAAACTTAAGACACCTTGAAACCTAATAAACTTATCAACGAAAAAAGCCCGTATTTATTACAACATGCTTATAACCCTGTTGAGTGGTATCCATGGGGAGAAGAAGCTTTTTCTCTTGCCAGAGAACTGAACAAACCTATTTTTCTTTCTATTGGATATTCAACCTGTTACTGGTGTCATGTTATGGAAAGGGAATGTTTTGAAAATGAAACCATTGCTCGTATGTTAAACGAATTTTTTGTTAATATTAAGCTCGATAGAGAAGAACGACCTGATATCGATAAAATATATATGTCCGCAGTTCAATCTATGATAGGGACTGGTGGTTGGCCTCTTAATATATTTCTCACTCCTACTCTAAAACCATTTTATGGTTCAACTTACATACCTCCCAAAGCAAAATATGGCAGGGCAGGTTTTGAAGACATCATTACACAAATCCATGAACTCTGGGAATCAAAAAGAGATGAAATCATTTCAAGTAGCGAACGGATTTTCGCTATCTTACAAAACCGACTTCTCATAAAAAAATCAGATGAACTTCCCGATTTTAAATGGCTACAAAAAAAACTGTTTGATGAAGCAACTTCCTTATATGACTATGAATTTGGTGGTTTTGGTAGAAATATGAAATTCCCAAGAACTGTTTTGCTCGATTTTTTGCTCACTTATTATCATTATTATAAAGATTCCGATGCACTCGATATGGTGACTTTTACATTGAAAAAAATGTCAGATGGGAGTATTTATGATCATCTCGGTGGAGGCTTTCATAGATATTCCGTAGACCATATGTGGAGGACCCCTCACTTTGAAAAAATGCTTTATGATCAGGCTCTTATAACTACTACTCTGCTTGACTCATATGCAATTACAAAAAAGAACTTTTTACTTGAAAGAGCCACTGAAACAATTAATTATGTTCTGACTGAGCTTTTGCATCAGGGAGGAGGCTTTTATTCAGCACAGGATGCAGAAAGTGTCGTAAGTATCAATAAACCAGATGAAAAGGAAGAAGGATACTATTACCTGTGGACATTTAACAATCTCAGAGATTTGCTTGATAGTAAAGACGCTGATATTTTTTCTTATGTTTATGGAATCACTTTTGAGGGCAACATCGTTTCAGACCCTCATAATGTCTTCAAAAATAAAAATGTTCTTTATCTTGCTAATGACATTTACGATACTGCCAGACATTTCGATAAATCTCCCGAAGAAATAGAACTTATTATCAAAAAATGTCGGAATATCCTTTTTCAACATAGAAAAAACAGACCCAAACCTGCAACTGATACAAAAATAATAACTTCCTGGAATGCTTTAATGATTTCCTCTTTATTGAAATACTCACGTATTAGTGGAGATGAAAGGGCTTTGAATGCTGCTATCAATACCATTGATTTCATTCTGAATAATCTTTTTGACGCTACAAACAACAAACTGTTCAGACGATTCGCTGATAATGAGAAAAAATATGACGGACTCCTTGATGATTATAGCTTTTTTATACAAGCATTGATTGATATGTATGAAACTACTTTTAAAAGCAAATATCTCAATTATGCCCTAACACTAATTAATATAGCAATTGGTAAATTTTACGATGATCAAAATCAAGGAGGGTTTTATGATGCCCCTTATAATTCTGATGATTTAATTTTAAAAACAAAAGAAACTTACGATGGAGCTGAACCATCAGGTAATTCTGTTATGATTAATAATCTCTTCAGGCTGGCAAGATTCACTTCAAATGACAGATATTTCAAGATAGCCGAAGACTCTCTTAAATATTTTTATCCTCTGATTGAAAAGACCCCATCAGCAAGTCCTGTGCTTGTGAACGCTACATTTTTTTTGACACATTCACCTCGCGAAATTATCTTTTCTGGAGATATTAAGAGTGATTTTATTTCTGAATCTATAAACTATCTGAACAGGAAGTTTCTACCGAATACTATAAGAATTCATCTCAATTCCGAAATTGTATCTATTGTACCTTATACTAAAGAATATCTTGACCAACCTTCTGGAGAAAGAGTCTATGTATGTGAGAACCTACGTTGCAATACTCCTGCTGAAAATATCATTGAATTAAAAAAGCAAATTTGAAATATTTAAACTTTTTAAAAAATAAAATGCTATGTTATTTGACCTCGATTTAATTTCAAACGTTTATTCTGATTATCTTAACCGTCTGAAAGAAATCAGAAATATTATAGAAAGGCAACTACTATTTTCAGAAAAAATTTTATATACACATCTTTTTGATAAGCAATTTAAACTATATAACCGTGGTACCGACTTTGCAGAATTCCATCCTGATAGAGTTGCTATGCAAGATGCAACGGCACAAATGGCATTGTTACAATTTATGTCAGCTGGTATCCCTAAAGTTGCTGTCCCATCAACAGTTCACTGTGACCACTTAATCCTTGCAGAAAAAGGTTCTGACGAAGATTTATCCAGAGCCCTCAAAGATAACAAAGAAGTATATGACTTCCTGGCTTCCGTCTCAAAAAAATTTGGGATTGGTTTCTGGAAACCAGGTGCAGGTATAATACATCAGGTAATTCTTGAAAATTATGCTTTTCCCGGAGGAATGATGATAGGTACTGACTCCCATACTCCAAATGCAGGTGGACTTGGAATGATTGCAATTGGTGTAGGAGGGGCAGATGCTGTTGATGTGATGGCTGGATTGCCGTGGGAACTTAAATTCCCCAAAATACTGGGTGTTCATCTTACCGGTCGATTGCAGGGATGGACTTCTCCAAAGGATGTTATACTTAAACTTGCTGGTATTCTTACTGTTAGTGGAGGTACAGGCTATATTATTGAATATTTTGGTGAAGGTACTAAATCCATTTCCTGTACAGGAAAAGCCACCATCTGTAATATGGGTGCAGAAATAGGAGCTACAACCTCTATCTTCCCCTATGATGAAAAAATGAGAAATTACCTTATTGCTACAGGACGGAGCAAAGTGGCAGAACTTGCTGAACAAATTAAAGATGAACTAAAAAGCGATTACGGGACAGAAAAATATTATGATAAAATAATCGAGATAAATCTTTCAGAACTTGAGCCACATATAAATGGACCATTTACTCCTGATCTTGCCCATCCTATTTCCCGCTTCAAAGAAGATGTAATCAATAATAATTATCCTGAAGACCTTAAAGTTGCTTTAATTGGAAGCTGTACCAATTCTTCTTATGAAGATATGGAACGTGCAGCATCTATTGCAAAACAAGCGGTTGACAAAGGATTGAGAGCGAAATCAGAGTTTATAATTACCCCAGGTTCTGAACAAATTAGGGCTACTATTGAACGTGATGGACATATGGAGATTTTCAATAAAGTTGGAGGGACAGTATTGGCAAATGCCTGTGGGCCCTGTATAGGGCAATGGAAACGTCACGACGTTAAAGAAGGTGAAAAAAATTCCATTATTACATCATATAATAGAAACTTTATTAAACGAAATGATGGGAACCCTGGAACACACTCCTTTGTAGCTTCTCCTGAAATTGTAACTGCCTTTGCACTTGCAGGTAAACTAACCTTCAACCCTCTTACAGATAAATTAGTAAATGAAGTTGGACAGGAGGTTTTGCTTGATACACCCAAAGGTAACGAACTCCCTGACAGAGGATTCCTTGAAAATAGAGAAGGATATATAGAGCCTTCCACAGATGGTTCATCTGTGGAGGTTATCATAAACCCTCAAAGTGATAGGCTTCAAGCTCTATCTCCTTTCCCTGCTCCCAATATTGATAATGATTTCAAGAATATGTTTGTTTTAATTAAAGTAAAAGGCAAGTGCACCACTGACCATATTTCTATGGCAGGTCCCTGGCTTAAATATCGTGGGCATCTGGATAATATTTCAAACAATATGTTCATAGGCGCCATCAATGCTTTTAATAATAAAATGAACTCCGTAAAGAATCAACTCACAGGTGAATATGAAGAAGTACCTAAAGTTGCAAGAACATATAAGAATAAACGAATAGGCTGGGTGGTTTTTGGTGAGAACAATTACGGGGAAGGTTCATCTCGTGAACACGCCGCAATGGAGCCCCGCTATCTTGGAGGTAAAGCAATTATTGTAAAGTCATTTGCCCGTATTCATGAAACAAACTTGAAAAAACAGGGAATGTTACCTCTTACTTTTGCTAATCCTGATGACTATGACAAAGTACTTGAAGATGATCGGGTTACTCTCAACCTCTCTGGCTTCCAGCCAGGGAAGCAAATTGAAATGACACTTTTACATAAAGATGGTACAACGGATATTATTATGCTTAATCATTCCTTTAATGATCAGCAAATTGAATGGTTTAAAGCTGGTTCTGCTCTAAATCTAATTGCAAAATCATAATATTAAAAAAGCACTGAGGATTATTTCATAGAGCCATCTACCATTTATGTAAGGGATACAATAACCAGTGTTGATAAGTATTTCGCTCTATCCCTACCATATATTTTCTATCAGATAAATCAGGACATAATAATCTGGAGTTTACTATTTACTCAAAACTCTGTCCGATAAGTAATAATAGACATCTCAGTCAAATTGCATTTATTTCAAGGTAAAATATCAATATATTAAAGTATGTCTCAGTTGAAAACTAACTCAGGAAATTTGTTTATCGGAAAACTGGCTCTGGCTCCTATGGAAGATGTTACAGAATCGCCATTTCGTTTTATCTGTAAGAAATTGGGAGCAGATTTGGTGTATTCAGAATTTATCTCTTCCGAAGCCTTAATTCGCACTGCCCAAAAAGCTTATGTAAAGATGTTTTTTATGGAAGAAGAAAGACCCATTGGTATTCAAATCTTTGGGGGAAAAACTGAAGTAATGGCAGAAGCTACAAAGATTGTTGAGTCTTTTCAGCCTGACTTTATCGACATAAACTGCGGTTGCTGGGTTAAAAATGTAGCACTA
>JBNAVJ010000002.1:99964-232666 GCA_049700455.1 Ignavibacteria bacterium
TGCTGGAGCTGGCTTATTGAGGGATTTAATAACAATGAAAAGCATTGCCGAAACTGTAGTAAAAAACTCTTCTCTCCCTGTTACATTAAAAACACGTTTGGGCTGGGACGAAAAAAGTGTAGTGATACTTGATGTAGCAAAAATGTGTGAAGATATTGGTATTTTTGCTTTAACGGTTCATTGCAGGTTTCGCAATCAGGCAAATAAAGGCTTTGCAGATTGGTCATGGATAAAACAAATTAAGGATGCTGGAATAAAAATTCCTATAATTCTCAATGGTAACATTCATACGCCTGAAGACGTTAAGACTGCTTTTGAAGAATTTGAAGCCGATTCAGTAATGATTGGACAGGCAGCAATCAATAATCCCTGGATATTTAGACAATCTAAATTTTACCTTAAAAATGGATATTACGAGCCAGACCCAACGATAGAAGAACGTCTTGGCTTGTGCCTGGAACATTTACAGCTTGCCGTAGAACTAAAGGGGGAAAAATACGGAGTAATTGAATTCCGAAAGCATTTTGCGGGATATTTAAGAAATTTGCCAAATATTTCTAAGCTTAGACTTGAACTTATGCAGCTTAAAGAATTTGAGCCAGTGAAGGAAAAGCTTCTACACTTTAAGGAACATTATATTAAAATATTTGAAGAACGGTGCTCCTAATATTATAACTACAGTTATGAAATACATTTTGACACCTCTCATTCTATTAATCATACTCTTTGAGTTCCCACAATTGTTCAAAACAAATCATAAAAAATCTGATTTTAAAGACAAAGTTAAAATTGATAGCTTAATTTCAACACTTTCTTTGAGGGAACGTATTGCTCAAATGATAGTTATTCCCTGTGAAAGCTTTTATGAAGAAGGAAAAGACTTTAATGATGTTTTTGAATTGATAAAAAATGAGCATATAGGCGGTGTAATTTTTCTTAGAGGTAGATCTGATGTTGAAGTAAAGATGGTTAATAAGTTTCAGCAGGAAAGTACCATTCCCTTACTAATATCTCAGGATTTTGAGTATGGGACAGGGATGAGATTAGAAGATGGTTCCATTTTCCCGGGTAATATGGCATTAGGTGCAACACAAGATGAAAATCTTGCTTATTCTCTTGGCTATGAAATTGCTAAGGAATCCAGAGCCTTAGGAGTATACCAGGTGTATGCTCCTGTACTTGATGTAAACAATAACCCTAAAAATCCTATCATTAATATACGTTCTTTTGGGGAAGACCCCATACTTGTCAGCCAGTTAGGTGTATCTTTTATCAGGGGCTTACAAAATGGAGGTGTTATTGCAACCGGTAAACATTTCCCGGGACATGGAGATACAGAAATTGATTCCCACAGTTCATTACCAATTATTAACCTTAATAGAGATAGGCTTGAAAAAGTGGAATTGTTCCCATTCCAGGAGGCTATCAAAAACGGAGTGAAATCAGTAATGGTTGCACATCTTATCGTGCCAGCACTTGATAATTCTTACCTGCCTTCATCGCTTTCTTACAACATTATCACAGAACTTTTGCAGAAACAAATGGGCTTTACAGGCTTAATTGTTACAGATGCTATGAATATGTCAGCAATAACAAACACTTATAGCAACGAATCAGCAGCAGTGATGGCTGCTATGGCTGGCAATGATATCTTATTAATGATACCACAACCAACTAAAGCAATAGATGCGATCGAAAGCGCTGTTAAGAATGGAACTATCTCCGAAGAAAGAATAAATCATTCAGTAAGAAAAATTCTCCAGGCAAAACTTTCTCTGGGTTTATTCGAAAGCAAATTAGTAGATGAACAAAATGTAAAGCAAATTATAAATTCACCGGATGCTGTGCGTCTTTCCCAAAAAATTGCCGAACTCTCTATTACTCTCGTAAAAAACTCTTCTGGAAATATCCCCCTGGGGAGAAGAATGATTGCTCGCGAAAAATGTATGATTATTTCTCTGAACGACGGGAAAGCAACTTACAATAACCAATACTTTATTGACAATTTTTCTTCTAAAACAGAAGAGTATTTTGGACCAGCTAAAATATATGATATCACTGGGGAGGTAAAAAACAAAAAAGAAATAATTGAAGCATCACAAAAATTTACATATGTAGTTGTTCCTATGTTTTCAAAAGTCAAAATTAAATCTGGGACAATTGATATTCCTAACTCTCAAAAGGAACTGTTAAAAGCCCTTATTTCAAAAGGAAAGCAAGTCTTCATTATATCATTTGGAAATCCATATTTACTGACTGAGTTCGAAGAAGTAGATTCGTATATTGCAACCTATAGCGATTGCAAAGCTTCTATTGATGCTGTCATAAAAGCTATGTTCGGAGAAATTCCGTTCAGGGGGAAATTACCAATTACTATATCAGAGAAATACAAATTGGGCTATGGAATTACAACTCCATAATACATTCAAAGATAAAACAGTTAATTATGATAACAACTAAAGACATCCAGAATTTAAGACGTGACTATAAGTTAAGAACCCTTTCGAAAACAGAGGTCAGGACTGAACCTCTGGAACAATTTTCAATCTGGTTTGAAGAAGCTCTTAATTCTCAAGTCCCTGAACCAAATGCAATGATATTGGCAACCGTGAGTGAAGATTGTAAACCCTCCGTTCGGACGCTGCTTCTTAAAGGTTTTGATGAGCGTGGTTTTATCTTTTATACAAATTATAAGAGTAGAAAAGGCATAGAATTGGGAAAAAACCCTAACGCCTCAATACTCTTTTTCTGGCCTGAACTTGAAAGACAAATCAGAATAGAAGGAACAGTTGATAAAATTTCACGTGAAGAATCGGAAAAGTATTTTGCAACCAGACCTTATAAAAGCAAACTTGGTGCCTGGGCATCAAACCAGAGTGAAATTATACCAGACCGATTAACCATTGTAAAAAAATTCCTTTACTACCTCGTAAAATTTCATAGTAAGGAAATACCTCTACCAGACTTTTGGGGGGGATACGTACTGAAACCCATAAGTTACGAATTCTGGCAGGGACGGGCTAACAGACTTCACGACAGAATTAGATATAGAAAGGAAAATGAAAAATGGATTATAGAAAGACTTTCACCGTAACATTTACTATCCTGGGACTTTTCTTGTTATTTTCATTTGCAAAAGGGGCTTTTGCCCAGTATGTTTTTGAAAGCACTGCATATAAATTTTCAATAACACTACCAGAAGGTTGGACAATAGAAACATATAAACCTGATTTCACCGTCCGAGCTGATAATAGTAATGACTATTCTTCAATCACTGTAAAGGTCGAAAAAACTAATTTTCTCCATGGTATCGACATCACAGATATACCCCTTGATACCATTCGCAATCAAGTGGAACGTTCTTATTTAAACAAATACAGGAATTGTGATGTTATGAAAGCCTCCGAAGGAATGCTTGATGGAATACCCGCTTATTTCATATTTGTAAAGTACCCCGACCTTGTATATGACTACCCCCATATTTTCATCGCCTTTATCTATATAGCTATTTATGATCAAAAGTTTTACTCACTGATTGGAACTGGTACGATAGAAAAATATCAGGAAAAGGAAAACCTGTTTAATAAAATATTTTCCACTTTCAAATTTTTAAAAGAATAAACTTTATTTATCTATCTTTTGTTTTTGCTCTTGAAATTAAAATTGGAAAGGAACTATAAAATGGGCAAAAATAGTTACAAATCTATCTTGTTAATTACGTTTTTTTTCCTAAGCCTAACATCTTTTAAAACTGCTCTCTCATATCCCACAGGTATAGTTGGAAGAACATTTAAAAATGGAGGACTTGGATGCAGTTGTCACGGTAACCTTACTTCATCTGTAAACGTCTTTATAATTGGTGCTGATAGCCTAGCCGTAGGTCAAACAAAAGCCATCCGAATAAAAATTCAGGGGGGTGCTGCAATTGCAGGTGGATTTAATGTTGCAGCAAAATTGGGGACCTTATCAGTAGGAGCGTTCCCGGGTATTCAGCTTATTTCCGAAGAGTTAACCCACACGACCCCAAAACTGTTTTCAGCAGATACAGTTTCCTGGTTCTTTAACTACACTGCCCCATCTACTCCTGGCTACGATACACTGTATGCCTGTGGCAATAGCACAAATAATAACGGGCAAAGTACAGGTGATACCTGGAATTTCCTTATTAGAATGCCTGTGAAAATTTATCAGCCTGTAGGAATACGGAACCAGAACGAAATTGCCACTTCTTTTTTGTTAAACCAGAACTATCCCAACCCGTTTAATGCCATCACAAACATTAAATTTTCTTTACCAAAAGAAAACAAGGTTAAACTTACAATTTATGATTTAAACGGGAAAGAAATTGCTACGTTAATAAATAGCAACTATGCAGCAGGTACTTATTCATATCAATTTGATGCCTCAGCCTTATCAAGTGGAGTTTATTTTTACCGTCTTGACGCAGAAGGCTATTCTGCCATCAGAAAAATGACATTGCTTAAATAATCATAAAGTATAAAGAAAGGAATTCGCTGCATAAGAGTATTACTTGTGTAAGTTCTGAGTGATTCTTTCTTTACTTGAGGACTTTTTTTCAACAATTTGTTCTCTTGAAAGAAAGATATTTTCTTAATTATTACTTTTTCTATTTATATCAATTAATTTTGAAATAAAAAAACTTATGGCAACTGCATTAATCAGGTATCTTGGAAACCTCAGGACTGTTTCAACCCATTTTAAGTCGGGAGAAAAAATCATAACTGATGCCCCACCCGATAATTTAGGGAAAGGTGAATTTTTTTCGCCTACAGACCTGGTAGCCTCAGCCTTAGGGTCGTGTGCATTAACTATTATGGGCATTGCTTCCAGAGAACATAAGTTTTCGCTCGAAGGTGCCTATGTTGAAGTAACCAAAATAATGGCTCCCAATCCTCGTCGAATTAGTGAAATAATCCTCGACTTTTATTTCCCTAATAATGTTTATACTGAAAAAGAAAAAATATAATTAAACTTTGCGCTGAAACATGCCCCGTGGCACTGAGCCTGAACTTGAAGTTAAAGAAAACAATCAATCTACATTTTTAAGTTACTTACAGAACTGCTTTATTAAACTATCAGCTTGAGGGAAACCCATTTCTTTGGCCTTTGTGAAGTCCTCACAGGCAGATTTCTTATTTTCAAGATTAACCCAGCATAAACCTCTAAACACATAGAGGTTAGGGAGCTGAGGATTAGTTTCCAGCAACTTGTTTACGTCCTGAATAGTTCCTTCAAAATCCCGGAGTTGATATTTCGTATTTGCACGATAAAATATTGCATTACTATTGGTGGGGTCGATCTCAATTGCCTTATCAAAATCTGGTAAGGACTCCTGAACATTTCCCAGTTGAAGATAACACAAAGCACGGTATAGATATGCCTCTGATACATTAGGATTGAGATTAATTGCCTTGGTCATTTCCTCACTTGATTCTTTAAATTTACCAAGAGCAGCAAGAGCTACACCTTTATTTAATTTATATTCGTAATTATCCTTATCAAGCTCAGTTGCTTTAGTAAATTCATCAAGGGCTTCCTGTAATACCTTCTGATCTGGGAGTTGATTATTCTGCTGAGAATTAAATAATAAGTTACCTTTATCCGAATGAACTTTAGCTTTATTCTTAGAATTGATAAATGGTATAAGTTCTGAAGTCCAGGCAAAATAACCAGCAGCACCAAGAACTATTACTATAATGAAGATTGTGAGGGGAGTCCTGATAATACTTTTTTTCTTAATTTCCTCTGGAGTTTCTTCCATAAATTCATCTCCATTCTCATACTCAGTATTAAACCCTCCTTCTATTATATCTTCTGGGTTAAAAGGGACTTCCGTCCCACAATTAGGACAAACAAATTTCCCTGCTTCAAGTTCTTCATTGGTGAGTATTGAAAACTCGTTGCAGTTTTTACATTTTACTTCTTTACTCATTTTTATTTTTTGTTTAGTTTAAAAAATCACTCAAAGATTTTCTGAAACATCTTCGGCGCTTGTGTTGGCGAGATTCAAAGTATTTCCAGTGTCCCTGTACAAGTGTATTTGTTTCAAGTTCAATGTTAGTTTCGGCTGAAATAACTTTATTCTTTATACAAGATTTTGTCAACTCTACCATTAATAAAGCATCCGCTCCTCTCCCTTGCAAATCAGGTCTAATAGCACCAACATACAAATCAATTTTCCTATTATGCTTACTAAGAGCTTTCATAATTTCTATAAAGCCAAATGGGAATAATTTGCCACCTGTTTTTTTCAATGCTTTTGATAACGATGGTAATCCAATTACAAATCCAGCCACGCTATTTTCAGTATCAAGTACCAATTTTACATAGTCAGGTAAAACAAAACTCAAATATTGCTTTATATATTTCTGAATTTGTTTTTCTGTGAGTGGAACAAATCCAAAGAGGTTTTTATATGCCGAATTCAGTGTTGCAAACAAATCATTTGCATAAGGTAATAACTCTTTTCTTGTTTTCGCATCCAGGACCCTAAGGTTAAGTTTTTCAGAAACAATCTTTGCAATTCTTTCTGCTCTTTCAGGGATTTCAGAAGGGACCTTTATTTCAAACTCTACCCAATCAACCTCTTTATTGAAACCCAACCTTTCCAGATGAACAGGATAATATGGATAGTTATAAATTGTTGCAAGTGTTCCCTCCTCCTCAAAACCTTCAATTAACATCCCTTCATAATCCATATCAGAAAAACCAAGCGGTCCATTTATATAATCCAGATTGTTTTCTTTACCCCATTGGGCTACCTTATCAATCAAAGCTTTAGAAACATTTTCATCATCAATAAAATCAATCCAGCCAAACCTGATAGCTCTCTGTTTCCACAATTCATTAAACCGATGGTTTATAATCCCCGCTATTCTACCGACAATATTTTCCCCTCTATATGCCAGCCATTGTTTTGAGCTACAAAACTCATACGCCGGATTCTTCTGAGGGAGAAAGGTCTCAAATTCATCTTTGTAGAATGGGGGAACAAAGTAAGGACAATTCCTATACAGTTCCAGAGGAAATTCAACAAACTTCCTCAAATCCGACTTGCTTGTTACTTGTTTTAACTCTATTTCCAAATATTAATAAATAAAAATTAAATATACTAATTCTAAAACTCATAAAAACTATAGTACAGCACTAATAAAACAATTTACTTTTTCCTATTGTATTGAGCCCCCGTTTAATAAAAAAAGCAGGAACTTTCAGAATGAGGTTCCTGCTTGTGTGGATTTTAGCAATTATTAATTTTTTAGTCTTTGTTCAATTTTATCTAATTGAGTCAGAAGTTCTCCAGGAAGTTTTTCTCCAAAGATTTTGTAATACTCTCTCATCTCATTTATTTCTTCAAGCCATTCCTGCTTATTAATTTCAAACAGTTTTTTAAATTTGTTTTTATCTATATCCAGACCTGTTAAATCTATTGTCTCAGGTTTCGGTAATCTTCCAATTGGAGTTTCAGCATATTCACCTTTACCTTCAATTCGCTCAATTACCCATTTCAGCACACGAATATTATCGCCATATCCGGGCCATATAAACTTACCATTTTCATCTTTTCTGAACCAATTGACATAAAATATTTTGGGGAGTTTATGTGACTCGGTCATTCTACCAATCTGAATCCAGTGAGCAAAATAATCGCCCATATGATATCCACAGAAAGGGAGCATAGCAAAAGGATCATGTCTAAGCTTTCCAACGGTACCTGCTGCCGCTGCTGTAGTTTCAGATGCAGCTGCAGAACCCATAAATACACCATGATTCCAATCGTATGCCTCATTTACCAACGGAACAACTGACGAACGACGCCCACCAAAAAGAAATGCACTAATAGGAACACCTCTGGGGTTTTCCCAATCAGGATCAATAACCGGGCATTGATGGGCAGGGGCAGTAAATCTTGCGTTTGGATGCGCTGCATATCTACCGCTTGATGGAGTCCAATCGTTTTTGTTCCAATCTATAAGATGTGCTGGTGGTTCATCGGTCATTCCTTCCCACCAAACATCGCCATCATCGGTAAAGGCTGTATTTGTGAAAATTGAATTCTTCTCACAGGATAACATAGCATTTTTATTCGTTTTCATAGAAGTCCCCGGCGCAACACCAAAGAAACCTGCTTCAGGATTTATGGCATATAATCTTCCATCAGGGCCAAATTTCATCCATGCTATATCATCTCCAACAGTTTCCACTTTCCATCCAGGTAAGGAGGGTTCCATCATTGCAAGATTTGTTTTTCCACAAGCTGATGGGAATGCAGCTGCAATATATCTCTTTTCGCCGTTTGGAGGAGTAATTCCTACAATTAGCATATGTTCGGCAAGCCAACCTTCTTCTTTTGCCATTACTGATGCTATTCTTAATGAAAAACATTTCTTACCTAATAATGCATTCCCTCCATACCCACTTCCATAAGACCATATCATTTTTTCTTCCGGGAAATGAACAATATATTTCGTGTCATTGCAGGGCCAGGGAACATCTTTTTTCCCATCTGTTAAAGGATAACCTACCGAATGCAAACATGGGACAAAATGACCATCTTCCCCGAGCACATCCAGAACCTTCTGTCCCATTCGTGTCATTATTCTCATATTTACAACAACATAAATTGAATCAGTAAGTTGAACTCCTATATGTGATATCTTAGAACCTAATGGTCCCATAGAAAATGGAATAACATACATTGTTCTTCCACGCATTGAACCTTGATAGAGTTCCCTCATTATTTTTTTAATTTTTACAGGATCTTCCCAATTGTTAGTAGGACCTGCATCTTCTTTATTTACTGAACAAATAAATGTTCTGTCTTCAACCCTCGCCACATCCTTTGGGTCAGAGACAACCCAATAACTATTAGGACGCTTTGGAATAGGCACAAAAGAACCATTTTCCACAACCTTTTGAATAAGCATCTGATTTTCTTCTTCCGAACCATCACACCAGTGTATTGCATCCGGTTGACATAAAGCAACCATCTCGTTTACCCATTGAAGTAACTTTTTGTTTTTAGTCATTATCAATCCTTTCTTTATTTTTTGTTTCTCTAATATTATACGACATTAAAATAGAAAGAGGTCTTGTTTGTTCAAACTTACTCAAGACTATCTTAATCATACTCATTATAGGTACCGATAGAATCATCCCAACTATCCCCCAAAGATAACCCCAGAATATAAGCGAAAATAATAGTAGTATGGGACTTAAATTAAGTTTATCTCCAAGCACTTTAGGCTCTATTATATTACCTACAACATTTGCAGATACTATCATCAGTACAAGAATTATTATTGGCTTAGTATATTCACCTTCAAATTGGATGAGAGAAATAGTAAAAGGTAAAAGTGTAGATATCAGCGACCCTATCGTTGGTATAAACGCCATCAGAAAAGCAAGAAATCCCCAAACAAAAAAGAAATCTACTTTAAAAACCCAGAGTATAACAGTAACAAGCAATCCATACGAGAGATTAATTAATGTCTTACCAAGAATATATTTTCTTACCTCATGAAATATATCGGTAAGTGCATCAGCAATCTTTCTTGCACGGTCAGTTGAAAACGCATTTAATATTCTTTTTCTTATACTTCCAATTTCAGAAATAAGAAATATAATATAAATTAAAATTAGAACAAAGTTTGCAAATAAATTTACAATACTGGAAACAACACCTGAGGCATATTGAGTCAGTTTTTCTGTAGTAACAAGTCCTGATAAATTAATTCCTCTCATAAATTCATAACGTGCAAAATATTCAGTAAATTTCGAGACTAGAACACTTCCCTTTTCAACATACTCAGGAATCTTTCCCTGAAACGATGTTATACTGGTAAGGACAAAAAGACTGGTAATATTACTGAGTAAAATAATAACAATAACAACAATTATAAGAGCTATTGGTCCTGGAATTTTTTTGGTCTTCAACCATTCATAAAATGGTTCAAAGAGAAATGCAATTATCACAGCAATGAAGAAAGGTAGAAAAATAGACTGTAGTTCCTTTAATACGTAAAAAGAAAAACCAACAACAAAAAGCCCTGCAACAATGCTCAAAAAACGATTTGTCTTTATATCATTCAATTTAAGTATAATTAATTACCTTTCTATATTGGAGAGGGTCTTTTACTCCAGCAAGTTGAAAACCACGCAATCGCAATGCACAGCTGTCACACTCCCCACAGGCTATAGTATTACTCCTATAACAGGACCATGTCAAATGTAAGGGACTTTTATACCTTAAGGAAGCCTTTACTATATCTTTTTTACTCATATGCAGTACTGGAGTTTCTATCTTAATATTCGTAGATGGTTTGGTACCGTACTTAATCAATTCGTTAAATGCTTTAAAAAAAACTTTTCTACAATCTGGATAACCACTCGAATCCTCTTCGACTGCCCCAATGAAAATCCTCTTCGCACCTATTACCTCAGCCCAACTGGTAGCAATTGCAAGTATATTAGCATTTCTAAAAGGGACATAACTTGTGGGAACAGATTTTCGCTTAAGATTTGCCCGCGTCACTTCAATGTTTTTATCAGTCAGGGAAGAACCACCTATATCTTTAAGGTACTTTACATCAACAACAAGTCGGTATTTAACATCAAAGAAATCCGCAATTTCGTAGAAAGCCCTCAACTCACGTTTTTCTGTTCGCTGTCCGTAATTAAGATGAAGAAACGCAAGTTCATATTTTCGTTTTGCAATAGCAGCACTCAGTGCACTATCCATACCACCGCTAACAAGAACAACTGCAAGCTGTTTTTTCATATATACAAATATAAAAAAAATACGATATCATAGCAAAAAAAATTTTTGATATCGTATTTTTTCTATTTTTACCAGAGCCACTTAAATTCTCGAGCCTGACGTTCCAAATCATCTCTAAACTTCGGATGTGCCACATTAATCAGAGCTTTCACCCTCTCACGAAGAGTTTTACCATAAAGATCAGCAATACCATATTCAGTAATTATATATTGTACATCCCCACGCGTTGTAACAACACCAGAACCAGGAGTTAGAATTGGTACAATTTTAGAAATAGTTTCGTTTTTCGTAGTGGACGCAAAAGCAAGGATTGGTTTACCCCCTTTACTTCTCATAGCACCTCTTATAAAATCAAGCTGCCCTCCGAAACCAGAATAAATTCTTGTTCCAAAAGAATCACTACAAACCTGGCCACTCAAATCAACTTGAATTGCTGAATTAATTGATACCATTTTATCATTACGGGCAATATTAAAAGGATCATTCACAAACTTTGAAGAACGAAATTCTATTAAAGGATTATTATCAATATACTCAAAAAGTTTTTTGGTACCAATTACAAATGAAGCAACTACTTTGTTAGGAAGAAAAGTTTTCTTTTCCCCGTTTACTACTCCAGATTCAATTAGTTCTATTAATCCATCTGAAAACATTTCAGTATGTACACCAAGATTTTTCTTTTCTCGGAGAAAAGGCAAAACAGCATCCGGTATCGCTCCAATACCCATCTGAAGTGTTGACTCATCTTCAATCAGGGTAGAAATATGTTCGGCGATTTTCTGGAAAATCTTTTTCTCCTCTTCAGTTACATTAGTATCAACCATTGGAACATCCAATAACTCTTCATCAATTTCAACAACATATTTTATTTTGCTGATATGGATAAAGTTATCACCAAGAACCCTTGGCATCTTTGTGTTTACCTGGGCAATTACAACTTTGGCACTTTCCGCAGCAATTTTAGAAACCTCATTACTCACTCCAAACGAACAATAACCGTGTTCATCAGGTGGGGAAAGATGTAACATACAGACGTCTATCGGTAATCTACCTAATTCCATCATATATCCAATTTCAGAGAGAAATACCGGATAGAAGTCTGCACGCCCTTCGTTAACCGCTTTCCTCACATTCCCAGCTACAAATAAGGCAGCATGTGTAAAATGCCCCTGCATTTCTGGTTCTATATATGGAGCCTTATGAAAAGTTGTAAGATGCACCACCCGCACATTTTCCAATTCTTTATATCGTGCACACATTGCATTAACAAGCACGGTGGGGTAGGCACTATTAGCATGAAGATAAACTGTATCACCAGATTTAATTACACTTACTGCCTCTTCAGCTGATACTACCTTACTCTTGTACTTTTGAAGGAACATCCTAAATGATTTGATTTTACTTAGAAGAATTTATGTAAAAATATATGAAATATGCCACTTAAAAAATGTAAATTTTCGGATATAAAATTCAGATTTATCATAAAGGAATACTACACAAATATCCCCTATTATCAGGATAAATAACTTTCCGTTTCACTTATTTATATATTACCTACCATCTTTTTAGGATCAACCCATTCATCAAATTGTTCGCTGGTAAGCAAGCCAAGTTCAATAGCAGCCTCACGAAGTGTTTTATTTTCCTTGTGAGCTTTCTTTGCAATTTTAGCAGCATTTTCATAACCAATATGAGGATTCAATGCTGTTACAAGCATTAATGAATTTTCAAGATGTCTTTCTATTACCGGATAATTTGGCTCTATTCCCACTACACAATTTTTATTAAAAGATTCACAAGCATCCCCCAGAAATCTAGCTGAGTTCAGGAAGTTAAGAATTATCATTGGCTTAAAAACATTCAGTTCAAAATGACCGTTCATTCCTCCAACAGTAATAGCAGTATCATTCCCAATAACCTGAGCACAAACCATTGTCAAAGCTTCGGCTTGAGTGGGATTCACCTTACCAGGCATAATAGAAGAACCAGGTTCGTTTTCAGGTAAAAGGATTTCTCCAATTCCACTTCTTGGTCCAGACGCCAGTAATCTTATATCGTTAGCAATCTTCATCAGACTAACTGCAAGAGTTTTCAAAGCACCTGATGCTTCTACTATTGCATCATGAGATGCAAGTGACTCAAACTTATTTTCTGCTGTTATAAAAGGCATACCTGTCAATTCAGAAATATACTTTGCAACAAGTCTGTCATATCCTTTTGGTACATTTAAACCTGTTCCAACTGCCGACCCTCCCAATGCAAGCTCAGAAAGATGCTTGAGCGAATTTTTAATCGCACGTAATCCGTGTTCAATTTGTGATACATAGCCGGAAAACTCCTGACCTAAAGTAAGCGGCGTAGCATCCATTAGATGAGTGCGACCTATCTTAACAACTTCACGAAACTTCTCCGACTTTTCCTTTAGAGTATTCATTAAAGCTTCAGCCTTTGGGATAGTGTTTTCTACAACCATTTTGTAAGCAGCAATATGCATTGCGGTTGGAAATGTATCGTTGGAAGATTGGGATTTATTAACATCATCGTTTGGATGCAAAAACTTTTTCTCATCGTCAAGTCTTCCTCCTTTCAACACGTGTCCACGATTTGCAATCACCTCATTTACATTCATATTAGTTTGAGTACCTGAACCTGTTTGCCAGACAACGAGGGGAAATTGGTCATCAAGTTTCCCATCTAAAATTTCATCACATACCTGACAAATCAGTTTCATCTTCTCCTCTGAAAGTACTCCAAGTTCATAGTTAGCCATTGCTGCTGCTTTTTTCAAAATTCCAAAAGCATAAATAATTTCTTTTGGCATTAATTGATTGCCAATTTTAAAATTGTTTTTTGACCGCTGGGTTTGAGCCCCCCAGTATTTATCTGCGGGAACCTTAACTTCACCCATTGTGTCTCTTTCAATTCGGTATTCCATAGTTTTATTTTTTAAAGTTTTTTTGATTGTATGTTGCAATTACTGTAGATTGTAACCCTCCTCGTGTTGTAAACTCCCCCTTAACCTCAATCCATTTTGGTTTCAGAACCGCTACAAGATCATCAAGTATCCTGTTAATTACATTTTCATAAAAAATCCCATCGTTTCGAAATGATTGTAGGTAAAATTTTAATGATTTTAATTCAATACATTTACGATTTGCAATATATGAAATAGTTATTGTTCCAAAATCAGGTTGGCCTGTTTTAGGACATACTGAAGTAAATTCCTTTGTTTGATGAATAATAAGATACTCCCTCTCGGGATAAGAATTTTCAAATACTTCTAAAAGGCCACGTCGTTTATTGTTATCCATTGAGGTTTTTATGTACAAATGTATGTAATGTGTTTTTGAAATACATTATAAAAATAAAGACCTACCTGAGAAAAACTAATTTTAGGTAGTTGCTAACTATCTTAATTTCAACAAAATTTAAATTTTAATATTTTGTTTTTGTGAAAAAAGTAACAAAAAGAAAGTGGCATAGATATTTTTTTCTAAAGTATGCAATTTTAATAAACAGAAATTTGCTTACAGATAAATGTCCAGAATGTCATACGCCTTTGAGCCTCGAACGACTTCCTATGAAGGGACTCAAGCAAAAATTACGGAAAATCATTGGTATTAGATACTATCACTGTAAAGAATGTAAACAGGATAAGTATTATTTCTCATACAAGCTTACTCCAAACTTACAACCTGTTTTAAAAAACTATCTTATAGCTTTGCTCTTTTTCATTATTGTATATTACCTAACAGAAACAATAATAGATATTGTTTACCAAGTTATATCAAATGATTAAGAAAAGTTAGAGTAACGTACCTGAAAGGATAAGAGTAGCCACAGTAAAATATATAACAAGACCGGTAACATCAACAAGAGTAGCAACAAAGGGAGCAGAGGAAGTTGCAGGATCAAGTTTAAGAGCCTTAAGTATCAAAGGTAAAGTAGAACCAGCAAGGGTTCCCCATAACACTACCCCTATTAAAGCAATCGCCACTGTAATAGCAATAGGCAGCCAGTGTTCACCATAAACGTTACCTACATATTGCCAGACAGATATTCGCAAAAATCCAATTGCACCCAGAATTGCACCAAGCGATAAACCCGAAAGTAATTCACGACGCACTACCTTGAGCCAATCTCTTACAGTTATTTCACCAAGCGCCAGGGCACGAATCACAAGGGTAGCTGCCTGTGAACCCGAATTACCCCCACTGGAAATAATGAGGGGAATAAACAAAGCAAGCACCACCGCACGAGCAATCTCGTGTTCGAAGAACCCCATTGCAGTTGCAGTTAACATCTCACTTAAAAATAAAATCACAAGCCATCCAGCCCGCTTCTGTACCATTTTGGGTAAGGGAGTTGATATATAAGGCAAATCCAGAGATTCCATACCA
This sequence comes from Ignavibacteria bacterium, assembly GCA_049700455.1. Taxonomy (GTDB): domain Bacteria; phylum Bacteroidota; class Ignavibacteria; order Tepidaquicellales; family Tepidaquicellaceae; genus JBNAVJ01. Next base: position 115,166 of record JBNAVJ010000002.1, read on the forward strand.
CCAAACTTCTGAACATCTTCGGTTGTTTCTTCTTCAATAACATCAAAAACATCATCAGCTGTAACAATACCAACAAGATAATTCTCTTTGTTCACTACAGGCAAGACATACACATCATATTCCCTGAATAATTCCACTGCTTTTTCCTGATCATCTGTAACCTGAAGGCTAACTACAGTTTCTTTCATTATGTCGGTAACCTTAGTTGATGGTTCAGCAAGAAGTATATCTTTAATTGATATTTCATCAAGCAATTTCCCTTGTTGATCAGTAACAAATAGAGTTTCAATATATTCAACCTGAGAGCCAACTTTTCTTATATGTTCCAGAACTTCCCCAATTGACCAGTGGGATTTAATAGCAATAAAATCAGGTGTCATTAATCTACCAACCGAATCCTCAGGATACCCAAGCAAACTTATAGCCACTGAACGCTCTTCAGGTGCAAGCAACCTTATAAGTTTTTTCACAAATGGTCCCGGTAATTCCTCCAATAGTTCAGTTCGGTCGTCTGGTGACATTTCATTCAACACCTCAGCAATTTCTTTATCAGTAAACGATTTCAAAAGTGATTCCTGAACATCGTGTTCAAGATACTCAAAAGTATCAGCGGCAAGTTCATTTGGTAAGAAGCGGAATAATATTGCTCGTTCTTTTTCTTCTATGTTTTCGATTATATCTGCAATTTCAGATGGATGTAAATCAAGAACAACCTCTTTAAGAATATTCCACTCCTTTCGTTCTATCATTTCCAGAATTTCTGGTCTAAGGAGCTGTCCAATCATAATCTTTACTATTTTTTTAAGATGCAAATTTCATATGAAAACTAAAAGTAAAAATTTATTCCAATTATAAACTAAATCTATCAATATTCAACTTCGTCGGGTTCACAACTCAGCTAATTGTTAAAATAACAATTCTACAGAGATTGAACCTGTTTCGTTTTTTTACTTAGTGTAAAAATCACTTACTTTTTAAACAAGATGAATTTAGGAGGTGAATTGTTGGAAAAGATTTAATATTTTACATTTGTGCGGGAGTAATTCAGTGGTAGAATGTCAGCTTCCCAAGCTGAACGTCGCGGGTTCGAGTCCCGTCTCCCGCTCTTTTATTTTACTTTCCTATCAAAAATAATTCTTTTATTTTATCTTTAATATAATAATATGTCAAAGATTTTTTTTACAGTTGGACCAACACAGATTTACCCTGAAGTTCAGGAATTTTATAGAGAAGCATTTGAAAAAGATATTCCATCTATTCCTCATAGAAGTCAGGCTTTTTCCGAAATAGTAAGAACTACCATTAAGGAACTTCAGAAACTTCTTAACGTTCCTGATAACTTCTATTTTTTCTTTCTTTCATCCGCTACCGAATGTATGGAACGAACAATAGAAAGTTTAGTAGCCTTTAAAAGTACACACTTTGTGAATGGGTATTTTGCAAAAAGATTTAATGACATTGCAGTACAACTACGGAGAAAAGTGCAGACCTTTACTATCCCTTTCGGTAAGAATTTCTCGTTTTCTAACTACACCATCGACCCTGATTCTGAAATGATTTGCCTGACCCTAAACGAAACAAGTACTGGTGTTGCAATTAATCCGGACGAAATTGTTAACCTTAAAAAAAACAATCCAGATAAAATTGTTGCCGTAGATGCCGTCACGGCTTTCCCTTATTATAGATTGACTTTTAACTATGTCGATGTTGCATTTTTCTCAGTACAAAAAGGTTTTGGAATGCCTGCTGGGCTGGGGGTTTTAATGGTAAACAAAAATTGCTTAACTAAAGCCCATTCCATTATTAAAGAAAATGTATGTACTGGTTCTTTCAATAACTTTATTAACCTCGCTGAAAAAGCAGAAAAATACCAAACCTCAGTAACGCCTAATGCTCTTGCAATTTATGTGCTCGGTCGTGTAGCAAATATGCTTAATAATCTCGATCCTGATTATATTACTTCAACAACCGAGAAAAAGGCTAAACTTATCTACGATTATTTTGATACAAGAGAAGACATACGTCCATTTGTGGAGGACACTAACTCACGCTCCAAAACTACAATCGTTCTTCAAGTTTCAGGTAATATAGAACATATTTTAAAGAAGCTTGAACATAACGACCTTATTATAAGCAAAGGATATGCTGATTTTAAAAAGCAACACATCAGAATAGGAAATTTCCCGATGCATAAAATACCGGATGTTTTAAATTTGCTTTATTTATTCAAAAAAATTTAAATTGGATTTATTCGCTTCACATACAAACAAAAAGTCATACATCCCACTGGCTGAAAGGATGAGACCTCAGAACCTTGATGAGTTTTACGGTCAGGAACATCTAGTTGGAGAAGGAAAGCCCATTCGAAAGATGATTGAAACTAATAATCCAGTATCAATGATTTTATGGGGTCCCCCGGGAGTTGGGAAAACCACTCTTGCTAAAATCATTGCCAATTCTGTAAAAGCAGAATTTATCCAGATTTCAGCGGTTGCATCTGGAGTAAAAGAGGTACGTGACATTATTGAAAAAGCAAAATATAACAAAACCTTTTCAGGTCTTAAAACTATTCTTTTTATTGATGAAATTCATAGATTTAATAAAGCACAACAGGATTCTCTTTTACATAGTGTTGAGGATGGAACAATTATTTTGATTGGGGCAACAACAGAAAATCCATCCTTTGAAGTAATTTCTCCTCTTCTTTCCCGTTGTAGAATCTTTACTCTGTATGAACTATCAAAGGAACATTTTGAAAAGATTATTGATTCCACTCTTAAAAAACAATTCAAAGACAAAAAAATCATATTCGAAGATACAGAATTTCTTATCTATCTTTCTGGCGGTGACGCGAGAAAGTTACTTAATGGTATAGAGTTTTCTATTTCTTTTGCAAAACCTTCTGAAGATGGAACAATTTTTATCAGCAATGAAATTTTGAAAGAAGTATTTCAGACAAAATATATTAAGTTTGATAAAAATGCAGAGGAACATTACAATATAATTAGCGCTTTTATAAAAAGTATAAGGGGAAGCGACCCTGATGCAGCAATTTACTGGCTTGCCCGAATGTTAAAGGGTGGTGAAGACCCAAAGTTTATTGCTCGGCGGATGATTATTCTCGCTTCAGAAGATATAGGGAACGCTGATCCTTTTGCACTTGTGCTTGCCACAAATGCTTTTACTGCTATTGATTATATAGGGATGCCTGAAGCAAGAATTATTTTATCCCATACTGCAACCTATCTTGCATCCTGTCCAAAGAGCAACGCCGCCTATCTTGCTATTGAAAACGCAATGAAAGATGTTGAAAATTTGCCACTTTATGATGTACCTCTGCATTTAAGGAATGCTCCTACAAAACTTATGCAGGATTTAAAATATGGGAAAGATTACAAGTATCCCCACGACTTTGAAGGGCATTTTGTTGAGCAACAATACTTACCAACCCAACTCAGAGACAAAACTTATTACCGCCCCACCAATATCGGAAGAGAAAGATTACTTAAAGAATACCTCAGTTCTTTGAGAAAGAAATAACCTAAAGAATTTTTTTAATTATTGCCTCAAAAAAACTATAATGATGCCCCCCAATTACAACTTCAACCATAGTGTTGTTTCTATCATAAATAAAACTCGCAGGGATTGCCCCCTCCCATTTTTTGTCAAAATAATTTATTATATCCTCTACATTATTTTTAACATCTATATAATAAGTTGAGAAATCAATATTATTTTCCTTCAGGAAAGGAATGACTTTTGAATCAACTTCCTCTTTAAAATCCAGGCTTATCAATATCAACTCAAAGTTTTCATTCTTGTAGTTCCTATAAAGTTTTACAAGGTCCGGAAATTCCTCAACACATGGTTTACACCAGCTTGCCCACAAATTAATTAATACAACTTTACCAGAATTTGCTTTTCTAATGACATCAATATCTGAAATCTTGTCTAAAGTAACAATTTCCTGTGGCATTGCCTGTGAACAAAACAAAGCTATAAATGACAACATTATGAGAAAACTTCTGATTTTCATTTTTCCACCCTTTTAATTGAACAGCCAAATTGTTTTGTGATTTTTGTCGTAACTTCTTTCCCTGCGAGAATTTCATCAAGTGCATTCTTCAAGTCCTGTTGAGTAACTTCAGATGCATTTCGATTGTCATCAATTCTACCGTGATAGAGTAATATGTAATCCTTTGAGAGCACAAAAACCTCAGGAGTACGAGTAGCACCAAATAAATCAGCTACAACATTATTGACATCTTTTAACATCGGGAATACATACCCGTTCTTGTTTTTATGTTCAATAACTTCATCTATACTCTCAGTATTATTTGAATTAATACCCCAGAAAACAACTTTACTTTTTTGGTATTCACTCGCAAGCTGGTTGATTCTTTCAGTATAAGGTTGAACATAAGGACATTCAGTTGACCAAAACATTATTACTATCGCTTCGACATCTTTCACATCATAAAGATGGTATGTAATCCCATCGTAATTTTTAATTGTGAAGTCCTTAGCCTTTTCCCCAGGCTCAATGGAATATCCTTTAGTTACAAATAGTGTTAATAGAACAGTAAAAATACTAATTAGCTTTTTTATCATCATAGTTGTATAATTTGTAAGCTAAAACAGATAGGTCATACAAAAAAGTTCCTTCACAATAGAACCGACTGAAAGACCTTTAAAGACTCTTCAACTTCCTCCAAAGATACATCGAGATGGAAGACCGCTCTGATATAATCAAAGCTTCCCGATGAAACCAGCACTCCTCGTTCTTTTAATAGTGCAATTAACTGGCTCTTAGGAAACTTGTTTTGCCGAAAGATTACTATATTTGTGTGAACGTTTTGAAGATTAATTTCTACCCCTGGAATAGATGCAATACTTTGAGCAAAAAACTTTGCTTTCTGGTGGTCTTCTTTTAAACGTTCAATATTATGTTCAAGTGCATATAAAGCCGCAGCTGCAAGTATGCCAGCCTGTCTCATTCCACCACCAAGAATCTTCCGCCATTTGTGTGCACGTGCAATAAAACTTGCATCACCACAAAGTATTGAACCAACTGGAGCTCCAAGTCCTTTTGAAAAACAAAATGAAATTGAGTCAAAATAAGAAGCATATTCTTTTATAGTAATACCCGTTTCAACTGAAGCATTAAAAATTCTTGCCCCATCAAGATGAGTTTTAATACCCTGTTCTTTGGCAAAAACGGTGATTTCCCGAATTGACTCAATAGGTTGTATTATTCCGCCTGCACGGTTATGAGTGTTCTCTATACAAATTAAAGTATTCTCAGGGAAATAATAAACTTTGTCCCGCAGATACCTCTTTATTAACTCAACACTCATTACTCCATTTGTTCCTTGAATAGGCATCACCTGTACACCCGATATTACAGAAGGTGCTGCGTTTTCATAATTATATATATGAGATTCAGCCTCTACAATTATCTCATCACCAGGTTTAGTATGAGCCTTCACAGCAAGTTGATTGCCCAGCGAACCACTGGTCACAAATAGTGCTCTTTCCTTTCCAGTAAGTTCAGCACATTTATCCTGTAACTTATTAATTGTAGGGTCTTCTCCAAAAACATCATCCCCCACTTCTGCCACCATCATTGCTTCACGCATTGGTTTAGATGGCTTTGTAACTGTGTCGCTTCTTAAATCAATATATCTCATTACTAAAACAATGAATTTTGTTGACCATTGCCGTTACCATTATTTTCTTTATCTTCTTCAACAATTCTCGCAACTGCAGAAATTCTATCCTTATCATCAAGTTTTATAAGCCTTACACCCTGAGCATTACGACCCATTACACGAATATCTTTTACCTTCTGTCTTATTAATATACCTCGGTTGGTAATTATCATCAAATCATCGCTATCAGTTACTTCCTTGATGGAAATCAACTTCCCAACTTTTTCCGTAGTTTTTACGGTTATGACACCTTTGCCACCTCGATTTGTAACTCTATAATCAGTAAGTTCACTACGTTTGCCATATCCTCTATCAGTAACAACAAGAATTGTTGCACTTGGTCTCACAACTGCAACCAACCCAATCACATAATCACCTTTCACAAGTTTGATTGCACGTACACCAGTTGCAGTTCTACCCATTTCTCTGACCTGTGACTCATTGAATCTAATGGCTTGTCCTTCATGAGTTCCTATCAATAGTTCTTGCGAACCATTCGTTAATTTTACATCAACAAGAATATCGCCTTTATTTAAATTAATAGCATTAATTCCATTCCTGCGAATGTTTGAATATTGTTCAAGTCTGGTTTTCTTAATTATGCCCATTCGTGTAACCATTGTCACATAGAGATCATCAGAAAAATCTTTTACCATCACAAAAGCAGAAATAGATTCGTCTTGTTCTTTCTCTATAAGATTAATAATGGAACGTCCTCGAGAAGTTCTCGTCCCCTCGGGTATATCATAGACCTTAAGCCAGTAACATCTCCCTTTATCAGTAAAAAACATTATATATTGATGAGTAGAAGCAATAAACATATGCTCAATAAAGTCATCTTCAGTTCCAGTGGATGCACCTTTTATCCCTTTACCACCACGATTTTGAGCACGATAAGAAGAAACCGGGATTCTTTTTATAAATCCTTTATTTGAAATGGTAATTACCACATCTTCTTCTTTTACGAGTTCTTTCATCATTTCATCATCTGTCATTTTCTTCACATCATAAATTACCGAGGTGCGTCTCTCATCACCAAACCTTTGTTTCAGCTCTGTTAATTCTTCAATAATTAGTTCTTTTCTAAGTGCCTCACTTGCAAGAATCCTCTTAAGCCGCTCAATAGTTTTAAGGACCTGTTTATATTCTTCTTCAATCTTTTTACGTTCAAGACCAGTTAGCCTTTGTAGCCTCATATCAAGAATAGCCTGAGATTGAACCTCAGACAATTTAAACCGTTTCATCAAGGATTCTTTAGCAGTAGGAACATCCTTAGATTTCTTTATAACTTTTATTATTTCATCTATATTATCAAGAGCTATAATATATCCCTCTAATATATGTGCCCTTTTTTCTGCAGCATCAAGTTCAAACTTCGACCTTCGGACTATAACATCAAGTCTGTGTTTTATAAAGAGTTCCATTATCTGCTTGAGATTCAGAATACGTGGGACTCCATCTACCAGTGCCAACATTATTACACCAAAAGTAACCTGCATTTGAGTATGTTTATAGAGGTTGTTCATTATCACGTGAGGATTACTATCTCGTTTTAACCCTATTACTATTCTCATTCCATCTCTATCGCTTTCATCATTAACTGATGCAATGTCAGGAATCTTCTTTTCTCGAGCCAGTTCTGCTATGGCTTCTATAAGATTGGCTTTGTTGACCTGATATGGTATTTCTGTTATTACAATATTCTGTTTACCTGTTTTATCAGTTTCTATAGATGCTCGCGCACGGAGTATTATTTTCCCCCTACCTGTTTCATAAGCTTCACGTACAGGTTGATATCCATAGATAATTCCTCCAGTCGGGAAGTCTGGAGCTGTAATATACTTCATTATTTTACTTATCTCAGCCTCTGGGTTTTTAATTAAATAAATCAAACCATCAACAACTTCATTCAAATTATGAGGAGGAATGTTAGTTGCCATCCCAACCGCAATTCCATTTGAGCCATTTACAAGCAAGTTAGGTAATACAGTCGGTAAAACTACAGGCTCTTTAAGTGTCTCATCAAAATTTGGAACAAAATCAACTGTGTTTTTGTCTATATCCGCAAGCATTGTTTCAGCAATACGCGCAAGCCTGGCTTCAGTATATCTCATTGCAGCAGGAGAATCCCCATCAATGGAACCAAAGTTACCCTGACCATCTACAAGTGGATATCTAAGAGAAAAATCCTGAACCATCCGTACCATTGTGTCATACACAGCCTTATCACCGTGAGGGTGAAATTTTCCAAGAACTTCCCCTACTATCCTTGCCGATTTTTTATATGGTTTATTTGGAGTTAATCCTAACTCACTCATTCCATAAAGGACTCTCCGATGCACGGGTTTCAATCCGTCTCTGACATCAGGGAGTGCACGAGAAACTATTACAGACATTGAATAGTCAATGTATGAAGACTTCATTTCGTCTTCAATATTGACAGGAACTATTTTTTCATTAGGCATATAATTTATCCATCTTTAGAAATGTTAACTATAACTTAAATGTGGAGCTAACGGGATTCGAACCCGTCACCCCTTCGTTGCGAACGAAGTGCTCTACCAGCTGAGCTATAGCCCCTCGTGTTTGATACAAAATATGAATTTACCTAAAATTTTCTACGATTACAATGGAAACAAATTCCCAGAATACAAAAGCAATACCTATTAGTTATAAAAAAAACAGGAAAGAGTTTAGAAAAAATAGAGTCAGATCTCCAAACCACTATAAAGAAAGAGGGGGGCAACTCTCCGAGTTGCCCCCCTCTTTTCTAACTATCTATCAAAATAAAAACATTATTTAACTACCATCATCTTCTTTGTATCACTAAAGCCATTAACATCAAGCCTGTAGAAGTATATTCCCGAGGCAAGTGTAGAAGCATTAAAGTCCACAACATACTCACCAGCAACTTTGTTTTCATTTACAAGGGTTGCCACTTCCCTACCCAGCAGGTCATAAACTTTCAGTGAGACAAAACCAGCCTGTGGGATTGCATAAGAAATTTTTGTTACCGGGTTAAATGGATTTGGATAATTCTGATGTAAGATATACCTGGTTGGAAGTTGGTTTGTATAATTTCCAACACCAGTTACAATACCACATGGAATATCATACGCATATAATGCATACACCTCTGCAGGTGTCAGTGCTCTTCTCCACAACCTGAATTCATCCATCTTTCCTATAAAACTTGCTGAAGCACTATATCCTCCAACCTTAAAACCGCTTCCCGTAGGTAAGTTAAGTGGGGTCTGTGCCACACTTCTAACAAGTACACCATTCTTGTATGCATAGATAATAGCAGCAGCACTATCATAAACAAACGTTACTACCGTAGGGTTCGGACCTGTACCTGGAACTCTTACATCATTGATTCCAGTCCCTCGTAAAAGAATGCTATCCGGATAAGCAACACCATTGTGGAAACATCTGAAGCTGTTTGCTCCAGCATCTCCAAAGAGGTAATAAGCACTACCACTATTTGTAGTTGGGATGGTAACCCACATACTAATTGTCCAGCTTGAGGTCCCGAGATTGAAGTTCCATCCCGTATTTACTCCTGCACTTGCGGCTCCAGTTCCAGTTATACAGCTATCAAACTGACCACCTGGAGTTAACGTTAAACCAGTTATTGAAGCAGGATTTGTCCCAACACCTGGATTTGCACAGTTAGGAGTAGAAATAACTGATGGGTTATTTTCAAATTTGTAGTACAGATAATCTGGAGCAGGTACAGGTATTACATCAACTCCAAAATTAACAATAGAACCATCACCTCCAGAATAAGGCGTAAATGGACAGCCCCCAACTGACCAGACCCTTCTAATATTTGCAAGCACATTTTGTCTTACGTATATACCACTACCAGAACCTGCAGCACATTGACCTATCATCACCACGAGGCTTTTTGAGGGATCGTAGATGTAGGGTTTATCCAGTGTTATACTCATCCATCCATTAGTGGGACCCGTCAGCGTTACGGAAGATTTGTAGTAAACCGTGTCCATATTTGCAGGGGGATAGAATGTACCGGTAGTTAAGGTAACAATCGTATCCTGTTTCATCAAAATCACCAAATCTGTGTAGGTTCTCGTTCCACCAGTAGTGATAAATAACCAGACTTTAGTAATCATATTACCTGGTGGAAGCGGTGCTGGTTGATTAAAATCACCTGCAAGAAATAACCATTGAACAGCCTTACCGGCAGACTGTCCTAATGGAAAGGTGTTGCTACTTGTCCCCACATTATTGTAGTTATAATACTGGGGAGTCTGTGCATAACTAAACGACAACAGCACAAAAACAAGAATAAAAACACTTAGAATAGCGTGTAAACAGTTTTTCATTTTGTGTCTCCTTATTTTAGTTTGTTATGAAATATGGTTAAAAAACACCTTTTATTTAAATGATTCACTCCTAACACACTTCCTTTAGCCTCTATTTTCCATATCTTATTTTCTATGTGATATACTACTATATCCAATTTTCAAGAAAGTTTTTATTTTTTTAAAAAAAGTCAAGTCTAAATTTCAACCCTTCTAAAAATACCAGTAAGAAAAACAAAGTAACCAGTATTTCTCCTCCAATAAAGAGCCCCCATCTGAATTTTTGGGGAATGTATAAAGCAATAAGTTCCTGAAAGCTTTTATCGGAAGTTAAAGTTAAAAGCTTTGGTAAATAACCATTGCTTATAATCAAACTACCAAAATCCCAGACAAATGAAATAAATACTATCAAATTGCCTGACCAGAAAATAAGCCACTGCCATTTTTTAATCTTTAGCTCTTCAGCATTTTCAAATCCAATTATTAAAAACGAAAATGTTACAAAAATTACTGAACAAATCACCGGCGCTAAAACAGGAGCTATCCAGGTAATAGGAATAAGGAACAATATATCAAATGTAAAAAATGAATCTGGCCAACCAATAAGATGTTTCAGAGCTATGTAATAAAATATATCCCAGATTCCAAAACAGTAAAAAAAATAAAAAAACCTTTGAAATTTGTTTTTGCCAGCAATAATTGCTATTGCTATCAACATAATAATTGTTGCCATTTCCCTTAACCACTCAAACCCGATTATCCGTTGCATTCCGGGTGTAATCGGAAACTGAAAACCTTGTGGATAATACAATTCCCTCAAATAGATAACAACAATAGCCTCCAGATACCCCATCGCAATGGAAAATATAGCACACCATAATAAGCTACTATGTTTTTTCACTGCTTGCATTTTTTACCCTTTAACTTTCCTGATGTTCTTGTTGATATTAATTTAAAGAAAAAAACGATTATTTTATATTGATAAAAAGTTCAAATGAGTTCATTATGAAAAGCGTACATTTAATCATTAAAAAACTGGGTTTAATTAAACATATTGAAGGGGGGTATTTCTTTGAAACTTTCCGTTCTGAACTGCTCCTCAACGTTGACCTTACCAGAACAAAAAAATCGAGAAACTGCGTGGCTTCAATTTATTTTTTCCTCCGTAAAAAGGATTTCTCAGCATTTCACAAACTTTCCTGTGATGAACTCTGGAACTATCATTCGGGCAGTCCTGTTTTAATTATTACAATTGACAACAGAGGAAAACTTTTGCAACACAAACTTGGAAAAAACATTAAACGCAACGAGAAGCCACAGGTTCTGGTAAAATCTGGTCTTTGGTTTGCTGCCGTACCTGTCAATAGGAACTATTACTCCTTAGTCAGTTGCATAACTGTCCCAGCTTTTGACTACGAAGATTTTCACCTTGCGAAACGTTCTGAATTAATACAAAGATTTCCACAACACAAAGATGTTATTCAGAAATTTACAAGAGAGTAAGTTAATACCCCTTCCCAATTGTACAGTTGTTTTCGATAGTAACTGTTTGTTGTGTAATGCGTTAGTTCAATTTCTCGCTAAACATGACAGGAAAAAACTTCTCTGGTTTGTAAGCAACACTTCAGAACGCATCAAAGCAGTATGCGACACTTCCTTAACTTCTCACTCGCTTCTCTTTTATAAGAGTGGAGTCTTTTATCGGGAATCAACAGCAATTCTGAAAATCTTATCTTTAATAGAATTTCCGTACCCTGTATTGTATGCTTTAATTATTATCCCACCATTATTGAGAGATGGTATATATAAAATAGTTTCAAGAGTAAGACACAAAATCAAATGGCAGTCTTCTCCAGTCTGTGAGTTTTCTACTCAACTGAAATCAAGAATCCTCGACTAAAATATATTTATCGTAAAATTACGATAAAATTACATTGACATTGGATAATACAATCTCTAAATTTATTCATAAAAAAGACGGTTATGATACACTTAAATCATCTGAATTATTACAGACTCCCGTGGAATCTAACTGATAATGCCATCTCGTGGCTTGAACCCACCTACAAGTGTAATCTTGCTTGTGTTGGCTGTTATAGACAAAATGTAGCACAGCACAAATCCCTTGAACAAATAAAATTAGAAATTGAAACTTTTAAGCGTCTACGCAATACTGACGTTATTTCCATTGCTGGTGGAGATCCGCTCCTGCACCCACAAATCGTTGATATTGTCAGGTATATATCAGACAACAAAATTAAACCAATTGTTAACACGAATGGACTTGCTCTTGATAAAAACCTGCTTAAAGAACTCAAGGATGCAGGTGTAGTAGGTTTTACCTTTCACGTAGATAGCAAACAAAATCGACCTGGGTGGAAGACAGCAAATGAAATAGAACTTAACGAACTTAGGTATCAATATGCCCGGATGCTTGCTGATGAAGGTAATATTTCCTGTTCATTCAATTCAACAGTTTATGAAGACACTATGCAATACATTCCTGAAATGCTAAAATGGGCTGAACGGAATATTGACATTGTTCAAGTAATGGTTTTTATTATCTACCGCGCCGTAGAAAACGATGATATGGATTATTATGCAGGTTTACAAAAAATCAATGTTAGCGAACTTGTTTATAATGAAAAGGATACTCAAAGAATTGATATTAAGGCTGAGGAGATTTATGAAATTATAAAATTTACATATCAAGATTTTGATTGTTGTGCCTATCTTAATGGCTCTGAAAAACCTGATTCTTTTAAATGGTTCCTTGGTGGTAGGCTGGGGACAAAAGGGAAAATATATGGTTATCTTGGTTCTAAAACAATGGAGATTATTCAGGTTCTACACCATATGTTTTTTAATACTTATCTTGGTTATTCTCGCCCAAAGTATCACAAGGTGCGGTTATCACTGCTACCTCTTACACCTTTTGACAAAAAACTTAGACGGGCATTTAAGAATTATCTTCGAAATCCTTTCAGAATATTTAAGCCTCTCTACTATCAATCTGTAATGATTATTCAGCCAATAGATATACTTGAAGACGGCAGACAAAGTATGTGTGATGGGTGTCCTGACATTACAGTCTGGAACGGGCAACTCGTTTGGTCCTGTCGACTTGAAGAACAATTAAAATATGGTATAAATCTACGAAGTTTACCAAAAAACCTTCATTCAGACAACTGAAACTGACTGCTGCTATTTTTCTATTTATACTCAAAGGGCATTTGAGTATATTTATTGTTTATAAAACACTATGAAAACAAGATACTTAGTTACTGCTGCGTTACCTTATGCAAACGGTTATATCCATTTAGGACATATTGCGGGAGCATACCTGCCAGCTGATATTTACGTCCGTTTCAAAAAGTTGAAGCAGGAAGATGTTATTTTTATCTGTGGGAGTGATGAACATGGTACTGCTATAGAAATTTCAGCAATGAAGGAAAACACCACCCCAAAAAACATCATTGATAAATTTCATTTTGCAAACAAGAAGGCATTTGAAGATCTTGCAATAGAATTTGATATATATTCAAGAACATCCAATCAAATTCATCATAAAACCGCTCAAGAATTTTTTTTAAGACTTTATAATAAAAACCTGCTGCTACAGAAAGCTGAAAAACAACTCTATTCAGAAAGAGACAAACGTTTCCTTGCAGACCGATTTGTAGAAGGGATATGTCCGGTGTGTGGTTATGAAGAAGCCCGGGGGGATCAATGTGAAAATTGCGGTAGTAATCTTTCTCCTCTTGAATTAATTAATCCTCGATCTAAAATTTCTGGAGATACTCCTGTTGTTAAAGAATCGGTCCATTTTTACTTTCCTTTGTCACAGTTTCAAAAACAGCTTGAAGAGTGGATCGCTACCAAAACAAATTGGAAGTCTAACGTTCGAAACTATTGCGAGGGCTGGTTTAAAACAGGACTTAAAGATCGTGCTATAACACGCGACCTGGAATGGGGTGTGAAAGTACCGCTCGATGGCTATGAAGGAAAAGTGATCTATGTCTGGTTTGAAGCTCCAATTGGTTATATCTCTGCTACAAAAGAACTCTTTATTCAACGCAATAATCCGGATGCATGGAAAGATTATTGGTGTTCTGAAAATACCAAATTGATTCATTTTATAGGAAAAGACAACATCATTTTTCATGCTCTGGTGTTCCCGGCAATGCTTATGGCACACGGGGAATATATACTTCCAGATAATGTTCCAGCTAATGAATTTCTCAATCTCGAAGGTGGAAAATTATCAAAGAGTAAAGGGCACGGAATTCTCGTAAAAGATATTGTAAAAACTTTCAATGCTGATGTTGTCAGATATACAATAGCTTCTAACTTGCCAGAAAATAAAGATAGCGATATTGCCTGGGAAGACTTTATTAATAAAAACAATAATGAACTTGCAGCTATACTTGGAAACTTCATTAATAGAACAGTTGTTTTTGCTAAAAGTAAATTTGATAATAGAATCCCGCTTCGTACCTCAGATGAATTTCAATCGGTTTTGGATGAAATAAACTCCACCAGTTCCAGAGTTGCTGATAATTATGAAAACTTCCGTTTCAAAGATGCTATTAATGAAACAATGAATGCTGCCAGACTTGCCAATAAGTTTTTCAATGATACCGAGCCCTGGAAACTTATCAAAGAGGATAAGAACAAATGTAGTAATGTGATTAATACCTGTCTTGAAATTTGTTATTCACTTGCTATTATGATATCTCCTGTTCTTCCATTAACTGCTGATAAAATTATTAAAATACTAAAAGCTGATAAATCAAATTTTAAATGGAGCAATATTGGTAATTACTCTTTAAAAGCGGGTTCCGAACTTGGCGAAAATGAAATACTCTTTCCCAAAATTGAAGCTTCAGGTTCGATTGAAGAAGTTTCAAAAAACGTGGATTCTGTTACAATAGATGACTTTAAGAAGCTCCAGCTCAAAGTTGCGAGCATTATTGAATGCGAGAAAATCCCTAAAAGTAAAAAATTACTCAGACTCAAAATCAAAGTTGGTAATTCAACAAAACAAATTGTTGCGGGCATAGCTGAATTTTACGAACCGGACAAATTACTTGGGAAAAAAATTGTTGTGGTTGATAACCTTCAAAAGACAAAATTGATGGGATACGAATCGGAAGGTATGCTGCTTGCTGCTAAAATCAACGGTAAACTTTCAATAATAACCGTAGATCAGGATATTGAAGATGGGGCTGAAGTAAGTTAGCACTATGATTTACGATTTTGGCAAAATCAAATATGACTTTTCTGCAAGAAGCTATATAATGGGGATTCTCAATATTACGCCTGATTCTTTTTCAGATGGAGGCAAGTTTTTTGATACCTCTGTAAAACTTAATGAGGTATTAAGAGTCGCAAAAGAAATGGAAAGAGATGGGGCAGACTTTATTGATGTTGGTGGTGAATCAACCAGACCTGGGGCTGAACCTGTTCCGCTCAATGAAGAATTAAGTCGAGTAGTGCCTGTCATAGAAATATTGTCCAAACAACTCAGTATTCCCATTTCCATAGACACATACAAAAGCAAGGTTGCTGAAGAAGCCCTGAAAGCCGGTGCAGTTATTGTTAATGACATTAGTGGATTTAATTTTGATTCAAAAATGCCGGAAGTTGTTAGTCGTTACAATGCCTCCTGTATTCTGATGCACATTCAAGGACAACCAAAAAATATGCAGGTTAATCCTGTATACAATAATGTCATTACTGAAATTTATGAATATCTATCAAACTCAATTAACATTGCCAGAAATTATGACATAAATCAGATTATAATTGATGTCGGATTTGGGTTTGGAAAAACCCTGGAACATAACATTGAATTGCTTACACATCTGAATGAATTTAAAAAATTAGGTTATCCACTTCTGGCTGGTTTATCAAATAAAAGTTTCATTGATAAAATTTATCCAACTCCTATTAGTGAACGATTGTCTCCTACAATTGCAGCAAACATTATTGCTTTAATTAACGGAGTGAACATTATTCGTGTCCATAATGTTTTAGAAAATAAGAAGGCTCTCAGAATTTTCGACAGAGTCTACAAAAGTTATATTTACCAGGTATGAGTAAGGATAAGTATAAAGCTGAAGAATTCGAAGCTATTGAACTGGATATAACTGGTATGAATTGCATCAATTGTGCCAGCAGTATACAAAGTTACTTATCGAAACTTGATGGAATATACAATGTTGAGGTCAACTTTTCTTCTGAAATTGCAAGTATTGAATACAACCCTGAGATTATTTCTAAAGAGGATATTATAAAAGATATCCGTAAAATGGGCTATGATGTAATTGAAGAAGACGAAGACCAGACAGTAGAACAACAAAAGAAACATCAGCTCAAACTGCATAGACTTAAGATTTTTGCTTCTATATTACTATCGGCAGCAATATTTCTCTTTTCAATGTTTCATCACTCTACAAAAACTCACATCAATGATACATTTTATTATACTTTGATGTTTTTGCTTGCAACAGTTTCAGTATTCTGGTGTGGGGATAAATTCTATAAAGGTGCAATTTCTGCATTAAAAAATAAAACTTCTGATATGAATACTCTCATTTCGCTGGGAGTATTCAGTTCTTACTTATACAGTGTTGTTATATCAGCAAACCATCTTTTCCACTTAGATATATCTGCGCTTAATGGCAGTCACGAAGTTTATTATGAAACAGCTGCAATGATAATCACCTTTATTTTGATAGGTAATTATCTTGAAGCATCCTTAAAAGCAAAAACACAAACTTCAATAAAAAAACTGAAGGAACTACAATCTAAATATGTAACTGTAATCCGAAATAACGAAGAATTAATATTACCATTTAAAAAGGTAAAAGTCAACGACATTGTAATTATTAAAGCAGGAGAAAAGATTCCTGTTGATGGAAAGATAATTGAAGGTTTTGGAGTAGTGGACGAAAGTGCAATGACTGGAGAGAGCATCCCGATAGAAAAAAAGAAAAATGATGAGTTACTTAGTGGCACCGTACTCAAGAATGGCTTGATAAAACTTGTTGCCACAAGGGTTGGAAATGATACCGCTCTTTCAAAGATTATAAATCTTGTAAAGGAAGCTTCAAATACAAAACCAAAAATTCAGAGGCTCGCTGACAAAATTTCTGCTGTGTTTGTGCCAGTAGTCATCTTGATTTCAATTATAACTTTGTTTGCCTGGAAGTATGGTTTTGAAGCACCCTTTGATATTGCTCTACTAAGAGCCGTCTCAGTCTTGATAATTGCCTGTCCCTGTGCGCTTGGCCTTGCCTCCCCTATGGCTGTTGTTATTGGAATTGGAAGATCTGCTGAAAATGGCATCCTATTTAACAATATTGAAGCCATTGAAAAACTCTGTAAGGTTGATACACTCTGTTTTGATAAAACTGGGACTTTAACAACAGGAGAAATTAAAGTTAAAAATATTCGTACCTTTAATAATTTTGACAGAAATAAGCTCCTTGTTTATGTTCATTCAATTGAAAAATATTCAAACCATCCAATCGCAAAATCACTATATAGATACTGCATTGAAAACGATATTGACCTCATAAATAACATTCAGGAATTGAAAAATGAAGAGGAAGGCGGAATCAGTGCAATTATTGACTCAAAATTCGTACTTATAGGGAGCAAGAATGCTATCAAGAAAAAGAGCATAGATGTTGAACTTCAGAGTAATTCTGCAAGAAGTCTTTTTGTTGCTGTAGATGGTGAATTAATCGGAGAAATTGAATTTGAGGACTCTCTCAAACCAGAATCCCGAGAAGTGATTCAACAACTTATTGATTTGAATTATGAAGTTCATTTAATTTCTGGGGACAGTGCTATCTCTACAGAAAAAATTGCTAAAGAACTTGGTATTAACAACTATTACTCATCCACTTTACCAGAAGAAAAAGAACAGATAGTCTCAAGACTTCAGGAAGCCGGGAAAAATGTTGCTATGGTCGGAGATGGAATTAATGATGCTCCCTCTCTTGCAAAAGCAAACGTTGGCATTGCAGTTGGGTCCGGTCAGGATATAGCAATAGATTCAGCAGAATTAATACTTGTCAAAAGTAATCTACACTCATTGTTATTTGCTATCAAAATATCACGAAAAACGGTTTCTATTATAAAACAAAATATCTTCTGGGCATTTTTCTACAATATCCTCGCCATTCCACTTGCTGCAGGTATTTTTGGAATCTTGATAACCCCTGTTATGGCTTCTATGATGATGGCATTTAGTGATGTAATTACTGTTATTGGTAACTCCTTAAGATTAAAATATGTTAAATTAAATTAATAAATTTATGAAAGTAATTCAGATATTTTTTATTTTATTAATTATTAGCCTTGTTTTTCAGGCATGCGGAAAGAAACAAACCCAACAAACTACTACTACAGAAGAAAAACAAGTTGCAACAGTTGAGTTTAAATGTCCCGGAATGCATTGCAGTGGTTGTGAACAAACAATTACTGCAGAAGTTAAGAAACTTGAGGGAATCAAAGAAATCCAGGCAGATGCAAAAGCCAAGCTGGTAAAAGTAGTATATCTAACCAATAAGGTTTCTCCAAAGGATATTGAGAAATCTATAAACGCTGCTGGTTATGACACTGAATCCTCGAAATCTGATACAAAACATAACTGTGATGAAGAAATGAACAACTAATTTTTCCCTTTCATTATGACAAAAGTTGACTTTGATAAGTATGCAGAAATTTATGATGAAGTTCTTGATGAACAATTAAAGTTTTTTGATAACAACGGGGAATATTTCTCGGAGTATAAGATTAAACTTGTAAAAAACCTCATCAGGACTCAACCGCAGCAAGTACTTGAATACGGTTGTGGTGTGGGAAGGAACATCAAGCATCTGGCTACCTACTTCCACGACGCTAATGTAACAGGTTGTGATATTTCAGAAAGAAGTTTGAGTATTGCAAAAAAAAATAATCCAGAGCTTGATTTTTTTCTCATTACTGATGAAGCAATTAAATCAAGAAAAAACATATATAATTTGATTTTTATCTCTTGTGTATTTCACCACATTCAGCCCTCTACGCGTCAACAAACAATAGATGTTATTGCAAGTCTCTTAAAACCAGAAGGAGAGTTATTTATATTTGAACATAATCCTTTTAATCCTATCACAAGGCACATAGTTAACAATTGCGTGTGGGATAGGGATGCCATTCTGCTCACACCCTCTGAAACTATTAATTTAGTTACTACAGCTGGCTTGAAATTAGTAAGAAAAAATTATACTCTTTTTTTACCGGGTTTTCTTAACAGACTCCGGAGTATAGAAAAATACTTTGCTTATCTTCCAATTGGTGGACAATATTTTGTTCAAGCAATAAAACAAAAGTAAAAATCTTATCGCTTGAACTTATTATTTTTACGCAAGCTTTTAAGCTCCGCTCTGTACTTTTTCCGAAATTGGAACACCTCTTTAATTGTCCTGAATATTACAGACGGTCTCGCCCCAGTTGAAATACCATCAAGTCTGGGGAGGTGTTCAACTCCGACTTCAGTTGAAGTGTATCCAAGAAATTTTGCTTTTATCATTACCTCAGCATCAATAAAAGCATCAACGGACTCTATTTTAATTTTCTTGAATAAGTCAGCTTTGAAAAGTTTGAATGCACAATCTATATCCCAGTAATGAATATCAAACAATAATCTCAACAAATAATTATAACAAAGTGAAGTAAACTTTCTGTAAAGAGAATATTGTTTATGCTTTCGATAACCGACAACAATATCTGAATAAGGTATAAGGGCAACAAACTTCTTTAACTCTGTCAAATCAAACTGGTTATCTCCATCAGAATAGAAAACGTAATCCATTCTTGAATTTAAAAAGCCATCTCGCAAAGTGGCGCCATATCCCATATTCTTTTCGTGATGTATCACTCTGACCTTTGGATACTTAAGAGCTAACTTATCTGCCACTTCTGCCGTCCTATCAGGACTGCCATCTTCAATAATAATTATTTCATAATCTCCAAGTTTTAACTCTTCCAGAACCTCCACAGCTTTTTCAACTACTTTTCCAATATTGTTTTCATCATAATAAGCGGGGAAAAAAACCGAAAGTGTAATGTCTGAATAATCGCAAATCATAAAATATCTTTATAGTATTGAATGGTTTTCTGTATCCCTTCTTCAAGACGCGTTTTTGGTGACCACTGAAAATCTTTTTTGATATGCGTTATATCAAGAATATTAACTGGCACATCAATCTTTCGTCCCTTTTTATACACTACCTTTGGCTCTATGCCTGAGACTTCACTTATAACCCTTAGAAGCTCGTTTAAGGTAATTCCCCTTCCTGAACCCACGTTGTAGGTGTGAGCGGGAACAGAAACCTGAAGGGATTTAACAAACACCTCTACCGCGTCTTTAATATAAATGTAATCTCTTGTTATAGTTCCATCACCCCAAATTTCAATTTCTTTATCCTGGAGCATTTTCCAGAGAAATACTGAAATTGCTCCCTGATTTAAATTAGGATTCTGCCTCTCACCATAAGGATTAGACAACCTGAAAACATAGTAGTCAAGATTATAAAGCCACTTATATAAATATAAATAATGTTCAATTGTTCTTTTAACTATCCCATAGGAACAAATTGGATAACCACTAAATTCCTCCTTGATTGGGAGTGTAGAAGGGATTCCATAAACGGTACCACCTGAAGATATAAAAATAAGTTTTCTGATTTTAGCAGCAATTACCTCATTAAGTAACTTAAGCGTAGAGACTACATTAGTTTCAACATCATAAATAGTGTTCTCATTTGAATTTGCAGGCAAAGTGGAACTTACAAGATGAAATACATAATCAGTCCCCTTAAGTGTTCTTTTTAAATCAATTTCATTACTGAAATCACCTTCTATAATTTCAACCGAACTAATAAAGCTTGATATGTTTCGTCTGGAAAAATTAAGCTTTTCAAATATTACTACCCGATACCCTGCTTTAAGCAATTCCTCACATAGATGTGAACCTATAAAGCCACCTCCCCCGAAAACAACTACTTTTCCTTTATCCATCAGTTTTTATTTTTTCAAAAACAAATATCACAAAACTTTTATCACTTGAAGTGAATTGATTAATTAGCTTCATTTTTGGATTAGCTTTAAGATCTTCTATTTTCACATCGTTTTTCCATTCAGGTCTATAGCCATAATGGTTTTCCCAGAAAAAAATAGAACCTTCCGGAGCTTCTGCCACATTTTTTGAATTCAAAGGCTTAAACTTTTCAGGGTGTTCCCTATACTCCTTTGCAAAAAACATAAATACAGAATGATTGGTATAAACATTTATTCCTGATAGATTTTGCAAATTTAGAAAATCCGCCGCAGTCCTGACCGTTAGATTTTCCGGGGAGAGTTTCTTTGGTGTAAAGTCTATCAGTAAATATACAACAGAAAGTATAACAAAAACAAAAGATAATTTTATTAATCCATTCCTAACTTTAGTATTTGCAAATATCATCACAGAAAGCATCACCAATACTATAAAGATAGCCTTTGTATAATCTGATTTTTCTAAAAGTTTAAATCCATCTGATTGCTTAGAAAGAAACATTAAAACTATAACAAGAAGAATTCCTGAAACCTCATAGAAAATTGTTCTGGCTCTGCTTTCTTTAAGCAAATTAATTCCCACTGTAGCAAAAGCAGTTGCTATGGGAGAAATGTGAAGTAAATACCGCCAGTTACCCGGATTAGGACCGTTATTCCACATCGTATAAATCTGAACAAGAAATACCGTAATGAAAATTATATAAAATAAATCATACCGTTTAAGGTATTGCTTATAATTTTTAAAATCACAAAGGAATCCAAGAAATCCGAATAGAAATAATACCAGAGTTATAGGACCAATAATAAAAATGTAAACCTTAAAATAATGTAAGGGCCCCTGTGTATTATAAGCCAGCGATGCAACTGACCTCATTTCAGTGATAATATAAAATATATCCCCCGTCTTGAAATAACCAAGTATATCATACACAATTGGAAAAAATCCAAGTGCAATAGTTTCAACATATTTCTTTTTTCTGAGCAAGATAACTGATAGGATTATTGCAAATACAGCAATTTCCTGTCTAATTGTATAAATGTATCCAACCACTATCGCAGCGGGTAAATACTTTTCTTTTTTGTAAAGGATAAGAAAAATCACAATACACAAAGCGGTAAAAATCTCTGAGTAAGAACGGAATGAGAGATCAACAAAAAGAGGCTGGGCAGCAAGCAATAATGTTCCGGCAAAAGCATATTTTATTTCATAAATCCTCAACAGTTTATAGGTGGAAAATACAGTAAGAGCAGCAATCAATGAATTAGTCAAGAGAACTGCATCATAGCTTATCAGCGCTGGTATAACCATAAAAATTTTGTAGCCGGGTTTGGGATTATTGCCCAGGATTACAGAAGGGTCTTTCCAGAACTGAATCATATTCAGATATTGAGCAATCTCATCATCCTGATAAAACCCTTCCGAATAAAACCTGATGAGATAATAAACAAGGGTTAGCCCCGGAATTAACAACCACACATACTTTCCAAAAATCTCATCAACATCTACTGTTTCAACAAACCCTGGAGGTTGTTTTTGATATGATTTATTTTTTGATTTCGCCACAGATTTTTTAAAAAAGTAATTTACTTAATTCTACTTTTTTATTAAAGTGAAAACCACAGAAAACTAATAACATTGAAAGAAAGATAGCCTTCTTGAACTAATTATTTCTTTTTCTTGTTGGACATTGTTGTTTTATGTATAATTTCAATTCTATTCAGCTTAACTTTATCAGGATATGAAGTACAAAACGTTAAACTTATCACTTACATTACTATCGGTACTGTTTTTACAGGTATTGGTTTTCTCCCAATCAAAAATTTACCACAGCGAAATAAAAGCTGGTATATTCCAATATAATGTGGTTAAAACAGACTTCCAATTTTTGTTAAGAGATAGTGTATTTCTTGATTGTACTAAATTTTATCCAGATGCTACTTTTAATGGTGGAAGTCTTCCGGCTGTGATTTTCTGTCATGGCTTTGGTTTCTCAAAAGACGAAAATCTTAAAGAAGCAGAAAATCTTGCATCAGCAGGTTTTTTTACACTTTGTTACTCAATGAGAGGACAGGGTAAATCAGGGGGATACTCACATCTCATAAGTGCAGTAGAGATGAATGATTTTGTACAGATAGTTACTCTGGTTAAAAATGACACTCTGGTCAATAAAGAACTTGTGGCTTCAATAGGAGCATCTCAAGGGGGAATTATACCTATAATGGCTGCCTGTTATTTTCCAGGCTTATTGAGATGTATAATTTCACAGGTGGCTTCACCTGATTTTGCTTCTGACTGGATTTACAATAATTCAATCAAGATGTCACTTCTCTGGTCACTGAGTTATGATAGCTCTACGGTTAGATATTCCACCCGTATGAGAAAGTTTCGTGACTGGATTTTAAGCGGTAACCCTGATAACTTTGATAGTCTCGCAAGGTATTTACTACCAGGCAGAGATTTTAGCCCATATCTAAAAAACAATAAAACACCCCTTCTAATATACAATATATGGCAGGACAAGTTTTTTAGTGTTAATGGGTGGTTAAAAACTGTATCTCAACTATCAACACCCTACTTGTTGTATGCAGGAACTTTTCCTGCTCATGGTGGAGAATATTCTCAAAATGAACAGAATCTTATGCTACAATTAACAAATCAGTGGATTGAGTATTGGCTGCTCGGTAAAGATAATGGGATTATAGACTCAAACACTTTTCACTTTTCTACAAGCAGATACCCCCGCATTAACTTTGCCTGGACATGGGAACATTCATCTCTTAGAACACCTACGGAATTCCAAACAGATTCTCTGAAACTTTACCCTGGGGGAGGGAAAAAACTTTTTACCATTATGCCCCAAAATAAAGATTCGTTTATATTTGTTAATGATGTTAGAGATACAAATCTTTCTATGAGAGAAGCTGTTAATTATGAATTTTGGGGACCTGCGTTTAACTCAAAATTTGGAAAAACAGAATTAGTTTTCGAAAGTGATTCCTTAACTTCAGATTTAAGAATTATAGGTATTCCATCTATAAATCTTGTTTTTAGAAGCAATGCATCAGAAGTCCAATTTAATTTTCAAGTCTATGAAAGTCAGCCGGGAACAACTCCCTATTTAATATCAAGAGCTAATTATACTGCCAGAAAAGTAAAGCCGGGACTGATGTATTTGATTAGTTTTCCTGGGGTGGCATTCTCACATATATTTAAAGCTGGTAGTAAAATAAGAATAGTTTTGACAAATCTGGATAATACTGAATATGATTCTTTTCTTAAAACAAATCCTTTTGTTCTGCCTTCACTCAAAAGATCCATAACCAAAATCTATTTTGGGAAGGGTAACCCCACGTATATAGCTTTACCCATTTTGCAGTAATAATAAAATCATCAACTAATATAAACTTGTTTTTGTTTTATAAATTTTGTTTAGAAAGTTCTAGCCCCCACAATAGAAAAGCCAATACAATCATAATCTCTTTAATTTTTAATATAGTCTCCTTCTTATAAGTTTTTTTACATTTAATTAAACCTCAGATAATGTTATATTTATATAATAATGTTACTCGGAGAATCTATACAAATCAAGGAGCTACGCGAAACAATTAAACAGGTAGCACCAACTAATATTAGTGTTTTGATAACGGGTGAAAGTGGTACAGGTAAGGAAGTCGTAGCCAATGAAATTTACCTCAATAGCAAGAGAAAAGACAAACCTTTTATTAAAGTCAATTGTGGCGCTATCCCTGAAGGAATTATTGAAAGCGAACTTTTCGGGCACCAGAGGGGCGCCTTTACAGGAGCAGTTGAGACAAAAGCAGGTTATTTTCAGATGGCAGATGGGGGGACTATTTTCCTTGATGAGATTGGCGATTTACCACTCTCAGCTCAGGTTAAAATCTTAAGAGTTATTGAAACAGGAGAATTTATGAGGGTAGGGGGAACAAAACCCTCTGTTGTTGATGTTCGTATCATTGCCGCAACTAATAAAGATCTATCAAAAGAAGTCTCTAATGGGAATTTTCGTGAAGATTTATTTTTTAGGCTTAAATCAATCAATCTTCACATTCCCCCATTACGCGAACGTAAGATTGATATTAAAATTTTATTTGAACACTTTGTAACAAATTTCTGCAAACAAAACAACATCCAATTTGCAGGGATAGATGATGATGCAATGGATTATATAATAAACTATGCATGGCTTGGCAACGCACGTGAACTTAAAAACTTTTGTGAAAGTATTATTGTTTTAAATCCAAACAAGAAAATTTCTCTTGAGCATGTAAAAAAACATCTTCAACCAGAAAAAACTGATAAATTAATTCCTCAGCCTATTTCGTTTAGACCCAGAGAACAGGCTGAAAAAGATTTTCTTTTTAGGGCTCTTCTTGAACTAAAATCAGACATTATCGATATAAAAAATGCAATTCACGACCTTTATATACATAATCTGAAAAAACCGGATTTAGTTGACCCTGAAAAAAATGAATTTTCAATTGAAAAAGCAAAAATCTTGAATATGACAATGGATGATTTTGAGAAAGAAGTTTTAATTTATCTCCTGCGCGAATATAAGTGGGATATTGAAGCTGTTGCACGCCAATTAAAACAAACCCCCAGAAACATTTATGTTAAAATCAAAAAACACAACATAGATAAAAAAGATTTCTTCTAATGATAAAGACAAATAGAATAATAATTACAGTTGGAATTTTAGTTTTGTTAAATTTATCCTGTGGAGTATATAGCTTTAGAGGAAACAACCCTCCAGCTGGTATAAAGAGTATAGCTATACCGTTATTCGAAGATGTTAGTGGATTTTCTGAGGCAGGGTTGAAAGAAGATTTTACCGAACTCTTGAAAAAGAAAGTTTTAAATGATAATACCTTTACTCTTGCAGATAAAAACATTTCTGACGGTGTTCTATATTGTAAAATTACTAATATAAAAGATGAAGCCCTTGTGATTACCGGGAACGAAAATGTATCCAAAAGAAAAATTACAATCGCGTTAAATGTGAGATTTGAGAACCTGAAGACAAAAAAGTTAATATGGGAAAAGAATTATGAAAACTGGGGAGAGTATAACTCTTCCTCTCAGTCCTTTTCCGAACGACAACAGGGCATTAAAACTGCTCAGGACAAAATTACAGAAGACATTCTTATTGATATAACTTCAAATTGGTAGAAAAGAATGAATGTTGAAACTATTATTCTTATAATTTACAATTTTTCACTGTTTGTGCTTTTTATCTTTGCTTCACATGGTTTTATTATGATATATTATTACTTCAAGACCTTTAATAAACGAAATGAAGATATAGATTATAAAAATTTTAAATTTCAAGAATATCCTGTAGTTACAATTCAATTACCTCTTTATAATGAAAAGTATGTAATTTGTAGACTTATTGATGCGGTGGTAAGGCTTGAATATCCACGTGATAAACTTGAAATTCAAATTCTCGATGATTCCACTGATGAAACAACAGAGATAATTAGGGACTATATTCAGAAATATATAGCCATTGGTTTTGATATTAAACATATACATCGAACAAACCGTAAGGGTTATAAAGCCGGAGCTTTAAGAGAAGGATTAGCAATTGCCCGTGGAGACTTTATAGCAATTTTTGATGCTGATTTTATTCCAAGAAAAAAGTTCCTCTTGCGTACGCTCCCCTATTTTTTTCTTGATGAGAAGATTGCATTGGTACAAACAAGATGGGAACATCTCAATGCAAATTATTCTATTTTAACAAGAACCCAGGCAATAGCACTTGATGGACATTTTGTAATAGAACAGGCGGTTAGAAACCGGGCTGGTTTTTTTATTAATTTTAACGGAACTGGAGGCATCTGGAGAAAAACAGCAATTATCGATGCCGGCAACTGGCAGGATGATACTTTAACTGAAGACCTTGACCTATCTTATCGTGCTCAACTTAGAGGGTGGAAATGCAAATACGTTATAGATTTTACTTCTCCTGCCGAACTGCCCGCTGATATTAACGCCCTCCGTAGCCAGCAACACAGATGGACAAAAGGAGCAATAGAAACAATGAAAAAGATTTTCCCAAAAGTCTTAAAGTCAAAGCTGCCGCTACATATAAAATTCCAATCTTTTATTCATCTTTGTAGTAATCTTGCTTACCCCTTCATTTTACTTGCAGGAATACTCAATCTTCCTGTAACTTTGATTAAAATTTCAGGACAATATGATGATGTGTTCAGATTTATGTCATTTTTTATTTTTGCCTTTACCAGCTCATTTATTTTCTATCTTTATGCACAAAAAGATGTGTACCCTGATTGGCAAAAACGAATAATTTATTTTCCGGTTTTTATGACCGGTAGTATGGGGCTATCTGTTAATAATACTAAAGCGGTACTTGAGGGGTTGCTAAATATCAAAAGCGAGTTTGTAAGAACACCAAAATATAGAATTGCTCATAAGAAAGACACCTGGCACGATAAAAAATATGTAAGTAAGAAAATTCCAAAAATTGCTTTTATTGAGATGGCTCTCTCTATCTACTGTTTTATAGGTGTATTAATATCAGCAAGATATGCACAGATAGCAGCTATACCATTTCAACTTATGTTTGCTCTTGGTTTTGGCATCATTTCTTTTCTCTCAATCCGTCAGGTACTCATATTTAATAGAAACCAAAAAGCATTAACAAACGAATGAACTCTATCGAAAAATACATATCATCATTAAAAGAAGAGCTTAACAATAAGATATTTTCTCCTTCATTTATAAAGTTAGCAAATATGTATTATCTGAATGGACAATATGAAGAGTGTATAATAACCTGTAATATAGGATTACAGATATTCCCAAATTATCTTACTGCAAAACTTATTTTGTTAAAAACTCTCATCAAATTGGAACATTTAAGCGAAGCAGAAAAGGTCTTTACAGAAATTTGTTATAAGATTTCAAATCCTGATCTCCTAATGTCTTTAAAACACTCAATTGAAGAACTCAGAAATAAACCGACACAGGAAAAATTATTCTATGTTCATAAACTTTCTTCTAACATAATTGATTTTGAGGATTACAGTGACAAATTCATTTCTATAGGCGCCGATATTGAAAAATTTGACATTGAAACTTTTATCCGTGAAATCAACAATATCGATTCTCTTTTATCTGAGGAAGAACTAAAAAAACTTAAATCCAGATATGATGAATTAAATATAGATGCCTCTTCTAAAACAACAAGAGCTACACATAAAACAAACAATGATAATCAAGATACACTACTTTCGAAGTTTAAAAAAATAACACTTACTCTTGCAGACTTACTGATGAAGCAAGGATATCTAAAAGATGCCTTTGAAGCTTATTCACTCCTACTCAGCTCTAATGTGGACAATAAAGCTAAAATACAGGAGAAACTTAATAAGTTGGAACGAAACCTTTTTCTATAGTACTATATGGCAAACTTCGGAACCGAAGGCTTTACAAAAATTACCTTTTCATGTTCCATAACAACACTCCCTTCTCTAAAGCCTTTGCGCTTTTTTACATATTTTCTTTCACAGTAAGCAACTGGAACATTTGTAGCATTCCGTGCTTTACTATAATATGCGGCTATACTCGCTGCAGTTTCAATTATTTCTTTACTGGGTGTAACTGATTTATTCTTTTGTTTCAGAACAGTATGTGAACCTGTTGTGCCTCGCACATGAAACCATAATTCATACGGATGGGCGTAACGCATTGTTAAAAGATCATTTGATTCACTATCCTTTCCAACCCAAACTTCAAAATCATCATTAAGAATAAACCTTCTAAACTTAGAAATATCTTCTTTCACATTCTCAGGTAACTTTTCCTCTTCGGGGTGAAACTCTTTAATTTCCTTCAGATTATTAACTTCATCAAGTTTTTTTATTTCTTCTTCAAGAACAACTCGCTTTGCCTCAAGTTGGGAAAGTTTTTGTGATAGACTTTCAACTGAACCTGTATATCGCTTGTACTGTTCAAAGAATCTTTGAGCATTTTCTGAAAGGGTTATCCTCGGATTAAGGTTAATTGTTTCTATCCCTTTATCTGTGGTAATTTCTATGCTGCTTGCTCCTACAGGGATTTTATCCATATTGGCAAGAATATAATCACCATAGACTTTATATTTCTCGGCATTTTTAGCCACTTTTAGCTGCTCTGAGATACTGGTAATTCTTTTAATAATGTTTTTAAGTTCTATCTCTTTACTCTTTTTAACAGTTGATTTTGTATCATTCAGTTTTTGCATCATCATAGTTTTTTTTATATAAGCTTGTAATAAATCATTTATATTTCGAAATGTCAGTTTCTCATACTCTTTAAAATATTCATCAAATGAAATAAGTGAGATTTTCCTGTCTCCATTTTGTTTATAAAGGATAAATTCTGGTTGCTGATATTTTTCCCGACAGGCAGTAAAAAATTCATCTGTTTTAGTCTTATGAGCTTCATTTAATTCATCGTTCTTTGCTATTCCTGTCTCTTTATAAAAAACATCAATAGCAACATTACCAAAATTTCTGTAATTCTCATTTATGTACTGCTTTACAGTTAATTCCCCTTCTGTTTTCATAGTCTTTCGTACCAGAAAATCATCAAGCCTCTTTAGATTTTCTTCTTCTATCTTTTTGAATGTTTCTACTATTTCTTTTTCTCTGGTCACAAGTAGATTATTCTTGTGAGTTATAAAAACAAAATCTAAACTTAGATTACCATCAAGGCTTATTGAGAGAACTCTTTCGGCATCATATACATACACATCATTAATTCGATGACCATAAGCACTTTTCAGTAGACTCAAAACATTTTTTCGTGACTTTGCAAAATTATCTCGTAAAATTAAATACGGCAAATGGGAATCTACTGAGTATTCGAGATATGTTTCTTGTTGGAGGGCGTTATTTATTAAATGAATAACAACCTTATTTTTTTCCTGGGTAAAAATATCGTTAACTTCAAATTCCAGAATCCTGGTTCTTAAAAATTTTGCAACCTCAACCAGAATAAAATAATCGTCTGTCATATCCCTCTCCCATATGTTTTCTATACGTTCCTAAGTGCCTCTGCTCCCGACACAATTTCAAGCAATTCTTTGGTAATTGATTCCTGTCTGGCTCTGTTATACATAATTGTCAGAGTCCTTATAAACTCATCAGCATTGTTTGTAGCAGTTTCCATTGCCGTCATCTTAGCTCCTAATTCAGCAGCGTTGGATTCAAGCAAAGCTTTCCAAAATTGTAAATTGAGATGTTTCGGAATCATACTATCAAGGATATCTTCAGCGGATGGCTCATATATGTACTTTGTACTATAGGGATTGGTCACTTCAGGTTTAACAACAGGTAAAAAAGTCTCAACCTTAACAATCTGTTTTATAACTGACTTAAATTCAGTATAAATTAAATCTACTTTATCATAATTCCCCTGCAAATATCCATCTACAATTTTCTTTACTATTGCATTTGACCCCATTACATTTAAATTGCTGAAGAAGTAATCATACGAATCAATAATTTCATATTCTCGTTTCTTGAAATAGTCATTAGCCTTCTTACCTACCATCAAAAGCTTTACAGGTTTGTTAGTTTGAGCAAGGTATGTAGATGCAAATTTAATAACATTAACATTAAATGCGCCACACAGCCCCCTGTCTGCCGAAATAATTATTACAAGACTATTTTTTACCTCCCGCGACTCCATAAGCTCATTCTTGTAGTCAGTACTATAAGCTACCAGGTGTGAAATCAATTCAGATAATTTTTTTGCATAAGGTCTTGTAGCAATAATCCTATCCTGAGCACGCTTCAACCTCGCAGCAGCAATCATCTTCATTGCTCTGGTTATCTTCTGCGTATTCTTAATAGCATTTATCCGTCGCTTTATTTCTTTTATCTCTGCCACTGCTTTTAAACTTTAATCCTTAGGTAAAATTCCTTTTTCTTTAAATTTTTCTTCTATTATCTTTGCAAGTTCCGGATACTTGATGGAACTTGAACGTGGATTTGCCTGTATTACTGCTTCTAAAATAGACCCTACTTCTTTATTAAGGTACATATTTAAACAAAAGCTTAATCTATTCCTATCATTAGGAACAATTATAATATCTCTCAATTCCTCAATTGAATTATATAATTTTTTTATCAAAGCATTCTCATCAAAATATTTGACTTCTGCAGGTGGTTTTGTGGTCATATCTTGTTAATTGTTGTTTTAAAATTTTCAATGAATTCATTGATTATAGTATCCAGCTTTGATGTTATTTCTGCTGTTAAATCTTTTTGTTCTGCAATCGTACGTAATACATCTAAGTATCTATTTTCCATTACTTCAAGAAATTCTTTTTCAAAACGACTAAGTGATTCTACTGGCAATACATCAAGGAATCCTTTTGTTGCAGCATATATAATCACGACTTGCTTTTCAACATCCATCGGAGTATATTGTTTTTGCTTCAATATCTCTACAAGCCGTTCACCACGTCTTAACTGTTGCTGAGTAGCAGGATCCAGGTCAGAGCCCAATTTAGCAAAGGCTTCAAGTTCTCGATATTGAGCAAGGTCTAATCTTAAAGATCCAGCAATCTTTTTCATAGCTTTAATCTGGGCGTTACCACCAACACGCGAAACTGATATACCAACATTGATTGCTGGTCTGATACCAGAATTAAAGAGATTTGGCTCAAGGTAAATTTGTCCATCAGTAATAGAAATCACGTTTGTTGGAATATAAGCAGCAACATCTCCAGCCTTTGTTTCTATAACAGGCAAAGCTGTAAGGCTCCCTCCACCAAGCTCATCAGATAATTTTGATGCTCTCTCAAGTAATCTTGAGTGTAAATAGAAAACATCTCCAGGATAAGCTTCTCTTCCTGGTGGTCTGCGAAGTAATAGGGAAAGTTCTCTGTAAGCAGCAGCCTGTTTTGTTAGGTCGTCATAGATACAAAGTGCGTGCCTTCCGCTATCCCTATAATATTCTCCCATTGTTGCACCTGCATATGGAGCAATATAAAGAAGTGGAGCAGGATCAGAAGCTGCTGCTGCAACAACAGTTGTATATTCCATAGCTCCAGCATCTTCAAGGCTCTTTATCACTTGAGCTATTGTTGAACCCTTTTGTCCTATCGCAACATATATACAATAAACATCTTTCCCTTTTTGATTTATAATAGTGTCAACAGCAATTGCTGTTTTACCAGTTTGTCTGTCTCCAATAATTAATTCCCGTTGTCCTCTCCCAATAGGAATCATTGCATCTATAGCCTTGATTCCTGTTTGCAAAGGTTCTTTTACAGGCTGTCTCTGAATCACCCCAAGAGCCTTTCTTTCAATTGGTAAATATTTATCGGTCTTAATTTCTCCTTTACCATCAAGTGGCTGTCCCAGAGGATTAACTACACGTCCAAGTAATGCCTCACCAACGGGAACAGATGCTATTCGCCCTGTACGTTTAACGGTATCTCCTTCTTTAACAAGATTTGTCTCTCCAAAGAGAATGCAACCAACATTATCCTCCTCCAGGTTCAATGCTATTCCGTAAACACCATTCGGGAATTCTAATAATTCACTTGCCTGGCATCTGGAAAGGCCATAAACACGAGCTACCCCATCACCTACTGATAAAACTATCCCGACATCATAAACATCAACCTCTTTCTCAAATCCTGTAAGCTCTCTTAAAAGTATTGATGAGACTTCGCTTGCTTTTACATCGAACATTGTTTTCTCCTGTTGTTTGTTTATAATTTTAAATGCTGTCGTTTAAACCTTGAATCAATCATCTCTAACTGTCGTTTTAAACTTGCATCATAGATAGTATCCTGTATCCTGACAGTAAATCCTCCAATAAGTCCCTTTTCTTTTCTGAAAGTGGTTAATGGCTCAAGGCCTGACAACTTACGAATTAAGTTAACAAACTTATCCTTAAGTTCATCATTCACCTCCACTGCTGTTGTAACATTAACCCTGATCTTCCCTTCTTTTTCTTCCTTATAGAGAATGAAATTTTCTAATATTTCCAGTATAAAAGAGCCCCGGTTTGCTCTAACAATCAATTTTAGAAAGCTAACCAATAATTTATGTACAATACTGCTAAAAATTTCTTCTACAATTTTTTCTTTCTTTGATGGACTGATAATTGGGTTATAGAAAAAAAGTAATAGAGAGCGTTCTCTTTTGATAAGTCTAATAACATTATTAACGTCCTCAATTATTTGAGAAATATTCCCCGCTCTTTCAGAAGCAAGATACAACGCTTCTGCATATCGATGTGCTATTTTTGTATTCATAGTAACTAATTCTTTGAGAACTGATTTAGAAATCCTTCTATTAATTTTCGTTGTTTATTTTCATCAAGATTCTCTTCTATAATCTTCTCCGCAATTTTAATAGCAATATGGGAAACTTCGTTCTTGATTGACTCAAGAGCAGATTCTTTTTGCCTTTCAATATCCTCTTTGGCTTGCGCAAGAATCTTATGGGCTTCTTCGTTCGCTTTATTAATAATTTCTTCCCTTATCTTATTAGCCAGGTTCCTGCTCTCAAGAAGAATCTTTTGTGCATTTGAATTGGCTTCAGCAAGGACTTTTTTATTCTCTTCGTATATTTGCTTTGCTTCAGCACTATATCTCTCAGCGTCTTCAATGTCTTTTCTAATTTTTTCTTCCCTGTTATGAAGAGCCGTTAGTAACGGCTTCCAGGTGAACTTCCACAACAATATCAATAACAATGTAAAAATAATAATCGTCCATATAATCAAACCTGGATTTGGGGAAAGGAGATTATTATTATGCCCATCCTCACTTATGAGAAATATAGCTAAAACATTAAATAGCAGATTAATGCTCATATTCAATATATTTTCATTAACAAATCTTAAGCTGTCTTAATTGCAAGCAGGATACAAATAACTAATCCAAAAAGTGCCACACCTTCTATAAGTGCTGCAGCAATAATCATTGAAGTTCTGATATCCCCAAGCACTTCAGGGTTTCTACCACTTGCATCCATTGCTGCGGATGCTATCTTACCGATGCCAAATGCAGCACCGATTACTACTAACCCAGCTCCAATTCCAGCTGCTAAATACGCTAATGGTAACATACTGATTTTCTCCTATTAATTTTATTTTAATTATTAAATTAATGTTGATGTATCGCCATATTTATGAAAACTGCAGAAAGCATAGTAAAAATATATGCCTGTATCAATGACACAAAAATCTCAAGTAAGTAAATAAATAATGCAAAGGGGACTGCAATTATTACCCCTGCCCAACTCATTATAAATATAAGTCCAATTAATGAAAGTACAATAATTGAACCTGCTGTAATATTGGCAAATAACCTCATCAGAAGAGCAAAAGGTTTTGTAAACAAGCCTATAAATTCAACTACAATCATAATCGGCAAAACAAAAATCGGAACACCGTGAGGAACTAACCCCTTAAAATAACCTACAAAGCCATTCTTTTTAATACCCATTATTTGAGTTGTTGTAAAAGAAATCAATGCCAATCCCGTAGTTACATTGATATTCTTAGTTGGCTGAGCCATAAAGGGTATTAATCCAAATAGATTTGCAAATAAAATGAAGAAAAATAATGTCAGAAAGAAAGGTAACATTTTTATGCCTTCCTTTCCTATATTAGGTACAACAACCTCATCTCTGATGAATACAATAATAACTTCAATGAAATTTCCAATACCACGAGGTACCTGATTTTTTCTATTAATAGAGGCAGCACGAAGTAAAACTCCAAATAAAATCATCGATGAAAGAAACATCATAAACAGACTCTTAGTAATAGATAGATCAATTGTTAAACTACCTATATGAATGGGGGGAAACTTCGGTAAATACAATTTCCCAAGGAAGTAGAAGTCTACATAATCGTGGTCAGTAACTTTGCTTATAATATCAAATTTTTCCTCAGATACATTTTGACCGCCTGGATTTTCGGGCCCACTACCCGACTGATGTTCCTGTGAAAAGAGCTGGATTGTAGAAAAAACACTAAATATCAATACTATGTATAGAATTCGCTTAATCAAACTGTGCTTGTTTTTTGATATTTTACAAAGAAACCTATTTCAAAAATCATAAATAGGAAATGAAAACCCAGAAGTGAAAATATAAATTCAACTTTAGCATTGTGGAATCCAAGTACTACCACTAAAACTATACTCATTAATACCATTAACCTAACCATCATACTACCAAAGCTTATCAATAAGAATTGTTTATTAGATTTATAAAGCGAAGATAAAATTATTTTTGTTCCTATTATTACATTTACCAGATTAATCAGGAGTCCTAACCCTACATCACCTAACTGAATTCCTGCTTCAATAAAGTTTCTTACCACAACAAAAATAATAAAACTAATTACACCAACTCCTGTTATTAATAAAACAAATTTTTTGTAACTATAATTTTCCTTCACGTTCGTTTTTTTCTTTTTTCAAATCTTCGTTGAGTTTCTTTATATTCAAATAAAAACTGTAAAATCCACCAAAAAATCCTAAAAGTGTAAATAACAGCGTAAACCAAAAAACCGTTCCTAATGCTTTATCAATCCATATACCAATAAACAAAAAAACCAATATTGTTACCGCAAGTTGGACTCCAAGCCCGGAATATTGCAGTGACTTAGAATTAATAAGAGGCTTTGACGTTAAAAACCTCTTAAATAAGTCCTTATTTTTTAGTGCCAATTAAATTATAAAGTTAATTATTTTAGGATTTTATTTCAATCCATTTGTTTAGAGCGGAATGTTTCCGTGTTTTTTCTTAGGATTAAAGTCAACCTTGTTTTGTAAAAGCTCAAAATATTTTATCAACTTAACTCTTGTATCTTTTGGTTCAATAACGTCATCAATAAAACCTCTTTCTGCGGCTATATAAGGATTGGAAAATTTGCTGGTGAACTCTTCAATTTTTTCATTCAGGACTTTTTCTTTATCTTCTGCAGCTTTTATTTCATTCTTAAAGATTATTTCCGCAGCACCTTTTGCTCCCATAACGGCAATTTCGGCAGTAGGCCAGGCCAAATTTATATCTCCCCTGATATGCTTAGAATTCATTACATCATAGGCACCCCCATAAGCTTTTCTAATAATTACAGTAATTCGTGGGACTGTGGCTTCACAAAATGCATAAAGTAATTTAGCCCCATGTCTTATAACACCTCTCCATTCCTGATCTGTTCCCGGTAAAAATCCAGGGACATCTTCAAGGACCAGAAGTGGGATATTAAATGCATCGCAAAATCTAACAAATCTTGCCCCTTTGATAGACGAATTCAAACATAACACTCCAGCAAGAACTAATGGTTGATTTGCAACAACTCCAATAACCCTTCCATTCAACCTCCCAAAGCCAACTATCAAATTCTCAGCATATTCCTTGTGAACTTCAAAAAAACTATCTTCATCAAGTATCTTATTAATGATATCTTTCATATCATAAGGTTTATTCGGATTTTCAGGGACAAAATCATTAAGTTCACTAAGGTCTTTTTCTCCACCATCATACTCATAGATAGGAGGTTGCTCCATATTATTAGAAGGCAAGTATGACATTAATGTTCTGATTTTTTGAAAACAGTCAACCTCATTTTCACAGGTAAAATGACTGACCCCACTCTTTGTTGCATGGGTGTGGGCTCCACCAAGTTCTTCAAATGTTACATCCTCATTAGTAACTGCTTTTATGACATTTGGGCCAGTTATAAACATATAGGAGATTTTATCCACCATAAAAATGAAATCTGTAATAGCAGGAGAATAAACTGCGCCCCCTGCACAGGGACCAACAATAGCAGAAATTTGGGGGACAACACCGCTGGCAAGTGTATTTCTCAAAAAGATATCAGCATATCCAGCAAGTGACAAGACCCCTTCCTGAATCCTTGCACCACCACTATCATTTATTCCTATTATAGGGATTCCGTTTTTCATAGCAATGTCCATTATCTTGACAATCTTCCGTGCATAAGCTTCTGAAAGTGAACCCCCATGAATGGTAAAATCCTGTGAAAAAACACACACATCCCTACCATTGATTTTACCAACACCCGTTACTACGCCATCAGTATAATATCGGTGTTTATCTATCCCAAAATCACGGCACTGATGCCTAACAAACATATCAAACTCTTCAAATGAACCTTTATCTAATAATAAATCAATTCTCTCTCTTGCCGTAAGTTTCCCTCGTTTATGTTGAGCTTCAATAGCCTTTTCTCCTCCGCCTTGTAAAGCCTCTTTTCTTTTTGCTTTTAATTCTTCAAGTTTCTTATTCATATACTATATTTTTATTATTTCAGCCCCAAGACTGCTCAGTTTCTGATCAATATCCTCATAACCTCGTTCAATATGCACTGCACCGTTAACAATAGTTTCACCTTCAGCAATAACCCCAGCGATTAAATAAGAAAATCCAGCCCTCAAATCAGGTACAGTAATTTCCGCACCTCGTAAAGGAGTGGGACCATTTATAACAGCACTGTGGTAATACTCAGTATTTACAAATCGGCAGGGCATTCTACCAAGACAGGTATTAAATAATTCTATCTTAGCTCCCATCTTATTAAGTTCTTCAACATAACCAAATCTTTTCTCATATACAGTCTCATGCACAATAGAAAGTCCATCAGCCTGTGTTAGAAGTATAACAAAAGGTTGTTGCCAATCAGTCATAAATCCTGGATGTACATTTGTCTCAATCACAATTGAATGGAATTTCCCATCATAAAAAAATCTGATACCGTTTTCTTCTACCTGAAATTTCCCACCAACACGCCTGACAGTATTAAGAAATGTTATAAGGTCATCCTGGATAGCATCTTCTACAAATACATCCCCCTTTGAAGCAAGCCCGGCACAAGCAAATGAAGCCACCTGGTTACGATCAGGTATTACTCTATGACTGACACCATATAATCGTCGTACACCTTCTATAGTAATCCTTCTATCCGTACTTATTTCAATGATAGCCCCCATCTTCTGGAGGAACTTTATCAAATCAATTATCTCAGGTTCAACTGCCGCATTAGTAAGTATTGTGCGTCCCTGTGCAAGAGTACTTGCAATAATAATGTTTTCAGTAGCACCAACACTTGGATAATCAAGATTAATATTTGCCCCTTTTAAGCCATCAGTTTCAAAAATGAAAAATTTATCCTTTGTAGAAACATTGCAACCAAGTTTTCTTAAACCCTCTATATGAAAGTTAACAGGCCTGGAACCTATACGACAACCACCTGGAATTGGAATCTCTGCTCTACCAGTACGGTTAAGCAAAGGTCCAGCCATCAAAATACTGATTCGATTGAGCCTTCCAAACTCTTCCGGAATTGAACTGGTTTTTAAAACTTTAGTCTCTGTTGTAAGAACAGAATCTTGCATTTCAATTTTACTTCCGAGATGCTCACATAATTTTGAAGTAATAGATAAGTCACTTATTTTATTAGGCGAGTTATAAAGAGTACATTTTTCGTCTGTCTGAAGACTGGCTACAAGTAATTTGGTAGCTGAATTCTTAGCTCCAGAAACCTTTACTCTACCAAAAAGTGGCTTTCCACCTTTGATAAGAAACCGTGAGTTAGTATCATACTCATACCCCATAAGTTCTATTCCTTAAAAAATCCCATTGCTCCGAATTTCTTTATTCTATTTTCGAGCAACTTGTCGGGTTTAACCTTAAGAACGTTCTTGAGTTCCTCCAACAGGACTTCTTTTAAAATCCTTGCAGCCTCTTGATGATTGCGATGTGCCCCCCCAAGTGGTTCCTCAACTATGCGATCTATAATACCTAATTTCAATAAGTCTTGAGCTGTTAGTTTTAATGCTTCAGCTGCTTGCTCTTTGAAATCCCAGCTCCTCCATAAAATAGATGAACAAGATTCAGGTGAAATAACTGAATACCAACAATACTTTAGCATTAATATGCGATCACCTATTCCAATCCCAAGTGCGCCTCCTGATGCTCCTTCTCCAATAATAGTCACAATTATTGGGACTCTCAACCTTGACATCTCAAGCAAGTTTCTGGCTATGGCTTCAGCCTGTCCACGTTGTTCAGCATCAATACCCGGATATGCGCCCGGTGTATCAAGAAATGTCAAAACTGGTATCTCAAATTTCTCAGCCAGCTTCATTAATCGCAAAGCCTTCCTGTAACCCTCAGGGTTCATCATTCCAAAATTTCTGTAAAGATTTGACTTAGTATCCCGCCCCTTTTGTTGTCCAATAACCATAACAGTGTATTCTGCAAGGTTCGCAAGGCCTCCTACAACAGCTCTATCGTCTGCAAACCCTCTATCCCCATGAAGTTCAACAAAATTTTCCATCATTAAATTGATGTAATCAAGTGTGTATGGCCTTTCAGGATGCCTTGCCAGTTGGACAATCTGCCACGGTGTTAGACTATCAAAAATGTTTTTTCTTAATTCATTCACTTTTTCCTCTAGCTGTTGAATTTCTTTATCAATATCTAAATCACCTGCCATCTTTTTCATCTCGTTTATTTTTGCCTCCAGTTCAAGAATTGGCTTTTCAAATTCTAAAATCATAGATTCTTTTATGTTGTTTTTTTAATAATTGTAAATATTGTTTTTAAAAGCAATTCAATATCTAATAACAAACTCTGATTCTTAGCATAGAACACACAAAAATCTATCATTTCATCTTCGGTCATACCTGGTCGATAGTTCACCTGGATTACCCCTGTCAGCCCTTTCTTTCCAAGATATTCATTACCCTTTGCCTCAAACCATATAGGCATCCCAACTAAACTTAGCTTCCCGGTTAATACCTGAGGTAATAATAACAATTTTGAATTATATTTACCTGGTTTACCTTCTCTGACTTTCCAGTAGAGGAAAATAAACGGATAAATAGTCAACAGTAAAATAAAGGATATCGCAATATCAAACAGTCGTTTTTTAAATACATTCAATTTATTATTGATATTATATTCAAGTTCAACAAGTCCAACGCTGTCTATATTGGAATTTAATCTTGACAATATGAGATCAATACCACTGGCTACAAATTTAAAGCTAATGTTTTTTTTCCGCACTCGCCACATCAGATTCAGTATATCCTTATTAGCATAGTCCTCTCCTGTAAAAACAATTTCACTTATACTATTTAAATTAACAATGTCTTCAATGTCACTCAAATCCCTTTTTGTACTGACATCATTATAATATGAAACATTATATTTTGCCTGTAATTTTTCTCCTATGTTCTGGTCAAGTTTCTTATTGCCAATCACAAGTATATTTGTGCGGGAGAGCATTATGTTTTTATCACTAAAGAACCTATATGCAGCTGCCATTGCTCTATAGCCTACAAGAAACACTATCGATAATGTACTTGCAGTTACAACAACCTCGCGTGAAAATGCATAATCTTTAAAGAAATATGTTATTGATGCATTGATAAAGAAGCCAGACACCAACGCATTGAATGGCTTTAACAAATAATGCTTATTTTTTGGGAAATAGGAACCAAAGAGAAACAAATTGATTAACCAGATAGTAATGTAAACACTAATAATAAAAAGATATTTTTCATTAGGGAAAATATGAAACCTGTACTGGATAGCAATAATAAAACTTATAAACAATAGTATTGCATCAAGCGCAGGATAGCGGATTAACCTTATTACTCTCTTCAGATAAGAAAGCAATGACCTTAAAAATATACCAAACCGAATCAGATAATATAAAAAATTAGATTTACTTGAAAGATGCTTCTTGACAAAAATAGCCATCGCACCAAAAAAAGTGTTCACATATGAAAGATTTGTCTTTCTCGTACTGCTACCCTTGAGGTGTATAGTGGTAACTTCTGGGAAATAATAATTTTTATATCCAGCCTTCTTAATGCGATAACAGAGATCTATATCTTCGCCATACATAAAATAATCTTCATCAAAATAACCAACCTCCTCAAGAATACTCTTCGAAATAAACATAAAAGCACCACAGATTGAATCCACCTCATGCGTTTGATTTTCATCAAGATATAACAAATTATACTTGCCAAATATTTTACTGCGGGGGAAAATTTTTGATAAACCAAGCATTCTTGGAAGAGCAACAGATAATGTAGGAAAACTTCGTTTGCAAGCCGTATCTAACTGCCCGTTGCCAAGTATTAGTTTTGAACTGACAGCACCAACTCTATCGTGTGTTTTTATAAATTCTATTAATTTTACAAAAGTATTTTCTTCAAGAATTGTATCAGGATTTAAAATAAGAATATACTTCCCCTTTGCTTGTTTTAAAGCAATGTTATTTGCTTTTGAAAACCCAAGATTCCTATCATTCTTTATACATATTACATCAGGGTATTTGTTTTTGATATGTTCATAACTTCCATCAATAGAATTATTATCTACAAAAAAAATCTCAATGTTTAAATTCGTAGTATTTGATTTGTAAACCGAATCAATACAGGCATCAACACGATCCTTAACATTATAATTTACAATAATAACTGAAACATCTACTACCATTTTCTCTCAATATTTACCAAATAAAGACTTTATTGCAAGTTTCCATACCATAAAATACGCCTCATATACAACCTTTTTTGACATTTTAGAACTGCCAGCTCTTCTATCTATAAATAGGATTGGGATTTCTTTAATCTTAAATCCTCTCTTGTGAAACTTAAATTTCATTTCAATCTGAAACGAGTATCCGTTAGACCTAACCTCATCAAGATTAATCTCAACCAGTTTTGAAACCCTGTAGCACATAAAACCTGCAGTTGTATCTCTGACTTTTAAGCCAGTAATAATCCGGGTGTATACATTTGCAAAATAACTGAGCAGTAACCTTGATATAGGCCAGTTTACAACTGATACTCCATTAACATAGCGTGAACCAACCACAAGGTCATACCCTTCATCAAGAGCATCCAGCATAGTTGGAATATATGACGGATCATGAGAAAAATCTGCATCCATTTCGAAGACAATATCATATTTGTTCTCAATAGCAAATTTAAATCCATGTATATATGCTGTACCAAGTCCTGACTTCTTATTCCTTACAATTAGTTTCACTCGCGGCTCATTCATTGCTCTAACATACTCAGCAGTTCTATCTGGTGAACTATCGTCCACAACAAGAACATTAATATTATACTTTTCATTGGTATATCGCAGTATGCAAGGAATGAGCTTTGTGATGTTTTCAGCCTCGTTGTATGTTGGTATTATGACCAGTACTTTATACAAAGGTAGAATTTAGATTAAGAGTCCTTTAAGTTATATTTATCACGTACTTCGTTTATAATTTCTTTAATCTTAATCTTGCGCCTTTCATAAGAAAAAAGATTTTTTATACGCATACTTCCTTCCCTGCTTAACTTATTACACAAATCACTATTGTATAACAATTTTCTAATTCCTGCCGCTATATCAGAAACATCATCGGGATTCACAAATACTGCCAGTTCCCCTGTAACTTCCGTGACTGCACCAGTAGCACTCGTCACCACTGGTGCTCCACACATCATACTTTCTGCTATTGCCATACCAAATCCCTCATAGCTTGTTGGTTGAACATATACTTTACAACGTTGGTAATAATTAATTTTCTCTCCATCCGATATCCGCCCAAGGAATTTGACTTTACCCTCTAAAGCCAGCTCTTTTACCAATGCCAAGAGTTCTGGATAGCCATCGTCTGTTGTGTTTCCAGCCACATATAATTTAAGGGTACTATCTATCTTTAACAATTCATTAAAGGCAAGTATAATTTCTTTTACTTTCTTTCGTTTAACATTTGGCTTCGTAAGCTGTGTTAAAGTAAAAAGAAAATTCTCCCTTCCCTCAAAAGGAGTGTAAGAATACTTATTCTCATCAATAGCGTGATAAACCAACTTTGGATTTGATGCCCCCAGATTAACAATTGCCTCGTATTCCCTATTAGCCGTCGCTATCTGGACATCTGACTTCTTTAAGGAATAATTTATAAAAAACTTTATATAAAATGGTCGTTGATGATATCCTTGCGGAGAAGGATCGTCATAATGAATATTTCCTATTGTAATTACAGGTTTACCTCTCAATTTAGCTTTGATAAGAGGTATAAACCCAGAACTCCACCACCACACAAAATATATATCACAGTCTAATGGTAGCAAAGCTGAATTACGCACCTTAACTACCTCGTACCCTAATTCTTCAAGAATCTTTATGTCATTAGAATAGAAATCAAGCAGCTCAAAATACCAATCAGCTTTGAGTCGTGCATAGAAACAGATTTTCATTCAACAAAGGTTTATTTAGCAAACTGTTCAAAAACATTAAAATATGCTTCCAGAGCGCGTTCAAATGTAAAGCGACTCTCAAAGTATCTCCGCGCATTTTGCCCCATTCTGACAATCTCTGCAGGATTAGATTTTAAATATTTGATTACTTCCACTATTTTATCAACTTCAGAATGTTGACACACAAAACCGCAATCTGCTTTCCTGACAATTTCTGCTAAATCTGTTCCCTCTCGGCATAATGCTAGAATGGGACGACCAGAAGCAAGGATAGTATAAAGTTTGCTCGGCATCGCTAAGCCTTCGATTTCCTTTTCAAGATGCACCACTGACAGATGAGAAGCACTTAAAGCCTCAGGTAAAATAGATTTATCCTGATACGGGAAAAATTTCATATTCACTAATCCCATTGCCTCAGCCTGTTCTTGCATTGTCTTCTTCTTCACTCCGTCTCCAATAAACAAAAACGTACAGTTATCATCCCGCAATTTGTCTGCTGCCGTAAACAATGATTCAAATTTTTGATTAACTCCAAGTGTGCCAGAGTAATTAATCAAAAATTTGTCTTGAAGATTATGTTCCTTAATAAATCTATTTGACTCAAAATCAAATGGTTTAATATAGTTACCATCTGCCCAGTTGTGTATAACTGTAATTTTCTGAGAAGACTCGGGGGGTAATCCGGCCGATTGCAGTCTCGTTTCAATATACTCTTTCATCTGTCTGCAAAGCACAATGATAAACTCCGAATGTCTATAAATAATATTATTGATTTTTTGCCACAAATGGACAATAACAGAATCTTTATTGATATAATTCATTGCAATAGCTTGTTCAGGATGGACATCATATAATAAGTGAACAAACTTGCCGCGGCGGAAAATTGAATTCAAAACCCCAACCATAGGTAAAAAGGGAGGATTCGATACAATCAGATATACATATTTATCACTCGAATCCGAAAACAGAACTTTTATAAGGGTCTTCAGAAAATAACTCAGGTAATTGAAAGATCTGCCCAACTTCTTGCTCTTGTCAAACCGAAGATTAACAAGACGGTAAATTTTTATGCCGTGGTACACTTCGAACTTTGGCACAACTACTGATCTATCATAGTGGGGCTGTGATGTAAAAACTTCTATCTCATAACCTTTTTTGGTCAGCCCGATAGCCAGTTCCGTAAGTAAATTACCTGTACTGAGTGTATCGGGATAAAAATGTTGTGTTAAAAAT
Source organism: Ignavibacteria bacterium (assembly GCA_049700455.1). Taxonomy (GTDB): domain Bacteria; phylum Bacteroidota; class Ignavibacteria; order Tepidaquicellales; family Tepidaquicellaceae; genus JBNAVJ01. The sequence goes on from JBNAVJ010000002.1 coordinate 159,866, forward strand.
CTGATTTTCATTCCCTAAAATTATTTATCATTCCGTACTGCACTACTCATCCCAGGTTTGAAATCGGCAAACCTCTCGATTTGTTCCCAGTTATCCTGGAACCATTCTATATTCATTTTACATCCCTCTTCAAAACTTATCAGAGGCTTGTAATTTATAAGTTTTTTTGCCTTATCAATACAAGCCAGCAATCTTGGCTTTGTATCCCACTTACGTCGTGGTTTAAACTGTATCTTTGATTTTGAACCTGTCAGTTCTCTTACAATATTAGCCATTTGCACAATGCTAATTTCTTTTCCAGCTGCAAGATTAAAGTTCTCTCCAACAGCGCTGTCATAATATCCAGCTTTAACCAGTCCCTGTACCAGATCAAGCACAAATGTAAAGTCGCGTGTTTCCTCTCCTGTCCCTGTGATTGGTAAGGGTTGATTCTTCATTGCCCAGTAAATGAAATTTGGTATAACATTTCGATATTGCCCGGGCACCTCCCCAGGTCCATATGAATTGAAGAACCTGCAATTAACCACCTTCATATCATAATGATGTGCAAAAAAATTGCAGTACATTTCTCCTGTCATCTTATTAATCTGATATGGAGTAGTTAATTTCATTGAAATAAAATCTTCTTTAAGTGGCATTTTTGCATAAGAACCATAAATAGCACATCCACTCGAAGCATATATAAACCTATCTATATTGGCAAGTCTTGCATATTCAAGCAGACGAATCATTCCAATAATGTCCACCTGTGCAGAAAGTTCAGTGTAATCTACAGAATTTTGATTTGCAAAAAATGCTGCAAGATGAAATACAAGTGAAATATTTTCCTTGAACACTCGCTTCAAATCCACTTCGTTTCGCACATCCCCCTCAACAAACAATATATTATCAAGGGGTACAACATTCCACGCTTCCTTAAACTTAATTGCACTCAAGTTATCAAGAATAACAATTTTGCCATTCTTCCCAACAAGCCTCGATAATGCTATAACAAGGTTGCTACCAATAGCTCCAGCACCACCGGTCACAAGAATGCTCTTACCATTATAATACCTGTAAATCTTTGGCTCAAGTTTTACCTTTTCTAAGTAACTCTCTACCCAATTAATTCGCTTTTGATATGGTGTCATAATTTTATATCTTTAATTAAGTGTTTGAGTATTCTTTTACATGCTTTTCCATCGCCATAAGGATTTATAGCCCGTGCCATTTGGTTATACACATCTCGATTTATTAACAATCGCTTGGTCCATTCAACTATCTTATCTTTATCAGTACCTACAAGCTTCACTGTCCCTGCTATTACTGCTTCTGGACGCTCAGTTGTATTTCGCATTACAAGTACTGGTTTGCCTAAACTTGGTGCTTCTTCTTGAATGCCACCACTATCTGTCAATACAATATATGACCTGTCAAGCAAGTAAACAAACGGAAGGTATTCCAAAGGTTCTATAAGATATATATTCTTAATTTCTGACAACAAAGAATAAACCGGTTTTTGGACATTAGGATTTAGATGCACCGGATAAACAATGTCTATATCAGGAAAAGTCAGAGCAATTTCCTTTAAAGCATTACATATATTAATAAAGCCTTCACCAAAATTTTCTCTCCTGTGCCCTGTTACAAGAATAATTTTTTTCCCTCTTTTAACTGAATAGCCATAATTTAAGAGCTCTTTCTTCAATTTATCCAGTAAACCTTTTTCTGTATGTATCCTCTTTACCACCATTAATAAGGCATCAATAACTGTATTACCTGTAACAAAAATTTTATCCTTAGGTACATTTTCCTTTAGAAGGTTTTTTCGAGAGGTTGTAGTGGGCGCAAAGTGATAGGTAGCAATTGCTCCAGTAAGTTTTCTATTCATTTCCTCAGGCCAGGGAGAATAAATATTTCCTGTTCTCAAACCCGCTTCAATATGACTCACAGGTATTTTTTCATAAAAACCCGTCAACGCTGCCGCGAAGGTAGTTGTAGTATCTCCGTGAACAAAAATCATTTCAGGTTTAAACTCGTGCAATACGTTTTTCATCCGTGTAATAACTCTACTGGTAACATCATAGAGATCCTGACCGGCGGACATAATGTTAAGATCATAGCCTACCTTGATTTTAAAAATATCCAACACCTGATCAAGCATACTTCTATGCTGAGCCGTAACACAAATTTTTGTTAGATAATAATCGGTATACTTCTCAAACTCTTTAACCAGAGGAGCCATTTTAATAGCTTCAGGTCTCGTTCCAAAAACAATCAATATCTTTCGTCTACTTCTCACTCTTACTTTATTCTATAAAACCATTTCATCCAATCAACTGTACGACGAATGCCTTCCACAGGATCTACAACGGGATTGTGATTAAGATCTTTGATAGCTTTGGAAAAATCGATTGTTTTAACTTTAGTTGTAAAAGCTTCGGCTTCTTTGTAGGTAACAATGGAGTCATCAATACCTACTGTTTTCAAAACAAGATCTGAATAATCTTTTATATCCATTTCCCATTCTGTTCTACCTCCCACATTATACACCTCACCAGCTTTAAAATTGTCTATAATATTTGCAATAGTTCTGCAGGTATCTTCTACGTAGTCAATTATCCGCTTGTGTCCTTTATAAACTGTATAGGGCTTCCTGTGAAGTGCGTGATAAATAAATTTAGGAATAAATCCGCGATAAGGTGTATACTCTTCATAAGGACCATAACAATTAACAGGCCTAACACTCACCGTTTCCGTCCCAAACATCTGCATTGAGTTTCGTACCATCAATTCTCCAGCCCATTTAGTAATTGCATAATCGTTCATTTGATAGGTATCACTAATCTTATTATCAACCATCACCGATTCCTTCATAACACCCTCATAATCTCCATACACTTCTGCTGAGGAGAAATTAATCATCCTGAAACGTAATTTTTCCTGAAGTCTGATGAGATGTTTGGTACCAATACAGTTCGTCATCCAGAGATTTTCATAGTAAGCTTCACCATTCCATCTTCCATATTCAGCCGCAAGATGAAACACATAGTCAAATGGACCCAATTCGTCAAAGACCCTCTCAAGCTGTCTATAATTCCTTACGTCACACCTCACATAATTGTCTCTATCAGTGTTATACAGGTCACATGCATACACCTCATACCCTCTTGACTTCAACTCATTACAAAGATTTGTCCCTATAAATCCAGCACCACCTGTCACTAATATCTTCATTTATTAAACTCCCTTTAAAAATTAATAATCAAAAAATATAAAATTGAATTTACTAGTTTTAAATTATTTTATCAATTCATAAACCTACCTTGTACAAGGATACAAGTTTTCATACAAACCTCTATTAACATTCATTCTTAAAAGAGAATAGTTAACAAAAATACGGGGAGAGGATAAGTCCTTATCAAATCGGTAAATGTTATAAAAAAGACAGATAGTACATTTTAGTTCAGTCTGTAACAGGACATATCTTAAACAGTTTGCCCTCTCCTGGCATAAACCAGCCGAGATCCAACACGGCTAAACTGTCTGACGATTGAAATGTTGTTATTATCTTATTGCTTTCACAGTTAATTACTTCCCATTTCTCAAAAAGTGCAAAGCACGAATCTGTACGAACTAATGCATGGACTCTTCTCCTACCAGCTACCGTATCTGCGCTGTTCGGGGGAGAACACCTTCTGTTTACCACCATAAAGTACGTAGTATCTCCACGACTTCCAAAAGTAGCAATTTGAAGGTATGTTTCTTTCTGACAATCAGCAACAAACCTTGCCGGTAGTACATAGGAAGGGGGGAATATATCTTCGTTGTAGACAGATATTCTGTTACCCGGTACCAGAGTTAAAAAACCTTCAAAGTAGGAATTAACTTTGAGAGATTCCCTTTCGTTTCTAAAATCATAGATGTACGAATGCCTATCACTATTCTTAAAGCTTAAGAGTAAGGGAGCCCATTTATTAATATGATTTACAATAGATATAATTGTTTCTTTCTTCCCGGGATTAGTTTGATGATAAAAATTCATCTCACGCAAAACACTACTGTCATTATCTTCCATTATTCCTATTACATATTCTTTATTGTTACTGCTATGCCAGCTCAAATAACTAAAATACATTAGTCCCTTGGCTCCATAAGTAAGAGCAACATTGGTTATCATATCTAACTCTTCATTAGTTGGTTCCCGCCTAACTTCTCCTGGTCTAAAATTCTGATGGATTTGTGGCATAAATATAAAGGGAATGTTTCCTAATTTTGATATAGAATCACATAGTTGCAGTATAAATCGAAAATTTCCCTGGTCCTGTTTTAAAAGATACTCTTCATTCCTCTGACATTCTGTATTGGTGTAGCCATCCGCTTCAAGGTAATTGGGCATATGATTGAGATTATCCTGGAGATAAACTTCGTAAATCCCGGTAGACACATAACTCGCAAGTATACTGTCACAATTTGACGTTGAGAAAAAGGGAAGTGTATTCGGAATTTTGCTGAAATTTTGACTATTCCTGAAACAGGTATAGCAGGCTGTCAGAGGATAACTCTCCGCAAATACCTGTGTATAACCCGTTGCTTGAATATAATATTTATATAGAAACTTCGCATTCAAAATTCGTCGACGTTCTTTCCAGGGGACATGATGTGAAATTGTATATGATAAATCCTGTATTAAATCTATCTTATTGTTAGAAAATTCTTTTAATTTCTTATTGACATAAGTTATACAGGGTAAATTATTAAACTCAGCATACTCAAGATAGTATTTCATTATTGCTGAATTGTTTGAGCCCCCAATCAACACTGCCTCACCCCAAATCCAGTCGTCGCGCAAACCTTTAAAGAGTTCATCTGCTACTTCATTATCTACTCTTATATAATCTATCCACATATCACAGTTTCCATACCAATAGACACGTATATCCGCACGATTTGGGTACCAATTACTGCTATCACCCCGTGCAGCATATATCCATGCCCAGTGCAAAGTATCTTGCCAGCTGCCATTGAGTAACTGGGACGAATCCCCCCATTGTGAGAAAAAAAATTCTTCCCTGTACTCTCCATTATATCTATCTGCATTACTTTGCAAAAAGTTTCTCACTCTTATATCAAAGCTCTTGATAAGTGACCCTGTTGCATTTATTATTTCAATCCTACAAACAAGTTTCTCCCAGTTCAAGGGATTATTAACCACATTACTATCCATCCTAATTCTTGGCTTTATTAGCCACTGTGACTGTGCATCGCCCCTCCAGCCTTCTTCATCTTTACATTGCTCCGTATTAGCTCGCAGACCTAATACAACATATCCTGGGGCATCTCCTGCCCTATCAACAGTCGCTGTCCTACAATGGATAACCTTACTCCCATCGTCTTCTATCTCAACAGGTACTGTGGGGTGATGGTAATTAAATGCGTAAAACCACAAGTCATCATCCATAGACACAGGTTCACATTGGTAATCACTCCTCTGACCATAACAGAGATAATCTATCTTTGGTCGGCACATTATCAATTTTCTCCCCTTCCCATATTCATAAATGGCATTTATTTTCCCCCTTAGTGCACTTGCATAATCTTCAATTGGCGTATGAAGTGAATCATTCGGTACGGAATTATCATACCAGTGTACAAACGGAAACTCTTTCCCATCAACCAGCGCCGTACTAAGATATTTGTGCCACAAACTGAACCCAAGAGTATTAAGATTCTGATAATGGGTCCTATAATCAATTTCGCAGTCTATTCCTCCAATATAAAACCTTTCCAACCACGTGCTGTCAACTTTACCTCTGACAGTAATCAGATGCCCTTGATTGTTAATCAAAGATAAAGAATACGTTTCACTCAAAAACATAAAGTTTAATGTGTACACTATGACTAAAAAAACAAAACAAAAATGCAATCTCTTACTCATAGCAACAATAATTTATCGCAAAATAATTACTGCTATTTTTATAATGGTATTTCCTTATTTTATTACCCCCATCTTTTACTATCTACCAGTGTCCCATCTACATATAATGCATAAATATACATCACTACCCAATTCTCCGATCTCTATTAGCAACCAGCTGATAACTCCTTCCTCTTTATCCCCAATAGTAGAAACAAAATGCGATTATACTAATACTAAATTAACACTTTCCTTTTCTGGCTAATACTTCTAAATATAATTGAGATGTTTCCTCTACCATTCTCGACAGTGAATAATTCTTAACTTCTTCCATAGCATTTAAAGCAAGTTTATATCTCAAAGCAGCATCATCTACAAGTCTTAACATTGCCTCAAATATACCCTGTACATCATTTTTTTGCACCAATAAACCAGTCTTTCCATCCTTCAAAACATTATCTATCCCCCCTACTTTAGTAGAAATAATAGGAATCCCAATACTCATAGCTTCGAGGATAACGTACGGTACACCCTCATACCTCGACGTCAATACAAAAACATCAAACATTCGTAAATATTCAAAAACATTCGTTTTATATCCTGTAAGGGTTACTTTCTTTGTTAAGCCTTTCATCTCTACCAAATTCCTAATATTCTGCAGGTCCTCTCCAGTACCTATGATAATAAGCCTAACATTTTGCCTGACAGCAGTTAATTTGTCAAACGCTTCTATAAGGATATCATACCCTTTCTGAAAAGTGATTCTACCTATAGAACCAATTGTAATAAAAGTTTTCGAAGATTCCTCCTCCAAATTGAGCATTTTGCGGTATGGAAATAAAGCAAGTGCATCTATGCCATTATATATAACTTTTATCTTTTTTTTAGCCACAGAAAAATATTTTACCATTTTTTCCTTATCATTATCACAAATAGCAATAAAGTAATCTACAAAAAATTGTTTAATCCATTCCTGTATCTTTTTTCTGAAAGGAAGATTCTCAAGGATCTCTTCTGTATTGAGGATACCATGCTTAATCTCAATACTCATTTTAACCCCAAGTAATTTACCTAATATGTTTGGAACTATACCAGCATTGGCATGTATGATATCAAATTTGTATTCCCTCATTATCTTGAATAGATTTATTGCTCCTGCTAACGTAAATAAATTCATCCTCCCATTGTAAAATACAAGTTCTTTGATATTATATTTTGATAAGATTTCAGACATTTCTCCAGTTTCTGGAGTTGCAACATATACTTCAAATAATTTTTTTGAAAGGTTCCTCGCTAATTCAACTACATATCTTTCAGTACCGTGCAACTTGTTGTTACAAATTACAAGAAGAACCTTATGTTTTTTTGTCAGTTTCATTTTTAGAGATTATTTGCAAAATTTAACCTGATTTCAAACTTTCAAAAATCATATTCTTTAGACTATGTATTTCAAGCATTGAAACATTTAAAAATAGCCACCCTAACAAAGCCGGGAATAAAATAATGTATCCACTAATCACATTGAGTTGAGATAAGACATTCACCACCAATACTGTTATTAACGAAGTTACAAACAGCTTTAGGTTTCCTTTTTGAAATTTAAATCCAATTTCTTCCCTGATAAAATAATAATTAATGAAAAACTGCACGAAATTTGCTAAACCATAAGCTATAACAACACTGCTTAACCCAAAATTAAATATGAATAACAATATGAGAAAAATTATCACAAAATTAAAATTTGCCAAGAATTCTGATATGACAAACAGTTTAATCCTACCTTTTGGAATATACCAAAGGCTTAGCACCCAGGAACTCATTTTAAAAAAATCTCCAATTGAATTATAAATCATTATCTCCCCAGCAGCAAGGAACTTGCTCGAGAACAACAAGTTGAATACCTCATTTCTGAAAGTAAACACTATTACTATTATTGGAATTATAATTAAATTACTCAGTCTATAAATGGAGTTTAATTCTTTGCTGAATACATCTTGCTCTTTCAACCCCGATAACACAGGAAGTGCATAATAACTCAATGAAATAACTAACAGGTTCAAATAATTACTGGATACTAAATATATACTTTGATAAATCCCATTACTATCAGGTCCCAATTGCTTAAGAACCAAGGTTCTAACAACCAGTAATGATAAATGTTGTAATCCACCACTTACAAAGGAAGCAACACCAATGATAAAAATATTCTTAATTGTGCTTGAAAATTTCAGTCTAAGCTGGAACAGGGTCTTTATACTATATTCACCAACTATTAGTACCCCCACAACATAGGATAAAAGAGCAATAATAGAACTGACCAATAACGAGATTGCTACCCCTTTAATCCCAAATGAATACACAAAAATTACTGAAACTACAACAGAAATAATCGCATTTACAATAATTACTTTAACTAACAATGTAAAGTACTGATGTCCACGGAGATAAGCATCAAAAATTGCAGAGAGCATAATACCAGGAAATGAAAATATAACGAATAAAACGTCAATGCCATAATCCTCAGAATCCAGAAGCAGAGAAGACAAATGCCTTGAAAAAAAAACCCCAATTATACCAAAGAAAAACGAAGCAATTAAAATTATTGAAATTGATTCCTGTAGCAAAAGTTGAATTTTATCTTTATTCTCTTTCAGTTCCGATACATATTTAATCAGGGCGAGAGGAATCCCCATACCACCAACAAAAACTATAAAATTGTTGAGGCTAATGAACTGGGCTGCTAAGCCCAGCCCAGCCGTCCCCAACATCAATGCAAAAAGCTTGTTCTTAACAATGCCTAACAATGCATTGATAACAGTGCTGAAAAACAGCTTTGAAAAAGTTTTTACTAAATATCTCAAGTTCCAAGCCCCTCAGCTTCTTTTGTTAGTTTAATATGTGCAGCAATTAAGCCAAAGATTAACCCGAATGTAACATCCGGGAAAAGAGTGTGGTTAAAAAGTCCATGAATTATAAGAATTGACAAAAGCGAATATAATATCAACCCATAAGTTCTGAACTCACCAAGAGTTTTCTTAATTACAAGATTCAATTTTTTGAATGCTGTATATAGGATGTATAAAAATGGGACTGTTCCCATTACCCCCTGTTCTGCAAGTAAAGCAAATAGCCAGGAATGTACCACTGTAATAAATGCGACCCCAAATGTATAAATCTTATAATCATAATTAATATAGAGATTATAAAAATTATGATAACCAACCCCAAAAATTGGATAATCCATAAACATATGCAGTGCAGCATAGTTAGCAATGAAACGGGTTATATTACTGGGTTCAAATAAGAGCTGTGTTAGGAAACCAGCATCAGCATACATTCCGCTACCAAGTCGCTTTGCCGTTACAATCATTAGCAACAAATAAGCTAACGCAAGGAAAATAACTGCATAGATAAGCTTGCCACGTCTGGTAGAATGCTTGATATAAACTAAAGGTGCTACTATCATCAAAGTAATAATAGATGAGCGTGATAATGTTAAGAATAAGTAAACAGTACAGATCAGTACATTAATTCCCAGCAAAACCCTACGAAGCTGATGTTCTTTATCATCGAGAAATAATATTGCTGATGTAAGTATCATAAAAACTTCGAAGCGCCCCAAATAGTTATAGTCCGGAAATGGCCCTCCCAATCTGCCGCTAAACGCGGTAGATAATTCATATATTAGATATATATTTACAAGCACTCCAGAAATAAGAAATACGTTGATGTAAAATTTTATCTCGTTCAGGTGTTCAACAGAATTATAAACAAAAAAAATCAGAAGAATTTGCATTACCACAAAAGTTGTTACCGCCTTAAAAACACCACGAAAACTGCTGTCATAAATTGTTATCTCTGTTAAATTACCTTTGTAATCAACTCCAAAAAACATTGAAGTGTAAAAAGATACCGTTAAAAGGAGTATAAAAATTAGTAGTAATTTATTAATTCCAGCCAGACTTTCGGGAATTTGGTGGTAACTAAGCAAAACAACAAAAAAAAGACAGAACATTGTCACCTGGAAATAATTAATCGGCAAGAATAAAAAATCCCCAAAAGACAATGGGGCATACAGAATGATAAGGGCTATAAAAAAAGATGGCCTGAAAAACTTATCCAGATAGGCAACATATGGCTCGTATCTCATAGACCAGCTTAAGAAATACTTTTTACATTTTTAACCTGGTGATACACGAAGGAAAACAAATACGACATTGCAAATACAAGAATAGTTACTATGCTTATTATTAAAACCCGTTTGGGCTTAACCTTGTATTCGGGTAAGCTTGGTTGGTCTAACACAAGAACGGAGGGCATTTCTTTTTTTTCCTCAATTTTGGCTTGCTCATAAACCGGGAGTAGAAATTGAAGTATCTTATTCTGGATCTCAACTTCTCGAACTAATCTCAGATAATTAATTACAACCTCTGGTTTGCCTTTTAATCTAAGAAGGCTATTATCAATATCGGGAGCATTTTTGACATCATTCAACTGTTTTTTAAGTAGTGCAATTTTTTCTTCTTGAAGTTTAACTTCATTTTGGTCTGGACTTATAATCTTTTTCAACAAATCTAACTTAACCTCTTCCGAAGCAATTTCTGATTCCAGTTGAACTTCTGTCTGCGCAACTAACTTAGTTATAACATCAGGCGCAATACCATAAATATCTTGAAAATGCCTCAAACTATCCTCTGCACGCTTTAGGTCATCTCTTGCAGTCTTGTATCTGGCTTCAATGAATTCACGATTATTCTTTGCATTTTGGACATTCAACTCTATATTAATAGTATTAAGTTTTTCGATTAAATATTCTGCTATTTCCTTTGCTCTTTGAGGATTCTTATCATATACCCCTATATCCATAGTCCCTGCTATCTTGTCCTTTTTAATTTCAAGCACCTTTTCTCGAAAATATTTAATAGCATCTTGCATATATTTGAAATCCCAATCATCATTTAACTTAAACTTTACAATAACATCCTCAACACACCTTCTGCTCAAGAGAATGTTTTCGTAAAGGCTGAGTTCTCGTCCCATCATTCCACCACCTGTCAATTCCTCCAGCCCCCCCATCTCCTGTAAACCTGCTCCCCCAAGTAATGAGGCAATACCAGACACTTTTGCTGAAGTCTTAACAGTTGCTGAAGACAAATAAATTGGATCAGCAATAAAAAAAATGTATATAGTAATCGCAACGAATGCAATACCAGTAGGATATAATATCCGCTTGCGATAGTTCTTAAAGATTTCAATCAAATCGAACAAACTAACTCTCTTTGAACTTGTCATTTTTTTATTTCTGTGTATTTCTAATTAATATATATGTTGTTATTACACCAATAATCACACTTGCTATCTGGCTTATGATTGTCACTATTTCAGGAAATGGTCTTTCTACTACTTTTGGTACATAGATGAAATCGCCAGAACGCACGGCAACATCACCAGGTTTATACCACCCTCGTGTGTTAAAACGGATAATCCTCGTGTGTGATTTATCAGCCGCAAGCGTATACCCCCCAGCCTTCTCAATGTAATACTCAACATCTGCACCTTCTTTATAAGCAACATAACCTTCCGCCTGAACCTGACCATACACATATACTATCTTCTTATCATCGTTAATATAAACTATGTCCTTATCTTCGATTATGATATTCTGACTTTCATCATTTTCAAGAAATAATTTCTCAAAATCAACTATCACCCTGTTTCTGCGACCCCTAACGTCCTCCATAAAATTCAATTTGTCCTGCTCCGTAACAATAAAATCACTTGCTCTCTTATTAATCATAATTTCCATAGTATCCTTTAAGGTATATTCTTCATCATAGTTCCGGAAAATAATGCATAGAGGCAGGTATGCATTCTTTGTAAACCCACCTGCCATTTCAATCACATCTCTAAGTCTTGTCTGTTTGAAAGTTATTGGATATAAACCTGGTCTCACCACTTCTCCTAAAATCCGGCAGGTAATCATTTTTTGATAATTGGTCTTATACTTTACAAAAATTCTATCAAAAACTTCTATCTTAAAATTTTTATCTCTTTCATAAGAAAGATAATATTCTTTAAAACCTTCAGTATTCCCATATGGTCTGAAAACCACTATGCTATCAGGCTCAGCATCAGCATCAAAACCTCGTCCTAACGCTATAACTGATTCAAGATTATCATCAGGAGCATATTCATAAGTTCCTCCCAGCTGGACAGCTCCTTCAACCGTTATGCAATTTCTGCCCAGATAAGTATTGGGTATTTTTAGCAAGTCCCCTTCGAGAAACGGAGGGTTATATCTATCATCCTTGGTATGGAAATATTTGTATATATCCACCCTCTGGACAGTACCATCTTTTCTTCTCAATTCAATGTTTCGAAGTGATATGGGATTAGGTACATCTTTTGCTGTCTTCAGTGACAACTCAATCCGCTTTGAAACGTTTAAAGTATCAAAAATAATAGCGCTCAAAAGCTGAGAGGGTCTGGTTAAGCCAGTTACAGGATAAGTGCCCTGAGATAATCCTGAAACTTGTACTAAAAAGGTCCGCGGACTGGACAGAGTGAAACTAACGTCGCTGGTGTAATATCTCTTTTTAACAGCTTGAATAACTTTCTCTTTTGCTGCTCTCAATGTTAACCCTGCAACCTTGACCTCGCCCACCGTTGGAATTACTACGGACCCTTCGAGATTCACTGGAAGAGGCAATAACTGATTGATAAAGCCGTAAAGTCCAAGAGTGAATATATCCCCCTGCCCCACAATATACTTATCCGCATCTATAGTACCTTCTACAGGGACAGTAGAAGTTATTATTCCCTGATTGTTAATTTCCGATAGGAGGTGGAATGCATCAGCATTGATTTTAGGTAATTCAGTCGGCTGATTTATCTGACCAAATGCATAATATGAAAAAACAAGAAGTAACGCTGCCGAAAAAACTTTTGCTTTCATTATTAATGTAACTTAAAAGTACTGATTGTTGAATTTAGAATTTCCATTGTGTTATCTAATCCATACGTCTCACAATAAAATCTGAGCAATGGCTCAGTTCCACTTGCTCTAACAATTATCCATCCATCAGAAAAACTGAATTTGTAACCATCAAGGTTACCAATACTTATAATTTCGCGATTTGCAAGTTTATCACCAACTTTCAATCTCTTGCAATGCTCCAGAGTCTCCTGTTTCAAAGCATCCGTGGTATGAACATCAATTCGATTGTAAAAGAACTTTCCAAACTCTTCTTCCAGATTTTTCAATAATTCACTTACACTCTTTCCTGAAGTTGCAAGCATTTCAAGATATAACAATGCATTGAAAATACCATCCCTCTCAGGAAGATGTCCCTTTATACCTATACCTCCACTTTCTTCAGCCCCAATCATAACATCATCAGAAATCATTATTTTGGAAATATGTTTGAATCCAATCGGAACAGTTTTCAATTGAAGATTATATTTTTCACAATATTTTTCTATCAAAGTACTTGTGGAATAGCCTCGAACAACCATTCCAGTATATTGTTTGTAATGGTGAACATATTTTAATAGCAAAGCAAAAGTCTTTTGAGCATCAACAAAATTACCCTTTTCATCTATAATTGCTATTCTATCAGCATCGCCATCAGTAACCAACCCTATATCATAATTCCCTTTAGTTACCACATCCATTATTTCTTTGAGGTTTCTGGCAACTGGTTCAGGTGACCCTCCACCAAAAGCGGGATTCCACTCAGCATGAAGTTGATCTATAGATACAAGTTGATTAATAATATTCTGTCCTGCTCCATACATAGCATCATAAACTGCACGTAAATTTGCTTTTTCTATTAAACGAACGTCAATCTTTTTTCTCAAATCATCCACATAAAACGTCCTCCCATCAAAGTACTTAATCATTCCTGATTGAAGAAGCTCTTCAAATGGCTTATCAATTTTAACACTGTCAATGTTTTTCAGTTCGTTTTCTACAAGCGATATGTTTTCAGGACTCATTGAGCCACCAAATTCATCCTTTAATTTAAAACCATTGTATTTATAAGGATTGTGAGATGCTGTAATCATTACTCCATAAGCAAAATTCATATCCTTTGTAATTAAAGAGATGCTTGGTGTTGTTACAAATGAATCTGTAAGATATGTTGTAATACCTTCATTGGCAAACACTTCTGCGGCACAATGTGCAAACTCTTTTGAGAGGAAACGGGTATCATAGCCTATGATAATACCATTTAAAAGCTTGTGATGTTTCTTAAATGCCCGCGATGTAGCCAAAGAAACTCTTCGGACATTTTCAAAAGTGTAAGTATCTGCAATGATGGCTCTCCAACCATCAGTACCAAATTTTACTACTTCTTTTTCTCTCATACATTAATTTATTAAAAGGGTAGAGTAAACCTACGTTAGCACCCTCCGGTTTTGATTTACCCAATCTTTAACATATTCAACTATTTCGTATGTGGGTGTACCTGGTGTGAAAAGTTTTCCAACTCCTATTTTATTTAATTCTGCAATATCAGAATCAGACATTATCCCCCCTCCGAATAGTAAAACATCATTTAACCCCTTTTCCTCCATTAATTTTTTTATCTTAGGAAATATAGTCATATGGGCTCCGCTGAGGATACTTACCCCAATTGCATCTGCATCTTCCTGAATTGCGGCTTCGACCATTGATTCTGGTGTTTGTCTTAACCCAAGATATATCACCTCAATTCCAGCATCCCTTAGCGCTGAGGCGATAACTTTAGCACCACGGTCGTGTCCATCTAAACCGACTTTACCTATAATCACCCGTATTTTTCTTGTATTATCCAATTTAACAATTTTAAAATATAGTATTATTAATGTTTTTCTTCAAGGATATTACTATCCATTATCTTCAGATGGAATTTCTGAAATTGGTCTTATTTTTCTTCTTTGATAAATACTTAATGAAATTATCCCAATGACAATTGCAAACCAGAGTGTTGCTATACGAATGATGAGAGCAGAAGCAACCGAGAGTGCTTCCGGGATCTTTAAATAAATAAGCAAGCCAGTTAAGGAAGCCTCAGTTGCCCCCAAACCACCAGGTAACATCATTATTGCACCAAGCAGAGTTGAAAACGCATAGATAAAAGTTGCTGAAAGAATACTTACCTCTATTGTTTCTGTAAAAGAATTTACAACGAGGTAAAATCCCACACATTCAAAAAACCACGAGACAACGCTCAAAGCTATCACCACTAAAAGAGGCTTAATCTTAACAAGAAGATAAATAGATTCATAGGAGTTTCGTAATCTTATACCATACCTTTCAAGAAATCGTATCTTTGAAATTAAAGTTATTATTTTAATAGAAAGTGTCCTATAACTTATCAGTATAATCACCAATATAAAAACCACTCCCGTAATTACAACTAAAATTCTCCCGTAATTAAATACTATAGCCCCAATAAGACAAAGTATCACTATAGAAAGAAAATCCGTTAACCTCTCAGCAATAACAATAGGGGCTGAATAACTGATTGATGTCCCATTTTCCTCTTTAAGTAAATAACTTTTGAAGACCTCTCCTAATTTGCCGGGTGTAACACTCATTGTAAATGCTGACAAAAAAATTAAAAGGCTGTTTGTTTTTTTGATTCTGATATTGAGTAAGGATAAATAATATTCCCACTTAAAATATCTTATCAAATAATTAAAGAGTGAAAGTAAAAGCACAAGCGGGAAATATAACCAGTTAAAACCAACAACTGCTTTTGCCAGATTATCAAAATCTGCATAAATACTAAACCCGAGATAAACAATAACACCTGCTATAATTGAAAGGATAATTCTTTGTTTGTATTTTTTAAACACTACCCAACAATTTCGTTTAACATAATGTAGAGCCTGCTAAGCGGTAATCCCACAACATTATAATAATCGCCTCTTATTTCTTCTATAAACAAACATCCAAAGTCATCCTGAATTCCATAAGCACCCGCCTTATCAAGAGGTTTGAAATTTTCAACATAGTAATTTATTTCAGAAGTATCCAGTTTTCTAAACTTGACTGCTGTCTTTACGTAGTTAAAAAGTTCTTTACCGGTAAAAGTATCTACAAGATAGATTCCTGTATAGACAATATGAGTTTGACCACTTAAAACCTTCAAGTAATTTTTTGCTCGTTTTAATGAACTGGGTTTATGTAGGATTAAATTTCCAAGAACAACTATTGTATCAGCTGCAATAATTATTTCATCATGAAATCTTGTTGAGACCTCTTTTGCTTTAGCTTCTGAATTACGGCGTATAATTTTGGTGGGTACAGAATAGTTATCTTCATCTTCTTCAATCTCTGAGGGATATACAATAAAATTTAAGCCGATTTGTTTCAATAATCTGATTCTGCGTTCAGATCTGGAAGCAAGAACGTATTTTCTGGAAAGTATTTTTTTAACGTTCATTTAATAAGCTGATAACTTTTTCCACAACGTCATCCTTATTCACAATTAATCTTTTCCCAGTTTTACGTATTTTAATTTCTACTTCATTAGTTTTTATATTCTTTTCTCCAACAATAATTTGATACGGGATGCCTATCAAATCAGCATCATTAAATTTAACCCCCGGTCTGACCTCTTCCCTATCATCATAAAGTATCTCTATTGTTTTTGTGTTCAACTGATGATAAATATTTTCGGATACAATTTTCAGATTTTCATTGTGCATATTTACACAAATTAAATGCACCTGAAATGGCGCAATTTCTCCCTGCCAGATAATTCCATATTTATCATGATTCTGCTCAATATGAGAAGCTGCTATCCTCTCAATACCAATACCATAGCTACCCATAATAATAGGATGTTCCTTACCATTTTTATCAAGGAAATACGCACCCAGCGCCTCCGAATATTTTGTACCTAACTTGAATATGTGCCCAACTTCTATAGCACGAGTAACACGCAACTTGCTTTTTCTGTCAATAGTATACTCTCCATCCTTTACAATTCGTAAATCATAATATTTGATATTGGGAACATCTCTTTTCAAATCAATATTTTTCTTGTGATAGTTATCAATATTAGCACCGCTAATTAATTCATCAGCATCTTCAAGCAACAGGTCAGCAATAATGATTACATTATCAAGCTTTAAACCAACAGGACCAATAGAACCAGCCTCTGCTCCTGTTATTTCCTTTAACTCATCAGGATGAGCAGGCCTAACATTCTGCCCGAAAATATTTTTTAACTTAGTTTCGTTAACTTCATCATCACCACAAACAAGTACTAAAATATACTCATCTCTTTCCTCAACACTTCTTGCTGGCTTAACAAACACCCTTGATTTTGCAAGTCTTGATTTATCAGTTATTCCTAAAAATTCTGCCAGTTCATCTATTGACTTTACATTCGGAGTATGAAAATTTTCAGCCTTCAAATTTGTATTTCTGCGTCCTACCTTTTCTTTGTATGAGACAGCAACCTCAATATTGGAAGCATACTTACCATCTTCGCTGATTACTACAATATCTTCTCCTGCCTCAGACTCAACCATAAACTCTTCAGATTGACTACCCCCCATTGCTCCACTATAGGCTGTCACAGAAAAAAACTTCAACCCGCAACGTGTAAAAATTTTCCTATATGCCTGATCCTGTAAACCATATGCAATATCTAAGCCTTCCCAACTCGAATCAAATGAGTATGCGTCCTTCATTGTAAATTGCCTGCCCCGCAGTACTCCACTGCGTGGTCTTGCTTCATTTCGAAACTTAGTTTGAATCTGATACCAATACTGGGGTAAATCTTTATATGAAATTAAGTTTGGTTTTGCTATAAGTGTAAAAACTTCCTCGTGTGTGGGTGCCAGAACGAGTTCACGATTTTTTATACGAAAAATTGTATCCCCGTAATCTTCAAGCCTACCCGTTTGTTCCCATAATTCATTTGGAGATAAAGCCGGTAACAAAAACTCATTGCAACCTATAGCATTCATTTCTTCCCTTACTATTTGTTCAATCTTTTTGAATACCCTTAAACCAAGTGGGAGGTATGAATATACTCCTGCTGTTAACAGCCGAATCATTCCTGCCCTGATCATTAACTTATGTGATGGAACAACTGCATCAGCAGGCTCTTCTTTCAGTGTGGGAACAAAAAACTTTGTAAATCGCATATATTCTCTATGAAATTTTTTAAACTTTAAATATATAAAGCTATTTATTACTTTACAATTCAATATTTAGGTTAAGCATACATTTTAATGTGCTCATTTTTTGAAAATACTGATAATCGGTTTGTACTCTCCAGACAACTAATAAAGGATATTAAAATAGACCTTAAGACAAATAGGAATATTAACATAGAAAAAACCAGATTCTCCCCAACTGATACAATTGGGATTGTAAAACAAAACAACAAAGAATTTTCCCTTGAGCCAGCACAATGGGGATTTAAATTAAGCGAAAAGAGTCCTCTTATTTTCAATTCAAGAATAGAAACAGTAATAGAAAAAACTTTTTGGTCCAATCTTTTCATGCAAAACAGATGTCTTATGCCAGCAACTGCATTCTTTGAATGGTATAGATTCAAACACACAAGAATTCCATATAGAATTTATCTCAAAGATACCGAAGTCTTTTTTATTGCAGGTATTACTATCTCTTTCAACTCACGACTTTACGCTTCAATGATTACCACACTACCTAATGGATTTATTAAAAACATACACAACAGAATGCCAGCAATTATTTTTAAAGGACAAATACAAGAATTTCTTACCGCTGATTATGAAACTGCTATGACTCTCTGTTCCCCCTTATATCAAGAAAAATTTACTGAACTATTCCGTTCTGAAAAACTTGAGAGTCTTTCAAGAAAATCCTGACTGAAATTTTAGTATTGATTTAAAAACTCTTTTTACCGATCATTGAATAAAATCAATTATATTATTTAGAGCTTTATTACCGCTTAATAAACTAAATTGTATGAAAGTGCTAATAAAAGTAAGAAGCATTATCTTAATACTGCTATTATCATCTTCAATTTCCTTTTCTCAGGGAAGCGGTAATAAATATGCGGGGGAATTTCTCTCTATTGGGGTTGGAGGACGACCTCTGGGTATGGGGGGAGCATTTGTAGCCATTGCAAATGATGTTACTGCCGGATACTGGAACCCTGCCCTATTAACAAAAATGAACTACCCTCAATTTTCCTTAATGCACGATGCAAGATTTAATAATCTGCTAAATTACAATTATGGAGCTGTTGCTTTACCTTTCGGGAAAAATGCAACAGTAGGACTTAGTGTTATTATGATGGGGGTAGATGATATTCCTAACACAACGAATGCTCTTATTGATCTTAATGGCAACGGTATTCTTGACCCGGGCGAGAGACTTGACCCTGATAAAATCACAACTTTTAACAGTACTGATTTGGCTTTTTATTTTTCTTACGCCAAAAAGCATAGTGATGAACTCTCTTATGGAGCAAATTTTAAGGTAATTAGAAGAAACATTGCCGATGAATCTGCCTGGGGATTTGGTTTTGATGTTGGAGTTTCATATACTGCATTCCAGAAAATCCTTCTAGGAGTAAACTTACAGGATATTACCACCACATATCTAACATGGAGTACTGGTAAAAAGGAAGTTATTATACCTACAGCTAAAATTGGTGCCGGCTATATGCTTGAATTTTTGAAAGGTGTATTTATCCCTGCAATTGATTTTGATGTAAGATTTGAAAACCGCCGCTCTGCATCTAATGCAAATCTGGGTCCTGTTTCTTTTGATATGCATGCTGGACTTGAATATTCTTTTCAGAATCTATTCAGTGTTCGGGCTGGATATAACGAACTGGGAAACTTAACTTTGGGCGCAGGAATTAAACTCCCAAAAATCAACATTGACTATTCTTTTGCAAAGTTTGATGGGGATGAAAATCTCGGCAATACTCATAGAATTTCCCTTGTTTTTACTTTAGAAGAAGATAAGTTTAAGAGAAAGTAATAATTACTTTCAATCTTTAATTACAGAAAATATTTCTTTATTGATAGCACCTTCAGGAACTTTCCCGTCGAAGAAGTCTATGATGTTTTGTGCTGCTTTTCTTGCCATAAGTTCACGTGTTCGTTTTGTGGCACTTGCTATATGTGGCGTCATTATAATATTATCTAACTCTTCCAGTCCTTTTTCAAATTCAGGTTCCCGTTCATAAACATCAATTGCTGCACCTGCGATTATTTTATTTTTCAAAACATTTAATAATGCTTTCTCATCAACAACTGGTCCCCGTGAAGTATTTATCAAGTAAGCAGTCTTCTTCATCTGTTTGAGTTCCTTTTCTCCAATGAGATGGTACGTGTCTTTTGTTAACGGAACATTCACGGATATAAAATCAGATTCTTTGAGGACTGTTAACAAGTCTGTCTTTGTTACTTTGAAACCTATATCTTCAGGATTAATAGAGTTATCACTGTAAATTACATTCATACTAAATCCATAATATCCTCTTCGGGCTACTTCTTTCCCAATGCTCCCCATTCCTATAATGCCAAGAGTAGCACCATATACATCAAATCCTAGAAAATCCAGCGGACCCCACCCGTTAAATTTCCCTGAACGCATAAATTTATCAGCCTCAACAATACGTCTTGCTATACCAAGTATTAAAGCAAAAACAAAGTCTGCAGTTGTTTCATCAAGTGTTCGTGGCGTATTTGTTACACAAATTTTTCTTTCTGTTGCCGCAGCTACATCTATATTGTTATATCCCACTGCATAGTTAGAAATAATTTTCAATTTTCTACATTGAGATATAAAATCTCTATCTATAGGGTCAGATAATAGTGTAACAATTCCATCAGCATCCGTTGCATATGCTACCAGGTTATTCTTAGACATATTCTTTCCATCAAGTATTTCAACTTTGAATTTTTCTTTTAACATTTCTATTCCGTTTTCAGGAATTTGTCTCGTAATAACTATTTTAATTCCATCAAACATAAATAATCCCCTTCATATTTTTATTTTTAATTATCTCAGCCAGCTTATGAGAGGCTTTCACAAGTTTTTTGCGTGCATTCCTTCTGATATAGTTCCATTCATAAACATCAGGTTTAAAACACGAAACTATCGCATCCACCCCTTGAGATAAAAGTAAATCTACTTTTTTCCCGGTTGTACCCGTAATAGCATATACCCTTGTCGTTTTTTTATTTACAATATTTGCAACCCCGATTGGTGCTTTACCATAAGCCGTCTGAAAATCCATTTTACCCTCTCCTATTATTACCACATCAGAACAAGCAACTTTTTTTTCTAATTGAAACATAGAAATAAGCTCATTAATTCCAGGCTTTACTTCTGCACCAAGGATGATATTAAGCGACGCTGCCACCCCTCCAGCAGCCCCGGCAGATTTGAACTCGGGATTCTTATTAAAAACCTTTCTTAATACAGATGCATAATGGACCATTCCCCTCTCAAGTATTCTCATTATCCTATAATTTGCTCCCTTTTGCTGACTGTAATTAAGAGATGTCCCTTCTTTTCCAGTTAGAACATTTTCAACATCTGTTAATACTATCAACCTTTTCTTACCAAGTAATATAGAAGATTCACTTGCATCAATATCATTAATCAAGTTCAAATCTTTTCCAGAAAGACCTGCAGCTTCATTCTTTAACAACCTTCCATACTTATCATAAAACCTGACCCCAAGTTCAGCAAGTAGTCCAATCCCAGCATCGTTAGTTGCCGAACCTCCAAGACCTATAAAATAAGTACTATAGTTTTCTTTAAGTGATTTCTTTAGCAGGATTCCGAAGCCTTTTGTTGAAGTAAATAATGGATTTCGTTTTTGTAATTCGACCATGTAAAGCCCAGAGGTTTGAGCAAGTTCAAGAACGATACCACGATTGAAAAGCAGGTATTTCGCTCTTATAGTTCTGCCTAATGGATCAAGTGCTGTAACAGTCCTATATTTCCCTCCGAGATTATATTTTATTACCTCGCAGGTTCCTTCTCCACCATCTGCTACAGGTATTTCTCTCACATCAAACCCTTCATCTCGCAAGACTTTTGTTACTATTAACGATGCTTCTATAGCGCTCATCGTCCCTTTGAAAGAATCCAGAGACACCACTATTTTAAATCTTCGACTCAAACTATTTTATATTTAATCTCCCGACTCAAACAAAGTCTCCAAACCTTGTGGGTAGCAATTCTTCAAGAGCTTGCTTACCCTGTTCAGGGGATGGTGGAATTCCATGCCACCTGTAATCATCTTCCATAAAACTTACACCCCGTCCCATTTTCGTATGCGCAATAATTGCTGTTGGTTTTCCTTTGAATTCTTTTGCAAGCTTTAGTTTGGTAAGTATATCATCAATGTTGTGACCATCAACTTCAAACACTTCCCAGTTAAATGCACGAAATTTTTCAGGTAGTGGATCAATATTCATCACATCGGGGACTCTATTATCAATTTGGCAATTGTTTTTATCAATTATCATTGTCAAATTATCAACCTTGTGATGCGCTGCTGTCATAATCGCTTCCCAGATTTGCCCTTCCTGGAGTTCTCCATCTCCATTCATACAATAAACATAATTTGGTTTACCATCAAGTCTTAATCCAATAGCACATCCAACAGCATTAGATAGCCCCTGTCCCAGTGATCCTGATGCAATCTCAATGCCCGGCAATCCATGAGTCTTTAAAGGGGCCGGATGTCCTTGCAAGCGTGAGTTAATCTTTCTTAATGTTTTTAATTCTTCCAGAGGGAAATATCCACGCCTTGCAAGCGTAGCATACCAGACTGGCGCTATATGACCTATTGAAAGAAAAAAATAATCACGACCTTCCCAATAAGGATTGTCATTATCAATATTCAAAAAGTTAAAATAAAGAGCCGAAAAAATATCAGCAGTTCCAAGTGTTGCCCCAGAATGTCCTGATTTTGCCAGTAATAACATATTTATAATATCACGTCTTATTTGACGTGCCATTTCTTCAAGGTCAGAAGTTAAAGTAAATACAGGATTTTTACTCATAAAATTTCTTGTGTTCAATAATTAGTTTAAATATTGGATCTATATGTTTTATTAAAATTAGAAGACTCATTATTAATGATAGTGATACGAGAAATTCAAAACTGTTGTTACCAGCATACCTATATGTGAAAGGTTCAATAATAGGCTGCAAGAAAATAACTCCCAGTGGCAATAAAATTGTAGCCCCAACGTTTCCTATGTGTTCATTTTGTTTTATCCAGTAAAATATCAAGAAAAATAAACTCCATATAATAAACAACCAAAAGTTTATAATAATTGCAATTCCCATAGAAGTAGCAAGACCACGTCCCCCCTTAAACTTTAAAAATATAGAAAAGTTATGACCTAAAATCAGAAAAAATGATGGGAAAATTATCTCAGCAATGTTAAACCGAAAAACGTACGATAGGATGGAAATAGGAACTGTACCTTTTAAAACATCAATTACAAGAACAACAATACCAGCTACTTTTGAACCCGTTACATCGTATGTATTTCTTGCTCCAACATTTCCGGTACCTTCTTTTGTTATATTAACCCCCTTCTTTTTCCCCACAAGGTAAGCAGTAGGAAAAGAACCTATCAGATAACATATTAAACAAACCAAAAAATAACCAGTCCAGAATCTCTCGTCCATCATTTATATTCTGTTTCCAGAGGTCTTGCCACCATTATGCCAGTTTGCTTTTTATGATCGTTCAGATATCCCTTCAGTTCCTTACCTGAAACAATAATCTCTTTTGACTCTATTGAAGCATGCAAAAAATATGTCTTCCCATTGCTTTTGTATACAAATCCTGTGTGACTGATATCAAGTCCTTTTACATTAGTTGTAGTTGCAATTATATCACCTGTCTTTAAACTCTCATAGTAACCATCCACTTCAGATTTAGGGATGTAATAAAGCTTTCTCTTATTGATGTTACTTTCAACTTTAATTATCTCTTCAAGATTTCCTTCATCTATCATAAGTTGTTTGTAAGAATCCGGATGTGTTGACATAAAGTCTATCTTTTTCTTATAAGGGATACCCCCTATCGTTTTAGTTATATCTCTTACAATCCCTTTTTTCTCGTTATCAAAAATCCAATCACTAAAATAATGAAGTCGTGACGGATAACCTTTAATCTTACCACCACGATATCTTATCTCCTGCAATTCCTTTTTAAATGACTGTAGGTCTCGTTTCCCTTTTTGAATCACTCTTGCCATTGCAAGTGTATTCTCAACAAAAGTCACACAATCTAACCCTGAAATTCTTATTACAAGGTGTTCCTCCCCATCATACGAATCAAGAGTCCCTGCTACATATTCAGTCCCAAGAAAACTTTCTCCTACTGCTTTTATAATATCAGAGATACTACATTTACCTAAATCATTGTCAAACGATTCTAATTTTTCTCTTACAAGATCTTCTTCATTCTTATTCAGACCATTGCTCCCCGCAGGTATTAGAATTAAAATCAAAAGTAATACAGAAATGTTCTTTAGCATTTTATTTTCCCTCTTCAAAAATTAATTTAATATGATTAATTAAAATAAAACAAAAAATGAAAATTTGTATTAGATCTGCAACTAAATCTGATGGGAAGGATATTATACACCTCATCACTGAACTCGCCCTCTTTGAAAAGCTTTCCCCACCTGATAAAAAAGCTCAGCAAAGATTATTAAAAGATGCATTTTCTTCGAAGCCACCTTTTAAAATACTACTGGCTGAAGTTGAAGATAAAATTGTCGCTTATGCATTTTATTTTTTCACCTATTCAACTTTTCTTGCACGAAAAACTCTATATCTTGAGGACATCTTTGTTAGCAAAAAGTATAGAAAATTAGGAATAGGAAAGTTGCTCTTTGAAAAACTAATGCAAATAGCAAAGAAAGAAAAATGTGGAAGAATTGAATTTATAGTTTTACATTGGAACAAAAATGCCATAAACTTTTATCGTAGTTTCAAGGCAAAAATTATGAAAGACTGGTTATTTTTTCGAATAGAGTTAAAAACTTAAATCCTCAGTAGATTCTAACTCAGAAGGCAGTAAAATTTCTTCCGCAGTTGTTTCCTTAATATTATCAAATCTTGTGAATTGAGGCTGAAACATCAATTCAAAATCATCAGTTGGACCATTTCGTTGTTTACCTACTATGATATTAGTTTTTCGGATTTTTGTTTCATAATCAGGATCATCTTTATCAAATTTTTCCGACAAAGCAGGTCTGTAGACAAAAATTACAACATCAGCATCCTGTTCAATTGCACCTGATTCACGTAAGTCAGCAAGCTGAGGTTTCTTTTCCTTACCCCGTTGTTCAATTTGCCTATTTAACTGTGCACAGGCAACCACAGGTATATCAAGTTCTTTTGCAATTGCTTTAAGACTCCTTGAAATATAAGCCACTTCCTGTTCCCTTCGTTCCCAGTTATCACCACCTCTTAACAGTTGTAAATAATCCACCACAATCATATCAATATTATGATCCCGTTTTAACCTTCGAGCTTTGGCTCTTAATTCAAGAACTCCAAGATCCGAACTGTCATCTATAAACAGATTAGTTTTTAACCTGTGATAAGTCTTAAGGACTCTTTCCCAATCACTTTGGGGAAGACGACCCGTTTTTAATTTTCTCCCATCAACTCCAGCTTCTGAAGCTAACAAACGCAACATTAATTCTCTGAAACTCATTTCTAATGAAAAAACAGCCACACTCATATTCCTAGCTGCTGCATTGCGTGCAATGTTTAATGCAAAAGCTGTTTTCCCATGAGAGGGACGTCCAGCAATAATTATAAGTTCTGACTTTTGAAAACCTGATGTTAAATCATCTAATTTTGTAAAGCCAGTAGGCACACCAGTAATTGCCTTTTTTTCCCGTGACATTGCCTCACCAAGCATCTTGATAAACCCTTCAAGTTCATCCCTCACACTAAGTACTCTTTTTTTTGCAAGAGACTCAGAAATCTCAAGTATCCGACGCTCCGCTTCATTTAACACACTATAAGTATTAACAGAAGGATCCCTACTCTTTTGAGAAATTTCGTGAGATATATAAATCAAACTCCGTAGGATATATTTTTCGTAAATAATCTTTGCATAGTATTCAGCGTTTGCACTTGTTGTTGTTGAGTCAGCAAGACTGACTATGTATTCAAGATCAACATCTTTATCAAATTTGTTCATTCTTTTGAGCTCTTCACGTAACGAATATATATCTATCACTTCGTTCTTCGAATAAAGGCTCTCCATTGCTCTAAAAATAATGCTATTTTTCCGATCGTAAAAATGAGAAGAGTTCAGTATATTAATAATATCACCTAAAACATTATTATCTATTATCACCGAACAAATTACAATACGTTCCAGATCAACAGCTTCAGGAATCCCAGATACCCCTGCAAAAGCCTTTGTTAGTTCGGCAACTTCAGATTTTTGTTCCTCTTGTTTAGGAGTTTTTGATTTTGTCATATTCTTTTCTAAAAAGTTTTACGTCTTCCCACGTTGGGTATTTCCAGTTTGGATTTCTCAAAAGCGCTGCAGGATGAAACGTTACCAATACTTTAATCTGGATGTCTCCTATTTTCAAATTATGAAATTTCCCCCTCAATTTACCAAGCGGCTCTTTATTTTTCAAAAGGGTCTGTCCTGCAAACGCACCTGCTGCAAGTATCATCTTCGGCTTTATTAGTTCAAGTTGTTTAATTAAATATGGTTCACATTTTTCTATCTCTTCAGGTAACGGATTTCTATTATTTGGAGGTCTGCATTTTAGTATATTACAAATATACACTTCTTCCCTTTGAAAATTTATTGCTTTTAGTATATCCGTAAGCAACTTCCCAGCTTTACCAACAAATGGCATTCCCTGCAAATCTTCATCCGCCCCAGGAGCTTCACCCACCACTACTACCTCTGCGTTTGGATTTCCACTTCCAAAAACAAACTTGTTTCGTGTTTGTCCAAGACTGCATTTTTGACACTGATTAATCTCTGATTCCAGTATTTCTAAACTCCCGCTTGATTTCCACTTTTCAAAAATCAATCCTTCTTGAACTTCTCTCACAACTATTTCTCCTTCTGCTGATTTAAATCCGCCAGTTTCTACAATCTCTGTAACTTCTTCCCATTTGGATTTATCCCTGTATATGGTGAACTGTTTGTTTTCGCGGACATATTGTAGATAAACGTTTAAATCTCGCAAGATTTTGATTAACTCATTCATTTTTCAAAATTTTCTTAACATAGTAATCTAAAATAACATTTGCTACTTTATATTTACTCATCACATTATATTTTTCTACTTCTCCAGAACGACTCAGTATTGTTATTACATTTGTATCTTTTTCAAAACCTGCCTCTTTATCTCTAAGAGAATTTAATACAATAAAATCAAGATTTTTTCTCTTTAGTTTTTCTTTTGCATTTTCAAGTTCATTATCAGTCTCAAGAGCAAATCCTACCAGAGCAAATTTCTTTTTATGTTCTCCAAGAAAACCAAGTATATCCGGAGTCTTGTCAAGTTCCAGTATATAATTTGTCTTCTGAGAAGATTTCTTTATTTTCTTTTCAGAGATATTTTTAACTTTGAAGTCAGCAACCGCAGCACTCATTACTATGAGGTCTTTGTCACTAAAATTTAGACGTACTGCTTGAAACATCTCTTCGGCTGTGGTAACTTTAATCAAATTAACCTTTAAAGGTGGTTCGAGATTTGTTGGACCAGAAATTAAGGTAACTTCCGCACCACGTTCTGCAGCAGCTTGTGCAAGTGAATACCCCATCTTTCCTGATGAATAATTTGAAATGTATCTGACCGGATCAATAGGTTCCCTTGTTGGTCCTGCTGTTATAAGAACTTTTTTCCCTTTGAGAGCTTTTTTTTTTGAGAGGTAATTACTTAAAAAATGAAAAATGTCTTCTGGTTCTGGCATTCTGCCCGGACCTGTCAGCCCACTGGCAAGCTCCCCTTCAACCGGCTCAATAATCCCAAAACCTCGTTCTCTCAGCAATGATATATTCTTCTGTGTAATAGGATTAATCAACATATCGCTATCCATTGACGGAGCAATTATAACTGGACACCTTGCCGCAAGCACCGTTGTAAGTAAAAAATTGTCTGCAATCCCGGCTACAATTTTTGCTATTGAGTTTGCTGTAGCCGGGGCAATTAAGAAAACCTCTGCCCACATTCCATAATCAATATGCCAGGTTGATAGTTCTACTTTCTCAATTTCACCACTTTCATACTCAGGGAACATATTTATTGCTACAGGATACTTGCTCAGCACAGAAAGAGTTATAGGCGAAACAAATTTTGTTGCCGAAGGTGTCATAATTATACGGACTTCAGCACCATCTTTAACAAAAAGCCGAACGAGGTTGCATATTTTATAGGCTGCAATCCCCCCGGTTATTCCAAGCAGTATTTTCCTGCCTTTAAGCAATTATTTTAATTTTACTGTTTCTCTCTGTACTTATAACTCAATTTACCATCAAGGAATTCCTCTATTGCTTGTTGAGTGGGCTTCTTGCGCTTTTCAAATTCTATTGAAATCTGCAGCTTATCCTGATTCATAATTGTATCATCTTCTGTTTCTTTAGCAATCACAGGCTCAAGTCTGCGAGCAAGTTCAAGCTTTAAGTCATCATTAATCTGACGCGCTCGCTTCGTAATTATTGCAACAGATTCATAAATGTTATCAGCTTTTTTCTCAAAAGCTCGTAGGTCAAGTGTTTGTAACGGCATAACTTTATAGCTCCTTTATTTTTTTTCTTCTATTATTTTCTGTATTTCGTTTAATGCAGTTTCCAGATCATTGTTAACAACTACCACATCAAATTCATTCATCTTGCCCATTTCATAGTCAAACCTTGCTAATCTCTGATTTATTTTTTCAGAATCTTCTGTTCCTCGCCCGGTTAACCTTTTAATAACAACATCTTTGTTTGGAGGACATATAAATATTAAAACTGCTTTACCGCCATAAATCTTTTTAATTGATAAAGCTCCGTTCACATCAAGGTCTAATACTAAACTTTTTCCCTTTTTCAATACATCTTCAACAAAACTTTTTAAAGTTCCATAATAATTATCCCCAAAAACCTTTTCATATTCAAGAAATTCACCTTCTATTATTTTCTTTTCAAATTCTTCCTTTTTTATAAAAAAGTAATCTTTCCCATCAACTTCACCTTCACGTTTCTCACGGGTCGTTGCTGACACTGAAAATACCAGCTCCGGATTCTGCTCTAAAATCCTCTTCACAAGAGTTGTCTTACCAGTTCCAGATGGTGCTGCAAATACATATAACATTAAGATACAAAATTTATCTTTTTAACAAAACACCCTATTCTACGTTCTGAATTTGTTCACGAATCTTTTCAAGCTCCTCTTTCACTTCAGTACTGAGTTGTGAAACCGTAGAATCATTCGCTTTTGCCGCAATCGTATTTATTTCCCTGTTCATCTCTTGCAAAAGAAAGTTCAGTCTCCTGCCAGCATATTCTTCAGATTCGGCATATTCTCTAAAATATTGAAGATGGCTTTTTAATCTAGTAATCTCCTCAGTAAAATCAAGTTTCTCTGCAAGCAACACTATCTCAAGCTCCAACCGCCTCTCTTCAATAATTGAACGATCCTGAATAAGAGCATTTATTCTATTTTCTATTTTTTCCCTTTCCTTTTGCACCCGATGACTTGCCATCTGCAATATAGTCTCAAGTATATTCTCAATCCTGTCAAGCCTTTGGTATATATCTTTCTTAAGAAAATCTCCTTCTCGCTTTTTCATCTGAATCAATTGCTCAAGAGTTATATTCACAAGTTGACAGACAAATTTATATTCCTCATCCTCAATACCTTCAGTAATTTCAGCTGTCATTATATCAGAAAAACGTAATATATGCTCAAGTTTAATCTTTTCTTTTGAGCCAATTAAACGTCTAAGAGTTTTTAATAACCTCAGATATTCCTTCAAGTTAGCCGAATTAATATTAAGAACAGCTTTTTCTCCATCGGAATCTCGTTGTATTAAAACGTGTATTTTCCCACGTGAAATTTTCTGCCTGATAAGTTCTTTTAAATCCAGTTCCCTCTGACTTAAACATTTGGGATATTTAAATGATATCTCACAAAATCTACTGTTAACTGACCTTATTTCACAGACATATCGACAGTTTTCATAATAATCCTCCGCTTTCCCAAAACCTGTCATACTTAATATCATATATTTATAATTTATTTCTTAACATAATTTTGTGATAGTTCCTTTTTCAAATAATTAAATGCCTCTTCAGGAGTATCAGCATACTTGAACAATTTCAAATCGGAAGGAGATATCATATGTGTTTCTACAAGGTAATCAAAATTTAGAACCTTCTTCCAAAATTCACTGCCATAAATTAATATTGTCATCTTCTTCATCAACTTTTCAGTTTGAACCAGAGTTAAAATTTCCATCAACTCATCTAAAGTTCCAAACCCACCAGGCATTATCACAAGTGCCTTTGCCAGATATGCAAACCAGAATTTCCTCATAAAAAAGTAATGGAACTCAAAGTTTAGGCTTTTTGTAATATATGGGTTTGGATATTGCTCAAATGGTAGAGAGATATTCAGCCCAATTGACAAGCCTCCGGCTCTTGAAGCTCCCCTATTAGCAGCCTCCATAATACCAGGACCTCCACCTGAACAAACTACAAACTTATTTCCCTTTTTCAAACTCATTGACCATTTTGTAAGCATATATGCAAGCTTTTCGGTATCTTCATAATACCGCGATAATTGTAAATCAACTTCAGCAAATTCAATATCTTTCTTTAAATTTTGATAGGTTTTTGATGACGGTTTAAGTTTCTTTAACTTCTTCTTAAGAACTGTAAGATTTTTCTTAGCAGTATCTACAGGGATAACCCTCGCAGAACCAAAAAACACAATTGTATCACGAATATCATATCTTTGCAGTCTATCCTGTGGTTCTAAATACTCAGCCAATATTCGTATAGTTCTGGCTGCAGGAGAATTCAAAAATTTGGTGTTTTTATATGCTTTTGGAGCTTTTGCTTGAAACTTTGTAACCAATTTAATTTAAACTCCTTCCTCCGTCAACAATAAATGTCTGACCGGTAATATAATTATTTGCTGTTACAAGAAATTCTATTAACGAAGTTATATCGTGTGTGTTAACAAATTTTTGCATCGGATAATTTTTTAAATCTTGAACATTTAAACTTACTTTATTTTTTTCTTTCATCTTAATTGTTCCCGGCACAATACAATTAACTAAAACCCCCGGGGCTAACCGCAAAGCCAATAATTCTGTCAATTTTACCACCCCGGCTTTGGCAAGCGAGTAGGGGATTGCGCTTTTCCAGTTCAAAATTGCCCCCAGTGATGCGATATTAATTATATGTGAACATCCAGGACCACATTTCATCAATCTGGCTGCTTGCTGAGAACAAAACAAAACACTTTTCAAGTTAGTATTAACAAATTTATCAAAATCCGATTCTTTAATATCAAAAAAATCTATCTGTCCAAAAATAGCGGCATTATTTACCAGAATATCCAGTTTCTCAAATTGACGTTTTACTTTTACAAAAAGTTTTTTTATTTCATTTACATTGCTTATATCAGCCCTAATTGCTGTAGCCTTAACCCCCCTTTTGCGGACGATTTCGATTAGATTCTTAATCTGTTTTTCAGGTGTGTGAAAGTAGTTTATTATAACATCAAAACCGCAATTTGCAAGACTAAGTGTTATTTCTTTTCCAAGTCTTCTTGCGCCACCTGTAACTAATGCAATCTTTTTCCCTTTTGTTATTGACAAGGTAACTGCCATTATAAAATTGTGCCCTTGGGATGACTCGAACATCCGACACGCAGTTTAGGAAACTGCTGCTCTATCCACCTGAGCTACAAGGGCAACAGTAACATTAAAGATAACAAATTTTTTCCTCATTTTTAAGTAGAAAATAAAGATGTGTGTACTAAAAGAGCAAATTTCAAGCTTTATATTAGGACAGCTTTTCACTTTTCGGTTAAAACTGAATTTTTATTTTATCAAACTCTTCTGTCGATTTAAAAATAGAAACCAGTTATTTTAGCGTGGCAATTATATCAAAGCTTTTACCAAGAGCTTTAGCTCATGGAAGTAATGGTTTCAAACACTCCCCCAGCTTTGTCCTTAAATTTACTTACTTTACCTTTCTCAAAATAGAATTTTTATCTCCAGACATATCAATATAAAATAAAAGAATAATGCTAATCAGCTCCCATATCTTATTTTTCGCAACTCTTTAAAAAGGGCTTTCTCTTTAGTACTCAGGTTGGTTGGAAGTTCTATCTGAATCGTCAGATATAAATCCCCAAATTGTGAAGGCGAGTTGTATCGAGGCATTCCCATTTTCGGCAGTTTTAAGACTTTGCCATTCTGAGTTCCTTCAGGAATATCAATCTTGACGGTTTTTGATATGGTCTTAAACTCAATTTTACCTCCCAGTAATGCAGTATATAAATCAATTTTTAATGTTGAATATAAATCATCTCCTTTTCGTTCAAACTTTGGATCGGGTAAAACTCTAACACGAATTAGCAAATCACCAGGTTGTCCTCCAAATGCCCCAACACCCCCTTTACCAGGTATTTTCAAAAGGTGTCCATCAGTTATACCTGGTTTTATATTGAGTTTGATAGATTCTACTCCGTGTTTAAATATTCTCGTCGTTCCATAATACGCTTCCTGTAAAGTAATTTCAAGGGCGGCTTCTATATCCTGTCCCCTCATAGAGGTTCTGGTTCCAGTTTTTCGGCTTCGTCCACTCTTAAACCCGGACCCAAATAATAATTCAAAGAAATCGGAAAACCCCCCTTCTCCAAAAACATCTTCAAAAT
This sequence comes from Ignavibacteria bacterium, assembly GCA_049700455.1. Classification (GTDB taxonomy): domain Bacteria; phylum Bacteroidota; class Ignavibacteria; order Tepidaquicellales; family Tepidaquicellaceae; genus JBNAVJ01. Next base: position 192,687 of record JBNAVJ010000002.1, read on the forward strand.
TACCACTATAACTATAAGTAGATCCGCCCGGACTGGTGTATTGAGACCAGTCAAATCCCTGGGAAGGATCTCCATATTGCTGATAATATTTCCAGTTATCACCTAACTGATCATATTTTTTCCGTTTTTCCGGATCTCCAAGTACCTCATATGCTTCGTTTATATCCTTAAATTTTTCTTCACTTGCTTTATCCCCCTTATTTTTATCAGGGTGATATTTCATAGCAAGCTTGCGAAATGCTTTTTTTATCTCATCCTGTGATGCTGACTTATCAACACCAAGAATTTTATAGTAGTCTTTAAACTCCATACATTAAACCCTCTTCTCTTAAACTTTTATAAACTTCAAAATTTCGTGTTACTATAATGTGATCTATTACTTGTATCTCAATAAGCTTTCCAGCTTCAACAAGTTTTTGCGTTATCTTTATATCATCATCTGATGGGGTTGGGTCCCCTGAGGGATGATTGTGTATAAGTATTATTTGCGAAGAGTGATGTTTGATAGCAGATAGAAAAACCTCCCGCGGATGTACCAGACTTGCATTTAATGTCCCTATTGATACCGGATCAATTGCAATAATCCTATTTTTTGTATCAAGGCAAACTACAAAAAAATGCTCTCTTTCAAAGTCATTGAGTTTCTCAGTGACCATTTGTTTAATCATCTCATTTATAGCATCTTCATAATTTCTAATTGTCTTACGACGATTTCGTTCATTAAGTTTTTCTATAGCTTTGTGTGCCATTCTTTTCCCCAGTTCAATGCTTGCAAGAATCTGGCAGGCTTTAGCAAAACCTATTCCCGGAATGGTTTGTAACTGTTCAAGAGTTACTTCACCAAAAGCATTTAACGAGGAAAACTCTTTTAAGATTTGTTTTGCTGCTTCAATTACAGATAATTTGCGGGTACCCTTGCCCATTATTATAGCAAGTAGTTCGTAGTCAGTGAGATTTTCAGCTCCCTTTTCTCTCAACCGTTCTCTGGGCCTATTATCAGGCGGGAGATCTTTTACACTTAATTTTTTCTCATCCATCTCTGCTACTGAAAATGTAATTATATCAATTATGATAAAAAAATTCAAACTCAAAAAACATTACCGTTATTATAAATAAGGGGAAAACCTTATCTTTGTGGAAGATGTTGCACTAACAGAAAATTCTTATGATATGACAAATTTCTGATTTTAAATTTTTAATAATTTAAATGATTCGTATTTACTGATATCAACAGCGAAAAAACCCCTTTAGATGTTACCTTTCAAAATTTTTTCATAGTCCTCTGGACAGTTGACATTATAAAAAATTTTGTCATCATAAAATGGAAGCGATTCAGGATTAATAATTTCGGAATCCACTTCTTTAAGAAATTGATGGAAGGAATTATCCGTAATACTTCTATCTAAAAAAAATCGCTCCATTTGAGGAATAATGGATCTCGAATATACTCCCGCCAATGGTTGCATATATCCTGCTGCTTTACAAAAGACAACAGGACTCTGAGTTTTATAGTTGATAATGTAATCAATCATCTCAATGGTCATAAATGGCATATCGCAGGAGAGTACAAAATTATTCTCAGTTTTTGAATGAGTTAAACCAGAATGAATTCCACCAAGGGGACCTTTTTCCTTATAAATATCCTCAAACACAGGTAACCCCAAAAACTCATACTCCTGCAGCGTATTGGTAATTATCATCAGATTTTTAAAGAGCAAATTCATCATTTTTACTACTCTGCTAATAATCATCTCCCCATCAATATATAGAAATGCTTTATTAACTCCCATTCTTGAGCTTTTACCACCTGCAAGAATTATCCCACTTATATTAGAATACATTCAACCCTTTCTCCTTCTTTAGGATTCAACATTTCTTCCTTAAAAACAATCAGGCAATTTGACATTGACATCTCAACCATATTACCCGACGACTGGCTATATTGGGTTTTAACTTTCCAGATTTCTTCCTCTTTATACAAAAAACCCCTTGCAAAATGTCGCTTGTTATCGTTTTTTTTGTATGGACTCTGTAAAACAGCATCAATGATTGGCACTAAAGGCTGATGAAATATGTAATCAATTGCTGGTCTGATGAATACCTTGAACCCGACAAGTGAAGAAACAGGATTCCCGGGTAACCCGACAACCATTATTCTTCGTGTCTGCGAGACATACACTCCAAAGTAAATTGGTTTACCCGGTTTAACATTTGCTTTCCAACATTTTGTAACCACTCCTTCTTCTTCAAAAAGCATTTTTAGAAAGTCATACTTACCTACAGAAACCCCTCCTGTTGTTATAAGAATATCCAGATTAGAATCAAAAATTTCTTGTAATCTTTGCCTGACTAATTCTTTATCATCTTTTACAAAGCCAAATAAAATTGGACTTTGGCCGGCTTCTCTTACCGCTCCATATAGGGAATATGTGTTTGTTACTCGTAATTTATCATTTTCAGGTTTCTTTTCAATCGGAATCAACTCATCGCCTGTTGCAAGGATGCCTATTTTTAGAGGTTCAAATATTTTTACAACTTTCTTACCACAAGCTGCAAGAGTAGACATTACTTTAGAATCTATTTTTGTGTAAATCTTAGTAGCAATTTCAGACTTCCTTAAATCTTCTCCCTGATGCCTTACGTTTGCCCCTTTTTTTACAGAAACACCACCATTTAAAACAATTGTATTACCCGCTACTGTAACATCTTCAAGAGGAATAACCGTATCTGTTCCTACTGGAAGCTTCGCTCCCGTAGTAATAAGAACGGTCTGGTCATTGGAAACTTTTAAGTTAGTAAAATTCCCAGCTGAAATTTCACCAATAAGTTTCCAACTCCGCCTATCATTATATTGAACAGCATAACCATCAACAGCGGAATTATTAAATGGCGGTAAATCAATGTCAGCAACTATATCTTCAGCAAGAATTCTTCCAAAAGAGTCAATAATATCGACCTCACGAGTTTTTAACTTCAACCTTGAAAATTCTTCCTTAATAATGGATAATGTTTCACTATAAGACTTCATCCTTTATTAATTTTTCTTTCCCCACAATCTGGATATCATCACCAACAGAAATTTTACCACCTTTAACTACTCTGGCAAAAACCCCTTCACGAGGCATAACACAATCACCTATCCGATAAAATATGGCACACTTGCTATGACATTCTTTCCCAAGTTGTGTAATTTCAAGTTCAACCTTACCACCAATTCGTAATCTTGTCCCAATTTCAAGATTTGGAAGTACAAGAAATTCTGTAGTAATATTTTCTGCAAATGCACCAGGTCTAAGGTTCGGTAGTCCCTTTCCCCTCATCTTATCGATACTTTCAAGGGCTAAAAGACTAATCTGTCTATGCCAATTTCCACTGTGAATATCCCCCTCTATTCCGAAGTCTTCTCTTAATATGGCTTCTTTTACCCTTGATTTAGGAATACCTTTTTTTAGACTGATGTTAATACTAACAATTTTTCCTGTCTCAGGATTATCTGTCTGTTCCTGAACACTACTTTTCCCTGAGAGCATTTCTATTATTCCCATATACTTAGGACTTTACATTTCTTTTTGCAACATAGGTCCCACTTTTCCCTCCACTTTTTTTCACGAGGTGTATACCATTAATAGTTATACTCTTATCCAAGGCTTTACACATATCATAAACAGTCAAAGCTGCAACTGTTACAGCAGTCAAAGCTTCCATTTCTATTCCCGTCTGGGCATTTGTTTTTGCAAGTGATTTAATTTCAACAAGTCTTTTTTTCGAATTTAATTTCAGCTCAACTTCTATATTAGAAATGAATATGTTGTGACAGAGCGGGATTAAGTCACTGGTTTTTTTAGCAGCTTGAATGCCTGCAAACTTTGCAATTGAGAGAACATCTCCTTTTTTTATGGCATTATTTTTTATTGCATCAAATACCTCGCGAGACACGCGAACTTCCGCATAAGCTTCAGCAATTCGAAATGTAGATTCCTTATTGGAAACATCTACCATTTGTGCTTTCCCTTTATTATTAATATGTGATAACCTATTCTTCATCCTCCAGTGGTCATCATATTATTTTGTCTGAGTTTTAATAGTTCATAAATGTCCGGGTGTTTTAGCCATTTTGTCTGTAATGAGTCTTTTATAAAAGTAGCAATAACTTCATCTTCAACGTCTCTATTACTTAACAATGGTTTTAAATTAAGTTCAGACAGATTTGAAAAAAGACAATTTTTTATATGCCCGCTGGCAGTCACTCTCAACCGATTACAACTGCTACAAAAATGATCAGAAATTGAGCTTATAAATCCAACTCTCAAATTTGTATTTACAACGTTATAATCTTTGGAAACTTTGCCTTCAGATTCTATCTCTGATAAAGTATAGTGACTATCAACTTTGGACTTCATTTCATACCAGCTCAGAAACTTTGTGCTATCCCATTGATTCCCTGTAAAAGGCATATATTCTATAAACCTTACTGTAATAGGATAAAATTGAAAATATTCTATAAATGGAATCAACTCATCATCATTCAGCCCCTTTATAACAACCATATTAACTTTTACCGATTTAAAACCAATATCCACAGCTCTGTGAATTGATTTAAGAACATCATCAAAACAGGTCTTCCCTGTAATGGCAATAAATTTATTTCTATCTAATGTATCAAGACTTATATTTAATAAATCAACTCCAAATTCATAAAGGAAGTTTAATTTATCAAGTAGGCTTGTACCGTTTGTTGTAATGCCAACTTCAAAATCATATTGTTCACGTAAAGCAGCCATCATTTTAAAAAAACTTAAAACATCTTTACGAATTAGTGGTTCTCCCCCTGTGAAACGAATCTTATGTACCCCAAAATCCCTGACAAAAATTTTCACTAACCGATATAACTCTTCATAAGAAAGTATAAGTTTGTTGGACAAATGGAGTGTATTAGAATTAGAAATAGAGGGATTACAATAAATACAATTAAAATTACATTTATCAGTCAATGAAATTCGCACGTAGTTATGAATCCGACCATAACTATCTATAAGTGTTGTATTATTCTGATGGATTTTGTTTTCCTTCAACTGTGTGATTGCGTCCTATGTTTATAAAAGTTTTTAGCTCAATTGGAAGATAATAAAGTATTATGCCTATCACAAGCGATATCACAAATCCATAAGAGAGTCCTGCCGCAATTATTCCAACAAACAAGGCAATTATAAAATCTTTTTGTTGACCCCGTAGATCCCTCACCAGAACCATAAGTGATAGCCCTTCAAACAAAAGAATTACCCCCAGTATAGGCAACGGGAAAATGTTTACAATAGTATCAAAAGCAGTTCCAAAAAATACCCCTATAAAAACATAAAATATACCATATATAACAACTGAACCCCCAGTTCTTCCTCCAAAGATGTAATGACCTATCATACCCCCTGATCCATGACAACTGGGGATTCCTCCAAAGAACGGAATTATCAAATTCATAAATGAATACGTTAAACCAATTTTCTTAATAGTTACCGGAGGTCTATCAGGAAACAAGTCCTGTACGACCTGTTTTGTTGCTATTATAGAATTCCCAAGCGAGAGCGGAATTTGAGGTAAAGCCAATAATAAAAATCCTTTTGAAACATCTTCCAATGACGGTACAACTAATCGGGGGAGATTAAAACCAACAATACTTTTAAAATGTAATGATTACCCCTCAAATATTAAAACATAAAGAATGCCCAAAAGTAAAACTACAAGTGAAGATGGATATTTCTTGTTGTCTATTAAAACAATAATAACTACAAACGATATAAATGCAAGCACAAACCCACCAACACCTTTGTCTGGAATATACTTCTGAAAGGCAAGCAAACTTAAACTAATCCCAAGTCCTAATTGAATTCCTCTAACAACTGCCTTCGGAATAAGTTCTGCAATTTTGGTCAATAGACCTGTTGCTGACAATATTAACATTACAACACCAATAGCAAGTCCGGCACCCAGCAGAATATTACCTCCAATTTGTTGAGCAATTACCAGAGTTGCCATTGCTTTAAGTGGTTGTACTGGCATCGGCATTCTGTAAATCAAGCCCGTTAAAATTTGCATAATACCAAACACTATTAGCACCCCCGGCGTATACATCCCGGCAGCAAGAATAAGTGCTACAATCAAAGGGAAATCTGTACCAATATCCCCAAACGCACCAGATAATTCCTGCCTATTGAATTTTATTCCTTCGATCAAAACCTTCCTATTAATTAAAAAGTAAAATTTACCTTAAACCTTTTTCTTCTATAATATCATCAACCCAGCTAAGAGCAGCCATCATAGATGGAAGTCCAATAGTTGGGAGTGAAAGTAAAACTACCTGTTTGAGTTCTTCAGGTGTGCAACCAGCCTCAATTGCTTTTCTTGTATGAGAGTGTACTGCACCTTCTAACCTTGCACCGGTAGAAATTGCAAGTTTGATTAATGCACGGATTTTCTCATCTAACGGACCCGATTTGTGAACTGCCTCCCCTAATGATTCATAAGCCTTTGCAACCTCAGGATAATCCTGGGTAAACTTCTTAAATCTTTTTGGTATTCCTATATTTTTTAAAATTTGTTAATAAATTAAAAAACCCCGTATTTACAATCGGGGCTAATAGACTTAGCTTCTCCTTTGCAAATACGGCAGGCAAGCCAGTTTCCCAACTTACCCTATCGGCTAAAACACATATCACTCTGGACTTAGTAGCTTTAGCTCGGAGAAATATTTACAGTAATGTATACAAACTCGTTTTTACATTTTAGTCATTTCATCATTACCAAAAAGTTTCCTTCCAAACATAAGTCGCCGTCAGATCATTTGGAAACATTAACTTAACTTTGTCATTACAGTTTTTTACAGAAACTTAACAATCCCATAACCAATAAAGGCTAACTTTGTAATAAACCAAAATAAATACAACTATGAAAAATTTAATTCTCATCTCTATCTTTAGCTTCATCATAACGGCAAGTTCAATTGTTCAAGGACAACCCAACAAGCAGATTTATGAAATAGGTTATCTAAAAGTTTATACAAGCCAAACTTACTTCTATGATGATGGAGTTTATAGAAAAGAATATTCCCCATTTTTTATACTCGATGAAAATAGGAATGTCATTATGAAAGTCGGCAGAGCTCTTGATGAACCATTCATTATCGGTCTTAAAATTGGGGAATATTTCATTATACAGGAGAGTAATAATACAGTCCCCTCAAGGCACGAAATAAAACTAACCATTGCCTCTCCCACACTTAAAGAAGTAAAAGTTGACCAATAATATGATATATCCTTAGAAGAAGGAATAGAAAAAGGTTATCCTTGGAGTAACTGAGCTCTTAATTGTTCTACCACTCGGTAGTGATTCATAGGTTTCAATTATTACATTTGGACTGATTGTAACTTTTTCATCTGGCTTAAAGTTTAAACTAAATATAAACCAGTTTCGCGAATCACCACTAACATTAGAATCAGTGTTAGGATCATAATAATCATATCTTCCAACGAGTGCTAACTGTTTCATAAAATTATAAGATGCAAAAACCGATAGACCTATTCCTATCCTGTCCTTAACTTCTGTTCCCGTAATCATTCCATTTTGCCTTTGATTTAAGAAAGCTTCTGCTCCAAATGTATAAAAATCCTTCTTTTTATACCCTACAAAGATGGCATAGGTCAGGTCATTGTTTGATAAAGTTACAGGAGGATTGGTAGTACTGTTTGGATCATTAATAGCCGGTCTTGCCTTAAAATCAGCATAAAATGTTGCTGTTAAATCTTTTAGTGGATTTAACTGCAAATGGGCATAAAATCTTTTATACTTATCAACTTCAGGAGAGTTATTACTACCATCGCCTATCATAATCCAATATCGTAAAAAACCATCAGAGAGTATATTCCCCTTCAATGTAATTGCAATATCACGTGATGGAGCAATGCCTCTCAAGTCTATCATAGTCTTTTCAAGAAACCTATTACCCCAGATTCCTTCAGAAACTTCGAATGTAGGTGGAGGTTGAATACCAAAAATTAAATCACTCCCTTTGAAAATATTTCGCCATTGTAAATATGCATCTTTTACAGCTACACCTATTCTGTTGTTGCTTGTGTTTGCAACTCCATCAGCTTCCAATCGGAACCTCGTTGTGAACGTTTCAGAAATATCATAATCATAAGTAAAATAGACTCTTCTTAATTGAAATCCATTTAAATCTCTTGCTCCTCCATTGGCAACATCAGGTAAAGATGCAATCCCTGTATCTCTTGTAAGATTGTAAAAATAATCTCCAAATATATAGCCGGATAGCCGACCTTTATTTGTTACTTCCTGAGCAATGAGAAAATTCATTGAAACTAATAAAGACATTGTCAAAGTTAATAATCTTTTCATAAGACTTTATGATTTTGGTTTATACTTCAAAATACAAAGCGAATAGAATTATGTAAGTACTTCCCACTCAATCTGTTGACTAGCAATAAAATTTGGTTGGTTTATTTCTTATTAGAAATTTAAAGTTTTTTTAAATTATTATTGATTGTTGCTAATATATAATTTTATCTTCTAAATTGAAACTCAAATCAGCATTTAAGGAATATGAATTTTACTTTAACACAAAAGAGCCGTGGTTGAACACCACGGCTCTTATTCATCTTAACAAACAACCCGTAACTTAAACCTGCGCATTTAAACAACATCAAACCTATCAAGCATCATTACCTTGTTCCAGGCAGAAACAAAATCCTTTACAAACTTTTCCTGTCCGTCTGAACTTGCATATACTTCGGCAATCGCTCTGAGTTCTGAATTAGAACCAAAAACCAGGTCTACACGTGTAGCTTTCCATTTCAACCTGCCCGTTTTTCTATCATACCCCTCAAAAGTTTCTTTTGAATCATCCATTGACTTCCATTCTATTCCCATATCAAGAACATTGACAAAGAAATCATTTGTCAACACTTCTGGACGTTCAGTAAAGACTCCATAATCAGAATTGTCCCAGTTGGCTCGTAACATACGCATACCTCCAACCAACACCGTCATTTCTGGTACTGAGAGAGAAAGCAAATTTGCTTTATCAACCAGAAAATGCTCTGATGGTACTGCAAACTTTGCTTTAAGATAATTGCGGAACCCATCAGCATAAGGTTCAAGAACTGCAAACGAATTTACATCTGTTTGTTCCTGAGATGCATCCATTCGACCTGGTGTAAAGGGAACTATAATATCAAAGCCCGCATTCTTAGCAGCCTGTTCCACAGCTGTGCAACCTGCAAGAACAATTAAATCTGCAAGAGAAATTTTCTTACCATCTTTTTGAGCTAAGGTAAATTCACTTTGAATTTTCTCAAGTGCAGTCAACACTTGTCTTAAACGCGGTGGATTATTGACCTCCCAGTTTCGTTGAGGCTCTAACCTAATTCGTGCTCCGTTTGCACCTCCCCTCTTATCAGAATTGCGATAAGTTGAAGCAGAAGCCCATGCAGTTACAACCAATTCGGAAATTGATAGACCTGAAGCAAGAATTCTTTTTTTCAATTCTGCAATATCTCTTTCATCAATTAATTTGTGGTCTACTTTTGGAATTGGATCCTGCCATATAAAGTCTTCTTCTGGAACCTCAGGTCCAAGATAGCGAGATTTAGGCCCCATATCTCTGTGGGTTAGTTTAAACCATGCTCGAGCAAATGCCTTTGCCAACAGATCAGGATTTTCATAAAAATGTCTTGAAATCTTTTCATATACAGGGTCAAATTTTAAAGCAAGATCTGTAGTGAGCATCCCTGGTAAATGTTTTTTTGAAGGGTCGTGTGCATCTGGAATAATTGGTTCAGCATTCCTTGCAACCCACTGATATGCTCCTGCAGGACTTTTGGTTAACTCCCATTCGTATTCAAATAGATGTTTGAAGAAATCATGCCCCCATTTCGTTGGAGTAGTTGTCCAGGTCAATTCCGGTCCCCCTGTCAATGTATCTGGTCCCTTACCTGATTTGTATTTGTATCTCCAGCCTAATCCTTGTTCCTCAACTCCAGCTGCTTCTGGTTCAGGACCCATTAGTTTCGGCTCCCCTTGCCCATGAGCTTTACCAAAAGTGTGACCACCGGCAATCAGAGCAACTGTCTCTTCATCATTCATACCCATTCTGGTGAACGTCTCTCGAATATCTTTAGCTGCTGCAAGTGGATCTGGAACACCGCCAGGACCTTCAGGATTAACATAAATAAGTCCCATCTGAACAGCCGCAAGAGGATTTTCCAGTTGTCTTTCTCCTGAATAACGTTTCTCGTCAGATAGCCACTTCGTCTCTGAGCCCCAATATATGCTTTCATCGGGTTCCCAAGCGTCTTCTCTGCCCCCACCAAAACCAATAGTCTTCAAACCCATTGATTCTAATGCTACATTTCCAGCAAGTATCATTAAATCTGCCCAGGAAATTTTGCTTCCATATTTTTTTTTAATAGGCCAGAGTAAACGCCTTGCCTTATCAAGATTAGCATTATCAGGCCAACTGTTCAAAGGAGGAAACCTTTGAAGCCCTCCATTGGCTCCACCTCTGCCATCTCCTATCCTGTATGTTCCGGCACTGTGCCACGCCATACGGATAAATAAGGGCCCATAATGACCAAAATCTGCAGGCCACCAATCTTGAGACTGAGTCATTAGTTCACGAAGATCTTTTTTTAAGCCTGCATAATCAAGAGTATTAAAAGCTTCTCTGTAATTAAAAGTTTTATCCATAGGATTGGATAAAGAAGAATTCTGTCTGAGAATCTTAAGTTTCAAACGATTAGGCCACCAGTCTTCAACTTTGGTCCCTATACTTCCTACTCCTGGTGAATGTTCCATTCGTTCGTTTCCATTTTGAGAATTGTTATTCATAATAGCTCCTTTTTTATTTCTTCAATAATATGATATAAAAAAATTCAATTTGCAGTATAATATCCAATCAAGTAATTGCAAAACATTTATATATTTCTACTTTATTTAATACCACTGAACTATCATCAATATGATAACTGATAAGAACCGCTTATAATAGTTAATAAGTTAGACACGGGACATTGTAATTATAAAACAATAAGTTTTCATACATAATATTTGCTCAAACAGTTTTATAATCCTAAATCTTTTAACTACGTATAACAAAATTTGTCATTGTGGAGTTTCTCCGTATGTTTAACGAAAAGTTTATAAAGTTTTGGGTTAATATAACTACGTGATACGTCACTAAGGCTCCAGGTGTTATCTACTTTTTTGCAGCCTTTATAACATTGTCAAATATCAGAGATGAGTATCACTTGTTATCTGATAAAGGTCCAATAATTCAGTTTACAATCAGAGATAGGCTTAGTAATTTTATGGTTTTGAAAACCATTGTAAGTTCCTCATATTTAACTTTTGCAAGCGGTGGGGATATCATCAATATTAACCCAATAGCAATTGGAATGTTTGTCGGTCCACATTGCTCAGCAACTTCCAGAAACTTGCTATACAAGGTAATAATAAGCTTACAGCAACTCAGAAAAACATTGTTAGAAAAATCCAGAGTGAGAGTGTTAGATAACGAGTAAAAGAGGATAATCTTTTGATACTAAAGTAATTCATATTTTATCCTCAATCCTTTTGTAAATTATTTAGTGACATTTCATTTCTCACTTTTTAAAATCTTTTAACCAATGCAGTAAAGTTGATTTTGTCGGAATCTTACCTTGAATCAATACCTTGTTATTTACAATCAATGCTGGGGTAAGCATAATTCCATAATCTAAAAACCTGTCTCTGTCAACTATCTTTTCAATTTTTGCCGCTAAATTGTTCTCAGACACAACTTCGTTGCAGAGTTCATATAGTTTTTCACAGTTTATGCAACCAGGTCCAAAAATTTTAATGTCTAACATTTTTATTTCTCCTTTCTTTTAAGTAGTTATCTCTAGCTTTTAGTATAAGAAAAGTACAAGCTATACAGTCCTTGTTAACTCTTCACATTCCATAAATTCCTTTTTCTGTTCTGTAAACACCTTGTACTTTCTAAATATAATTTTTTAAATCACTAAAACAAGGCTCCATAAATAAATCCGCTTATTGTCGCCATAATAACAACAAGAGAAACATACACAACTGTTTTCTTCGTGCCTAATACACCACGAATTACAAGCATACTGGGTAACGACAGCGCAGGACCAGCAAGTAACAGTGCAAGTGCTGGGCCTTTACCCATTCCATTATTAATCAATCCTTGAACGATTGGAATCTCAGTCAACGTTGCGAAATACATAAACGCTCCTGTAATTGATGCAAAAAAATTTGAAAACAATGAATTCCCTCCAACCAGCATATATATCCATTCTTTAGGAATTATCCCGCCGCCACCTTCAGCCCTACCTAACAAAAATCCTGCTACTAAAACTCCCGCCCCAAGCAATGGCATAATTTGTTTGGCAAATCCCCACGTTTCCCCTAACCATAAATTGCCTTCCCCTTCTGTAAACGTTAATGCAAGCGATGTAGCAATAACCCCTACAACAAAAGGAACTAACGGATTGTGGTAAAACCAGAGAGCAGAAATTACAACTGCAAGTCCGCCAAGCAAAACATAAACTTTCTTCACTCTTACAACATATATCAATGTAAAAGCGTATATGATTCCAAAAATTGAAGTTATAAGCCATTTATTATAATATATAAAATACCAAAATCCTTCTGTTTCAAGTGGTTTACCCCAATTCACAAATACCAATATAGCAACCACTACAAAAAAATGAAGTGATGTTTGCCATAAGGGCCTTGATTCCTGAACTTCGGGCATAGCAAGTTGCATATCAGTTCGCTCCTTCTCTTCCTTTCGGTAAATGAACGCCATGATTAAGCCGATAACCAAACTAAATGTTACAGCACCAATTATTCTCGCAATACCAAGTTCAAAACCGAGTATTCTTGCTGTTAGAATAATTGCTAAGACATTTATTGCAGGTCCAGAATATAAGAAGGCAATTGCAGGACCCAACCCAGCACCTCTCTTATGAATGCTTGAAAATAAAGGCAAAACAGTGCAGGAACAAACAGCCAAAATTGTTCCTGATACAGAAGCAATCAAATATGCTTTCCACTTCTTAGCTTTGGCGCCAAAATACTTCACAATAGATGCCTGACTGATAAACACCGCTATAATACCAGCAATAAAAAACGCTGGAATCAGGCAAAGCAAAACGTGTTCCTGAGCATACCATTTTGCTAAAGCAAATGCATCTATTAATGCGTTTCGGAACACAGGAGTCTCAATAGGTAAGTAATAAGCAAAGAAAAAAAAACCTGTTATTACGAGGAACGATTTATATTGCTCTTTCCAGTTCATAAATATAGTTTTGGTTACAATTATAATATTGATATAATTTCAAAGTTTAACTTAATGTTTAATTTTTTTCTCAACAGGTTTCAGCAATTCTTTCTCTCAGGAATAATGCCAATCACAGACTTATCATTTCACCTCAACTTTAACATACGTTGCAAATACCTTTCATCTTCTCTGAAAACAATCTGGTTTAGATACTTCTTAAGAAGATTGATTAACATACGATTTTGAAAACTGTCTTTATTGCGTCCGTAATAAACCCCTGCACCTTCTTTCTTATTTGTTAATAAATTACTATTCCTCAAGACCACCAGCTCTTTAGAAATGGTGTATCGCGGCAATAACAAAGCATCCATCAACTCAGATACATAGAGGTTTTCCCATTTTCTTATAACAAAAAAGGTGTAATTAAAAACTATTATAAATCATATATATTCCCCCAAGAAAAACCAGTGCTCCACAAACACGTTTTATATATTTTACAACTACCGACTTTTCTGTCCAGTTAAGGTACTGTTGAACTTTCTTTGTCAGTGTTCCAGCTGTAACTATTACTAAAATATGTCCAACTCCAAAAGCAAGAAGCAAAATAATAGAATAAATAATGTTTGTTTTTGCAAGCTGAAACACCACCCCAAGTACAGGGGCCATATAGGCAAATGTACAGGGACCCAGTCCGATTCCAAATATAAGTCCGAGGATTAAAGCGGCAAAAATACCTCTATACTTTGTAGGTTTTATACCCGCACCTTCCCACGGCAGTTTAATTACATCCATCAAGTAAAGACCAATAATAAAGAATACTGCCGCAACTATGTAATTCCCAACTGTTCCAACATCTCCCATCAATCTTCCTGCTAATGCAGTTACCATCCCTATCAATGCTATGGTAATTAAAATACCAATCCCAAAGACAAGTGAAATTGTAAATGTTCTTTTAATTGTGATTTCCCCCTGTGAATTGATAAATCCCACAACTAAAGGTATGCTCGACAAATGACAGGGGCTTAACAATATTGATAACACTCCCCATCCGAATGAAGCAAAAACAGCAATATAAAACTCGCCTGATATGGCAGTACTTAAATAGGAAAAAATTTCTTCAATCATATTATTGAGGTATATTCACTTGCTGAGATTGCAAAAATTTATCTATCTCTTCTTCAGGATAAAATCCTTCATGGCGCATTAATTCTTTACCATTTGCATCTAAAAATATCTGAGTTGGAATCACACGTATTCCATATTTCTTTGCTGGCGCATTGTCCTTCCATACATCGTAAAAAGTCACTTTAACCAATCCTTTATATTTATTTTCTATAGACTTCATAATAGGTTGCATCCTTTTGCAAGGAACGCAATTAACAGAACCCAGTTCAATAAATTCTATTTTGTAATTTGTGCTTGCCACCTGATTTGTAACAACATTGTTATCTACTGTTGTAGAGTTACTATCCTCTTTTTTTCCACAGGAGAAAATTATAAGACCCAATACTGTAATAATAAAAACAACCTTAAAATGATTTTTCATTGTTTTAATTCTTCTTTTATCCAATTTAATATTTGTTTATCTTTTAAAGTAATACCACTTGATTTAAGTTTCTCATTTATTACAAGAGCAGGTGTAGACATAATTCCATATCTCATCATATCCTGAATATTGCTGACTTTTTCAATTTCAGCAGGAATATTATTTTGTAAAACAATTTCTTTAACTTGCTGTTCAAGCTTTCTGCATCTTGGACAACCAATTCCAAGGATTTTGATATTCATTTTAGTTATCTGTTTTTATAAAATTATTAATTTCCTTTTCTGCATAGTTAAAAAATCCTTCTTTTGCTTCCACGTATGACCATATTGAATCAAGATTCTTCCACTTATTGTTTTCTATATTCACAAGTACTACTGAACTAAACTTTAAATTATAATCTTTTCTGAAATGTTCGTTCTCTCTATCTTCTATGTTGATAGACTTAAAAACAAATCCAGCATTACTATATTTTGTTTCTATAACTTCTTTAATATAAGCCTCCAGATTAATACAACTTTCACAACGAGCTGTTGGATGGAAATAATATACAATATATTTCCCATTAATACTTTTCTTCTGCTGCTCTATTGACCCTTCTTTAGAACAGGCTGAAAACAAAACAGAAAAGGCTAAAAATATTATAATTACTAATTTCGTATACATACTTCTAATAATTCAAATTAAGACGCTTCTTCTTCAACAGTTTTAAAATATTTTTTTCTAAACCACAACGCAACATTAACCAGAGTTATTAAAACCGGAACCTCAACAAGAGGACCAATTACAGTAGCAAAAGCAGCTTGCGACTGTATTCCAAAAACTGCAACAGCCACTGCAATTGCCAATTCAAAATCATTACTTCCTGCTGTAAATGAAATGGTAGTTGCTTTTTCATAACCAAAACCTAATTTCCTGGCAATAAAAAAAGTAATAAAGAACATACCAGCAAAATAAAACAGGTAAGGAATTGCAACTCTAACAACATCAAGAGGAAGTTCGATTATTTTCTCCCCTTTGAATGAAAACATCACAAAGATTGTAAAAAGCAATGCAATCGGAGTAACAACTGCTAAACGGGGAATAAATTTAGCATGATACCATTCTTTACTCTTAATTTTGATAAAGCTCGCGCGAGTTATTATCCCACCAAAGAAAGGAATACCAAGATAAATAAGCACTGTAAGTGCTATTTCACTCATAGATATATCCACCAAAGTTCCCTTGAATCCGAAAAGAGGTGGTAAAACAGTTATAAAAATATAAGCATAAACAGAATATAAAAATACCTGAAATATTGCATTAAATGCTACAAGCCCTGCTGCGAGTTCCGAATCCCCTTTTGCAAGGTCGTTCCATACAAGAACCATTGCAATACACCGTGCCAGACCTACCAAAATTACACCCGTCATCATTTGTGGTTTATCAGGAAGAAAAATTAGAGCAAGGAAAAACATAACTAACGGTCCAACAATCCAGTTTTGAATCAACGATAGTGACAGTAATTTTAGATTTTTAAAAACAACCGGTAATTCTTCGTATCTTACTTTTGCCAGCGGAGGATACATCATTAGAATCAAGCCTATAGCAATTGGAATATTAGTAGTTCCTGACTGAAATTTATCCCAGAAATTTACAATGCCCGGGAAAAGATATCCCACCAGAATAGCAATAAACATTACAGTAAATATCCAGAGAGTAAGATACCTGTCCAGAAAAGAAAGTTTCTTTGAAATTTTTTCCATTTTTTATATTTAAAATATTAAATTAAAAATATATCCTACTATTATTATGCCAGAACCTACTATTCCAGAAAATATAAATAACAGTGGTAACCTTAGTACTTTTTTTAGAATCACTGCCTCCGGTAACGAAAGCCCTATTACTGACATCATAAATGCAAGAGAGGTGCCAAGCGAAGCCCCTTTCTCAAGCAATACCTGAACAATAGGAATGATACCGGCTGCATTTGAATACAACGGAATCCCTATCAAAACTGATAGTGGAACAGACCACCAGACTGATTTACCCATCAATCCAGCCATAAAATCTTCCGGGACATACCCATGCCCTAAAGCACCTATTCCAATCCCAATTACAATATAAATCCAAACTCTGCTTACTATATCTTTTACAGCCACATATCCACTTTCTATCCTCTCATTAAAAGTAATCTTATCCTCCTCTGATTGTTTTTCCCCACTCTTTATTTCGTAAACCCACGATTCAACAAACTTTTCAAGCTTGAGCTTACCAATAATAAAACCTGAAGTTATTGCAATGAATAATCCAGTTAAAACATATATTAGGGCAGTTTTCCACCCAAACAAACCAAATAACAAAACTACAGCAATTTCATTTATCATAGGTGCAGCAATAAGAAATGATAAAGTAACACCAAGTGGTATCCCCCCTTCAACAAAACCAATAAATAAAGGCACAGCCGAACAGGAACAAAAAGGAGTAAATATTCCAAATATAGAAGCAAAAACATTTCCGAGAAAGGGAGATTTCTTTTCAAGCACAGTTTTTGTCTTCTCAGGCGAAAAGAAGGTTCTGATTATTCCTATTACAAAAACAATTAAGGTAAGCAATAGCAGTACTTTTGGAACTTCATAAATAAAAAACTCAATTGCCCTTGCATACCCATCCTCAATAGAGGACAACCCAAAAATGTTGCTTATTGTTGTAGTAAACTTTTCAAGATTCAAGTATATGCCAAACCAGACAATAATTAGTAATATTACAAACCATAATTTATTTTTCACAATCTCTCTCTGAATTTTTTAAACTTATTTATTCTCTTCCTCAATCCAATGAAGCAGAGTTGACGAAGTTGGAAGTTTACCACTGATTTTAACCTTTCCGTTTATAACCAGAGCAGGCGTTTGCATAACACCATAGGCCATTATTTGCTCCAGGTCCGTTATTTTTTGAATATCTGCATCAATATTATGCTCTGCTGCAACATTAAAACATAACCTTTCCAATTCATTGCATCTTGGACAACCAATTCCAAGAATTTTAATTTCCACCATAATTTTTTTATTTTATTGATTTAATAAATTCCTCTACTTTTGCCTTTATAGCATCTCTTACTTCAGCAATTTTTTCAAGTTTTTCCTCCTCGCTTCCAGTAAAAGATGAAGGATCTGGAAAAGACCAATGTATTCTTCTTAATGCTCCAGGAAAAACAGGACATCTTTCCCCGGAAGTCTCATCACATACTGTTATTACATAATCAAATACTTTCTCCTGTCTATAAAATTCAAATACATCTTTTGTTTTATTATGAGAAATATCTATTCCAATTTCTGCCATCGATTTAACAACAAAAGGATTGAGCTTACCGGGTTCAAGTCCAGCGCTCTCCGCAACAAATTTATCTGAATAAAATGTATTCACAAATGCTTCTGCCATTTGACTACGAGCACTGTTATGAATACAAACAAAAAGAATTCTGGTCTTATCCATTAACACTATCCCCTTTCATAATAACGACAGGCTCAAATGGCTTTTCTGCATAAACATTTATACTTAGAATTTTAACATCTAATCTACGGTAATCTTCAAATTCTTCTTTTGTTATGTATTTTAGAAATTGTTCATCAGGGATATCTATAATTTTTTCCTTCTGAATTCGAAGATTTATAAATCCTATTTCTCTTATAACTCTGAGATACTCCTCTTTTTTAATAGTGCCAGAGACACAACCTGCATAGAGTTCAGCTACTGACTTAATTATTGACGGGAGTTCATCTGTCGTAACTATGTCAGAAATGGAAAAATGACCACCAGGTTTAAGCACCCGGTAGATTTCCTTAAAGGCTTTTACCTTGTCAGGAATAAGATTAAGCACGCAATTACCACATCTGCTGTATTATCCATTAGAGGTATCTCTTCAATATCTCCATACTTAAACTCAACATTTTTATAACCAAGTTTATTATTGTTCTCTCTGGCTCTTTTTATCATTTCTTCTGTAAAATCTATACCTATCACTTTACCCTTTTCACCAACTATCGATCTTGCAACAAAAACATCGTTCCCTGCGCCCGAGCCAAGATCTATTACAGTATCTCCTTCCTTTATAAGAGCAAATTCGGTAGGTAATCCGCAACCAAGTCCCAAATCAGCATCAGGATTATATCCCGTTAGCCTTGAATAGTCATCAGAAAAATTTGTATAATCAATTCCACAGCAGGAGCCACTATCACAACAGGACGACTTATTATCATTCTTAACCTGCAAGGCTATTTCCCTGTATTTTTCCTTTACTACTTTTTTTATTTCGTTTTGCTCTCTCATCTGTTAATATTTTTTAATTATTATACTTTTTCATTTTCTTATTCAGCGAAATAAATAGCTCACTTACTACAACATATTATATTTCTATCTATACTGGCAAGGGCTTTTTTATCTTTCTTAATCACCTCATCATTTTCCAGTTGCAGGTGTACAAACAAAAGTACAGCTGATACTATATCATCTTCAGGTTCAGGATTAATTTTATAATTAACCCATTTTTTGTCCTTATCACTTATTATTAATCCCGCCTCGTGTAATATACTTAGATGCTTTGATACAGTAGATGTTGCAAGCTTGAGAATCTCTGTAATTTCACATACACAGAGCGATTTTCTTTGGAGCATTTTTAAAATTCGCAATCGGCTTTTATCTGATAAAGCCTTAAAGATTTTTTCGTATTTTTCTAAGGGTTCCATCATTTCGTAAAATAGCGAAATGTTTTTAAAAAATCAAGAATAATATTTTGTAAGCCACATTTTCAACCATATAGGGAATAAATATTAGGTAAGTAATGTAAGAAGCAACCTTCAACCTTGTCGGGATGAGTGGACTCGAACCACCGACTTCCTGAACCCCATTCAGGCGGTCTAGCCAACTGACCTACACCCCGATTCTTTTACAATATTAATCTTCTTATTTGTTTTTTACAAACCAATTTTTCAGGTAACCTGCCCCCCTATCCCTCTATAAAATAACAGGTCCTTTGAATTCATCTCACTTTAGCATTAAATATCCCGCAACTGACCATCTTCAAACTGTTTTAAAATGTCCATTGTTGCATTTCCGTTTTTATAGGCAAGTTCTGTCAACATTGTATAAGAAAGTCCAAAGGGAATTCATATTGTTTACTTTATATGCGAGGCCTATTTTTACCGTTAAAAGTAATTATATTCAGATTGCTCGTTTCACCACTTGTCGTAGCTTTATTATATCCGAACCCATCCTGCAAAGTGGAAATGTAAAACATCTGTCTGAATGTTATTCTCGGCATTGCAATACACTGCATAATAGAAGGATTGAGACTATAAGGGATAGTAAATTCCATCTACTGTAAAGTAAATGAGCAAATACTTCAATTGAAAAATTTTCATTAAATGTATACCCTCCGGTCAGACCGCTCTATATTACTGCAAATTTAAAATGATAAGTTTGTTTCTGGTGAACACCTTTTATAGGATAAAACGTACTGTCTGATACATTATAATTATAAGTTTGATTTCTGTATAAAGCATTGTTTAAACTTAAATCTGCTCCCATACTGCCCCTATGTAAATACTCTATTCCCCCTGCAAAACATATATGTTAGCAAATCCCGGCTTAGGCATGAGCACAGCTCCTTTTCTGGCAGTCAGTTCCCATCTACAATGAATATATTTCCCTTGTTTTTAAGTGATAATAATTTACTTGCGGCGATTTTTTCTTTATTGTTTTGCAAAACAATATATTCTATTCCGGAACCGGACTTTTCTCTGATATCTTTTATCATTTTTCCAAAACCAATTTCTTTCTGAATTCCAGGAATAATTCTACATCAAGATTAACAACTATCGTACCTCAGTTATTCGCCATTTTTTTAACAGCAACAGTCTATCTTGTCCATTTTTCAATATGTGCCTATTTTAAACCTATAATAATTTCGAATTCTTCTCCTCTTAATATCGGAGCAATAGAATCCTTTGGTGAATACTTTCTGATTTCTTTATTTGATGCAATTATATAATTGTTATAATATAAGTAGTTCTAAAATATCAAATGTTAAATGATATTATTATTCACTTTGCAAATTTAATACCAAATACATATCATCTTTTAAAATTATTTTAAAAAACTTATTTAAGGAAGGGAAAAACGAAAAGTATATTGAGTCTGTAAGCCAATTGTGAAAGAAGTTTCAGGGCTTTTATTGTTAATTGGTTGGGTATCTTTTGGACTAAAAAATCCAAAAAGTAATACAAATTGCCAGTTGTTATTTAATGTATATTTAGTGTAAATGTTAAATTCTTCTCCGAGATAGTTACTTCCAGATTTTAACTTAAGCGTTCCATTTATTAAAGCATTTTCGGGGGAAGGAATACGATATTGATTATATTTTATTTCAATCCACAAGTTATTTCCTCTAAATGCTTCAAGTACAATTTCTCTGTCATCGAGATTGCTCCATTTAACAAGATTCATCCAGCCGTAATACTTATCACTTGCCCCATAAACGGGGTCAAAAGTGTGAACATTTTCATCTGTTTTATTTCCTCCGCTTGCATAAGAATATCGTAAACTCAAGATGAATTTATTCTTTAAAATCTCAAATGTATAACCCACTTTTGCAAATAATCCGTATGCAGAAATTGTTTTTCCACTTTCCCTTCCGAATTCCCGAACGTAATTTATTTCTGATATAATATTATGAAAGTCATTATGGGCAATTCTCATACCTATCCAATTTCTATTAATACTCTGGTCTTTAATATAATCTGCATTGCCTTGTTGTTTTCTTGCAATATAAGGTTCAATAGAGAAATCATTATTTACCTTGTAAATCCCATAAATACCCGCTCCAAAGTATTCATTAAAAGTAAATGGGAAAGTTATTCTATTCGGATAGTTTGTTCTTGTTCCTCCTATCCATGCATCCATAGAAAACTTTTCCGAATTATACATTATTTTCAGTGCATCCCAGGTCCATCTTCCTGAATTTCCCCAGTCTCCAGGACCAAATATTCTGTAATCAGATTCCATTATCTTTTGCCTGCCAAATTTGATTGAAGTGTTTTTAATAATATTATTAATAGAAATATTTAAGTCATATATTTCAAAAAATACTTCATTAGGGTTCATTATATAATAAGGATTCGTTGTACCAGCCTTTTTTATTTTAAATGCATCAGGTAAAACCGAATTTCTTAGTGACCAACCGAATGCACGGGAATCCTGAATATGAAAAGAAAGAACAAAATCTTTCTGTGGTTTGTAATTAAAACCAAAAATGACCCTCTGAAGAAGGATGTTATCATTTAAATTCCCGAGTGAGTTTGGACTATCATCACCATAGTTTAGCATATTCATCCCATTCCATTTTTCATATCGATAACGAATGTTTCCATCAATCTGAAACTTAACAGAATTAGTTTCTTGCGAATATAAATTATTTATGCCATTTAAACAGAAAAGGATTTGATAAAATAATAAAATACTTAATATAACGCTTAATTTCATATAATGGATTCATTATGATTTTGAATAAGTCCTTTATCTGCACATTTATTACATTCAAATTGAAGGGTAAAATGATTTATATCAAACTTTTCATGTAATTTATCTTCTATACTCTTTTGAATTAATACTGTATTACTAATTAATGTATCTTCTACCTCTATATGTGATTCAAAATGAATATCATTATCATTCAACTTCCAAATGTGAACGTGGTGAATATTTTTAACTTCCGGTATTTCTTCTATTAACATTTTAACTTTCTGCAAGTCAATATCGTGAGGAGAGGACATCATAATAATATCAACTGCTTCTTTTATAATCGAATAAGTTTCTTTAAGAATATATAATGAGATTAATATTGTTAAAAATGGATCTATCCAATAAATATTAAACAAAATTATAAAAATAGCCCCAATAATAACAGCAGTACTGGAAACAGCATCACTTAACAAATGAAAGTATGCAGCTCTAATGTTAATATTGTTTTTTGCACCTTTTCTTAAAAGGAAAGTTCCTAATGCATTTCCAAGTAAGCCGGTAGACGCTACAATCAACATAAGGTTTCCAGTAACCGGAGTTGGATTGTAAAAGCGTTCAATTGCTTCTTTTATGAGATAAAAACTAATTATAATTAGAGTACTCGAATTAATAATTGCCCCTATTATTTCTGCTCGCTTTAAGCCAAAAGTATATTTTAATGTTCTTGGTTTTTTGCTTATGCGAATTGCAATGTAAGTAATTATTATCGATACACCGTCGCTAAAGTTATGCAAAGCGTCCGATATTAGAGAAAGGCTACCAGATAAGATTCCTCCAATAATTTCAGCGACTGTTATCAGAAAATTTAAAAGCATAGTAATGAAAATATTACCTTTACTTTGCTCGTTATTATTATGTGAATGTTTGTGTACCATAATTTATATTACAATTTATCCTCCAAATATATATAAGACCAGAGTACTTTGCGAAGCTATAGCAAAGTTTTTATAACAGTTTATAACGCAAGGTCCCTTACAAATTCTGATAACAATACCTATCATTTGTTTTAATTTTACAGGGAAAAGAAAATATTTAATAATACCCGAAATTTCTTTCCCCTGCAAATATATTCTTATTTCTTCCTATTTCGCAGCGCAATCAATACAAACTTTCTTCTCTCCTTTAATCCTGCCATATTCCATTACAGTCATTTCACCACATTCTTCGCAAATGAAACTATTAAAGCTATCTTTATGCGGTTCAAGTATGTAATCGAAAATTGGAGAGATGGAAAGCAGTTTATCATCAGGCGCGTTCATTACATTATTTATCAATGGGTCAACTACTTCTGCGGGGACTAAACTTGCAGGAATACCTTTTTCACGATATTCTTTGAAAAAAGCAGTCTGTTTATTTGCCACCATTGCTTCAGCTTTAGGAGTAACGCGTACCGCCTTTCCCGTTGCTTTATTAACAAGAGTTACAGCCCATTTCCCTTTGTGTGTTTTCTTAATATTCCCTTTTCCGAATGTTGTACCCATAATAACCTGCAAACCATCACCAAAACATGTTGCACAGTGATTGTCACCTAAATCAACGAATGCAACAATTTCCCCGTCTTTTGCCCTTTCGACACCAAGTGCATTCATTGCTGCTGCCCCAACACGAAGGCCCATTGGCATTGCGGGACATTTATGTCCGTGAAATTTTTGTCCGAATTCTAACCAATCTTTTGGATTTGTCATTTTTTGTTCCCTTTCTAATTTGTTTAACAGTTAATTAATTATTTATATAACACCAATTATTAATTTTACCGCAATTGCAATCAAAACAATTGCGTAAATTAGTTTTACTGATTTTGGTTTAGCTTTATTTGACATAAAATTTGCACCAAGTTGAGAACCTACTATTACAGCGGCTACGACCATTATTGTAAGTGTCCAATTTATTTCACCTTCTGCAATATGTCCTAAATATCCCGTGATTGAGGATAATGTTACAACGAATGCAGTTGTAGCAGCTGCTTCTTTGGTCTTGTACCCCATCCACATAAGTATAGGAGCAATAATGAAGCCACCGCCAATACCAAGCATCCCACCAATTAAACCAGCAAAGGCACCCACCCCTGAACCAATTATTGACCTCTTCATTAATGACATCATTTCTTCAGGTTCCTCTTGTCTGGATGTCCATAGCATTCTACCTGCTGCCACTATGACAGCAACAGCAAAAATAATCATCAATGTATTAACGGGAACGTATTTTGAAGTATGCGCACCAATAGGTGCAAATATTAATGCCGAAATAGCCATAGGGGCACCTCCCTTCCAGTCAACAAGTTTTTTTCTTGCAAAAGGAATAAGAGCCAAAAGTGTATTCAAGCCGTTTAGTAATAATCCCAAAGGTATAGCAACTGATACAACATCAAAACCAGCCCATTTCAATACCGGGACATAAACCATTCCTCCTCCGAGACCGACCATAGCGAATAGAAAAGAGGCCGTAAATATTATTAATGTGACTATTACATATACCATAATTTTTATATTTTAGATATTTCTACATTAAATTCATCTTGATTGTAACCCGAACACGAAACGCAAACTCTCTTCCCGTCTTTAACTCTAAGATATCTTTCAAAAACATATTCACCACATATTTCACATTTTGCTTTGTTAAATGACCCTTTTACAGGCTCATATTTAAATTCTGGCAGCATCTTCACATTAAATAATTCTTCTTCTGTAGCATTTAACACAATATTGATAATATCTAATCGGATATCCTCAGGAATTTCTGAAGGCTCAATATTTTGTTTACGATATTTGAAGAATTCGTGAGGTGAAAGTTTGTCCTGAAATTCATTCTTCAAGGCAATTCTAACAGCACCTTTTCCGGGATACCAAAATATAGCTGCAACTTTTCCATAATAGAGTTTATTAATCATTCCTTTACCAAAAGTTGCTCCAGTAGCTGACATAATTCCATCCTGCATACAACCCTGCGGGTGACCGATTCCCATTTCTGAGAATACATGCATTTCGTGATTTTGACTCTTTTCAACACCAAGTTTAAGAAGAGCTAAGGTACCCATCCTATAGCCTATGGGCATAAACGGACATTTGTGTCCGTGAAATTCAAAAGTCCATTCTGGTAAGTTAAACATCTTTCTATCTCCTTTAATTATTTTTTAAATATATTACTTAAGTATTTCTAATATAAGTTTGAACATCCTTTTACAGAAGTTTTCTACTCCTATCCTATCAGAATTAAGTATTAATTCAATGTTAAGACTTATTGGAATTCCCATATATATCATAGCAAAGTCCTGTGGAATTACTTTTTTAGTCCAAATTCCATTTTCGATTCCCTCTTTCACAATTTTTTCAACAAGAATTTTTTGCTCGGATAGGATATTATATAAGTTACCTTTTAATTCTTTATCGTTCATGTGTGCGACTTCGGAAAAAAGAAGAATTGTGATCCCTTTGTTCTTTATGAGATATTTTACATGTGTGCAAAGAAACTTAAATAATTTCGTATCTGAATTTTCTTCAGATAAAGCAACTTGCCTTAACTCAACCATCAAAGTGGACTTTACATCTTTCATAATTCCAAGAATTATATCCCGTTTCGTTTTGAAGTGACGGAATATTGCACCCTCAGTAATACCTACTTTCTTAGCAAGGTTTCTTGTGGAAAGATTTTTCAGACCTTCTTTCGATATTATCTCAAGCACCGCTTTCTTTATTTGCTCTCGCCTGACCTCTGTTGATTTTCTTTTCATTTTTTTTCTTTTAAGTAAGTAATCACTTACTTACAAAAATAGGTTAAATAATATTCATTGTCAAGTGATTTCTACGACTTATTTGCTACTTGTAATATTAGATATTTCTAAGATCTTATTGCGTATGTTCTCAACTGCAGGAATGCCTTTAGGATAATCTCTACAACTAAATGAAGGCAAGTCAGGTTTCTTTATATCTTCAATATCTTTCCTATTGATTAGTAATGTCAGAGACACTCTGAATTTAATTTTTTTTGCAATAATTTCATCTTTTACATTAATATGCTTTATCTAAACAATGTCTTCTAATCCGTGTTAATTGCTTTATATAGATTATCTTGCATCTTTTTGTGGTTCGGACAACCTTTAAAATATTGATATTCAATTTTAATCTTAGTCATTATTATTACATTTATTTTTGAAAAGGGTCAGATTTACTAATTTGTTCTGCCTCTTTCCGTTTTAACAGTGCGTATGCGTTTTTACTTCTTGAGTTTGGAATAGCTTTTTTACTTAAAAATACAAGACTTTTTCCTATATCACTAAAATCTTTAAACGGAAAACCAAGCACAGTTTCATTTGGACATATATCGGTTGCATCTCTACATCCATAACATCCCATACTCATATTAAATTTCTGTTCAATATAAGGTATAAGTGTTGCATCAACGCAAGTTGCTTGCAAAATTGCTGTACTGCTTTCCACACGTTTACCTTTTTTAATATTCAGATTTGCAAGAGCAATCCACATTAATTTTTCTGTTTCGTCTTCAACTACTACAATATCAGGTTCAATTGTTGCTATTTCGAGCGGAAAAAGATATAACGCTTTTAACTTTCCTGGCGGAAGAGTAGTCATCCCTTCAAACATAGTTTTACCTGTTATTTCTTCGTTAACAATTCCGAAACCAACTAATCCTTTTCCTGTTTTCAAACCGTCGGGTAAAGATTTAAAACCAAACGCCGCTGCTGCCGCAGGACAGGCAATACCTTCTGCATCGAGCAATACATGTTTGCCATGCCGTGCTTTCATCAATGCCTGGCAATAACGATGCCCCGTTAATTTTTCAACCTCATTTGGAATTTCTGATTCATTGAATATGAATTTAACTCCGACTAAAGATGTTGTTAAACCGAGAATTTGTTTTATTTTTTCTGATTCTGACTGAATGTTTTTCATAGCAATTAATTTCTAAATTTCATTCACTTTAAAATGCTTGTTTTTCAAATATTTTTCCATTATAATGGCTATAAGAACAATAATAGGTAAAGACATTAGCGTTCTGAGTAAAGAAAATTTCCAACCTAAAAATCCTATTTCGAAAGTAAGCATCGGGATTTTTATGGTACAGAATGCTCCAATATAAATAAAAATATTCCTTATGTTTGCTCCTTTTTTCCACAATAGGTAAGTTACAGGAAAGGCACTATATAATGGTCCGGCTTGTGCCATTGATAATAAAATTACCAAAATTATTCCTTTTATTCCTGAATTTTCACCAATATGTTTTTCGACTTTTTCTTTGTTAATCCAAACATTGCCAAGTCCGATAAGAATGAACATCACAGGTAAAAACATAATCATTTCTTTCAAGAATGAAAAAAAATGTTCTTTAAAAATGATTTCTCCTGCTCTGAAATCAAACATATATGAAATAATTGTATATATTGCAAATAGAGCGATCAATATCAGACTAAATTTGTTTTTCTTAAAAAATGTCTTCATATATTATAAAATAAGCCAATAAAAATTCCAATAAAAATAGTGCCAACGAAATACAAAACATTTCTTAAAATTGCTGTTCTTACACCGAAATATTTAATTTCTATAGGCAGTGTTAAAACTCCAACCATCATTAAAGTAGTAATAAAAGTAGCAATCACAGGATAACTAACTCCGTTTTTTAATAATATTCCAGCCAATGGATAAGCAATAAAACCCGGAATTAGTGCGATTGAACCAATTATAGCAGCAATTAAATAACCAATAAATCCGGCATCGTTTCCCAAATAGAGAACTATTATTTCATTGGGTAAAAAGAAAAGAAATATACTTACAAGTATAAGCACGACAAGAATTACCGGCAAAAGATTTAAAAACATTTTCAATCCCTTTTTTACTCCCAACCAAGTCTTTTTCCTATCGCTAAATATCGAAATAATAAGACAAATAACAGCTATGATAATAAGGACTTCCAAATTAAATTCCCTGTTTCTTAATTTGTATACCAACTAACCGCGATGCTTCTATGGCTCTCATAGAAAAAATAGCGGGTTCGGAAACTAAACATTGACTATCTGTCAAAATCGTTTTTTCATTATTTACCGTTGCTTCAACTTTGCCTTTTATTAAAAAGAAAATCACGTGCGAGTTCATCTCACATTCGGGCAATTCCTGATTTTCTTTTAACTCAATTATACGCATTTTAAATTCTTCAATCTGATAAAAAACATTTTTTTCTCTTTCCGAATAAGGAAAAGCTTGTAACGATTTGATGTTAAATGTTTTCATTATTTTTATTTTTATGGTTTAATTTTTCTATAAATTGAATTTAATTTATCGCTGTAATATGACTTAATATTATCTTCATATTCTCCAAGCGGTTTAACAGGTATCAAATCCATTACTTCTTCCGGTGGCATATTAGAATAAAATAAAGTATTTAAAGTTCCTTTTATCATTTCTGAAATAATTTCTTTTGCTTCATTTTCTTCAAATCCATAAGACAAGGCAAGCTCTTTTAATTGTTGCAACTGAAACCAAAAATAAGTCGGACCCATTGCACTTATCATTGCATATGCCTCAATTTTATTTTCTTCTATTTCAAAAGTTTTACCAAGATGGCTCAGTAAAAATATTAAAGATTCTTTTTTTTCTTTACTCATTGACCCGGAAAACGACACAGGATTAATTCCCTGGTTTATTATAGCAGTTGCACAAGGGTTAACGCGTACAATTGATGTAGAACCGTTTAATAGTTCTTTCATTTTTTCTATTGTAATTTTTGGTGCAAGCGAAACAATGATAGAATCTTCGTTTAGAAATGGTTTAATTTTTATTAAGGTCTCAGAAATTAACGGGGGATGGATTGCAAGAAAGATAATATCACATTTAGCGGTGGATTCTATATTTACATTTTCTGCTTTTATATAATCGTAATCGTTCTTTAGCTTTGTTAAAATATCCTTGTTCGGGTCGAATACTATAATTTCTTTGAACATTAAATTGGAATTTTTAAATGCCTGTAGAATGATTTTTGTAATTCGACCCCCGCCAATAAATCCAATTGATTTATTTTCCATTATGAAATTATTTTATTGTTTTTAAAATATATTCTACGATTTCATTTACTTTTTCTTCCGTTACAGGGGTTTTACCCTTAACTATTCCAAAATGGGTTGTATTAATGTGAACAAAATCATTAACACCTGCTTTTTTCATAATCACTTCTGCGCAGTTTATCGGGCAACCGTCAAGAACGATGTATTTCCCAATTTCGGATTTTAAACTCTCTGCAAATTTTTCATCAACGCTGAATCTTGCAAGACATAACATTTTAGCCTTTCCCATATTCATTAATTTTCTTGCAACTAAATCTGAATATGCACCAGTGTTTGAAGCTCCAGAGCAAGCAATAATTCCTATTTTCTTTTCTGTTTCCATTTTATGTTATATTTAAGTTATTTGAATACATTTTTTTAATTGAAATATATACCGTAGTTAAAATTAATATAACCTGACTCAAATCAAAAATTGTATAAGCATACCTAACTACAGACATTATAGTGTTAAACTGTATTATCATAAAAAATCCCGAGACAACTGACGAAATTAATAAAACAATTATTAATTTCTGTATAAATATTAACTCTGAATTTTTATATAAAGTATATAGGAATATTATTCCGACAATCATATTTGCTAGAGAAATTAAAAAATGATTTGCATCAAGAGAGAATCTGGAAAGTAAAATGTAATCAACCATTCCGGATTTAAAATACAAAATTGTTGCAATTATCAGAAATATTATAAAAATAAAAGTAATGTATACAGGATGTTTTTTTTCGGGGATTTTACTTTTAATTTCTTCTGGAATTAATTTTAAACTCATTATAATTAATAAAGATATTACCAATAAAACAAATCCTGAATAAAAAATTGGTTTTAAGTATTCTTCTCTAAACATTCCAAGATAGATTGTAAATGCAGAAAGCCCCATTCTTGAATATTGTGGTTCTGTAACAGGTTTTCCGTCTTCACCAAAAGGATACTTTACAATAGAAGCATTAAATAATTTTGCATCATTACTATGGCAGTCAGTACAGCCGTTAACACCTAAAGCAGATTTAGAAGGTGTAACATTGTGACTGTATTTATACACTGAGGCATAGGGGGATGATTCATATTCATATTTGTCAATTGTAAAGAATTCTTTGCTGTTTTTATACACACGGTCATTATTTACCCATACTATTTGCTTTCCTTTTAAATCGTAACCTGATTTTTCAAGATGGTCTTTCACTGAAATTATAAATGCATCAATTTCTTCTGGGGTATTTACTTCCGGAATGTTATCACCATTATCATCTTTAATTTTATTTAACAATGGATATTTATTTGAATCAGCAAGATGCGCAGTCCACATCATATAAATATCTTTCATCTTTGGTTGGTCAAGCCCTTCTTTTCCCTCTTCATATATTCCAGGCCATGTACTGTGAACTGTGTTTGCAGGAAAGATTTTACCCTTATAATTTATTAATATTGGTTTGTATTCATCATAAGGCATATCTTTTGCTGTGAACATATTCAGTTCACCGTAGTGGTTCCAGTAATTCATATTCTGGTCATAGAAAGTCCAGATTCTTTTAGTAGGGGGAGATATTTTGGGACCTTTATTATAAACATCACTTACCTGAACAAAAGCAGACTTAACCGATTTTGTTGGTATATGACAGGTAACACAGGCTATTTTTTCAAGATGTAAAGGTGGTAACCAGTTATGTTTTGCAATCGGTGCATTTCGTTGCCCTTCCAGATGACAATTTTCGCAGGTCCGTACTGTGTTATCTAAATCATTTCTTACATTCCCTGATGGGTCATCTCCTTTACCAAATTGATGCTCTTCTTTTCCTCTAATTAGTTCTGAAGGTGCATCCTCTCCTGCTCCGTGACAGTCAACACATTTAAGCCCTGCTGCAATATGGACATCCCTTCTGGGGCTAAAATCTGTTCCTCGTTTTTTCCAGTTTGGTTTTGAATGACAATTAAGGCAAGTTTCATTTCTTGGTTCTCTAACAAGATGTAAAGAAACTTTTCCTTCACTGTCAAATTTTGTGAGGTCATAAACAACCTTGACATTTTGATTTGATTTTATACTCCCTTCAACTTTTCCAAGTCCAGAACCTTCAGTGGTAGCCCACTTAAAATTTAAACTATCAAGCATAGCATTTCTATGCTTATAATCATACTCGGGTAAATGACACAACATACAGTCTGCCTCAATTACTCCGGTTTCAGACCAACGAGCCTTATAATAATCGCCATCATAATCATTATCTTCTTCGGATTTCAAATTCGCTTCCGGGTCCAGCATTCTTTTATCATATCTAAATCCATCTCTATCGAATTCCAAAGGACCACCACCAGGATGACAATAGCCACAGGTTGCAATTACAAATTCAAAAGAGGTCATATCAATTTCTTTTGCTGAATTATTTTTCTTCTTAGCAAGAGATCTGTATAAAGGTGCAGGTGAACACCAATTACCTCCGTAATTTCCGGGAGATGTTACCCATCTATATCTTTTAGACATAATATCGGTTGGCTTCTCGTCTTTTCCCTGCTGGAAATGAAATCCTTTTGTTATTTTATCATAATCATGACACTTTCCGCAGGTCTGTCTGGGCGAATAAGGTTTATCGGAATTTATTCCGTTTATAGGGTCTATTAAATTTCCGTCTTCATCATAAAGATTGAAAGGAGGACATACCCCCATATTAGATACATTCTTATTGTTTTTTGTAAAACCAGTTTTTTTAATTCCTGGGGATTTAAAAACCAATCCAGTAGCTATGAATATAACTACAATGATAATTAGTAGAATTAAAGATTTTTTACTTTTCATAATATTATTATGTCTATTATTATTATTGTTAAGTTTCAACACCGTTGTTTTTTTGAAAATAAATAATTAACTAAAACGCCTAATTAGGTTAATATTATCAGGCGTAATTATCCCGTTTTAGATGGATAGATTACAATCTAAAATGTGAATTGTATGATTAGAGTAAGAATCAGATTTGATTTCTATGTAAACCGATTTGCTTAATGATGTGTTAACGAGATTTAAAATATCAACATATAAGTTTGGAATAATTTGTTTATCAACTTTAACATCAATATTTTTTTCTACAAGTATACCTTTACTGCATTCAATTTTACCATTTTTTAATGTAGAATCCGTACTAACCTGACTATACGTACAGTATATAAATTTCCCAAACAGAAATGTGGTTATGAAAATAAGAATAATATATTTAGAGTGATCTAACATTAAATTCAATTTACAAAATATCATTTCGATAGTCAACGAAATAATGATTACCCACAGCAACCATTATTAGTTTGAATGGAAGAACATTTTTCGCTTTCAAAAGAGCAGCAAACACAATAATTTCTGTGTTCTGGTTTTAAAACCTTTTTCCAATTTTTCTATTCATATAAAAAACTGGTAGGAATCTAAAGACACTATTTTTTTCTTTTTTAAAATCCCATTCAGGCGGTCTAGCCAACTGACCTACACCCCGATTCTTTTACAATATTAATCTTCTTATTTGTTTTTTACAAACCAATTTTTCAGGTAACCTGCCCCCCTATCCCTCTATAAAATAACAGGTCCTTTGAATTCATCTCACTTTAGCATTAAATATCCCGCTTGCAAAATCTTCATTCAGTATAGAACGTAACAAAATTAAGAATTCAAAAATGTCTCTAATGAACATCGCTCAATATTAATTTCGCCTTAGCGAATCAAGCTTCCGCGTCGCAAGCGTATGGTTGGGATAAACTTTCAGGATTTTTTCATAAAGTTTAATAGCCTTCTCTTTATTCCCTAACTTCAGATACATTTCCGCAGCACCATTCATTGAATTTGCATTTGTCGTATCAGCATGGAATGCAAGTTCAAAGTATTTAATCGCCTCCTCATATTTTTTCTGATCTGCATAACAGGTAGCAATATTATTGTAGTAAACTGTTTTCTTCTGGGGGTTAATTTCAATTAATTTATTTAGCACATTAATTGATTCTATATAGTTTTTTCTAAGATAGTAGTCAAAAGACTCTCGCTCAAGAGCATCTACATCTGGTTTCAGCGGAGCGCCGGGCTGATTCTCCTGTTGCGGGACAGGTGTGTTCTTTACCGGATTTTTCAGCGATTCAAGAATTGACTTAGAGTTTCTGTAGTTAGGATAAATTGTCTGTAACTTTTCAAGATAGTAAATCGCCTGCGGCACATTTCCTCGCTGTTGATATATGTTTGCCAGCTGAAAATACCCATCCGGGGCAAGGCTATCAACATCCATCCCACGCTTTATTTCAATTTCAGCGGAATCGAGGTTCCCTTTTAGTAAATAATATAGCCCAAGATTATGATGAGCAAGTACAATATTATCTCTTATTTCGAGAGCTCTTCTATAACGACGTGCTGCTTCTTCAAGATTCCCTGAGTTAGCATATATATTCCCTGAGTTAACCAGAGTTACTGAACCATCAATATCCTCCGCCGTCTTAAAGAGAGTTTCATTATTTTTCCAATCTCCGTTTCTACGAATCGTACCATATATGAAAATCAAAGTAACTATAAAAACAAGTATCATATATATTTTTAATAGCTTTTCGTCTCGAATCTTAATACTTAACCACATAATCACAATTGATAAAGAAAATGAACTGATGTAAAGAAACCTTTCCGCCATCAGGTTCATCGTGGGGATTATATTCATAACGGGTAAAAGGGAAGCAAAAAAGAATAAAATACTGAATGATATAAGAGGAGCTTTTTTTCTTAATACAATTGCTATAACAATAAAGGTAATAATAACAATCAAAGATAGAATTACATAAAAATTAAAAAGCGTATTAGAATCTGCTATTACTCCATTATAATGATAGATGAGATTGAAGGGATATATGAGAAGTTTTAGATAAACAGGAATTGTCTTTAACATTGTAAAAAAAACAGTTGCGGCATCTTTACCATAAAAATAAAAGTATTTTTCACGTTCCGGAATGGGGCTTAAGAGTAAATATCTTACGACTACAAAAACAATAGTAATACCTACAAAAAGCCCGTATTTGAGAATAGCAGACTTAATATCGGAAAATCTTCTTTTTGAAATAATAAAATCATACAGGAAGATAAAAACCGGCATTGTAACTATCATCTCTTTGGAGAGCAAAGCAAGTACATAAAATACCAACGAATATATCAACAACTTTATATCGTTTCTTCTATCATACTTGATATAGTATAAAAACGAAGCAAAAAACAACATTGTAGCAAAAAGATCTGTTCTACCACTAATCCAGCTAACCGCTTCTGTATGGATTGGGTGCACTGCAAAAATTATGGCTCCCAAAAAAGCCCCAACTCTACCATTCTCATATTGTTCAGAAAGATAAAGCAGAATTCTAAAAAGTAAGAGTGTAGCAATTAAATGAAAAACAATGTTTGTAAGATGAAACCCTGTCGGTTTAAGTTCCCAGAATGCATAATCAAGACTATAAGTTACAAGAACAAGAGGACGATAGTATTTCCCGATAACTTTATGAAAACCTTCCTGTGCGGTAAAAAACTTCGGGATATTCTCAAGAGATTGAATCGCCTGATTACCTACAACCACACTCTCATCATCAAAGACAAAATCATTTCCTATACAATTAATGTATACCCCAACTGCTAATACAGCAAGAAAAAGATAGAGATAAAGAGTTTTAATTTGTTTAAAACGATTATGCAAGTTCATCATAGTTTTGAAGCAATTACAACAGTTGTTTTATTTTCTTCGATTCGCCTGCCAATATTATCAAGGGCTTCTATATATAAAATATAAATTCCGATTCTTAACCTCTGACCCGAATCATCTTTACCATCAAAGATAATTTGCCCTTCTGAGCCGCTCATTTGATTATTTAACAAGGTCCTGACAAGTCTTCCTTTAATATCGTAAACTTTTACTCTAAGTTGAGCAATACCTGCTTTTAGTTTATACTTTATGATTGTAAAATCTTCAAAGCCATCTCCATCAGGAGAAAATGGATTTGGATATACAGATACTGTAGTTGTTTGAACAGGGTTTGCAGTATAAATACTATTCTTTTTCCCCGGAGTACCACCAAGTATATCTGCAGAGGAATTCCAGTTACTTCTATCATTAGAACCAAGTAGTGGATTAATTCTTTCAAGTGAATAACCCTTTGTATCAGACAAATTTGTGTTATGCCACTTAGGAGAATAATTTACTGAATCTATCATATTATTAGAAGCATCTAAAAGTTGTATTGCTGCCCCGTCATTGCTTAAAGTCAGATTGCTACGAAAAATAACCTTAACAAAATTTGTGTCTGGTGGTTTCAGGTAAGAGAACCTATTATAAAGAGTTGTATCTGTAGCAAGGACAAGGTACTTTCCCGGTGAAAGGAAAAAATTACATGAATCAGATAGGTTATAGATATAATTGTTAACAAAACATCTCCATCCTGTCAGGTTTATATACTTGCCAGTAGGATTGTATAATTCCACCCACTCACAACTGATAGTAAGCGGATCAAACATAATCTCGTTAATAACAACATCAAGATATGAATACGATCCCAGATTTACAACTGAGTTAACCCTTGTTGGAGATGAATGCTCACAGTCCAGTGAAGTTGCCCAATTAGTCGAGTCATTCGTTGGTCTGGTAATAGATTTTCGTTCAAGAGAATTTTTGGAACTTCCTCCCCAACTCGATTTATAACTTACTTCATCAATAACGGTTCCGGAGTTATTAAATATGGCAACTTTATCTTTATCATTATTCAAAGCGGGGAGGTTAGACAAATACAAAATCTTTGTAGTGTCTATCAAAGTATGCACACTAATGATGGAATTATTTTTTGCTATGACAAGAAAATCATTTGGAGCAATATATCTATCTGCAGTAGTGATAGTAATAGGATTGGTATATGAAGAACTATCAGCAATTTTCCAATTTTTGATATTAATAGAGTTATTAGAAGCATTAACTAATTCTATCCATTCAGGCTCGGGACTCTGAGGCGCATACATTATTTCATTAATCAATATCCCTGAAGTAATAAGAGTTCCACCAACATTTACTCTATTGACGAGAATGTTATTTAAAGTATCTTCGTCCGGCTGCCAGATAACTTTTCCGATATATTGTTTTAAGCCACTATCTATGTTAGCAATAACATAGAAATAACCAACACTATCATTTTGATTTAAAGTATTTGAAAAAGAGAAAGAGTTTATAAGTTCTGACTCAAAAGGAATGCTATCAAGGTTTAAATCTCTGTAGATTTTCAGAGTAAAGTTTGAGGCAGGATTGATACCAACATTCTTTATAAGAAATTCCAATTTCAATGAGTCCCCAACAATAGGATTCTGTGGCTTAATTGTAAAGGAGGATAACTTTAAATCATACTGTTTAGGAGTAAGTGAATTTTTTCTATTAGGTGTTGCTTTCTGAGGATCTACTGATGTTCCCCAGTTTGATTGTTGGTTTGTAGGACCAAGAGGATTAATTTTTTCAAGTGAGTAATTGCCGGAACTGCCACCCCAGCTATTATTATAAGTCAGAGAGTCAACTGTTTGTCCAGTTGAGTTATACACAACTATGTTTTCATTTCCTGTGTTGTTTAAAGCATTCCATCCGATAGACTGCAGAATAATACCTGTTATTCCCGGATAAGCAGTTCGGAGGTTTGTGCTATCTTCACACACAATAGCATATTCATTTGGATTTAAAACTACAGATTGAGTTGTTATTGTTCGGATAGGATTACTTTGCGCAGCATCTCTCCACTTCCAGTTTTGTAAATTTACAGCTGAAACGCCGGTGTTGTAAATCTCAAACCATTCTTTATTTGGAGAACTGGGAGCATACATCACTTCATTAATCACCACCTGCGAATAAATTACTGTAACAAATAAAAACAGATGAACCAGACAAAAAACTTTTTTCATATCAGATTTTTTATACTTTCAAAAATAGAAAATCAGAACACAAAAAAAGCGGAATAAAGAAAGTTATCCCGCTTTTTGAATTTCATTTAGATAGCAAGAATTATCTCCTGTCTCCCATTATTCTTAAAAGGAAAAGGAAGAGGTTAATAAAATCAAGATACAGATTCAGAGCGCCCATAATAGCAACTTTCTTCCCATATTCAGAATCTATGTCAAGTCCCATACTATACCTCTTAATACGTTGTGTATCAAATGCGGTCAATCCGGTAAATATTAAAACCCCTGCGTAGCTTATCACTAAGTTAAGTGTATCATTTGCAATAAATATGTTTACCACAGAAGCAATAATTAACCCAACAAGCCCCATCAGGAGAAATGTTCCAATACCGGAGAGGTTAATTTTGGTAGTGTACCCAAAGACACTAACAGCAGCAAACATACCAGCGCAGATAAGAAATGTAGAATAAATTGAAATATCAACATAAACAAGAAAGAGTAATGAAAATGTAATCCCTGTAAGAATTGAATAAAGGAAAAATGCTCCAATAGCAACTGTTGAAGAAATCTTGTTCAATAAAGCACTTAACAGGATAACCACAAGAAGTTGAGCAATTATAATAAAGAGCATCAATCCACCGGAAATGTAAGACACAACATTGGTTGTGCCAATTCCATAGGCTATCAAACCCGTAATAGCAAGCCCCATTGCCATCCAGTTATAAACGTGTAAAAGAAAACGTCTCGAGATGGCAGCAACTTCGCTCTGACTTAAAGTACCGTATGTAACATTTTGATTTAGGTTATTCATAATTTAACTTTTTATTTATTTGCTTAATACTATTATACAAATTTTGCAAAAACAAAAAAATCAATATTTTTAACACCTTGCTTAATCACCATAACTATTATTATCCTCTTAACATATAATTTGGAGCTTCTTTTGTAATTTTAACATCGTGTGGATGAGATTCTCTCAAACCAGCATTTGTAATTTGCACGAATCTGGTTTTTCTCTTCATTTCGGCAACATTTTTTGCTCCACAGTACCCCATAGCCGATCTCAGCCCTCCAACTATCTGGAATATGGTGTCTTTCAAAGGGCCCTTGTAGGGGACAATTCCTTCTATTCCCTCCGGTACAAGTTTTTTGACATCATCCTCAACATCCTGAAAATATCTATCCTTACTGCCTTCTTTCATTGCTTCAAGTGAACCCATTCCACGATAAACTTTATAACTTCGTCCTTCATATAAAACTTTTTCACCGGGCGTTTCATCTGTGCCAGCAAGCATTCCACCTATCATTACAGAATCTGCACCAGCTGCAATTGCCTTCGGAATTTCTCCAGTTTGTTTAATACCTCCATCCGCAATAATTGGTATGCGATATCGTCTTGCTGCCTTTGAACATTCATATACAGCAGAAAGCTGTGGAATACCAACTCCAGCTACAACACGAGTTGTACATATCGAACCAGCTCCAATACCTACCTTAACAGCATCAACACCAGCCCTAATTAAATCAATCGTTCCCTCCGCAGTAGCAACATTACCCCCAATAACATCTACATCAAAATGCCTTTTTATCTCCCTGATTGTATCAAGAACCTTTTGATGATGTCCATGCGCAGTATCCACAACAATAACATCAACTCCAAATTTAACAAGTTCTGCTACCCTTTCAATTGTATTCTTTGTAACACCAACAGCAGCTCCAACGCGCAACCTACCGAAATTGTCTTTACAGGCGTTCGGAAAACTCTTTCGCTTCTGAATATCTTTGAATGTTATGAGACCTTTTAGATAACCATTTTTATCAATAACTGGTAGTTTCTCTATACGATGTTTCTGAAGAATTCGTTCAGCTTCAACTAAACTTGTCCCTACTGGGGCTGTAATTAATCTTTCTTTGGTCATAACATCGCGTATCAAAACATTTTCATCAGGATCAAATCTCAAATCCCGATTGGTTAGAATCCCTATCAAACGTCCTTTATCATCTACAATCGGAATCCCTGAAATACTATATTTTTGCATCACCTGGATAGCATCACGAATCTTCCTATCAGCAGTTAAAGTTACCGGTTTTAATATCATTCCACTTTCACTTCGCTTTACCTTATCAACCTCCGATGCCTGATTTGTTATGCTCATATTTTTATGGATAATACCTATTCCTCCTTCCCGTGCCATAGCAATAGCCATCTCAGACTCTGTAACTGTATCCATTGCCGCTGAAATCAGAGGAATATTAAGACGTATCGTTCGTGTAAGTTTGGTAGTAACATCTACTTCACGGGGTAGTACCTTAGATTTAGATGGCACAAGTAGAACATCATCAAATGTAATAGCGGAACTAACAATTTTGTCTTTCATCAACTCTTCAATTAATTTTAGTAAGTTAACAAACTTTTCCAAAACAATAAATTACAAAATCCTGAAGCCAGAAAAACCTTTCTGTTACATTAGTATATTGGGCACAATAAAATTATGACTTTATTTTCCTGATTGTTGTTATTATTTTGTATTACATACGGGGAAAAGAAGT
>JBNAVJ010000003.1:0-69268 GCA_049700455.1 Ignavibacteria bacterium
GAATGTTTTCAAAAAGTTCTTTTTCAATAAGCGTCGCACGCCGCGTGCGTGCGTGGATTGAAACAAAACAAAATCAAAGGAGATTAAAAATGAAACAAGTCGCACGCCGCGTGCGTGCGTGGATTGAAACCAAAAATAAATTTGCGCATCCATTTTTTTTCCCGTCGCACGCCGCGTGCGTGCGTGGATTGAGGTTCTCTCCTCCAGCAAGGATGCTGGAGGTACTTTGGTTGCATGCCGCGTGCGTGCGTGGATTGAAACGGTACCATAAAAAGGACTTGACAAATTTTTAAAAATTTGGTAAATTATTTTAGTTAAAAGAGGAGTATTTATGAAGCTAATTAAAATTTACCAACTATTAATAGTTTTTCTATTCCTCTGCTCGTATTCTTATGCACAGATGGGGTTATGGTATCCCTCAGTACGATTGACACAGGGATTTGTTGATCGAAATCCTACATTTTCATATGAATGTAATTTAAGCCCAGGTCTTTTTTCATACCAATATGAGATGCTTGCATTTGAAAGGTACATTGCATCTTACTCTCAAATTTGTGTTCTAAAGATAGGTCCTGTGGGACCTCTTGATTCGGTTTTATACCTGACAAGCAATGTTTCGTTGAAAAGGAATCCTGCAATATCATATATAGGTTATGTTTCAGGTTATTTTGCGCCTATATCTTCAATAGTTGTTGTGTGGGAGAGCAACCAGCGTGGTCAATGGGATATTTTTGGCAGGGCATATAGAAATTTTATGTGGGGTCCAATATTTGCTGTTGATACAAGTAACGGCAACAAGTCCCATCCATCAGTATCGATTTTGAATGATTCGGTTTGTTATGTAGCTTATGAAAAGATGGGTGATATCAGGTTTCGCACTTATAATTTTGCGAGTTTTGCTGTACAATATGATACAAATCTGACTGCAAATGAAAACGCTTATTGTGATGAGCCTTATGTTGCAAGATATGGTGTCTCTTCTAATCCTCGGGTTGTGTATCATTTACAAAAGCCAGATACCAAGCGTGCCATTTATTATAGGAAAGTGCAGGTACTTCCCAATTGGACTGCACCGGATACCATAGCCTGGTTAGGTGATAATAAATTTAATTCGTTCACTAATGATGCGACAGAGTATGGATGGGGTGTTGCATTCTCATCAAATCGTCAGGGATACTGGAATACTTATGCGACTACTTTTACCTCATCAAAGAGTCAGGAACCTTTGTTTACATCCAATCCCGGTTTTGATTACACACAGTTTAAAAATGCTTTGGTTTCAATGCCAGTTATTACTGACTATGTTTTTATTGCTGCCGGGGGTTATTTTAAGCGGAAGAATGACACATTGAAACTTATGCTTACGGGTTGGTATTTTATACCGACTGATAGCAATGTTGTTTGTGATACTTCAAAACATCCTATATTAACTATGAATCGGCACATATATTATACCCCAGCTCAGGTAGTTTTCTGGGCAGTGTATAACAGGGATAGTGGGAATGTTTCGAATCTCTGGGGAAGGCGAATGGTGTTATATATAAATAATATTAAAAAAATTAGCGGGGAAATTTCTGAGAATTATGTATTGGAGCAGAATTATCCAAACCCGTTTAATGCGGTAACAACTATAAGATTCAGTATAGGTAGGTTTGATGGTAATATTTCCGGTAATGATTTTGTAATACTGAAGATATATGATGTTCAGGGTAGGGAGATAAAAACGTTAATAAACGAAAATTTAACTCGTGGTATATATGAAGTAAAATTTGATGGGAGTGATTTACCATCAGGGGTATATTATTATAAACTAACAACTGGTAATTATTCAGAGACGAAAAGAATGGTGTTATTGAAATAAAAAAAACAGCTAATTTTGTTAGAGAGCTATTATGTTTTGATGTTTTTTTTAACCCAATTATCATTGAAAATTGTTGAGATATATTTATAGCCAGAGTCATAGGCAAATGTAATAATGTTTACAGTATCATCAATCGTATGGGCAAGTTTGAGCGCCCCCCAGATATTAGCGCCTGTAGAGCCTCCAGCAATGATTCCTTCTTCGAGTGCCAGACGTTTAGCCCAGTGAATAGCGTCGATATCTCTTACCTGATACATATCATCAAGGAGGTGAAGTTGAGCAGTTTTTATCAGAAACTCGTCGCCAATACCTTCAATTTTATATGGATATGGTTTTATAAGTTTTTTTTCTTTGAACCAGTTGTAAAAGATTGAACCGTAAGGGTCTATTCCAATAATTTTTATTTTCGGATTTTTTTCTTTTAGATATTTTCCAGCCCCGGTAATTGTACCTCCTGTTCCAATCCCACCAATAAGGAAATCGATTTTTCCCTCCATTTGATTCCATATCTCAGGACCTGTTGTTTTATAGTGGGCTTCGTTATTGTCGAGGTTATTATGCTGGTCAAGATAGAAAAGGGATTTATCTTCTTTAGCAAGATTTTCAGCATATTTGTTGTACGAGTGAGGGTGTTCTGGTGGGAGAGATGCATCAACGAAAATTATTTCGGCACCAAGAATCTCAAGCATTCGCAGTTTTTCTTTACTTATGGTATCTCTTATGACAAGTTTTAATTTGTAACCTTTCTGATTGCAGATTATTGCCAGTCCAGTTGCGGTGTTACCGGAAGAATTTTCAAGAATGGTATCTCCTGGTTTTATTCTGCCTTCGCGTTCAGCTTTTTCAATCATATAGAGGGCTATTCTATCCTTTACACTCCCGCCGGGATTCATATACTCAAGTTTTACATAGATGTTGGCTTTTAAGTTTTTACTAAGTGAATTTAGTTTTACAATGGGAGTATTACCAACCACCTCCATTATGTTATTAAATATGTTCATCAGGTTATTTTTAACTATCATTTTACAAAGATTATTTTTCAATTAAAATGCAAAGTGAATAATAGAAAGATAAAATAAATCTACAGCCTTTACTATACTATCTATTGACTGAGGGGAATGTGTTATAATTAATAAATAATTTTTTAAGACGGGGGGCTATGGTTATTTATCCATAATACTGAGTAAAAAGTTTATCATAAAGACTCAGGAGATTTTTCATTGTTACATTTATATCATAATATTTTTTTGTTATATCTCTGCATTCTTTAAATTCATCTAAATGTGTAAGCATATAAGAGGCGTTCTGATATAAATCTTCTTCGGTTAGGAATGTTCTGCCAACCTTTTTAATTTCATTTTCAG
The DNA here is from genome assembly GCA_049700455.1 of Ignavibacteria bacterium. GTDB lineage: Bacteria > Bacteroidota > Ignavibacteria > Tepidaquicellales > Tepidaquicellaceae > JBNAVJ01. The sequence goes on from JBNAVJ010000003.1 coordinate 3,226, forward strand.
GCGCGGGGAAGTTTAGTATGTTATAAGTAAGTACAGGAACTCCGCAAGCTAATGCTTGTAGTGTGGCTGTACCAATTCCCCCGAAAGTTCGATAAAGGTAATCTTCAATTGCCATCACATATATATCTGAGGCTTGATAATAGTCAAGTAATTTTGGTTCAGGTACTCGTTCTACAATAATAGCACCCGAAGAATTTGCTACTTCATAAAGTTCATTTGTTTTGTATCCGCCCACGAGTAGTAACTCAACGTTAAAATTTAATTGCTTGAGCCATTGATATACGCGGATTAATATGTCGAGCCCATTGGCTTTATCAAATCTTCCAACATAAAGGATAATATTTTTATCTATTGGCAGACCGAGTTTTTTTCTTACTTCCATCTTGTTGCCAGGTCTGAAATAATTAAAATCGATTCCATCCATAAAATATGATACCTTGCTGAAGCCTAAAATATTTCTTATATATTCATATTCAAATTTTGAGCCGGATAGATAGTAATCTATATAATTGAATCTGCGTTTTTGTTTTCTGAAAAGCAAAAGTGATATTGGATTTTGTAACCGAAATTTGTAATCAAAATTATACATCCAACTACCTCGATGTTGATAAACGATTGGGACCTGCAATGGTTTGAGGTTTAACAGGAGATTAGTGATAAAATCAGAATGTCCATCGTGAATGTGAAGTAACACCTGCCGGTTAATCTCAAGTTCTTTTCTGAGGCTCCTATGAAACATTGGGGACCAGAGGCCTTCAATTAATTTAGGTATTCGATAGTGAATGGAAGGGAAAACCTTATGAATTACTCCTTCGAAGTTTTTCTCAAACGGTTTCTTAATAAAATTCCAATAAGGTCTCCAGCACTCTATTTCATATCGGTCTGTTCGCTTAAGAGTTTCGACTGCAATTTTGTGATGGAAATCTTCGAAAAATCCTACCCAATAAGGATGTTTATCAATAAGTATATATTCCGCATTATCATGTTTTATAATGTATTCTTCTGGTGTGTTGTAATTCAAACATACGGCGTTTGGTTGAATTGAAAGAATGTGTATTATTTTGGGTTTAAGATGTTCCATAGGCTACACAATTAATCTAATTTTCTTGTATACTTATCGTAGAAACTTTTTGGTACTCTATCAAGTTTATACATTACCCAGAAAAAGGGTCTAAGAACCTCGAAGGTACGTTTATAGGTTTTATAATCTTTAAAAGTTTTGACTGGCATAGTCATTAATTGTTCAAACTCATCATCAGTAAAACCAAGTCGTTTTTTGACAAGTTCAACTATTTCCTCTTCAAGGAAAGGGGGTTGCTTAAGCATTTCAAGTGCATCATCTCTTTTAAGTTGGCCACTTCGAACGAGGGCAGAATATCCATTTGTTCTTGAATCAATTCCAAATCTCTTTGGTAAAAAATAACTGTGATAGAATGCCGTAAATCTATTCTCAAGATGATGCCCTCCATACCATTTCCAGCCAAGATTTCGGGTAAGGAATTCCATTGCTTCTGTCTTGATATATTTAACATAATACAGAGGACGAATCATCTTAATGTTATTAATGAGCATCCATTTTAAAAACCTTCCGAGTTTCATATTCGGGTATGTCTGCATCTTCAATGAACCAAACTTTTTATGAACTGACTCAATGTATTTACCATCCATATACAACGTGCCAAGCGGTGAAATACCCTCTGTTCTGAAATTATGTCCTTCGAGTATATAATGTACGCGGTATTTTTCTGCTGCAATGCGAAGTGTTGCTGCAAGTCCAATGTCGGTAGGTGCGTCAATATCTTTTACTCCAGCTTTCATAAATGCTCTATATATGTCGTCGTATTCTTTATTGTCAACTACTATGGTAAAAAGGTCAACATTGAGATTTCGTAAAACATTCTTGAGGTTTTCTGTTGCAGTAGTTGAGTTCCAGGTATTGTCGAAATGTGCAGCAAGTGGTCGCAGTCCCATTTCCTTCATTTTATATAGCATAAAGGAAGAATCACACCCACCGCTGACCCCAACTACACAATCATATTTTTTCCCTTTCCCATCTCGTTTTATGTTCTCTATTATTTGTTGTAAGATTTTTTCTCCTCGTTCATCGTTAGGGTATGTTTCGTCCATTTTTTCAATCTGTCTACAATAGTTGCAGATGCCATCAGAGTCAAAAGAGATTCCTGGTATTGTTTCGTCATACACACATCGGCTACATATTTTTAGAGTGCTCATAATGTTGTTTGAAAGTAATAGGGCTGTTTTAGAAATAAACGTCTTTTATTGTTATAAAAATACGATAAATTATTAAAATTAAATATGAAATGTAATTGCAAATATTAATTCTATTTTGAGGGATATAACAATGGTTTTATAATGCAAGTTCATCTGTAGTATCACTTTCTAACAAAGAGTCTATCAAGTTCAGCAGCAGAAGGGTAATTTATCAATACTCCCAGGTCTTTTCCCTGATAGACAAACATACTTCCGGCAGCCACAGCAGATGCTCCCGCCAGAAGAACGGCATCGTGAAAATCGGTGAGATTGGCTGCTCCCCCACAACATATTAATGGAATCGAGATTCTTTCTGTTACAGCTTTGATTAGGGTTAGGTCATATCCGCTCCAGGTGCCATCACGATCTACTGAGGTTAATAATATTTCTCCTGCACCGAGATTTTCAGTTTGTAATACATATTCAAGCAAATCAATTTTTTTAATTTTATTTTTACCACGGTAATATATTTCATATTTGCCAAAGAGGTTTTTCTTAACATCTATGGAAATAATAATGCTCTGTGAGCCAAAAGCTTCAGAGGCTTGTTTTATGAAATATGGGTTTTCAATTGCATAAGTATTTATGGCAATTTTTTCTACACCTATTTTATAAATCTTTTCCATTGTCTGCAGGTCTTGTATTCCACCTCCGTAGCAGATAGGCATAAAACATTCACCTGTGATTTTTTCTATGAAATTAAAGTCAGGCTGTTTATTCAAGGTTGTGGCATTAATATCAAGAAATATTAGTTCATCGACTTCCATCTGATTGAAGATACGTACTGTATTAATAGGGTCTCCAATGTAGTTTGGGTTCTTGAATTTAACAGTTTTCACCAGTGATTGGTTATAAAGTAAAAGGCAGGGGATAACTCGTATGTGTTGTGTCATATTTCAACAAAATTTCTCATAAGTTGTAGCCCGAACCTGTGGCTTTTTTCAGGATGAAATTGGACTCCATAAATGTTATTTTTCTGGATAGCAGAAGTGAATTCAATTCCATATTGGGTGGTCAGTATTATATCATTTTCGTCTTTGCATCTAAGGTAATATGAGTGAAGAAAATAGAATCGTGATTGCGAATTTAGATTTTTGCTCAGAGGTGAATCGCTTCTTTTTTGGATATAGTTCCAGCCCATATGTGGAATTTTAAGACTGCTGTTATGATTATCAAACTTAAATTTGACAGTTTCTGCATCAATCCAGCCTAATCCCTGTAATGTTCCCTCCTCGCTTCCTAATGTGAAAATTTGCATACCAAGACAGATTCCAAGAATTGGTGTTTTTGTTACCAGTACTTTATGATTTAGTAAGTTAATGAGGTTAAGCCTTTGAAGATTAAGGATTCCTCTATCGAAAGTTCCGACACCTGGTAAGATTAATTTATCAGCATTTTCGATGACATCTGGATTTGAAGAAACGGTAACCTCTCTGGTAAATTTCTTTACCATATTGACAATTGAACCTACATTACCCATCTGGTAATCTATAACAACTATCATAATTTAAGTGAAACTTCTTACTATAGAAATAAGCAATAGCAATATCGCATAACAAACTAAAAGAATCAATATTAAATTCGAGGCTTGCCATTTTTTCTATGTTCGAAGAATATATTTTGAAATCAAGCTTTGATTGATGTTTTCTTCAGGAAGTAAAGTTGACCCAGAGGGAAAAATAGAAGTAGTGTAAGGTCTTCGATCCGGAGAAAAAAATGTGTTGCATTTTAAGTTAATTATTTTTAACTTATCCCAGGTTTTTGTAAATATGTTCTTTTAAATCCTGTTTTTTTCTTAATCCTAAAGGGAGTTAGTTAAAATGCAGTTAAAAATGTCTGCTTTGTTATTGTTAATACTGCCACTGACGGTAGCATTAGCAATAACAGGTTGTACTGGTAGTCAGGAACTAACTCAGAGGGATTCTAAATTTAAGTTACAGAAAAAAGATGTTGGCGCCTACAAAACCCAAACGGAAATTGTAGCCACTAACACCTTTGAACAAAAAACCAATCTTAGTAAAGTAAGTTTAGAGTCCATTTCAAGTTCAATTACCAGTATTGTTGCTTCAGATTTAGTTTCAAGTCCGCAAAGAGATGCTTTGATGTACAAAATCATCGAGCTTCTCAACACACCTTATGTATGGGGTGGAACATCAAGGAATGGTCTTGATTGTTCAGGCTTCGTGCAAACTGTTATGTATCAGGCACTGGGAATTATTTTACCTCGTACGTCTTATGAACAGGCAAACGTTGGTGAAGATGTTGACCCGGCAAACTTAAAATTTGGGGATTTACTTTTTTTTGATACGATGAATAGAGGCAGGGTTAGCCACGTAGGAATTTATCTTGGTGACGGATACTTTGCACACTCTGGTTCACGTACAGGTGTAGCGATTGCATCATTGAACAGTGATTTTTATTCGAGGGTTTTTATTAAAGCAAAGCGGATTCTCTCTACTCCAGTTGAGTAAAGAATTTTTTTTAAAATTAAAAAAGTCCCAAAAAGTTATTTTGGGACTTTTTTTTTAGTTTAAAATTGAAAAAGCGGTGAGCAACAGATTTTTTCATAAAGTTTTTCTGCTTATGATTTTTTTTGTTTTGGGGCTGGAAATTTCTTCTGCTATGGATTCTGACAGTGTAAAATTTAATTATGATTCAGCAATTGTGTACTTCAGAGAGAAACTAAACTCTGATTTTAATTACGTGGCTTACAAATGTTTTCTTGTTATCAGTAATCTTGAACCTGATAAAACTTCGGACATAGTGGAACGTACTATGAAAAGTGTGTATCAAAGTTTTTACAATAATTTTTTTGAGCGGGAACCGGATGAGTTAATTACTGTATTTCTGTTCAAAGATGATTATACTTATCGCTATTGGGCGGATAAACTATTTTCTGATAAAGATGTCAGCAGGTTTGGCTATTACAAAACTTCATTAAAAACAATGCTTATGAATGTTGCTACGGGGCTCGGAACACTTGTTCACGAAATGACACATTCACTTGTGAAATATGATTTTCCGGGTATCCCAGCATGGTTTAATGAAGGGCTTGGTTCACTATATGAACAATGTGGGATAGAAAATAGAACTTTAAAAGGATATGTTAATTGGAGGCTGCCAGAGTTACAGGAAGCAATAGAAAACAATAATTATTTACCATTGAAACGACTTGTGAATCTCGATGATGATAAGTTTTATGAGGAGAGGAGTTCCTTTAACTATGCACAGGCGAGATACTTATGTTATTTTCTTCAGGAACAGAATTTATTAAAAAGTTTTTATAAATCTTTCCGTGATAATTATGCTTATGATAATACAGGTGAGAAAACTCTTGTAAAAGTTACCGGTTATTCAATTAAGGAACTTGACAGAAAATTTATTTCATTTATAAGACAGCTGCGGTAATATAAGGAGCAGATTATAGTGGTACTATTTAATCAATGTTATTTGATAAACTTGATGGTTATTTTTGATAAGTAAAATTAGTTTTTTTGTGGATAGAATTGAACGCAATAAAATTTTGTATTTTCTAACTAAGGTACCTACTCTGGGCAATGTTAGAATAAAGAAAATTATTGATGGGGTATCAGACATTAATAATATTCTTGATGCGGATTATATAGGTAACTTGAAGATTGACGGTTTGAGTTTGGACAGTATAAAAAAGATTCAGGAAAGTTATAATTGTTGGGATGAGATTGAAGAGAGTTATGCTATTTTGCTGGAGAAGTGTGAGTTCAAAGGGATTAGTCTTATTTCAATAGTAGATGATGAATATCCCGAAAATTTAAGAAATATTTATGATGCTCCAATATTTTTGTATTATAAAGGTACTTTAAAACCTACTGATAAATATTCTCTATCTATTGTTGGAACGCGTTTTCCAAGCGAGTATGGGGAAAGTGTTTGCAAACAGCTTGTTAAAGAAATTTGCAGTTATAATATTATAACGGTTAGTGGAATGGCTAAAGGTATTGATTCAATGTGTCATAAATATACTCTTCAAAATGGGGGTTGTACTTATGCTGTGCTGGGGTCAGGAGTTGACGTTGTTTATCCGTCTGAAAACAAAAAGCTTTATGAAAAGATTATTGAAAATGGTGCTGTCATCTCGGAGTTTGAGCCAGGTGCAAAACCAGATAAGGTAAACTTTCCAAAAAGAAATCGGATTCTAAGCGGTATATCATTGGGGACAATTATTGTTGAAACAGGAGTAAGGGGTGGTTCAAGGATTACTGCTGAATTTGCTCTTGATCAGGATAGAGAGCTCTTTGCTGTTCCCGGATATATTTATGCGAGACGATCGCAGGGATGTAACGATTTGATAAAACGAGGACAGGCAAAACTTATAACCTGTTTTGACGATGTGCTTTCTGAGCTTAGTTATAGATTAGAGGGCTTTATTTCCAGTGAGAAGAATATAACCCAACCGGCTACACAGGCTGAACTTTCTGTTTTTGAACAACAGATATATAATGTAATAGATGATAATCCAATACACATTGATGAGATTGCAAATCGTACTACGCTTTCAATTTCTGATTGCCTTGTTAATCTTCTCACACTTGAATTCAAGGGGTTAATCAAGCAGTTGCCAGGAAAATTTTTTAGAAGAGAAGCTTAATTGAGAATGATAAAATACAAAGTAGATACTGATATTTTTAGTGTTAAATTTAAATGTAACCTTGAGAGTTGTAAGGGAAAATGTTGTACTCTTGAGGGAACACTTGGTGCACCTCTTTTAGAGTCAGAGCTAAAAGTAATTGAAGAAACAATCCCCAGAATTATTGATTTTTTACCAGAGAAGAATAAAAATGTTCTGTACAGGTCAGGGTTTTATGTAAGAATTGGACAGCATCTGTATCTTAACAATGTCAACGATAATGAATGTGTTTTTTCGTATATTAATAATGGAATAGCTAAATGTGTATTTCAAATGTTTTATGAACAGGGGAAAATTGCTTTTAAAAAACCAATTTCCTGTGAACTTTTTCCGATACGTGTGTCTGAGGGATTGATAACTGAATTGAGGTATGAAGAACGTGAGGAATGTGTTTCAGCCATTGAAGAAGGCATTAAAGAAGATGTTGATTTGTTACGGTTCTTAAAAAGTGGTATAATCAGACATTTTGGTGAAGATTTTTATAATCAATTGTTACAATCACAGAAGAATAAAAAGTTTGGCGATGGCAATAATTAAACAAACACAATCTCAAAGGCAAGAACAGAAACTTTTGCCTAAAATAATTCAGAAGCAAACGATGCTTCAGATCCCAACATTTGCCATTGAGGAAGTGATTATGACTGAATTAGAACAGAATCCTTTTCTTGAACTTGAAGAAGAGCAGGAGCAGGGAAATCCTGAAGAAGTGGAGCCTGGAAATTTAGAACAGCTTGCCTCCGAAACTCCTGAGGGATACGAGAGTAAGAGTTCCGAAGATGAGATGAAAGAAGTAACTGAAGAAAAAGAGGCAGAATTAGATTATGATTACTACGATACGGGTGATACAGAAGGATATAAAACTGAGGAGTACAGAGAAAAAGAAAAACGAGAAGTGATTGAAAATGTGTGGAGAGCCAGGCTAACCTTATCTGATATGCTTAAGACCCAGCTTCATCTTGAAGATATTTCTGAACTGGAGATGTTTATAGGGGAGAAGTTAATTGAGTACATAGACAATAACGGATACTTGAGTGAATCGCTTGATGTCATTCTTCAGGAAGTAATTCGTGATATTCAGGAGAGTGACTTTAAGACTGAAAAAATTGATATTGAACTTCTGGAGAGAGTTCTAAAGATTATTCAAACTTTTGATCCCCCTGGTGTTGGTGCCAGAAATATTCAAGAGTCACTTATAATTCAAACTAAGCTTGCTGAAGAAATAGACGAAAATTTAAAATCGCTCTACCTGAAAGTGCTTAAAGACTATTACAATGAGTTAACTAATAAAAAATATAAAAAGTTAAAGGATGAATTAAAAATAACTGACAGTGAAATTGAGGCTATTTACGAGTGGATTACAAAACTTAATCCGAAGCCTGGTGCTTCAGTTGACTCTTCTGATGATGTATATATTTACCCTGATTTAATCGTAACCGAAAACGCTGAAGGTAAACTTATAATTGAACTGAATGATAGACATATACCTTCTGTGAGAATGAACCGAATGTATCAGCTTCTCGCTGAGAAGCCGAGAGGAAAAAACAAATCGTTTTATAAAAATTATTATGATAGGGCAAAATGGTTTCTTGAGGCTTTACAATCACGACGTGAAACTATGTTAAAGGTAATGAATTCCATTGTAAAGCGTCAGGAAGAGTTTTTCAAGACTGAAGGTGAGCATTTAAAGCCGATGTATGAAAAAGATGTTGCCGAAGATATTGGTATGGATATCTCAACTGTTAGTAGAACAGTACGAGGGAAGTATGTACAGACTGATTTTGGTATTTATGAGTTGAAATCCTTTTTTAGCTCACATATACGGAAAAATGATGGAGAGGATGTTTCAGTAAAAGAAATAAAAAGTAAAATTAAAGAGTTGATATCCTCTGAAGAATCCTCGAATCCGTTGAGTGATGAAGAATTATCAAAATTACTTGTACAACAGGGGTACCAAGTAGCACGTCGTACTGTTGCTAAATATCGGGAATCAATGAACATCCCAGTTGCAAGATTAAGAAAAAAATTAAATAAATAATTAAGTGGAAAAAACAAGAGGAACAACAGTTATCGGGTTAATTAGAAATGGAAAAGCAGTGATTGGTAGTGATGGCCAGGTGACTATGGGTAATACAGTTATGAAACACACTGCGAAGAAAGTTAGAAAGTTATACAATGACAGCGTGCTTGTAGGATTTGCCGGGGCTACATCAGATGCCTTTACCTTGTTTGAGAGGTTTGAAGCTAAACTGGAACAGTACAAGGGAAATCTCTTAAGAGCTGCCACCGAACTTGCGAAAGAATGGAGAACAGATAAATATCTGAGACGGCTTGAAGCATTGCTTGCTGTTGTGAGCAAAGAGAAAACACTTCTTATCTCGGGGACAGGCGATGTTATAGAACCTGACGATGGAATAGTTGCAATTGGTTCGGGTGGGCAATATGCATATGTGGCAGCAAGAATTCTGGTCAAATACACCAGGCTGAGTGCACGCCAAATTGTAGAAGAAGCACTCAAACAAGCTGCTGATATCTGTATCTACACAAATAGCCATATAACAATAGAAGAATTATAGAAGGGAATATTATGTCTGAAGCACAATCAAACGGAAGTTTTGGAAATATACTCAAGCAACTGACCCCTACACAGATTGTATCCGAACTGAATAAATACATTATAGGTCAGGATCTTGCAAAAAAGTCGGTAGCTATTGCCCTGCGCAATCGCTGGAGAAGGGTTAATGTTTCTGATGAGATGCGAGAAGAAATTATGCCAAATAATATAATTTTGATTGGACCTACTGGTGTTGGTAAAACAGAAATTGCCAGACGAATTTCAAAATTAACGAATGCCCCTTTCATAAAAGTGGAAGCATCTAAATTTACTGAGGTAGGTTACGTTGGACGTGATGTTGAGTCAATGATTCGGGAACTTACTGATCTCGCAGTGAACATAGTTAAAGAGGAAAAGAGGAAGGCAATTTCTGCAAAAGCAGAACAAAATGCGATTGAACGAATACTGGATATACTATTACCAAAACCCAAAAAATCTGAAGGACCTGCCGAACCACCTGTTGGTGTGCCAGTTCTATCAAGTGTGGAATCACAAACTTCTGTAGAATCAACGAGAGAGAAATTACGAAGGCAGTTGTTAGAAGGCAAACTTGATGAAAGATCTATCGAGCTCGATTTAACTTCAACTGATGCGCCGATGATGCAAGTTCTTGGTCCATTTGCTTTAGATGATTTGGGTTTCAATCTTCAGGAGGTATTGGGTACGATGATGCCAAAGAAAACCAAGAAGCGGAAGGTTACCATAGCAGAAGCAAAGAAAATTTTACATCAGGAGGAATCGAAAAAACTTATTGATATGGATGCTGTTGTTAAAGAAGCAATTGACCGTGTACAAAACTCTGGAATAGTGTTCATCGATGAGATAGATAAAATTGCTGGCACTCATAAGGGTTTTGGTCCTGATGTATCACGAGAAGGGGTGCAGCGTGATTTATTACCAATTGTTGAAGGTTCAACCGTGATGACCAAGTATGGTCCTGTAAAAACTGATCATATTCTTTTTATTGCATCGGGGGCATTCCATATTTCTAAACCAAGTGATTTAATTCCGGAATTACAGGGCAGATTTCCTATCAGAGTGGAACTAAATAGCCTGACTGAAGAAGACTTTATCAAGATACTTACCCAACCAGAGAATGCACTTATTAAACAATATCAGGCATTGATGCGCTCCGAAGGGGTAGAACTTATTTTTCAAGATGAAGCGATAAGAGAAATTGCTAAAATTGCGACTGAGGTTAATGACAGAGTAGAAAATATTGGAGCTCGCCGACTGCATACAATATTAACAACTGTTCTGGAAGATATCCTTTTTTCGGTACCGGATAAAATAAAACGAAAAAAAATAGAGATAACCAGGGAACTTGTACTAGAAAAGCTAAGTAAAATTGTTAAGGATAAAGATTTAAGTCGCTATATTTTATGATAAAACAGGTTTTATCTTTAATATTGACTCTGTTTGTTATTATTCCAGCAATGTATGCTCAGGAGCGCATTTCTTCCGAGCATTATTTTTTTGTGAGGCTTGGATATAATTTTGATATCTTTACAAATTCAGATGTTTATGATATTTACCCTGTTATTAATTTCAAGGAAGGGACTTTTATGAAAGAAGTGTCTTTTGAGGCTGGATATAGACTTCATAAAAAGTTATCACTTTCATTTACTCCTTCACTAATTTTTACTTCTACCTCAAACAATAAAGGTTTTAATTTTTATAACGCTGGCTACACTAAATACTATTATCCGGTACAAAGTGATTTATTCTTGCTCCCATTGAATTTGAACCTAAAAATCTATCCCTTTGATGGTAAAGTAGGGGAACGTTTCTATTTCTCGGCAAGTGGAGGTTCAACATATATTAAAGAAGAATACAACAATCTAATTTATGCAACTGATACTTCTGTTGTGCCGTTAGGTTCGGCGATTTCAAAAAATTCATTTTGGAGACAGAACATTACAATTTCTGTAGGAATGGATTTTTTACTCAATCGATATGGATTAAATATTGAGGCTGGATATAGATTTATTCCTCTTGCAATTAATTCTGATAAGCCACTGGTCTCATCCTTTGCAGGTAATTTTAACTATGTTTATCTGGGGTTTAAAGGATTTTTGAATATAAAATAAAAAAAGGATCTGTTTAAAGATCCTTTTTTTAAAAAAGAAATTTTTAAAGGTTAAAATTATTTTTTCAGCAGTTCACGAGCAATTACTATCTTTTGAATTTCGCTTGTACCTTCATAAATTTCGGTAATCTTTGCATCTCTTAGATAACGTTCAACAAGATATTCACGAACGTATCCATAACCTCCATGAATTTGTATAGCTTCAAGTGCGTTTTGTACTGCAACCCGACTTGCATAAAGTTTTGCCATTGCGGCTTCTTTAATAAATTTTTCTCCTGCATCCTTTTTTAAAGCTGCCTTATATGTCAGAAGTCTTGCAGCTTCTGTATTAACTGACATATCTGCAAGTTTAAACTGAATTGCTTGCAGGTTAGAGATAGGTGAACCAAATGCTTTTCGCTCGTTTGAATATTTAAGAGCGGCTTCAAACGATGCCTGTGCAATACCAAGAGCTTGAGCAGCAATTCCAATTCTACCCCCATTAAGAGCTTCCATAGCAATCTTAAAACCCATTCCTTCTCCTCCAAGCAAGTTTTCTTTTGGGATGCGGAGGTTGTTGAACCCAATAGCAGCAGTATCAGAACTGCGAATGCCGAGTTTGTCTTCTTTCTTTCCAACTTCAACCCCCGGGGATAATCGTTCGACAAGAAATGCTGAGATGCCTTTGTAACCTTTGCTCCTGTCAGTGCTTGCAATCAAAAGGTAGTAGTCTGCAGTTGTTCCATTAGTAATCCAGTTCTTCATCCCATTGATAACATAGTGATTACCATCAAGCACTGCTTCTGTCTTTTGTTGTGTTGCATCACTGCCAGCTTCCGGTTCAGAAAGCAAAAAGGCCCCAAGCTTTTGTCCCGAAGCAAGAGGCTTCAGAAATTTTTCCTTCTGTTCGGGCGTTCCCCATTTTTCAATACCAAAGCAAACAAGGGAGTTATTAACAGACATAATCACACCAACTGACGCATCAACTTTTGAGATTTCTTCCATAGCAATTACGTAGCTTACTGTATCCATTCCAGCCCCTCCCCACTCTGGAGAGACCATCATTCCCATAAATCCAAGTTCTCCAAGTTTTTTAACAATTTCAACAGGAAATTCTGCAGTTACATCACGTTCAACAGCTGTTGGTGCTATTTCGTTTTGTGCGAAATCTCTTGCAGCATCACGAATTGCGATGTGTTCTTCTGTAAGGTTGAAGTTCATTTTTCATACATTTAAAGTTTACAAAAAATAGATTCTGATTAATAATTATAAAATCCCTTTCCTGATTTTCTGCCAAGATAGCCGGCAGCAACCATTTTTCTGAGGAGGGGACAGGGGCGATACTTTGAATCTCCAAGTCCATTATGTAAAACTTCCATAATGGATAGACAGACGTCCAGTCCAATAAAATCAGCCAGAGTTAAGGGTCCCATTGGATGATTCATACCAAGCTTCATTACTGTATCAATTGCTTCAGGTGTTGCTACTCCTTCCATCACACAATATATTGCTTCATTAATCATTGGCATCAGAATTCTGTTTGAAATAAATCCGGGATAATCCTGTACTTCAACCGGTACTTTTTCGAGTTTTTCTGTGGTTTTTTTTATAATTTCATAAGTTTCCTGAGATGTTGCCAGACCACGGATTACTTCTACAAGTTTCATTACAGGTACAGGATTCATAAAGTGCATACCGATAACTTTTTCCGGGCGTTTGGTATTGGCAGCAATTTCGGTAATAGAAATTGAGGAGGTGTTGCTGGCAAGTATTGCTTCAGGATTACAAATAGAGTCAAGTTCCAGAAAAAGATTTTTCTTAACATTGTAATCTTCAGTTACGGCCTCAACAATCAAATCCGATTCGGAAACACTTTTCAAATCGGTTGTAGCTTTAATGTTCTGTAAAGTCTTTGTTTTAATTTCTTCAGTGATAACCCCTTTTTTAAATTGGCGCTCAAGGTTAGATTCAATTGTTTTGAGAGCTTTCCGAAGAAATTCGTCTTTAATGTCAACAAGTACAACAGGAAACCCATATTGGGCAAATGTATGTGCAATGCCATTGCCCATTGTTCCTGAACCTATTACTGAAACGTTTTTAATGTTCATTTTTCTATTAGTAGATTTAGTTTAAAAAACTTCTACGTAAACAGCACTTGCTTCACCACCACCAATACAGAGCGATGCAATTCCTTTCCCTTTACCGGTGCGCTCCATCGCATAGAGTAATGTAGTCAAAATTCTTGCACCACTTGCTCCGATAGGATGACCAAGTGCTACTGCACCACCATTAATATTAACCTTATCTGGCTCAAGATTCGCAACTTTGATTACAGAGAGAGCCTGAACGGCGAACGCTTCGTTTATTTCAAAAAGGTCTATATCTTTGAGATTAACTCCTGCTTTTTTAACAACATTCATTATTGCGTAAGCTGGTGCGGTTGTAAACCATTCTGGTTGTTGAGCAAATGATGTTTGAGCAATTATTTTTGCTAATGGTTTGATTCCAAGCTCTTCAGCTTTTTCCCGTGACATTAGAACAAGAGCGGCTGCTCCATCATTGATTTTTGATGCATTAAAGGCAGTTACAGTTCCATCTTTTTCAAAAGCTGGTTTCAACTGTAAACCTTTTTCAAAATTTGTTTTTTTCGGTTCCTCATCCTCATCAACAATTGTTGTTCCTTTCCTGTCTTTAATTTCAACAGGGATTATTTCATCTTTAAAATACCCTTGTTCAATTGCATTCAATGCTTTCTTATAACTTGCTATTGCAAATTCGTCTTGTTCACCACGAGAGATTTTAAGTTCCCTTGAACACAGTTCTGCTGCATTTCCCATATGAAAGTTATTGTATACATCCCACAGACCATCTTTTATCATCCCGTCTATTATAGTTGCATTTCCCATCCGATAACCGACTCGAGCTTTTTCAAGATAATAAGGAACATTACTCATAGATTCCATTCCTCCTGCAACAATAATATCAGCATCACCAGCTATAATAGCCTGTGCTGCCATCATTACTGCTTTTAAACCGGAACCGCACATCTTATTTATTGTAGTACATTGAACACTGACAGGTAAGCCAGCAAAAATGGCAGCTTGTCTTGCAGGCGCCTGACCAAGGCCTGCTGGTAATACGCAACCCATAATAACTTCGTTTATGTCTTCAGGCTTTAAATGTGCCCGCCTTACAGATTCTTTAATTACTATGGCACCAAGTTGTGGCGCAGTTATTGAAGATAAACTCCCAAGATAACTCCCAATTGGAGTTCTAACAGCTGATGCTATAACTACTTCTTTCATTTTTTTAGTTTATTATTGATTGAATAATTTTTAAAAAACTTTCTGCTTTCAAGCTGGCGCCTCCAATTAAGCCCCCATCAATGTTGGGCATTTTAAAAAGATTGTATGAATTGGTCTCATTAACGCTCCCGCCATATAAAATTAATGTCTGATTAGCAATTTCATCACCATAAAGATTTGAAAGTGAAGTTCTAATCTCTTTGTGCATCTCCTCAGCTTGTTCAGGCGTTGCGGTCTTACCTGTCCCTATTGCCCAAACTGGTTCATATGCTATTATAACATTTCTCATTGCTTCCTGATTAATTTCTTTCAAACCAAGAGTTACCTGTTCATCAACAACTTTAATGTGGAGATTACTTTCTCTTTCGCCGAGTGTTTCACCAACACAAAGAATGACTTTTAAATTATTTTGAAGTACATTTTTTACTTTCAAATTAATTAGATGATTTGTTTCGTTAAAATATTGTCTTCTCTCACTATGTCCGATAATAACGTATTCACAACCACTATCCTTTAACATTGGGGCAGAAATCTCTCCAGTATAAGCACCAAAGTCTTTATGAAAAACATTCTGGGCTCCTACTTTTACAACAGAACCTTTTAATAATTCTGAGGCAAGGGGTAAAGATGTAAAAGGAGGACAAATTACAACCTCTACATTATGAAGTTTGATTTTATTCACACCTTCTTTTATTTCTTGAATTAACAACTTTGAATCCGATAAAGTTTTATTCATTTTCCAATTACCCGCAATAAGTTTTTTTCTCATATCTCGTCTAATATTTTTTTTAAGAGTTCATTAACAATTTTTGGATTAGCTTTCCCTTTGCTTGAACGCATTACCTGTCCTACTAAGAATGGGAAAAGTTTTTGTTCGCCTGCCAGATACCTTTCAACTTCTTTTTGATTTTGTGAAATCACTATCCTTATAATGTTTTCAATTTCATCTGTATCTGAAACCTGTAAAAGATCTTTTTCCTTAATAATATCTTCCGGTGTTTTACTTCCTTTATAGCGAAGAAGTTCAGCAAATATTTCTTTTGCAGCATTTGAGTTAATCTTACCCGATAAAATCAATTCAGCAATTTTTGCAATGTGTTCAGGCTTGATAGGGAACTCAGTTATAGGAATTTTTTCTTCGTTGAGTACTCTTAATACTTCTGTCATTATGAAATTACTGATGCCTTTATATCCTTTTGTCGAGAAGGAAGAAAGATGTTTAGCAGCTTCTTCAAAATAATTGGCAAGTTCCTGTTCTTCTGTTAATATGCGAGCGTCATATTCTGGGATTCCATATTGAATCTGAAATCTTTGCTGTTTTGCATCTGGAAATTCAGGAAGTGTAATGCGGATTCGCTCTATCCAGTCTTCATCTACTTTTAAGTAAACGAGGTCAGGTTCCGGGAAATATCTATAATCATGAGCTTCCTCTTTAGAACGTGTGGGGATTGTTTTTTTATCTTTTGCATTGTATGTCATAGTGGTATAATAAACGCTCCCGCCTTTTTCAATAACTTCTGTCTGACGTTCTATTTCTGCCTGAAGTGCATCATAGATATTCTTGAAAGAATTAAGGTTTTTAATTTCTGTACGTGTCCCTAACTTTGAGGTACCCTGGAGCCTGATGGAAATGTTAGCATCGCAACGAAGAGACCCTTCTTCCATATTCCCGTCACATATTCCAAGATAAATCAGTAACTGTCTAATCTTCTGAACATATAAAACTGCTTCTTCTGGTGAATTCATATCTGGCTCACTTACTATTTCTATAAGTGGAACTCCACAGCGATTAAAATCTATTATTGTTTCATTATCCGAAAAATCATGAATCGATTTACCTGCATCTTCTTCAAGGTGTATCCTTGTTATACCAACCTTTTTCTCAATCCCATTTTGTAATTTCAATTGTATGAATCCATCATAACAAAGAGGTGTTTCATACTGGGTAATCTGATAACCTTTAGTTAAATCAGGATAGAAGTAATTTTTTCTCGCAAAGATAGAACGTTCACGAATCTTGCAATTTGTTGCAAGTCCCATCTTGATGCCAAAGTTTACAAGTTCCTCATTTAATACGGGAAGACAACCAGGGTGTCCAAGGCATATTGGACAAACGTTAGAATTTGGAGCCGCTCTGAAAGATGTTGAACAGGAACAAAATGCTTTAGATTTTGTTTTCATCTGAGCATGAATTTCAAGTCCAATAACAGGTTGATATTTTTTCATTATATCATTAGAAAGCATATACTTTACACCTGGGGTTTCCTTTCATCAAATGAATGGCTTGTAAGTTTTACAAAGGTTGCTTTGGCTTGATATTCTGCAATCGTTCTGGAATTCAGGTAACTCATTGATGACTGCAATCCTTCTTTATACTCTTTAATTACTTTAGTAACACTTCCTTTGTATGGAACAAGTGATTCTTCGCCTTCTATATAACTTTTATTGTCCTGTTTAACAGCAAAAGAGGCACTGCCAACATATTTTTTCCATCTTTGATTGTTATATTTCAAAACTTCGCCGGGGGCCTCTTCTGTCCCTGCCAGCACTCTACCAAACATCACAGCATCACAGCCGAGAGCAATTGCTTTACACATTGCGCCTGGATTTGCAATTCCTCCATCAGCTATGATTTTTACATTGCTATTCGTATTGTTTTTTGCTTCCAGAGCCCTTATAATAGCATCAACCTGTCCAATACCAACTCCTGCTTTGATTGAGGTAGAACACATTGCCCCATTACCTATTCCCACTCTAATTGCGTCAACTTCAAGTTCTATTAAAAATTCTGTTGTTTGATAACTTGCTACATTGCCAGCAATTATTTTTAGTTCGTAAGATTTAATTTCAGAAGCAATTCTGTTCAGAAATCTCTCAATCATTTTAGAACCACCATTTGCTACATCAATGCAAAATATTTTTATTCCCAAATCAGCAAGCCGTTTAAGCCTATCAAGTTCTGTTTGGTGATTAATTCCAATCGCCGCTGCTTTAAATGGGGTATCAAGCAGATTATTCTCAGTGAATTCTGAGATTTGTTCTTCGACAGTGTTAAATCTATGAATTATTCCGAGACATCCAAGCTCAGAGAGAGTTTTAGCCATTCGCCCTCCACAAACTGTATTCATAGGGGACGCAAGAATTGGTACAGAAAGTCTCACCCCGAGAAAATCAACCGATGTATTACAGTCTGCACGATGTTCTATGTCAGATATTTGATCAGGTAAAATCGAAATATCATCATAAGTTAATGAATAATCTTGAAAAAACGTTTCTTTTGCCATTTAAAAAAACATTAAAAAGATGCCCGCAAATAACATAAGTTATTTGTAGCATAAAATTTTGTTTTAAAAATTATTTCAAGAGATAGCTGCTGTTACTTTTTTTGCAGCGTCTTCAAGTGTATCTGCTGGAATAAGATTCAAGCCTGATTCAGCAAGTATCTGACGAGCTTCTTCAGCGTTGGTGCCCTGTAATCTTACTACAATCGGAATATTAACATTTAAATTTTTGGAAGCTTGAACAACTCCATTTGCAACCCTGTCACATCTTACGATGCCCCCAAATATATTTATTAGGATTGCCTTTACATTTTTATCGGACAATATAATCCTAAAACCATTTTCAACAGTTTCCGCTGAAGCAGTGCCCCCAACATCAAGAAAATTTGCGGGTTCACCACCAGCAAGTTTTATTAAGTCCATAGTTGCCATAGCAAGTCCGGCACCATTTACCATACACCCTACATTCCCATCAAGTTTTATATAATTGAGATTGTATTTTGAGGCTTCAACTTCAAGTGAATCTTCTTCATTCAGGTCTCTTAGTTCTGCATATTCCGGATGTCTGAACAAAGCGTTGTCATCAAGATTTATTTTAGCATCAAGCGCAAGTATCCTGTCATCATTTGTTATTATCAAAGGATTAATTTCTACAAGAGAAGCATCAAGGTTTTCATAAGCGCTATATAGAGCAACTATAAACTTTTGAAAGTCTTTAAATGCATTTCCTTCCAATTTAAGTCCATAGGCAAGCTGTCGTGCATGATATGACCTGATGCCTAACGAAGGTTCTATCCAGACTTTTATAATTTTCTCAGGAGTTTCTGCTGCAACCTTTTCAATCTCAACACCGCCTTCGGTTGATGCCATTATTACATTTTTTGAATTGCTTCTATCAAGCAATATTCCAAGATATAATTCTTTTTTATAATCGAGACCTTCTGTTATGAAAAGCGTTTTTACCTCTTTGCCCTCTTTTCCAGTTTGATGTGTTACGAGTATGTTATTTAAAATTTTGGAAGCATAATCCCTGCCTTTTTCCACATCATCACCTACATATTTTACTCCTCCTTCAACAACAATTCTGTCCCTGTTTTCCTTATCATACACTATCCCTTTTCCTCTTCCTCCAGCATGAATTTGAGCTTTTACAACAAATTTATTTATCCCTCTTGATTTAAGAGTTTCGATGGCAGAATCAAAGTCCTCCATCTTTTGTATTGCAATTCCATCCTGAACTGCTACTCCAAATTTCTTTAACAGTTCTTTAGCTTGATACTCGTGAATTTTCATTTTCTTTTCTTATTTTTCTGGTTTTAATTTAATTGATTGTTTTTGTAATGAATCCAGTTTACTTTTAATTGAATCAATTGTAATGGCATTTAGCGAATCCATCCTGTGCCGAAGTTCCAGCATACTATTATCAATTTCTTGCTTAATCTTTTCATCAATTTTCTCTGTTATTTTATTGCAACCAGTCGAGACTGCTAAAACTACCATAATAAAAATCCAGTGTTTCTTCATTTTTTATATACTTTCTTTGCTACAACTTTTGCTTGCAGAAAAAGACCAAGATAATCTCTACCACCTGCTTTTGAATCTGTCCCACTCATATTAAAACCACCAAATGGATGCACGCCTACCAGAGCGCCTGTGCACTTGCGGTTTAAATAAAGATTACCAACAAAAAACTCCTGTTCTGCCTTTTTAAGTTTCTTCTTGTTTTTAGAATATACTGCTCCTGTTAGACCATATATTGTGTCATTTGCAATTCGTAATGATTCCTCGAAGTTCTTTGATTTAATAACTGCAAGAACAGGTCCGAATATTTCTTCCTGTGCAATTGTAGCTCGTGGGTCTACATCTTTGATTATAGTTGGTTCAATGAAATGCCCATTTCGAGGAAGTTCTTTACCACCACACAAAAGAACTCCGCCTTCTTCTATTCCTTTTTGAATATAACTTAATATCTTTTCTTTTGAGGAAGCATTAATTACAGGTCCCATAGATGGATTAAGCCTTGCTTCATCGACAGAAAGCGATTTTGCCCTGTTTAGAAGAGCCTCGCAGAATTGATCATATATTGTTTCATCTACTATTACACGAGAACAAGCTGAACACTTTTGTCCCTGAAATCCGAAAGCAGAAGTGATAACTCCTGATACTGCTTCATCAAAATTATACAATTCTTTGTCAATAATAATTGCATCTTTTCCACCCATCTCAGCAATTACTCGTTTAATCCATATTTGTGATGGTTGCTTTTTGGCAGCAAGCTCATTTATTCTCAACCCAACTTCCATTGAGCCTGTAAAAGCAATAAATCTTGTCAGATGGTGTTGTACAAGAACATCTCCAATACTTCCACCTCCACCTGTAACAAAATTAAGTACACCATCAGGTAATTCAATTTCTCTCATTAACTCTACGAACATTTGGGCTATAGCAGGAGCGTCACTTGATGGTTTTAATACTATTGTGTTACCTGTTACAATTGCAGCAGTTGACATACCTACAAGAATTGCAAGAGGGAAGTTCCACGGTGGTATGATAACCCCAACCCCAAGTGGTAGATAAAAAAGTTCATTCTTTTCACCTTTGATTCTTGTCAGGGGCTGTTCCCCAGCGTATCTTAACATTTCTCTGGCATAAAACTCCATAAAGTCTATTGCTTCGGCTGTATCTGCATCTGCCTCTACCCAGTTTTTCCCAACTTCATAAACCATCATTGCAGAAAAGAGATGTTTCCGTTTCCGCATCAACTTTGCTGCTTTCAAGAGGTACTCTGCTCTTTTTTTAGGAGAGATTGCTTTCCATTCATTAAATTTTTCATATGCCTTTTCCACTGCTTTTAATGCAAAATCAACATTTGCTCTCTGAAATGTTCCAACAATCTCTTCGGGATTTGAAGGGTTGTAAGATTTAAGTTTTTCCTCAGTGTAAATTTCTTCTCCTCCAATGAAAAGAGGGTATTCCTGTGTGAATCTTTCTCTAACTTCTTCCAGAGCATCTTCAAATGCTCGTTTGTTTTTTTCGTTTGAAAAATCTGTTAGTGCTTCATTTTTGAATTTTGGAAGTTTCATATTTGGTTTATTTAGTTTTTGGAAACTTTTGTTATCGCTTCTACTATTGTATTATGCAGCTCCGGTCTAATGTCCATTATGCGATTATTGTTTCGTGTTGGATAAACCCTGTTTGTAAGAAAGATAATAATCAAATTTTTATCTCTATCACACCAGATGCTGGTTCCGGTAAATCCTGTATGCCCGAAGGAATTATCCGAAAAAAGTTCTCCACAAGGAGATCTATGTTTTGTAGGAGCGGGCTTTGTATCCCAACCCAGTGCCCGTGTGTTTGAATATGACTCATCATAACGATGAGTAAAGGTGTTAACTGTTTCTTCCCTTAAATAAGTAACATCTGTATCGATAATTTTTCCCCTATTAAGCATCATTCTCATAAACTTATAAAGGTCTGGAGCATTAGAGAAAAGACCTGCATTTCCTGCAACTCCTCCAAGAAATGAAGCTGATTCATCGTGTACTTCTCCTTGAAGTAATCTATTCCTCCAGTATGAATCAAATTCTGTTGGGGCAATAAATTCTTTCAAATCACTATTAGGATTAAAAATAGTGTAATACATATTTAAGGGCTGAAAGATATCTCGTTTACAGTATTCATCAAGTGGCAACCCTGAAACTTTTTCTACTATCATCCCGAGCAATATAGCATTCAGGTCACTATAAAGAAACTTAGTCCCAGTTTCATAGACAGGAGTGGAGTGGAAAATTGCATCTATAGCCTGTTCACGTGTTGAATACAATTGATAAAATTTTATCAAATCTTGTAAGCCAGAATTATGTAAGAGTAAATTTCGTATTGTAATTTTTTCTTTGCCGTTGTTATTGAATTCAGGGAGGTATGTTACTACCTTATCATCAAGGGAAAGTTTATTCTCTTCGTAGAGCTTCATAATTGCAGTGGTTGTAGCCACAACTTTTGTCAGTGATGCCAGGTCATAGATGGTATAAATGGAGGTTGGCTTTGAATCAGGATCATAAGTATATTTGCCATAAGCCTTTGCATAAATTACATCATACTGATTACCTATAATCAGAGTTGCACCGGGAAAGGCTTTATCTTCAATTGCCTGATTAATTTTCCGGTCCACATTGGTAAAATCATAACCGTAAACAGCAGTAAACATTAGACTGATTAACGGTATTACTACACAAGCCAGTTTTTTCACCATAACTATAGAATATATCCAAATTTAAAAATTACTTCAATTTATAAATCTCTCGCAGATTAATAATAAGTTAATCTTAGAATTTTTGAGGTTTTAAAACTTTAATTACTGATCTATATAGTTTAAAGAGAGGGTTCAGCAATGAGGTTCGGATATTCTTTATTCTAATGGTAAGTATAAGTTTATTTTCATTTCCTGTAATTTTTTTTATCTTTACTTATGCAAAGAATGATGTTGGCATTGTTTTTTTTATGCTGCTTATTTATAAGTAGAGCTTTCTGTCAATGGGAGAGTCTCAATGGCGGACTTGACCGTGTGAACATTGATGCTTTTGATGTAAGATTTGGCAAGGCTGTAATTGCTCTCTCCCAAAATGGAATTTATATGTCGCAGTTTGCCAATCAATTCTGGAATAAGATAGGTAATAATATACCTGTTTCAAAATTAACGGCAGTTCTGGTAGATGATTATAACATTTTTGTTGCAACGCCTTCTGATGTTTATAAAATTAACTCTTCTGGTACAGGTTCTGAGGTTGTTTTTTCAAGCGATAAGAGTGAAATTACCGCTCTTGCCTCAGATGACAGAAACCTTTATGTTGGTACTGAAAAGGGACTTTACGTTTTTACTAAATTTGGAACGACCTCTATAGGTAAAAATACCCCTGTACTAAATGGAAAAGTAAATTTCATCCGTATATATAATCGAGCTATATTTGTTGCTACAAGTTATGGGTTGTTTGTAAGTGAAAGTTATGGATTTTACTGGACTGATCTGAAAACTGGTTACCTTTATTCAGATGTGAAATCTGTTACAGTTGCTGATAAAATCATCTATGCTGCTACTGATTATGGGGTTATAAGAAGTATGAACGCGGGAGCAAGTTGGGAGCTTGTTAACTTTGGGCTTGCGGCTGGCAAAATTTATGCAGTGGAAATCTATAAAAATAAAATCTATGCCGGCACTGATGGAATGGGAATTTACTCTGCATCAGTTGGAAATGAAAACTGGAGTTCAGATAACTTTGCATTACCATTTAATTCTCGTGTTGCTTTTCTGAAAGCTGATAATAATAATCTTTATGCTGTATTGCAAAATGAAGGACTGTATGTGTTATATAGTTATTCAAATTCGTGGAACGCTCTGAAAACGGGTTTTTCACCCGTACCAATTTATAAGTTCTATTATATTAATTCAAATCTGTTTGCAAAATCTCCAGCACGCGTATACTCTTTTAATGCTTCAAAAAAGAAATGGGATATTGAAGAAAAATTTTATCTGGAAAATCTTTTTGTCTATGGGGATATGTTTTATGTTGTTAGAGATGGCAAAGTGTATTATTCACGGGCAATGGGAGGATTCAATTATTACAACACTGAAGATATAAAAGAAGATATAATTTCGTTTGCTACTAACGATTCCTTTAAATTTGCTGGAACTCAAAATGGAGTTTATACTACCCGTAGCGGTAGTAATAAATGGTCTCAAATAAAAACTTTACGGGAAC
The DNA here is from genome assembly GCA_049700455.1 of Ignavibacteria bacterium. GTDB lineage: Bacteria > Bacteroidota > Ignavibacteria > Tepidaquicellales > Tepidaquicellaceae > JBNAVJ01. The sequence continues at coordinate 27,184 of JBNAVJ010000003.1, forward strand.
CGATTTATAAATTTATTGTTGTTAATTCCTATGTTATTGCAACAGCAGAAAAAGCACTTTATGTCTCATCAGATTTTGGTCAAAATTGGAAACAGTCAATGTTAAGTGGGATGATAAATGATGTTTGGTATAATGGATACGGTATTTTTGTGACTACAAGCGGAAGTCTTTACGTTTCCACTGATCTGGGAATTACCTGGAATGCTCCAGTGAGGTATAGTTTCGTCTCTGAAGACAATTCTCTTCATAGCAACGGGAAATATGTTGTCGCTGCTGCTGGAAATCTGATGTATCTTTCAAATGATTCAGGTAAGACGTTTGTTACAAAAAACGCAGATTTTGCTACTAATGTAAAACTGACGGCTATAGCAACTGCAAATGATTATGTATATGTTGCTACCTTTGAAAATGGCGTCTGGAGAAGAAAGATAAATGAACTAATTAAATAGTATGAAGAATATATTTAAAATTTGTTTTCTAATACTATTTGTAATTCCTTTTGCCTGTAATAAGGATAACCATTCTACTTCTGGAGATTCCGGAGAAAATAAAAAAACTGAAATTACCCTCCCTGACTCTATATCGGTTTCAAAAGAACGACAGTTCACTTCAGCAGAGGACACTACAAAAAAAAGAAAGTTTATAGAGGCGTATTATATTAGTCGGTTAGGAGATTCAGTGGATGTTACCGAATTTGTCCCTGTGGTGGAAAAAACTTCAAAAGCCTTTGCAGGAGTTTACTCCACAATTCCATCTCCGTCTGCAAAAGGAGAAAAAAACTCCGATATCTGGGAACAGTTAGTTCTTGAATTTAAGGACCCTGAGGGACCGGTATGTACAATTACTACTTACAAGGGCGATAAGAAAATATCAGAGGATACCCTGAAAGACGTTAAGGTGATTAAAGATATATTTACAGCAATGAGAGGTAATAGAGTTGTGCGCGGTCGTTTTGTTAAAGTGATGAAAAAGAAATTTGTAATCTATGGATTGCTGCTTGGAGATGGACCGAAAAACAAATTTTTTGAACTGGAAGAGTAAACAATAATATTTGAAACTGATAGAAGATAGTACACATAACTATTATAAAAATCTATACATTATATAAAATACTTAAATTATTGAATAATGGAATATACATTATTAATTCTGGTTGCCCTTATAATTGGTGGGGTGATCGGTTTTGGAATAGGGTTTCTTTACTTAAAATCAAAATTTGCTACAGGTTTTGTTAGAGAAGAGGAGTTTAAACTACTTGCTCAGGAGAAAGATAAATTCGGTATTGAGGTAGCGCGGTTAAATGAACGTGTAAATATTCTCGAAAAAGAGCTTGAAACTAAACGTAATGAGCTTGAAACTATTGAGAAGAAGTTTTATGATGCTTCAAATGAGCTATCGAAAATAACCACTATAAATAATACTCTCAGAGAAAAACTTGAAGAACAAAAAGCAGAACTGTTAAAATTACAGGAGAGTTTTCGGGTGGAATTTGAAAATCTTGCCAATAGGATTTTTGATGAGAAAACTCAAAGTTTCAAGAGGGAAAGTTCTCAGAGTATAGAACAAATTTTAAATCCATTAAAGGAGAATATTAAGAAGTTTGAGGATGCGGTTCGTCAGACCTCACTTTCGGAACGTGAGCACAGACAAATTTTAATTGAAGAGATAAAACATCTTAAAGAAGCCAATCAAAAAATAACAGAAGAAGCCAACAATCTTGTCCAGGCTTTGAAAGGGGATTCACGAACACAGGGGAACTGGGGGGAATTGATACTTGAAAAGATTCTTGAACGTTCAGGACTTGTAAGGGATAGGGAATATACTATTCAAGAAAGCAAAACGGATGAAACTGGCAGACGATTGAGGCCTGATGTGATAATTCACCTTCCAGAAAACAGAAGCATCATTATTGACTCAAAGGTGTCACTACGGGCATATGAGAGATACTGGAATGAAGATGACCCGGTAAGAAAACAATCTTATCTTGCAGAACACATTGCCGCACTTAGAAATCATATCAAAACCCTTGATGCAAAACAGTACCAGAATCTTTATGGTTTGCAGACAGTGGATTTTATAATAATGTTTATGCCCATTGAACCAGCCTTGAGTCTGGCGGTTCAGGCTGATTTGAGCCTATGGAATGATGCTTTTGAAAAACAAATAGTGATAGTGGGACCTTCTACTTTACTTGCTACATTACGTACAATTGCTAATATCTGGAAGCAAGAAAAACAAAATAGAAATGCACTTGCCATAGCTGACCAAAGCGGTAAGTTATATCAAAAAATGCGTGGTGTACTTGAAGACTTACTCAACATCGGGAAAAAACTTGATGATGCAAAATCATCTTATGAGTCTGCAGTGAACAAACTTTCAAGAGGTAGAGGCAATGTTATCTCCCAACTTGAAAAAATTAAAGAACTCGGTGCAAAAACTGAAAACCAGCTACCTCCGGAAATTCTCAATAACGCTGAGATTGAATCTTGATGTCGAAATTGCTCTAATAAATTACACCTGTAGAAATTGAATATAAAAACCTGTTTTGATACTCCTTTACTTAATGCCTGAACTTTTTCTCCTTTAAGCTTTGCTTTCTGTCAAAAAATTATTTTTCTTTGAATGTTTTTGATATTTTTGACTATGGCAAAGAAAAAAACGCAAACTATAGTTACTGATGTTTCTACTTTATCTGAAACTAAAATGAAAAAGATTATTGCTCAGTTCTGTGCTCATCTTGAAAAGGGTTTTTCTGAACATTCATTCGGGTTATGTGATGTTGAAAAAATTGAGGAAATTATTTCAATCCTTGATTCGAAAGAGAGAAATAATTATTACTATGAACGTGTAAAGGCTGCTTTACGTGCAAATCTCTATTTCTGGGAGCGGGTTGGCATTACCGGCTTGAAAAACAAAAAAAATTTTAATTCCAGTATGTGGATGTTCTACTTGAAATTGAGATTCAACAAAAAATTTAATTATACTGAATTAAACAATAACAAGGTTGATAAAAAGATTGAGATTGATTTTACTGAGAAATGAAATCTCTTTTTGAAAAGAACAGTAGAAAAAAGCTCAGTTTCAGTGTCATCACAAAGTCAATCAATAAAATATATCTTCCATTATTAAAGAACTCATCACGTTATCTTCATATTTATGGCGGTGCAGGTTCAGGCAAGAGTTACTTTGCAGCCCAAAAGATTTTGTTGCGTGTTTTGACTGAACCAAAACACAGATTCCTTCTGGTCAGAAAAGTTGCACGAACAATCCGAAACTCACAATATTCACTCATTAAACATTTAGTCTATATTGCTAATCTTCAGAAGTACTTTAATTTTCGTGAGTCAGATTTGAGTATAGAATGTACACTGCATGGTAATAAAATTATTTCTGCAGGTTTAGATGATAGGGAGAAATTGAAATCAATTTTTGGAATAACCTCTATCTGGATTGAAGAAGCAACTGAACTGGAGTTTGAGGACTTTAACCAGATAAATCTCAGGGTGAGGGGTAAGACCGCAAATTACAAACAAATAATCCTGACTTATAATCCTGTAAACGTTAACCACTGGTTGAATACAAGAACTTTCCAGAATTGCACAAAAATAAAAACAACTTTCAAAGATAATACTTTTATTGATGAAGAGTACATTACCATATTAAATGAACTTAAAAATCAGGATGAGAACTATTACAAAATATATGCACTTGGTGAATGGGGGAGTTTGAAAAATCTGATTTTTAAACCGTTTGAACTGATTGAAAACTACCCCTCAGAGTTTGATGAAATTATTTATGGACTTGATTTCGGTTATAATAATCCCACAGCTTTGATCGAAGTTGGAATAAAAGATAAAGAATTTTTTCTCAAAGAACTAATCTATGAAACAAGACTTACAAATACAGAACTTATTGCCAGAATCAAGCAGCTTGGAATTAAGAAAAGTGCCCCAATTTATTGTGATTCTTCTGAATCAAACAGGATTCAGGAACTATGTGAAAGTGGATTTAATGTTCTTAGAGCTGATAAAAATGTCAGAGATGGAATCGATTTCCTGAAGGCTTCACGGATTTATAGCAATTCGAATAACATCAATATCAATAAAGAGGTGCTTGCATATTCATATAAGGAGGATAGAAATGGGCAGCTGTTTGATGAACCTGTTAAATTTAACGACCATAGTATGGATGCTATTAGATATGCTATTTTTACACATTGTAAAAAAAGAGAGGAACCAAGAATCAGGATAATTGGCTAATTTCCAAACTTTACTTTCAGGAGAACGACTTCAGGAGGAGCCATAATTCTTATAGGTGGTCCCCAGGTGCCAGCGCCAGTAGAAATAAAAAATTGTGTATTTTGCTTTTTGTGATAACCGTATGGAAATTCATATATTAGTTTCACAATGAGATTAATCGGAAAAAACTGTCCATTGTGTGTATGACCGGATATCTGGAGGTCGATTTTATTTTTCACGACCTCTTCTATTTCTGATGGCTGATGGTCAATTAGAATCAAGGGGAGGGATTTATCAACATCCCTGAGTAAATCTGTCAGTTTTTTCCGTGGTTGACCGGTGAACCTGCTCTTTTCCTTATCTTCTCGCCCTATTAAATAAAACGTATTTGCAATTAAGTAAGATGTGTCTCGTAACAAGGTGATGTTGTGTTTTTCAATAAAAGGAATTGCTTTTTCTATCCCTCCTATATACTCGTGATTTCCTGTTACTCCATAGATGCCATACTTTGCCGAAAGTTGTTTGAGTGGTTCTGCAGAATTATTCTCTTCAAGTTTTGTGACATCTTCGTCAAGTAAGTCCCCTCCGAAAATTATTACATCAGGTTTCACTGAATTCAAAAGAGAAACTATTTTTTGCAGTTTTTCGTCATCAACCACAGTTCCAAGGTGAATGTCTGAGGCAAATGCAATATTAATTTCAGAAATTTCTGCGGCAGGTTTATCGATTTTTATTACCTGTGTGTGAAGGTTTATTTCATTTGAGTTTTTGTAACCAACATAGAGTATCAAAGAAACAAGTAAGACAGATACTATAAAAAATGCGAGTTTTGTTGCACCGTAATAAAATGTTGCAAATGAGGGATAAATTGGAGTGGTACTATTAATTCCTCGAACAATATCAAGTATAATTATTATTAGAAGGAAATAAATCACCGCCGCCATCCAGAAAGAACCACACCAGATAAGGATATTTGAAACAATACCCTGCTGAATTCTCTCCAGTATTCTGCCTATAAGGTAAGCAAGATACAAAGCAATAAAAATCACAGAGTATGAAATCCTTATAACAGGAATTTTTGGCAGTGCCTGCAATCCTCTAATGAATACATAAAAATTAACCAGCGAATAAAGAACAAAAACGATAGTGAAAAAAATCAAAAAATTAGTCATTTTCATAATCCCAGTATACTTTTCTCAGAATGTATTTTTATGAATTCGTTCAGGTTTATATCTATCTGTTGGGAATACTTTCTCCTCATCTGGATATCCTATAGCAACAAAAGAAAACGGAACAACATTTTCTGGAATATTTAAAAGTTGACGGGCAAATTCCATTCGTAATTTACGAGGAAAAACTGCAATCCATACAGAACCGAGTCCTCGTTCCGTTGCAGCAAGGAGTATATTTTCTGTTGCTGCTGAACAGTCCTGAATCCACATATCAGGAGATTTTTGCAGAGTAAGATCAGCGCAGACCATAATACACAGAGGAGCTTCTTTAAGCATCTTTGCATAGGGATGAAAGTCAGCAATCTTATTCAATTTTCCTCTGTCATCAATTATAATAAAGTGCCAGGGTTGTTCATTGTGTGCAGAGGGTGCAAACATTGCAGCTTTCAGAATATAGTCAAGATCCTCTTCTTTAATTGGATCAGGCTTGTATTTTCTAATGCTTCGTCGTCGAAATAAAATACTATCCATATTAAATTATTCCCTCAAGTTTTCCAAGTCCTTCCCGCAGTACTATAATCTCTTTGTCTGTACAGTCCAGCACTGTAGAAGGTTTATTTCCTCCAAATCCGCCGTCTATTATGACATCAATGAGTTTTTCAAACTTTTCATATATTAATGCAGGATCAGTGATATAATCTACAATTTTATCATCGTTATGGATTGATGTTGAAATAATTGGGACCCCAAGTTCCTCAACAATAGTTAAAGGTATTTTATTGTTTGGGACACGAATGCCAACAGTTTTTTTCTTACTCTGGAATATTTTTGGCACGTTTGAATTGGCGCGGAGAATAAAGGTATAAGGACCTGGTAAAGTCCTTTTCATTATGCGATATACAGGCGTATCAATGTTAAAGGCATAATCAGTTATGTTACTTAAGCTGTGGCAAATAATAGAAAAATTAACTTTCTTTGTGTCAACCCCCTTTATCCTTGCAATCCTTTCAAGCGCTCTTGGTTGCATTATACTGCAGCCTATGGCATAAACAGTGTCGGTTGGGTAAATAATAACTCCGCCGTTTTGTAGAATATCAACTACCAGCTGTATCTTTCTTAATTCTGGATTCCGTGGATGTATTCGTAATAACATAATAGAATTAATTTAAATCTAATTTAGAAATGCACAAATTAAATTGAAATAGAAAAACTGCGTATGGATTTTGATACTAAAATCTTGATAGGCAATAGTACCAATAGTGTGAAATTATCTGCGAAGAGAGGGTTCTTGATGAAATGAATCAAAGACGCTGATAAAAAGTTACGATAGATATATGCAATGTATGTTTATTAACCTGAGGGGATTAGCTGAGCAAGAAATTGAATGGAACTTTTTAAAAAATTATATGTTATAACATTAAAAGGTTCTACTTATATTGGTAAAACATTATATTATGTTTATAGGGAAGAGCCAGTGTCTGCAAAAAAGATTAAGTTAGAGTTGTCTTCAGATTTGCTGTTGGTTAGAGTAGCTATGTAGTTATTTATGGTGGTAATATTTAGACGAAATTAAAGAATAATTAAAACTAAAGGAATAAAATTAAAGTTAAAGGAGAATCAAATATGTTAAAAATTGGAATTATTATTGGTAGTACCCGTCCTGGTCGCAATGCTGAAGCAGTTGCAAAATGGGTATATGAATTGTCATCAAAAAGAGATGATGCAGAAATTGAACTGGTTGATATCAAGGACTACAATTTACCTTTACTGGATGAATCTATACCTCCTTCGTTGGGACAATATTCGCATTCCCATACGAAACTCTGGGCAGAAAAAATAAACTCCCTTGATGCTTTTATTTTTGTTACCCCCGAATATAATCATGCTCCTTCTGCATCTTTAAAAAACGCTATAGATTTTCTATACGCTGAGTGGAATAACAAAGCAGCTGGTTTTGTCAGTTATGGTTCTGCAGGAGGAGTTCGTGCAGTAGAACAACTTCGCTTAATTATGGGTGAACTTCAGGTTGCTGATGTAAGAACTCAGGTTGCTCTTTCTCTTTTTACTGATTTTGAGAACTTTAGTGTTTTTAAGCCATCTCCAATTCACGAAAAAGCTTTAAACACTATGCTTAATCAGCTTATAAGCTGGGGAAGTGCGTTGAAATCTATAAGAAAATAATTAACAGGTGTCTAAGTTACCGGTATATTTTATTCCTCATGGAGGTGGTCCCTGGCATATTATGGATAATGCTCTGGGCGACCCCAGTGGATATGAAAGCTTGAGAAATTACCTGATAGAATTTGGCAATAAGTATAAGCAGATTGCAAAAGCTATTCTTGTAATTTCGGGGCATTGGGAGGAAAAAGTACCAACAGTTCATTTTGGTATAAATCCACCACTGTTATATGATTACTATGGTTTTCCTGAATATACTTATCATCTGAAATGGGAAGCCGCTGGTAGTCCCGAATTGGCAGAACAGGTAGAAGATCTTTTAACCAGAAGCGGGTTTAAAAGCAGCAGGGAATACAAGCGTGGGTTTGACCACGGTACTTTTGTGCCTTTAATGGTTGCTTTCCCCGAAGCTAAATTTCCGGTAATTCAGCTCTCACTTGTTGATAGTCTTGAACCTAAAACGCACATAAATCTTGGCAAGGCGCTTAAACCTTTACGTTACAAAGGTGTACTGATTATTGGTTCTGGTATGAGCTATCATAATATGCGCGGATTTATGTCAGGAAATCCAAATGTTTTTATTCATTCGGAAAAGTTTGACAACTGGCTTACGGATGTAATTTCAAAAGACGATGTAAAAGACAGGAACCTCGCATTGATAAATTGGCGAAATGCTCCTTTTGCGCTGGAAAGTCATCCGAGGAGTGAACATTTAGTGCCTTTATTTGTGATAGCGGGCGCTGCTGGTGATGATATTGGGAGGAGAGATTACTCAGGAACAGTGATGGGAGTGAAAATTTCAGGATTTAAATTTGGATAAAATCTTAAAGTGTTTTTTAAGAACAAAAATAAAGAAAATATTATGAAAATTTTAATAACGGGGGCAAGTGGCCATTTAGGAGGTGCAACTATAGACTTCCTTATTTCTAAAAATAAGAGGGATAACATTGTAGCTCTGGTGCGCAATGAAAAAAAAGCTCAACAACTTAAAACAAAAAAAGTTGAGGTAAGAATAGGGGATTATGATGACTATGATTCTCTGTTAACTGCAACAAAAGGTATTGATACAATTTTGTTAATTTCGTCAAATGAAATGCTTAAAAGTCGTGCCCTTCAACACATCAATGTTATAAATGCGGCAAAAGAAAATGGTGTGAAATTCATCATTTACACAGGATTTATGCGTACCTATGACGATTCTTCTTCTCCTCTCTGGTTTATTGCTAAAGACCACGTGGAGACGGAAAATTATCTTAAAGATAGTGGAATTAATTATACACTCTTTGAAAATGGTTTTTATATGGATATGCTTATGGACTTTATGGGAGAAAACCTACTTGAAACGAAAACAATTTTTGTACCTGCCGGTAAAGGGAAAGTTAATTTTGTTCTACGTAACGAAATAGCAGAAGCATTGGCTAATGTGCTTACCAGCGACGGACATAAAAACAAATCATATAACATTGGTATTGAGCAACCAGTTTCATTTGGTGAAATTGCTCAGATGATTTCTTCTATAACAGGTCAGACCATACAGTACCTCTCTCCCGAACCCGAAGTTTATAAACAAAGATTGATGCAAAATGATATGCCGGAAATGTTTGCCCAATTACTCACGGCTTTTGCACAGGCTTTTGCAGCAAATGCAATGAACGTTTCCACTACTGACTTAACCACTCTTCTTGGTAGGAAACCTACCGATGTTAAAACTTATTTAAGTAAAATATTTCAAAAATAAATGTTGTTAATTTAAAATTTAAAAACTATGGACACAGAAATTTCAAAGACAAGAACCCTTATTGGCTGGATAATAGCCGGCTTATTAACAGCACTTTATTTATACAGTGCGAGCGGGAAATTATTTTTACATCCTGAGCAGATGGAACAAATGAGATTGGGAAGCTGGCGAATTATAATTGCACTTGGTGAAATAGGTTCAGCTTTATTATTTTTGTTCCCAAAAACCAATAGATTTGGTACATTACTACTTAGCTCGTATATGGGTGGAGCAATAATTCTCCATATGACTGGCGGCATAAGTATAATGCTGCCGGCTGTTGTTCTTATTTTAGTCTGGGTTGTGTTTTATCTAAGGCATCCTAAATTTTTTAAACTTAATCAAAAATGAAAATAGAAAACGAAATAAAAGGAAGATTCCGGAACGAATATCATAAAGGATTAATAAACCTGATTTATACCAGCAGGCAATTAAGTTATGAATTTTATAAATCACTAAAGAAACATAAGCTTACAGAACCTCAATACAATGTTTTAAGAATTCTTCGTGGTTTTCGTTCCGAAGCCCCTCTTTCAATTAATTTTATAAAAGAGCGTATGCTGGATAAGAGTTCGGATGTTAGCCGGCTTATTGACAGATTGTCTGAAAAAGGGTTAGTATGGAGAAAAGAAGATGTCGAGGATAGGCGACGGAAATCAATTGAAATAACTAAAAAAGGATTGCAACTTCTTAATAAGATATATAGTTGTGAGCGAAAAGTAGATACACTACTTGGCAATTTAACCCTTAAAGAGGTCATAGAATTGAATCGATTATTGGATAAAATTAGAAGTTAATGCAGACTGAAATAACAGTCAAAAAAATAGAAGCAGGACTAAACTCTAAAAAAATTTACTTCAGGAGAATAAAGTGATAAAAATAAAACGTGTTTACGAAAAGCCATCACAAAATGATGGATATAGAATTCTTGTAGATAGACTCTGGGCAAGAGGGGTAACAAAAGAGAAAGCAAGAATCAATTTATGGTTGAAAGAAATTGCCCCAAGTAAGGAGTTAAGAAAATGGTATAATCACGATCCTGAAAAATGGGATACATTTAAAAATAAATATCGTGAGGAATTAAAAACTAAAGAAGAACTTCTTAAACAGATAAAAAAGCTGGAAAAAAAGTATAAAGTTCTTACCTTTGTTTTTTCTTCCAAAGAAGAAAAACTTAATAATGCTGCTGCACTTGTGGAAATTATCAGAACACAAAAATAAATTATTACAGCTCTAATCTATTTTATGATATAAATAACACTGTAGAGAAGTAATATTCATAGATAAGGAACATTTTATCAGTGTTAGATATCAAAGTGTAACACAGAGCTTTCTCCCAGTAAAATTATTGCCTGCCAGTCCTGAAGTTGCTCAGGTCTTCCATTGTTGAAAAAAATTGTTGCTCATACATTTACTATCCTCCTGGATTCTCTTTTTTATAACATTCTTATCTGGTAATGTTGTTCAGAATAAATTGAGGACTCTAATCAAAATTTAAATTTATTTTGTGCAGGCAGGGTGGTAAAATGAAATTGTAAGTACTGGGGATATATATATATATACTCCTTTGTAATTGATATGGGAATTTCCTATTTTTTAAAAAAAGTTGAAAAAGATGAAGAGATTCTTTGTTCTTCTATATGTTATTACTTACTGTAGTAGTTTTGCTCAATGGAATCCATACTATCTTCCATATCAGGGGATTGCTAATGCGCTCGATTTCTATGGGAATAATGGAGTTGCTGCAGGACATACGCTTTTCCCTTTTAATGAGCAATTGTATGTTACTACTGATTTTGGTAGTAGCTGGATTCTATCAACTTATCCTCCTAATCTCCGAGCATTAACGGCGGTACAGTTTGTTAATTCTGTTATTGTGTATGCTGGAGGAGCAGAAAATTTGCCTTTGAACACATCAGTAAAAATTGACAAAAATTTTTCCTGTTTGCCGTTTCATCTTAAGGCTACTTCGCAGATGAAGGGAATTGATGGTAGTTATAATGAGTATAAAGCCTCATTTATTAAGTCCTCAAATGGTGGGATTAGCTGGATAAAGATTGGACAGTTTGATACAACTACCGGGTATATTAATGATATTCAGTTCTTTAATGAGAATACTGGCTTTGCAATAATTGATTCAGGCTCACTTGGTAACAGTAGAGTTTTAAAAACAACAAATGGGGGATTAAACTGGATTGCTATTTCAATTGAGCCATATTTGAGATTAAGCAGAATATATTTTTTGAATCCAACTACGGGATTTGTATGTGGTGATAGGTCTGACACTAATTTACTGAGTGGATTATACGGCATTGTATTCAAAACTACAGATGGAGGTGTAAGTTGGAACAGCGAAAATTTTCTGTTCACCAATTCAATGGTTGATGTTGTTTTTCTTAATTCTAATACTGGCTTTATGCTTGGTAACGGAAACTGGAACGGCTATGTTAATGAGAGTGGAGCAAAAATTTATAAAACAACGAATGGAGGTGCAGGCTGGGATTCCACTCAATTTGTTTATTCTGTAATCCCAACAGCAATAAGATGTATTCAAGGAAGTGAAATAGCATATGCTATTGGATATTACTATGATTTTTACCAGATGGTAGGAAAGATAACGACGATGAAAACAACAAATGGCGGGATTAGCTGGAACATAAAATTTCTGAATGAAGATGTTTACGTTATTGGGCTTTCCTTGGTTAATGAGAATATATTTTTTATGAGCGGGGGTCAGAGCGGTCAGCAGGCAGTGGTTTATAAATCGACAAACGGTGGAACGAAAATTAAAAATATAGGCAATCTTATTCCAGAATATAATAAACTTTACCAGAATTATCCTAATCCATTTAATCCTGCTACCAGGATAAAATTTGCTGTTTCATCATTAGAACAGATATATTTATCTGTTTATGATATACTTGGTCATGAGGTGAGAGTGATTGTTAATGAAAGGCTCACTCCTGGTATTTATGAAGTGGGGTGGAATGCAAAGGAATTTCCGAGCGGGATATATTATTACAGATTAAAAGTTGGCAATTATACTGAAACAAAAAAAATGTTGCTACTGAAATAGCATCTTTAGACGGATTGCTGGACCAGGGTTTTCCAATTCAATCTTTATACAATCTAAGAAATAAAAATATATTCCTGTACTTTCATCTATTCTTAGCTATAAGTGAACAATATATTATTTCTACTGTGATTATATTCTAATTTCTTAAATGTAATCTTAAGATGTAACAGTGTATAGTTATAACCATTGGAGAATTATCAGTGTTGTATATATGTATATAAATTACCAAGAGTAAAAATTAAAATTATGATTAGCATAATATATTGACAAAATGGATATTAATTAATAAATTCCAGAAAATTAAACCGGAGAATATTATGTCACTCTTATTTTCACTAAATTTCAACAAGCTAGTATCTCCTTCCGCATCATTCAGTAAATTTCGCAAACGGTCAGGAAAAAGTTTTTATGGTTTTGGTATTGCATTCTACCCTGATAGAGCTGTGCAGGTTGTTAAAGAGCCATTTGATCCTTCGGAGACCCCCAGAGGAGTAGAATTTCTTAAAGCCTATAAGGCTTTGAAGACTGAAATTTTTATGGCTTATATAGGTTGGACACAAAAATATGAGAAAAGCAATATGAACGTACAACCATTTCATCGTGAGTTGTATGGCAAAGAATATGCATTTATCCATAATGGTGAGGTTCGAAATTGTGAATTGCCTCCAGGAAGTAGGTTTATGCCTGTAGGTGATACTGATTCTGAATATGCATTTTGTTATTTGTTGGACAGAATTGCTGAAAGGCAGGTTGAAGTTTGGGATGAAAATCAATATAAGTGGTTACATAATGTCCTAAGTGAATTGAATAATTTTGGTGAACTTAATTGTATATTTTCTGAGGGTACTAAGTTATTTTGTTATTACGATTGCAATGGTTTTAAGAATCTATATTATAAGATAATTAAAGCACCTTTTGATAACCTCTATATGAAAGTTGATGAGTTCTCACTTGAGCTTGAAAAAGAAAAAAGCCCTGCTGTTCAGGGTTATGTAGTATCGACTGATGCGTCAAGTGGTAGTGATTGGATTCCTTTAGAAAAAGGGGAACTGATTGTATTTTCAGGTGGAGAAAAGGTGTTTTCAAGTCATAGAGAATATTTGAAACAGGAAAATATAAAACTAACTGAAAAGGAAACAAAAGTGTTAAGATTTATTCGAACAAGCCCTAAACGTGTAAGTCTCTCTGCTATTATGCGTACTATGAATTTCACCAGAGATGAGACAGTTAAAATTCTTCGCAACTTATTTAAGTATAAACTTATAGAACGTGATATGAGGTATAAAAGCTGGGAGGATGACAATTCTTTGTATTACACACGCCCCGGTATGAGAAAAACTATAGACGAACTTTTATAACGAAAATCCAACTGTATACATTAAATATATTTCTTTCGGTTTATTTGGAGAGTTATAATAAAAGACTGCTTCACTACTGTGAAGCAGTCTCGAGTATGGAAAGAAGTGATATATTACTGGAGGACCTTATAGGGAAACGTAACCTGATCTGATGCAAATTTCGAAATATCATCATCGTAAAGGGATTCTTTAGTGCTGGCACTAATGCTACCATTAAAAACTCCAAGTCTATGTTGGGAATAAATGTTGAATGTCTTACTATATATTCTGTAATAAGGTCCGCTGCCGGTTTGGCTTTCAAGCTGGAATTTTTTTCTGTGGAAGCCAAAAGTGTTTTTAGCCCAATGAAATGCTACATAATCAGGATCACTAAGTTGTGAGGTTGTATAAACCTTAATAGTTACTTGATCCCCACGATTTACTGAGGGGATTCCACTTCCACCAAAATAAGCTGTTGTAAAATAGAAATTTTGAAAGTCAGGACCATTTAAGACAAGAATAGGTAGAGGGGAACCATTTTTGTAAAATTCAACTTTGGTAATCATTACATAATCGCTACCGATTTGTGGTTGGGTTGTTTGTCCATCCAGACAGGAAACTCTGTATAGTCTCCAATTTAATCTTGGATAAGGAGAACGACCTATACGTTTAAACTCCACATTTCTGGTAAACACCTGTGTATAGGGTTTGTTAACTGAATCTAATTGTCCATTTTTATAGCCAATAATTCTGAAATAGCCATTAATTGTTCTCGTAATGTGAACGATTTTAAGAGTATCCCCTGAGTCTTCAACGTTAATGTTTATATTGTTGCCTGTAATAATTCTTCCCCATCTCTTCAATGAATCAAGAGGGGAGATAATAGGACCACTATCATCATCAGGGACAGCTGCGCCGTCATCGAAATCAGTTCGTTCCTGAGAGATAAGATTATCCTCTACAGCACTATTATCATAACCATTGAGGACTACTTGCTTGACATATTCCTCATCAGTTAATTCTGTAGGTTCAGTGGCATTTTCTTTACAGCCCTGTGAAAACAAGGCAAAAATAATAGTAAATGAAATAGCTAAAAGTCCAGATAAGAAATTTCTTTTTTCCATAGTCTTTTTTAAAATTAAAATTTTGTTTTTAAAATCTAACTATTAGACAAAAATTCTTATATTAAGGTTTAATGAAGTAATATTATTTTTTTAAAAAGGAAGTCCCTTTTAAAATTTTATATTAACCTTCTATCGTTTTTCTCTATTCTCAATCTTAAAAGGGAGAGATTTGCATGAGGAATAAAAACGAGAGCCAGATAATTTTTAGGCTCTCGTTTTTTTATGGGAACCTTATAATTTTTTTTACTTCATAAGTATCATTCGTTTGATGTTTGTATATTCTGGTGTAGTTAATTTGTAAAAGTATATTCCGCTTGGTAAATCAATTGCATTGAACTGTACCTTATATTTCCCAGAGGAGAGATTTGATTCAACCAGTGTTCTTAGTTCTCTACCAAGTACATCATATACCTGAAGCCGTACTAATCCTGCCTTTACTATATCAAATTCAATCGTGGTTACAGGATTAAATGGGTTAGGGTAGTTTTGATATAACCTGTATTCTTTGGGTATTTCTGTACTTATGTTCTGAACAGATGTAACCTGTAACCAGCGTGCTGTCTGTACAATCGGGTTAATTATTCCATTAGGTCTTGTTACAACAGTGTCAAATCCTGAACTATCAGGGCTTGTATATGAACCTACGCCTGAGCCAGTCCAACCTCTGAATTGATATGTTTGATTGTTGTAATTTACGAATCTTCCTGTTACTCCGAATGTAAATGCAGTTGCAGAATCGTAAAACACATTACCACCGAAAGTGTTACCAATAGCAGAATTCATTATTAACTTAAACTGAATCTTGTAAAAGGCAGTTAGTGTGATATTATTATTAACAGTAATTGTATGAGTTGTGTCGCCGTTATCAGACCAGTTTTGAAAGACATATTGAGTACCACCAACAACTTTAGGACTCAATGCCTGAACAGTTACGTTGGAGCCGGTTACAAAAACCAATGTTTGCCTGGTATTATATTGTGTCCCGTTAACCTTATAGTCACAAACGCCCTCTCTATTAGTGCCTACTGTGAGTGTATTTACGCCGATATACAATATAATGCTTCTCTTGTGAACTGGTGCTCCCATCGACCCCTTTCCTGTTACGGTAATATAATAAGCTTTAGGAGGAACAGACCCCTGTATCTTAGCTTTAAGGTATACAGAGTCAGGAAAAGCAGTAATTGAATCTTTACCGTTTATAAAGTTAAGAGTTATCGAGCCGGAGGTAGGCAAGGTATCAAGTGTTGCAGTAAAACGTACATTGTCATTGAAAGGACCCCTTATAGCTGGAACTTTTATGGTAAAGGTAGCAGAGTCAGTTCCTGAATGTAAAAAAGCAGCATTGGGAGATACAAGCATAGCAAAATCAGGGCTATAAGCAACAAAGCTACCCATATTGTTAAATCTTGCATCAGTCCAGGCATTAATGGCAGTTTTACCAATCCCACAATTGCCAATGTAATCACCAATGTAATTAGCCTGATTTTGTCCCTGCCCAACAGCCATATTGTTTGGGTTGAACTGAACATCGCTAACCTTATTATTTATAAATATATTACCGCCATCGTTTGAAGTTCCACTCCACATCTCTGTGAGCAAATTTCCTGAAGGGTCATTACGAGAATCGTACCAGAAAACATAAACTCTACCAGTTCTATTATCGACGCTAATAGCAGGCATCCATTGGTCTGTTGTTGTTGCGTCATCGTTAACCCTTATTGGAGTACTCCAGGTCTGTCCATAATTTGTAGATTTTACCACAAATATGTCTGCATTGTCGGGACCTGAAGGATTTGCTGCAAATGCAATATAAACTGTTCCTCTTGTTGAAGTCCAGCTATTGTCAACAGCCATTCTTGGGAAATTATCTGTTCGGATACAATTCTTAACAGTATATCTACCATAGCAGATTACGCCAGGGCCAGCCATTGATGAAGGAGTACTGAGATATGACCAGCTTCCCCCTCCATCTGAAGAACGATAAAATATAATAGAGCCACCCGAAGTACAGGCAAAATAGATATATCCGCCTGGAATATTTCCATTAGGTCCTGCTGCAACATAAGCTCCTTGATCTCCACTTAGTGTGATAGGGGAGGACCAGGTTTGTCCACCGTCAGTGCTTCTGACTACCCTCATTCCAGTTGAGCCAAACTGTCGCCATCCTACAAAGAGATAATTAGAATAAGGTCCGCCTGACTGAACAGCTGTTATCCAGGGTTTATCACCAAGTCCTGCAGTTGACGAATAGGCTCGTGAAAACATTGACCAGGTAACTCCCTTATCTGTTGATTTTCCCACAGCTGCCCCATATTCAGAGCCGTTTTGATACATCTGAAGGTAATATACATTCCCCAGACTATCGTATGTTACAACTGGATCCCCGATGACTGAATAGCCCGGAAAATTTGGATATCCTTTTGTCCAATTAACACCATCAAGAGTATAGTAAAAATTATTAATGTTATAAGCACAAACACTGTTTAATGGGTCTCTTGGGTTAGTAGCTATATAAGGCTCTCCAAAATCAGTACCAAGCCAGAAATTATCAAAGCCGTTAACTGTGTAGGTTACGCTTTGAGTCCCCTGAGGAGAAAACTGATAACCTTGAGGTACTTTGACTCGTGATTGCCAGTTAGCATCATCTACCAGCTGGGCTTGCAAGGTAACAGAAACAGAAAACATTAAAAATATTAGTAATTTTTTCATAACTTTAATTTATTTAAAATAATTAGTAGTAAGTTAGTTTATTAGATAAAAAAATAAAAGGGAAAGTGTTATTAAAAAAATGAATGTGATTATAAAGTAAAAAGTTTATCCGGTATGAGGTTTAGTTAAGTTGTAAAGAAACCCTTTTTAAAGAAAACTATATGGTAGTAGTTAGAATTTTTGTATGTTATAGTATTTAATTTATTTCAAGAGTAGCATCTTCTTTGTCTTTACAAAATTGTTTGATGTAATACTGTAAAAATATATTCCACTGGACAATTCTGAGCCATCAAATTTTACTTTATAGCTTCCTGCATTGAGAAATTCATTTACAGGTGTATAAATAATTCTGCCAAGGATGTCATAGATAACGAGTGTTGTATAACTATTTTGTGGTATATCAAACTCAATATACGTAACGGGATTAAAAGGATTAGGATAATTCTGGTATAGGTTATAACTTTCGGGTATTCTGGAAGAAATTTTATTAATACCGATTATGTCTGATATGCTTATTTTCCAGACGGAGGCATAGCTGAGACCTGCATATAAATAGCCATTAGCTATGACCAATGAAGTAACAATTTTATTTACAGACAAACCATCAGATTTCATCCTCCAATGATACCCATTATCGCTTGAATGATAAACCCCGGCAGCAGAAGCTCCGAATATATGATTTTGATAAAATTCAAAATCTGAGAATGAATCTGTAGTATTACCCAGCTGAATCCAGGTGTTTCCATAATTACTTGAATAGAATTTACCACTCCCGATAGAAAGATAAAGAGACTGTCCATTTGATTTAATACAATCAGGTGGAGATGAGGGGAGTCCATTAGAGACTGAAATCCATGAATCTCCTTTATTTGTTGAACGGTAGACACCGGCAGATGTGCCGCTTACAAAAACCAGA
This sequence comes from Ignavibacteria bacterium, assembly GCA_049700455.1. GTDB lineage: Bacteria > Bacteroidota > Ignavibacteria > Tepidaquicellales > Tepidaquicellaceae > JBNAVJ01. Next base: position 45,711 of record JBNAVJ010000003.1, read on the forward strand.
GTATCAATTACAGCCAGATGTAGTATATGAGTTAATGGTAATCCATTATTTGCATTATGCCAGTTAACACCATTATTAGTGGAGCGACGTATACCTTTATTGGATGTTCCCGCAAAGATATAGTTATCAAGCACAGCAATATCTTCACATTCATAAGCACTATCTGCAAGTCGCCAGGATTCCCCATAATCGGAAGAAATGAAAATGCCTTCTATTCCAAACTTGTAATCTGATGTTCCTGCATAAACATAATTATCTCTGATAGCCAGAGCATTTATTATTGATGAAGAGAGCAGCCCTGAATTTTTTATTTGCCAGGACTGCCCCAGATTAGTTGTTACATAAACCCAGGTTCCAAAAGTGCCTGCATAGATTATGTTACTGGCTTGCTTCATACATCTTACATTTATGCCATTGATTCCAGAATTTGCCTCTTCCCAGAGTTCCCCCCAGTTTGTTGATTTGTAAATTCCGCGATATTCTGTACCAGCATAAACTGTTCCTGAACGAATCAGAATAGTTCTAACTTTAGTATCCTGTAGGCCAGTATTAACAACAGTCCAATTGACTCCAAGATTTGTTGTTCTGAATATTCCAGACCATAAAGTTCCTGCAAACAGGTAAGGATCTGAAAAAGCAATTGAGAATACATCAGAAGGACCATAGATTGAAATCCAGTTTATGCCATTATTTGTTGACATATAAACACCACGCATAAAACCTGCTCCAAAGATTCTATTACTATTATTTTCATCAACACATAAACGGCTAATACCAGAGAAACTCATATTTGTGTTAAGTGTTCGTTCCCAGCTATTTCCGTAATCCGTTGATCGAAAAATTCCCCCGAAATTACCATCACCACAAGCTGCAATTAATGCATTCCCAGCATTTTTAATATCAGATATTAAATAACTTGGTAGTCCATTATTTACTGTCATCCAGGAGGTCCCATAATCAGATGTTCGGTAGATTCCGTATGGTGGAACTGCTACAAATATAAAATTATCCTTTACTGCCAGACTTGCGATGTAAGGATGTGGTAAGGGCGTTCCAAATTCAGTCCAGCTATCTCCGAAATTTGATGACATATATATGCGATTTGAACCACCTATAAGAATCTTATTTTCAAATACTGTAAAAGCTTCAAAGGTAGGTCCCCACCAGGGATAATATTGAATCCCCACATTCTTTTCTTGCCAGTTCGTTCCCATATTGGAACTCCTAAATATTCCTGCACCGTATACTGATGAGAAAATATAGTTACTATTGCTATACAGGTTAAGAATCCCACCCCCCTGTGGACCATTAGTTGGGGTCCATTCTGCCTGTAAAATGTTTGAGGAAAGAGTGAGCAGTGCTAAAATTAAAATTTTTGCTTTCATTTCTGCAAAATTTAAATTCATAAAGATTACTGTTCACCAATAGATCTATAAGCATACATTTGCGAAGGAATTTCCATTGAAGGAGTAACACTATCTGGATACAGAGTTACATCTAAATATCCTCCCCAGTGTTTTGAAATACTATCGTCTAACTCGACATAAATTTGGTATTGCCCAGTTGGGAAAATATTCCCAAAAGCGTGTGGATTGCCGGGCCAGGAAATGTCATAGCTACAAGAACACCTTTCATTCACACAATCATAGCCAATAAGTGTTACTTTTCCTGTGGCTTTATCATAAATTGGATCTGGTGTGTCACCTGTTAAATAAATGCAATAATGATAGCACCTGCGACAATCACACATATGACAGGGTCCAGCATTACAGTTTGCTGAATCTATCACACAGTAATTAGATTCCATATTGAAAGGGTACCGATGTTTATCTTATGTGGTGGTTAGAAAATCTCTATTATCACACACTAAAATAATTGCGCTCACAATGAAAAGAAAGATAAGTAAAGAGGTAACTCCTATAATATTATTATTTCTTTCCACATTTACTCCTTTTGTCGTGTTAAAATATAAACGCTGTTTTTTATTTTGTCAAGTCTTTTTTTGAAGGATTTTCTCATACGCAGAAAGATATCAAAGAGGCTTATCATTAATTTACATAAGTTTTATTAATTATAAGTTATCTAATTAAGAAGTTAAGAAGTTAAGTCTATCATAAAAATTTTTAAGAAATCTCCATAGGTTTCTATGAACTGACATTTTTCTTTGTTTTTAGATTGGATAATATGGAACTTTTTGAAACGGTACTTATTTCCTATTCAGGGGAAATGGTAAAAAAATAAAGGGCACCTTCAAGTTTTTGAAGATGCCCTTAGAAAAATAGAGAAAGAAAGAAATTTATTTAATTAACATCATTCTCTTAACCTGAGAAAACTTAGTAGTGGTCATACGATAGAAATATACTCCGCTTGCCATTGCTGAGGCATCAAAAGTGTATTGGTAGTAACCGGCTGTCAGGTTTTCATTAACCAGTGTAGCAATTTCTTTTCCGAGTATATCATAGATTTTGATAGTTACGAAATCGTTTTCTGGAATGGCAAATTTTATATTTGTTATGGGGTTAAATGGGTTCGGATAGTTTTGGTTCAATTCATATACCTTTGGTACCATACTTGATATCTGATTAACCCCAACGCTTGTGTATTTATTTCTTGCAATGTTAGTTTTATTAATCAGGTCAGCCCTATCATTGCCTTTGAGAATAGCAAAGCCCACAGTAATAGACTGATTTGCTGGTACATTGAAAGGGCCAACTGCAAGTGTGAAAGCATTTCCACCTGGACCAAGCGAATCATTAAATATTCCACTGCTCAGAGATTCCCATTTTTCCTGTGTTGTAAAACCATTAAGAACCTCCGATGATGTCAGTGCTTTGAAGTTTACATTCTGGTTTGTTGTCATCAGGGCTACCCCAAGAAATGGATATGGTGTACTGGTGTTATAAGTGTAACCCACTTTATTTGTAGCATCATATCTTGTTATATTACCACTATTAAAAACTTGATTTGGTGAAAAGAATGTGAATATACCAACATACATATTGCTTATAGCAGTTGAATTTGTGTTTTTGATGTTGTATTTCAACAAAATGTAATCTGAGTCATTGGCGCCAGTAAATGCATAACTATCAAGATTAACTTCAACGCCAATTTTATTTGCACCAGCTCCATCATCGTTAAATTTTGTGTTTCCATCCTGTGCAGATATAGTACCGGGGGTTGTAAGAGTATACGACTTTAACCCTACAAAATCAGTGTCTGATTGATTTGCTGGAGCGATTCCTCTTCTGCTAACGTCGGATACTTGAGTATTGCTAACTCCTATCATCAAACCTGATTCATAAATGTTGTTCAGTGTTCCATTATATAATAGGAGTCCGTTGCCATAGGCTTGGGCTTTTTTACCAATAGCCCCATCTCGTGTCATTGAAAGTTTCAGGTTGTTAACATTATGTGTTGCAAAGCCCTGTCTGAATGTTATAGTGAAGGTATTTGCATTGTTATCTGTATAACAGGTGGCACTATTAACAACTTTGAAGGTTATAGATTTATCAAACGGACAGGTACTTTTAGCTTTAACACGGAAAGTGTTTGTAAGACTTGTGGAGAAGTTGTTAAATGCTGGAACGTTTCCTACATAAACGCTGTCCTGTACAATTTCAACATCCGGGTCCGTTGTAGAAAGTCTCAGAGAAACGTTTGTGCCTGCAATGTGTGCATTCTTAAAGGTAATTGCAATAGGAATTATCTCATTCACATCATAAACTTTATCGTTATTGCCATAGAGTGAATCATTGTGAGTTGTTGAGACTATTCGTAACACCGGTACATCGGACAAAGACTTGAAAGCATTTACTCTTCCGGTGCCAAGTAATCCTACATAAGATGGATTCAGATTATAAATACTATCTACTCCAAGTTTGAGTCTATCAACTACTTGTTGAGGTCCCCATGCAGGATACTTAGACCTGATTAATGCCACTGTTCCTGAAGTAATAGGAGCAGACATTGAAGTTCCGTCCCAGCTTGCATAGGAATTGTTGTAAACAGTACTTAAAATATTCTGCCCTGGAGCACATACGTCAACAGTACTATGATAGTTTGAAAAAATTGTTTTCACATCACTTTCATTTGTAGCTGCAACGGAAACTACATTATCATATGATGCTGGATATCTTGCCCAGTTTTGTCCTATGCCATTAGCATCTCCATTACCAGCAGAAGCGCATATTACTGTTCCATTAGCCCAGGCATTATTAACGATAGTTTGAGTGTAAGCACTATAATAGGAACTTCCGTAGCTACAATTGATAACCTTTGCCCCATTTTGATAGCAGTACACGATACCATTATCAGTATAATAGAGTGATGATTCAGGATTGACGTCATCAGTATGTTTAGTAAACATCAGTTTTACTTTAAAGCCTATGCCGGCACCATGAATACCATTATCAGTAACCTGTGAAGCACAGCCCCCCACGTGTGAACCGTGAGGATTTCCATTTGGCATTATACTCGGGTCATTATCTCCATAGTAGAAATCCCAACCTCTCCAATCGTCAATATAACCGTTTCCATCATCATCTATCCCATTGATGGGTTCGTTCCATTTAATCCTCATATTAGCAGCCAGGTCAGGATGGTCAAAGTCTGTTCCTGTATCAACAATACCAATTATGACATTTGTATCACCACGGTTGATATCCCATGCCTGCCATGCGTTAATCTTATTAATATGCCATTGAGAAAGCACCATAGGATCGTTTGGAATGTAATCCGCATCGTAAACAAAGCTTGGCTCAACCCAATCAATCAAGTTTGAAAATTTGTTTTTGATAATCTCTGAAAGGTCAAATGGATCAATTGCCTTATTGTAGCTTATGGTAAATATCTTTGCAATTTCCTCATCACCTATTTTTCTTTTTGCAACGTTAGAATTTAGCGGATGTCTTTGCCATACCTTTGTTATCTGATATTCAGAAAAAAATGCATCCAGTTCAGGTATCCCAAAAGAATATGTAGAAAAATTGTTTAGCTGCTCTTTGAACTTAATATTTACTTTACCAACTTCATACTTTTTCTCAAAGCCTCGATAAATGACCTTTCCGTTTTCTATTATTCTATACTCTCCTAAATCTTTAAAACTCATAAACGGAAAGGTCAAAAAAGAAATTGTTATAACCAATATGAGATATCTCATATTGATTTTCTTGAAAATGGTTTTTGTTTTCATATTGCTATTATATTAAGTTTATAAAAATTTCTCAAGTGTAGTAAAAAAGCTCCTTCGCTGGAGTAATTTACCCATAATGCAGCACTATAAATTTAAATAATATAATTTAAAATTAAAATATAATCAAACAACTTTCAAAGAAATAGAAGAGGTAAGTGTAGTAATTATAATATTGTGCTTTGCAGGTTGACCAAACCCCAACAGGTGTAAATTTTACTGTTAAATTAGCGGTTCAGATTTCTACTGCCAGGTTTTGTAACGGGAATTTTTGAAAGCCATTCTGGTATGTTATCTGGGGGGTATTTTTCAACTTCTACTTTTGCAAGCGATAGCTGTTCTACTCCGAAATTAACTTTTCCACCAGACCTATCAATAATGAAACCAACACCAACAATTCTTGCTTTTTTTTGTTTTACAATTTCAATTATTTCAAAGACACTACTACCTGTTGTTACTACATCCTCACATATAAGAACATTTTCATTTTTGTAAATTTCAAATCCTCTTCTAAGTGTCATTTTGTTATTTTCTCGTTCAGCAAAAATTGTTCTTGCCTTTAGAAGTCTTCCTATTTCCGTAGCTAATACAATTCCGCCTACGGCTGGTGATATCACAACATTAATATCAAAATTTTTAAAATGTTTTACAATCTCTTTTGCAAAGAGGGTATTATAGACAGGGTACTGTAAAACTTTTGCACATTGAAAATAATGGGGACTGTGATATCCGCTTGTCAGTACGAAATGTCCTTCAAGTAGTGCTCCAGTTTTGTGAAATATCTCAAGCACTTTTTCTGGTGAAATCATAAATACTTAGAAAGTTTAATTTTCTGAACATTGGAGATTTTTCTGCCAAGAAAACGTTCACTAATTTCCTTAAAATTATTTGGGAAATCAGTTACATAAAATTTATGCCAGCCTTTTTTCTTTCTATTACTCAAAAGCCCTTTGGATTCAAGAATTTTCTTTACTTCCTTTGCAGTTTCTTCTCCTGAATCAACAAGTTGAACTCTTTTCCCCATTACTTTTTGAATTGTGTTTTTGAGGATAGGATAATGTGTGCATCCGAGAATCAATGTGTCAATATTTTTGTCATTAAAATATGATAGATATTCTTTTGCTGTTAGGTATGCAATTTTGTTATCTGTCCAGCCATCTTCAGCAAGTTGAACAAATAGACTACAGGATTGTGAGTAGACGTTTAATGAGTTATCTATTTTTTTGATTTCTTTAATATACGACTTGCTCTTGATGGTACCCATTGTTCCAATAACACCGATATTTTTATTTTTTGTCATTTGAACAGCTCCTCTTGCTCCAGGCTCCAAAACCCCTACAACAGGAACCTTTGAAATTTTCTTCAAGAATGGTACAGCAACAGATGAGGCAGTATTACATGCCACTACAACCATTTTTACACGTTTTGATAGTAAAAACTTAAGTGATTCAACAGAATAAACAATCACAGTCTCCTTTGATTTAGTACCATACGGCAGGCGAGCAGTGTCACCAAGATAGATAATGTTTTCATTTGGTAATAACTCAAATAGTGCCCGTGCTACTGTGAGTCCCCCTATCCCCGAATCAAAAACCCCAATTGGTCTTGAACTTAAATGCTTTTGTTTCAACTTTTTCTACGAATTTAATTATAATTGCTTATTAATTAAATATAAATTTATATCACAAACATTATGATTAATTCCTTCTCCTGAATGCCGAGTAGAAAATTGCATTTATAAAAATAATCTGATTTTTTACTTCTCTTATTTTCTGAAGCCTTTAAACTCGAGAATACATCGAGATGATTAGAGAGCAGGACGTTACAATATTCAAATGAATTTGTTTTTATTGTCTAATTTTTAAGTAACTGAAAAAAGCAAGTGTATATAATAATAAAAGGAGGGTAATAGTTTTGATTTTTGCAGAATAAAAAAAACAGTAGTAAAGGCAGGTATTTGCCTGCCTTTACTATAACTATATTAGCTAAGTTTTTTAATACTAATAATAGATTTCTGTCTTTTTTATTTTAGCAGAATCATCTTTTTTGTCTCTACATAATTATCGGCTTGCAGCTTATAGTAATACACGCCGCCCGGATAATTAGATGCATCCCAGATTACTTCGTAGGTTGCTGCGTTTAATTGTTCATTAACTAATCTTTCTACCTCTCTTCCGAGAATATCATAGATTATAAGATTTGCAAAGACGTTCTTTGGTAAAGAAAACTCTATCTTTGTGGTCGGATTAAACGGATTGGGATAATTCTGTTTCAGGCTAAATTGTGTTGGTATCACAGATGAAATTACTTTTACTGAAAGCATCTGTGTCAATAATCGCCTATAAATTGCTGAAGCATCATTCCCAGCAAAAACCAAGGGATCTGCGCCCGGAATGAAAGCAAGACATAAAATCCCCATAGTTGGTAAACCTGTACTTACGTTTGTCCAGGTAGTACCACTGTTAGTAGTAAGAAACACATTGCCGAGATTATTTCCAGCCAATAAATACGTCCCTGAGATATCAAGCAAAGCAGAAAATGTGCTACCCGTCAAGCCTGCAGGTGTCCAGCTTATACCATTGTTAGTGGTGCGAAATACTCCATTTTGAGTTCCAGCAAACAGATTTGTCCCAGAGAAAGCAAGTGTGTTGACCATAAGATTTGTTAACCCTGTATTAACTGCAGCCCAGTTTGCACCATTATTTGTTGAGTAGAATACACCATTAGAAGTTCCAGCAAACAGATTTATTCCTGAGACGGCAAAGGAGTTTACGTGAGTACCCGTTAGACCTGCAGGAGTCCAGGTTGTACCATTGTTAGTGGTGCGAAATACACCGTTCAGAGTCCCAGCAAAGAGATTTGTTCCTGAAAAAACAAGTGCATTAACAAATAAGTTTGTTAAGCCATTATTAACAGGAGACCAACTTGCACCACTGTTGGTAGTAAGATAAACGCCATGCCCATATGTCCCAGCAAAAATAGCAGATCCAGAGATTGCCAGAGAGTTTATACCGTTACCTTGCAAACCTATGGGTATCCAGTTTGTACCATAATTATTGGTAACAAACACTCCATTTTGACAGCCTGCGAAGAGATTAGTGCCGGAGACAGCAAAACAAACAACTGCTCCATTACCCGATGTAAACCCCGTCTGAAACCATTGGGCTTTAGAAATACCAGCAAATAAAAGATAAAAGATAAACAAAAAAGAAATTAACTTTTTCATTCTCATTTTCCTTTCATTTTTTTATTTGGAAAAATGTTCATATTGGTATTTATCTGATTACTTTCAACATATTCAGTAAAATAATAGTTTCCATCTCAATATAGATGTTATACCGCAAAGACCATTTAATTACGGTTTAGCATTGTTCGTCAAACAAAGATTTTCTTTATGCGAAGAGGTGTTTTATCTCGAGGTAGCTTAACTTTATTGTTTGTAATTGTGGTATATCTCAAAGGGTATTTGTCATTTGTGGTTGTACCTCTTAGCTGTTATTGGCTTAAGAAATTCTCTTAATATAACAAGAAGAGATATTGAAGAAATCGGTTTTATTTTTAAATGAATTAGTTTAGAATGTTTTTATAATGCGGGTGAACTTTAAAGTATTTTTCTATAATAAGTTAGTAAATTTCTGGCCTGTCCTCAGGTTTACATTGTTTATTTCTTTCTGAATTTATTTTTAGAGATTATTAAGGTAAATTATAATTTTTAGAATTTATGATAGAGATAAGAAATTTGAAAAAATCCTTTGGGAACAAGCAGGTTCTACGAGGGATTAATCTTACTGTTAACAAAGGAGAAACGATTGTTATCATTGGTCGTAGCGGTTGTGGCAAATCAGTTTTGCTTAAACACATTGTTGGTCTGTTGAAGCCAGATGAAGGTGAACTTTATGTTGAGGGACAGAATGTTGTCAAAATGAAACGCAAAGAACTTTATGAACTTAGAAAAAAGTTTGGATTTTTGTTTCAGGGCTCTGCATTATTTGATTCAATGACGGTTGGAGAGAATGTTGGCCTTTATCTTGTTGAAAACACACGAATGTCTCAAAGCGAGATTGCAAAAGTTGTTGCTGAAAAGCTTGAACTGGTTGGATTACCCGGTACGGAAAAACTTATGCCTGCAGATCTTTCAGGGGGGATGAAAAAGCGTGTTGCACTTGCGCGAGCGCTTGCAAGTAACCCTGAATATATCCTTTATGATGAGCCTACTACAGGATTGGATCCGGTTATGAGTGATAATATTGATGATTTAATTAAAGAACTTTCAGAGAAGCTGCATGTTACTTCTATAGTTGTAACTCACGATATTTTTAGTGTTTATAGTGTTGCTACTCGGGTTGCAATGGTAGAGAATGGGGTAATTTATTTTGAGGGCAAGCCAGAAGAATTAATTCATACTGATGACGAAGTAATACGTGACTTTCTTAAAAGGACAGAAAAACGTATCTAATCTTCAATTATCTTTGCAATTATTCCACCGCCTATTACATCTTCATTTTCATAAAACACTGCAGATTGTCCTGGTGTAATCGATTTCTTAGGTTCAAGAAATGTTACTTTTACACGAGTATTATCGATTTGTTCTATTGTAGCCGGGGTGGCAGAATCTTTATAGCGCACTTTTACAGATGCCCGGATTCGTTCATCAATTTTACTGTATTTTATCAAGTTTATATCCCGAGCAATGAAAGTTGTATGAAAAAGTCCTTCTTTATCATCAAGGTAAACAATATTATTTTCAGCATCTATACGGGCTACATAAACCGGCTTTCCCAGCGAGACATTTAAACCGCGTCTTTGCCCTATAGTGTAATATGGATAGCCTTGATGTTCACCAACTTTTTTCCCTTTATATATAATATCACCACGTTTTATCTCCTTCATTTTTTCAGGCATACGTATTTCAAGCAGTTCACGATAATTATCATTTGGTACAAAGCAAATTTCCTGTGAATCAGGAGTATCTGCAGTTTTAAGTCTGAATTCATGGGCTATTTGACGGATTTCCGATTTGGTATAATTTCCAAGTGGGAGAATAGTTTTGCTGAGGGCATATTGTGATACCTGCCATAGAGCATAAGATTGGTCTTTTATTTTATCTTTTGCAACAGAGATTACATATCTCCCGGTGGTGTCGTCAAATCTTAGTCTTGCATAATGGCCTGTAGCAATATAATCAGCTCCAAGTGTCTGTGCCTTTTCAAGCAATGCACCCCACTTTATCACCTTATTACAAAGAACACAGGGATTTGGTGTATTACCTGATAAATATTCACTGATAAAATTTGAAATAACAGTTTCATTAAATCGTTCTGTAAAATCGAGTGTATAATGTGGAATTCCAAGTTTCATTGCAACATTTCTTGCATTATAAATTGCCTCAAGAGAACAACAACCGGAATCCTTTTGAGGAAAATCTTCATACCCCCAGGTCTTAAGGGTTATCCCTATTATATCATAGCCTTCTTGCTGCAATAGCAAGGCGGTAACAGAAGAGTCAACTCCTCCGCTCATTGCAACAACGACTTTTTTATTCTTCTTTCCCATCAATATATATAAACAAAATTAGAAGCCTAACTAATTCCTGATAATCATTTTTTCTCTTGAAGCTCCTGTGGATATGTAGGAGATTTTGGCGCTGACAAAACTTTCAATAAACTCTATATACTGATGAAATTCAGGTGGTAGTGCTTTATATTCTTTGAATTGATTTAGCGGGGTCTTCCAGCCTTTGAAAGACTTATATACTGGTTTACAATTATTGAGAAAGTCTACATAAGGAATGAAACGGGAAAAATTCAAATTATTATTTTCGTAGGCTATACAAACCTGAATCTCATCAAATTCATCAAGTACATCTGCTTTTGTAAGCACAATTTCAGTAACCCCATTTATTTCACAGGCATATTTCAATGCTACCAAATCAAGCCAACCGCACCTACGAGGTCTCCCTGTTGTTGCTCCAAATTCGACTCCGCGTTCCGCTATTTTTTTACCAAAGTCATCAAAAAGTTCGGTTGGGAATGGACCTTCTCCAACTCTTGTTGTATATGCTTTTACAACTCCTATTACTGAATTAATTTTCCACGGAGGGATTCCACTTCCAGTAGAAGCACCGCCGGCAGTAGGATGTGATGAGGTAACATAAGGATATGTACCGAAGTCAATATCTAACAATGTTCCTTGAGCACCTTCAAGCAGAATATTTTTTTTATTGTTAAGCGCCTTGTTAAGAAGTTCAGTAGTATCGGTGATAAATTTTCTGTACTCAGAATATTTTTTTATCTGGTCACGAAAAAGTATAATTGGTTCAAGTTCATTAAGTTCTTCACTTTCCGGAAAGATTCTTTTAAGATAGTTTAAGTTGCGTTCAATTTTAGAGTAGAGTACGTCTTCATTCATAAAATCATAAAATCGGATACCACTCCGAGCATATTTGGAATAATATGCGGGTCCAATGCCTCGTTTAGTTGTTCCAATTTTTTCAGAGCTACTTTCGTTAATAGCATCAATTATCTTGTGATAGGGAAGTATAAGGTGTGCCCCTTCGCTTAGAAAAAGTCGTCCATCAAGTTTGATACCTTCATCTTCAAGTAAGGAAATTTCTTCAAGTAAAGCATCTGGATCTACAACTGTTCCATTTCCTATTACACATTTTGTGTGTTCTGTAAAGATACCAGAAGGTATAAGGTGTAAAACATATTTTTTATCATTGAATACAATGCTATGTCCTGCGTTTGCGCCACCCTGATATCTTACAACAAAGTCATATTGAGGACTAAGAATATCAATTACTTTACCTTTTCCTTCATCTCCCCATTGGAGACCTAATAAGACCGTTATTTTATTGTTCATAAGACATAAATAAAAAATGCCACTTTACAATCAAAGTGGCAATATTCAATTTGTTTTTATTAAATTTTATCAATATCGAAAACTTTATCCAGTCGTGTGATTTGAAAAATTTCTTTGAGCTTATCGTTAAGATTAAGAAGTTTAAAACTACCTTTTACAGCATTAACTTTTGTTAAAATGCTAATCAGAACACCCAGTCCAGAACTATTTATAACTCGTACTGTGTTCATATCAATTGCTATATTATGGTTGCCTGAAGCTATCTCAGCTGAAACAAGCTCTTTGAGTTCTGAAATATTGGAGAAACCTACTTCCTGTTCAAGGATTTTAATTTCTACAAAAGGTTTACTGTTTATTTCTATTTGTTTTTTGGTATATTGCAAGGCAATTATTTTACTTTTCCTTTTTTAATCAAGTGATGTTTCCAGTCAACAACTATAGCGCTTGCAACGAACACTGATGAATATGTTCCTGTTAATATTCCCACTGCAAATGTGAACGAGAAACTTCTCAACACCTCACCACCAAACAAGAGAAGCACAAGAATTGTTAAAAACACAGTACCACTTGTAATAACTGTTCTGCTAAGGGTTGCATTAACAGATTTATTCATTACGTCTTCGATATCTTCGTTTTTAAATAGTTTGATATTTTCCCTTATACGGTCAAATATGATAACTGTATCATTAACAGAAAATCCGATAAGCGTAAGGAATGCTGCAAGCATAGTTGAGTTTAGTTCTAGTCCAAGTCCAGGCAGCAATGCATGAAAAATAGCAACTGCGGAAACAGTAATAAGTACATCATGAAATAGTGCAACAACAGCACCTACAGCATAAATAAACTGAAACCTAAAAGCGAGATAAATCAAAATTCCAATCAGAGATATAACAACAGCCATTATGGCATTCTGAGTTAATTCTTTACCGATTTTAGGACCAACTTTGTCAATTCTCATAACCTGAAAAGGATTATCAGGGAGTGATTTACGCAGCGCTTCCTGAATTTCTTCGGCAACTTTTGTTCCTTCTTTTTGAATAGGTGTTCTTAGAAGCAAATCTTTATCAGAGCCCATTGTTTTTATTTCCATCCCGCTATACCCTGCATTATCCATAAAAGTTCTGATGGTATGAACATCAACTTCTCTTTCAAATCTAATCTGTAATTCTGTACCTCCCAGAAAATCAATCCCTCGTGGAATTGACTTGATGAAGAGTGTTATTATTCCAATGACTATGATTGATAATGATACAAGATAGAAGATTCTTCTTTTACCTAAAAAATCAATGTTTGTGTTTTCAAATAATCTCATTTTGCTGTTTTTACTTTAGTTTTCTAATTTTACTTAAATTAGCCAAAACTGACTTTTTTCCCTTTTTCAAGCATTATATCAAAAATAAAGTGGGTAATGACTATAGCTGTAAAAAGATTCGACCCGATACCAGCAAGCAATGTAACAGCAAATCCTTTTATAGGACCTGAGCCATAGATATAGAGAATTATACCGGTAATTACACTTGTTATGTGTGAGTCTATAATAGCAGAAAAGGCTTTCTTGTATCCAATTTCAATTGCTGTTTTTAGAGGTTTTCCTGTACGCAATTCTTCCCTTATTCGTTCAAAGATAAGTACATTTGTATCAACTGCCATACCGAGAGTTAAAATCAATCCTGCAATACCAGGTACAGTTAAGGTTGCTTTAAATACTGCCATAATGCCCATTACAAATAGTACGTTAATCAACAATGCAAGATCAGCAACCGAACCACCAAACTGGTAATATACTATCATAAAAAGTGCCACAAGCACAAGGGCAATGATTGAGGAAAGAATACCAGACCTTATTGAGTCTTCCCCAAGCGAAGGGCCTATAGTTCGTTCTTCAATTCTTCTCATTGGAGCTGGTAGCGCACCGGATTGTAATACAATAGCGAGAAGTTTTGCTTCTTCAAGAGATGGCATTCCTTCTATCATTGAATTGCCACCTGTTATTTTTGTCTTAATTACAGGAGCAGAATAAACAACTCCATCAAGAACAATTGCACAACGTTTGTTAATGTTTGCACCTGTTATCCTTGCCCAATCAGCTGTTCCTTCACTATTCATTTCCATTGAAACATAAGGTCTGTTGTTTTGTTGATCTATTGTATATCGTGCATCTGTGATAACTGAACCTGTTAGTTCAGGCTCTTTTTTTAATATGTACATTATCTTGAATTTTTCACCTCTATCCGGAATTTCCTTATATGACCAGGCAAAAATAACATCGTTAGGGATAACAGCTTTAATTTCATCTTTCTTCAGGATAGCTTCAATTTTCTTGATATTGGTTTCACTGGCTACAAGTCCACCATAGCGATAGGAAAGTTCAGGGTCAAAAAGACTTGTAAATGGTGTAGGACCCTGAGTTGTATCCTGAGCTGTGGTAGTATCGGTTAAAGTGGCTGTATCTGTTTTGCCAGCAAGGTTTGTATCTTTCTTTGTGGTTTTTGTTGTATCTTTTTTGGGCTTGTTTTTTAAGTCCTTTTTATCTTTTGAAGCTATACTGGAGGTATCTGTCTTTGTTGATTTGTTTTTTGAGGTTGTATCAGTTGATGATTGTAAGTTTGAAGCAAAAAGTGTTGTATCCTGCAATTTAGCAAGCGTCTTATCAATATCTTTCAATATACGAATTTCCTGTTCACCTTCTTTCAATAGATGGAAGGTTAAAAGCGCCGTCCCTTCCAGAAGTTTGACAACATCCTGTGGATTGCTCACTCCGGGCAATTCAACAATAATTCTGTTTCCCCCTACCTTTTGAATTTGAGGTTCAGCAACACCATATCGGTCAACACGATTTCTTATAACTCCAATCGCTCTATCAACAGCGTTATCTATGGCATCGTTTAATTTTCTTTCAATTGTAGATTCATCATCGGTTAGCTCACCATAATAATTTTTAAGTGTCAGGTTGTTCTCAGCAAGTTTTGCCTTAAAAGCATCAAGTACATTTCCACGTGTCGAATCAGATAAGCCTCTTAATTCATTAAGGATTCTTTGAAGTAGAGGGTCATCTTTTTTCTTGGAGATATCTTCAAGTAATTTTATTACGTCAACTTCAAGTACAACATACATTCCGCCTTTAAGGTCAAGTCCTAATTTAATTCTTCCATCACGAGCACTTTTTATTTTTTCATAGTTTTTCTCAACAAAATTAGCACTGTCTTCACCATGCAAGGTACTTAGCTCTTTTGATAACTGATAGTCCCTGTATGTTGGATAAAGATAGTAGAGTGCCATCAGAATTAGCACAACGGTCAGAATAATTCTTGTTAGGTTCTTCTTCAAAGCTATCTCCGTATATTAGTTAAAAATTAGTTCTTAAAATTGATTTTCTCGAAAAAATACAAAACTCAAAATACCTTTATTTTTTTCTAAAGTCAATGAACTAAACTCCCACATCAAGTACGGTTGCACATTGCAAATATGGTATCACCCATTATTTAAATTAACTTTCCCTGAGAATAACCCTATGAATCTTATGTAGCTTTTACTTTTATCAGTTAAGAATTTTTACGAAAAGACTTTATAATGTAGCCTAACAGATGGATTGTATATTGCTACCATTCATTATTGTTATAGAGATGATTTATAATTATATTATTTCTTCTATATAGTCCTGATTATGAACAGTTCTGAAAGAATAAGTAAAGACATAACCAATAGTGTCAGGGTGATGAAGAAGTTTTTAATATTTCCCATTTTATTTATATTATTGTTCTCCTGCTTTTGCTGTATGAGAGAGGAGAAAAATAGCAATTATAGGGTTTCAAAAAATATTCCAGCTGAAAATAATTCTTTCGAGCTGTACCGTTTTTATGTAGGGCAAAGGGAGGGATTTAATGTCTGGGTTGTAGATGGCGAATTTGTAAGAAAAAATTATTTTGATGAATTTGTTTATGGTGGTAATGGAGAACGGTACACTTTTATCCCAGCTGATGAAATATGGATTGACAATGCTATTAGTGCAGTAGAATTTGAATACACATTACAACACGAAATAAATGAATTTTTGTTAATGAGAAATTTTCAAATGTCTTATTATGAAGCTCATGATTCTTCTTTAATGTTAGAGCAAAAACTTCGTCGCGATGACTTTTTAAAATGCAGAAAAAAAGAAGAAGTTTTAGAACCCGTTGGTACAATTGATTTTGATTCAGTAAAAGAAATTCCCTCCCTGCCGGACAAAATTAGACTTAAAAATATATATAAGGCTTTTGTTAAAAAACTTGATAGCATAGAAGTCTGGATTGTAGATGGCGGTAAAATAAGACGAGATATTTATCCGGATTTCGGTTATAGTGGAAATGATCTTGCCTACTCATTTATTCCGCATCTTGAAATATGGATTGATGATGCCATTAGCTGTCAGCAAACGGAATATTCAATTCAACTTGAACTAATTGAAAGACAAAAACTGTATGAGAAGACTTCGTATGACGATGCCTATGAGGCAGGAAAAAAGTCTCTGTTGCCGCTTCTTACAAGAAACGATAGTTTAGTCAGAAGTAAAAAGCTTCCTGAAAAAAAGACTCCTGCCTTTCGTGATACAGGAGTGTCAATATTAGTTCATCAGTAAAAAACTTTCTCAAGAAATAGTCCTGATGGGGGAGCAGTGTATCTGGTAAGGTCGGTAGAGGAATTTTCTAAATAGAACTTAATGTCTGCTGGGGAGAGATTTCTTCTTCCAACTTCAACAAGTGACCCGACAATCCTCCGAACCATTTTCCATAGAAAGTGAGAGGCTTTTATTCGCAAAAAAATTTTTTCTCCTGCCTCATCAAGTGAAATATTTTCTACGAAAACAAGAGTTGAATTTTCCTGGGTTTCTTTATCAGCAAAGGAAGAAAAGTTATGCATTCCCTTAAATAGGGTAGCTGTTTTTTTCATTAAATCAACATTTAACCTGTCTTTAATCCACCACACATATTTTTTTTCAAATGCAGTACGCCGTTTTGAAATTACGTAGAGATATTGTCTGTATTTAGCAGAATGTCTCGCATGAAAATTCAGTGGGGCTTTTTTTATTTCGAGAATATTAATATCTGATGGGAGTAAGTCATTGGTTTTCATCTTCAAAATTTCTGGTGCAAGCATTGTTTCACACTTTAGATGTGCTACCTGTTCTAAGGCATGGACACCTTTATCAGTTCGCCCGGCTCCTACAAGTTCAATTAGTTTATTGGTTCCTTTTGTGTTGGAAAAAACTCTGTTAATACAATCAGTAAGGACACCCTGAATAGTTTTAGCATTTTTCTGTATTTGCCAGCCAGAATAATTTGTTCCACAATATTCAAGATAGATTTTGAAATTTCTCATTCCACAATTTTAGTTCAAACAAGATTCAATATCCCTTATATTAACTATTACTCCGTTGTCAGCAAAATGTGTAATAAGCTTTCTATAATGAGTGTCTTGTTCTAAAATTTTGACATCGCCAACAAGAACAAGATAGTCCTGTGCCCTGGAGAGTGCAACATTGAGTTTTCTTTCTACTTCCATTGAATCATTATATATGGATTGTACCATCTTAACCTGAGATGAGTTCTTAAAGGCAAAGCTTATTATAATTATTCTCCTTTCTGAGCCTTGAAATCTTTCAACTGTATCGATAGTGATGTGAGAAATTTCAGGGAGTATAAAGTTTTTAATGGCAGAAATTTGAGCCCGAAATGGTGTTATAATTCCTATATCTTTTATAGGATTACACCCTTCGTTTTCTGAGTGTCGAAGGAATTGATAAAGTTTTTTAGCAACCGCAGATACCACACGGGCTTCTTTTGTGTTAACCTTGTTTTTATAAGTTTCCGCTGGTACTGAAATTAAGACAAGTCTATTTCTTCTGAGAATTCTGTCAAGAGTATCTCCTGACGTAAACTCCTGTAAGGGAGCCTGCTGTTTTTCTAAAACATTTTTAAGTATTGAATTATAATAATGTTGATTGATGAAACGTGCAATATCTTTATGCATTCTGAAGTGTTCTACAAGTGAGCCGTAGCAATGAGTCCAACCTTTGGAAATGGCATTTTTCAGTAAGCGGACAAAAATTGATTCTCCATAGTCAAATAGCCCAATATCCTGAAGTAACTTTTCGTTGCACTGTGTTTCCTGTTTACTTTGTACAATAACAGGTGGAAGTTGTTTTTCATCTCCAATTAATATGAAACGATCTACTCCTACCAGTAGACTGCTAAGATGCGGGTCAAGTAATTGTGAGGCTTCATCAACGATAAGAGTATCAAAACGTTTTAAATGCATTATTTCTAAGTGAGACATAAGGGAGGCTTGGGTAGAGACAAAAACTTTTGTTTGTTCCAGTTTCCTTGAAAGTTCTTCTATTGGGAGTTGTTGCGAAAGTTCCGATAGTAATATTGATTTATCTTCACCCTTTCCAATTCTTATATATTCAAGAGCTTTTATTTCTTTTAGAGTTGAACAAATTTCGTCAACAGCACGATTTGTATATGCTAATAAAAGAACATTCTGATTTTTCTTGATTAACTGTTTAACAAGTTCTTTTAATATAACAGAAGTCTTTCCAGTACCAGGGGGTCCTTGAATAAGAAAATAGTTTTTAGCAGCCAGTGCTGATTCTACTATTTTTTTCTGTCCGGGGTAAAGATTGGTATCTACTTCAATTGTGAGATTTTCAACTTCTGGTTTGGTAATCCCAAGTATAATGTCTTGTTTTTGTTTATCTGCTTCCAGGAAAGAGTAAAGTGACTGGAATAGAGCTGTGAAATTTGACTCGCGGAAATCGTGTTCTAAAATCCATCTGCTATATGAATCAAAATAATCTTCCTGTGTATTTTTGTTAAGTAGTTCAATCTTGAGTTCATTGTATCCAATTTCTTTGATAACACATTTTGTAAGGAGGAATTTAGTAGGATTTATTCCATCATTCGTTTGTGGGTATAGTATGGCTATGTCTCCATTTCTAAAATCTGATACAGGAATCTGTTGTTTCTTTTCAGTTTGCAAAATTAGAGTTGCATTATTGCCATGAGATGTTATAGTGAGGTTATCAAGAATTGAAAAGGTATCCTTTTTTTCCACAACAGTTTTTTTCCACAAAGCAGAGAAACCATCATTACTTAGTTCCGACTGATTATTACCAACCTTTTGCTGGACAAGTTCTTTTACAAGAAATGTTACAAGTCCATACAAATATGCCTTTTTTCTGGTATCAAGGTTGTTGAGAGAATTATAAAATCTGTCAATATCTTCAGATAAATAAGGTGGCAGTTGTTGGTTTAACAGTTGCTTGTTTTCATCAAGGACGTTCCAGAAGTCTCCTCTGGCGATTCTTAAAATGTATGAGACAATCTTGTTTCTGGTCATTATTGCTGATTGCTGTTGATGTACCCATTCTTCGCCGGGGTAAGTACGTAACGGTCTGTCTTCTGATCGGGAATAGAGAATAAAGCTGTTACCTTTTCTATCGGGAAAGCTCTCTTTGATGAGGATGTCATATAACACAGTTTGCATAAGGTGGTTTTGCCACATCGGGATTGAAGGTGAAGAGCCAGTTTTAAGTTCTACAATATCAATATGTGTTTTGTTATCTGAAGATTGCAAAAGCACATCAAGTCTTCCCTGGATACCAAAGTCTTTTGAAATAAAAGTGGGCTCTATAAACTTGTTCCTTTGTGAGAAAAAATCTTTCAGGTTTTTCAGTTTCTCAATATGGTCAAAGGTATATTTTTTGAGATTTTTAACTTTCTGCTGTCGTGAGAGATTGTCAGAACCTCTGAAAATAAAAAGTAGCTGTATTATATTTTTATTTACAGCATTATCAAAAGCAAAGTCAAAGTCAAAGTGGGGATTGGAAAGATATTCATCAAAAATGTGATTTATTATAGATCCCTGAATCATTGGTAATGATGGGGTTGGCTTTAAAAATTTCTTAATAATGGCAATGATAGGGTATATGCCTGAATTAAAGTAACACTCTGCAATTTCAGTTACATCGACAAGATAGTCTGGCTCAAGAACCACAATAGATTTTGGGGTTGTATGAAAGAGGTTCTTCTGGGAGACATCCTGTCTTACTGCTGTTACATAAAGATTAGTATATGGTTGGATAAGATTTTGAATTTCTGTCAAATCAGTCAACTTAGAATTTTTGTTATGCCAGATTACCAGGGTTAATACTCCTAAATCGGAGTTCTCGCAAAGAAGAAAAAGCCTCTTATTAGTCCGGGTGTCGTAGAAATTCAAAACTTTATGGACGATAACAGAAAATGCTGTTATCTGTTTGAGTTCTACCTCTCTAAAAGAAGGTTCTTTATCATCAAAAAGGGTTCGGTATTGTGAGGGTATCTCTGCCTGACAGAAGTATGCCGTAGCCTGACAAAGGATTTTCAGTGCTAACAATTCTTCAGTATTTGTGGGAATAAAATCTGGAGTATGTACTACACGATTGGCAAACTTCCGAAATAGTTTTATCTTCTTATAGAGTTCTGAAGGGGCGGCTGTATATTTGCTAAAGTAGTATGATTCTCTTGAGTGTAAGTTTGTAAAAACTATATCTTCATCAGATGTGAGTTCTTTGAAGAGAAGTTCCATAACAGAACGAAACTTCGGGATTCTTTCTTTTGGTGTAAGGTTGGTTTCACTCAGGATTTCTTCAAGCTTCCCAAAAAAGAACTCTGACCTTTCAGAGCCAATGAATTCCATTAACGATTTTAAATGTTTACAAAACTTTTAAAGTTATAAATTATTAAAAACAATTTCTATATATTATAACAAAGCGACCCTAAAGGATATAAGGGTCGCTTTGTTTGTGGTTGATTATTTGTTAATTACAATAAACTCAAATCAATATGTTCTTAAAAGTTTTACTACTTCAAAAGAACCATCTTTCTAATCTCGACGAAATCTCCAGCTCTCATTTGATAATAATAAATTCCAGCTGGTAGATTAGAACCATCGAAATTGATTCCGTATGTTCCCGGATTATAGGTGTGGCTTATTTTTAAGGTGGTTTATGTTTATTTAATATATTACTTAAGCAATATCATTTTTTTTATTTGAACGTTTGCAACGCTTGATAAACTATAAAAATATATACCGCTGGAAAGTCCCGAACCATCAAACTCTACTAAGTAATAGCCTGCATTGTAGTATCCTTTCAGGAGAGTTTTTACTTCTCTTCCAAGAACATCATATATTACAAGTCTAATATTACCTGGCTGACTGATCCCAAATAAAATTTTGGACCTTGGATTTGAAGGATTCGGAAAGCTTTGTTCAAGAAAATCTTTGTTGGGAGCTCCAATTACTACTATAGTCTGCAGGTTATGAAATTCGGCTGCTCCATTGAAATCAATCTGCTTGAGTCGATACTGATAGGAACCACTTGTAAGATTTTTATCAACAAAAGTATACTGGCTTTCGCCTGTTGTATTGCCAGCACCCTTGATAAATCCAATAGTATTCCAACTATCTGACCCTCCGGGACTGAGGAATGACTTCCTCTGAATTTCAAAGCCAAAGTTATTAATTTCAAAGCTTGTTATCCAGCTGAGAGTAACATTATTTTCTTTCAGAGAGTGTGTAAAACTTATTAAATTAACAGGCAATGCATTTTGATAATTACGTCTCCACACTGAACGACCACTTGTTCCAGCGTAAAGATAATTGGAAGTATCCAATGTTAGAGCACGGATGGGAGGAGGTGAAACAGTAAAACCATCATTCTTCGCTGTCCAGCTTACACCACCATTTCCGGAATAAAATACTCCGTTATGGGTACCAGCAAAAATATTGTTTCCAGAGTATGCAAGAGAATATACAACCTGGTTTCCTCCCATACCAGCTGAATCCAGAACCCAGGTGGTCCCTGAAAGATGATAGAGCCCACTAATAGTTCCGGCAAAAAGATTACTACCGTTATATAAAAAAGTATAAACCCATCTGAATGTCGGCATTCCGGTACTGAAAGTACTCCAGTTTGTACCAAAGTTAGTAGATCTAAAAACTCCTGAGGAAGTACCTGCATACAAGGTTGAGCCATTACCATAGACTGCAAAAACTGATGTTATAAGTCCATTATTGATAGCGGTCCATACTCCTGCATCAGTTTGTCGTTTATATACACCATTTGATGTACCTGCAAGGACTAAAGAATCATAAGCGTAAAATGATAAAACCGACCTGTTACCCATTCCGGTAGTATCAATTATCCAATTAACTCCATAAGAGGTGCTATAGTATGCCCCCGTCGTGGTGCCAAGAAGAACCACAGGATTAGGTCCGATATCAGTAGGGGCAAGTCCAAGAGCCTGTGTCCTTATATCTGCCAGACCGTTGATTCTTGCTATCCAGTTAATACCATAGTTTGTACTCACATAAACACCTGAAGATTGAGCAGCGGCAAAAAGATATGTTCCTGTTTTAAGGAGTGAGAGAACAATTGCAGCATTTATCCCATTGAATGAAGCTGTCCAGTTCTGTCCAGAGTTTGTGGATTTATAAATTCCTCCACCTCCTTGCATACCAACAAAGAGATTTGAACTGGATGAACCTGCTAAAGTATAAACAACTGTTACGCCCAATCCTGAATTAATAGCTGTCCAATTTGTTCCGTTATTGGTTGTTAGAAAAACTCCCCTTGAAGATTCTCCCATATATACTCCTGACGGTGTATAAAGTCCATACACATAATAACTTGGCAGATTTCCTAATTGTATCCAGTTTCCCCCTCGATTGGTTGTTCTGTAAACTCCGTTGCCAGCGGTGCCAGCATACAGAATACGATTGGTTGTAATGTTTGTGTCGTTTATAGATAGTGAATATATTGTTATGTTAGCTGGAAGTCCATTATTGACTTGTGACCAGGAGGTGCCCGCTGAAACATTTTTTCTATAAATTCCATAGCTATTCGTACCCGCAAAAATATTAGTATCAAGAATAGCAAGTGTATAGATATATTTTGGTCCACATCCTGCTGTGTCTCTTAACCAAACAACCCCACTATTAGTGGAACGGAATACGCCTGTATCTGTACCGGCATAAAGTATTCCCTCTGCACTGAATACAAGTGAGTTAATAGTTCGGTTTGTTATATTGGTTCCGGGACCCAGCCAGTTGACTCCGGAATTTGAGGAGCGGTAGACTCCATTACCGTCTGTTCCAACAAAAATATAACTGCCTATATCAAGAACAGTATTTATCTTTAAGTTTGGTAGAGTTCCGGTTATATTAGACCAGTTAAGCCCAGAATTTGTGGAGAGAAATACTCCGTTGTTGGAGGTAGCAGCAACTATGCGGCTACTCGAAACCGATATACTCTTAACTGTAGCTCCATAAGGCCCTGAAGTGATTTCCCATTGGGCATTTGCATCTATAGGTAGAAAATCTACATAGATATTTACAGTTAACAGACTCAATATAAGCAACCAAAAGTATGTTTTCAGAACAGTAATAGTTTCCATAGCTGGTGTTTTTTGTTTATTTAATAACACCA
>JBNAVJ010000003.1:69368-169417 GCA_049700455.1 Ignavibacteria bacterium
ACAGTAAATATATGTTCCTGATGGCAATAGTTGCCCATCGAATTGTATGGTATGAAAGCCCGCTTTTTATCTTCGATTTACTATTACAAGGGTTTGAATAATGTTGTTTTAAGTAAGATGAAATGAGAGGTATATTGTTTATGTATCGTATACCTGTGGTGTTTTGAACGTACTTTATAGAAACAGAAACTATTTTTTGTTCCAACCCCATAGCTGGTGTCCAATAAAGCAATTTGTCTGAAGTTATTGCCTAAGCTGTGTCACGATTATTTGCAGGTCTATTATATCCTGCTATCTAATGAAGAACTTTTTCATAGTTTGTATTCTGTATAAAAATAAGCTAATTTTTGTAGAAATGCAATGTAAAAAATGGAGTAAAATAATCAGATATTTCAGTTAAGACAATTTATTTAATTATAATGTTTTTAAGATGTAAGAGGCGGAGTATCCTCTATGTAAAAGTAGGTTAACTTCTTAAAAAGGAGTTCTATAACAGTGTAAAATTTAGGAATTTCTTATTCAGGTTTCAGATTCTTTTCAGGAAAGTTTTATCAATATTTTATTAAAAATACAAATTTCTTTTTCCAGCAGGTAAACTCTATCTGGGTAATATTTTGATATAAAAACAGAAACTTACAGATTGTGGTTGCTCTTTATGAAATATTGTAATATGGGGGAATGGGAGTTTTATTTAGCTTATTCTTAGTTTCAGTTATTTATGTATGGGTAGGAAAAAAACTCTCCATTCTATTTTATGCAGAATGGAGAGGTAGCTAATAAAGAGAGCAATGATGAAAGAAATTAAACTTTCAATGTTTCCTGTCCGGGTTCCCAATCGCAGGGGGTCAGACCACCAGTTTGCAATGCTTCCAGTACCCTGATTACTTCTTTTACACTGCGTCCTATATTCAGGTCATTTATACATATCCACCGTATAGTTCCGGATGGGTCAACGATAAATGTAGCTCGATATGCGATTTTTTCTTCGGGTTCAAGAATGCCGAGTGCCTCTGCAAGGGACTTTGATGTATCAGCCAGCAGTGGAATCTGAAGATTTTTTAAATCAGAATGGGATACCATCCAGCCAAGGTGGGAAAATTCTGAATCTGTACTTGCGCCTATGAGAACAGTGTTTTTCTTTTCAAAATCTTTTTTGTGTTTGTTAAACTCCACAATTTCAGTAGGACAAACAAAGGTAAAGTCTTTTGGATACCAGAACATTACCATCCATTTGCCGGCTTTAATGTGGTCTTCATTTGTGATGTCGGTAAATTCTTTGCCATGAATAGTTGAAACTGTTGCTTTTTTCTTAAATTGAGGGAATTTTTCTCCTAAATTTATCATATTATTATCTCCATTAAGATTTTGTGTTTTTAAAATATGTTTTTAAAACTATTGGATTAACAAAGATATAGAAAAAAATAAAAAAAATCAATGTTTTTCTATAGTTTTTTCAAAAATTCTGTAAGTTTTATATTTTTCAGAATGTATATTTTCGGCTGTTTGAACCATAGGGATATTGTCTTCAAGAACCCACGAAATTTCACATTCTTTTATTCCATTTTTAATGCCGTTTTTTATAGTGTCACGTATAAAAACTGCTTCTACACCTCTTTTCTGGAATTCCTTAACAATACCCATTGCAACCACTCTGATTCTGTTAATTTTCTTTTTACCAGTTAAAAGTTTGAAAATCCCGGTTGGAAAAATCCTCCCGTTCATCTTTTGAAATATTTGATTATAATCAAGGAGTGTAAGTGAAAAACCAACAGGTTTTGAGTTTTTTTCAGCAATGAAGATATAATCAGGATTTGCTATTGTTTTAAGGTTTTTTGCCATATAATAAAATTCTTCTTCAGTCATAGGCACAAATCCCCAATTGTGTTCCCAGGCTCGATTATAAACTTCTCTCAAAAGCTTTACTTCGGAGTGAAAGTCATTAAGGTTTATTTGTCTTATTTTTAACCCTTCGCGTTTCAACACAATATTTGCAACACGCTCAAGCTTATCCATTATTGGCTTATCCTGGATAATTTTTTCTGTAACGCGATAAGCAAATAAATCCTTAACCTTTTTAAAGCCATACGAAGTAATAAGAGCTTCATAATAAGGATAATTATATGGCATCATAAGTACCGGTGGAAGATTAAATGAATTAACAAGCAATCCCACTTCATCATTTGTAGACAAATTAATTGGACCCCTTATGGTATCCATTTTGTTTTCGTAGAGGAAATCTTCAGCTGCATTAAATAAAACGTTAGCAACTTCATTATCGTTTATACAATCAAAAAACCCAAAAAAACCTGTTTTATCGTTGTGGAACTCGTTATGGTTAGTATTTACAATAGCGGCAATTCTGCCCGCTACATTTGAGTGCCTGTATGCAAGGAAGAGTTTGATTTTCGAGTGCTTAAAAAAAGGGTTTTTCTTTTCGTCAAGATTATTTTTTACTTCAAAGATGAGCGGAGCTACCCAGTTGGGCTCATTTTTGTAAAGTTTAAAAGGAAATTTTATAAACTGAAGTTTTCCAACTTCATCTTCAACTGGAACAACTGATATTTGATTCATTATATTTAAAGTTTATCTAAAATCTCTTCTATGTGTCCATCAACTTTAACTTTCCTGAATATCTCTCTGACTATGCCTTTTTCATCGATAATGAAGGTACTTCTTTCAACTCCGTAATATTTTTTCCCATACATAGATTTTTCTTTCCACACATCATATTTTTTAATGGCATCAAGGGCTTCATCAGAAAGAAGTGGGAAGGGAAGGTTAAATTTTGATTTGAATTTTTTGTGTGAATCTAAAGAATCCTTACTTATCCCAATTACAACAGCATTTTTCTTTTGAAAGAGCTTGATATTATCTCTAAAACTGCAAGCTTCTTTTGTACAACCTGAGGTATTATCTTTCGGGTAAAAGTACAAAATAACTTTTTTACCACGAAAATCTTTGAGAGAATATTTTTTACCGTCATCTGCAGTTAATGTGAAATCAGGGGCTTTTTTATTTATTTCTACCATTGTCAATTAAGTTTTAGTTTTAGAAATTTTTTTGCTGAGAGCAGGCTCCCAAATGAACCCAGAACAATTCCAGCAAAGCATATATATAACACTATATAAATATCAAAAAATTCAATTTTTATATTTGCCCCCTGAAATTTTGATGAATAATATGTAAATACTCCGTAAAGCACCCCCAGTGATATAATACTTCCAAAAAGTCCCTGTAAAAGCCCTTGCAGAAAATATGGCATAATGATAAAACTGTTTGTTGCTCCAAGCAACTTATGTATCTGAATTACCTTTCGTCTCGAATTAATTACAAGCCTTATTGTATTTGCTACAAGGAATATTGAGCCAAATAAAGTTGTAACAAGGATTACAAGAAGAACATACATTATTGCAGAAGAATTTTCCTCAATGAGATGAAGATTTCCTTCGGGAAATTTTACTTCTTCTACCTTATTCAAGGCGCTCAATTGAGATTTAATTTTACTCATTCTGTCAATAGTTTTATATTCCTCATAGAGATTAATTTTAAGTGAGGGGGGAAGGGGATTATAGTCAAGGACTTCTAACATTTCCTTACCCCAATCTTTTTCAAAAATTCTCTTTGCTTCTTCTTTTGATACAAATGTAACCTGTTTTATGCCTCCGATTGTACGGATTTTATCTATTAGCGAATTTACTTCTTCTGTTGTTATGTTGTCATTAAGAAAAACTTCAATTTCAACTTTTTCCTTTATGGATTTTATCAATTTGTTTGAGGTCAGATATAAAATTGTGAAAATGGTAATTAAACTCAATGAAATAGCAATTGTTAGTACAGAAGCAAAAGTTGAAAACTTTGCAGTCCCAAAACCTCTAAACGTTTCTTTAATAATGTAACGAATCTTCATTAATTTATAGTTAAACTAATTCTTTCCACCCACGCTTGTTAAAGTCATAAACAATTATCACAGCAGCCACAACACCAATAGCATAAAGTCCTAAACCTGTAGTCAACTCTCCAAAAATAATTTTACCAGTTCCAAAAAGAAACATATAAACTAATACTATTCCAAGTATCCAGTCAATAAATAAATACAAATAGCCACTATCGGGTTTGATGTCAGGATTTTGTAAGGCAAACTTTTTCCAGCCTGGACCTCCTGGATGCACCCTGCGAAAAAATTCTGTCAATTTGTTGATATCATCTGGTTTGGTAAAATAAATTGTTATTAACCAGACTACAGTTGTAATTGGAACTACTACAAAAAGAGTATGCGGGAAGGCGATATTAATTCCTGAAATTTTAATAACAAAAAAACTAATAAATGGTGTAACTGTAGCAGCAATTTCAGCAGAAGCATTAATTCTCCACCAGAACCATCTCAATATCAATACAAGTCCCAATCCTGCTCCACATTCAATCAAAAAAGCCCAGACACCAGAGATTGTTTCCATTTGAGTTGTAACAATAACGGATAGCAGCATCATTACGATTGTAAGAAGTCTGGATATTAGAACATAGTGCTTCTCTGAGTTTGATTTCATTATAAATCTCTTGTAGAAGTCATTTATCAAGTATGAAGTTCCCCAATTGAGATGGGTTGCAATAGTTGACATATAAGCGGCAAAAAATGCTGCTATCAGCAACCCTTTAAGACCGGTTGGAAGAAAATCTCTCATTGCCTGTACATAACCTGATCCTTTATCTGAAAGATTTGGATATAGAATTATAGTAGCCAATCCAACGATAATCCAGGGCCAGGGACGGATTCCGTAATGAGCAATCTGGAAAAACAAAGTTGCAAGCAATGAATGTTTTTCATTTTTTGCACTCATCATCCTTTGTGCTACATATCCACCTCCACCGGGTTCAGCGCCGGGATACCAGGAAGCCCACCATTGTATTCCAACATAAGCAAGAAATGTAGAAACCGATATGGCAAATAACCCTCCACCATCTGTCGGGATCTGAGTACTGTCTATAACCGGTAAAAACTTTAAAGCCCAATCCGGCAGCTTTGATGTTAAACCTTCAATCCCCCCAATTTGTGGCTGAGAGACAACAATTATTGCAAGGACTATACAACCTGTCATAGCAAGTATAAACTGGAAAGCATCTGTAACTGCTACCCCCCATAATCCTGAAACGGCAGAATATATAGCAGTAATAAATATGGCTGCAGCAAGAAATAGTAATACATTCTCTTTATTAATGAATTCAGGGAAAAATCCAAGTAAAATTTTCATCATTGCAAGATTAACCCAGCCCATAATTAATGTATTCATAAAAAGTCCAAGATAAATAGCTTTGAAGCCTCGTAAAAATGAAGCCGTCTTTCCGGAGTAGCGCAGCTCAATAAATTCAACATCAGTCATAATTCCAGCTCTTCTCCACAATCGTGAAAAGAAAAAGACTGTTAACATCCCTCCAATGAGCATATTCCACCATAGCCAGTTGCCAGCAATTCCGTTTTTTGCTACAAGTTCAGTTACTGCCAGGGGAGTATCAGCTGCAAAAGTGGTTGCAACCATAGAAAGTCCTGCAAGCCACCAGGGGAGATTGCGACCCGTTAAAAAGAAATCCTCCGTGCTCTTACCGGCTTTCTTTCTGTAAATTACCCCTATGAGTAAGGAAACAATAAAGTAAGCTAATACTATTAACCAGTCAAAAACCCACATAAGTAAAAAATTTTTACAAGTTAGTCTAAATTCTATTGAGATGAAATTGAAATTTTATCTCTTTACTTTTTGGCTAAACACATAACAATTCTTAAATGACAATTCTATTATCTCTGGTGTTAAATTCCTGTTACTGTAAATTTCTTAAGAGATAGTCAATCCTGTAAGGATTGACTATCTCTTAAATTGTGAGTTGTTTTATATTTGTAATTTTTTGATATTGAAAACACTAATTATTCCGCTGGTAAATGCAGAAGCGTTTTATATTCTTTTTTTTTTATTTTTTTAACTCCTTCATATTATTTTATAATTATATCGGTTTTTACTGAGAAGCTAAATCTCTAATTTGGTTGTACAGGAATCATTTTCAAACTAAAATTAATAAAACTAATATGATAGACAAAAGAACAAAGAAAATATGGAAGAAAAGGCTGCAGGAAGAGATTGATGCGGCATTTCTTTATCGTACTCTTTCTGAAATAACAACTGATGAGAACAAAAAAACCTTATATGAAAAACTTGCCTTGATAGAAGAAAAACACATAGGTGTTTGGGTTGATTATTTGAATAAGAACTCTGTCCCTTTTGATGATTCGCTTCAACCAGGTATAAAAGCCAGGCTGTTGAGCAGGTTCAGCAGGAAATATGGGCCGGTTCTATTATCACGATTGATGTTAAAGGAGGAATCTTCAGAAGTGAAATCGTATCTCAGTTTATATAAAAATTCACGCTCTTCACAAACAAAAGATATCGCCTTATTGCTTGCACGAGATTCTGCTGCACATGCTAAATCATTGATGGTTTCAGATGGAAAACAGACGGAACCCTGGCATACAGCGGAATCAGGTGGTATATTAAGAAATATTGTTTATGGTTTTAATGATGGATTAACAGCAAATTTTGGTCTGATTGCAGGAGTTATTGGGGCAGCTGCACAATCACACGTAATATTAATCTCAGGAATTGCAGGAATGATTGCCGATTCACTTTCAATGGGGTCCTCTGGTTATCTGGCTGCAGTAAGTGAAAAAGAAGTTTATGAAAATGAAAGAGCAATGGAGGCTGAAGAAATTAAACTTATGCCAGAACTTGAAACTGAGGAGCTTGCTTTAATTTATGAGGCAAAAGGAATAAATAAAAACGAAGCTATGCAAAGAGCAAAAGAAATTATGCAAAATCCTCACCAAGCATTGGAAGATAAAATGCACGAAGAACTTGGATTGGCAAGGCGACAGGTTAGTCCATTAACGGAGGGCTGGATAACTGGTGTTTCAACTGCTGTAGGTGCATTAATTCCTATTCTCCCCTTTTTCTTTTTTGAGGGAAATCTTGCAATATGGACATCCTTTGTTATTTCAATGTTAGCACATTTTATAGTTGGGGCAGCACGCAGCTTCTTTACAGGACGTGGTATTTTCAGGTCAGGATTTGATATGTTTATTGTTGGATTCGGTGTCGCTGCAGTTGGATATATTATAGGGGATCTCGTTCTGAAGCTTTTAATGTAATAAACTGTTATTGACAAAATTTATTCAATGCCGGTAGGTTCTAATATCATTTATTTTCTGTTTCCTATCTAACAAAAATTATAACCAGATTTTTAAAGATTGGAATTGTTTTTGAAAATGCAGCTGCATTTATACCGTATGAGATCTGCTGATTTTTGAGTTTTACTTAAGTTCCAAATTTATTTTTGTTGCCTGTGCGCCTTTTTATCCATTCAAGAGACAAAATATGTTTTATTTTATAGTAGGTTTATGTATATTTCCCGTTAAGGGAAAGGACTGCATATTTTATTTCTTCTCATAACGGATTTTAATTTTAAGATTAAACAGAATGCTGGTTTTAGACCTTATATATAATCTTGCGATTCTGATATCACTAAGTATCTTCTCTGGTATTATAGATACGAGATTTGATAAAAATACTCTCCCCGGCAAGATTTTACAGGGATTTTTGTTTGGGTTTATAGCAGTTGTTGGAATGCTATATTCTTTTAAACTTTCGGAAGGCATAATATTTGATGGCCGTTCGATTGTTATTAGTTTATGCACACTATTTTTTGGCCCGCTTGCTGGAGCAATATCAGGGCTAATTGCTGGGGGCTATCGAATTTATCTCTCTGGCGCTGGGACTATTGCGGGTATTTTCACAATTGTTGAATCTTATCTTATTGGATTATTTTTTTACTTTTACACCAGAAAGAAAGAACTAATCCCGTCAACAATTACACTTTTTTCCCTTGGCATCGTGGTTCATATTGTTATGCTTGTGGTAATGTTTGCTCTTCCTGCAAAAGGTTCAGAAGAATTTTTTAAGATTGTTGCCCCCACTGTTATTATATTTTATCCTATTATTACTTTGATTATAGGGAAAACACTTTCGGACCAATGGAAACATAAAGAGACACTCAAACTACTGAAAGATAGTGAGATACGGTATCAGACTTTTTTTAATACTGATAAAGATTTGATATTTTTGAAAGACTTACAATTCCGCTATCGACTATTCAATAAGGCTGTACTTGAGTTATATAATATTACTGCTGAAAATCTGATAGGAAAAACAGATTTTGAAGTTATGGAAGAACAATATGCCAGAATGTGTAACATATCAGATAAAGCAACTATTGAAACTAATTCACTTGTAGTTGTGGACGAATTTTATGGTGATAAGGTATTTGAGGTGAAAAAATTTCCGGTCGTTTTAAGTAAAAATGAGAAATACGTAGGGGGCATTATTATTGATATTACTGAAAAAGTGCAAATGTTTAAGTTGATTCAGGCTGAAAAACGAAGATATGAGGAAACTTTAGAAGCTGTTAATGACGGGATTTATGAATTAAAATTGCCCGAAGGTCAAATTACAGCAAGTGCCAATTTTTACAAATTACTCGGTTATAAAGAAAGCAATCATATTTCACTTGAAGACTTCCTGAACGTTGTTTATCAGGACGACAGGCAACTATTACAGAATGAGGTGGAAAGTTCAGCAAGAACGGGTAAGTTTTTTTATTGTGATATCAGACTTGAAAGGAAAGATGGTGAATTTATCTGGGTATCTGTAAAAGGAGTACCTATGGAATCTAATCCATTAAACCAGAAGGTAAGGATTGTTGGTACAGTCTCAGATATTACAGAACGAAAAGGCTTTGAACAACAACTTCAGGAAAAAATTAATCAACTTGAACGATTCAACAAGTTCCTGGTTGATAGGGAAATTCGGGTGGTAGAGCTTAAAAGAGAAATTAATTCTCTGCTTCAGCAACTGGGTCAATTACCCAGGTACAATGTGGAACCAAAAAATAATGAAAAATGACAGATAATCTCTTGCCTGAAATTACTGAAACCGAAATACAAAACAGAATATTTGAGCTTTTCAGAATAGCTATCTTTGTTATTGTAGATGGAGAGATTATTACTGCAAATAGATGTGCTTGTGAGGTAATAAATAGCAAAAATCTTAATTTTTTATCGGGCAGAAAGGTTGAAGAATTTTTTGATAAGATTGATTTTGATAAAGTACAGCAAATTTTAGAATGGGACAGTGGTGAACCTAAAGAGGTTGAACTGAAAGTTTTATATGGAGGTAAAGAAAACAGTAAAAAGTTTTGGGCATTTCTGGCACGTTATGATAATAAAAAAGCGATTGTACTTATTGGCACAGACGATACTCTAACTAAATCAAGTTGGTTTTTACAGCACTTAATAAGTTTATCTAAGATTTGGGAAATCTTTAAGGCTTTACCGCATCCGATTTTTTTGTTGGATAAAAATGGAAATATACAACAATATATTTCAGGAACTACCAGAATTTCAGAATTATTCTCGGGAGAGCTTACAGGCAGAAATCTTTTTGACGTCTTAGCTGATGAGACTCTGGAAAAGCTAAGAAAAACTTTTGAATTATCACTTGAAACTAATAAATTTTATAAAATTGAATGTGAGTTCTCATATTCAAACCAGTTGTTTTCAGTTTATGGTATAATTATTCCAGTAGAAGACGAGAATGTAATTCTTATTTTGATTGATAAAACACCCATTACTGAAACTGAAAGAAAACTTGAGTCCATTTCAATTCTATATGCTACAGTAATTTCAATAGCTCTTGATTTAATAAATTCGGAACCTTCTGAATTTGATTCCAGACTTAATTCTGCACTTAGTTTAATGGGAAAAACAACTGGAGTTGATAGGGTTTATGTATTTGATTATGATTTTAACAGAGATATTATGATTAATACTTACGAATGGTGCGCTCCCGGTATTGAGCCTCAGATAGAGAATCTTCAGGAAGTACCAAACAGTTTGTTGCCTGAATGGGTACAGTCACATCTTGCTAAAAAGAATATTGTAATTCCTAAAGTAAATGATTTACCAGAAGAAGATAACTTGCGGAAAATTCTGGAGCCACAGGATATTAAATCTCTTATTACAGTGCCTATTTTTGCACACAATGAATTAATAGGTTTTGTTGGTTATGATTCTGTAAAAAGATACAAAGTTTTTGATTCCAAAGAGATAGAATTGCTTGAAGTATTTGCAGAGTTACTGGGAGCCATTTCATTCAGAAATAAGATTTATATAGAGTTAGAGAAAAAAGCGGAGGAATTGAAGCAAAGAGAAACAGCTATGCTAAGTATTGTAGAGGATTTAGAAGAAGAAATTGAACGTCGTAAACAAATAGAAAAAGCTCTTGAAATTAGTGAAAGAAATTATAAAGATATTTTTACATCAGTTTCTGAAGCAATCTTTATTCTGGATATAGAAACAGGTCGTATTCTGGATGTTAATAATGCGGCTGTCAGTATGTATAAATATGAAAATAAGGAAGAAATACTTGCTGTTGAATTTTCTGCTTTGCGAGCAAATATAGAACCATATACAGAGGAAAATTTCAGGGAACTAATTACACAGGCGCTGAAGGGGGAAACTCAAACAAGTGAATGGTTAGGAAAAAAGAAAGATGGTGAATTGTTCTGGGCTGAACTTACAATTAAGAAGGTATTTCTTGTAGATAGGGATGTAATACTTATTGTCAAGAGGGATATTACAGACAGAAAAAAGATCGAACTTTTGCTTTCCTTGCAATACAATATTGCGGATATGATGGTAAAGGCAAAGTCGCTTGATGAGTTTTTAAAAGGTATCAGGAATGAACTTTCAAAAGTAATGGATACGACCAATTTCTTTATTGCCAGATACGACCAATCAAAAGACACATTGCAACAAATAATATGGGTAGATGAGAGAGATGAATTTAATGAATGGAAAGCAGAAAATTCACTTTCTGGAATTGTTGTAAAGTCAAATAAATCACTCCTGCTTTGTAAAAGCGATATTAAAGAGATAAAGAAATCTCACTCCGCTCAACTTTTGGGTTCTGACCCTGAATGCTGGCTTGGGGTGCCTATTGTTGTAGAGGGTAAAGTATTTGGTGCAATGGTAGTACAGAGCTACACAAATCGTGATGCTTATGATGAGCATAGTAAAGAAATTCTTCAAACTATTGCGAATCAGATTGGAGTTTACATTGAAAGGATGATAATGGAAGAATCTCTCATTAGGGCAAAGGAAAAAGCGGAGGAAAGCGATAGGTTAAAAACGGCATTTTTGCAGAATATATCACACGAAATCAGAACCCCTTTAAATGGTATTATTGGTTTTGCTCAATTACTTTATGAAGGAGAAGTAACAAAGGAAGAAATACCAGAATATGCTGAGATAATACTTACCAGTGCTAACAGGTTACTTGATTTAATTAATAATATTATAGATATATCAAAAATTCAGTCGGGAATCCTTGAAGTGGTTTATTCTTCTGTTAATCTAAACGAAACCATTAATAAAGTAATACGGCAATTTTCGCTTCTTGTTAAAGGTAAGCAGCTTAACCTTAAAACAAGGTATTCATTTCCCGATGAAAATTCTATCATATATTCAGATGGGCTTTTTATACATCAGATTATTTCCAATCTCCTGAGCAATGCTATAAAATTTACAGATAAAGGTGAGATAGAAATAAGTTATATTTTACAGGGGGATAAATTACTGTTCAGTGTTAGAGATACTGGTTGTGGTATAGATCCTGAAAAAGGGGGAAAAATTTTTGAAAGATTCTACCAGGCTGATGTTTCTCTTTCGAGGAGATACGAAGGTTCCGGGCTTGGTCTGGCAATAACCAAAGGACTTGTAGAGGCGCTGGGTGGAAAAGTATGGTTCGAGAGTACTCCAAATCAGGGAACAACCTTCTACTTTACCATACCATACTATTTATCCAGGCCTGATTTAGAGAAGTCTGAAATTAAGGTTGAAGAAAAAATTTCAGGTAAAAGGGAAAAAATACTTGTGGTTGAAGATGAACGGATTAACTATTTATATATGAGCAGGATTTTAGAATTGGGGAATTTTGAAGTAATACCTGCTTTTACAGGGAATGAGGCAATTGAAATTGTAAGAAATAATAATGATATTAAACTGGTCTTAATGGATATAAAACTACCAGATCTGAACGGTATTGAAGTAACTAAAGCTATTAAACAAATTAAACCTGACATTCCTATAATAGCGCAATCTGCTTATGCATTTACAAATGAGCGAGAAAAAATGATGGAAGCAGGATGTGATGATTACATTTCAAAGCCATTTCTTAAGCAGGATTTTTTGAAGCTTATTAAGAAATTCTTGAGCTAATATTTATTCTGCAAAGAGATTCTATTTTATTAAAACTAATTTCTTAACGAGTAATTTCTTTGAAGTTAAAAGTTTGTAATAATAAATTCCTGAGCTTAAACTTTCTGCGTTGAGGTAAATTTCATATTTACCAGCAGTCAAATAAGAATTTACCAGAGTTACAATATTTTTTCCTGTAATATCGCAGACCTCAAGGCGCACATAATCATTTCCCGGTAAGGAAAACATTATTTTGGTGGAAAAGTTAAACGGGTTAGGATAATTTTGTTCAAGGTAATAATCTTCAACAATAGACTCATTAAGTTTTATGAGGTAAGTTAAGCCACCGTTAGTAGTTTTAAGAATCTTTCCAGACCAGCTGGCAACATATCCTGTCATTGCTGATGGGAAATGAATTTCGTACAGATTTTCCGTGAGGGGAGTGTTCTGTTCTCCCCAGAGTTCACCAGCATTTGTGGTTTTCAAAACTTTTCCTGTGGATGTACAACAGTATCCTGTATCTGCATTTACAAATGACATTCCCCAGATGCCTCCATTCATACTATAAACGAGTGTCCAGTTTAGTCCACCATTTGTGGTTTTTACAATCCTCCCGGCATTTGTGCAATATAGTCCGGTATTCACATTGGAAAAATATATTGCAGTTGCAGTTTCAAAAGGACTTATAAACGAACCATAAACATTCGTCCAGTTCAATCCCCCATTAGTTGTTTTCAAGAACACGTTTGCTCCACCAACGTAGCCCGTGTTTTCATTAATGAACCAGATTCCGTCAAGAGCATTTTGGATATTGGTTAAAAGTGGTAACCAGCTGACTCCAGCATTAGTTGTTTTCATAATAGTACCATAACTCCCAACAACATATCCAGTAAGAGAGTTAGTAAAATACAATCCCCAAAATTGCAGTGTTGTATCGGAATATTGAGTTACCCAGTTTAGTCCACCGTTAGTTGTGCGAAGTATTTTACCATAATTTCCCGAAATCAAAACTGTATCTGGATGAAGAATAAAAATAGACATAAATCGTTGGGCTGTATAGTTGGAATTTTGTGCAATATAATTTATCCCTCCATTTGTTGTTTTATAAATGTTAAATGTAGATGAATTATATAGTACCCCTGAATGATAACCAGTCATTTCATTGTAAAATTTTAGACAGTAAATTGATTGTGAAGGATTAGATGAATACTGAATGAACCATTGAGCTGCTGTTTGGTTCATAAATGTTACAAACACTATGATAATTAAAAGAGCCTTTTTCATTTGAGATTCTCCTTAAATAGTGGTTTTAATTTACCAGAGATAGAAAGTTTAGTCAAGTCAAAAATGTATCCTCTGGGGGGCAGGATAAAAACATATATCTGTGGTTAGAGGTTTTTCTTATTGTTGGGAGTGGTGGTTTTTCTATCAAGGAGATGCGGAGTAGTGATATGAAGTTAAAAATAACACAGCCTTAAGTTAACAATCATTTAATAAGCTGAAATAATTATTCTGTTGAAAAAAATAATAAGATATGATAAATTGAAACCTAAAATATAAACTATGCGCATTTTGTTTCACCCGTTGGGGACAATTTTGTTCCCTGTTTTTATCTTTGTGAGTATGTTTGTATTTGTGACAGTAATAGATTTGTATGCTGATGATGTTAATAATAAGTACACAACCGTTGGAAATATTTCTTTAACCGTTACCAATTACGGGACTTTAGGCAAAGGTTATTGCGGGACACAGCCTTCGGGAATGTATCCAAAGAATTCAGGAATAGAAAATCTATGGCTGGGGGGTCTCTGGGTTGGAGGTATTAAGAATAATACAATTAAAGTTACCACAGGTGCTATAGACGTTTCCACTTCAATAAGGCAGGAAGGTTTTGAATTTACCAATGCGCCGGGTTCAACAATTTTGGAGCGTTCAAGTTTGATTACCTCTCCATATTACAATCCAAATGCTATTTCTCATCAGGATTTTGTCTGCGAATTTTTTGATACAGTTACTACAGGAATGCAGAATCATAATCCTATGGGTATTAAAGTTCTGCTTGAAACATATACCTATGACTTAAACTTTGCAAATTTCTTTGTTATTATAAATTATAAGATTGTTAATATTGGTTATAATAATGATTTTTCGCCGATTGATAGTTTATACATTGGGTTCTGGGTTGATATGGTAGTAAGAAACATCAATGTGACAAATGGTTGTAATGCAGGAACAGCATTCTTCAGTCATGGTGCAAACGGATATGATTCTGCATATAGAATTGCTTATGCCTATGATTACAATGGTGATCCCGGCTATACAGATAATTATGCCGCCATCCAACTACTTGGAGTTACTCCTCGAGATACAACACAATCAGTAAATAGCGGGACACACTATACTACCTGGCAATATAAGAATACTACAAATCCCATATATTTTTCTCCCACCGATGACAACCAACGTTATATGAAACTTAAAGGGTTTTTTAATGCAAATACAGTATGGGATAAAACAATCAATGATTATATAAGGCTTAATCCGGGTAACAGGGTTTATCTTTTGTCGTATGGACCTTTTAAGAAAGCTGATGGGACTCCATTTTCATTGAGATATCAGCAGGACACTGCCAACATTGTATTTTCCTTTGTATGTGCTAAAAAGTGGGGAACTGATCCTACCACCTGGGATTCAACCTATCAGAGAAAAAACCTTTATTCAAATGCAGCCTGGGCTCAACGTGCCTATGATAATGGTTACAAATTACCTGCACCACCAGATATTCCTATTGTAAAAACTGAAGTGGATAATAACAAAGTGACTCTCTGGTGGACAAATAATGCAGAACTCTCAAAAGATCCCATCTCAGGCAAATATGATTTTGAAGGATATAGAATATATCGGACTAATCCGGGATTTGATATTTCATTAAATCCAAACCTTGAAACTCAACTCAAACTAATTGCAGATTTTGATAGTGCTCACAACAATTATTTTAATAATACAGGTTTTGGTTTTATAAAACAGAACACCTATAAAACTTTTCCCGGTGATACAAACAAATACTGGTATAAGTTTGAGTTTCCGAATCAATTAAATGGATTTCAATATGTTTATTCAGTGACTGCTTATGATAAGGGGGATACTTCTCAGAATCTCGGTTCGCTTGAAAGTAGTTTATTAAGTAATATCAAACGAATAGTTGTAGGGACTCCTCCTCAGGATAATAACGATAAAGAAGTAGGTGTTTATCCAAACCCATATTATGGCAGTGCTATCTGGGATGGTACGGGCGCTAAAAAAGAAATTTTGAGAAAGATATATTTTTATAATTTACCTTCAAAGTGTGAAATATC
Source organism: Ignavibacteria bacterium (assembly GCA_049700455.1). Classification (GTDB taxonomy): domain Bacteria; phylum Bacteroidota; class Ignavibacteria; order Tepidaquicellales; family Tepidaquicellaceae; genus JBNAVJ01. The sequence continues at coordinate 85,074 of JBNAVJ010000003.1, forward strand.
TATATGGACACTTGCCGGAGATTTGGTTGATAGATTCACTCATGATGCTTCTACTTATAATGGCAGTGATATAGAATGGTTTAGAACTTATGCAGATCCAAACATTAAAATGCCTGGTGGTGAACACGCCTGGGATTTAATTTCTAAAAACGATCAGGCTATTGCATCAGGACTATATTTCTTTACTGTACGTGATTTGAACACCGGTGAAATTAAGAAGGGGAAATTTTTGATTGTTAAATAAAAAAATATAAACAAAAAATATAAAAACTTATGAAAAAGATTAAAGTAGTAATTCCATTGCTGGTAGCGGGTTTCTTGTTTTTTGCTTTTGGATTTAATCTTTATGAATTTTTTTCAGCCCTTACCTGGCAGGATGTAACCATTCAACAGATTCAATACAAGCCTAATGACTCCCTTGCAGTTGGACGAGATGCGTCGCCTATGTTGAATGACTCAGTGCAGATTATTTGCAGAGTTGTCGCGCCACCAAGAGTATCCCCGGCACACAACGATTTTAGAACTCTGCTGAGAGGAACCAACTCCTGGACCTGTTATGCGCAGGATACAGCGAATAATGTCTGGGGAGGTATTGTTATCAGACAGGGCTCCAGAGGACCGACAACTGGAATCGATTTAATTGATACAGGTGCAATAATAAAAGTTCGAGGAATAGTACAGGAATTTCCTTCAGGATATTCAAATTCCCTTACCCAGCTTGCTCTTGATACCACACAGGGATATACAATTCAGGTATTATCCGGGGAATCCAATCGCCCTGTTCCTAAATTGGTCAACGTTTCTGATTTTGCAATTGGTGATTATCCAAACGGAGGACAGATTAATTACATCGGAGGGGAAAAATACGAGGGAATGTATGTTGAGATACGAAATGCCTTTGTGGGATTAGGAGTAGGTAATAGGCAACCCTGGAGTGTTGTTGACTCATTGGGGAATAAACTTTATTTCAGAGATTTCTCCAATTTCTTTTCAACACAACCTTCAGGTGATACATTAAGAACATGGACACACCCTCTTGTAGGAACTTATATAAATTATATCAGAGGAGTGATAATTTCTGCTAACAATGAATCTTCTTTCGGTAATCAATTACCGTATGCAATTGTTCCTATTTATCCTAATGACTTAAGCCTTGGTAATGCGCCGCCTGTTATTTCAGCTCCAACAAGAACGCCGGGAGTGCCAACTCCATCGGATAGTGTTCTTGTTTCCTGTACTGTTACAGATCCGGCTTTAAATCCTCTGAGTGTATCAGAAGTAAGAGTTTTCTGGAGAGCAAATGGAGGACCTTTCTCAAATAAAATAATGACTAATACCTCAGGAAATATATACTCAGCCAAAATGCCTCCATACCCATTGAATACTTTTGTTGAATATTTCTTTAAAGCCACGGATAACCTTGGTGCTATTAAATATCTGCCATCAGACACTGCTAAATCGAAACTATTTTATATTGTTAAAGCCAGTGATTCACTTTCAATTCAAGAAGTTCAATGGTGTCCGAATCTTGGAGGTAGATCAGGTTATGAAGGTGCTTTCGTGAGAGGTATTGAAGGGATTTGTACTGCAGATACATCTGATATAAGGGCATTTAGTTTTTCAAGTTCAGGAGGAACCCAGTCATCTCCGAGACGTGTAATTATTCAGAACGGTACCGGTCCATTTAGTGGAATCTGGATTTATAATAATGCTACAGATATAGTACATAGAGGTGATAGAGTCAGAGTTAGAGGAATAGTAGAAGAATCAAATGGGGTAACCAGAATAAATGTTGCAAGTCCTTCAGACATTACAATAATTTCTAATAATAATCCTCTTCCTGCTCCGCAAATCTTAACAACTTCTGTGATTGCTAATAATAAGCTTGATGGTGATACCACTATCGAGAAGTGGGAAAGTGTTTTTATCAGACTTGATTCTCCTGTATGGATTACCTGTATCAATGCAAGCTCTGGAATAACCTGTACCTCAAGAGAACCTTTACCAGATACTGCTTTTAGAAGAAACTATGGAGAGATTCTTGTTCAGGATTATTCCCTTGTTGATGGGCGGATTGAATTACAGGACGGTAATCATACATTTACCAACAATTGGGATGGTAATATTGTTGGAAAAACTTTACTCACGCAAAACGATTCGATTACTTTCATTCAGGGGATACTTTATTACTCCTATGGTAATTATAAACTTGTTCCAAGACGAAACTTTGATTTTGGCACGGTAATACCAGTTGGGATTTATAATAATTATGAAGTCGTGAAATCATTTAATCTATATCAGAATTATCCAAACCCATTCAATCCAGTTACAAACATAAAATTCACAATTCCACAGAACAGTTATGTTGTTATGAAAATATATGATATACTTGGTAGAGAGATGCAGACTCTTATAAACAGGCAAATGGATGCAGGTAGTTATACTGTTCAATTTAATGCTTTATCTCTTGCAAGTGGGGTTTATTTTTACAGAATTGAAGCTGTAACAACTCAGGGACAGAAATATCAAGATATCAAACGAATGATGTTAATTAAATAAAGCTGAAACTGGCTGCCCAAAAGTGGCAGCCAGTAAAAAATTTTAGAAACTATGAGGTTATTATATACTGTTTTTGTACTGCTGGTAACTTTATTCTTTTTCTCCTGTTCAGATCCTATTACAGGAGTAAAGGAAAACCAGCCACCACAAACCTATTTGACTTTGTTTCCCGATAGTATTATTGCCCCTGGTTCCACCTTGAAAAAAATCTCCTGGTGGGGTGATGACCCTGATGGGTTTGTTGTAGGATTTTATTTTTCATTTGATTCAACTCAGCCAATTAGCAACTGGACTTATACAACTAATAACGATAGCACGTTTTTTCTTCCAATGAATGGGACTGATACTACTTTTAGATTTTATGTGGCTGCAGTAGATGATAAGGGGCTTATTGATCCAACTCCTGCTTCTAATCTTTTTCCAACTATCAATACGCCTCCAACAATGCAATTTGTTTCGGGGACGGACATTCCTGATACAATTTTCCCTGTTGCGTCATTTTCCTATGTTGCTAATGACCCTGATGGAATTTCAACAATCAAATATTTTTACTGGTCATTAAATGATACTCTTCACTTTCATAAAATATCAGCCGCAACAACTGTTCTTACACTTAACGCAGATAGCGGACTTGTTATCAATAGCAACAATTCTTTATATATGAAAGTGCAGGATGCAGCTGGTGCTTATAGTCGTGTAGTTCGTATGCCATCTGATACGAACAAATTCTTTTATGTAAGAAAAGTTAATGCAAGGGTCTTACTTATTAAAGATATGCCAATTTATGAAATGGCTGCCGCAGGTGGATTTTTCTATGCTGCTATGGATACTGTAAAATATGATACGCTTGATATAAAGAGCGGTAATGGCAAGTTTATTCCAAAGCTTGTAAACCCAATGTTTATTGAAACGCTCAAGCTCTTCAGAGTTGTTATATGGAGTGCTGATAGAGGAAATTCAACTCAGGATAACGCAAATTTTGATCTTGCACAACGGAGCATACCTTTTTATACACAGTCAGGTGGAAAGGTACTATTTACAACAGGTTTCCCGAATGTGGAAACTCAAACACAGGGACAACTTATAAACTTTGCTCCTGTTGATAGCATAAGTACCTGTACCATAGCCTTGCTTGCTTCTAATGTAAATCTTATAAATGTAAATGCTTCTTATCCTGTTTTGAGAACAAATACTCTGATTCAACGGGTGAGAGGACTCAAAGTTACAACAAATATTCCTATAATTTACAAATTACCATATAGCAGTATATGTAACGATAGTATAACTGTATGTATTAAGGATAAAGTCAGTAATCCAGGCATAGTGCTGTTTGGATTGCCTATTTATTTTCTGAATGGGGATCCGATAGCTGCAAAAGAATTTATTAGAAAAGTATTATTTGATGAATTTGGACTTTAAATTTTTCAAGGCTTTATGAAGAAATTTATATTCATATTTTTAGTTTTAATTTCGCTTCCTGCTCTAATTGAGGCACAAGAACAATATGGCAGTATCTATGGAGTTGTGAAAGATTCAACTGGGGCTGTTCTTGAAGGTGTAACCTTGAAAATCAAAGGTTCATACCTTGGTGCTTTAACAGATCAAGATGGTAAGTATGAAATTCTTAATGTGCCTCCTGGCGAATATAGCGTTGAAGTTTCATACATAGGTTACCGTACAATTGAATATACAGGAATAAAGGTTAAGGCTAATGAAAAACGTCAACTTAATGTAACAATGAGCGGGACTTCATTTACAGTTGACCAGGAGATTATAGTCATAGGGGAACGTCCCTTGCTTGATATTGAACAAACTTCGAGTTCTCACATTATTTCATCTGAAGATATAAAGAAAAGTTCTGTAATAGATATAAAGGATATTGTTGTCCAGCAAGCGGGTGTTGTAAAATCTGATAATGAAATTTATATAAGAGGTGGACGTAATTATGAGAACTCGTTTTTGCTTGATGGGGTTTCAGTTCAGGATCCACTTTCGGGTACTGGTTTTGGGTTGCAGCTTTCAGCAAATTCTCTTGAGGAAGTAGAGGTTATTACAGGAGGATATAATGCTGAATATGGACAGGCAACAAGTGGTGTTATTACTGCCAGAACCAAAGAAGGAAAATATAATTCTTTCAATTTCTTTCTTTCATATTCAAGAGATAATTTAGGCTTTAAGAAAAACGATGGTACAAGTTTTAATACTGATATTTTTGAGTTTAATTTAAGTGGACCTGAACCAATTACAAAGTTTCTTCTTAAACCTCTTAAACTAAATCCCCCCGGGGAGTTAACCTTTTTTACTAATTTCTTTATGGGGTTATCAGATGGATTTTATGTTAACCGTCTCAAGGATGATAATGTTTATCAGGACGGCTTTGGCAAAGCTTCAAAAGTGTATTCCTCAACTTTCGGAGGTACAAGATTCGCCCCGCGTCAGGATAATAATTGGTACTGGCTTGGAAAACTAACATGGAAGATTAATCCGCAGATGAAACTCTCTTACTCTTTCAATCAATCTGTAAGCATCAATCAGAATTCGACTTCACTACAAACAAATCTTGAATATGTGGAACCATCACCAGGATACCAGTTTCCATTTCAGGCGTTATTGGATAATGCTAATACCTATACTTCCAATACAATGGTACATACTCTATCCTGGCTGCATACAACAAGTCCATCAACTTTTTATGAATTGAAACTGACCCGTTTTTATACGAACTTAAGAGTTGATGCTAATGGGACAAACTGGAACAATTATCTTGAACCGCTTGATATAGTTAAGCCACCATTTAAATATTATTATATAGATTCGCTTCATACAGGAGTTATTCCGGGTGATGGGTTTTATGATTTTGGAAATCCATTTACCTGGCATGACCATTATGTAATTGAGTATACAGCAAAACTTGACGTTTCTCATAGTTTTAACCCAAAAAGTAAAATGAAAGCTGGTGTAGAAACCAGTTTTCAGGAGATGCAACTGATTGATATTTATCAACCATGGGTCAAGCCTATGGGGTTAAATAACGATGTTTATAGGGTATTTCCAAATTTTGGAGATTTCTATGTTCAACACTCCTTGCAATTCAAAGGAATGATTTTAAATTATGGCTTGCGGTTTGATTATTGGTTTCCAGGTCAATTTGTAGATGATGCTGTTAACAATCCTGATGTAGTTACAATTCCCGATGAAATACGAAAGAAATATTATGATGATACTTATAATTTCTTTGGCAGACGATGGAAAGGGAGAATATCACCACGATTGGGTATATCGCATCCTATTTCAGCTAACCAGACTCTATTTTTTTCCTATGGTCATTTCAATAAGCGTCCTAAACCACAATTTGTTTATGCAAAATTAAACCCTCAGACTGCCAAATCAACATTTCAGAAATTTGGGAATCCAGATTTAAATCCTGAAACTACAGTGTCTTATGAACTTGGACTCAGAAATCAATTTACAAATGATGACGTGCTGACTATAACAGCATATTATAAGAATATATATGATTATGTTTCAACCCGCAGCATTGTAATTAATAGCGGACGTTATCTTGGCAGAACTTTTATAAGTTACTTTAATCAGGATTATGCCCGTACCAGAGGGATTGAAATTGAATACAAGAAACGAATCGGAAAATGGTTCAACGGGAAGTTTAATTTTACATACTCCGTTGCTACTGGTAAAAGTTCTACTGCCGATCAGGGATACTTAATAATTACAAGAGGGGTACAGGAAACTATTTCCGAGAATTATCTAATCTGGGATAGACCTGTTACTTTTAGCACAAACCTTTTCTTTAATATAGAAAAAGGTAGAGGATTGTTTGGATTTGCTCCTAATATCCTGGATGATATTAATATAAAAACTCGTATTTTCTTCCAGTCTGGTAAACGTTATACTCCACAAAAACTGACCGGGTATCTGGAAAATGGAAGACCTGAGTATACTCCTGATTACGATAATCTTAATGGGGCAGTAGGAAGTAACTGGTTCTGGATTGATCTTGATATTGATAAATATTTTGACCTGTGGGGGATTCAATGTATCTTGAATTTGAGTGTGAAAAACTTATTGAATAATAAAAACGCTACTATTATAAATCCGGTAACGGGACGAGCTTATGAATATGGAGACCCAACTCCAAATTATTGGAACGATCCTTTATATCCTGATTTGCAGGCTCCTGTGAGTCCTTTCCCGCTGGATCCATCAAGGTATTTGACTCCAAGACAGGTAAAATTTGGTATTTCATTTAAGTTATAATAAAGTTTCAATGAATAGAATAATAGTTATAAAATTAAAGATATTATTAAGTTTATTTATAGTTATTTCTATATTTTCTACCTCTAACGCTCAATTGATACCCAATCTGGGGGGACAGCGGACAGGTACATCTTCATTACAGTTTTTAAAGATTGGTCAGGGAGCCAGAGGCACAGGAATGGGTGAAACTTTTATTGCAGTCGCAGATGATTTTTCAGCATTGTATTATAATCCTGCAGGTTTGGTTTCCAATAATGAAAATGGAATTTTTCTTTCCCACACAGTATGGTTTGTTGATACAAGGTTAGAATATCTTGGGGGAGTTTATCATTTTGGTCAAAATGCACTTGGTTTTAGTGTTACCTCATTGCAAACGGAAGATATGAAAGTTACAGACGAATTCCATCCATATGGTACGGGTGATTATTTCAGGTTCTCAGATCTTGCAATAGGGCTATCATTTGCAAGGCGAATGACAGAACAATTTTCTTTTGGGGCAACAGTTAAATATGTTGAAGAAACGCTTGGATTGGTAAAAACCAAAACCATACTTGGAGATCTTGCAACGTTTTATAGAACAGGGCTTGGGACAACCCGTTTTGCTGTGATGATTTCAAATTTTGGTGGCCAAAATTCGCCTTCGGGAGAGGTGAATCTCATTGGAGGAAGAATGGTTAACTCTTTTCAATCGTTTCCGCCACCGACAGTTTTTAAAATAGGTTTTGCATTTGAACCAATTTTAACAACTACAAACAGATTAACCACCTCTGTTCAGTTAAATAGCCCGAATGATAACAAGGAAAATCTTAATCTGGGAGCTGAATATGCATACAAGGAATTCCTCTTTTTTAGAGGGGGTTATAAACTTAATGTTGATGCGGAAAGCTTTTCCTTTGGTGCTGGATTAAAGTTCAGTTTATCGTTTGCAAAATCTTCACTTGATTATTCAGTTGCAAAATTTGGTGAACTCGGGTTTGCGCATAGAATTTCTATGAACATAATTTTCCCTTCAAAATCATTTTAGTTGAAAATGAAAAGGTTTTACATAATAGTTTTAGCCTTTGCTCTGATGCTGCCGTTGTTTTACAGTTGTGGGGATAGGCTTGACCTGAGTCAATTTCCTCTTACAAATAACGGACAGATAAATGTTAGTGATACGCTTTACGTCCAGCAATATCCTGACTGGACAAATTTTAATTTGCCAGAAGATATTCTGATAGGAAATGAACCACTTGTTTACGTTGCGGATACTAAAAACAACAGGATTGTTCAGATGGACTTAGGGGGTGGGTTTATTGGTGAGTTAAATTTTGGGTTCAATGTTTTTCCGAGAAAACTTGCTCAGGATTATAACTTTGATTTGCTGGTAATTTGTGATTCAATTAGCATAACTGATACTATCAGTGTAATTTATAGATTAAAACTTGTTGCTGGTGGTGGAATTGTCTCTAATGCGAGAAAAATTAAGTTAATTGAAAGTACCTTTCCAACTCCTAATACCAGCAGACTCCGAAAATTTAAGGGTATTTCAGTATATCCTGATAATTCATATATTGTAACAAGAAGGGGCCCTGATGACCCTTATGGTATAGATCCAGGTAATGCACTTTTGCATATAAGAGGTGTTGATTCAGTTACTTCTGTTACTGTATTGGGGGGATTCCAATCTTCAGGAAACAGTTTTTATTCCCTTGAAAATGTGGCAGCGATAACGGTTGTCCGAAATAGCAATACCGATTTCATAATAACAAGAAGTTTCCCGGATACCGCTACTTTAAATAAAGTACTCTGGTTCCAATATGACCCCGTTAACGGTACTTTCGACCCAAAATTTACTTCACCAACTTTAAGTATTGTTAGCGAACGATTTGGTGAACCTGAAGATGTTACAATGGATGTAAATTATAACGTTTATGTAATAGATGCAATGAGACATAAGCTATATAAATTTAATAGTCAGGGAAATTTAATGAGAGAAACTTTTGGCACCTATGGGAGTGGAGAAAATCAGTTGAATTCACCTCACGGAGTAGCACATTTCAATAGAGTTTTATACATTGCTGATACCGGCAATAATAGAATTGTAAGGTTTAAGCTCTCAACGGATATCAACTGAACAAATGGCAAAAACGAAGAAAAACATTTCCCTGCAAAAATCTCAACATAAGATAGAGTCAAGAACTCTCTTGATTAACCATTCTGATTGGAAGACTGAGATTGCAGTTCTGCTTTTTTTCGCACTATTTTTAGCATTTTTTACTACTTTTAAAATTACAGGGGATGATGATGTTTTCTGGCATCTTGCTACAGGAAGATATATTCTTGAACACCATTACGTTCCCTCAACCGACGTTTTTGGATATATGACAGAAGGACAACCCTGGATGCCTTTTGAGTGGGGCTGGGATGTTATTAGTTATTTAATCTATCAGCTTGGTGGGTTTACTACTTTATCAATTTTTAGAACACTGATATTTATTCTTATTTTTTATATTTATTATAGGCTACTGAAAAAACTCAAAATAGGTTTTAATCTATCAATCCTGATGCTTTTTGTTCTTGCCTGGGCAATAATTGATAGATATTCACCCCGACCTCACATTTTTTCTTATTTATTCTTTTCGCTTTTTCTATACATCATTTATACTTACCGATATCTTGAAAGAAATAATTACAAACAACTCTTCTTAATCCCGCTAATTGTAGTATTCTGGTCAAATCTTCATATGGGAATAATAGCTGGAATGTTCCTTTTTGGACTCTATGTTTTTTCAGAGATAATTATGTACTTCTTCCCGAGGAACTTTTCCAGCAAGGAATTGCCTCCTCTGGAAAAGCCAGAGTTAATCAGGTTGGTTTTAATTTTTATCGCATCATTGCTTTTGATGTTACTGAATCCTAATGGCTTTGATACTTATATTTATGCTTATTCACATACTAAAATGAAGATGCTTGAAACAGTTAACGAGTGGAAATCGCCTTTTGGAAGTGATTATGGGGGCAGTTTTGTAACGACACTTTATAAAATTTTGTTATTTATAGGGCTGCTTAATATTTATTACTCATTTAAAACAAAGGACATTTTCCCCGCTATATTATATATTGGTTTTGCACTGTATTCGGTTAGAGCTATGAGGTTCACTGTTGATTATAATCTGATTCTATTTGTTTCAAATGTAATTGCTATTAATTTTGTTATTGGAAAACTGAAAAGTAATCCTATCAGAAACATTTTTGTAAATGATAACAGATTACGGTACGGTTTTATAGGATTAATGATACTTCTTGTGCTTCTAATTATTGGAATCCCAACGAAAGAAGGGAAATACGACCTTTATCTGAGGGTATTGAAATATTATCGTGTACCTGGTTTTGGAATTAATTCGGATTTTATTCCAACCCAGATGTTTGAGTTTATGAAAGAAAATAAAGTTCCTGAAATAGGTAGCCGAATATTTAATCATTTTGGTACAGGAGGCTTTTTTGTCTGGAATTTTCCCGATAAGAAAAATTTTATTGATAGTAGAAACCTGAATGATGATATCTTTTTTAAGTATGGGGATATACTTTCAAAGCGACCGGGCTTTGAAAAAAAACTTGATGAATATGGTATTGACTATGCAATATATCTTGCTCCAGATCTTGTCAGGGATCCAGCAGAAATGCAAAAAACCGTTATCTCATATTTCTGTACCTCACCTGATTGGAAACTTGTTTTCTGGGATGATAAATCATTCCTATGGGTAAGAAATATCCCAAAATTTAAAGACCTGATTGAAAAATACGAATGGAAATATATTACCCCTTATACTTATGCCTATCAAAGGCAGGTAATAGAAAAAGGGATAACTGAAAACCTTGAAAGGGTTAAGCAAGAAATTCAAAGAAAATCCAGTGAAGATTCAAAAAGCATTGTACTAAATTCAATTTTAACAGTTTTTGGTAATCGAATAAAATAAAAAAATGAAACTTAAAACTTTATTTAGTCTATTTTTATTTCAAATATTAAGCAATATTTTGTTTGCTCAATTTATTCCGATTGATTCAGTGAGGCGTCAGGACGCAAATGGTGTTCCAATATTGCTTAATCAAACTGTGACAGTTAGAGGAGTGGTAACTACGAGCCGGGAGTTTGGCAATATGCTGGTATATTTTCAGGACCCAACAGGTGGACTTGTTGCTTATGACAATACATTTTGTCTTGCTGTTTCCCGGGGTGATTCTGTTCAGGTTACAGGAGTTGTTACACAGTTCAATGGATTAACTGAACTGCAACCTGTCAATTCCCATACAATTCTGGCACAAAATGTAAATACTGTTTCTCCAGTAGTTTGTACCCCTACGCAAATTCGTGAAACTGGTGAAAATTACGAAGGTAAATTGATAAGGATTAATGGCATTACCATGGTTAAAAATACATCAGGTGTCCCGGTAACTCAGTGGACTGTTACTGGCAGTGGCACAAATTACCGAATATTTGTTGGTTCAGATTCCTGCGAAGTTAGGATATATGCGACCTCAAATATAGCCAATACGTTGATACCTCCGTATCCTTTTTCTATGGTGGCTTTGTGTAGTCAATATGATCCCACCCCACCTTATTTCAGTGGCTATCAGATACTGCCCCGAGATTTAAACGATTTAATAGTTACACAAAATGGACCTATAATTAATTCCATTCCAATAGAATCTAATATTACCCCAACAGGCATAACATTAACTTTTACCACACTGTATCCTGGTGATACAAAGGTCAAGTATTTTGTTAGTGATTCATTATATCAACCTACTGTTTTTACTGATTCTATTTATGATGCTTCTCAGGTGACAAATCATTCAATTACACTTCCCAATTTGAAGCCAGGCAGGATTTACTATGCTAAGATAATCTCAACTAACACTAATGGAACAAGCACTTACGAGCCAAAATATTTTTCAACTGCTTCAAATCCACAATCAACTGGCAGGATTGAAGTTTATTTCAACTTCCCGGTTGATACCACAGTTGCTTTTCCTGGAAATAAAGCTAATGGAAATACGGATTTCAAGGTACGCCTGATGCAGAGAATAGATTCTGCCCAGAAATCAATTGATATGGCTATCTACTCATTTGATGACCTGACCCCAATCCGTGATAAGATGTTCAATGCTTTAATTCGTGGTGTGAAAATCAGAGTTGTATATGATAGCAGAAATGGAAATATTCAGCCTTTGATGCAGGACCTCATTAATGCAGGAGTGCGTGTGCAACAAAGACCCATTGATTCATATATTATGCATAATAAGTTTATAGTTTTTGATGGGCGAGATACTGCATTACATAATAAGAAATGGGTATGGACAGGTTCAGCAAATATAACCAATGACCAGTTTTATAACGATGTACAAAACGTTATTTTTATACAGGACGAGAGTATTGCTCATACATATACAAGGGAATTTGAAGAAATGTGGGGTTCACATAACGACATTAATAACCCCTCCCTGGCTAAATTTGGTGCTGCTAAAGCCGATAATACACCACATATCTTTAATGTAAATGGACGTAGAATTGAATGTTATTTCTCTCCAAGTGACGATATTTCAGGAAAACTACAGAATTTAATTATTTCTGAAACTCATAAGTCTATAAATTTTGTAATTTTTGACTTTACGCTCTTTACAATTGCAAACAAGATGAGAACAAAATATAACCCTCCGACAGTTATGGTTAGAGGAGTTTTCGATAGAGGCCAAAATCAGAATAATAATCTTTATCTTGAAATGAAAGGAATTGGTGGTTCGAATCCCTGGAATCCAGCAGCAAAAGTTTATCTTGATAATTATTCAGGCTTGCTACACAGTAAGTATATGATAATAGATGCCGATTTACCTTCAAGTAACCCCGTGATTGAAACTGGCTCAGCAAATTATAGCAATGCTGCACAATCTAATAACGATGAGAATATTATCATAGTATACGATTCTCTTATAGCAAACCAATATTATCAAGACTTTGTTAAAAGGTTAACGGATGCTGGTGGTTCAATTGGTATTCAAAAAATTAGTTCAATAATACCTGAAAATCATATCTTATACCAGAATTATCCAAACCCATTTAATCCAATAACAAAAATCAGGTTCAGTATAGCCCAAACAAGCCATAATCAAAAAGTTATACTTTCTGTTTATGATGTGCTTGGTAAAAAGGTAGCAACACTCGTTAATTCAGAACTCTTACCCGGAACTTATGAAACAACTTTTGATGCAAGTAAATATAGTGCAGGGATATATTTCTATCGGCTTAGTATAGGGGACTTTACTGATTCAAAGAAAATGATTTTACTAAAGTAAATCTGAAATCTTACTTTTTGAAAATATATAGAAGAATAAAGAGGATAATTTAAATTTATTTTTTCATACTAAATACCTCAGTTAGACAGAGACAATAATTATGGAGGGTAACCTTGTCACAGAGGTATAATAAAAAGGGGATATTATTTCTTGCTCGAAATGTAATGTTATAAGTGTTTCGAGTTTGTTCCACTTTTGCGGTAAAAGGATATAGTTTATAACACACTTTCTTATCATTGTTTTCTCTATAAAACATTTGTTTTTCTGGCATAGTATAAGAGAGTTAGTCCTGACTTTATCATTTACATTTCATAGAAGTTAAACAAACTAATTAAATTAATTAAAATTCAGGTGATAAAATTTTCAGCACACATTTTAGTTTTACAGTAGAAGAAAATATCAGAATGGTGTTAATTGTTGCAATATGAAATAAGCGATTATAAAAAAGGGGTATTTAAGTTATTTTTATAAAGTGATATTTTTTGAAAGAAGGATTCTTTTATTTTTTGGAACAAAAAAATTGGGATTTTTGTTTTATTCACAAATATTTAAATTATAGTATATAAACTATATCTTTTATGGCTAACATACTTGTAGTAGATGATGAATTAACATCAATTGCTATAATACGCAAAGTAGTTGAAGATTCAGGACATAAAGTTACAACTGTCTCAAATGGAAATGAAGCTCTGGAAAAACTTAAAGAGTATAAATATGATATTATGATAACCGATTTTAATATGCCTGGAATGAATGGTATAGAACTTACGAAACAGGCTCTTGAAATTGAACCCGAGTTTATTGTTATAGTTATTACAGCATATGCTACTATCAAGATGGCTGTTGAAGCAATAAGGATTGGGGCATTTGACTATCTTACAAAACCAATCAATAAAGATGAGTTACTTCTTTCCATTTCCCGGGGCCTTGAAAGAGTTGCTTTGCTGCACGAAAATATTCTCTTGAAACAACAACTTGCTACCATTTCTCCAGAAGTTGATGAAAATTATCCTACTGTTAGCAATGAAGTTAAAATGATTATCAGTGAGGCAAAGAAAATAGCTAAATCAGATTCAACAGTATTAATAACAGGTGATAATGGTACGGGTAAGGAAGTGCTTGCAAAACTAATTCATAAACATAGTGATAGAAGTCAGCAACAATTTGTAGTGCTTAATTGTGCTGCAATACCTTCTCAACTTCTGGAATCTGAATTATTTGGACATGTGCGGGGTGCTTTTACAGGTGCAATTAAAGATCACAAGGGGTATTTTGAAATTGCTGATAATGGGACTATATTTCTTGATGAAATAGGAGAAATTGACACAATGATGCAGGTTAAACTCCTGCGAGTACTTCAGGAAAAAGAATTTTCCAAAGTAGGTGATACAAGAAAACAGACAACCAACGTTCGAATTATTGCAGCAACTAATCAAGACATTCGACAGCTGATAGCAAATGGCAAATTCAGAGAAGATTTATACTATAGGCTTAACGTTTTTGAATTTCATCTACCAAGTTTGCAGGAACGTCCAGAAGATATTGAATTTTATTTCGATAAGTTTTTAGCCGATTTTTGCAAATTACACAATAAACCGCTTCCAAAAGTTGATAAAGCCTTCAGAGATGCTTTGATATCTTATACCTGGCCTGGTAATATCAGAGAATTAAAAAATGTTGCTGAACGTGTCTCAATATTGTGTGAGGGAAACAAAGTAACAATTGATTTGCTTCCCAATAATGTATTGAATAGGCTTACCGAAAGGAAATACTCAGAGGATTACGCTGAAAACAAGGAAGCTGTAATAAGAGAGTTTGAAATAAGTTTTATAAAAAAACATCTACGGATTCACAAGGGGAATGTAAATGAAACTGCTAAAGCTATTAATTTTCACCCGGTGAGTTTGAGACAGAAAATTGCTAAATTAGGGATTGACCCAAGAGAGTTTAAGTATTAAGTGTTAAACAAAATAAATTAAAGAAGAATGCCTATGGACTTCTTACCTTTAAAAAAAATAGATTATGTAGAATTCTATGTTGGTAATGCCAGACAGTCTGCTTTGTTTTATCAATTTGCATTAGGATTTAAATTAACTGCATATAGTGGACTTGAAACTGGCAATAAAGAGACAACTTCTTATGTCCTTGAACAAGGTAATATTAGATTTGTGTTAACAACTCCTTTAAGTGATGAAGGCTTTATAGCTGAACATATTAAAAAGCATGGCGATGGGGTACGTGACATTGCCTTTGAAGTTGACTCGGCTGAAAATTCTTTTATTGAAACCACCAGGCGAGGTGCCAACCCGGTAATGGAACCTACTAAATTTGAAACCCCTGATGGAACAATTATTAAATCTGCAATTAAAACGTATGGTGATACAATTCATACTTTTGTTGAGAGAAAAAATTACAACGGTGTTTTTATGCCGGGATATATTCCTGCAGCAGACAGAGCATTAAGCGGCTACGAGAATGTGGGGCTAAAAGCAATCGATCATATTGTTGGGAACGTTGAACTTGGAAAAATGAATTATTGGGTTGATTTTTATTCAAAAGTAATGGGCTTCAATCAGCTGGTATCTTTTGATGATAGGGATATATCAACTGAATATACTGCATTGATGAGTAAAGTTATGCAAAATGGAACAGGCAAAATCAAATTTCCTATAAATGAACCGGCACGGGGTAAACGAAAATCCCAGATTGATGAATATCTTGAATTTTACAAAGGACCTGGAGTACAGCATATTGCTTTGTTAACAAATGATATTGTTCAAACTGTTAAAAAACTTCACTCAAGAGGAATTCAGTTTTTGAAAGTCCCTGCAGCATATTATCAGGAGTTACCAGCAAGAGTAGGTAAAATTGATGAGAATATAAAGGATTTGGAAGAACTGGGAATTCTTGTAGATAGAGATGAAGATGGGTATTTATTGCAGTTGTTTACTAAACCGATTGAAGATAGACCCACTCTATTTTTTGAGGTCATTCAACGAAAAGGGGCAAGAAGTTTTGGTAAAGGAAACTTTAAAGCACTTTTTGAAGCTATTGAGCGCGAACAGGCATTAAGAAATACTCTTTAATATATTTTTTTAGAACTATGGAAGAACAAAAACCATTAATAGATTGGGACATTGTTAATGGATTGATGGAACTGGGAGAAGAAGACGGGAAATCGTTTGTAAAGGAAATTATAGATCTTTATATAAGCCAATACCCTGAACTTTTTGATGGAATGCAAAGAGGTTATCAACAAGCCCAGGCGAAAGAAATGACCTTAAATGCCCATTCCCTAAAAGGGGCAAGCTTAAATATTGGTGCCTTACAACTGGCAGAAATCTGTCGTGAAATTGAGATGAGGGGAAGAAACAATGATTTTTCCGGGGTAGATAGTCTGATTGAAGAAGTTGAAAATGTTTACAATCTTACCATAGAGGAATTTAAAAAATTTCTAACTTAAAACTGGCATAATTTTTGCTGTCTTTAAGAAGCAGGGGAAAAGAAAATATTGCAAAGTTTATGTAAAAATTGCTATTTTTAAATAGCAGAATTAGGTTTATGTCTTCAGGATATAGTTTATAAATCTCTGAAGATAGTTTAATAACTATATTTAGTATGTATAATAGAACACTTAAAGATCAGATAACAAATTTTCTTTCCCTTAGTGAAGAGGAATTGCAGGATGCTATAAATTTTTTAGGGCAGATTGATAAAATTGTAAAGTTTCCTCCAGCAGCAGAGCAACTTGTTAGAAATCTCAAGATGTTATTTGAAATTGTAGATCAGACCTATGAAAATTTTGAAGCTGAGTTATCTAATAACCTTAAAAATATAAGACTTTTAGCCGCTGATTTAAAGAAATCCAATGACCTTCTCTATAATGAAACCAAAAAGCATAAATACCTTCTTTTTACCCTCAAAGAAGTAGCACGCCAGATAAAGCGAAAAACCAGTTATGAAACTGTTAACGTTGATGATTTAACCCTTGATCAGATTTTAGACCTCATTTCGAGAATTTCTGATGAGTTTTATAACACCCAAAACAATATGCTCATCAAAGACAGTAATTTCCAGTATTTTGCGGCAGGTTTTCCAAATATCATATTTCAGACAGATAAAGTTGGTAAATTTGTTTTTCTTAACGATGCTTGGGAAAAAATAACTGGATTTACTGTGGAGAATACCATAGGAAAAATGTATAAAAATTTTATTTATGAAGAAGATATATCTACAGACGAAAATTATTACCAAAGACTGGTATCAAGAGAAGCAGATTATAATAATTATGAAATTCGTATAAAAACAATCTCTGATGAGATAAAGTGGGTTGAAATTTTTTCCAGATTGTATCTAAATGATGAAGGTGAACTGCTCGGTATGTATGGAATGATGATGGATATTTCGAGTAGAAAACATGCTGAAGAAGAATTAATCAAGACGAAAGAAATTGTTGAAGAAGCTTCGCGGGCAAAATCGGAGTTTCTTGCTGTAATGAGCCACGAAATTCGTACCCCGATGAATGGTGTGCTTGGTATGACAGGATTACTGCTTGAAACTAATCTTACTCCTGAACAGCGAGAATACGTTGAAACGATTAGAGTTAGTGGAGACACGTTACTGACAATAATTAATGACATACTTGATTTCTCCAAGATAGAATCAGGTAAAATGGAACTTGAAGAAACACCTTTTGAACTTAAAGACTGTGTTGAAGATACGCTCCAACTACTTGCACCTGAAGCAATAAAAAAGAGACTTGATTTACTTCATTTAATTGAACCTGATGTTCCCGATTATATTCTTGGTGATGTTACAAGATTAAGGCAGATACTTTATAACCTTGTTAGCAATGCTATTAAATTTACCGAGCAAGGGGAGGTTTTTGTTTCTGTGAAACTAAAGGAAAAAAAAGATGATGATATAGTACTTGAATTTGCCGTTAAAGATACCGGAATTGGTATTCCGAAGGATAAACATGCAACTATTTTTCAACACTTTTCACAGGTGGATTCTTCTACAACACGAAAATATGGTGGGACAGGACTTGGTCTTGCTATTTGCAAAAGGCTTGTAAACTTGATGAAAGGAGAAATCTGGGTGGAAAGTGAAATTGGGGTGGGCTCGACCTTCTTTTTCACAATTAAGTCCAAGATTCCCAAAGTTCAATTACCTAAGGTTATTGTAAAATCTTCTCAACAGGTTTTAGCAAACAAACGTATTCTTCTTGTAGATGATAATAAAACAAATCTTCATATACTTGCCTTGCAGTGTAAGAACTGGGGATTGCTGCCTCGCTCAACCACAAATCCTCGAGAAGCTCTTGACTGGATTAAGAATGGGGACCCATTTGACATTGTTATTGTGGATATGTTGATGCCAGAAATGGATGGGGTTGAACTGACAAAATCGATTCGACAATATCAAAATAAATATCAGCTTCCTGTTATAATGCTTAGTTCAGCGGGAATTGATGATAAAGATAAAGAAGCCTATGAAATGCTATTCAATGCTTATGCTGCAAAGCCCATTAGACAATCTCAGCTCTTTGAAATGATGGTTTCCATATTTGATGAGTTATCAAACTTACAGCAGGTTAAAACCACGCCAAAGCAAATCGAACCATCTGTTAAGGAAGATAAATTAGTATTCAACTATCCTGTTAAAATCCTGGTTGCAGAAGATAATGCCATTAACCAGAAATTGATTGTCAAAATCTTAAATCAACTTGGTTATCGTTCTGATGTTGCAAACAATGGTCTTGAGGTCATTGAGCATCTCAACAAACAGCGATATGATATAATTTTTATGGATGTTCAGATGCCAGAAATGGACGGATTTGAAACCACAAAGTATATTCTCCAATATTGGAAAGATACCGAAAGACCTGTAATAGTTGCGATGACAGCCAATGTTATGCAAGGGGATAAAGAACGCTGTATAAATGCCGGTATGGACGATTACATCTCTAAGCCAATTATCAGTCAGGATATAAGGAATATTATTGTTAAATGGTATGAGAGGATAAAAGAAAGAAATCTTGGACCAAAACGAAAAATCAAGGCAGCTGTAATGCTTGAATCCGATGTAGTTTATGGATTGAAAGAACTTGATACTTCAGAAAACTTTAAGCAAGTAATTGATCTTTATCTTGATATTGCCCCTCAATTAATCAAAGAAATTAAAAATGCCACTTCCAGAAATGATTTTGTAAGTCTGAAAAAAGCAGCACAAAATCTTAGACGAGCAAGCTTAAACATAGGTGCAAAACGCCTTGCTGAAATATGTTTAAGACTTGAGAATCTTAATGGCTCAAAGCCAACTGCTGAAGTTGAGGCTCTTGTAAAACGACTTCAAGATATTTATAATCTTACCTACGAGGAACTGAAAAATATATAGTCTTTCACTCCGAAAGTAGAAGCAACTCTGACAATAGAGCAAAGGTTAATACCGTTTCTTCAAACTTCATATAACCCTTATTTATTCTATTTAATAAAAGATATTTTTTTTGTAAATTAATTAGTTTAAAAATTTTTTGATGGGATATAAGATTAGAACACATACTTGTGGTGAACTGAGAGAAAAAGATGCAGGAACTATTGTAACCCTCAATGGCTGGGTAAACAAAAAGAGGGATCTTGGAGGTATATTGTTTATTGACATAAGAGACAGATATGGAATCACTCAAATACGCGTTAAACCAGATTCACCAGTTTATCCCATAGCAGAAAAACTTGGTCTTGAATATGTTATATCTGTTAGTGGCAAAGTAGTCATACGAGAAAATAAGAACAAGAATCTACCAACAGGTGATATTGAAATTGATGTAAACAACCTTCAGATTCTCAATGAATCAAAAATAACTCCATTTGTTGTTGAAGATGATATTAAAGCTTCAGAAGAACTAAGACTTCAATATCGCTATCTTGACCTGAGACGTAAACCAATGACAGAAAATCTGTTGGTTAGAAACCAGGTATATCAAATAGTCCATAACTTTTATAATTCGAGGAATTTTATTGAAGTGGAAACTCCCATATTGATGAAATCAACCCCGGAGGGAGCAAGAGATTATCTGGTACCATCGAGGATTCACAAAGGGAAATTTTACGCTCTACCTCAATCTCCTCAAACTTACAAACAACTTTTGATGGTTGCGGGGCTTGATAAATACGTTCAGATTTGCAAGTGTTTTAGAGATGAAGACCTTCGCTCAGATAGACAACCAGAATTTACTCAAATTGATGTGGAAATGAGCTTTGTAAATCAGGAGATGATATTCAGTATATCAGAAGAACTATTTCAAAAAATATGGAAAGAAGTGTTAAATGTTGATTTGAAAATTCCTTTTGATAGAATCACTTATGATGAAGCAATTGCTACCTATGGAATAGATAAGCCCGATTTCAGATTAAAAGATGTGATGAAGATAATTGATTTGAGTCATCTACTTGCTGCAAACCAAAGTACCTTTTTCAATTTAAAAGAGAAAAAGAACTGTGTAGTCGCAGGATTCAAGGTGAATCGTGTAATTAATAATAAAGACATTTCCATTACCAGGAAAATAATAGATAGTTTTTCTGATTTTGCTAAATCAAAAGGATATTCAGGATTAGGTTATCTCAAACTTAACGAAAAAGGGGAATTGCAATCTCCGCTGCTTAAATTCCTTTCAGAAAGGGAAATTGAGGGACTGAGCAAACAAATTAATATGGAAGAGGGGGAAACGTTTTTCTTGCTCGTAGGTGAAAAGCTTAAGACTTATCAGATACTGGGCGAACTGCGACTCAATATAGCAGAACATTTTTCTCTCTTATCAGATAAAGAATACAGGTTCGTATGGGTAACTGATTTTCCACTTTTCAAGTATAATGAAGAGGAGAAGAAGTTTGAAGGTGAACACCATATCTTTACAATGCCAAAAGATGACCACCTGCATTTACTTGATTCAAAGGACAGGGAATCTATTGAGAGCATTCGAGCTAATTGTTATGACCTTGTATTGAATGGCAGTGAAATAGGTAGCGGTAGTCTTAGAATCTACAACAGTGAAATCCAGCAAAAGGTATTTAATATCGTTGGTTTGTCAGAAGAAGAATCCAGAGAAAAATTCGGATTTATGTTGGAAGCCTTTAAATATGGGGCACCTCCACATGGAGGTATTGCTTTTGGTTATGATAGAATAATTGCAATTCTTAGAGGATTGAAATCTATTAGAGATGTTATTGCATTCCCAAAAACCGTAAGTGCTGTCTCATTGATGGATAACTGTCCCAGCTATGTAACCAAACAACAACTTGACGAGTTGCATTTACAAATAAAGAATTCAAATAATAATTAAACAGGAGAATAAAATTGTCAAGATTAAAATTTAAAGTAAAAGATTTGAAGTTAGCACCTCAAGGCAAAATGAAGATTGAGTGGGCAGAATCACGTATGCCTGTACTTTCAGCCTTGCGTGAAAAGTACAAAAAGACCAAGCCATTTAAAGGATTTCGCATAGCAGGTTGTCTTCATGTAACAAAGGAAACGGCTGTACTGATAAAAACCTTTGTTGATGCTGGGGCTGAAGTTTCCTGGAGTGGTTGCAATCCGCTTTCTACTCAAGATGATGTTGCAGCAGCACTTGCAACAGAGGGAATTTCAATATATGCATGGAACGGAATGAACACAGAAGAATTTTACTGGTGTATAGAAAGAACACTTGATTTCAAGCCTCAGCTTACGCTTGATGATGGTGCTGATCTTATTTTTACTGTACATAAAAAACATCCTGAATTAATTTCTGATATGATTGGTGGTACAGAAGAAACCACAACAGGTGTTCATAGACTGCGTAAGATGGCGGAAAAAAATGCTCTAAAATATCCCGTATTTGCCGTTAATGATATGATAACAAAATGGGATTTTGATAATGTCTATGGAACGGGACAATCTACGATTGATGGTATTTTGAGAGCAACCTCTGTTCTGATAGCGGGAAAGAATTTTGTTGTTGCCGGTTATGGTCATTGTGGTAGTGGTGTTGCAAATAGGGCAAACGGACTGGGTGCTAACGTGATTGTAACTGAAGTTAAACCTACAGCAGCATTGAAAGCAACTCTTGAAGGACATAAAGTGATGAAAATGGATGAAGCAGCAAAGATAGGAGATATATTCGTTACAGCAACCGGAGTGAAAGGTGTAATTGTTGGCAGACATTTTCTTTCCATGAAAGATGGGGCAATCGTTTGTAATACAGGACACTATGATTGTGAACTAAATCTTGTTGAGCTTGAAAAAATTACCAAAAAGAAAAGAACCATAAGACCTAATTGCGAAGAATATACTTTGAAAAACGGAAAAAGAATTTTTGTACTTGCAAAAGGGAGACTGGTTAATCTTTCAGCTGCTGAAGGGCATCCATCTGAAGTAATGGATATGAGCTTTGCAAATCAATTTAATGCACAGTTAGCATTGGTAACAGCGTATAAGAATGGTAAGAAATACCCAATTGGAGTACATAAATTACCTGAAGAGATGGACCAGGAGATTGCCAGACTTAAGCTTGAGACAATGAACATCAAAATAGATAAGCTGACAAAAGAACAAATTAAATATATTGATGATTATTCTGAAGGTACTTAATTTTATATTATTGTTAAGGAACTATTATTTAATAAAAGATATTATTAAATTTATATAAAGCTAGTGTAGCTCAGTGGTAGAGCAGCTGATTCGTAATCAGCAGGTCGGGGGTTCAAATCCCCCCGCTAGCTCAAAAGTTTAAGTGGAAAACAGAACTCAAATATTTTTGCTTAAAAAAGAGAACCTCAACCTTATAGAAAAGTTCTTTGGCTCTGCTTTTGAGGAAGGTGAACTTTCTGTCTCGGTAAAAATACGCAATAATAAGACAAATTCATTTATTTCTCTCGATATCCATTTCGATGAAAATGATTCGCTTGTTTCTGTTTATACTGAAGTATCCCATTTACAATTGCAGCTTTGCAAAGGGTTTTTTATAAGTGATGTTCTTGAAGAAATTACGTTTTTTTCAGAAGACGAAAATACTATTTCAGCATTGATAGTTTCCAGACAGGGGGATTGTTCATTATATTCAAATGTAGAAAAGAAACTGTTGAAAGAAGATTTATTGAAGCTTAATGCTGAAAAACTACTTTCTGTGGCAGCTTTATCATTACTTGAAAGTTTATCAGAATGAAAATTGAAACTAAGTATATTATACGACAAAAAGGATTTTACAAATTTCATTTACACAAAGAATTTCCAGAAGAAAATCACCAAACTGATAAATAGCGTCAGCAGAAAAGAAAAGAAGCATTTTGTCCCCACAACAATTCGGTTTTGCGATTTATCTACAATTGTTGATTACAACAAGCAATTTTTAAATCATAACTATGTAACTGATATTATTACATTTGACTATACATCTATAGGAATAAATCAGGTTGATATACTTATCTGTCCGGAAGTAGTTGAAGGTAATTCCAAAAGATATAGAACCAATTTTGAATCAGAAATGTTAAGAGTTATTGTGCACGGTTTTTTGCATCTATGTGGCTATGATGATAAAAAAAACTCTGACAAAAAAATTATGCGTGAACGTGAAAATTCCTATTTAAAACTTCTAGATATCAATGAATAGTAAAATTATCGAACTTGTAGTTTTCCTGATAAATCAAATTCGTTCAAATAAAGAACTTAGCGAGATAGATGTTGCTCTACTTCGGGAAGAGGGGTATACTATCAATGAAATCAATTCTGCAATAGCGTGGGTTTTCTCAAAATTGGATACAGGAGAATTGCTCTTTCGCGATGAACTATCATTGTCAAACTCAAAGAGGTTTTTTGACTGCGATGAAAAAAGATTACTCTCGGTTGAGTCTCAAGGGTATTTGCTGATGCTGCTTGAGTCAGGTATTATTACAGAGTTAGAGCTTGATATAATAATTGAGAGAATAAGATTTTCCGGTATGGAAAACCTTACTCTTGATAACACAAAAATTTTTGTATTACCCATAATTTTTAATAGAATAAATTCTGATATACTGGAATATCTTGCATTGGATAACAATAAAACCATTCATTAATCTGTATGAGTAAAAATTTGATTATAGTTGAGTCTCCTTCAAAAGCTAAGACAATTCAAAAGTATCTGGGAAACGAATATTCTGTTGAGGCAACCATTGGACATATTAAGAACCTCCCAAAAAATAAAATAAATATTGATATAGATAATGGCTATAAACCATACTACGAAATAATACCCGGTAAAGAAGCAGTTATTAAAAAAATTAAACAGGCAGCCTCAAAAGCAAAACAAATATTTATAGCGACTGACCCGGATAGAGAAGGTGAAGCAATTGCAAATGATATAGCAGAAGAAATTAAGCCTGTTAATAAGTTAATCAAGCGCGTATTATTTACGGAAATAACAAAATCTGGTGTAGAAGCAGCTATGAGAGAGCCTAAAAATATAGATGAAAATCTTGTTACTTCGCAGGTAGCAAGACGAGTAATGGATAGGATACTTGGTTATATGCTAAGTCCTTTTTTATGGAAGAGCTTCTATTATGGATTATCAGCCGGGCGGGTGCAATCTGTTGCACTGAAATTAATCTGTGAACGAGAAGAAGAAATAAAAAATTTTGTTCCTACTGAATACTGGTCGGTCTGGGGAATTTTCTCGAAACTCTCTGGAAATACAAAACCGTTTAATGCCAAACTTTACCGAATCAACGACGAGGTTATAAAGTATAACGGAGAAGAACCTCGTATCAAAACTATTGAAGAAGCTCATAAGATTCTTGAAGAATTACGTAACAACAAGTTTAAGGTAATTGATATTCAGGTCAAAGATGTTAAACGTAATCCTCCGACTCCTTTTACAACAAGTGTACTGCAACAGGTTGCCTCTACAAAACTTGGGTTTGCGCCAAAGAAAACTATGTCCCTTGCTCAAAAGTTATACGAAGGTATTGAAATTCGTAAAGGAGAAGGTAATGTTGGACTTATTACTTATATGAGAACGGACTCAACCCGAATTAGTCCTGTTGCTGCTGAAGCAGCTCGAGAATACATAGCAAGAGAATACGGAGATGAATTTTTACCAACGCATCGCAGAATTGCCAAGCAGTCAAAAAATGCACAGGATGCTCACGAAGCTATTAGACCTGCAGATGTTAATATTACTCCAGAGCAATTGAAAGGTATAGATAAAAATCTTATCAAACTTTATACTTTAATATGGCAGCGATTTATTGCATCTCAGATGAACCCTGCTATTTATGAACAGAAAACAATTTTTATTAAGGCTCTCAATCCAAAAGGTACTATAAGAGAATATATCTTTAAAGGAACGGGTAGTGTTGTAAAATATGCAGGTTATCTTAAAGTTTATGAAGAAGAACCTGATGAAAACAATAAAGAAGACGAAGAAGAATATGCAATTATTCCCCCAGATCTGCAAATAGAGGATATGCTTAATGCCCTTAATCTTAATAAGCAACAACATTTTACCTCGCCACCGCCGCGGTATACAGAGAGCAGTCTAATAAAACAGCTGGACAGTCTTGGAATTGGAAGACCAAGTACTTTTGCACAGATTGTATCGACTGTAATTGATAGAAAATATGTTGACTTGAAAGAAAGAAGGCTCTATGCAACAGAATTAGGAATGATTGTTAATAGAATCCTTAATAAATATTTCCCCGATATTATAAACACTAAGTTTACAGCAGAGATGGAAGAAGAACTTGATACTATAGCTAATGGAACGGTAACTTATAAGAAGGTACTTGATGACTTTTATATACCTTTTAAGAAAGATCTTGAAAAAGCAGAATCGGAGACTTCAGCAATAAAAAATTCTTTGATTGAAAGAACTGACATAAAATGTCCGGAATGTGGTAATCAAACAGGAGCAGTAATGTTGAAGAAATGGGGTAGAAATGGTCAATTTTATACCTGTGAAAGATATCCAAAGTGTAAAGCTACTATGTCAGTTATTAGCGAAGAACATCCGCAGGAAGAAACATCAAATAATAACGGAGAAATACCTAAATGTGAATTATGTGGAGCTGATATGGTGTTGCGTATAGGTAGATATGGAAAGTTTTACGGATGTAGTAATTATCCTAAGTGTAAAGGGGTCAAGCCATTTACTTTAGGAATAACCTGTCCCAAATGTGGAGAGGGGGAAATTGTTCAGAGAAAAGCAGGAAAATCAAAGAGGAAATTTTATGGTTGTTCGAGATATCCGGCTTGTGATTTCCTTGAAAACTCGTTGCCGGTTCTTGAGACTTGTAAGAAGTGTGGAAACAATTATCTTTTACTAAAAGAAAACAAAGAAGAAAACAAGTTTCTTGTCTGTCCAAAATGTGAAGCGAAATATCCTTATCCTGTGGAAAGTGAAAAAGCATAAGCCATTTACATATTATATTGAAAGATTCCTTGAATACTTACAGTTTCAAAAAAACTGCTCAAGAAACACTATTATATCATATAAAGAAGATCTGGAAAGATTTTATCATTTTCTTTGTGATACCTTCTCTGAAAATATTGTCGATGATGGAGTTTCTAAAACATTATATTTAGACCCAAATCTAATAACTCTTGATTTTATCAGGAGTTTTATTTCAGAACTATTTGATGAATTAAAAATTGATTATAGAAAAACTAAAAAATATACTCCTTCTTCAATTTCAAGAAAGCTTTCAGCATTAAAATCATTTTTCAGGTTCTTGATGAAAGAAGGGGTTATCAAAACAAATCCAGCATTACCAATACAATCTCCAAAGTTACCTAAAAGATTACCTTCTTATCTCACTAAAAGTGAAATTTCAACTCTACTTGATAATCCTTTAAAATATGATATTAATATTCTTGATAGAGCAATAGTGGAATTATTTTATGCTACGGGAGTCAGACTTTCGGAACTTATAAACATCAAACTTTCTGATATTGATTTTAATTCATCGACTATCAAGGTTCACGGTAAGGGTTCTAAAGATAGAATTGTTACTTTCGGGCGAATGGCAAAGTCGGCTATTCAAGATTATCTCGAGATTAGAAAAATTGTTGATGTAAATAAGTCTGAATATCTTTTCCTCAGTAAAAAGGGTAATAAATTATATCCACTTTATATTTATAGGCTTGTAAAACGTCTCTTTGCAGCCGTAAGCGATAGGAATAGCATTTCACCGCATACTTTGAGACATACGTTTGCTTCACATCTTCTTGAAAACGGAGCAGATATTAGAATCATTAAAGAGTTACTTGGACACGAGAATCTTTCAACAACACAAATTTATACGCATATTACACCAGAATTGTTGAAAAAAATTTATAATCAGGCACATCCAAAAGCATAACAAAATTAAGCTATGAAAATTTTACTAAAAGATATTTGCCATGCACGAAGCGGAGATAAGGGTGATACTGCAAACATTGGACTTATTGCGTATGATGAAAAAGGTTATGAAATAATAAGTAAATATCTTACCGCTGAGAAGGTTAAAGAGTATTTTAAAGGAGTTTGTCTTGGAGAAGTTGAGCGGTATGAAATGCCAAACATCAGAGCCCTGAACTTTTTACTACACAATACGCTTGGTGGTGGTGGAACTGTATCATTAAAACTTGATGCGCAGGGAAAAACACTTGCTTCAGCACTTTTATTAATGGAAATCGAAATATAGAAGGTATGTACGAAATAGAGAAAAACCATTTAGTAGAATTAGAGGAGAAGCTGAATATCCTCAGGAGGTTTCTTTGAAATTGATTCAAAGGAAAAAAACATTTCTGAGCTTGAAACGCTTACAACAAAGCCTGAGTTCTGGAATGATAACAAAGAAGCTCAGGAAATCTTACAAAAAATTTCTCTCCTGAAAAAGTGGGTCGAAGAATATAAGACTCTTGAAACAAAGCTTGAAGAGTTGAAAACTCTGCTTGAACTTGCAGAGAATGAAAATGATGACTCGCTTGAATCGGAAATTCAATCGGAAATAGCTACCCTCAGTAAAGATATAGCTAACCTTGAGTTTCGTAATATGCTCTCTGATAAAGATGATAAATGTGATGCTCTGTTGACTATAAATTCCGGTGCAGGTGGTACTGAAGCTCAGGACTGGGCTGAAATGCTTTTAAGGATGTATTCACGATATGCTGAAAGGAAAGGGTTCAGAACAGTTCTCGTAGATAGATTGGATGGTGATGGTGCTGGAATAAAAAGCGCCACACTTGAAATTAAAGGGGAATATGCTTATGGCTATCTGAAGGCTGAAAATGGAGTGCATAGACTTGTTAGAATTTCACCTTTTGATGCGAACAAACGACGTCATACCTCTTTTGCTGCAGTTTTTGTAACTCCTATAATTGAAGACTCTATAGAAATTGAAATTAGCCCTTCGGATTTAAAAATAGATACTTTTCGTGCCGGCGGAGCAGGGGGACAAAATGTAAACAAAGTAGAAACTGCTGTACGCATAACTCATATACCCACAGGTATAGTGGTGCAATGTCAAAACGAACGCTCACAGATGCAAAACCGTATGACTGCAATGAAAATGTTAAAGTCAAAATTATATATTCTTGAAAAACAGAAAGAAGAAGAAAAACTTGCTGCTATTGAAAAATCCAAGAAGAAAATTGAGTGGGGGAGTCAAATTCGCT
Source organism: Ignavibacteria bacterium (assembly GCA_049700455.1). GTDB lineage: Bacteria > Bacteroidota > Ignavibacteria > Tepidaquicellales > Tepidaquicellaceae > JBNAVJ01. The sequence continues at coordinate 113,910 of JBNAVJ010000003.1, forward strand.
CTTATATCTTCCATCCTTACAATCTGGTAAAGGATCATCGGACTGGATTTGAAACATCTGATACTCAATCAGTGATGGATGGAGAGATTGATGAATTTATAAAAAGTTATTTATTGCTAAAATAATTCTAATGAACTATAAATTCTATATCGCAAAGAGGTTTTTGTTTTCTAAAAAAGAATCCCGATTTATTTCTTTTATAACGTATTTTTCTATACTTGGAGTAACGCTTGGAGTAGCAGCATTAATTATTGCGGTTTCAATTCTCAATGGTTTCGAAAAAGAGATAAAAGAAAAAGTTGCAGGGCTTGTTTCTCATATTCAAATAAGTTCTTTTTTCCCGGAAGGAGTTGAGAACCCTGATGAAATAATTTCCCTTTTAAAAGACAAAATCCCGGATATTACTGCAATCTCCCCTTATATACAAAAAGAAGCCGTAATTCGTTATAAGGATAAAGTTGAAGGAATTATATTAAAGGGAATAAATCCCGTATCTGATGTTAGCACCTCAAGAAACAAAATAATACGTGGTAATTCTGATCTCCTTGCTAAGGATACAATATTTTCACGTTTGATTATAGGTGATAAATTAGCAAAAAAACTCGGAGTAGATATTGGAAATAAAGTAGTAATTTTTGGATTGGCAGGAATACCATCGCCTTTTAATCAACCAAAACTTAAGCAGTTTATTGTTGCTGGAATCTATGAAACGGGATTAAGAGATTACGATGATGTTTTAATTTATACAGATTTAAAAACTGCACAAAGGCTATTCAATTTTTATAATAATGTTTCAGGTATTGAGATGAAAATAGCAGATATAGATAAAGCGGAAGAAGTTGTAACAAAAATTAAACGTTATGTTGATTATCCTAATTATCCGCGTTCTTTATATAAGGTGTATCGAGGGCTTTTCAGTTGGGTTGAACTCCAAAAAGCACCAACACCTGTTATTCTTGCTCTTATTATAGTGGTAGCAGTCTTTAATATTGTAGGGACTCTGCTGATGTTGATTCTGGAAAAGACACAATCAATAGGTATCCTCAAGAGTTTAGGAGTAAGTTCAGCTAACATTAGATTTATTTTCCTCCTTGATGGTATGATAATAGGATTTATTGGGACTTTTCTTGGAATAGTGCTTGGCGTTGGGCTTTCTCTTCTTGAGTTGAAATTCAGGTTCTTCAAACTACCTGATATTTATTATATGAAAAACGTTCCCATTCTGCTTGAGGTTGATAAAATAGTGCTTATATCAGCAATTACTCTTGTTCTTGTGTTTATTGCAACACTCATTCCATCTCACATTGCATCTAAATTTGAGCCGATTAAGTCATTAAGGTTTATGTAATATGTTACGTAAGGACTCACATACGATTGCGCAGATGTTTGACGAAATTGCTCCGAGGTATGATTTCTTAAATCATTTTTTTACTGTAGGGCAGGACATAAGGTGGAGAAATAAAATCATTAATTATCTTAAAGCCCAAAAAGTTCCTGTAAACACATTGCTTGATATCGCAGCGGGAACCGGAGATTCAACTCGTAGTTTGCTTAAACTAAATCCTCAGGAATTGTTTGCTCTTGATATATCACCTAAAATGCTTGATGTCTTGAAAAAGAAAATTAATAGTCCTGTAATATCCATTCTAAATGGAAGAGCAGAAGCCATACCACTTCCAGATATAAAAATCGACATTGCCCTTATTGCTTTTGGAATAAGAAACTTTGAGGATATAGATAAAGCTTTGCGGGAGATACATCGTGTTCTCAAAGATGGAGGAATACTTGTCATTCTCGAGATGTTTTCTACTGATGGAAAACAGAATCCACTATTTAAGTTTTATTTTAGCAAGTTGATTCCTTTTCTGGGAAATAAGATTTCCAGAAGCAATTATGCTTATTCATACCTATTCAATTCCGTTGATACCTTTTTTACTCCATCGGGACTCTCAGCGAAAATTGAAAGTAGCGGATTCAAACTGATACATCAGGTCAACAATTTTCTTCACATAGTCCATACCTTATATTTTAGAAAAGTATAACTTCCCTTTAACATAGGAGATTTATTCTTACATTTTTTAAGTTAAATAGCACCTGTAATTTTGTAAAAACTACCCAGATGAACGTTCACAAATTACAGGGATTTTTCTCACCTCAAAGAATTGCTCTTATTGATGTCTCTATGAATCCTCAAAGCGTAAGTGGCAAAGTTCTTACCAACCTCATAGGGGGGACATTCAGAGGTGTTGTCTATCCAGTCAATGAACAACTTGAAGCAGTACTTGGAGTTCCCTGTTATCAGAGTGTTGGTTTACTTCCAAAAAAGGTTGACCTTGCAGTAATTTGTAGCAAACCTGAAATGGTGCCACGCCGAGTGAGCGAATGTGGAGAGGATGGAATTATGAACATAATTATTATGTCTGCTGGCTTCAGAGAAATAGGGGAGGAAGGAAAAAAACTGGAAGAAGAAATCCTGACTATCAAATCAGCGTACCCGGATATGAGAATTTTAGGACCAAATTGTCTTGGGGTTATTGTACCGGCTTCAAATCTTAACGTGAGTTTTGCAGGGACACTTCCACGTAGCGGTAATATTGCTTTTGTATCACAATCAGGAGCACTCGGAACATCAATTCTCGATTGGGCTAATGAAAAAAAGATAGGCTTTTCATATTTTGTATCAATAGGTAATGCTATTGATGTGGACTTTGCAGATATGATTGACTTTCTTGGAGAAGATGAAAAAACTCAATCTATTGTCCTGTATATAGAATCTATTAAGGACGCAAAAAAATTTGTTTCCGCTGCGAGGTCGTTTGCTCGAACAAAGCCCATTGTTGCCTATAAGGCAGGCAGATTTCCTCAATCTGCTGAGGTAGCATCGTCTCACACAGGTGCTTTAACGACAGAAGATGCAATCTATGACGCTGTGTTTAAAAGAACAGGTATTGCAAGGGTTTATGATATAGGAGAAATTTTTAACGTAACTGAATTAATTGGAAGAAACCGAATTCCATCAGGACCACGACTTGGAATCCTAACCAACGCAGGTGGTCCTGCAGTTATTGCTACAGACATCCTCTGTGAACTCAATGGACAGTTAGCAGCATTTTCAGAGCAAACTTTAGCAAACCTTAGGAAGAATTTACCTCCTTCCGCTTCAGTGAAAAATCCAGTTGATGTCCTTGGAGATGCACCCACCAAACGAATTTTAAAGGCTGCCGAGATTTTAATCGCAGATGAAAATGTAGATGCTTTACTGGTTATTGTTACTCCTCAAGCAATGACAAATCCAACAAATGTGGCTAAGGGAATCTCCCAACTTTACCAAAATACCCACAAACCGATAATAGGTGCCTGGCTTGGGGGTGAGAAAATAAGAGAAGGTATAAGAGTTTTGGCTGAGGCTGGCGTTCCTGCTTATGTTACACCTGAAGAGGCTGTGAGAGCCTTTATGACACTGGTAAGTTATTCTCGCAATCTTGAAAGCCTTTATGAGACACCACGAGAAATACCGATACATTTTACTGTTGAGAGAAAGACTCTTAAAGATAAATTTTTACAATCACTGCCGCCACGCTCCTCATTTGTAGGAGAAATAGTATCAAAACAGCTTCTTGCTTCTTATGGCATTCCGGTAAATGCTACGTTCAATACAACTAATGTCGAAGAGGCTGTAAAAATTGCGGTTGAAATAGGTTACCCTGTCGTATTAAAAATAAACTCATCTCAAATTATCCACAAAACTGATGTGGGAGGTGTAGCGCTTGATGTAAAATCCGAAAGTGAATTACGAGCTTCGTATCAAGCAATTATTAAGAATGTTTCATCTGTTGTTCCACTTTCTTCAATAGACGGAATCACTGTCCAGCGAATGATTAAGTTTACGAATTCTATTGAACTAATCTTTGGAATTAAAAAGGACCAGATTTTTGGAACTACAATGATGGTGGGGCTTGGAGGAATTTATGCAGAAGTTTTAAAAGACACAGTAATTGGCTTTCCACCACTCAATGAAAAACTTTCCCACCAGATGTTACAAAGTCTTCGCGCCTACCCTTTGCTAAAAGGATATCGCGGACTTACACCTGTAAATATAGATAAATTAATTGAGGTTTTCATAAGAATGTCATATCTTGCATCCGACTATCCGCAAATCCTTGAGTTGGATATTAATCCATTCCTCTTATCAGGAGAACATATGATTGTACTTGATGCAAGATTGATTATTGATACTGAGATATTAAACAAAGAAATAGAACCATATTCACATCTTGTTCTTCGTCCTTATCCTGAGGATTTGATAAAGCAAATTGTGCTGTCTGATGGGACTCCCGTATTGCTTAGACCGATTAAACCTGAAGATGAACCCCTCTGGATGCAACTCCTTGCAAGTTGTTCCAGAGAATCCATATACTCTCGTTTTAGATATTTCTTTCATTGGGAATCACATCAAGTTGCAGTAAGATATTGTTATATTGATTATAATAGGGAAATTGCAATTGTTGCCGAAGTTGAAGAAAATGGTTCACGAAAACTTGTTGCGGTTGGAAGACTGATTGCAGACCCCGACCATGAAACTGCGGAATATGCTGTCCTTGTCGCCGATGCCTGGCAGAACAGAGAACTTGGGGGCATTCTCACTGATTATTGCTTTGAAATAGCAAAGCGCTGGAAAGTTAAAAGAATGGTTGCTCAAACAACTACTGATAACTCAAGAATGATTGCAGTTTTCCAAAAGCGTAATTTTAACATAGAGATTGATTATAATAGCACACTTGTTGAGGTGAGTAAGGAAATATCCTTGTAAAGAATCTTTAATAAAGGTAAAACCACCTCCAGCAATACACTATAAGAAGGTTTACTACAATCTGGGCAGGAGTTATATAATTCACTACTCCATAGTGATTTATTTCGGGTTACCGGTTAAGAGAGAATTTTTGCTTTGATTATTTTACTAAATTTAAGTATCTTTGTCTTTATCAAAAAAAGGTAAATGAAGAAAGCAAAAGCACAAGCTAATTACAAATTAACACAGCAAATCACAACAAAAAAAGTTTCTCAACAAAAGAAGAGAAACCCCTTCAAGGAAAAGGGCGTTGATAATTTTATAGATTTTCGGGATGTGAAACTTCTTTCCCGATTCCTGAATGAACAAGGAAAAATTCTTCCTGCAAGAATTACTGGTGCTACTGCTAAAATGCAAAGAAAGTTAACAAAAGCTGTTAAAAGAGCCAGACATCTTGCACTATTGCCTTTTGTCAGCGAAGGTTCAAAATATTAATTTTTTATTTGTAATTTAATTAGCTCCTTGCTTTTGAGCGGGGGGCTTTTTTTATGAAAACAAGGGGATACATACAAAACACAATCCGGGTATTAGTAATTCTTCTACTCTTAGTTTCTCCTATCTATTCTCAGGTTGATTCCCGGTTCATTGTGGGAACGTTCAAAGTAGAGAAGGTTATTGATGGTGACACTTTTCGTTTTAAGGGGCTTGACAGGAGCACCAGGCTTCTCTGCATTGACACCGAAGAAACGTTTAAAGGCAAGGATGCATTTCAAAAAACTGAATCTATTCGATATATCTGGAAAAATTATTATTATGACCAACGACAGAATGAGGGTGGAAAAATGCCCATTAAACTTGATTCACCATTTGGTTATGATACCTGGCAATGGGCGAAGGAATTCTTTTCCGATGTTGATAGCGTTAGACTGGAAAAAGATGATTCATTGCGATTTATAGATACTTATAATCGTTATCTTGTTTACTTAATCGCATATAAAAAAGGAAAGGAAATTAACTATAACCTTGAATGTGTCAGACTTGGATACAGTCCATATTTTAATAAATATGGGAATAGCAAAAGGTTTCATAACCAATTTGTAGAAGCTCAACAATATGCTCAAACTCATCAATTAGGTATCTGGAACAAAAATACTTTATGTTACCCGGATTATGAAGAACGAATAGTATGGTGGAATAAAAGGGCAAAACAACTGGAAAATTTTGAAGCTCTCCAGGCTTCTAACTACAACTACTATTTTAATTTACTAAATGATAATGAATATGAGCGGCTTTCCACTCAGGTTGGTAAAGAAGTTGTAGTATTTGGAACAATTTCAGATGTCTTTACAAATAAATTCCCTAATTTAATACGGATGCCCCATACAAAAACTCAACATCTTGACATCCTCGTGTATGAAGAATACAAAAATGTATTTGAAAAACTTGATATAGAAACTCTGAAAGAATATTATATTTATATAAAAGGTATTCTTAAATCAAATTCTGGAAGGCTCTATATAGAACTCAAGAGCAATGAGCAGATCTGGATGGAGTAAAGCTCACATTTTTTTCAGCACCATTAAAGTTATATCATCAGTTTGAAAATCGCCACTGAAATCCTTAATTACTTCAGTAATATTGTTTAGAATTTCTTTTGCTGGCAAATTACGATGAAGTCGTACTAAATTAATTAATCGGTTTTCTCCAAACTCGTTTCCTTCAGAATCTGAAGCTTCCGTAACCCCATCTGTATAGAAAACAATTATATCGTCTTTTGCGAGAGTTAAAGTTTCCGATTCGTATTTTATACCTTCCTTAAGTACACCAAGTATCAAGCCACCTGTTTCAAGTCTATATATCTCTTCCTGATGTAGCATAATAGGTGGATTATGTCCAGCATTTATATAGGAAAAAGAATTATCTTTTGTATTTAAAATTCCCCATAGAAAAGTTATAAACTTATCTGTAGCAGTATTTTCACAAACAATCCTATTAATTTTTTCTGTGAATTCTACAATATCATAAGAGGCCTCGGAATAAATTTGCAAGTATGAATGAACTATTGATTGGATGTTTGCCATCAGCAGGGAAGCTGGGATACCTTTTCCACAAACGTCAGCAATTACAAATGCAAATTTATCATCAGTAATTTTAATTAAGTCATAATAATCGCCTCCTATCTCCCGTGCTGGAATAGTTATCCCCGCAACATCAAAGCCCTCTATAGAAGGAAGGGATTCGGGGAGCAAGGCTTTTTGTACTTCGTGCGCAAACTTTATTTCTGTTTCAAGTTGTTGCTTCTTTAAATATTCCTGAAATAAAAAGCTGTTATCTATAGAAATTGAGGCAATATTTGCCACTGACTGCAGAAATGATAATTCATCCTGAGTGTATGGGGTAGCGTCTATTTTTTTACCAAGTAGAAAAATTGTCTTTTTCTTATTTGAAGATTGAACTGGCAATATAAGGACAAATCCCTGTTCTACCAGTTTCTTTGACCATTCTGTATCTTTACTGAGAAATGAGATTCTTTCGATTTTAAACAACGGAGATAATAATGAATCATCAAAAGCATAATCCTTTGTTTGGTCAATTATGGCAAATCCTTTTTCTGCAGTATCAGTAAGTATAGTAAAATCCCGAATGCCAAAAGTTCCGAGCAAAACATATTTCATCATTTTAAGCGCAACATCAATTTGAAAGAAACTGGTACTGAAATTTTGACTGAGTTCAAAAAGTGTTTCAAGCTCGCGAACCTTCAAAGTAAGGGTTTTATTCAACTGTTGAATCTGAGTAATCCGTAAGCTATTCTCTATTGCAGGAGCAGCAATATTAAGCTGAGTTTCTATATAGATTTTTTCATGTTTATCGGTAGGATTGTTATTCGCCTTATTACCAAGACATAAAATACCGAGATACTTAGATGTAAAAAACACTTTATAAAAAGACACAAATCCGTTTGAAACAAGAAAGTTATTTTCTTCTTTTATATCATCAGATGTAAAGACTGGCTGTTTTGGAACATCTACTGAAACCTCATCACCCTTGGCAAGTGTCTCAACTCCCTTGACGTTGGCAATTATATATTTATTGTCTTCTTTGTGTAAAAGAAACATTCCTCGTGTAATCAACATCTTACCCATTATGTTAAGCAAAAGGTTCCCAAGGATAAAATCAAGTTCGAGTTTACTATTTATAAGTTGTGAGAATTCAATAAGAGAGTCAAGTTCCAGTTGCTTATTGATGTCTTTATGAGTAAACATCTACGATAAGAATTTAATAAGGGTAAGGTTATTTAAATTGTTATCGGTATGAGTGTACTCAATTTTATCAATGAACTTTTTGATTAGGGGGATACCAAGTCCACCGACTTTATATTTTTCAAAATACTCAGTCATATTGGGGACCTCTCTTGAATTTGGGTCAAAGGCAGTACCACTGTAAATAATAGAGATTTTTATTGAATCATTATCAATCAGTATAAAAATTTCAATATTATGCCCATCTTCAAATTTATATGTATGTTTTATAATGTTAGTACAGGCTTCATCAACAGAGAGGACGATTTGATCAATAATTCTCGGATTGACATCAGCATCAGATAAAGAGTTTGCGACAAAATTTCTAACCTGTGCAAGATTTTTTGTATTACTTGAAATTACTATTTTATCCGACAAATACAATTTATTGAGCTTTAAATTTAGAAATAGCTTCAGACGTTGTTTTATGGATATTGAACAAAATGTGAAAGCCAAGCATGTCAAAGATAGTATATATTTTCTCACTCATCTCGCAAAGCTTAATATCCCCATTATTTTTTCTTATAATTTCAATATAAGCCATAAATACCCCAAGTCCGGCACTGCTAATGTAAGAAAGGGATGAAAAATCCACAACAATTTTAAACTGCCGATTGTTAACTAATTCATCAAACTTTTTTTCAAGTTCTACAGCAGTGTGTGCATCAAGAAACCCTTCCAGTTTTAACACTACAATTCCGTCAATTGTTTTTGTATCAATTGAAAAATTTTCCATTGCTACTATTTTGTTTCAATCAAAATCAGCAAAAAAAATGGTAAAGTAAATGTATTTTGTTTTTCTGCCATCTTCCTTATATACTCCTTTTTTAGCAATAAGTTACATTATTTACATAGAAAACACCAGTTAAATAACTTATATTTGAAGTTGATGAAACGTCTGAGGTTGTCTGTTACTAAGAAAAAGAAAAAAGTGTTGGGTGTTCTATCTGGTACCTCAGTTGACGCTATTGATATAGCTCTGGTTGAAATTAGGGGTTATGGAATCAAAACAAGGCTGAAGGTAATTGATTTTGAGGCTTTTCCAATCAATTCACTCATTAAAGATTATATTTTGAAAGCTTCCACAATCACTTCAGGAAATGTTGAAAGTGTATGTAAGACTAACTTTCTTATTGGGAAATTATTCGCCGAGAAAATAAACCTCTTTCTAAAGCGTCATAAAATAAGCTCAGACTCAATAGATTTTATAGGTTCACATGGACAAACTATTTATCATATTCCTCAGAACACAAAATTTCTGAATTACAATTTAAAATCAACTTTACAGGTAGGGGATATATCAGTTATATCCAATCTTACAGGAATACCAACCATAGGAGATTTCCGCACCGCTGATGTAGCTCTTGGTGGGGACGGGGCACCATTGGTACCGTATCTTGATTACATTCTCTTCAGAAGCTCAAAAAAATCGAGGATTTTAATAAATATTGGGGGTATAGCCAACCTAACTTTTCTTAAGGCTGGAGCAAAACACAATGAGATTATAGCCTTTGATACAGGACCTGGCAATATGCTTATTGATAATTACTGTCAAAAGTTTCTAAACATAAATTTTGATAAAAACGGGAAAATTGCTCAATCTGCACAACTTACAACTACCGGAGAAATTCTTCTTAATAAAATTCTGAATGAGCTTGATCCTTATACCAGAAAGAAACCTCCTAAATCTACCGGGAGGGAAGTTTATGGAGAAAAATTCCTACAAACAATTTTAAAAAATGCAAGAGGACTTGATAAAAGGCAAATACTTAAAGTTCTTACAAAATATACAGCCATATCTATAATATATAACATCGAGAAATATATCAGACGTAAGTATAAAATTGATGAAATTTATCTCAGCGGTGGTGGGGCAAATAACCTGTTTATATTAAATGAGCTTAAAAAACATTTTACGGGGATTCCTGTTAAGAAACTTGAAGCTAAAAACGGGATAAATGTGGATAATAAAGAAGCCGTTCTCTTTGCTGTCCTGGCTAACGAGTTTGTGTCTCATAATCCTTCAAATATTACTTCTGTTACCGGGGCAAAAAGAAATTGTATTCTTGGAAAACTATCAATACCAGAATGAATAAATCAGTAATAGTTAGCGGTGGAACCGGGAATTTAGGAAGCATTATCGTTAGAAGATTTGCTCAAGAAGGTTTTACTGTATTTGTACCTGTTGTTTCGTTAATGAACTTTAAGGAAATGTTTGATACTTCCCAGAAAGAGAAAGATTATAGAATGAACAGGATATTTGCTCTCGAATGTGATGCAACCGATAGTTCGTCTGTAAAAGATTTTATACAGTCAGTTAGAAAGTTAGCTCAAGATGATATTGAAGGTATAGTCAATACAGTAGGAGGTATTCATAGTCCCATTAAGATTGAAAACATTTCCAACGAGTTACTAAATAAGTATTGGAATTTAAACTTTATTTCTTCGTTCAATTTCACAAGAGAAATATTGCCCTGGTTGAGGGAACAAAGAAAGGGAACTATTGTTTACACATCTGCAAAAGCTGCTCTGAAACCATTTCCAGAACGTTTTGTTTACTGGCTTTCAAAAAGTTCACTATTAACCCTTGCTGAAGCAGTAAGAATAGAATATTACGATTTTAATATTGACACATATACTCTTTTACCCGGCATTATAGATACTCCGGAAAATAGAAGCTGGGGAACAGAGGAGGAAATAAAAAATTGGGTAAAACCGGAAGCAATTGCTGAAATAGTTTTCAAGATTTTTTCAAAAACAGAATCATTTGATAAAATTATTAAACTATAAAATGGAGTTAATATGAAGATAGTAGTAACAGGCGGAGCTGGATTTCTGGGATATCACATAGCTCAGAAAATAAATCAAATCTCAGATTACAAAGATTGTACATTTTTTGATATTGCCCCTTTTCCTGAGGGAGATTATCACGCTGATATTAACTGTATCTATGGTGATGTACGCGACCCAAAACAAATGGATGAAATCATTAAAGGTGCTGATGTGGTAATTCATTGTGCAGCAGCTTTGCCGCTCTGGAAAAAAAAGGATATTTTTGAAACAAATGTTGATGGTATGAGAAATGTTTGTGATAGTTGTTTACGACTTAATGTTGGAAGATTAATTTTTATTTCCTCAACTGCAGTTTATGGTGTCCCGAAGGAACATCCTCTTTATGAGACAAATCCTCTGGTAGGGGTTGGTCCTTATGGAAAGAGCAAAATAATGGCAGAAAAGATTTGTGAAGAGTACAGGAAAAAAGGGTTGGTTGTTTCAATTTTGAGGCCTAAAACTTTTATAGGTACAGCTCGCTTAGGAGTATTTCAGATTTTGTACGACTGGGTTGAATCAGGATGTAAAATTCCTGTTATTGGGAACGGAAGCAATCGCTATCAGCTTTTTGAAGTAGAAGATCTTGTGGATGCGATTTTATTATGCACCACTTTACCTTCCGAAAGGATAAATGACGTTTTTAATTTAGGAGCAAAAGAATTTCGCACAGTTCGGGAAGATGTTAACGCAATGTGTGAGTATGCGAAAACCGGAGCAAGAGTTATGGGAACTCCGGCATGGTTAGTAAAACCACTATTAAGGTTCTTTGAACTATTAAACCTTTCTCCTCTGTATAAATGGATATATGGTACTGCTGATAAAGATTCCTATGTATCAATTGAGAAAGCTGAAAAAACTCTTGGTTGGACACCTAAATATTCAAATGCAGAAGCCCTGATTAAATCGTATCAGTGGTATCTGGACAATAAAGCTCACATTCAAGAAGGCACGGGGGTGACCCATCGAATTGCCTGGAAACAGGGAATACTTGCATTCTTTAAGAAGTTATTAAAATAATATGTTTAACAAACAGAAGTTTGTTGCAGATTTTAACCCAGCTACGGGACAATTAATAGAAAAAATCCGTTGTGCAACGCGCATTGAGATTACAGCTGCAGTTAAACACGCTAACAAAGCAGCAAAATCGTGGCCATCTGAGCCCCTCAAAACAAGAATTAAGAAAATCCTTAATGTAATTGAGGCTTTCGAAAAGCAGTCAGACACCATTGCCAGACTTATTACTGATGAGATTGGTAAAGTTTACAAGTATTCAAAAGAAGAGGTTAGAGATGCACTTGAATCAGCACGAATTAATGTGGAGCTTGCAGAAAAGGCTACTCAAGTTGAAATTCACCAGAAAAAAAACCTTATAACAGAAGTTCACCGGGTTCCTGTTGGAATTATTGCGGTTATTACGCCCTGGAATTTTCCATTTGATATTCCTCTATCACTTATCATACCGGCTATTTTGATGGGGAATAGTGTTGTTTTTAAACCTTCCGAACATACTCCTTTGGTGGGACGGCTAATTGCTGAAGTTTTTGCTGAGTATCTCCCGAAAGGAGTTATAAATCTTTTGCACGGAGGGGGAGAAACCGGCCAGGATCTTATAAACTGTGACATTGATATGGTAGCTTTTGTTGGTTCACGTGATGTTGGAAAATCCATAATGCAATCTGCCTCAAAGAACGTTCTGAAACTTTTGATGGAACTTGGAGGAAAAGATGCTATGATAATTGCAAAGGATGCTGACCTTGAAAAAGCATCTGATTTTGCAGTTAGAGCTACACTTTTTAATTGTGGCAGAGTTTGTCCCTCTGTAGAAAGAATTTATGTTGAACATACTATTTCCCTTAAATTTGAGAGATTTATCCTTGATAAACTAAAGAAAATTAGAGTGGGTAATCCTTATGATTCAGTTGATGTAGGTCCTATGATTAATGATACCCATAGGATGAGAGTTATTAGACACATTGAGGAATCAGTGAAAAAGGGAGCACGTTTGATTTACGGCGGTACCAAGCCGGAGATACCTGGTTATTATTTAACTCCCGCTCTGATAATAGATGCAACAGAAAAACATGAGGTTATGAAAGAAGAAACCTTTGGTCCGGTAATTGCAATTCAAAGGGTGAAAAATATAGAAGAGGCTATTGAAAAAAACAATAAGTTAAAATATGGTCTTGGTGCAACAATCTGGACTAAAAATATGAAGAGAGCTAAACAAATAGCACAAATGCTTGAGGTTGGTATGATTGGAATTAATTGTGGGGTAGCTGGCGTACCAGGCACCCCCTGGGTTGGAATAAAACAAAGTGGTTTCGGATTTTATAATTCTATAGATGGTATAAAACAATTTACCTATCCCAAGAAAATAACATTTCTTAAATAATCAATAAAAGATTTTATAGGTTATTCTGAAATTAAAGCCAGTTTCAGGCATAATGCTTTTTACTCTTGAAAGGTGGTTTCTATATTCTTTATTTAATAGGTTGTCTATACTCAGGGAAAGGTTATGTATGAACCTACCTGTTTGTAATAAAAGCTGGCTATAAAGGTTAAAAATAGCGTATCCCTTGGTTGGTTGTTCAAATTCATCAGTCCTGTTTTGGGCAAATGCATATTCACAGTTAATACCAACAGTAAATTTAGCAACTTTATATTCAATTCCTGTTATACCTTTCGCCGGGGGAATCATAGGAAGAGGAGAATCTGTTTCCTTAATTTTACCAAAAGTATAACTAAAAGAGTTCTTCCATTTGAGAGCTGACCCTAATCTAATATCGTTTTGAAATTCTAATCCATATAATAGTGCTGGTGTTCCGAAGGTTTTATAAATTGGCAAGAGTGTAGCATAGTTTATTTGTCCGGTTGCTCTTGGAATTATATAATAACCAAAATCATTTCTGAAAAAACTCAGGATTCCTGACAGTTGATCGTATTTATATTGAACAAAGAGTTCAGTACCTATTCCTCGCTCTGACTCAAGATAGGGATTTCCTATTTCGTATGAATAGGAAGCAAGATGGGGTCCCTCAGAATATAGTTCTTCAATTGTTGGAATACGTGAACTTTTACTTAAATTAATTCCAAGACCAAGATGTTCCGTAAAATCTTTAATAATTGTTCCTGAAAGTGAATAGATATTAAAAACTCTGCTTGAGATGAATCCAATGTTTGAAAACGGGTTTCTTGGATTTGGGTTGATGTAATTATAGTCATAACGCAGTGAGATTTCTAATGAAATATTAAATGGAAATTGAAAATTATGATATGTAGCAATATTAAAATTTAGCAATTTAGAAGGAGGGGTGAATACATATGCCCCTACGTTGAAATCTCTTAATTCTACTCCAGAAGTTATGGTCCCTGTGTTCATTTTATTATTAACTTTATAATCGAGCGTAAGAAATCCAATATAATCAGTTACTGCAAACTCAGCACCAATAATATTGGCTGCTTCAAATTCTTTATGGTTATAATATGACCTGCTGAAATCAAAAGAAAGAGATTTTATCTTTTGAGAAATATCTTTTTTTAGAAGCTTTATGATAAATTGGTCTTTTGTCATATCTATGTTTACACCAAAAGGATGGGCACCTATAAAACCTCCTGGAATTCCATAATTATTGGTATAGCTTCTAAATGACATTCCTACCAAAAAATCATTTTTAATAAGACTTCCTCCAAAACAATAGTTAATGTTATTGATACTTGAATTTCGCAAAGTTCCGATTGGAGTTTTTAAGTCTTCTGTTTTACGCCGAGTAACTTCTCCATTAAGCTGTACAGTTTGAAAAAGAGGTATTTCAGCATTTACACTATACAGATAACCTTGATTTGCAGATTCAAAGTAAAACCCGGAGTAGGTAGATACCTCAGGGGTAAGTTCCAGCGGAATTTCATTTCTTATTGCTTCAACAATTCCCCCTACGCTTGTAGATGTTTTTAACAAAACTCGTGGACCTCTGATAATTTCGATTCGTTTTATGTTGAAAGTTTCAATTGTTACAGCGTGATCTGGAGAAGTTGCAGAAAGGTCATTTGTTTTAATGTCGTCCTCAGTTATTAAGATTCTGTCAGATGACAATCCTCTATATACAGGTCTTGAGGGAGCAGGACCCATCGAGCGAATTGAAATGCCAATCTCATCTTTGAGAGTCGTAGCAATTGTTGTACTGAGTTTTCTTTCCAACTGCTGACCTTCAATTGTATTTGTCAATTCTAATAATTCATCAAAACGGGACTTTTCAATTTTTTCTTTTACTTCAATGGTTGGAGTTACATATTCTTTTGGTAGAAGTGTAATTTCTATGTTTATTGTATCTAAATCAGAGGTAATAATTACACTTTTACGTATTTCATTAAAACGCGGATGTTCAAAAGATATTGTATAAGATCCAGCTTCAATATTTACAAAAGTAAACCTGCCCTGAAGATTAGTGTAGGTTACCTTCTTTAACTCCAGAAGGTTTACCATTACAGAATCAATTGATTTCCCCCCTGGGTCTTTTACGTAGCCCTGTATAAATGCAGCGTTTAAATCAGGGGAAAAAATTGTTAGTGTTGTTGCAAGAAGCAACAACACTAACTCATAAATTTTTATGATATTTTTTTTAATTATGTACATACAAATTAATTAATCCTGATTCAAACTCAGGGATATTGGAGTTTAATAATCTAAGTTTTAAAGTCGTTGTTCCCACACTTCGTCCTATTATAAGAAAGGCATAGGGTTCAGATATCCCTCCTGGTTCAAATTCTGCAATACCTGTATTACCAAGTATATAACCTAATGAATAAGGAGGAGATGGAGGATCATATTCAAATTGGTTACCCAGTATATCCAGAAACTTTACAACGATATGACCAAGTGTATCATTAACGCTAAGATTAAGTGAACCTGTTATTACACCTGCAGAATCCTTTACCAGCAAGCTATCGTTTTCCTCAAGATAAAGTTTTAATCCTCCAATTTCGCCTATAGTTGTAGTATCTATACGAACTGGGACAAAAATAGTTGTAAAATCAGCGTGTCCCACATGCATAACCTGAAATTTTATACTGGTAATACCCACTGCTTTCCCTCTCAGATGAAAAGCCCATTTATCGCCGCCATGCTGGTAAACCTCAAGTTTTGTTGGATCCGAAATTAGCCATCCCAATGAATGGTCAGGATCAGAAGGGGGTTCTAATCTGTTCTGATTTGCATCAAGAAACTTTACAATCCAGTGTCCACCAAGCGCGTTGTAAGGAGCAAATAGTGTGTCTTTGTCATACAGCAATTGACCGTTAAAATAATACATAAGTGTATCAGACAGAGATTCATTCAATATCATCATTCCATTTGGCTGAAAGTGCTCAGATTGAGGTACTGACACAGAGTCCTCTTTGCAACTATTTAATAAAATCGCAGAGGCAAAAGAAAATAAGGATAAGAATAATAAATTTAAATAAATATTATGCTTTTTCATAATAAATCATCATTTTGATTTTATAAAAAGTTATTATGAGTAAAAAGGCGGTGTTACCAGAAAAGGTTTATAAAGATGGGGGAGCGCGTACTGATAAGGGGTTTTTTATTTCAACAAAGAGCTTTTCAAGTACAGATTCTATAATCCACCCAATAGCAGGCTGATAGCTATGTATCTCTGATGTTTCTGGCTTATCAGTACTGGAAAGTTGTCCTGATAAGAGACAAGCCTGACAGTTATTGCCAGACTTTAGTATATTATGATTGTGAGTAAACTCAACTACATTAAAAACAGTTGAAGTAAGAACTACTAACCCTATTAAAAATATGTTAGTTCTTACTTTCATATTCACGAATAATATCGTCTTTTATTTTCATTAAATATTCTTTAGCCGGCTCATACTCATTAGGTATCTTACCATCGAGTATGGCTTCTTCAATAGCTTTCTTAAGTATTCCAACAAGTTTAGAAGGTTTTAAGTTGCATATTTTCATAATTTCATCACCTCTTACAGGAGATTGAAAAGCTCTTAGTTTATCGCGTTCCTGTACTTCTAAAATCTTTTTTTCAACAAAATCAAAATTTTGCAGATACTTTCTTACTTTGTTTGGGTTTTTGCTTGTAATATCTGCACGACAGAGAATCAGTAAATCCTGTAAGGTATCTCCCGCTTCAGCTGCAAGTCTTCTAAATGCGGAATCAGTTGCTTCCTGTGTAGCTAAAGCAATGGGTCTGAGATGTAATCTCACCAGTTTTTTAACGTATTCCAGCTGTCCTGAGGGAAGTCTAAATCTTTGAAATATATTGTCCAGCATTCTGGCTCCAATTTCATCATGACCATGAAAAGTCCAGCCTGTTCCGGGAATAAATTTTTTTGTTACGGGTTTGGCTATGTCATGTACAAGTGCAGCAAATCTTAACCACTGGTTATCTGTTTTACTTGCAGTGTTATCAACAACTTCAAGTGTATGATAAAAAACGTCTTTATGATGATAATCATTTCTCTGCTCAACACCAGCAAGAGCTGAAAGTTCAGGAAAAATTAAATCTAAAACCCCAGTTAAATACAAAAGATTTATTCCACGTGAGGGTTGAGGGGTTTCAAGTATAAGAAAAAATTCATTTGTTATCCGTTCCTGCGAGACCACTTTATCTTCTTTTAGCCTGTTCCGCATCTTTTCAATGGCGGCAAGAGTAGTGGGTTCTATTGCAAACTCAAGCTGTGATGCAAATCTAATTGCTCTTAAAATTCTTAATGGGTCATCATAAAACGTCTTTTCAGGCTCAAGTGGAGTCCGTATGATTTTATTCTCCAGATCTTTTAGGCCTTCAAATTTATCAATCAGGGAAAAATCAAGCAGACTGATTGCAAGAGCATTTATAGTGAAATCACGTCGTTTTAAATCTTCTTCAAGTGTTGTGGGTTCAACAGTGGGCTTACGTGAACTCTTGCTATAACTTTCTCTACGAGCGGTTGCAAATTCAATTTTATATTCATCTAAAAATAGTAAAGCAGTCTTAAATTTTTTATAAATCGCTGAAAGCCTGCGATTATGTTCAGTAGCAAATGCAATTGCATATTCAATAGCATCTCCAACTACAAGAACATCAATATCCTTTTCGCCATTCTCCCTACCCAGAAGCCGGTCACGAACAAATCCTCCAACAAGGTACGATTCTACTCCTTTTTTATGAGCAAACTTGCTCAAAAGGTTTACAACTTTATGCTTTTCTATATTTCTAAGTTTCAAAAGGCTCAATTTGTTTAAGTACCATTTGGGCAACTTCCAATGCTCTTATACCATCATCAATAGATATAAGAGGAGATTTGTTATTAACAATACTGTCGAGAAAGTTATTTTGTTCAAACTTCATTGCATTCAACTCAGGAACAACAGGCTTTATGTGTTTTACATACATACGAACATTATTTTTCACAAGAGAAGTAATTACATTTGTAGGGTCTGTTGTTTCTTTATCAAGTAGAAAAACCTCAGATGTATTTTTCTCAAAATCAACTGTTATATAAGCATTATTTTGAAAAATCCTCATTTTACGCATCTTTTTTTGTGAAATACGACTTGCTGTAATGTTTGCAACACAACCATTTTCAAATTTTATTCTTGCATTGGCTATATCCACTTTGCCCGTCATAATGGGGACCCCATTAGCATCGATGCTTTTCACTTTACTTTTTACAAGGGACAGAATAATATCCAGATCGTGTATCATTAAATCCTCTATAACAGAAATATCTGTGCTACGGGGGTTGAACATTGATAATCTATGTGATTCTATGAACATCGGGGTTCCTAAAAAAGGTTCTACACTAAGCAGAGCAGGGTTAAACCGTTCTATATGACCAACCTGAACAACCAATTTTGTGTCAGCAGCAAGCGTGGATAACTTATAGGCTTTTTCAATTGTGTCGCAGAGTGGTTTTTCTATAAAAGTATTAACTTTATTAGCAATGAGCTCTCTTGCTATATCATAATGTGTTATGGTTGGGGTTACTACAAGAGCTGCATTTACCTTTCTTATAAGTTCATCTAACGAGTGGCAAAATATTACCCCTGTATCTTGTAATAGCTCATATTTTTTACTGTCTGTATCAAAAACAAAAATGGATTGAATATCTTTTCTTTCTCTGGCAAGCTCCTTAATGTTATTTAAGTGCATTTTACCCAGATGACCAAGTCCTACAATTCCAATATTCAGATCATTTATTTTATTCTGAAGGTTCTGCATGTATTATTACATATGTTAAATCAGGGTATTTTTCTTTAAGGTGTAGATAAATTTTATTTTCCAGTAAAGTTACTATATCATGTACAGTTTCCATCGAACTATCTTTTTCAAAATAACAAATGAGAGAAATACGAATTTTCCCATTTGCAGAAATAACTTTTAAATCGTCATAGCGAATTACATTCTGTTCGTTATCAAGAATAGTTTTGATAGCATTTACTAAAGATGGGTAGTTTTTTGTTACATCTTCCGTTTCAAAAGTAATGCCTTCAGGTTCATCAATATGGATTTTTACATCAGTTATAAAAGGGATTTTTTCTTTAATCTGTTTCTCAAGGATATCAATTACATCGTGGGCGGTCTTTAAATCCGTAAATTCAGGCAAGTCAATGTGTAACTCAGCAAAAATAGAATCATTAATTTTGTGTGTATACACATCGTGGCAGGTAAATCCAGATTCTTTTACAATCATTTGTATTTTATCATTTATAGTTTCATTTTTACTTTCTACTGGTTCACTATGTACCACTATATCGGAATCAGGGAGGTTAGATTTTATTCGTCGCTCTACAGCAGTCATTACATCGTGTACTTCAGAAAAACTTTTGGTGCGTGGGACTTCAATTGTCATATCCACAAAAGTTGTGGAGCCACTATTTCTGACTCGTAAGTTTTTAATGTTTTCAACTCCCTTTATTTCATATACAGAACTCTTAATTTTTTCATAGATACCATCCGGCACTTTATCCATTAAAGAATCAAAAGCCCTTCTGGAGAGATTTACTGTTGTGTATATAATTACCAAAGAAACAAGCACTGCACTTACAGGGTCTGCAAGCCTTGAAACATTAAAGTATGTGAGTAACATACTAATTAAAACAACAATAGAACTTAGAATATCTGATGAAAAATGCAACGAATCTGCTTCGAGGGCTTGAGAGTTAGTTTCTCTTGCTATTTTCCTGAGCGTCCTTGATCTTGAAAAGTCTATACCGATACAAATTATAATAACACTGAAAGTGAAAATATCAATCTGAACCGGTTTATGTTCAATGATTCTCATTATTGCTTCATAGATAAGATAACCACACATCAGAATAAGTATTAACACCTGAAAGAGTGCTGATAGGCTTTCTATTTTTTGATGACCATACTGATGTTGTCTGTCAGGTGGTTTAGCAGAAATATTTATTGATACTAAAGTAGCAACGCAAGCCAGTAAATCAGTAGCAGAATGGAAAAGCTCAGACAGAACTGCAAGGCTTCCGCTAAGGTAAGATGCTACTGCTTTTAAAGTAACTATCACAAATGCTGCATAAAGGGAATTTCTTGCAACCTTAAGCTTTTTGTAAACAATAATATTAATTTCCTGCTCCTGCAAATTCATTCTATTATTATTATTTGTTCCTTTCTTCCCTCGTTACGGAAAAATAGTTGTGAAAGATATACCCCTGATATTGTTACCACCGCTCCTACTAAAAACAGTGGGGTCAATGACTCTTTCAAAAGTAGGTATGAAAAAAACACAGTGATAATTGGAGACGAATTTAAAAAAGTTGTTAAGGTACTTACTGGAATTATTTTTGTAGAATATGAAAAAATAAAATAGCTTCCAAAAGCTACCAGCACAGTCAGATGAAGAAAACCTAAAACTCCTGTAGCAGTTATTCTTAGGGGATCAAAATTCCTCACATCAGTAAAAAAGATTGGCAGATACAGAATATTTCCAATACTAAAAGCCACTGTAGAGGTTACTAAAGCTCCGTATCTCTCTACCATTTCTTTACTGAAACTCAAATACATAGCCCAGGATAAAACTGCAAATACCAGTAAGACGTCTCCCTTTATTACATCCTGATTTACCAAAACAGTGGTTTTCAAGTTTTCATAAAATATAATAATAATACCTATAATAGTTAATGATATAATAAGGAGTTTTTTCCAGATGAAAACTTCATTTTTTCTGATTACTGCTATAAGATAAGCGAAGAGGGGAGTACAGGAATATATTACGCCCGAATGAGAAGCGGAAGAATAGCTTATTCCCTTCATAAAAAAGAATTGGTTCAAAGGAATTACAAGTATCCCGAGCCAGAAAAACCAAAGATACTTTTCTAAACGTAATGCTTTTAGTTTTTCTTTTGCTTTTTTTCGTTTTTTTCGATGTTTAGCTAATACTTTCTTTTTAGGTTTGTTCATATACACATTTTAATTTCAAAAATTATGCTACATCAATCTCTTTTGTCAGGTAGACATCTTGAATAGCATTAAGGAGTTTAACTCCTTCAGCCATTTCTTTCTGAAAGGCTTTCCGTCCTGATATTAAGCCCATTCCCCCTGCTCTTTTGTTTATAACAGCAGTTCTTACAGCTTCTTGAAGGTCAGATTCTTTTTTTCCTGTTGAAGCGCCTCCAGAATTAATAAGTCCTGCTCTGCCCATATAGTTGTTAACTACCTGATAACGGCATAAATCTATTGGGTTTTCTGTTGTCAGTTTTTCATAAACAAGTTTATGGGTCTTACCAAATTTTAGGGCGTTGTATCCACCATTGTTTTCAGGCAATTTCTGTTTGATAATATCGGCTTCAATTGTAACTCCAAGATGATTTGCCTGGCCTGTCAGGTCTGCGCTTAAATGATAATCTTTATCCCCTTTAACGTTGAAGGCTGCATTCCTCAAATAACACCATAAAACCGTTACCATCCCGAGTTCATGGGCATAAGCAAATGCCTCAGAAACCTCTTGAATTTGACGGGAGGATTCTTCTGAACCAAAATAAATAGTAGCACCCACTGCAACTGCTCCTAAATCAAAAGCTTGTCTAACACTGGCAAACATTATCTGGTCGTATTTGTTAGGATAGGTTAAAAATTCGTTATGATTCAGTTTCAAGATAAATGGTACTTTATGAGCATATTTTCTACTTACCGCCCCAAGCACACCAAGAGTTGTTGCTACAGCATTGCAACCACCCTCAATTGCAAGTTTCACAATGTTTTCAGGATCAAAATATATGGGGTTTGGAGCAAAAGAAGCCCCTGCTGAATGTTCAATTCCCTGATCAACAGGTAAAATAGAAAGATAACCTGTGCCTGCTAATCTTCCTGTGTTAAAAATTAACTGCATATTTCTTAAGACATTAGGTGACCTGTCAGAATCCTTCCATACTCTATCAACAAAATCTGGACCAGGCAAGTGAAGCTGTTCTTTTGGAACTGTAGTACATTTATGAGTGAGTAAATACTCATTCTCTTTACCAAGAATTTCTGTTATTTTATCTATCATAGTTATTTCATTAATTAATAAGATAAATTTACTAATTTTTTCCTAAAGATTAAATGTTTCTTCAGAGTAGCATACATTTACAAATAAATCTTAAGCCCACATAAAATTTAAAAATCAAGAAGCTATGGAATGGGAAAAAATTATGTTTTTTAAGTTATAGCATTTATTGTAATTAAATCAATCTGGTAAAATACATAAACAAACCTCATAAATTAGTTTTTAGCAGTGGAGTCATCAGCATTATTTGTTTTGTTATGCGAAGAGCGCTTGAGAAACAACATTACTATTCCGAACAAAATCAGGACAATTGAAATTAGTTGTGCCTGAGTTAAGCCCCAAATAACAATAGGATTTAGTCTTATAAACTCAACAAGCAACCTCTCAATTCCTATACATATAAGATAAATATAGAAGAGTTGTCCATGATATTTCATTTTTTTTCTAATAAGCCATAAAATGAGAAAAATAATTACACCTGCTCCAAACTCATATAAGGGAGTTGGATGTACAAGCACTCCTGGAGCCGTTGGAACAATACCTTTAATATAGCTATAACCAAGAAATTCCCATTTAGTCCCATTAACAGGAAGCCCATAGCAACCATCACCGGAGAGATGGCATCCAATACGAGCAATACCATAACCGAGTGCAGCAGCAGGTGCCATACAGTCAAATATTTGTAGAAGGTTGAGTTTCTTTTTATGAGTATATAAGTAAATAATAGCAATTGATAGGATTAATCCCCCATAAAATGTCAAACCTGCTGGAGAAAAAAGTACATCACTTCGAAAATAGTACGATATGTTTTCCCCTTTGCCGAAATTCCATTCTTCAATAATGTAAAACAATTTGCTACCCACAATTCCGGCAACAATTGCAATGAAGGTTATTGTAATTCCGATTTCCTCTTTTATATTATTTCGTTTCAGTTCACGGGAAAATATTGTGCTTGCAACAAGAAAGCCGATGCCAAGCATCAATCCATAGCTGTAAACTGTAATTGGTCCTATTTTAAATAATTCAGGATACATAGAGTTTATTTTACAATTAATTTAATAAATTTCTTTCTGGGTTCAGCAGCAAGTTTTATTTTTTGTTTATTCACTTTAAATTTAAATGTATTTGTGCCGGAACGTTCTTTACTTATATTTAATTCGTACTCAGTGTTTTTAAAATCATATAATTTATATTCGTATGTTGCAGGTCCTGATTTTGCAAGTGTTAACGATGGAGCAGAAAGACCTTCAATTCTAAATGAGATTTTTTTCTTCTCAGTATCAATCTTTTCGGTAACATCAATTTTATAACGAAAGTTCTCAAAAACTTTTACAGTGCGGATTATAAAAGAAATATATTCTTGATTTGTAATTTTATCTATTGCTTTACTGAGAATTATTTCAAACTCATATTCTAATTTAGGAGGTCTAACCTGTTTTGTCCTCATAAAGTTACTTTAATCATTTTTTGATACTAAATTATAGAGTTCTGTACTCAGAGTTTCTAAAGGCAAACGTTTTTCTGTAGCATTAAGCATATCTCTGAGTATAGCTGAAGATTCTTTAATTTCATTTTCTCCTATTATTAAACAATATTTAACACCCAGTCTATTGGCTTCCTTTAGTTGAGACTTTAAACTTCTGTAAAGATGGTCAATTTCAATTTTCATCCCTTTATCTCTGAGTTCAGAGCTGATTTTTAAAGCTAATTTAAAGGCTGTTTCTCCCAGATAAGCAATGAAGATATCAACTCCCTTTTCAGAAGGGAAGTTATAATTACTTTTTTCTATGACATAAGTTAATCGTTCAAGCCCACAGGCAAATCCAATAGCTGGAGTAGGGGGACCACCCAGTTGTTCAACTAATCTGTTATATCTGCCACCTCCAAAGATTGCATTTTGTGAACCTAAAAGTGGGGATATAACTTCGAATGTTGTTGAAGTATAATAATCAAATCCTCTGACCAACCTGTAATCGACTTCATATCTTATACCTACGGTTTTTAGACCATCGAGGACTCTTTCAAAATGTGTTCTTGTTTTAGATGAGAGAAATTCGAAAAGTACTGGTGCCTCTTTCAAGATAGAAATATCTTTTTCATCCTTTGAATCAAGTATTCGTAAGGGATTTCTCTGGAGCCTTTTTTGACTATCCAATGAAAGGTCGGATTCATATCTTCTTAAATATTTGGTCAGGTGTTTCAAATATTCTTTACGCTCTTCGAAATCGCCGATAGTATTTATTTTTATCACAATATCTTTTACACAGAAGATAGAAAGTATTTTATGACTTAAAGCAATTAACTCCACATCAACTGAATAATTATCACTGCCAATTGCTTCAGCCCCGAACTGCGAAAACTCTCTGAATCTACCAGCTTGTGGGCGTTCGTGCCTATACATATTTGCAATATAATATAATTTTTGAAGAGGAGATTTATTGTAAAGATGATTTTCAAGGTAAGCTCTAATTACTGGTGCTGTCATCTCAGGCTTAAGGGTGTATTCATCATTATTGAAAGAATACATCTCTTTTGAAACCACATCAGTTTCTTCACCAATACCACGTTTAAACAATTCAGTTTTTTCAAAAGTGGGAGTTCGAATCTCGCGATAATTAAACAATGCTGCAACTTCACGAAGTTTATTTTCAATATGAAGCCGCTTATCACAATCTTCGGGTAGAAAATCCTGTGTTCCTCTTGGTTTTTTTATTATAGTCATAATATATTAAGAAGTTTTTTATCTATGGCATTATTATCGTGCTTGAATAAGCTATAACAGGGTATTTCCCAAAGTAGTAAGTGTGTAAATATTCAAACACACTTTGAAGTGTTTCTTCAGGTAGAATTAGTTCAATCATTTTCGAAAACTCCTGATAGGTATTGCCTGTTATCATTGATTTCTTTATATCTTCAAGCACTATATGCACAGGGGAATAGTACATAAGATTTGCTTTGAGATTATCAATAACTTCAGCAGTAGTGTAAATTGTTATTTTAGCATAATTCTTTAGAATCATATTTTTTTTTAATTCTTTAAATTTACTTTATTTTTTGATTTATTAAAATGTAAAATCATTTCATATTATATTTTATTTGAAGACCATTCAGTATATATTTGTAAAACTAATCAAATAAATCTTACAAAATTATGGAATATACATTTGACTTTGACCAGTTTTCTACCCGACACATTGGACCTTCTGACGATGAGATATCCCAGATGCTTAAAATTGTTGGTGTAAAAACTCTTGACGAATTAATTGAGCAGACAGTTCCACAAAATATCAGACTTAAAGATGCTCTTGATATTGGGGAAGCAATGAGCGAGTATCATTTTATTAGATATCTGAAATCTATAGCTTCTAAAAACAAACTCTGGAAGAGTTTTATTGGTAAGGGCTATTACAACACTTTTACTCCTCCGGTTATAAGAAGAAACATTTTAGAAAATCCAGGCTGGTATACACAATACACTCCATATCAAGCAGAAATTTCTCAAGGGAGACTTGAAGCATTATTGAATTTTCAAACTATGGTTTCTGACTTAACAGGATTTCCTATTGCAAATGCTTCCTTGTTAGATGAAGGCACTGCTGCTGCTGAAGCTGTTAATATGTTTTACAACCTCAGAAAGAACAAAAATGCAAATAAACTATTTGTCTCAAAATATCTCTTTCAACAAACTATTGATGTATTAAAGACAAGAACAAATCCATTTCCCATAGAATTAATTATAGGTGATGAATTAGAATTAGAGACCAAATTGAATGATGAGTTTTTTGCCCTGATAGTTCAGTATCCGGATTCTAACGGCGAGATAAAAGACTATCAAAAATTGTTCGCTACTGCTTCGGAAAAAAGTATTTTCAAGATAGTTTGCGCTGATATTCTCAGTCTGACGTTGCTTAAACCACCCGGCGAACTTGGTGCAGATGCTGCCGTTGGTTCTACCCAGCGTTTTGGGGTGCCTGTAGCATATGGTGGTCCTCACGCAGCTTATTTTGCTACTAAGGATGATTTTAAAAGAAGTATACCCGGGCGTTTAATTGGTGTTTCTATTGACGCTCAAAATAAGAGAGCTTTGAGAATGGCTCTCCAAACAAGAGAACAACATATTAAAAGAGAAAAAGCTACAAGTAATATATGCACTGCTCAGGTGTTACTTGCTATAATGGCAGCTATGTATGCCGCCTATTATGGACCTGAGGGGCTGAAAAAAATTGCAACAAGAATAAATAAATTAACTTCTATTTTGAAGGATGAGATTACCAAGTGTGGCTACAGGGTTACAAATCAATATTTCTTTGACACCTTAACCATTGCAGTTGACAAGTCTCAACAAAACGAAATCAGAAAGAGAGCAGAAGCAAAGGAGATTAATTTCTGGTATGAAGAAAATCTCATTTCAATTTCCTTAGATGAAACTGTTGATTTTAATACTCTGTATGAGATAGTTAGTATTTTCAATCCCGAAGCTGAAAAAAAACAGTTAACGGACTATATTACAAAAGTGAAAGTTACTTTGCCTGAATCGTTAGTACGACAGAGTAAATTTATGACACAGAAGGTCTTTAATTCATATAGGTCCGAAACTGAAATGTTACGTTATATAAAATCGCTTGAACAAAAAGACCTTTCTCTCACGGGTTCAATGATACCGCTTGGCTCCTGTACAATGAAACTAAATGCTACAAGTGAAATGCTTGGAATTACGTGGGAAGAGTTTGCTAACATACATCCATTTGTCCCGCTAAATCAAGCTGAGGGATATCAATTTTTAATAAAAGAACTTTCCGAAGATTTGAAAAAAATAACCGGCTTTAAAGGAGTTACTGTACAACCAAACTCCGGCGCTCAGGGAGAATTTACAGGCTTGATGATTATTCGTAAATACCATCATAGCAGGGGAGAGAAACAGAGAGATGTTGTTCTTATACCTTCTTCTGCTCATGGGACTAATCCTGCAAGCGCTACACTTGCTGGAATGAAAGTGGTTGTTGTTGCCTGTGATACTGGGGGAAATATTGATACTAATGACTTAAAACAAAAGTGTGAAGAGTATAAAGATACACTTGCAGCTTTAATGGTGACTTATCCCTCTACTCATGGGGTCTTTGAAGAAGCAATAGTGGAAATTTGTGAGACTATTCATAAGTATGGAGGGCAGGTGTATATGGATGGTGCTAATATGAATGCACAGGTTGGGCTTACCAATCCAGCAATTATAGGAGCAGACCTCTGTCATTTGAATCTGCATAAAACGTTTGCTATTCCTCACGGTGGTGGTGGACCAGGCGTAGGTCCTATTGCAGTTGCAGAACATTTAGTACCTTTCCTGCCAGGCCATAGTGTTATTAAAATAGGTGGTGAAAATTCTATTACGGCTGTTGCATCTGCACCCTTCGGTAGTGCAGGGGTGTTATCAATATCATTTGCATATATAAAGATGATGGGAGGAGAAGGATTAACAAAAGCATCAAAGGTTGCTATTCTGAATGCAAACTATGTGAAAGAAAAACTAAAAGATTATTATAAAACTCTTTATGTGGGTAGCAAAGGGCGTGTTGGACATGAGTTAATTTTCGATGTGAGAGAATTTAAAATGAAAGTAGGTATAGATGTAATAGATATTGCCAAGCGACTTATGGATTATGGTATTCACGCCCCAACAGTTTCTTTTCCGGTTCCGGGAACCTTAATGTTTGAACCGACAGAAAGTGAATCAAAATATGAACTTGACAGATTTTGTGATGCGATGATAAATATTCGTAAAGAGATTGAAACGATTGAAAAGGGATTGATGAGCCCTTCAGATAACCCTTTGAAAAATGCACCCCATACAGCAGAATTTGTCACAAAGGATGACTGGCAACATCTTTACAGCCGTGCTTATGCTGCGTTCCCACTTGAATCCGTAAAAAATAGAAAGTTCTGGCCATCTGTGGCAAGAATAAACGATGCCTATGGGGATAGGAATCTTGTTTGTACCTTGAGGGAATAAAACTATTTTTGTAAAGTATATGTTATAACCTGTATTATGCTCGATATTAAAAATATTCTATCGAAAGCAAAGAATATAGCTGTAGTTGGTTATTCTGATTCTTCACTGAGAGACAGTAATCACATAAGTGATTTTTTAAGTAGGATGGGTTACAACGTTTTTGGTGTGAATCCCAGACTTGCGGGGCGTTCATTTGGAAAGATAAATTGTTTTGATAGTGTTACTGAAATTCCTGAGCCAATTGATATTGTTGATGTCTTTGTTGCCTCTTCACGTGTATCAAAAATAGTAGCTGATGTGCTAAAACTTAAAATTTTACCGGGTTGTTTCTGGACACAACTGGGGGTTTATATTAATGAAAACTCGCGTAAACTCTTAGAAAACAAAAATATCATTGTAGTAGAAAACAGGTGTATTTATATTGAACATACGAAATATTTTACTTGATGAAAAAGATACCAGTTAAAATTTTATTCGGTATAGTTGCATTTGTTATTTCATTTTCCCTTTACCTTTTTACACTCTGTCCGACAATTGGTTTCATAGATTCTGGCGAACTTACAACTGTTTGTGTAAAGCTGGGTATTGCTCATCCTACAGGATATCCACTTTTTACCATTTTAGGAAATATTTTTTCTTATCTACCTTTTGGAGAATATGCCTATCGTTTAAATCTGATGAATGCTTTTATATCATCACTTGCTGTTAGTCTGCTATTTTACTTAATCAGGTATATACTTGACGTTTCAACAATCCTCTTTGCAAAGGAGAAACATCAGAAACCTCAGGTAAACGAACTTGAATTAAGTTTAATAAGCTTGTTTGCAGTAATGTTTTTTGCTTACTCAACTACCTTCTGGGATATAGCAAATTCACTTGAAGTATATTCTTTACACGCTATATTTCTTTCTGCCAACATACTTTTTTTTCTTAAAGCTTTTGAAGTTGATGAATCAGAATTTTTATCAGATAGGTGGGGAGAGAAGTGGTGGCTGATATTTGCATATGTACTGGGATTGAGTTTTACCAATCATCTTACAACAATTTTCTTGAGTTTAGGCTTTCTCTACCTTTATTTTGTAACATATAAGTTTAATAGTTTTTCCTTTCGTAGAATTTTATTAATGTCCCTGCCATTTATTGCAGGACTTAGTGTTTATATCTATTTTCCAATTCGTGCTGATAACCCATATATAAGCTGGGGACATCCAGATAATTTAACCAATATTATTAGACACGTTTCTGCTAAGCAGTTTAGTGTCTGGATGTTTTCTTCCTCTGAAGTAACCGCCCGTCAATTTAAACATTTCCTTGATTTTTATCCTAAGGCTGTAAAATATCTTCCTGTACTTCTTGCTGCAATCGGAGTTATAAGACTTTTCTCCCTCAATAAAAAACTTTCATACTTCACCATTCTGTTATTTGGATTCAACATTTTATACGCTATCAATTACGATATACACGATATTGACTCATATTTCTTGCTGGCATTTATTA
The DNA here is from genome assembly GCA_049700455.1 of Ignavibacteria bacterium. Classification (GTDB taxonomy): domain Bacteria; phylum Bacteroidota; class Ignavibacteria; order Tepidaquicellales; family Tepidaquicellaceae; genus JBNAVJ01. The sequence goes on from JBNAVJ010000003.1 coordinate 143,836, forward strand.
TAACATCAATCTGGGCAGCATTTGGGATCAAGCTGATTATTGAAAAATTTCAGAGGCACAAAGTGTTCTTATTTGCTATAATTGGAGTTTTTGTAATACTTGAAGCAGCTATGAATTTTAAGGAATCTGATGAAAGTAAAAACTATTTTGTTCGTGATTTTACTATGAATGCATTTAAAAGTGCTGATGAAAATTCAATTGTTATATCTACACTATGGGATTTTTGGGTTTCAGCGTCATTTTATTATCAGAAAGTTTATCATATGCGCCCCGATCTGATTGTGCTGGATAAAGAACTAATGAGGCGTACCTGGTATATAGATCAGCTGAAACGTCAATATCCGGACTTATATTCCCGAAGCGCAAGTGAGTTTGATGCTTACTACAATGAACTTGTCAAATTTGAAAATCAGACTTCACGATATACTAATCCTAAAAATGAAGCAGACAAACTTGAAGTAATGAAAATCAACACTGCTTTCATAACATTACTCAACAGCATAGTTGATCAAAATTATCCTGACAGAAAGATATATGTTACATTTGAAGTAGAAGATAATAAGGTTGAAAGATTTGCAAATACATATTCACGTATCCCTGAAGGCTTACTACTTAAACTCTCTAAAAATAAAAACCTCATAGATGATTATAGAAATGTTCCTCCTTTTGAATACACCATAACACAAAAAACAGATTATTACCATAAGTTTATTATGGATGCTTATTATATGACCTCACTTGCAAGAGCAAATTACCTGATGAACATTAGTAAATTTGATGAAGCTGAACAACTTATTAACAAAGCCCTTGAAATTAGACCTAACGATAAACAAGCTTTGGGTTTACTAAATAAATTGCATCAATTAAAAGCTCTCCCGAATTGAATTTAAAACATTTATTCCTTCTTACTTTATTACTGAGTGTTTATCAAATTGCTAATTCAAATATTAGAGACTCTGTAATAACAATTTCATCTGATTCAGTTATTGTTAATTCTATAGTTTTCGTGGGACTGAAACATACTGAGGAAGAAGTAGTAAGAAGAGAACTGGAAACAAAAGAAGGTCAGAAATTAGATTTAGAAATCCTTCAGGAGGATGTCAAAAAACTCTATAATCTCGGGCTCTTTAATAAAGTTGAGGTAGTTCCAGTACCTTTCGATAATAATAGTTTTAAACTTATTTTCGTTTTTGAGGAAACTTTTTATATACTTCCATTGCCAATCGGAGGTTTTGAAAACGGAGACTTTAAAAAATTTTGGGGAGGCCTTAATCTTACACTCAGAAATTTCCGCGGCTGGAATCAAACTCTAAATTTTAGTTTTGCTCTTGGTTATCAACCATTTGTAGGTTTAAGTTTCTTTGATCCCTGGATTGGCAGGAAATCCCGCTTTTATGCAGGGGTTAACATCAGATATAACAAATTTGTTAACAGGGTTACCTCAACCGATACAGCAAAAGTGTTTGAGATAAATAGCCTTGACGATTACCATTTACATAATTTTACAACTGATTTAAGAATAGGGAAGTTCCTCAATAAGTACCTTAACCTCTGGGTTTTAATGGGAATTAATCTTTTGCAAGTATCAGATTATCTCCCTGGCAGAACTGTTTCTCCCGATGGGAAAGATTTCTATTTTTTAATATCCAGCGGAGTTAATTATGATAGTAGAGATAATATATTTTTCACATTAAAAGGGTTTTACCTGGATTTTTCATACACTAAATATGGTTTACCTTCTTCATTAATCAATTTTCATAAAACGAAGCTCGATGTAAGAGGTTTTATCCCTATAAGATTAGGAAATGGGTATTCTGTTTCAATCGCCAGCAGACTCTTAACTAATTTGAGCTTTGGTGGGGGAGTACCGGTCTACTTAAATGAAGTATATGGATTTGGAGAGATGATTCGAGGTTGGAAATACTATGTTCTTACAGGAGAAAATCTTTTTGGTAGTTTTACAGAAATCAGAATCCCCTTAATTCAGCCGTTCTTTATCAATGGAAAAGAGCATTTTATCATTAACCGCCTACCCATTCTCAAAGAATTTTCCTATCGCTATGGACTATATCTGACAACATTTTTTGATATCGGAACAGTTTGGGATAAAAAAGAAACGCTTACAAATGCTAAGTTTCACAATGGCTTTGGACTTGGCTTGAATTTCCTGTTACCATTTAATATTATTACCAGAATAGATTATGGAATGAGAATTAATAATAGTACTTTAACTAAACAATTTATAATAGGGTTATCATCATCATTTTAACGTCAAATGGAGTATTATTATACACCAAAATCCCTTGTTTTTCCTGAGAAACAGCTTTTGCATATTGAAGATTTTGAATATAAACATCTTGTAAAAGTTCTAAGGAAACGCATTGGTGATGAAATTAATGTTACTGATGGAGAAGGAAATATTTATAAATGTCGTATTGATGCTATTACAAAAACAAAAATTATTGCTTCTATTGAAGATACTGCAAAGGATTTATATGAACTCGCTTACAACCTCATAGCATGCATAAGTCCTTTGAGAAATCCATCACGTTTTGAATTTGAAATTGAAAAATCTGTAGAACTTGGCGTAAAAAAAATTATTCCTGTTGTAACTGAAAGGACGGTTGTTAAGGAAGCATTTGAGGGAACAAAATTTGAAAGATATCGTAAAATAATTATTACAGCAATGGGACAATCTATGAGGTGTGTTTTGCCAGAGATGAGTAATAAAATAACCCTTGAGAAATTAATTGAGGAAACCACTAATGAACCTAATAGAATAGTGTTTTACGAGTTTGCTGAAGATGAAGAGTTTTTTAAACCTGAACCAACTTCTAAAAATATTTTTGTTTTGATAGGTCCAGAAGGTGGATTCAGTGATAAAGAAATAAATCTTCTTCGGTTATCCGGCTGGAAGGTGAATTCTCTTGGTGAAAGAAAAGTTCGTTCTGAAACAGCAGCAATTCTCGCACTATATAACATAATTAAAAAGTTGAATTCATAAATAAAAATAGAAAGGATAAATCAATGAAATACTTAACTTCAATGTTATTGCTTGTTGGTATTCTTTCTTTTACCAATACCACACAAGCGCAGTTTGATAAACTTGTCTTGCAGCTTAATGCGGGAATAGTAACTCCCTATAATGATTTAAAAGGTGATGATTACGTTGTATATACTAATAACTATTACTATCAGCGACCCGGGGATACAACGTGGTATATGCTCCCGGGACAATTCGCCTTTATAGACTCAAATTTAATTAAAAACAACTACGGTGCTACAACTGGTTTTTACATTGGGGGAATTGCAAAAATTAATATAGATAAGTACGAAACTTTTAGACTTATTGGTTCAATCAATTATGCCTCCTTCAATGCTTTTAGACCGTCAAGGACAGGTTCAATACCAGTTCTTACTTATTCTGGTGCCATTCCTTATCCAATTAGTTATGATTATAGTTTTAATAACTTTCAGATAGGACTTGGGGTTGAAATTGCTCCAACGTCTTTTACAAAGGTGTTTTCCCCATTTATAAATGGAACATTTACATTTAACTTTTTCAATGGACAGCTGGTCAGAACAACAAGCGTTAACGATTCCACAAAGTTCCAGATGAATGACTTAAGACTTGGTTTGAATATTAGCACGGGTGTGGAATTCAAAGCCAGTGAGCAATGGGGGATTGTACTGGGATATAAATATGATTTTGGGAACTTACTCTTGAAAAACACCGATAGAGCTTCTTTTTTAGAATGGGGTAGAACCAATGCATCAATCAACGATGCTTCCGGCACCTATACAGCAAACATTTATGATCCGCCAGGAAGTCCATATAGAACAGGAATCCAGGCACGGGATAAAGTTATTAATTGGGGAACTTTTTTCATTGGAATTAACTTTTATCCTAATATTAAAAAGAAAAGTGATAAAAAATGATGAGAAAAACCTTAATGCTGATTCTATCTATACCACTGCTTGTTTTATCTATTGAAGGCTGTGGAAAGAAAGATAACCAGACTCTAAAACAAGAACAACAGGTTACTACTTCCAGACAGAATGGGAATCTGAATCCAATTGCCCAGAAGGGTAAAGATTTGTTTTATGCAGCTTCAAAAGAAAACGGCTTGAAATGTGCTGATTGTCACAGCGATGGCACGAACACAAATTCTCCGCTAACAAAGTACTTTTCAAATGTTATTGGTGCCAATAAGCGACAGAGTACTTACGGAGGTAAATTTGTAGGTAATGAAGTTGCAAAAAATGCTGGGGGTGCAACTGTTTGCTGGAAACAGTACCTTCTAAACGATGAGCCTCTTACTGAAGAACAGGTTCAGTCACTCAATGAGTACTTTACTTTCTTGCTAAAAGAGGGTACCCCAACTGAAAGTAAGTACACCACAATTGCTTTGCCAAAACCTGATAAAGAAAAGTTTAAAAAGGAAGACAAACCCAGAATCCTTGCCCTTCAAGGGAATAAGATTAAAGGAGAACAAATTTTTAAAGAAGCCTGTGCCTTTTGTCATAGTGAAGAGTCTACGGTAAAAAAAACTCCCAAATTAAAGAAATTTGATGTTGATAGAGTTGATCCAATTGCTTTCCACGTAAGATTAGGAGTTAAGGCAATGCCTTTCTTTGTTTATGAGAAGTTCTCTGACCAGGATATTGCGGATGTTTCAGCTTATATTCTGGCCCAGCTAAAGAAATAAGTTACTTTAAAAGACAGCAGAATTTTTTCTGCTGTCTTCCTAATAAAATATGAGATATATAAAAATCAGAACTATCCCTGCCACAGATACAAGGATGTAATCCTGAATAACTCCTGTCTGGAACCTCCTCCAGGACCTCCCAAGTTTAGCCAAAAACATAGCGATACCATTTACAGCTCCATCAATCAATTTAACATCAAATATTTGCCAGAGAGCAACTTCACTAATCTTTAACAGGGGTAAAACAATCAATTTATCGTAAATTTCATCAATATAATATTTATTAGCCAGAATCTTTTTAAATCCACGTTCTTCAGGAAATGCCTCAACCTTAGTATATGTCCTGAATGCTAAGATAATCGCAATAACTGCAACTACAACAGAAAGTGTAAGGAGTAATAACTCAACTGTTATACTTACACTATGCGGCGTGGAAAATGTATTTATTATCAGGTTTGATTTTTCAAAAACAGGATTAAGCCAATGTTCCAAAACATTGTACCCTAAGAAATGCGGTAATCCAATGAAGCCCCCCACAATTGAAAGTCCTGCAAGTAGCATTAAGGGAAGCGTCATTGTTAATGGTGATTCATGGGGACGTAAAACCTCAGTATTGTATCTGGGTCTACCAAAGAAAGTTAATGTTACAAGCCTGTACATATAAAAAGCTGTCAAACCAGCGGTAAAAAGTAATACGAGATAAAATACAATTCCTGCATTTTCAAAAGTCTTGAAAAGTATTTCATCCTTACTGAAAAATCCTGCCAGTGGTGGAATGCCACTAATAGCAAGTGTGCCAATAAGAAAAGTTATATAGGTTACTTTCATTCGCTCTTTAAGACCACCCATCTTAGTTATGTCTTGTTCCTCATTCATTCCGTGAATCACAGAGCCACTTCCAAGAAAAAGCAAGGCTTTAAAAAAAGCATGTGTAACAAGGTGAAAGATTGCTACATAATAAGCTCTAACGCCAATAGCAACAAACATAAAGCCGAGCTGTGATACAGTAGAATATGCAAGCACTTTTTTAATATCATTCTGTTTGATTGCAATTGTCCCCGCAAGCATTGCAGTTGCAATTCCTATTACAAGAACTACATTGGATGCAATGGGTGAAAGAGTATAGAGCAGGGAAGTCCTGCAAAGGAAATATACTCCTGCTGTAACCATTGTTGCTGCGTGAATGAGTGCACTGACAGGTGTCGGACCAGCCATAGCATCAGGCAGCCATACAAATAGAGGTATCTGTGCCGACTTCCCGGTTGCAGCAAGGAAAAAGAAAAGTGCTATTATTTGTAGGAGACTATCACCAACCTGATAATTTGTAATTGAAGCAAGAAAAGATGAGATGCTTAAGGTTTTAAAGTTGGTAAATACAATGAACATTGCTATCATATATCCAAAATCTCCAATCCTATTTACAATAAAAGCTTTCTTTGCAGCATCTGCTGTAAATTTCTTTTCGTACCAGAAGCCAATGAGTAAATAGGAGCAAAGTCCAACGCCTTCCCAACCAAGAAATACAAGTACAAGATTGTCAGCAAACACAAGATTAAGCATTGCAAATATGAAAAGATTCATATAAGCAAAAAATCTTGCAAATCCTTTATCCCCGTGCATATAACCAATTGAGTAAATGTGAATTAAAAAACCAATTCCTGTAACAACAAGCGCCATCACCAGCGAAAGGGGATCTATCACATAGGAAATGGAAGAGTTTATAGAACCAGCTTTAATCCAGTCAAAATAGTTTATAATTATTGCTCTTGATTCAGATGGTAATTGACTCAGCTCAACCAAAAGTATAATAGAAATAACAAACGAAACAAAAACGGATAATGAAGCAATAATTCCTATGAGCTTTTCTGATTTGAATTTGTTGCCGATGGTTCCATTGATAAGAAATCCAAGCAAAGGAAAAAGAAAAATCAGATAAAAGAATTCTACCATTTTAAGATGTTAATTTCGTCAACATTAATCGTTTCCCGATTGCGAAATACAGCTATTATTATGCCAATTCCAACCGCAACTTCTGCTGCTGCAACTGTCATCACAAAAAAAACAAAAACCTGTCCACTAAGGTTTCCAAGAAAAGCCGAAAATGCAACAAGAGATAAATTCACTGCATTTAACATTAATTCCACACACATAAAGATAATAATAGCACTCCTGCGTATTAATACACCCAGAACCCCAGTTGAAAATAATATACCCGAAAGAATTAAATAATAATTAAGATTAACTTCCATAAATTTAAATTAGCAAAATATGAATGAAAAGAAAATGGAAAAATATCCCTGTGATACACGTAATACACAGGTTCGTTTTAAAAGTAGTGATGAAATTCAATAGTCTATTTTGAAATTCTACATACGTCTATCCAACAGCTCCTCTAAACCAAGAGTCTGTGTATATACGTTTTTCAATCAGCTTGTACTTGTAAAGTAATAGATTCTCACAGAATATATTCCATTTTGCCATAAATACATCTAATACATCTAACCACTACTACGCATAAAGTATCAAATAGGGTAGAGGTGGAGAAAGAAATTTTCAGAAGATTAACTTTTGAGAATCAGGCAAACTCTCTATACATAAATTTACTTTACATAATATTTCTTATATTACAATTTTTGATATAACAAGATACTCTTTCTGTTGGTGTTTAATTTGTTATGTTATTTTTATATTAAAGTTTCTACTTTTATCTTAGCTCAACCAAAAGTATAATAGAAATAACAAATGAAGATTCTTGATCGATACATATTGCGCCATTTTATACAGCACTTTCTATTTGGGCTTTTTTCTTTTATAATAATTTTTATTATAGTGGACTTATTTGAAAATCTGGATAGGTTTATTGACCGTAATGTTGGTGTCTTTATGGTTGCTAAATATTATTTTTTCTTTATACCAGATATATTGAAATTGATAATTCCTGTGGGAATGTTGCTTGCTTCATTGTTTACAATAAGTCGGTTTGCAAATTATTCTGAATTAACAGCTTTCAAAAGTGCAGGAATAAGTGTTTATCGTTACCTGATGCCAATAATGATTTTTGGGGTTATCATTACAATTTTTTCATTATATTTTAACGGTTGGGTTGTTCCCGAAGCAAATAGGCTTAAATTCAATTTTGAACGTTCTTATCTTGGAAAAAACACAGTTCCAAACGTGATTCAGAACATTTTCATTAAAGATATGCCTAATCGTATAATTAATGTTGAACTTTATGACAAAATTGCAAAAAAATGCCAGAACGTTTCAATAGAAATATTTGACCCGGATACTTTAAGAATTCTAAGAAAGCGATATGATATTCGTGAAATGCTGTGGAACGTCCAGAGAAATGAGTGGCTTTTAAATAATATAACTTATAGAATATTCAATAACTTAGTGTCGGAAAACCTACAGTTTATACCTGAGAGCTTCTTAACTTCATTTTCAGACATTAAAAATATTGATGTAAACCCTGAGATTCTTGATAAAAAACAGCTAAGACCTGAAGAACTAAAACTGGATGAATTTAAGGTTTACGTTGAAAAGCTTGAAGGTTCAGGACAACCTGCATTTAAAGAAAATGTTGATTATTACTCTGCAATTGCTTTTCCTTTTGCAAATCTCGTGACGATAATTTTTGGAGTGGCAATATCTTCTAATAAAAGGAATGCCTCTGCAGCATTGCATTTTGGAATTAGTATGATTGTAAGTTTTTTATACCTTGGGTTTATGAAAATAGTTCAAGTTTTTGGTTATAACGGAGATTTACCACCTATATTAGCTGCCTGGCTTGGTAATCTGGTTTTTTTGCTAATAAGTATTTTAAATTTTATAGTGTCTAATAAAACCTAATAGAAATAACATTTAATTATAGATTTATTTTATATATAAATAAAGAGGTTACACTTTTTATTAAATGCTATTTCTAATTAATTTTCCCTTCTGTTGGTGGTTTTAATCCGAAAGGGGTTTCTTCAAGAGCACCTACAATTTTAATTTCGCCAAACTGATTTTCATATCGAAGTATATTTTCATTCAGAGCTTTTAGAAAGAGTTTGGCATGTTGTGGAGTCATTATGATTCTTGAATGGACTTTAGCTTTTGGAATACCCGGTAATATCCTTGTAAAATCAAGAATAAATTCAGCGGGGCTATGAGAAACTATTACAAAATTTGAATAAGCTCCTTCAGATTCTTTTTCTCCCAGTTCAATATTTATCTGTTGTTGTGGTTGGTTTTGATCTGCCATATTTTTATAGTTATTTATTTTAAATATAATAATTACAAACCTTAAATGTAATTTATTTATTCTTGAATAAGGAATTGAATTGTGGTAATTTTAAGTTTAAATCAAATTTTAATGCACTTATGAGTCTATTAGTGATTGGTTCAATGGCATTAGACACAATAGAAACCCCTTATGGGAAAGCAGAATACATTCTGGGGGGATCTGCTACTTTTATTGCAACAGCAGCAAGTTATTTTACTAATGATATCAGGTTGGTTGGAAAAGTTGGTTATGACTTCCCTACTGCTGAAATTGAATTTCTTAAATCTAAAAACATTGATATTCGGGGACTTGAAGTTTCCAAAACTCAAAAAACTTTCCATTGGCATGGTATTTATCATAATGATATGAACAATCGTACCTCTATCACAACAGATTTGAATGCACTCGGTGATTTTGATCCAGCAATACCTGAATCTTTTCGGGATAGTGAATTTGTTTGTCTTGGAAATGTTGATCCATTTATCCAGATGAGAATCATAAAGCAGATAAATAAACCCAGACTTCTTATGGTTGATACAATGAATTTCTGGATTGAAGGGAAATGGAATGAACTGATGGAAGTTTTGAAATATGCTTCTGTGCTGGTAATAAATGATTCTGAAGCAAGATTGCTTAGTGGGGTTAATAACTTAATAGAATCGGCAAGAAAAATTTTTAACTTAGGTCCTGAAATTATTATTATAAAAAAGGGAGAACATGGTGCAATGCTATTTACCAAAGATTCATTATTTGTGCTTCCAGCATATCCAACTGAAAAGGTCTTTGACCCAACCGGTGCCGGTGATAGCTTTGCAGGAGGTTTTATAGGCTGGCTTGATAGAACTAAAGACCTGAACATTGAAAATCTTAAAATTGCAATTGTGTTTGGGACTGTTATTGCTTCCCTTACAGTTGAACAGTTTTCCCTTGAAGGAATTAGAAATCTTTCCACAGATGATATAAACAAAAGATTAAGTGAATTCCGGAACATTACACAGTTCAAAGAGGTAAAATTATAAATGAAACAATTTTATTTTCAGTTCGTATGATTATTGAAACAGATGCAATAGTGATTAAGAATTTCAGATATAACGATTCCAGTAAAATAGTAACTCTTTACGGAGAGCATACAGGGAAATTTTCAGCTTTAGTAAAAGGTGTTAGAAGTATTAAGTCAAGAAATGTTGGCGTTTTTGAGAATCTAAACCTGATAAAAGTTTCTTTTCGTAAAAAATATAATAGAGACCTCCAGTTACTTTCCAGAGCTGAATCAGTTGCTACTTTTAATGGAATAAAATCAAATCTTGATTGTTTAAATTATGCATACCGAATAATTGAACTCGTAAATAAGACTACAGGTGAGTTTGATTCAGATAGTAATCTTTATACTTTGCTTAAGACTTCCCTCTTGGCTCTTGACAAAAATATTCAAGGTGGTTATATTAAGGTATATTTAAATTTTCTCTTATCCATAGCCCATTTACACGGTATCAGTCCAGATATAACTTTCGAAGGCAATGGGAAATATAGGATTGGTTCAAAGAAAGAGCAGGAATCATTGATTATAAGTGAAGAAAATTACAGATATTTGACGTCTAAATCAGAGGGGAAAATATTGAATGCTAATAATCCTGATTTTGTTTATATAATTGGTTACTTTGAAAGATTACTGTTGGGATTTTTTGATAAAGCTAACAATTTTAAATCAAGGATTGTGTTTAATAATTTAAGTTAATATGAATTAATTTGTACCGTGTTTTAATTTAACAAAAACAAAAAGGGAGTAAGCAAAAAATGACTAAGAAACCTTTAATTGCTGGGGGAACTCTGCTGATTATAGCCTTGATTTTCTCAGCAGTGTTAATAGCAAACTTTAGTAATTTGAAAACTCTTGTAGCTGGCTCACAAATAGAATTTAAAACCCAACCTCCTGTTCAGAATTCCAATACAAGTCTCAAAGGTTTAAATGATGCTTTTGTTGAGATTGCAAAAGTTGTTACACCCTCTGTTGTTTATATAGAGGTAACTACTGAAGCAAAGAGTAATTTTCATGATAAAGATTTTGAATTCTTTTTTGGTCCTGATTTTAAGTTCGATTTACCACCACAACAGGGTTCCGGTTCAGGCGTTATAATCAGCAGCGATGGATATATTATTACCAATAACCACGTTGTAAAAGATGCAAAAGAAAATGGAATCAAGGTGGTATTGATGGATAAGCGAGAGTTCAAAGCAAAACTAATTGGAACTGATCCAAACACTGACATTGCAGTTATAAAAATTGATGCTTCTGATTTGAATGTTGCTTCCATTGGTAATTCAGACGACCTTCACGTGGGTCAATGGGTACTGGCAATTGGTAATCCACTTGGATTAAATAATACCGTGACAGCCGGTATTATTTCGGCTCTTGGCAGGAATATCAATATTAGTGGAGATAGTTATTCAATTAATAATTTTATTCAGACTGATGCAGTAATTAATCCTGGTAATAGTGGTGGTGCTCTGGTAGATATTAATGGTATGGTAATTGGTATAAACGCTGCAATTAAGACTACCAACGGTTATTATCAGGGATATGGTTTTGCTATCCCCATTAACATTGCAAAAACTGTTGCGGCTGAATTAATAAAATCAGGAAAGATTGAAAGAGGATATATTGGAATTCAAATCAAAGATGTCGATACAAAAGAGGCAAAAGGTCTTGGTCTGGATAAACCGAAAGGAGTACTTGTGCAGAATGTTGTGAAAGGTGGAGCTGGTGATGAAGCAGGGTTGCAGAGTGGAGATGTGATTCTTTCGGTTGATGGTAAAGAAGTTAATGCTGCTAATGAATTACAAACTATTGTTGGGTCCAAACATCCCGGCGAAGAGGTTAAACTGCTTGTCTATCGCGATGGAAAGACGTTTGAGAAAGTAGTAAAGCTCAAACCAAGACCAGATTCGCAAAGTTCAAGCCTGAAAAATGAAAAACAAAAGGATAATCAGGAATTCAAGGCAAAGACTTTTGATAAGATTGGATTTTCTGTTGTTGATATTACTGATGAAATCAAACGCAATTATGATGTTCCAGCAGGCGTTTATGTTAAAGATGTTGCTAATTTTTCCGAAGCTTTCAACCGCGGATTAAGAGCAGGATATGTGATAATTGAGGCTGATAAGAAAAAAATTGAGAGTGTAAACGATCTTGAATCAATTATCTCAAAGAAAGAAAAAGGCGATATCCTTGTTTTGAAAGCTGTTACGCCGGGTAAAGAAATCAGACTGATAGCAATAGAAATACAATAAATCTGGACTGAGAATAGCTCATAATAGGCAGTGTTTTCCCGATAAGAAGACACTGCCTTTTTTTTAGATAAAAAGATAGAAAGAGCTAACTGATTGTTATAATATTTTTACTCCCGAAAAATAACTACTCTTTTCATATCACTTTGAGCAAGTATAGATAGGATATACAAAATTCCAGGAATGAGTAGTTAATTGAATTGAAGGTATATTTAAATTTTGGTATAATTATTAATTATTATTTTTATGCATAAATCAGATTTGATTGTAATTGCCTTAGGTGGCAATGCACTACTTGATGCTAAATCAAAAGGTACTATTGAAGAGCGTGAAACTGCAGCTGCAAGAACTGCTGAGCAGCTTGTTGACTTTTTTAAGTCTGATTATCAAGTTGTATTAACTCACGGGAACGGACCTCAAGTTGGTAACTTATTAATACAAAATGAAGAGGCTGCTGACAAAGTCCCTCCTATGCCGCTTGATGTTTGTGTAGCAGAAACTCAAGGAGAAATAGGCTATGTTTTACAGAAGGCTCTCAAAAACTCGTTTGTAAAAAATGATATTCAAAAAACCGTTATTACGATTCTTACAGAAGTTCTTGTTGATGAGCGGGATCCGGCTTTTTCAATACTTTCCAAACCAGTGGGGCCTTACTACACGTATGAACAGGTAACAGAAATAATTAAGACTAAAAACTGGAAGTTTAAAGAAGATCCCGGAGGGAGAGGATATCGTCGTGTGGTTGCATCTCCAAAACCTGTAAAAATACTTCAAGCTGGAACAATTGCTGACCTTGTTGAGAAAGGATATATTGTCATTGCAGTCGGTGGTGGGGGTATTCCAGTCTGGTTGAAGAAAGATGAATTCAGAGGAATGGAAGCAGTGATTGACAAAGACCTTGCCTCTGCAAGACTTGCCATTGATTTGAGAGCTGAGAAACTTATTATCCTTACAAACGTCGACAACTGTTACATAAACTTCAAGAAGCCAAATCAAATTGCTTTAACCGATTTAAACCTTGATGAGGCACAAACATATTTCGAGCAGGGTCATTTTTCAGCCGGGAGTATGGGTCCAAAAGTTCAGGCTGCAATTGAGTTTGTAATGGAAACAGGAAATAAAGCAATCATTACGAGTATAGAAAAGTTACAGCTTGCATTACAAGGAAAAGCGGGAACTTTAATTCATACATAAATTTTTAATTAAAAATTACATATGCAAAAACTTAAAAACAAAGACCTGATTTCTATTAATCTTTTGAGCATTGAAGAAGTTGAGCTTATCCTGCAGGAGACAGACCGAACAAAGAAAGGTCCAAGAAATACAAATGAACTTGCAGGAAAAACTCTTGCTATGATTTTCGAAAAATCTTCTACAAGGACACGGGTATCATTTGAAGTTGGTATGTATCAGCTGGGAGGTATTGGGATGTTTTTTTCAGCAAATGATTTGCAGATAGGACGCGGAGAAACAGTTCATGATACTGCAAAAGTGCTCTCGCGTTATGTTGACGGGATTATGGCAAGAACATTCAAATATCAGACTATACTTGATCTTGCCAGGTATGCAACAGTCCCCGTTATAAATGGGTTAACCGATTATGACCATCCCTGTCAGGCATTATGTGATATTTTTACTATATACGAAAAACGTGGTAAACTTAAGGGGTTGACCCTTACCTATATCGGTGATGGTAATAATGTTCTGCATTCCCTGATTCAGGCATCGGTAAAAGTGGGAATGAATATTAACTATGCTTCTCCTCAAGGTTATAAACCCCTGAAAGAAGTTGTTGACGAAGCACTTGAGGTTGCAAAAATTACTGGTTCTAAAATAACTGACTTCAACACAGCGGAGGACGCTATTAAAGATGCTGATGTTATTTATACAGATGTATGGGTTAGTATGGGACAGGAAAAAGAGAATGAAAAGCGTAAAAAAGATTTACAGGCTTTTCAGTTAAATGGAGAATTGATGAAGAAAGCCAAATCTGACGTGCTTGTTATGCATTGTTTGCCAGCACATAGGGGCGAAGAAATTACAGATGAAGTTATGGATGGTCCTAATTCAATAGTTTTTGATCAGGCTGAGAACAGGCTTCATACTCAGAAAGCTATAATGAAACTTTTAATGACTTAATTATTAATTATGGGTCAAACACGAAAAAATTCAATTGAAGAGTTAAAAAAATTTAGCTGGGAAGAATTTTATAATACCCCACTCCATAGGAAACTGAAATATTTTGAAAAAGAAGGGAGAATGTTTGATTGTCTCTTCAGTCAACAGTTCACCCCTGATTTGCTCCGCAAGTTATTTACCATTGCAAACAAAATTCGGAAAATAGCAAAGGATAAAGAAGGTAACGATTGGTTACAAACTCTGCTTTCCCATAAACGAGCAATGCTATATTTTGTTCAACCCTCAACCAGGACATTTGTTTCATTTCAGAGTGCCTGTTATATTCTTGGTTTGAAAGTGAGTGAAATACGTTCAACATCAACCTCTTCGGAGCTGAAAGGTGAATCCCCTGAAGACACTATCCGTACATTCAGTTCTTATGCTGATTTAATTGTTATGAGACATTATGAGCCGGGGATGGCTGAAAAAGCAGCCTGGCTTCTTAACAAAACAAGACGACCTATTAGCGTTATTAATGGTGGTTCCGGTAAAGACCAGCATCCTACTCAGGCATTGCTTGATTTATATACCCTTGATCTTTCTTTTCAGAGTAGGGGTGGCATTGATGGGAAACACATTGTTATGGTTGGAGATTTAAAGAGAGGAAGAACTGTACGTTCGCTTTCCTATTTACTGAAAAACTACAAGGGGGTAAAGATTACTTATGTTTCGCCTGACTATCTGCGAATTGGAGAAGACATCAAAAAATTTCTAAAGAAAAATAAAATTCCATTTACAGAAACAAATAACCTTGAAAAAACCTTGAAATATGCGGATGCCGTTTATATGACACGAATTCAGGATGAATATGATATCAATAACGAATCAAAAGATATAGATTACACCAAATTTCATCTGCAGAAAAAGCATTTAAGATTGATGAAAAAGGATGCCATTATTATGCATCCGCTCCCCCGTCGTCAGGAGATTGAAGTTGAGATTGACAACGATCCACGCGCAATGTACTGGAGACAGGAACGCAATGGAATGTGGATACGGGCTGCATTGATTGCTTATCTTTTCAGAATTGAGGATAAAATTTTAGCAAAAAGCATATAAAATAACTTTAAACCAATGTCAAAAGTTGCTTTTATTTTTCCTGGTCAGGGTTCTCAGTCTCAGGGCATGGGAAAGGACCTGTTTGATGAATTTGCTTTAGCAAAAGAGTTTTATCAGAAGGCTGACGAAATTATGAATTACAGTTTAAGTAAAGTTTGTTTTGAGGGGACTGCTGATGAACTGAGACAAACAAATATTACCCAGCCTGCCCTTTTTGTCCATTCCTTTATTATAACTGAACTCATCAAGAATGTTCTTCAAGCAGATTGTACAGCAGGACATTCACTCGGGGAATATACAGCAGATACTTATGCCGGCGTGTTTTCTTTTGAAGATGGACTGAAACTTGTTAAAACAAGAGGTGAATTAATGAAACGTTCAGGTGAAATTCAAAGCGGTACAATGGCAGCCCTGATAGGCCTTGATGAAAAACAAATTCTGAAGATATGTGATTCTGTCAAGGAGTATGGTGTTGCTCAACCTGCAAATTATAATTGCCCCGGTCAGATTATTGTTTCAGGAGATGTAGCTGCAATTGAAAAAGCTATTGAGGTTGCAAAGAATCCTCCTTATAATTGTAGGCTTGCCAAAAAGCTTGATGTCAGCGGAGCATTCCATTCAGAATTAATGAAAACTTCTGATCCACCTTTAAGGGAAGCACTTGCATTACTTGAATTTAATGACCCACAAATCCCAGTGTATGCAAATTACAATGGATTGCCACTAACCAAAAAGGAACAAATTAAAGAAGCACTTGCATTACAACTTGTTTCTCCTGTTCGCTGGGAACTGTCTGTGAGAAATATGATTAAAGATGGCGTTTCAAAATTTATAGAGATTGGTTCTGGTAAGGTCCTGACAGGTTTGATAAAAAAAATCGAGCCGACTATTGAGACAATTAATATTTCTAACGTAGATGATGTGAAAAAAATAATTAGTTAATGAAAAAGGGTAAGAAATATCCTCTCAAAATTAGTGGTTTAAAGATAGATCCTATAATATTTGAACAGGGCTTTGTGCCTTTCTGTAATATTTCCATCTGTAAAGGAGAATGCTGTAACTGGGGAGTATATATTGATAGCAGGTTTAAAGAAGATATTATGAACTATGGAAAAGAAATTATAGACACAATGGATGAGGAACAGATTAAAGATTCCTCAAAATGGTTTGAACCAAAAAAGGTTAAAGATTCTGACTTCCCTTCAGGTTATGCTATAGGTACACAACTTTACGTTAATAAAAAATTACACCGCAAACAATGTGTATTTAAAGACTCACAAAATTATTGTACTTTACAAAAAACTGCCGTCAGGTTGGGAATGCATAAGTGGACACTCAAACCAAAATATTGCATAATGTATCCGCTCACTATCGTGAATGATGTTTTAACATACGATAACGAACACTCAAGAAGATTAAGTTATTGTGGAGTGCATAAGAAAAAGAATTTTGTCCATACAGTCTTTGAAGCTTTTACTGAGGAATTAATATATATACTTGGACAGGAGGGATATAGTATCCTGAAAGAATATTTTGAAGATAACTATAAAAAGAATGGTAAAATATGATTTTTCAGGAAAAGTAGTTTTAATTACCGGTGGTTCCCGGGGAATAGGTCGCTCAATTGCAAACAAATTTTCCGAAACCGGGGCTAAAGTTTTTATTACCTATAAATCAAGAGTTGACCATAGATATTTTAAATCGAAGGGAATTATTTATTACAAATGTGATTCGGCTAATACGCAGAGAATAAAAACGGTAGTAAATAAAATTACAAAAAAATTTGGTAGAATTGATGTTCTGGTCTATAATGCAGGTATAACAAAAGACAGTTTGATTTTACGAATGAAAGAAAGCGACTGGGACGATGTTATAAACACAAATCTACGTGGGGCATTTGTTTTTAGCCGTGAGGTTTGTAAAAATATGATAAAAAATCATCGGGGTAAAATTATCTTTATTGGGTCTATTGTATCGCTTAGTGGTAATCCCGGACAATCAAATTATGTTGCATCAAAGGCAGGAATTAATGGACTTGCACGTGCTATGGCAAAAGAATTAGCACCCTATGATATACAGGTAAACGTGGTTGCCTGTGGATATGTAGAAACAGATATGACAGCAGCTCTTACCGAAGCACAAAAGCAGGCAATTCTTAATTATAGCGAGAAACGCTCTCCTGCAAAGCCAGATCAGGTGGCTGACTTTGTTGCTTTTCTTGGATCTGATAGTTCTAACCTTCTAAGCGGTCAGGTTTTACCTGTTGAAGCAAAACGTTTAAAAAAAGAGGAACGAAAACACTTTCAAATTAAAATATAAAAATTATGTGTTACAATCTTACTAACAAAATTGCTATTGTTACAGGAGGTGCCCGGGGCATCGGAAGAGCCATAGTAGATGAACTGATTGCTAATGGGGCTACTGCTATAATATTCGATAAGTTTTTCCCTGAAGATTTTGAGAACTATCTTAAATCTGCTAATGCAGACAGGCAGGCAGTAGTTCCTAAAGAGATAGATATTACCAATTCATCAAGGGTTGAAAAATTAGTTGAAGAGATTGTCACTCAATATGGAAAGGTTGATATACTTATTAACAATGCGGGGATTACCCGTGACCGACTCTTAATAAGAATGACAGATGAAGATTGGGATGCTGTATTAGCAGTGAATCTTAAAGGTGCATTTATTACAACAAAAGCAGTCTCCCGTTTTATGGCGCGTCAACGAGCAGGAAAAATTATTAATATTAGTTCCGTTGTTGGGATTATGGGTAATGCAGGACAGGTAAATTATGCAGCTTCGAAAGCAGGACTAATTGGGTTTTCCAAATCCGTAGCAAAAGAACTTGCTACACGAAATGTTACTGTTAATTGCGTAGCGCCGGGATATGTTGAAACAGAAATGACGGCAGCATTGACAGAAGAACAGAAGAATGCATTTCTTAATATCATTCCACTGAAACGACCCTGTAAGCCGTCAGAGATAGCAGGTGTGGTTGCTTTTTTAGCTTCTGAAAAGGCTGACTATATTACAGGACAGGTTATTGTAGTTGATGGTGGAATGGTTATGTAAACATAACTAAATTTATGGAAAATAAAGTCATCTGGATAACAGGGGCTTCTACCGGCATCGGTAGAGAACTGGCAAAAGTACTTGCAAAAACCGGTAGCATTATTGTTGTAACTGCTCGCCGAAAATCACGTCTTACCTCCCTTGTTAATGAAATTAAATTCGCAGGTAATCAGGCTTCAGCTTTTGTTTGTAATGTTACATCTGAACGCAGCGTGCAAATCACCACTAAAAGAATTCGCGAAAAGTATGGTAGGATTGACTGTTTGATAAATAATGCAGGTGTTACTGTCTTTAAATCCTTACAGGAAACAAAAGTTTATGATTATGATTATGTATTAAATACAAATTTGCGTGGAGCATTTCTATGTATTAAAGCAGTTCTGCCTGAAATGATAAAACGAAGAAAAGGCTCTATTATAAATATTATTTCTGTTGCTGCTTCGAAACCTTTTATTAATAGTGCAGTGTACTCTGCGTCCAAAGCTGGTTTACTCGCTATGGCAAATTGCCTCAGGGAAGAAGTAAGAAAATTCAATATCAAAGTTACGAATATTCTTCCAGGTGCCACCGAAACACCTATGTGGGATAGCAAAGCGCGTCAAAAATATCATAGCCGAATGATGGCCCCAAAAGAACTTGCAATGACAATTGCTTCTATAATAGACACTCCTAAAAAAGTTCATCTTGAGGAAGTAGTGATAAGACCTCTAAAAGGTGATTTACAATGATTCCATTCTTGCTATATATGAACATTTATGGTTGGGTGATTTTTCTTGCGTTCATCGTATTGATGCTTATTATTGATCTTGGAATCTTCAATAGGGAGGCTCATACCATATCCTATAGGGAGGCTTTAACTTGGAGTTTAGTCTGGATTATACTGGCTCTGCTTTTCAATTTAGGATTATACTTTTACCTTGGCTACCAAATTGCACTGGAATTTTTCACAGGTTATATTCTGGAAAAGTCATTGAGTGTTGACAATATTTTTGTCTTTCTTGTAATATTTTCCTATTTCAAAGTTGAAACTAAGTATCAGCATAAAATCCTTTTCTGGGGGGTAGTGGGTGCTATTATAATGAGAGGTATATTTATTGTGTTAGGTGCTGCACTCTTAATTAAATTTCATTGGATTATTTATATTTTTGGAATATTTCTTATTTATACTGGTATTAAAATGGCTTTCCAGAAAGATAACAACCTTAAGCCAGAAGAACTTAAAGTAGTAAAACTGGCAAAGAAATATTTTCGATTTACTGACAGAATTTATGGGTCACGATTTTTTGTAAAGGAAAACCTGAAAACCGTTGCAACTCCTCTATTTATAGTTCTAATCGTGGTGGAAACAATGGATCTGGTGTTTGCTTTCGATTCGATTCCAGCAATACTGGCAATAACCAACGATACATTTGTTGTTTTTACTTCAAACATTTTTGCTATTTTAGGATTGCGAGCTTTGTATTTTGCATTAGCAGGAGTTATGGACAAATTTAAATTTTTAAAATATGGACTTGCAGTGATACTTACTTTCATAGGTATCAAGATGTTAATTTCAGGAGTTTTTAAGATACCCACTTTAATTTCATTACTGGTAATAGTTCTAATCTTAATTATTACTATTCTTGCATCTATTTTTTCAAAGGGTAAAATTCAAGAGTGAGCTATTTCCGATTTGTTATATATCCTCCATAAGGAGTTACTGTGGAATGTACTGTAATAAATACTTTTGGGTCAATAGACTTAATAATACGTATAATTTCTTTTTGACGTTTTCTGGGTATCAATGTTAGGATAACTGCTACTCCCCCGCTACCCCCTTCTCCCGGTAACATTGTTACACCAAGCTTCAATTGCCTAAGCCTGTCTGCAATTGGGTCTGCATAATGTAATGAAATAATACTTAGTTGTATAAAGCCAGAACCAATTTTTTGTTCAATTGTAATTCCTATAACATTTCCCAGTGCAAATCCTGCTGCATATCCAAGAATATTCACTAAATTATCAAGGTTCTGCATAATATGTCTGATAGCAATAATCCATATCAACGACTCAAAAAATCCAAAAAGCCCTGCGTTATACTTTCTGCCCTGGACCATATTGATTGTCCGAATTGTTCCAAGCGAAACGTCAATTATCCTCAAACACATAATAATAAAAGCTCCCAGAAAAAGCCGCAGAAAATCATCTATAGTCATCTCTATTTAACTTCTCTGTTTTTAATTAAGAGAGTATTCAGTTCTTTAACAAACTTCTCAATATCAGTATCCCCAAATCCTTTTTCTTTCGCAGCTTCTTCTAAAGTTCCCCAGATAGGTTCTCCACAAGCCATACACTTGATACCGTTCTTCATCAAATAACTTACGGACTCTGGAAGAATCTGAACAAGGTCTTCAATTAAGATTTCTTTTGTAATTTTTTCCACTCTGATAATAATTCTTCAAAATGCTTTAAGAAAGCTTTATTTTCTTCTTCAGTACCTATTGTTACCCTTATACAATTAGAAAGTCCAAAAGGTTTTAAAGGTCTAATAATAATACCTCTTTTTATTAATTCAGAATTAAAATAATTAACATTGTCTTCGCTTATTAAGTCTATCATTACAAAATTGGCATATGAAGGCACAAATTTAAACTGAGTCTTTTTTAGTATTTCTGTTAGCTTTTGAGAAACTAAACGATAACCTTCTCTGTTGGTTTTCAATGATTTTTCAATAAATTCAAAATCATCCAGTGCGGCAATGGCTCCTTCCTGAGCAAGATTATTAGGTTCAAAAGGGAGCTTTACTTTCAGGAGTATTTCAACAATTTCTTTAGTAGCAAATCCATAACCTATTCTAATCCCTGCAATCCCATATACCTTAGAAAAAGTGCGAAGCGTTATTAAATTTGGAAAATCATATTCCAATGAGTCCGGATACTCTTCAAATTCACGGGCATACTCAAAATATGCTTCATCAATTAATACAAATGTAGTTTCTGGAATATCATTCAGGAAATTTAGCAGTTCGTTTTTTCTGATAATTGTTCCAGTTGGATTATTTGGGTTGCAAAGATAAATAATCTTTGTTTTTTCACTAACAAGTTTTTTCATCCTATCAAGGTCAAACTCATAAGTTTCATCTTTCATTGGAACTTCAACATAATTATTGTTTCTTCCGCGGGCGAGTACCTGGAATCCTATAAAGGTATTTTTTGAAGAAATCATCTCCTCCCCTTCGGAAAGGAAGCTTCTTAGAATTACAGCCATAATGCCTTCACTTCCACTTCCAACAATAATGTTATCAATGTTCTTATTAAATTTTTCAGCAATTTTCTCTCTGAGCTTTAAGGCACCAACATCAGGGTAGCGATTGAGGTTATTCATAGCTTGCGTCATAGCTTCAACAGCAAGAGGCGATGGCCCAAGTGGATTTTCATTTGATGCAAGCTTATAAACCTTTTCAAGATTAAACTCGCGTTGAATTTCTTCTATTGATTTACCAGGCACATAAGGCTTAAGGTAACGAATGTAATACGGTATGTTCATAAATATAATTTTGTTAAATTTACTTTATTCCTTTTATTAAAAAACTGAAAAAACTTTACCCTTTCACCTATAAAAGATAAAAATTAACAAAAGACCAATAAATAAATTGTAAAAATAAAAGGATTTGCATAACTTTTACAAAATTAAAAATTCTGATGGAACAAAAAATCAAGACATTCAATCAAAAAGACTGGTTAAAAGAAACAGCTAAGTACAAAAAGGATGCTGGAAGCTGGGCGTGGATTTATCACAGAATCAGTGGTATTGCATTGATTGGTTATTTATTCCTTCATATTTATTCGTTAAGTACTCTAACCCAGGGTAAGGAGGCATTCGAGGCAAAAATGAAAACCTTTTTATCGCCTGCGTTTATGGTTCTTGAATGGATTCTGTTTATCTTTGTTCTTTTCCACTCCCTCAATGGTATCAGAATAGTTCTTGTTGATTTGGCTGACGGGGCAAGATATCACAAACAGCTGTATCGAGCTTCCTGGGTAATTGGAGTGGTAATTTTTCTTGTAATGGGGTTTGTTATGTTTTCACATGAAATTTTAACTATTTTTAAGTAAACAAATTTTTAAAACAATGTTTAGATATCAACCATCTAAGAATAGTGGTTCCAAGAGCTGGATGTTACAACGCATCACAGGTCTTGCTCTGGTTGTTTTAATGATAGGGCATTATATACTTATGCATTATCACCCTGAATCTGGTCATACCTATGAAGCAGTTTTGAAGAGAATGTCATTTTCCTGGTACAGAATTATTGATTTAACTTTTCTTATTCTTGGTTTTTATCATGGATTAAACGGCTTGTGGAATATTTTTAGAGATTATGACCTTAAACCCTGGGCAAAAATATCGGTTGTTTCTGTACTTGTAATCTTATGGGTAATATTTGTAAGTTGGGGGTTTGCTATTATTTTTTCCATTCCCTACGCCCCTGTTATAAGCATTAGATAACATTTTATCTTTGTAATTTAATAAGTATATTTATTTATTATCCTATAAAATAAACGAAAGGAATTCAAAATGGAAAAATTCGAACAATTGAGAAACCTACTCGACGGAATGAAATCTGATATTGAGAAGTTTTACGAAAAAAAACAAAATGCAGCAGGAACAAGACTGAGAAAAGAGCTTAACAACTTACGAAAATTGGCTGCTGAAATCAGGAGAGACATCCAGCAAATTAGATTAGAGAGGAAACAACAACCTGGTGGTTAACGGGTTTGATTATGATATTCTAACTAATTCTGGACCAAGAAAGTGGGTAGTGGACAAATAATTTCTATAACCCACTTTTTTTGTAAGAATGAATGAGGGAATGAATTGAAGGATTATATAAGAAATTTTTGCATAATAGCACATATAGATCACGGTAAATCCACTCTTGCAGACCGTCTGCTTGAGATGACGCATACTATAGAAACCCGCCATATGGTCAAGCAGGTTCTTGATGATATGGATCTTGAGCAGGAACGTGGCATAACTATTAAACTTCATGCTATACAGATGAAATATCAGGCTGCTGACGGTCACCAGTATACATTAAACCTTATAGATACTCCAGGTCATGTGGATTTTACTTATGAGGTATCCAGATCCCTTGCTGCTTGTGAAGGAGCTTTGCTTGTTGTTGATGCAACTCAAGGGATTGAAGCCCAAACAATAAGTAATCTCTACCTGGCTATTGAACAGGGCTTGCAAATTATTCCTGTTATTAACAAAATAGATCTGCAAAGCGCTATGGTTGATGAAGTTAAACATCAGATTGTAGAGCTTTTGGGTTGCAAACCTGAAGAAATTCTTTCTGTGAGTGCTAAAATGGGAATTGGAATTGAAGAAGTTTTTGAAGCAATTATAAAACGGATACCTCCACCTAAGGGAAATGACAATAGCCCACTGAGAGCGTTGATATTTGATTCTAAATTTGATATTTACCGTGGTGTTGTGGTCTATCTACGTGTTTTTGATGGCGTTTTAAAAGAAAGGGATAAAATCAAGTTTTTTTCAAACGACAAGCAATTTGAGGCTGAAGAAGTTGGCATTTTGAAAATGGAGCGTCAACGGACAGGGATTTTACAATCAGGAGATGTTGGTTATTTGATAGCAAATATAAAAGATGTTAATGATTCTAAAGTTGGAGATACAGTTACAAATGTTGACTATCCAGCTGATGCTCCCCTACCCGGCTATAAGGAAGTCAAGCCAATGGTATTCAGCGGAATTTACCCGACTCAAGCAAATGACTTTGAAAACCTGCGTGATTCACTCGCAAAACTTAAGCTTAACGATGCGGCTTTACAGTTTGAACCTGAGACATCAGTAGCACTTGGATTTGGTTTCAGATGTGGATTTCTTGGTTTGCTACACCTTGAAATTATTCAAGAACGGCTTGAACGAGAATATAATCTTTCTATAATTACAACGGTTCCAAATGTTGAATATAAGGTCTATACAACTAAAGGTGAATGTGTGGTTGTTGATAATCCCGCATTAATGCCTGAACAGGTGAAAATTGAACGAATTGAAGAGCCATTTATTTCAGCACAGATTATCACCCCAACTGAATACATAGGTAATGTTATGAAACTTGCACAGGAACGACGCGGTATTTATAAGACAACTGATTATATTGATTCAAAACGGGTTGATTTACATTTTGAATTTCCACTTGCTGAGATAATTTTTGATTTCTATGATAAACTTAAATCACTTACAAAAGGGTATGCTTCGTTTGATTACGAATTTCTTGAATATAGACCTTCTGACCTTGTCAAACTTGATATATTATTAAATGGTGAACCAGTTGATGCACTTTCAACTATAATACATAGAGATAACGCTTATTACTGGGGTAGAAAACTATGTGAAAAATTACGCAAGTTAATACCCAGACATATGTTTGAGGTTGCTATTCAAGCAGCAATAGGTTCAAAAGTAATCGCTCGTGAAACAATAAGCGCATTACGAAAAAACGTACTTGCTAAATGTTATGGTGGTGATATTACCAGAAAACGAAAATTGCTTGAAAAACAAAAGGAAGGTAAAAAACGAATGAAACAGGTCGGACAGGTTGAGATACCTCAAGAAGCATTTCTCGCCGTGTTATCTATCGAAAGGTAATTTTGTTATTTTAAAAACTAATATCTTAAAAATTGGCTAATAGCAAACAAAAAGTAGAAACAAAGTCAAAAGAAAAAACAAAGAAAAAAAAATCAAAACCCAGAGAATATTTTGATGCTCTTGTATATGCAGCAGTAGTTGCATTCCTGATTAAAGTTTTCCTGTTTGAAGCCTATAGAATTCCTACCGGGTCAATGGAGAATACCCTTTTGGTTGGCGATTTTCTTTTAGTAACGAAATTTACTTATGGAGCAACAACCCCCCGTAACATACCGTTTACAAATGTGCGTATCCCTTATTTGCGTTTGCCTGCTCTTAAAGAACCGAAAATTGGAGATATTATAGTATTTGAT